>NZ_NQKY01000002.1 GCF_002252675.1 Synechococcus sp. BO 8801 | reverse complement strand
CGGCCGAACGCCGCCGCGGCGCCCTGCACCTGGCCCGCTGGGGCGCCCGCTGGCCCGGCGCCGAAGCCCGCCTGCGGCAGGTCTGCAAGGAGGACCGCCCGGACCTGAGCGTCCAGCAGCGGGGGCAGCTGGCGGAGGGCCTGGCCGAACTGGGCGATGCCGAGGGCGCCCTGCGCTGCCTGGGCTCCAGCCTCAACGGCCTGGGGGTCAGCGGCCGGCTGAGCCTGGGCCGGGCCCTGCTGGCGGGGAACGAGCAGCAGCAGGGCCAGGCGGAGCGGCTGCTGCTGGATCTGGTCCGCAGCGCCCCCACCACCCCGGAGGCCGATGCGGCCGTGCGTCTGTTGGCCCAACAGGGCAGCCCCGCCGCCGCCGCGTCCCTGGCCCGGCTGCCGCCCCGCTGGCGCGACAGCGCCCCGGTGCTGGCCCGGCGGATCCAGGAGGCCGAACCCAAGGGAGACGGCCCCCATCCCGCCACCGACGCCGCCGCCCTCAAGCTGCTGCGCCGCTGGCCCCTCGACCCCGCCAGCCGCACGCTGCAGTGGGATCTCGTGCGGGAGCGGCTGCTGGCCGGCCGCTGGCGGGCAGCCAAGGCCCTGCTGGAGGCCATCCCGACAGACCAACTGCCGCCACCCCTGGCCGCCCGCCAGAGCTTCTGGATCGGTTTCGTGCAGCAGCAGCTCGGCGACGGCGCCGCCGCCCGGGCCACCTGGGAGGCGCTGCTGCGGCGCCATCCCGGCGGTTACTACGGCTGGCGCGCCGCCGTGCGCCTGGGCCAGGGGGATCTGCAGTTGGGCGCCGGGCCCCACCTGCCGGCCGGTGCCGAAGGCCCGGGAGGGGGCAGCGGCTGGCGGCCCCTGGCCAGCGGCGACGCGACCCTCGATCGGCTCTGGCGACTGGACCAGCGCACCGAGGCCTGGGAGACCTGGCGCCACCGCCGCGGGCGCCGCGCCCCGGAGGGCAGCCGGGAGCTGCTGCTGGAGGGGCGGCTGCGCCAGGGGGTCGGCGACGACTGGACCGGCTTCGGCCTGCTGGAGCAGGCCAGCCTGAAGCTCGACGGCAACCAGTGCGCCCTGGAGCGGGAACTGGAGCGCAGCCTGCATCCGCTGCGCTTCGAGGCGGCCTTCCGGGCGGCCGCCAACCAGGGCGGGCTGCCGATGGAGCTGCTGCTGGGGGTGGCCAAGCAGGAGTCGCGCTTCACCCCGGCGGTGCGCTCGCCGGTGGGGGCCACGGGCCTGATGCAGCTGATGCCGGAGACCGCCGCCGAGCTGGCCGGTGGGCCGGTGCCGGAGTCGGTGCTGGAGGACCCGGCCGGCAACGCCAGCCTCGGCAGCCGCTACCTGGCGAAAATGCTGCGCCAGTGGGACGGGGACCCCCTGCTGGCAGTGGCCAGCTACAACGCCGGGCCCGGCGCCGTGGCCGGCTGGGTGAACCCCCAGCTGCGCAGCGACCCGGAACTGTGGGTGGAGGCGATCCCCTATCCCGAGACCCGCCTGTACGTGAAGAAGGTGCTGGGCAACGTCTGGAGCTACCAGCAGGGCAGCGAACCGGGCTGCTGATTCAGCGCACCAGCAGGCGGCCGAAGTTGGCGCCGCCGAGCACCAGCAGGGCGAGCACCCCGGCCAGCACCAGGGGTGGCGGTACCACCCGCACCCGCAGGAGATCGAGCCGGGCCAGCAGCACCGCCGAGCCCATGATCAGCACGTTGGCCAGCACGTTGAGGTGCAGCAGGTAGAGGCCACCGATGGTGACCAGCAGCAGGGTGACCACCAGGCTCACCACCCGGCTGGCGGCCATCACGATCGACAGCTGCCGGATCACCAGGTCGGGCATGGTGCAGACGAACACGATCAACATCGCCTGCAGACACTCCGCCGACCAGACCAGGGTGGTGAGTTCCTGCATCTGGGTGCCGCCTGTCTCGAGGGCATGGCTCCAGTGCATGCCCTGGTAGGTGCTGACCCCCATCAGCACCAGCAGCATCGGCGCCTGCAGCGGCAGCAGCATCAGCCGGAAGATGTCCTTCATGGCTGCAGCACCAGGGTGATGGCCTCCAGCGGGCAGCTGGGGATGCACTGCTCACACACCAGGCAGCGGGAGGCCTCGAAGTGGAGCCGCTGGGTCACCGGTGTGTAGTGGAGAGCGCCGCTGGGGCAGACGCTGGAGCAGATGCCGCAGTCGACGCAGCGCTCCGGATCGATGCGGATCTCACCGGGGGCGCGGTTGAGCCCCAGCCCCTGGCTCTCCAGCCAGTCCTCCGCCGCATCGAGCTCGTCGATGTCGCCGGAGAGCTCCACCACCATGGTGCCGCTCTGGTTGGGGGCGATCTGGGCCCGCAGGATCTTGGCGGCGATGTCGAAATCGACCGCGAGGCGGTAGGTGATCGGCTGGTGCACCGCCTCGGAGGGGAAATGGAGAGTGAGGCGCCGTTTCACCGCTCCAGGCCGGGAAAGCTGACGCTAGCAACGATGTCCGGGGCCAGCCCCCGCCCGCAGGCGCCCGGTGGGAGGGTCGACGCTGACGGTGGGCCGACGCTGCCAGAGTGGGCGCCGTTCCGTGTCGCCGTCGCCCATGGCCCCGTCGGGCAGTCCCCCCCCCTCCGCCCTCGGCCGCACCGAGCGCATGGTGCTGGCGGCCGTGGCGGCCGTGCTGGTGGTGCTGATGGTGTGGCTGCGGGGCGGCCTGCATCCGGAAGCGCCCCTGGAGCGCCTCGCCCGCCAGTCGCCCGAGTTCAACGTGGCCCTGGCCGACGGCCGGCCCACCCTGGTGGAGTTCTACGCCGACTGGTGCGAGGCCTGCCGCTCGATGGCGCCGGCGATGGAGCGGATCGAGCGCCAGCAGCACGGCCGGATGGATGTGGTGCTGCTCAATGTCGACAATCCCCGCTGGCAGCCGGAGCTGGAGCGCTACGACGTCAACGGCATCCCCCAGCTGGAGCTCTTCGACGCCGCCGGCTCCCCCGTGGGTCGCTCGCTCGGCGCCCGCAGCGGCCCTGAGCTTGAGGCCCTCACCACCGCCCTGGTCGACGGCAAGCCCCTGCCCCTGCTGGCGGGGGTGGGGGCGGTGAGCAGCCTGCCGGAGGCGGCCGGGGCCGAGGGCGCCGCTCCCCAGGCGGCCGCCCTGCCCACCCCCCAGGCCGGTCCCCGCAGCCACGGCTGATCGGCCGCCACCCCGCTCCTTTCCCCCGCACCCTGCCCATGGATCCCCGCTTCCGGGTCGAGCTGATCGCCGCCACGCCGAACCCGCAGCAGTGCGTCTATGCCGGGATGCACCAGGACTACAGCGAGGGGTTCGTGGCCGCCGACCGGGCCGACTGGCCAGACGAGCGCAAGGCCGGTGAGATCTGCGTCAAGCGGCTGCTGGCCGGTGAGCGCGGCCACTACGGTCCGCTGGAGCACGCCCAGATCGTGCTCAACGTGGGCTGGTTCCCCCATTCGGTGATGCAGCAGGCCCGCACCCACCGGGTGGGGGTGAGCTTCGACGTGCAGTCGATGCGCTACACGGGCGACCGCATCCGCCGGGCCGCCAACGGCGAGCTCGACCTGGAGGAGGTGTTCTACCTGCGGCCGGTGGGGCCCTACAGCGACCGCCAGGGCAAGAAGTACCTCTACGACGAGGGGCAGCGGGCCATCGATCTCGAGCTCTGCCGGGCGGCGGCGGCGCGCTACCGCGACCTGCTCGATGCGGGCTACGCCGAGGAGCACGCCCGCGGCATCCTGCCGTTCGACTACCGCCAGCACTTCGTGGTCAGCTTCACCCTGCGGGCCTTCCTGCACTTCCTCGACCTGCGGGCCAAGCTCGATGCCCAGCAGGAGATCCGCGAACTCTGCGACCTGATGTGGCCCCACCTGCAGCAGTGGGTGCCGGAATTCGCCGACTGGTACGAGAAGAGCCGGCTGCACAAGGCCAGGCTGGCGCCCTGATGAGACGCCTCAGCTGGGGCCTCGCCCCCGCCCTGGCCCTTGTGCTGGCCATCGCCCTGCCGGGTGCGGCGGCGGCGGCACCGGTGCTGCGGGTGGGCCTGGTGGATGGCTCGCCGCCCTGCAGCTACCGGGAGGCGGGGGTCTGGCGGGGGCTGGGGGTCGATCTGTGGAACCGGGTGGCCACGCTGGAGGAGATCCCCTACGTCGTCTCCCAGTGGCCGTCGGTGCGGCAGATGCTGGAGGCCAGCCGCGAGGGCAAGGTGGATGTGGCGGTGGGCTGCATCAACGTTTCACCCGACCGCCTGAAGCGCTACCGCTTCAGCCTCCCCTTCCAGGAGGACGGCCTGGCGGTGATGGTGGTGAAGAGCCGGCTGGACCTGGGGCGCTCCTTCCTGACGGCCCTGCTGACGCCGACCCTGCTGCAGCTGCTGGGCGGCTACCTGCTGGCGATCGCGGCGCTCACCTGGCTCACCCTGCGCCTGGAGGTGCGCACCCATCCCGTTCCGGTCAGCCGGCGAAGCTCCCTGCGCCACTGCAGCAAGGTGTTCCAGGTGCTGGCCACCGGGCCGGGCAGCAACACGATCGTGACCACCACCCGCGGCAACGGGATCGTGATCCTGGCCTACCTGGTGCGGATCGTCTCGGCGTCGCTGCTGGTGGGCTATCTCACCGTCAATGTGGCCGGGGAGATCCAGGACACGGCCAGCGGCGCCATCCGCTCGCCGGCCGATCTGCGCGGCCTGCGGGTGGGGGTGCGCAGCGGCACCGTCAGCGAGTCGCTGCTGAAGGAACTCAACGCCTCCAGTCCCGGCCCCAGGGCCACGATCGTGCCCCTGAAGAGCATCAGCGAGGGGGGCCAACTGCTGGCCGAGCGCAGGGTCGACGCCCTGCTGGGGGACAACCTGCAGCTCAGCTACCTGCTGCTCCAGGAGGAGGCCAAGGGCTTCCTGCCCAGCCTGGCGCTGGAGGGAATCCGGCCCGAGTCGCAGGCGTTCGCCTACGCGCCGAGTCTGCCGGTGGCCACCGCCGACCGCATCGACCAGGCGATCAGCGCCCTCAAGCGCAGCGGCGTGGTCAGTGAACTGCGCCAGCAGGCGACGACCCGGGGGAACCCCCGGGCGCGCTGACGGCGGCGCCCCACCAGCGCTCCACCACGTCGGCGCTCCCGTACCAGGAGGGGCCGAAGGCGCCGCCATGGGCCACCCCCGGCAGCACCATGGGGGTGGACCCCTCCAGCAGGGCCGAGGCCACCGGCACCAGGCCGTCGCCCCGGCCTGTGGGATCACCGGTGCTGTTGCGGTAGGCGGTGGGAGCCAGGCGTTGGGCCATGGGGGAGGCCTCCTGCAGATCCAGGTCGCCGGCCACGGAGACGTAGCGCACCCGATCGGCGAAGGGGCATCCGGGCAGGCGCTCCGCCACCATCCGGCGCAGCACCGTGGCCTTGAGGGCGGTGTGGGGGCTGCCCAGCATCACCAGGGTGTCGGCCAGGGCCTTGCCGTCGTAGCGGCGCCCCTGGAACGGCGCGTCATCCAGGAACAGCCGCAGCATGATGCCGCCGGAGCTGTGGCCGATCAGCGTCACCTTGCCGGTGGGGGACTGGCGGGCCAGCTCGGCGACCGTGGCCTGCACTCGATCGAGGATCCCGGCCCAGGCGAAGGCGAACACGGTGAGCAGCCACTCGGGCTTGCCCACCGGCACCAGCCGCACCGGCTGGCCGCTGAGCTGCTCCAGCCGCGCCACCATCGGGGCATAGGCCTCGGGGCTGATCAGGAAACCCCCGAGGATCACGATCGGCTGGCGGGTCATGGGTGAGGACTGGCGGCGCCGCCGGGGACCCTACCCGCGGCGGGCCGCCTCGATCGCCGCGATGTCGATCCGGGTCATCTGCATCATGACCTCGAAGGCACGTCGGGCCGCGGCCCGGTCGGGATCGGCGATGGCGGCGGTGAGGGCGCGCGGGGTGATCTGCCACGACAGGCCCCATTTGTCTTTGCACCAGCCGCAGGCACTTTCTTCGCCGCCATTGCCAACAATCGCGTTCCATAGCCGATCGGTTTCGGCCTGGTCGTCGGTGGCGATCTGGAAGGAGAACGCTTCGCTGTGTTTGAACGCCGGGCCGCCATTGAGGCCCAGGCAGGGGAGGCCGGCCACGGTGAACAACACCGTCAGGACATCACCCTCCTGGCCCGACGGATAATCGGCCGGCGCCCGGAAGATCTCTCCCACCGAACTGTCCGGGAAGGTTTCGGCATAGAACGTGGCCGCCTCCAGCGCGGTGCCGTCGAACCAGAGGCAGATCGTGTTCCGGGGCACCATCCTCCCGCTCCGATCAAGGCCCTCAGGAGCCTAGCGGCAGCGGGCTTTCGCGCCTGCGGGCCCCATCCATTCCGTAGCCGACATGGGCGTTGTGGGATTCGTCGAGAAGGATCTCGTGCCCTTCGGCGCTGACGATGGCTCGGGCGGCCTCACTGTGGCCGTGCCGTTCCAGCTGGCCACCTTGGCCGAGGCCTGGTCGATTTCGGGGTACTCCGCCAGCCAGTGCCGCTCAGCATCCCGGTGCAGATCGACCAGCGGGTCGGGGGGGGGCCAACGGCTAACGGTTGTGGAGGAAAGCGAGGCTGGCCTCTTCCACCCGGATGGCCGGCAGGAACAGCCAGTACTCCCAGCTGTCCCCGGGGGGACGGTCGCGCCGGGTGATGAAGTCCTGCCGCGGGGGCCCCTTCCCTTCCGGGCCGCCGTAACGCTCCACGGCGTGGAAGATGGACACCCGGGCCACGCCATAGACCAGCACGTAGGCGCCCAGGAGGCCAGCCAGGAGGGGACGGAGATGCCTGACCAATCGGCCCAGCTCCCAGCGCAGAACTGGGGCCCATCCAACACCAAACCCAAGGCTTGGGGCTGACGACCTTCCGGGACTTCCTGGACTTGCGGGGCTTCCGGGGGGCGGCAGGGGCTCAACAGGGCAGTGCACAAATCTGTACAGCCTGTACAGGTCTGCTCCGAGCTCCGAGAGAGACATCAAGGTCGCCGATCAAGCCCCAGAGCCCTTCAGCGCAGCTGCCCTTCGGCAACGGCCCTTCGGCGAGGGGCCCCCATCAACGGGCTGGGCCTGTCGCCGGCGCCGGCACGGTGATCGGCTGGCCCTTCACCCCCGCGTAGACCACCACGATTTCGGCGGGTTCGGTGCCGTTGTTGGTGCCGTAGTGGGGCTGGTTCACCATCTCGATCAAGCCCTGGCCCGCCTGGAGCTGCACGCTGGCGCCGGCCGCACTGGTCACCAGCAGCCGGCCGCGGATCAGCATGCCGGCGTTGATCACCGGGTGCTGGTGCATGTGCAGCGCCACCCCCGGCGGGATGGTGATGTGCAGCACGGTGACTTCCGGCTGGCCGCTGGGGTAGGCGGGCAGGGGGGTGCCGTTCCACGACCGGGTGGATTGGACCAGCGTCCGCACCGTGACGCCGGCCGGTTCCCCTTCCGCCAGGGCCGGCCGCACGGTCAGCAGCAGGGCGCCGGCGAGCAGCAGGGGCGCCAGGGCGCGCCGCCGGCTCCGAACTGTCGCCCCGAATTGCTCCATCCCCATAGCCTGCCCCACAGCACCCGCCGGTCCCCGTGGATTTCACCACCGATCTGCCCGTCGTCCAGGTCCGGCGGGCGGTGATGCGCCGGGCCCTGATCGCCACCGATGTGCCGCCGCGGGTGGCGCTGGCGATGGGCGACGAGCCGCTGCTGCTGCGCTACACGGTGGGGCTGTTCGGCTACGGCCTGATCGGCTGCGCCGTCACCGACGCTGAAAGCTGCCTGCGGCGCCTGGCGGAGCAGCCCCACGGGCTGCTGGTGTGCTCCGACAGCCTCGAGGGCGGCGACGTGCTCAGCCTCACCGCCACGGTGAAGGAGCGCCATCCCCAGCTGAAGGTGATCGTGATCGGCACCGCCCCGGTGCAGGACCCGGCGCTGGTGCGGGCGGCCTGGGTGGATGGGCTGGTGGCGGAGCGCGACATGACCTTCCGCAGCGGCGCCCTGCAGGCGGCGGTGCTGGCGGCGCTGGGCGGGCACCACTTCCGCAGCGCCTCGATGCGCGGCCTGCCGGTGCCGGCGCCGATCAGCGAACTCAGCCCGCGGGACTACGAAATCCTCGAGGGCCTGGCCGACGGCCTCACCGACCGGGAGATCGCCGAGCGGCTGATGATCAGCCCGAGCACGGCCAAGTCGTACACCAAGCGGCTGCTGCAGAACATGGGCGCCCGCAACCGGCTGCAGGCGCTGGTGATGGCATTGCGGCAGGGCCTGATCCGGCTGCGCTGAGCCGCCCGCGCCCCGCGCCCCTGCAGCCGATCACCCTCCGGCGCGCCGCCAACCACCCTCCGAAGGGGGTCGCCCCGGACAGGTGGGGCGCCGTAAACCGTTGGGGGTGATCTGTTCTGAGCGATGGCGTCCGTCGATCCGCTGACCGGTGTGGGGTTCAACTACGCCGAGGCCCTGCAGAAAAGCTTCCTCTTCTATGAGGCCCAGCGCTCCGGCGACCTCGACGAGGCCCGCAAGCGGATCGACTGGCGCGGCGATTCCGGCCTGCGGGACGGGGCCGACGGGGTGTACTTCGGTGGGCGCACGGCGGCCAACCTGCAGAGCGGCCTGACGCTCAACCTCACGGGCGGCTACCACGATGCCGGCGATCACGTGAAGTTCGGGCTGCCGCTGGCCTCCACCCTCGCCACCCTCGCCTGGGGCGGGATCGAGTTCTCCGATGGCTATGCCGTCACCGGGCAGACCGACGAGCTGCTCGATGCGGTGCGCTGGGGCACCGACTACCTGCTCAAGGCCCACGGCGTCGACGCCGCCGGCACCACGCTCTACTTCGTGGCCCAGGTGGGTGATGCCGGGGCCGACCACGCCCTCTGGAGCGCCCCCGAAAGCCAGACGATCGCCCGGCCGGCGCTGGCGGTGACGCCGAGCAAGCCCGGCTCCGATGTGGCGGCAGGCTCGGCGGCGGCACTGGCCTCGGCGTCGGTGCTGTTCCGCCAGAACGGCGATGCCGCCTACGCCGACGTGCTGCTCAACCGCGCCCGCTCCCTCTACGACTTCGCCGACCGCTACCGGGGCAGCTATGCCGATGCGATCCCGGAGGTGCGCTCCTTCTACAACTCCTGGAGCGGCTACAACGACGAGCTGGCCTACGGCGCCGCCTGGCTGTCGCGGGCGGTGGGCGCGGCGGGGGGCAACGGCACGGCCTACCGGGACAAGGCCCTCTCCATCTACACCGGCAGCATCGGCGGCCTCTCGCGCGGCTGGACGGGCAACTGGGACGACGCCTCCTACGCCACGGCGGTGATCCTGGCGGAGGACACCGGCTCGGCCCGCATCCAGCAGGACGTGGAGGGCTGGCTCAACAACTGGGTGAGCGGCGGCAACGGCGTGACGATCAGCGCCGGCGGCCTGCGCCACATCAGCCAGTGGGGTTCGCTGCGCTACGCCGCCAACACGGCGTTCCTGGCCGATGTCTACGCCGACAACGTGCGCGATCCGGGCGGCGCCTACGGCCGTCTTTCGCAGGGAACGGTGGACTACATCCTCGGGGCCAATCCGCGCCAGTCGAGCTATCTGGTGGGCTTCGGGGCCAATGCGCCCCGGCAGCCCCACCACCGGGCGGCCTCGGGGGTGGGCTGGGACGGGTTCCGCAACGGCCAGCCCAACACCCACACCCTCTACGGGGCCCTGGTGGGCGGCCCCACCAGCGCCAACGACTTCGCCTACCAGGACCGCCGCGACGACTTCGTCGCCAACGAGGTGGCCCTCGACTACAACGCCGCCCTCACCGGCGCCTTCGCCCGCAGCGTCGAACGCCGCGGCGGCGTGCCGCTCACTGACGCCCAGCTGGACGCCCTGCCCGGAATCACGGTGCGGCCGGGCGGTGGTGGAACTCCGGTGACACCAACCCCGACGCCGACGCCCACACCAACGCCAACACCGACACCGACCCCAACGCCCACTCCCACTCCCACACCGCCGCCACCGATTCCCACCCCCGGCGCCCCGCTGCCGGCGAGCCTCAACGGCATCCCGCGCACCTCCAGCCCGGATCTGGCGGTGGTGGTGGGGGGCTCGATCTGGACCGGCGGCATGACGGTGCAGCTCACCCTCAGCAACACCGGGGCGGCGCCGCTGAACGGCTGGAACTTCAGCTTCGAGAGCCCGCACCGGCCCAGCGGCACGCCCTGGGGGGTGCGGATCAGCAGCACGGCGTTGGCGGGCGGCCTGTTCCGCCACACCGTCAGCGGCGACGCCTGGGCCAGCGCGATCCAGCCCGGCCGCAGCGTCACCGTGGGCTTCAACGCCAGCCAGGGCCGGGCCCTGGGCCACAGCGGCGCCCTCACCGCGGCGGCCCTGTTCGGCGGCGCCGGCCGGCTGGCCTTCAGCGCCGCCAACCCCCGCTTCCTCACGGGCAACGCCGCCGCCAATGCCCTCAGCAGCGGCCCCGGAGCCGATGCGCTCACCGGGCTGGGGGGCGCCGACACGTTCCGCCTCGCCAGCCTGCGCGATTCCCTGCTGGGCGCCCCCGACCAGATCACCGATCTGGTGATCGGCAGCGACCGCATCGATGGCCCCCTGGCGGTGTCGGCCGCCGCCCTGCGCGAACTGGGGGCCGTGGCCGACCTCACCCCCACCGCCCTGGCCGCCGTGCTGACCCCCGCGAGCTTCGCCGCCAACGGCGGGGCCACCTTCACCCTGGCCGCCGCCGGCGGCGGCAGCCGCACCTTCCTGGCCCTCAACGACGGGACCGCCGGCTTCCAGGCCGCCAGCGACGCCCTCGTCGAGATCACCGGCTACAGCGGTTCACTCACGGCGCTGGCGGTGGTGTGAGGGGGGCCAGGCAGCACCACCGTGTCCCTGTCGCTGCGGTAGAGGCCCACGTAGACGAGCAGGCCAAGCACCACGAACACCCCCTGGGCTGCGACGGAGGCCATCGAGAGCCACGGGTAGGCATAGCCACCGGCCAGGAAGGTCGAGATGTCCCACAGGCCATGGGCCACCATCGCCGGCCAGATGAGGCCCGTGTAGCGGCGGAAGACATACAGAAGGATGCCGCTCAGGGCCGCCAGCACCACCTGGATCGCACCGATCCAGCCCATCCCCATGGCCATGTTGGGGAGGTGGAACAGCCCGAAGCAGACGCCCGTCCAGATCGCGGCGGTGGCTTCCGAGCGGCCCCCCTGGCGCAGGCAGCGCAGGAACAGGCCGCGGAACAGCAACTCCTCGGCGAAGCCCACGCCGACGCCGGCGGCGAGGATGGCCAGGAGCAGGTCCGGCGGCACCGCGCTCCACTGGATGCCCACCAGGCGGAAGGCGATCATGGCCATCCAGGCCAGCATCGACAGCTTCATCAGGCCGGTGCAGCGCAGTCGCACGGGATCCCGCCAGACATGGTCCCAACGGCACCAGTGGGTGAAGGCCAGAAGCGCCAGGCCGCCGAGGCTGAGGGGAACAACCGCCGTGGCGAAGGCATTGCCGGCCGTCTTGAACCAATCGGTGTAGGGGATGCCGGTGCGGAACTGCAGCACTCCGGCCAGGGCGCTGTAGGCGATCCAGAGCGCGATCCCCAGGCGGATCGTCGGACGGACGCGCGGGCCCCGGACGCCCTCCGCTGCGCCCTCCGTTGCGATCGTCTCCATCACTGCGCGGCGCCTCTCAGGGCACTGCTAGCGACACCAGGGGGCCCTTTCACCCCGATCCGGCCTGCACACGGACGCCCACCGCCGCGATGAGTACGTTCAGGGCAGTAGCCACCCTGCCGATGCGCCGACTCCCGATCCTTGCCGCCTCCCTGCTGGGCCTGGCCTCCGTGGTGGCGGCGGCGCCGGCTCTGGCCGATACCGTGCAGGCCCGCTGCGATGTCTTCCCCGCCGGGGACGACAAGGCCACCTCCTCCGGGCTGTGCACCTTCTCCCAGCGGCAGGGATTCGTCAGCATCGAGCTCAAGGGCGGCCAGAGGATCGAACTCAAGCCCAACGAGAGCACCCCCAACGCCTACTTCGATCAGCAAGGGGAACCGGCCAGGCGCGAGATCCTGGAGGCCAACCGCGGCCAGGTGTACCGACTGGCCAACCAGTCGATCTTCGTCTTCTGGGATCCCGCCCCCTACGGCAAGGAAGCCAGCAGCACCACACCCACCGCGCCCGCGGCGAAACCGCCGGAAATCGTGCAGCTGCTGCTGGGCATCCGCCAGGTGAAGTTTGAGGGCGCCTGCCGGGTCAACTTCAACAAGGCCGGGAAACAGTTCAGCAAGACCTCCGCCTGCACCCCGGCCCAGGTGACCCAGGCCGAGGACGCCATGCAGCGCTTCTTCCGGGAACAGGGCCTCTAATGGGACCTGGGTGGGCGGTGGTCAGTTGCGACGGACTTGCCGTTCCCGATCAACGGGAAAGGCCGTAGTGGTAGACGCAGAACACCGCGTCGCGCTTCCAGCCGGCTGAGGTGTACAGCGCCTGCGCGGCGGTGTTGGTGTGGGCCGTGGAGAGGGAGAGGCGGATGGCGCCAGCCTCGCGGCCGTGGCGTACGGCGGCATCAAGAAGGAGGCGGGCCACCCCCGAGCGCCTGGTCTCGGGCACCACGAACAGGTCGTTGAGGATGAAGATCGGCGCCATCGACACCGAGGAGAAGGACGGATAGAGCTGGGTGAAACCAAGCACCAGCCCATCGGCTTCGGCCATCAGCAGCACCGAGTCGCCCTGGGCCAGCCGCTCCTTCAGGAACGCGCGGACGCGATCCGGTTCGGACGGCTGGCCATAGAACTGGCGATAACCGTCGAACAGCGGAACGATCACATCCAGATCGGTGAGGCCGGCTCGACGGACAACAACGGGGGGCACGAAGCAACGCGTGGCTCTCAGCCATCCTCACCCTGAATGTGCAGGATCTCCACCTGTCCGGCGAGATGGGGTGACACCGTCCCGCCCAACTCCAGCAAGGAAACACCCTGACCTATCGGGCTACGCGACAGAGCTCCAACAGCGAGGCCTGGTGAAACGCCGCGTCCAACCGGCGGCAGTTCGGCGTTCACCTACCGCCCCATCAGCAGAGCCGGCCATCCTCCAACGAAAGGGTGCGGTCGGCGATGTCGAGGATGCGGCTGTCGTGGGTCACCAGCAGGATCGTGCAGCCCTGCTCCCGGGCCAGCCGCTGCATCAGCAGCACCACCTCGCGGCCGGAGTGGCTGTCGAGGGCGGCGGTGGGTTCATCGGCCAGCAGCAGCGGCGGCTCCCCCACCAGGGCCCGCGCCACCGCCACCCGCTGCTTCTGTCCGCCCGAGAGCTGGTCCGGCTTGACATCGAGGTGATCCCCCAGCCCCACGCTCTCGAGGAGCCGCCTGGCGCGCCGATCCATCTCCCCGTCGCTGAGGGTGCCGCGCATCTCCAGCGCCATGCGCACGTTCTGGGTGGCGGTGAGGCTGCGGTGCAGGTTGTGGGCCTGGAAGATGTAGCCGTGCTCTCGGCGGGCCATGGTGAGCTGCAGCGGCGAAGCCCCCACCAGCTCCCGCCCCAGCACCCGCAGCACACCCCCCTGGGCGGACCGCAGCCCGCCGATCAGTGTCAGCAGGGTGGTCTTGCCGGAGCCGGAGGGGCCGGTGAGCAGCACGATCTCCCCGGCGGCCACCTCGAGCGTCACGTCGAACAGCACCTGGCGCCGCACCGCGCCCCGCCCGAAGTGGTGGTTGAGCCCCTCGATCACGATCGCGCTGGCCATGGCGCCGGTCCCCATCAGAAGAGCTCGGCCGGATCGGCCGCCTGCAGCCGCCGGGTGGCGATCGCCCCCGAGGCCAGGCACATCACCAGCGTCAGCACGAACACCGTGCTCGCCCGCCCCAGGGTCATGGCGATCGGCAGGCTGGTGGCCTTCGCCGCCACCGCGTACAGCCACAGCGGCATCAGCACGCCGGGGATGAAGCCCAGGGCCGCCAGGATCAGGGCCTGCTCCACCACCACCAGCAGCAGGTAGCGCTGGCGGAAGCCCATCGCCTTGAAGGTGGCGTACTCCTGCAGGTGGGCATTCACATCGGTGGAGAGCACCTGGTAGACGATCACCACCCCCACCACGAAGGCCATGGCCGTGCCCAGCCCGAAGATGAAGCCCACCGGGCTGGCCACCCGCCAGTAGTTCTCCTCGAACTGCACGTAGTCGGCATGGCTGAGCACCTGCACATCGTCCGGCAGGTGGCGCCGCAGCGCCCGCACCACCGGCGCCACCGGTTCGCCCGGCGCCAGGGTGAGCAGCCCGACGCTGATGCTGCCGGCCTTCGCCCGCGGGAACATCCGCAGGAACGTCTGGTCGCTGGCCATCAGGGTGGCATCGGCCCCGAAGGAGGCCCCCAGCCGGAACAGGCCGCCCACGGCGATGGTGCGCCGCTCGATCTCGCTGGTCACCGGCTCGCCGCGATCGAGCCGGGCGATCACCTCGCCATAGCGGCCCCGGGCGCCCCGGTCGAACAGCACCGTGTCGGGCAGCTTGAGGCGATCGGCCTGGGCCCGCACCTCCGGCAATCGCAGCACATCGGCATCCGGATCGAAGCCCAGCACCTGCACCGTGGCGCTCTGCAGGGTCTGGGGATTGCGCCAGTTCACCGTGCGGATGTAGAGCCCCTGGGCCTCCACCACCCCGGGCACATCCAGGGCCTGCAACAGCCGGCGGCGGGGGAAGGTGGAGAGGTTCTGGAGGTTCAGCGCCTTCGGGCTGATCAGCACCACATCGCCCCGGAAGGCGCGATCCAGGCGGGTGTTGCTGTCGTAGAGGGCCGCCTGGAAGCCCAGCTGCATGAACATCAGCAGATCGGCGAAGGCGATGCCGGCGAGGGCCACCAGGAAGCGGCCGCGGTCGTGGCGGAGCTGCAGCCAGCCGAGCGGAGTTCTCATGGCCCGATCACCACCCGCACCTGCAGGTTGGTGAACCGCGCCGCCCGCCGGCTGCTCTCCGGCGTCAGCGGGGCGCGCACCTCCACCACCCGGTTGTCGGTGTTGGCGCTCGGATCGGTGTTGATCAGGTTCTGGCGCAGCACGATCGCGCCGATCTGCTCCACCCGACCCTGCAGCGGCTGGGTCAGGGCCGGGCTGGTGATCCGCACCGGCTGCCCCCGCCGCACCCGCGGCAGATCGCTCTCGTACACCTCCGCCACCGCCTGCATCCGCCCGGTCTGGCCCAGCTGCAGGATTCCCGCCGCCCCGGGAGCCTCGCCCGCCCGGGCGAACACCTGCAGCACGGTGCCGGCGATCGGCGCCTGGATCAGGTTGTCGTCGCGGGCGGCGATGGCGCGCTGCAGGTTGGCCTGGGCCTGCTCCAGCACGCGCCGGGAGGCCTCCACATCCAGATCCACGCCGCCGTCGCCGGCGGTGCTGCGCGCCTGCTGCCGCGCCAGCAGCACCCGGGCCTCCTGCAGCGAGGCTGTGATGGTGTCGAGGCTGAGGCGGCGGTTGTCGCGCTCTTCGGCCGAGACGGCACCGCTGGTGAACAGGCTCTGGTAGCGGGCGGCCTCGGTGGCGGCCGTGCGCCGCTGGGCCTCCAGGGAGCGCACCTTGGCCTGCTGGCCGTCCTCGCCGCTGCCGGCATCGGCGCGGGCGATCGCCAGCCGGGAACGGGCCAGGTTCACCTCGGCCCGGGCCGCCGCCACGGCAGCCTCCAGCTGGGGCTGGTTGTCGAGCAGGGCCAGCAGCTGGCCGGCCTGCACCGCATCGCCGCGGTCGACCAGCAGGGCCTGCAGGGTGGGCTGGCCGGCGCCCGAGAGCGGCACCGCGATCGTGCGCAGGGCGCTGACTGGCTCCAGCCTGCCCAGGGCGGTGACGGTGCGGATCGGCCGCTCGACCACCGGCGGCGGCGGCGGCGTGGCGCGGCGCAGCAGGCCGACGCCCAGGGCCAGCACCACGGCCCCGCCCGCCGCCACCAGCCCCAGCTGCGTCCGCCGCCCCACCATCGCGCCCCTCCCATCTGCAGTTACTATACGGTTCAGTTCAGTTTTTTTGAGCAGGACGCGCCATGCCCCCAGCCGATGCCGGTGGTGACGCTGCCGTCCCCAGGAACACCTCCGGCCCCAGCGCCCGCGAGCGGCGCAGCCAGCACAAGCGTCAGGCCGTTCTCGACGGCGCCCGGCGCGAATTTCTGCAGCACGGCTACGCCGCCAGCTCGATGGACCGCGTCGCCGCGGCGGCGGGCGTCTCGAAGGCCACCGTGTACGGCCACTTCGCCGACAAGCAGGCCCTGTTCCGCGCCCTCACCGAGGCGATGGTGGGCGAGCGCCTCAGCGAACTGTTCGGCGCCTCAGCCCAGCAGGCCCTGCCGGCCGAGCCCGCCGCGGCCCTGCGGGAACTGGCGGCCCGCTGCCTGGAGTGCCGCCACAGCCAACCCCAGTTCCTGGACTTTCTGCGGCTGGTGATCGCCGAGTCGGAGCGGTTCCCCGAACTGGCCAAGACCTTCCTGGCCCAGCTGGAGCGCACCGGCGTGGGCCGGGTGACGGCGCTGTTCGAGGCCATCGCCGGAGCAGCGGAGGCGGAGCTGCGGGCGCGGCTGTTCATGGGCGCCCTGGTACACCTGATCCTGATGCAGGACCTGCTGCACGGCCGCGAGGTGGCCCCGGTGGACCGGGAGGCCTACGCCGAGCTGCTGGTGCGATTGGTGAGCGCACCGCCGGGGACTCCGGGCTGATTCGGGGGCTCTGGCGGAGGCGGCTTCAGGCGCGGGCGTCCTGCAGCGGGCAGCCATAGGCGGCGAACGCCGCGTCGGCACTGAGCAGGGTGAAGGGGCCGCTGATGGCCTGGGTGACGAGCAGGCGATCGAAGGGATCGCGGTGATGCAGGGGCAGCTGTTCCAGTGCCAGCAGATGGGGAAGGTCGATGGGGAGGAACGCGAAGCCGGATGGCTCCACCCAGGCGATGGCCTCGCCGGCCGACAGGGGCATGTCGCCGCGGGCCAGGGTGTGCTTGATGGCGATCTCCCAGAGCGACACATGGCTGAGAACCACCGCGCTGGCCTGGTTGGTGATCAGCTCACGGCTGAGGGGCCCCAGCTTCGGGTCATCGGTGATGGCCCAGAGAAAGGTGTGGGTGTCGAGCAGCAGCCGCATCAGCCCTGCTCGAACAGATCGGCGATCAAGGGATTGGCCGCATCGATCGACTCGGGCACCACGAACTGGCCGCGGGCGATGCCGAGCCGGCGGGGTCGTTCGGGCGGCTGGAGGCTGGTGAGCCGTGCCACGGGCCGGCCGTTGCGAGCGATCACCACCTCGGCCTCGGCGCCGGTTTCGATCGCTTCCACCAGGCGTGAGAGGTGGGTCTTCGCTTCGAGCATGTTCACCACCCGGCTGGGACGGGACACCATGGCGACGGGCATCTCAACCAGACCAGACTAAACTAGAAGTAGCCACACGGACGGTCAGGCAGGAAGGCTGGCCGATCCGAGCGTCGGTACAGCAGCACGCCGGCCCGTTGGATGTGGTCCAGAAGGGCGGGATGGCTGATGGCGGCGAGTGCGGAAAGATCGATCACCCAGGGCAGGAGCAGATCATCGAGATCGGCATCAATGCGGGCCAGGGTGGCGTTGCGGATGGCGTGACCCGTCAGGGTGAGATCGATGTCGGAGGCCGGGCGGTGGCAGCCAAGGGCTCTGGAGCCGTAGAGGATTGCAGCCTCCACCTCGGGGTAGCCGGCGAGCACCCTCTGGATGGCCGCCACGGCCGAATCCGGTAGGCCGATGGCCTGGCCTGACGCCAGCGGGGCCGTGCTGATCATGGCCGGGATTCGCTGAGTGCTGCGAAGCGCACACGCAGGGCGTCGAACAACGGCGCAAAGCGGACGATCACGTCGTGGGCGATCGCCTTGGCCTGTTCGAGGTTGTAGGTGTGCGAAGACTGGTTGCGGGCCTTGATCATCGCCATCCAGCCCTCCCCATCTTCGATCAGACCACTTTGGAAGGCCAGGCGCGTGGCATCGCATGATCCAATGATGCCCTCAATTCCCTGATACGGCAGATAGTCCTTGAGCAGATTCCAGGCGAGTTCATGGGTGAACTCGAATCCCTGAATCAGCCCCTGCTGCTCCAGCTCGCTCAGCGGGCGCTGCTGCGCCAGCACAACACCGCGTGCCAGCACCTGCAAGGCCCGTTCGAAGTTGTCAAACCGCTGGCGCCAGCGGATATCTGCATCTGCCATGGGCTCAGGGTAGGTAAGGGGCCCGAGCGGTCCGCTGCCCCGCCGCGGACATCAGTCCTCCCGGCGGCTCCTGGCCGCGGCAGCGACATGCCACCACCGCGGCCTACGCGAGAGGTAGGAGTGGGCCGTCGGAGCCAGATCCTTGAGGTGGGGCTTGTCGAAGGCGCCGGTGACGAGGGCGACGATCGGCTCGTCGTCGATGGCTCCGATCGTGGTGCCGCAGGTGCTGCAGAAAGCCCGGCTGGAGAAGGCGGAGGAACGCCAGGTGGCGGGCCTGCCGCCGGGGCCGATCCACTCGACGCTTGCTGCAGGGAACTCCACCCAGGTGAGCGTGAGCGCGCCTGAGTGCCGGCGACAGATGGCACAGGAACAGGTGTGGGGCTTCTGCGGAGCACCGGTGGCTCGGAACCGGATGGCGCCACAGAGGCAGCCACCTTCGAAGGTCCTGGGTTTCATCGACCGGTGCGCAGGGGCGCCGCCTCTGCCGACCGCATTCGCCGCAGGAATTCCCGGCCACAGGCCAGCTTGCCCGCCAGATCGCAGTCGGGGTCAAGCGCGCGCCAGAACGGCTTGACCGGGTCCATACCGGCCTGCAGGCGGAGGTAGGAGCGCTCGGCCACGACCCGCAGGGCGATCCCGGTCGTGACCGGACAGGCGTACTCAGCCCCATGCCGCGCGGCCAGCCGCTGACGCAGGGTCGCCGCCGTCATCACGGCCCCAGGCGCGATCTCGCACACCTCCGCATCGACGATCCGAGGGGTGACCACCAGCATCCGGGCACCGGCGGGGATGCCCGCGAACGATTTCTCCAGCACCTTCACCTGGGGCTCCCGGCTGGCCTGGAACCTCGCCTCCCAATCGGTGGCAGGTCTATCGCCCATGGCTGGATGTCCCCGCCTGGGCTGTCTTCCAGTCGTCCGTGAGCATCCCGGCGAACCCCCAGTTCTCGTCGTCGATCTCCTGGATGACGACATGGGTGTGCTCGGGCTTCTTGCCGAGCACACGAACTAGTGAGTCCGTGATGTCCCTGACGATCTCGGCCTTCTGCTGCCGCGATGCACCTCGGGTGATCTGAACGTTCACGTAGGGCAATGTCTTGCTCCTGGAATGGGCGGTGCTTTGGCCTGCTGTCTATTCAAGGCGCCAACGCCCCCACCGGCACCACGGCGATGCCATCGGCGCGCCGATAGCCGTAGCCGCTGCCGCAGACCACCGCCAGGAAGGCAGGTTCGCCGGTGCGGGCCGTATCGATCTGCTGGGAGAAGCGCAGCAGACCTGCGGCAGCGGCATCCACCTGACCCTGGCCCAGCTTGATTTCGATCGCACCCCAGCGGCCATCGCGCAGCTGGACGATCGCGTCCACCTCCACGCCGTAGTCGTCGCGGTAGTGGAACACCTCACCATCCAGTCCCTGGGCCAGCACGCGCAGGTCGCGGATGACCAGCGACTCGAACAGCAGACCCAGCCACTCCAGGTCGTTGAGCAGGCGATCGGGGCTGCCGCCCAGGGCCGCCACCGCCAGGGAGGGGTCGCAGAAGTGGCGCCGGGGTGCCTGGCGTAGGGTGGCCTTGGAGCGCAGATGGGGGCCCCAGGCGGGCTGGTTTTCGAGCACCATCAGCCGCTCCAGGGCCTGCAGATGGTCGGCCACGGTGCGCGGGTCGAGCGGCCCATCGGCTCCACCGGCATCCGCCGCCAGGGTGGACAGGCGCACCTCAGTGGCCACGTTGCGGCCCAGGGAGCGCAGCAGGGCCCCCAGCCGCTGGGGATCCCGCCGCCGCCCATCCACCCGCTGCACGTCCACCTGCCGCACCTGCTCCAGGTAGTCGCGGGCGGCCCGGGCGGCCGCCGCCAGAGGCCGCTCCAGCTGGGCCGGCCAGCCACCGCGACAGATGAGCTCGGCGAGATCCGCCACGCCCAACCCTGGATCGGCGCAGCTGGGCGGCACGCCCTCGAGCAGGCCCGCCAGCGAAACACCTCCCTGGCCGGCGCCACTCTCCAGCAAGGTCATGGGGCGCAGGCGCAGAAAGGAAAAGCGACCGGCTCCGGTGTGGCGTTCGGCGTCATCGGCCGGCACCGCTGAACCGGTGAGCAGAAACTGCCCGGGCGCGTCAACGGCATCCACAGCCCGCCGCACGTGGTTCCAGAGCGCCGGCTCCACCTGCCACTCGTCCAGCAGGCGCGGCCGGGGCCCCGCCAGCACCAGGGCCGGATCGACGGCCAGGGCCTGGCGAGCGCTGCTGTCCACATCCAGCAGCACCGTGGAAGCGGCCAGCTGCTGGGCCATGCGGGTCTTGCCGCAGGCTTTCGGGCCCTCGATCACCACAGCCCCGGCGGCGGCCAGGCAGGCCCGCAGCTCGGCATCGGCGATGCGGGGGCGGTAGCCGGAGGCCATGCGGCGGGAGCCAATGCATCAGATGCCGAGACTCTAATGCAGGAAAAATGGAGCTTCCGATGCAGGAAAAACCGACCAGCTGATGCCGGAAAAGCTGGGCCCAAGCTTTGGCCACCATCAGCCTGTCGTCACCGATGCCTGGCGATGTTCTGGCAACCCACGCACCGGCGACGTCCCCTAGCTTTCTGCACCTGAGACTTCAACATCAGGGCAGCACCGGCCATGGACCAGGTCAACGCAGCCGTCCAGCGGCCGGGGAATGCACCGCCGGCCAATCCCGACCGCTGGTGGACCCTGGCCGCCGTGGAATGCGGCAACTTCGTTGTCTACATGGACGGGTTCATCGTCACCCTCGCCCTGCCGGCGATGGCGCGACAGTTCGGCGTCGGGCTGCCGGTTCTCAAGTGGGTGATCGTCGCCTACCTGCTCACCGTGACGGTCACCCTGCTGCCGGCCGGGCGCCTGGCCGACATCTGGGGACGCCGGCGCATCGTCGTCCTCGGCATGGGCGTTCTTGTCGTCACGTCGGTCCTGTGCGCGCTGGCGCCGACGGTGGAGATCCTGATCGGCTTCCGCGTGCTCCAGGGCGTGGGCGGCGGCCTGGTGCTGGCCAACGTGATGGCCGAGATCACCGCCGTCTTCCCGAAGCAGGAGCGGCGCAAGGCCATGGCGGTGAACGCCTCGATCCTGGCGCTGGCCCAGGTCACGGGGCTGGTGCTCGGCGGCCTGCTGATCGGCCAGTTCGGCTGGCGCTCCCTGTTTCTGGTGATCCTGGCGGTGAGCCTGGCCGGACTGATCCTCAGCCTCCGGATCCTCAAGGCCCGCCCCCGCAGCCAGGACCGCAGCGCCATGGACTGGACGGGGGCCGTGCTGGCGGTGGTGGCCACCAGCGCGCCCTTCCTGGTGATCGAGCAGCTCTCCCAGCAGGGCCTGAGCCCGGCCAGCCTGGCGATCCTGTTGGGCGGCGCGGCGGCCCTGGCCCTGTTCGTGGCGGTGGAGCAGCGCCTGGCGAAACCGCTGCTGACCCTCAGCCTGTTCCGCTCGCGGGCCTTCACCTTCGGCTCGGTGGCCGCCGCCTTCTACTTCGTGGCCGCGGTGGCCTGCTACTTCCTGCTGCCTTTGTACGCCCAGCTGGTGCTGGGCCGCACACCGGTGATGTCGGGGGTGCTGATCGTGCCGCTCTCGCTGGTGCTCACCGCCACGAGCCTGACGGTGAGCAGCCTGGGGGATCGGACCGGGGCGCGGACCCTGAGCACCGCCGGCATGCTCTGCGTCAGTTCGGGCCTGGTGGGCCTGTCCTGGCTGGGTCCGGACGCTGCCGACGCCAGCATCATCGGGCCGCTGGTGCTGCTGGGCATGGGCGGCGGCCTGTTCCATCCCCCCAACAACAGCGCCACGCTCAACACCGTGCCGCCGCAGCACCTCAGCGTGGCCAATGGGTTCCTGTCGACAGCGCGCAACTTCGGCCAGGCGATCGGCACGGCGCTGGCGGCCTCCCTGCTCGCCCACGGCCTTGGCGCCGCCGGTGCCGACGCCGCCCTGGCCGGGGAGGTGGGAGCGCGGCTGGGCGGGTCCCAGCTGGAGGCCTTTCTTGGCGCCCAGCAGTTGGCCTTCCGTCTGGCGGCCGCCCTCGGCCTGGTGGGAGCGCTGATCTCCGTTTGCCGCGGGGCCGAGGCCCCGGCGGCTCAGTGAGGCACCACGATCCAGCCGGTCTCCGGTTCGCCGTAGTGCACGCAGGCGCCACCGACGGCGGCATGGTGGGCCGTGAGGGCGCAGAGGGCGGCATCGATCCAGTCGATGCTGGTGAGGGGTGCCAGGTCGATGCCCGCCTGCTGCAGCACCGCCCGGCGCTGCGCACGCTTCTGGGAGGCCTGGGCCTGGCCGCCGCGCAGGTGCCAGGTGATGGCGTGGGGGAAGGTTTCAAAACAGCCCGGCCCGTTGATGGGCAGGCGAGCGACCAGGGGATGGGACGCCGCCAGGGCCTGATACAGCGCCTCCCCCTGCAGCATCCAGTTGTAGTAGCCGTTGGGGTGGGCCACGGCGGCCTGGCGGGTGGGGGAGGCGAAGCAGATGATCCCCTGCTGCCTCAGCTCCCGTTCGCAGGGTCGGGCGCGGCCGTCGCTGCTCCAGCGGCAGGGGGCGTCGATGGCGATCACGCTCGCCTGGACCACGGAGCGGCACCAGTGGGCGAGGTCCTGCACATCGCTCGTGGCCAACTGGGCGGCGTAGGCGCCGCCGCTGAGGGCCACGGCATGGAAGCCCTTGCGGGGGCCGCCGACATCGATGCCAACGGCCGTGCATGGGGGGCCACTGGTGGCGGGTGGGGCGAGAAAGGCTTGGGGTCCGGTCACAACGCGAGAGATGGGCGGCGGGGAATCATCCGTTTCATGGCGACGCTGCCAGCACGGCATTCGCTGCTGCTTCGCCCGCCGCGCAGGCCCCTTCCATGTAGCCCCTCCAGGCGCGGGCCAGATGGGTGCCAGCCCAGAAGATCCGGCCGCAGGGTTGCCAGAGGCGATCACCGATCGTCGTGAGGGTCCCGGTCGTCATGTAGGAGCAGGCGCCGCCCTGCGACCAAGGTTCGTTGACCCACTCCTGGACCACCATCTCGACGGGATGGCGTCCTTGCTCGCCCAGGGCAAAGGCCACCTGATCGAGAATGATTCGGTCGCGTTCTTCCACGCTCAAGTCCTCAAGCCGAAGCGACGGCTCACCGCCAAACAGAATCGAGATGGCCCCATGCCTGGCGTCGCCATCGCCAAGGTCAAAGATGCCCGTCATGCCGTTATCGAGGCTCGTGGCGATACCCGACAGCCCTTGCTCACGCCAGAACGGTGTTTCGTAGGCAAGGATGGCCTTGGTGTAGCGACCGATGGGGCAGCGTTGGTGAAAGGCGCGCCGATAAGCGGGTAGGGGTGGCTCAAACTCCAACCGATTGATCATCACCGGCGGCAGTGCACAGATCAACCGCTTGCCCTGCCAGGTGGAATCGTGGCACTCCACGACGACACCTTGATCGTTCTGAATGATCCGGCGCACAGGAGATCGGAGGGAAACAACCCCGTTGACGCTGGCGGCCAGCCCCTCGGAGATCAACTGGCTGCCCATCATGTGGGCGGCCTGTCCACCGGTGAGGGTATCCCCCATGAAGATGATGTCCCCGCACGTTTTCAACAGATGCAGGGTTTCGAGGAAAGAGACTTCCGCTGGCATCACCCCGAAGTAAGCATTCGTGCTCATCGCCAGGAGCTCGCGCGTGGCCGGTGTCTCCACGTTCTGCTGAAGCCAGGTGGCAAAGGTGATGGCATCAAAGCCCTTGGCCATCGGGTGGTCCCAGGGCGCGTCAAGGTCGATGCCAGAGAGGGCCTCCTCCAGCCTGGCAATGGCGGCCTGGAGTTCAGGCAGGGCCGCATCTCGACCAGGAAAGCTGCCGACCTCTCCGGCATGGGCTGTCGTTCCGTCAACCGCCACCTCTTGCCCGGTCTTGAACTGGCGAATCAGTGGCACAGAGAATTCGCGCACAAGTTCATGCATGCGCGTGTGGTTGTCGGCGAGCCAGGCACCGCCCAGGTCGATGTGTTCGCCGAGGTATTCGCTGTATGGGGAGCAGGTGAGCCCACCGACCCGATCGCGTGCCTCCAGGACGGCGACCCGCTGCCCGGCCTTTGACAGCACACGGGCTGCGTAGAGCCCCGAAAGGCCTGCTCCAACGATGATCGTGTCGAAGATCGGCTGATCTGACGTTGCTTGTGTTGCCATGGTGGATGCGCGTCGTGTGATTGATGAAGGGATGGTGTCGGGACGTGTGTGATCGCAGGGTCAGGAGGCGCTTCGCAGCATTCCCCAGTTCTTCAGGCCCGTGATTCCAGGAACCGAGTCTTCGATGGCGACGTTGAAGCCAAAGCGCCGATACAGGTCCAGGTTGCGCTCGCTTTGGGTCTCCAGGTAGACAGGCATGGACTCCTGCTCGGCACGTTCAAGCAGGTGATTCATGAGGATCTTGCCAACACCCTTGCCTTGCGCCTGAGGATGCACACCAAGCATCAGAAGGTAGTAGTGATGCGTAGGCGCAGATTGCTTGTGCATGGTGTCCATGTGCTCCATGAAGCCCAGGACCCTTGCCAGGGTGGTGAGGCCCAACCGAAAGGGTGCCAGCAGCAAGCCGCTGCGGGCCATGGTTAGGAGGCTGATGTTGGTATTCCCAGGGGGGAGCCAGAGAGCGACACCTTGACGGGTACTGGTGGTGTACACCTCCCCGGAATGGAGCGCATAGGCGCAGGCACAACGCACGAACTCCCTGGTCTGGCATTCGCGTCGAGCGCCTGTGAAGAGGTGGCTCATGGGCGGTTCGTTGAGGAAGGCTGCGCCCAGCAGGGCGGTTGCCCAGTCAAGGTCTGCACCGGTGAGCCTTACAACGCTGGATGTCTGTTGCATCGTCATGGTGGTGATGGGTCGTTGCGCTGCCGCTTACTGGTCTGGCCTCAGGGACATGGCCCATCGGACTTCCGCCCGTACGGCGCGATGGGAGACCGACACCTCCGACATGGCAAGGATGATGGCGGTCAGGAGGGCCAGCGATCCAAGCAGGAACATCGCCATCGCCAGGAAGGAGAAGAAGAGGGGGTACAGATTGATCGACAAACCAATCGCCATCATGCTGAGCAGGAACAGGACGATCGAGACGTAAAGCACCAGGCTCGCCTTCTGGAGAGAGGAATAGCGATCCGCCAGCTGAATCAGTTGCTTGTCGATCAGGCTCAGGCCATCGCGATACGCATGATCCTGGGGGTCGTACCTGTTGAGGATGTCAATGCGCTCCCTCGTCATGCCGCGGAGGCGATCACTGATCTTCAGGTAGCGCCCCAGGGTCAGGTTCAGAAAGACGATGCAGCTTGACAGCATCACGGACGGAGCAATGACGAGTTGAATGGCCTGGGCAACACTGTTGGCGTTCATGCGGCAGTCTCCGGGATGGAGGCAGAAGTGGCTGGCGCGGTGAGTTGCAGCTGGACGTCCGGGGTCGCGCTCTCATCAGCGGCCTGCCGGTGCTGGCGGATCCGCTCGTAGACAGACTGCAACTTCTGCGGATAATCCTTGAATTCCGTGCCCATCCACACATCCCAGAATCGGAAGTAAAGGGTGTAGTTCCCGTTCACATGGGAGTGGTGCATGTTGTGGTGCGTGGAGGGGGTCTTCCACTTCAACAACCAGTGGCCGCTCCAGCTCTCGGGAATGATTTCATAGCCCAGGTGTCCGATCACATTCATGATCAGCGACAGCACCTGATAGACAATCAGCGCCGACCAGTGCACCGGGAAGAGAAAAGGAAAGATGATGTTGGGGATCCCTTCCACAACGGCTTCAACCAGGCTGAACGAGTACGCCGTGAAGGGGCTGGTGTCGATGCTTTCGTGATGGACCCTGTGGCTCCAGCGGTACAAGGGCTTCCAATGCATCAGCCGGTGGGCCCAGTAGAAGAACGTGTCCTGAATCACAATCATCAGGACAACACTGGCCGCCAGGTAGGCGAGGCCATAGTCGCCAATGTGCTGATAGATCGTTGTGAAGCCCGACCGATCGGCCAGAAAGATTCCCACGTCGATGAGCGTGAAGATCGCCACGCTCGACAGAGACTGGCGAATCTCCCTGGTCCATTGGGCGGACGTGCTGCGCTGCTTGGGCTGGATCCGCCGCGGCTGCACCGCCTGCCGGCGCCAGACCCAGAAGACAAAGAAGAAGGGAACGGTGATCAGGGCGTAGATGGCCGCAGCCGGCAGGGCGCTGTCGAACAGCGCAAAGTCGCCGAGGGAGAGGAGGTCCGAGAGCCACGGGGCGCGCTCAAGGCCGAGCAGGAGGTCTTGCATGGGGGAGGGTGCCGCAGGGGCGTGGAGGATGTGAGCTTTGCTCATGCCGCAGACCGTACGAGCTTTGCTCACATCTGTCAACCAGGCGGGCCCTGCCGCGTCGGGCGGGGGTGTAGGACTCCCGTACTGCTCTGTTCGAAGGGGAGCCCATGGCCAGCCGCCCGACCCGGGTCAGTGGCATCCGCAGAAAGCCGCAACAGGCGAGTAGCCAGGAGCGCGTCAACCACATCCTTGACGTGGCCGAGGAGCTTTTCGTGGCCCAGGGCTTCGGTGCCACCTCCACCAACGAAATCGCCAAAAAGGCCCAGGTGCCGATCGGTTCGCTGTATCAGTTCTTTTCCGACAAGAAGGCGATCGTTCTCCTGCTGATGGAGCGGTACAACCGTCTGCTCCACGAGCGGCTTGCCCTGGCCGACAACGCCGAACTGATGCAGCTGTCCTTACCGGAGTACGTCAGCCGGCTGATTGACATCACGTCCCGCTTCTTCGACGACCATCCCGGGTATCACGCGATCTTCATGGAAACCCAGGGCTCGGTACCGGAACTCCGCGAGACCGAAGACGCCGCCGATGCTCAGCTCATCGTTGACCTCGCCGCCTCACTCGCCGGGCGCGGCATCGGCGACGGCAAGAACCAGGAGTCCAGCCCATCCACGACAGATCTGGAGCTGATGGCCCTTGTGCTGGTCAAGGCCATCACACCGCTGATCTGGCTGTCCCGCCTGCAAGAGCCCGAGAAGCGACTCCGAATGGTTGCCGAGATCAAGCGGCTTGCCCTGGGCTATCTGAGCCTCTCGGCCTGAGGATCGCAGGGGAGCCTCCCCCACGAAGAGAGACCCATATCATTGGCGTCGGCAGCCAGATGCCGCCTGCTGGGGAACGCCAACTAACGCCCGAGGGAATGGACAGCCACCCAGATCCAACCGCCCCCAAGAAGAGTGACCAGAAAGGCGCTGTAGAGCAGATTGAACCTCAATAGGCCAGCAGAGATCCCCGGCTTCAGCGTCGCCATGGCGGGCTTGCCTGGCATGTAATGCACGAGTACATCCTGGCCCACGACGAACTCAGCCGCCACCTTCTCTGCTTTGCTGCGGACTGTATTGAACCTGAATCCAAAACTGATTCGTCTGCACTTGTGCTTGGCTTGATCGACGCAGTACTCGCACACAACCCATGGTCGATAGGAAGCGTGCACGGCACTTCCATCGCCACCACTGAGGATAAACACCGTGCCTGAATAGGTGATCGTTCCAGTCACCGTTGGCCAGCTTCTGCTTTCCTCCCCCCACCTCCAGGCCAGAAATGCTGGGTACAAAATAAACAGAGCGGCGATAACGGAGCCCGCCACAAGCATGAGTTGGATGGCTCCAAGAGACGTGGAGTTCATGAGCTTCTGACTGGGTCGATCAAAGCGCCAGATTAACGCTAACGTCAACGGCGGTGTCCACCTGACGATGCAGACACTGCCGATGCCGAACGGATCACGCATGGGCAGGAAGACCCGTCGCCTCAGCGCTCAGGCCCGCCGTGCGCATGAGAACGCCGAAGCCCTCGGTGATGATGCAGAGCGTATTGGGTCGTCTTCGCGCAGCCGCCGGAGATCGTCGCGATGGGGCTCTTCTTTCAAGACACGCTGTTTGAGCGGTTTGCCGTCCGCGCCCTCTCGCACGCGCTCTATGGGGGTGCTGATTTCGGCGAGTGCTTCGTCACGGCTGCGCAGATCACGCCCGCCGATCCGGACAGCTGGTATCGGGCCTGGACAGCCACCGCCGACCGTGTGTTTCAGATCGCCGAATCCTGTGCGGCGGCCGGCTGCTCGGTGAGCGCTCGCGAGGCCTACCTGCGGGCCAGCAACTACTACCGCACGTCCTACCTGCCGCTCTTCGGCGTGCCTGTGGACGTCCGGCTGGTGGAGGCCTTCGACCGGGAGGCCGAGGCGTTCGCCAGAGCCGCCGCCCGAATGTCGCCAGCGGTGGAGGCCGTGGAAATCCCCTACGAGGGCACGAGCCTGCCCGGCTACTTCCACCGTGCCGATGACTCGGGCCAGCCGCGCCCCTTGGTGATCGCCACCAACGGCTACGACGCCACCGTGCACGAGGCGCACTTTGCCCATGCCGTGGCCGCCGTGCGCCGCGGCTACCACTGCCTCACCTTCGACGGCCCCGGCCAGGGCCGCCCCCTCATCCACCAGGGCCTGGTGTTCCGCCCCGACTGGGAGAACGTGGTGCGCCCGGTTGTCGACTACGCGCACTCCCGCCCGGAGGTGGACCCGCAGCGGATGGCGCTGATCGGCTGGAGCTTCGGCGGCTATCTGGCGCCCCGTGCAGCCAGCGGGGAGCACCGGCTTGCGGCCTGCATCGCCGACCCCGGCCAGTGGGACCTTCTCGAAGCGTTGCGGGCGAACCTGCCGCTCCCGCCTGCCGTGCGCGAACGCCTGCCCGAAATCGCCCCCACCGATCTCGAAGCCCTGCAGGGCCAGATCCGCTCCAATCCATCCCTGCACTGGACCTTCCAGCGGGCCCTCTGGGTGCATGGCCTCGATTCCCTCGCCGATTACTTCAGGATCGCCGGCGACTACAGCCTCAGGGGGCGCGCGGAACAGATCCGCTGCCCCACGCTGGTGGCCTGGGCGGAAGGCGATCCGATCGCGCGCTTCGCGGAGCAGCTGCATGGCGCGCTGCGGTGTCCCCGGACCCTGGTGCGCTTCACCAAAGCCGAAGGCGCCGGCGGGCATTGCGAGGAGATGGCGCGTTCATTGTTCCATCAGCGTGCTTACGACTGGCTGGAGTCCGTGTTCACCAGCCCTCCGAGCCGATGAACGACCTGGCCCATGGCCGCGAATCTGCTATGCGTCTTGAGCTCTGGACTGATCCGCGCCTGGATCTCGGGCTTCCAGGGTGTGTGCCTGTCCTTTGAGCTTTTTTTGACGGCACACTTACCAAGTTGCCATTTCAACCCAAGCCACTGCCAGAAAGCCAATGATAGATACGTTTCGAGGGCTTTCGAGAGATTCTTTCCTGAATATCTGACCACAAGAATCAATCGGCTCGACAGCAGAACTAACGCTCATGACCACCTGCCGCCAATCGGCATCGCCAGATCTGATCCATGCTTGAATGGGGGCGGTTCAGGTGGATTGTGATGTTGTACCGCTTGACTTAGACTGTTTCGAGCAAGTCATTAACATCGGCTTCAGCCACTCCGAGGATTCCTCCAACTTTTCGGATGTAGATTCTTTCTGCTGGATGGATACTCCCGTCTCGCCTTGATAAGGCGACCATGTCGACCAGGATTCCCACCGAGTCACTTGGATTGGCGGCCAAACCTCCATAGTCGACATCAATTTGCTTGTAGTTAGCGAGAGCTTCAACGATTTTATCCTTCTCCACTGCTGGGATATCGCAGCTTGACATTATCTCGACAATAAAAGCCGATTCTTGGTCATGAGTCTTTCCATCAATAGCTGCAAGACAGACAAGTATCTTGATCCTCTGGACAACAGAAGATACATCGTTAGATGTTTCTGTATTTTGAGTAACTTCAGGAGACTCACCAGCCTTATCCTGATCACTTTCTGTTTGATCTACTGAGACGTCTTTGCTAAGAATTTCCACGGCTTTTCGGCCAACCTTCTTAGTCATATAGTGAACCCAAGCTGCCATCGCCGCAGCACCAAGAACTGGGACCCACTTGCTTAGCGCTGATTTTAGAGCTTGCTGGGTAACTTTACCTGCCAGCAAGGTCACAATTCGCTGGAAGACTCGGAGTGAAACCCGCTTTACAATTAACTTGCTCCCCTGCATAACAATCAAACTACCCGCACCAATTCCGAATGCATCTAGAAGAACGCCGGCGAGAAGTTCCTTTGTTAGAACGTCAGACTTGCCATAGGCCATTCCAACGTCGTATATCAACATTAGCTGGTTTCGGAAAATCAATGTGAGTTCAGGAACGATGCCTACAAGGCCCCAAGGCCCGGGCGCCAGATTAAATCCTCCGGAAATTGCTGCATTTGTAGCTGAGGATGAGTTGATAAGAGAACCTACTGATTCTGGAGTTGGGATCTTGTCAGGGTGTAGTGCATAATATCCTCTTCTATTGGATATAACAAGTTCGAAGAGGCCCATAAATCCGTCGGAAAGCTTCTGTTGAAATGCTTCACTCGCAGACTTTGTGTCGGTCGCTGAGGAAGGAGCTTTCTCGGCCATGGTTAATCAGTTACTTGAGTTCATTAAAACATACTCCAGCGAGACAGTACAACGCTCGCCATCACCAAGCCACACAGAACCAGGGATGTAGATGCATTCCCTTCGGTGGCGGCTCTGGTGCATGGCGGTGCTATGTGGAGGCTTGGAGCCGAAGGCGCAAACCTTGATTTAGCCTTTCCATGTCCGCACGAATTTCATTTGGGTCAACAGACAAATCAAGCACTCCAAGAAGATCTTCATGGGTGTTATACCTTTGTGCATTGCGAATAACGAACCAGAGCAGCCCTTCAACATAGATTTTTAGGATATAGATAAGACGCTCAATCTCGTCTGGCGTCGCCCCGGCGTGGGCAATCGTGTTTCTGTGATCTCGAATAAACTCAAGCAGGAGCCTGCCCTGCTTAGGTTTATGGTCCAAGAAGGTCACTCTTTTGATCAATCTGTTCGAATCACCCACGCCCTTTACTCCCGCAATCTCTTCAAGAGTACTCCATAGATTAAGCATCGTAGTCGTTGAGTCGTATGAGTCCAGAGCTCTAACATATCGAATCAGAAACCTTTCAATCTTCTCGCCAAAATGTGACTTGCTTATTTGATTTCGTACAAATCTCTCAAACTTCTTAAGATCCGGGTACTCGCTGCCAATGGGTTTGGGCTTAGTCTCCTTGGGCATATAAGAAGTCCACCAAACACCATCGAGGGCGAGCGTTCCAGCTTGTGTGTGCAGTGTATGAATGGGGCCAGGGAGAACTGCATTTACTGGCGTCCATCCTCCATCTGATATCCAAGTCTCCCTTATGCCAATCCGTCTATTGAAATATAGATTCCAGAAGCTTCTCAGCAGATCAAGGGAATGCAACGCCACCTCTGCAGCGCCCCAATGATCTCTTGCTTGGACGTGAACCTTGACGTACGAATAGCCACTTGGTGTCGCATCCTTAACGCGAACACTGCCACCATCGGGAAGACGAAATGAACGTGGCCGAGCTGGATAGAACGTAAACGTGGCCGTTGGAGCTGAGATTCGATTGATCTGTTGACTATACTTCAGCGATACCGACGAAAGCAGGACGTATGATGTCTTATTTATTTGAAGATAGGCTTGTTCTTCTTGCCGTAGTAGCCGTGCCAACTGGGTATCGCTTTGGGGTCCAGATCTCGCAATCCCCAGAATGCACTTTGTCATTGCAGCTTGTCTAGCCTCAGAGGGGATCTCATCATTGAACCGAAAGAGTCCACAGAGAATATCTAGGTAGACACTGAACAGATTGTGGTCTAGGTATGTGATGCCACTCTCTCCCGAGGATGAAAGTAATGAGCAAGCTTCTCTGACAAGCTCTTGGGAGCTCATGACTTTTGAATCGCGCCAGTCAGTTCGGGTCGACATCTTTCTCTGAGACTCTTCGGGCTAGGTTAAACTGGGTTTCTCATGGGCTCAGTAGATGCTTATGCGTCCTGAGGCTTCCATTGCTTTGCATTGTAAGCGCTTTGTCTCGTAATACTTTCATGATGCAAAGGCTGAAAGCCTATGGAAGTGACCGAGATGATGATGCAGAAGCCACGTGTCTCTCTGGGTTCCACCTAACGCTCCAGATCAGAAGCGGGCAGGGGCGAATCGGCATGATAGGCAACCGCCGCTCCCGTCTTCTGCATTAGGATGTTATACCTCAGTTCTCTTGGAGAGACCTTTCGGTACTGTCAACGAGATTCTTTATCAGACGAATAGCCTTTTCTAGGTCATCGCGCTTAACCAGATGTGGAGCGGGTGGCCCACCGTTCTGCGGCTTCGCTCAGTGTACAACATCGCCGCGCTTGGATAAGAGGCTATCCAAGGCTTTTCTCGAAGTGGCAGGATCGGAGTTGGCCCACTTCCAGCATGCGGTTACGTCAAAATCCAAGAAATCGATGAACAGTCGTTTAGTCTTATCAGCTGTCGGATTGTTCAGTCGCTTGAGTTCTTCGGCAAGTTTGCCGCTAACAAATTTGCAAACTGGGCTGCCACTGAGAACTTTCAACCGGGCTTCGACTGCCTCGTTCAGACGGTCTTCAACGTAGGTCTCCCATGCTGTAACCGCCATTATCAGCCCAGCACGCTTAAGAACCTCCGCCGATTCAGCATTGTTCTTCTGCGTTTGGTCAAACAGCTTTAGGAGGCTTTCTGAGTCCTCGATCGCTGTCGCGAATGTGCTAACTGCTTTCGACATGTCTTTTGTAGGTCTAACTCTTTATTGGACGGTTCCGATAACCACCCGCATACCGAGGCAGCAGCGGCATAAGCACTCGCCCCAGTCCAGGCAAGTCCGACAAAACCCTCGCGCCACAACCAATTGCCCATGCGCTCCGCCCCAACCAACCGATTTAGACAAACCCGATAACAAACTGTTCATCCCCTCAAACCTTCGCCAGCGTCACCCTTTCGGGCTGGTGCTGGTACTTGCCCTGGCGGTCGTTGTAGGTGGTGGCGCAGGGGTCGCCCTCGAAGAACAGCAGCTGGCAGATGCCTTCGCCGGCGTAGATGCGGCAGTCGGCGCCGGAGGAATTGCTGAACTCCAGCGTCAGGTGGCCCTCCCAGCCCGCTTCCGCCGGGGTGGTGTTCACGATGATTCCCAGCCGCGCATAGGTGCTCTTGCCCAGGCAGATCACCGTGATGTTCGACGGCACCTTCATCTTCTCCAGCGCCACCCCCAGTCCGTAGGAATGGGCCGGCAGGATGAAGTAGTCGCCGTCTTCGTCACTGTGCATCGGCGCCGGCTCAAGGTTCGCCGGGTTGAACCGCTTCGGGTTCATCACCGTGCCCGGCACGTGGCGGAAGATCAGGAACTCCTTCGGCGACAGCCGCAGGTCGTACCCGTACGACGAGCAGCCGAAACTCAGCACCGGGCCGGTGCGGCCCTCCGGATCCAGGTGGCGCACCAGCGTCGGCTGGAACGGCTCCAGCATTCCGGCCGCGGCCTGTTCGTTGATCCAGTGGTCGTTCTTGAGCATGGCGTCAGCCGCCGCGGCGCAACTGGGTGACCTGATCGGCCATCGCCATCAGGCTGGCCGGCATCGAGGGGCCCGTCAGGATGACATCCAGATGGGCCGGCCGCTGTTCAAGCGCCTCGATCACCGCCTCGGCGCTCAGATAGCCCAGGGCGATCGCCAGGCCCAGCTCATCGAGCACCAGCAGATCCAGGTCGCCCTTGAGCAGCCGCTCGCGGCTCACCTCCCACACCTCCGCCACCGCCTCAAGCGCTTCCTCGGCCGTGGCCCCCTCGGAGCCCTGGGAGCCCGGCGGCCCATCGAGGCAGTGGGGCGTGCCCGGGCGCAGCCACTCCAGCCGGCCGCACAGCGTCAGGCTGCCCGCCGGCCCCTGCTCCACGCCCCCCTTGAGGAACTGGCTCACCAGCACCCGGCTGCCCAGCCCGGCGCTGCGCAGGGCCTGGCTGAACACCGCCGCGAAGCTGCCCCGGAACGGCGCCGTGTGGATCTGCAGCAGCCCCTCCGGCTGGCTCACCAGCCTTAGCGGCGGCACCAGGGCCAGCGGCTCGGTGCGCGCCGGGGTGGCCGTACGCCGGGGGTGGCCGGGGTCGATGAGGCTGGCGGTCATGGACACCCCACGGAAGCGTTGGTGTGAAAGGTCCGGACGGATCGCCCCGGCCGCTCACCTCCCGAATGTAGCGGCCCTCGCCAGCCCGGCACACCATCGGTAGTGGCTGGGAACAGACGTACCACCGGCGCCACCTACGCTGGCCCGGCTCCGCCAAAGGCCGCGTGACCACTCCCGCCGACGCCCCCCGCAACGACGGCCGCGCCGCCGATGCCCTGCGCCCGGTGGCCGTCGACTGGGACCCGATGGGCTTCGCCCTCAGCTCGGTGCTCTTCGCCGCCGGCCGCACCCGGGTGCTCTGCAGCGTCTGCCTCGATACCGAGGTGCCCCGCTGGCGCAAGGGCTCCGGCAGCGGCTGGCTCAGCGCCGAATACCGCCTGCTGCCGGCCTCCACCCCCAGCCGCCAGGGCCGCGAGCTGATGAAGCTCTCCGGCCGCACCCAGGAGATCCAGCGCCTCATCGGCCGCAGCCTGCGGGCCGCCCTCGACCTGGAGGCCCTCGGCGAGCGCACCCTGCTGGTCGACTGCGACGTGCTCCAGGCCGACGCCGGCACCCGCACCGCCTCGATCACCGGCGCCTGGATCGCCCTGGCCGCCGCCCTGGAGCGCCTCCAGCACCAGGGCGTGCTGGCCGCCTCGCCCCTGCGCCAGCAGGTGTCGGCCGTGTCGGTGGGCCTGGTGGATGGCCGGGCCCTGCTGGATCTGGACTACTCCGAGGATTCCCGCGCCGAGGTTGACCTCAACGTGGTGATGGACGAGCAGGGCCGGCTGCTGGAGATCCAGGGCACCGCCGAGGGCGCCCCCTTTTCCCGCTCCCGCCTCGACGCCCTGCTGGATCTGGCCGAACCGGGCCTGCGGGACCTGCAGGAGGCCCAGCGCCAGGCCCTGGCCGTGGCGCCAGGCACCACGACCGGCTAAAGAGTGTCATTGGCTACATGGATCGGCCAGACCGATCCATAGGTTCATCACCAATCGCCACGCCTTGATGGTCGGCGCTACGCGTGGCTTCAGCCGCTACCCCAGCAGCCCTTCCAGCGGATCCCCCGGCTCCGTGACCCCCATGGGCGCCCCCGGCGCCCTGGCCACCACCCTGCTGGACGTGATCCGCGGCCTGGCCGGCAGCAGCGTCGAGACCATCGAGCGCGGCAAGACGATCTTCTTCCCCGGCGACCCGGCCGAGCGCGTCTACCTGCTGCGGCGCGGTGCCGTGCGTCTCTCGCGCGTCTACGAGTCGGGCGAGGAGATCACCGTGGCACTGCTGCGCGAGAACAGCCTCTTCGGGGTGCTCTCCCTGCTCACCGGCCAACGGTCCGACCGCTTCTATCACGCCATCGCCTTCACCCGGGTGGAGATGGTCACGGCTCCGGCCACCTCGGTGCGGCGCGCCATCGAGCAGGACGCCAGCGTCGGCCTGCTGCTGCTCCAGGGCCTCTCCTCCCGCATCCTCCAGACCGAGACCATGATCGAGACCCTCACCCACCGGGACATGTCCTCCCGGCTGGTGAGCTTCCTGCTCGTGCTCTGCCGCGACTTCGGCGTTCCCGGCGCCGAGGGGATCACCATCGACCTGCGCCTCTCCCACCAGGCCATCGCCGAGGCGATCGGCTCCACCCGCGTCACCATCACCCGCCTCCTTGGCGACCTGCGCAACGACGGCCTGGTCCAGATCGACCGCAAGAAGATCACCGTCTTCGACCCCATCGCCCTGGCCAAGCGGTTCAGCTGAGATTCAGCGGATCGGCTGGCCCCGGCCGGGTGCCGTGAGGCCACCGGCATGGATACTTGGTGGATCGCGGAACCGGGGCTCGGAAGGTGTCGGGTTGGCTGCTGATCCTCGCGCTCCTGGTGCTCGGCGGAGTGCTCTCCACCCTGGGGGACCGGCTCGGCAGCCGTGTGGGCAAGGCGCGCCTCAGCCTGTTCAACCTGCGGCCCCGCAAGACCGCCGTGGTGATCACGGTGCTCACCGGCAGCCTGATCAGTGCCGTGTCGCTGGGGCTGATGCTGCTGGTGAGCGAGCGCCTGCGGGTGGGGCTCTTCGAGCTCGACCAGATCCAGGACCGCCTGCGGGACAGCCGCGCCGCCCTGAAGCGCAACGAGGGGGAACTGACCCGCACCCGCGGCGAACTGGAGCGCAGTCGCCTCGATCTGATCACGGCCAAACGCCGCCGGGACCAGGCCCTGGCCAGCCAGCGCCGCGCCCGCGATCAGCTGGTGGCCGCCGAGCGCCGCGTCGACACCCTGCGCCGCGAGCTCCAGCCCCTGCAGGCCGAGCGCGCCCGGCTGGAGGCCGAGCGGGCCCGGCTCAGCCGGGAGGTGCAGGGCCGGGACGCCGAGATCCGCCGCACCGAGGCCGAACTGGCCAGCGTCCGCCAGCGCATCGCCGCCGGCGCCAAGGAACTCAAGGACCTGGAGACCAACGTCATCGCCCTGCGCCGCGGCGACGTGGTGATCGCCAGCGGCCAGCCCCTGGCCACCGCCAAGGTGCAGCTGCAGCGCCCCGACCAGGCCAAGCAGGTGATCGATGCCCTGCTGCAGGAGTCGAACCGGGCCGCCTTCCAGCTGCTGCTGCCCGGCCAGCCCCCCAACCGCCAGATCCTGCTGGTGCCCCGCAGCGACATCACCCGGCTGGAATCGCTGCTCGCCACCCCCGGCACCTGGGTGGTCAGCATCCGCTCGGCCGCCAACGTGCTGCGGGGCGAGGCCCAGGTGCTCGCCTTCCCCGACCTGCGCCCCAACCGCCAGGTGGTGGAGCAGGGGGAGGTCCTCTCCCGCACCTCCCTGGAGCCCGACGTGCGCGACCCCGAAGCGGTCCGCAGCCGCCTCAACCTGCTGCTGGCCGCCGCCTTCGCCAAGGTCCAGCGCCAGGGCACCCTGGCCAACGGCCTCCAGTTCGATGCCGCCAGCATCAACGCCCTGGCCCGCGACCTCAGCGAGCGCCCCGCCGGCGTCACCGCCAACCTCGAGGCCGTGGCCACCCAGAACGCCGACACCCCCGACCCGATCAGCGTGGAGCTGCGCTGGCCCCGCAAGGACGGAGCCGGAGCCACCCGGCCGGGGCGGCCATGACGGTGGCGGTGCCGCCATGACCACCGGCCCTTTGGCGGGCCTCGATCCCGGCCGCAGCAAGTGCGGCCTGGTGCTCACCGATCCCGCCTGCCGCGAGATCCGTGAAGCCCTGGTGCTGCCCCCGGAGGCGGCCTGGGAGCGGCTGGAGCAGTGGCACCGCCAGCAGGCCCTGGCGGCCGTGGTGATCGGCGACGGCACCGGCAGCGGCCCCTGGCGGCGGCGTCTGGAGCCCCTGCTGCCGGTGGAGCTGGTGGATGAGCGCGGCACCACCCTGGCGGCGCGGCGCCGCTACTGGGAGCTGTTCCCCGCCCGGGGCTGGCGGCGGCTCCTGCCCCTGGGCCTGCGCCAGCCCCCCCGCGACTACGACGACGTGGTGGCCCAGCTGCTGCTGGAGCGCCGGCTGGGGCGGGAGCTGCTCAGAACGACGCCCGCACCGTGAACACGTAGTCGCCGCCGGGTTCGAGCTGGTAGTCGGCCTTGAGCAGGAAGCGCAGCAGGGCGTCCTGGATCAGGGCGCGCCCCAGGGACGGCTCCACCTGCAGTTCGCCCCGGTCGAACGCCCAGCGGAAGCGCCACTGGAAGCCGCCGGCGCTGATCTCCCCCTCCAGCAGGCAGGGGCTGAAGCTCTGGCGCAGCACCCGCAGCTGCGCGGTGGTGGCGGGAAGGCGGCTCACGGGATGGTGTCGATGCTCTCAGGATGGCGGCGGATCGGCGCGAAAACTGTTCAAACGGTTGGCCGCCTTCTCCAGCCCCAGCCGCCGGATCAGGTCGATGCCAGCCTCCACCTCCTCCAGCACCGTCTCCAGCACGGGCCGGTCGGCGGCGGAGAACTTGCCCAGCACGTGCGACACAGTGCGGGCCCGGCGCTCCTCGGGGGTCTCACCCGGCGCGCCGATGCCGATGCGCAGCCGGGCGAAAGACTCACTCCCCAGGTGGGCGATCGTGCTGCGCAGGCCGTTGTGGCCGCCGGCGCCGCCCGCGGCCCGCACCCGCAGGCGCCCCAGGGGCAGGTCCATGTCGTCCACCAGCACCAGCATCTGGGCCGGTTCGAGCCGGAACCAGTCGAGGGCGGCGCGGATCGAGCGGCCGCTGTCGTTCATGAAGGTCTGGGGCATCAGCAGCCGCAGCCGCCTGTCCCCCTGGCCGACCTCGGCCAGCAGCCCTTGCAGGCGGCCCTGGTTGCGGAAACTGGCGCCACCGGCGCGGGCCAGCCGCTCCAGCACCATGAAGCCGACGTTGTGGCGGGTGTCGGCGTAGCGGGGGCCGGGATTGCCCAGGCCCACCAGCAGTTGCAGATCCAACGGGTGGCCGTCCTCAGCTGGCGGGGCCGTTGGAGGGTGCGACGCTCTCCTCGACCACCACCACCGGCGGTGCCGGGTCGGCAGCGGGCGTGATCGCGGCGGGTTCGGCCGCAGGCGGCACGGCGGCAGGGGGACCGGAGATGTCGATCGGCTGCTCGGTGCCCACGGCCGTGCGGAACTCCTTCTCGAACTCCTGCGAGGCCGACTGGAAGCCGCGCAGGGTGCGCCCCAGGGTCTTGCCGAGCTCGGGCAGCCGCTTGGGTCCGAAGACCAGCAGTCCGATGGCGGCGATCACCGCCATCTCGGGCAGACCGATGCCGAAGATGTTCATGGACAGGGGGCGAGAGGAATCAGCCGACGCCGTTCCAGTTGACGTTGATGCCCTCGAGCAGCAGGGACTTGTTGTAAAGCTGCAGGATCACCAGCAGGAACACCAGGAAGAGCAGCATGAACACGCCCATCACGGGGGTGGTACCCCAGCCGGGCACCACCTTTCCGTACTCGGAATTCAGGGGGCGCAGCAGGTTTCCCAGACGGGTGCGTTGGGCCATGGCAGCTCGGACCTCTCGGGCACGGGATCGCGGTGCTTACTGTAAGGGTCTTGCCGGCCGCACCGAGATGGGCTGTCGAGAGTTGTGACGGAAGCGCGAGGCCCGAAGCCTCGCCACCCCGCGCCCCCTGCCCCGCCTGAATGCCCTCCATGGATCCCGCCGCCAGCACCTCCCCCGCCCTCTCCGTGGCCCTCGCGGTGCTCGCCGTGCTGCTGGCCCTCACCGGTTTCGGGGTCTACACCGCCTTCGGCCCGCCGTCCAAGGGCCTCACCGATCCCTTCGACGATCACGACGACTGAGCCGCCGCGCTCACCGCCGGCACGCGCCCCAGCCGCCAGTGGCCCAGCTGCCACGGCCCCAGTGCGAGCGGCTCGGCCGCCTGGGACTGGCCCAGGGCATCGCAGCGGCCCAACACGTTCCAGTCCGGGCCGGCTGAGAAGCGCCGCCGGCAGGGCCCCAGGTTCTGGACGCTGAGCAGCACGGAGCCGTCGGCTTCCGCGCCGTCCTCTGCCGGCAGGGGCCGCAGGGCCACCAATTGGAGGTCCTCGCCGAGGGATGGGAACAGCGTTTCGGCCTGATTCCCAGCTTCGGCGCCCGCGCCGGCGCCCGGTGCCATCGGCCGGCACCAGAGCGGCTCCCGCAGCCGGGTGGCCTGCTGGGGCGCCGCGGCCGCCCGCCAGCCGCCGGGGCAGGGCAGCAGGGCCAGTCGCTGCCGCTGCCAGCCGTTGTCGGCGCCGGGATCGGGCCAGGTGGGTGCCCGCAGCAGCGACACCCCCAGGCGCTCCTCCGTCGCCGACACCCCCTGGGGGCCATCCAGCAGCACCGCCAGCCCGTCGCCGCGGCCCGGGCCCACCGCTGCCATCCAGCTGATGGCGCTCACCTCCCAGCGGGCCCGCTCCCGGGCGGTGCGGGCCGTGGCTGGCCGTTCGATCACCCCGCCGGCGGTGTCGGCCGCCCAGCGGCAGGCCGGATCGGCCAGGGGAATCTCCAGCCGCAGCAGCTCATGGCGCTGCCGCCACTGGGTGCCCAGCACCAGCTCCAGCCAGGGACTGCCCGCCAGCAGGCGGCCGTCGAGGCGCACCGGGCTCTCGCCGCAGCGGCCGCGCCAGACGAACCGGGCGCAGAGCGGCCCCGTCTCCAGCCACTGGGGCACCCCCTCCCAGCTCCATTCCAGCGGGTGCTCGCGGTAGTCGGCGGCCAGATCCCAGGCATCCCAGAACTCGCCCCGGTCGCGCCAGCGGCACCAGGCCAGCGGCCCTGCCAGCTGGGGCCGGCCGTTTCCATCGAAGAGCTGCTCCACCCCCGCCGGGCCGACCAGCGCCGACACCAGCCCATTTCCCAGCCGCCAGCGCTCCGGCCCCCCGCCGGCGACCCGCTCCAGGCGCACCGCCCCCGCCACGGGAGCAGCCGCTGCATCGCCGCCGCTGCCGGCGGATGCCGGTTGCCGCCGCAGCGCAGGGCCCCGCGGCCGCCAGCCCCAGCCGCAGGGTCCGGTCGCGGCGGCGGGCGGCCCGGCGGCGGGCGCCCCGCCACTGGGGCTCGGCCTGCTCGAACACCTCCGGGATCGCCGTGCCCGGCAGGATGTCGTGGAACTGCTGGAACAGCAGGGTGCGCCAGTCGTCGGTGGCGGCCGGCGCCGGCCTGCCGAAGAGCGCCGCGGCCAGATCCGCCTCCCGCAGCAGCCGCTCCAGGGTGCGGTTGTGGCGCTTCTGGTCGGGCCGGCTGGTGGGGCAGCCTCGGTGCAGCTCCAGGTAGAGCTCGTCGCGCCACACCGGCAGCTGCTCCGCCAGTGACTCCAGCGGCTCCAGGTAGGCGCGCAGGGTGCCGTGGCGCTGGCCGGCGGCCACGGGCTGCTCCTGCCAGAGCGCCAGCTGCTCCAGCATCTCCGCGGTCGGCCCGCCGCCGTGGTCGCCGACCCCGGGCAGCCACAGGGCATCGGCGCAGCCGCTGGCCTGCTGCCACTGCAACCGGTAGCGCTCCATCGCCACCGGATCACCGTCGGTGCCGATCGGCGCCGTCATCAGGGCCAGCACCTCGGCCCCGCAGCGGCTGCGCCAGCGGAACAGCCGGTGGGGGAAGGGGTTGGTGGCGTTCCAGGCCAGCTTGTGGGTGCAGAACCAGCGCACCCCGGTGGCGGCCGCCAGCGCCGGCAAACCGGCGGCGAAGCCGAAGCTGTCCGGCAGCCAGGCCAGCCGGTGGCTCCACTCCGGGAAGCTGCGCAGGCTGTAGGCCTGGCCCTCCTGGAACTGGCGCAGCAGCGAGGTGGTGGAGAGCAGCACGCAGTCGCTCTCCACCCACGGCCCGTTGAGCGGCTCGAAGCGGCCCTCCCCCATGGCCCGGCGGACCCGCTCGAACAGGGCCGGACGGTGGCGCTCCAGCCAGGCATAGAGCGCCGGGGTGGAATGGCCGAAGTGGAGCGTCTCGAAGCGCTCCATCAGATCGAGGGCGGAGGTGAAGGTGCGCTCCGCCGCCTGCCAGGTGTCGGCCACCGGCCACAGCCAGGCCAGATCGAGGTGGGCATGGCCCAGCACATGCAGCACCCCCTCCCCCGGGGCCCCGTCGTGCCGCTGCTCGCGGCGCAGCTCCCGCAGCTCGTCGGCGGTGGCCGCCAGCAGGCCCAGGGGATCGGCCGGATCCAGGGGCTCCAGCTCGATGCGGCTGCTGATCAGGGCGCCGTCGTCGTGCAGGGGGCTGCGCAGCCGCAGCTCCAGGTCCAGCACCTCCCCCCGCCACCAGCGCTCGGGCAGGGGCCAGCGGCAGGCGGTGTCGAACAGATCGCCGCTGTGGATGCGCTCGCCATCCACCCAGAGCTCGGCGCTGTCGGCCCACCAGCGCAGCGCCAGCCGCGCCCGGGCGCCCTCGGCCAGCGGGACCCAGGCCTCCGGGCACGGGCAGGCCAGGCGCAGATGGCACCACTGGCCGCCCCGCGGCCAGATGATCAGGCCCCGGGCCGCCCAGTCGGGACGGTGGCGGCGGCCCCAGTCCCCCTCCAGCGCCGGACCGCTTCCGCCCCCTGGCTGGACGGCCTGCCAGAGGGGTTGGAGATCCAGGGGGCGGGGCATGGGGAACGTGACCGAAACGTTTCAATCGGAGCCGGTTGCCCCCGCCAAACGGCATCGGACAGCCTGGATGGCCAACCACCACCCATAAGATGATGCGGCTGCCGAGGGGTCATCGAGACCCGTACCGGCGCCTGTCACTCCCTGTCACCCGCCGGACAGACCATGCTCGCTCTCAAGATCTCGGTTTACTCCGTCGTCTTCTTCTTCATCGGGATCTTCGTCTTCGGCTTCCTGGCCAGCGATCCCACCCGCTCCCCCAGCCGCAAGGACCTGGAGGACTGACCCCTTCGGCGGCGGCCCCACCCGCCACCCGTCCGGAAACCGGACCGCCGCGGGGGTCGACCCCGAACTCCCATGGCAGGATCGGCCGCGTTCTCGCTGCCCATCCGCTGCCTGTGGTGCTCCACCCCCGCTCGGGACGCCGCCAGGCCCCTGAAGGCCTGACCCCTGGGCTGGGCCTGTGGCTGGGCATCTCCGGTTTTGTGGCGTTGACGGCCGCACCTGTCCAGGCACGGCCGGAGACACCCTCCAGGCTTCAGGTCGCCCAGGCGCAGCCCGCGGCGCCGGCAGCCCCCTCCACCCCGGATCCCTTCGACGACGAGCCCCAGCCCCCGACGCCCGCCGGGGCCCAGGCCGGAGCCGAGCCCCCCGCCGGAGCCCAGCCCTCAGCGGAGTCGTCGCCCAGCGTTCAGCCCCCGGCTCCCCGTCGCCGCCCCCTGGCGGTCACCCCCCAGCCCGTTCCGGAACCGCTCCCGGCCGACCCCGCCGCCACGACGGCGCCGGTGGCCGGTCTTGACGCCGCCCCGGCGGGCGACGCCATGCCCCTGGAGCTGGAGCTGACCGCCAACCAGCAGGGCTACGACGGCCAGCTGCAGCGCTTCGTGGCCAGCGGCAGCGTCATGGCCCGCCTCGCCGGTGGCCGCCTGCTGGCCGACCGGCTGGAGTTCGAGGCCAGCACCCGCACCATCTTCGCGGTGGGCAACGTGCGCTTCCAGCGCGGCCAGCAGTATCTGCAGGGCAGCCGCCTCCGCTATGCCCTGCTGGAGGGGGTGGGGGAGATCGACGACGTCTACGGCGTCATCGATCTCGACTCCACCAAGGAGGACTTCGACCTCGAGCAGGAGGCCTCCCAGCCCCTGCCGCCACCGGAGCCGATCAGCTGCACGCCCACCTATCCGGCCGTGCCCCAGTGGCAGCCCTACCCCTGGGCCGTCACCACCTGGGCCGGCCAGATGTACGCCGGTGAATTCGGCGACACCTTCACCTTCAGCGGCCGCTTCCGGCCCGAATACCTGGGCGGCATCGGCCTGCAGCGCCGCCTCTTCCAGGCCGGGCCCCTGTCGCTGGAGTTCGATGCCAACCTGCTCGGCCACCGGGCCAGCGCCCAGCCGGGCGGCGGCTTCAACCAGCTCGTCCCCTTCTCCGACACCCCCGCCCAGAACTTCGGTGAGGTCACCGGTGGCATCGGTCTGCGCCTGTGGCTGCGGCCCTGGCTCAACGTCTTCTTCGTGGAGGGCCTGAGCGTCCTCACCGCCAAGAGCAACTACGAGCAGACCTTCCGTCAGAACTCGGCGCGCCTGCTCAACTACCTGGCCTTCGAAGTGGAGGCGCTGGTCACCCCCCGCTGGTCGGCCGTCGGCCGCATCCACCACCGCTCCGGGGCCTACGGCACCTTCAGCGGCGTCAGTGAGGGCAGCAACGCCTATCTGGTGGGCCTGCGCTACCGCTTCGGCACCGACAGGCCCACCAGCCAGCCGCTGCCGGTGCCCCCCGCCCAGGGCTGCCCGGACGCCCCGCCCCTGGCCAGTGAGCAGCCCGATGGCCTGGCCCAGCAGCTCGAGCAGGTGACGATGGGGCCGGGCTGGACCGGCACCAGCGGCCAGCCGGCCCCGACACCAGCCGCCAAGCCCCCTGAGGACAAGGGTGGGGTGTGGCGCAATGCCCGGCATCAGGAGCGGCTGCGCCGCGAGGCCATCGGCCGGATCCCCCAGCGGGTCGAGAACGTCACCTTCGAGCGCAGCCTCAAGGCCGAGCGGCGCTTCGGCTTCCCGCGCGAGTTCACCACACCGGAAGTGGCCAACGACTTCGGCACCACCCGCCCCGAACAGCTCAAGGACCAGACCACCGAAGGCAACCAGGAGCTGATCAAGGGCACCGTGAGCCGCTGGCGCATCCAGGCCCGGCGCCTCAAGATCACCCCCAACACCCTCTCCGGTGATCGGGTGGGCTTCACCAACGACCCGTTCACGCCGGCCCAGTCGTGGATGGATTCGGAGAAGGTCGTCATCACCCTGCTGCCCAACGGCGACACCCTGGTGAAGGCGCGCCGCAACACGCTGCGGCTGGAGGATCGTCTGCCGATCCGGGTGGCGCGCCAGCGCCGCATCCAGAAGCAGGACGAGGTGAGCAATCCCCTGGTGATCGGCAACGACCGGGAGGACCGGGACGGCTTCTTCCTCGGCTACAACATCCCGATCAAGATCGGCGAGAAGGGGCTCCTCAACCTGCAGCCGCAGGTGATGGTCCAGCGCCTCTACACCGGCAACACCGACGCCTACCCCCTGCCCGGATCGCCGGCCGGCTCCACCAACATCTTCGAGCAGCCGGCCAAGACCGGCGACTACTTCGGCTTCGATGCCCGTCTCACCGGGCCGGTGCTGGGGTTCAACGCCGATGCCCGCCTTTCCATCTCCACCCTCAATCCCGACAACTTCGCCAACGGCACCCGCAGCTTCGGCGACCTCTCCCGGCTGGTGAAGGTGCCCGTGCTGGGCTTCAGCACCATGCGGCTGTTCGGGGCCTACCGCTTCCGCACCTGGAACGGCTCCCTCGGCGAGCAGGACGTCTATTCCGCCTACGGCGTCTCGCTGGAACAGCAGGGAAGCCTGCCCAGCTGGGGCAAGTTGAGCCGCAGCTACTACTGGCGCATGGGGGTGGGCAACTTCCAGGCCAACCCGACCACCGGCACCGGCCTGCTTGATGTGTGGCGCGCCAACGCCATCGGCTCCTTCAACTTCTCCTACCCGATCTGGACCGGCAAGCCCACCACCAGTCCGCCGGTGGTCTCCCTGGCCAATTCACCGGTGCCGATCGTGCCGGGGCTGCGCTTCAACGCCAACCTGCTCGGGGTGGCCGCCTACTTCAGTGACGGCACCAACCAGAACACGATCGGCCTCTCCGGAGGGCCCACCCTCACCCTGGGACGCTTCGAGAAGCCCTTCCTCGACTACACCCAGCTGACCGTCACCGGCGGCATCACCCTGCGGCAGGGCCAGAGCCCGCTGAACTTCGACCGGGCCGTCGACCTGGGCACGGTCGGCATCGGCCTCTCCCAGCAGATCATTGGGCCTCTCGTCTTCAGCGGCGGCATCGGCTTCAACGTCGATCCCAGTTCCGGGTTCTATGGCGATGTCACCGGCTCCTACCTGGAGCTGCGCTGGCAGCGGCGCTCCTACGAGATCGGCGTCTACTACAGCCCCTACGACGGGCTGGGCGGCATCCGCGTGCGGCTGAACGACTTCAACTTCCAGGGGCCGGGAACGCCCTTCATCCCTTACCACCCCACCCAGGGGGTCCTGCAGCGCCCCTTCTAGGTCCCTTCTAGGCGGTGGCGAAGCCGGCCAGATACGGGAGCCGGCCGGTGGTGGCCCGCAGCTCGGCGTCGTGGGCCACGAGCTGGGCCGTGCCGTTCCACTCGCCGCTCACCAGCATGCGGCGCGGGCCGGCCGCCAGCTCCAGGGGCCACGCCAGAGCCTCGCCGTCAGCCTGCAGCGTCACCTGGGGCGGCTCGAGATCGAGCTGCAGCAGGGCGCCGGGATGGGCGGCGACGGCGGCCTGGACGGCCAGCACCGTGTCGTGGTCGGCGCTGAGGCAGGGGATCCCCAGGGCCAGGCAGTTGCCGAAGAAGATCTCGGCGAAGCTCTCGCCGATCACCGCCCGGATGCCCCAGCGCATCAGCGCCTGGGGGGCGTGCTCCCGGCTGGAGCCGCAGCCGAAGTTGCGGTTGACCACGAGGATCGCGGCGCCCTGGTTGCCGGCCCGGTCGAAGGGGTGGTCGCCGGCCCGCTCGCGGCGGTCATCGGCGAAGACACCCTCCGCCAGCCCGTCAAAGGTGACGCACTTGAGATAGCGGGCCGGGATGATCCGGTCGGTGTCGATGTCGTCGCCGGGCACGACGACGGCGCGGCCCTGGCAGTGCTGGATCGGTCCGGCCGGGAAGGGGGTGGCGCTCATGCGGGGGTGGGGGCGGGCTCGGGGGAGGACGGGGTGGCGATCAGGCGGCGCACGTCGGCCACGTGTCCGCTCACCGCCGCCGCGGCCACCATGGCCGGGCTCATCAGCAGGGTGCGGCCGGAGGCGGAACCCTGGCGCCCCTTGAAGTTGCGGTTGCTGGAACTGGCGCTGATCTGGCGCCCCTCGAGCCGGTCGGGGTTCATGGCCAGGCACATCGAACAGCCCGGCTCGCGCCATTCGAAGCCGGCCTCGCGGAACACCGCATCGAGGCCCTCGGCCTCGGCTGCGGCCGCCACCTGCTCACTGCCCGGCACCACGAAGGCCTTGATGCCCGCCGCCACCTGGCGGCCGCGGGCCACGGCGGCGGCGGCCCGCAGGTCGCTGAGGCGGCCATTGGTGCAGCTGCCGATGAAGCAGACATCCACCGGCAACCCTTCGATCGGCACCCCGGGGCGCAGATCCATGTAGCGGTAGGCCTCCTCGGCGATCGGCCGCTCGTCGCTGTCGGTCTGCTCGAGGGTGGGCACGGCCTCATCGACGCCGATGGCCTGCCCCGGGGTGATGCCCCAGGTGACGGTGGGCGCGATCGTGGCCGCGTCGAACACCACCTCGTCGTCGAAGACGGCGTCGGGACCGGAGGCGAGGGCGCTCCACCAGGCGACGGCCCGCTCCCAGGCCTCGCCGGCGGGGGCATGGGGCCGCCCCTTCAGATAGGCGAAGGTGATGGCGTCGGGGTTGACGTAGCCGCAGCGCGCCCCGCCCTCGATGGCCATGTTGCAGAGCGTCATCCGCTCCTCCATCGAGAGGGCCTCGATCGCCGGCCCGGCGAACTCGTAGGCGTAGCCGACGCCGCCCTTCACCCCCAGGGTGCGGATCACGTGCAGCACCAGATCCTTGGCGTAGACGCCGCTCTGCAGGGTCCCCTCCACCCGGATCCGGCGCACCTTCAGCTTGCCCATCGCCAGGCTCTGGCTGGCGAGCACATCGCGCACCTGGCTGGTGCCGATGCCGAAGGCGATGGCACCGAAGGCGCCGTGGGTGGAGGTGTGGGAATCGCCGCAGGCCACGGTCATGCCGGGCTGGGTGAGCCCCAGCTCCGGGGCGATCACGTGCACGATCCCCTGGCGGCCGCTGCCGAGGCCATGGAGGGTGATGCCGTGCCGGGCGCAGTTGGCCTCCAGGGTGGCGAGCATCTCCTCGGCCAGGGGGTCGGCGAAGGGCCGGGCCTGGGAGGTGGTGGGAACGATGTGGTCGACCGTGGCGACCGTGCGTTCGGGGTGGCGCACCGACAGGCCCAGATCGTCGAGGGCGGCGAAGGCCTGGGGGCTGGTGACCTCGTGGATCAGGTGCAGCCCGATGAACAGCTGGGTGGCTCCGCCCGGGAGATCGGCGACGCGGTGCAGCTCCCAGACCTTGTCGTAGAGGGTGCCGGCGCTCAAGAGGAAGGATCGAGACGGTCAGAAACCACCCTAGAAGGAGGGTGTTCCACCGGTGCGGGCTCGCGGCGGAACAGGCCGTTGAGGTAATGGCGGGCCACGGCGCGGTCGTGGCTGCCGTGCTGGACCAGGAAACCGGCCAGCGCGGCCTGCATCAGGCGGTACTGGTCCCACTGGGGGTGCACCCGGATGAACTCCCGCATCGCCTCGAACAGGTCCTCCGGCATCTGGTTCTCGATGCTCACGGTGCGGGGAGCGTGGTCGGGAATCTGGCTCATACGGCGCTGGTCGTCGGTCCCCCCCATCAGGCCATGGGGCCGCCCCCCGCGTCAAAGCGACCCCCACCGGGCCGGTCCCAAGGGACCGCCGCTGAGAATCCCGGCGCAGGGCGGCTTCCCGGCCGCCGCCCGGGGGTGGCCGCTGCTGCGGTACCCGCCGGGCGGCGTGGTCAAGGGGGAGAGGCCTTTCCCGCAGCGCCGAGCCAGGACCCCTCCGGCAGCTCGGGCCGACCGCCGCCACCTGTGGAAAACGCCCCTGCTTTCGGGGGAAAAGGGCCAGGTCGGGGGGAAAAGTCCATGCCTCAGGATTCGTGATCGATGGCGGCCGCGGCAGCAGATGTTCCGATCAGGCCGGCTCAGATCGTCCCAATGTTCAGCTGTAACCGCAGACGGTTCAGGCTTTCCCCCACCGTCAGCGTCTGGATCCAGCCACGCTCGCGGCCGCTGCCGAAGCGCACCGCCTCGCTGCGGCAGCCATCGGGCCCGGCCACGGCGATGTGCACCAGCCCCACCGGCTTCTCGGCCGTGCCGCCACCGGGTCCGGCGATGCCCGTGACCGCCAGGGCCCAGGTGGCCCCCGTGAGACGCCGCACCCCCTCCGCCATCGCCTCGGCCACCGGATCGCTCACCGCCCCATGGCGCTCGAGCACCGCCGCCGGCACCCCCAGCACCGCCTGCTTGACGGCGTTGGCATAGGCGATCACGCCACCGAGGAACACCTCCGACGCCCCCGGCACCGCCACCAGGGCGGCCCCGAGGCCGCCGCCGGTGCACGACTCGGCCACCGCGAGGGTCTCGCCCCGGCGGCGCAGGGCCGCCAGCACCACCGAGGCCAGGCTGTCGCCGTCGGCGCCGAAGCAACTGGTGCCGGTGCGGCGACGCAGTTCCGCCTCCACCGGGGCCAGCAGGGCGGCGGCGGCGGCCGCGTCGCCGGCCCGGGCCGTGACCCGCAGCTTCACCTCGCCGGCGCCGGCGTAGGGCGCCACGGTGGGGTTCTCCAGGGCCAGCAGGTCGTGCACCCGCTCGGCCAGATCGGACTCGGGCACCCCCCAGAAGCGCAGCATGCGGCTGGCGAACACCCCGCCCGCCAGGCCCGCCTCCCGCAGCCAGGGGGCCGCGGTGGCCTCCCACATGGCCCGCAGCTCGCTGGGAACGCCAGGGAAGGTGAGCACGGTGAACCCCGGCACCGGGGTCCAGATCATCCCGGGGGCCGTGCCGGTGGGGTTGGGCAGCACGGCGGCCCCCCGGGGCAGCAGGGCCTGCTTGCGGTTGGAGGGGGCGACGGTGCGGCCCCGGGCCGTGATCCGGGCCTGGATCGCCGCCCAGATCTCGCCGTGTTCCACCAGGTCGGCGCCGAAGGCCGCCGCGATCGCCTCGGTGGTGAGGTCGTCGGGGGTGGGCCCCAGGCCGCCGGTGGTGACCAGCACCCGGCAGCGGCCCGCCGCCTGCCGCACCGCCTCGATCAGCCGCTCCCGGTTGTCGCCCACCACCTGCTGGCGGTGATGCACCACCCCGAGGGCGGCCAGCTGTTCGGCCAGCCAGCGGGCATTGCCGTTGACGATGTTGCCCAGCAGCAGCTCGGTGCCGATGCAGAGCACCTCCACCCCGGCGGCGCCGGGGGGGCCGCTCACTTGGCCTCCTCCTGCATCTGGCGGCGGCAGACCACCAGCACGGCGATCAGCACCGCCGTGGCCAGCGCCAGCCAGAGGAAGCGCATCTCGGCATTGGCCAGCACCAGGGCGATGGAGGCCAGCCACTGGGTGAAGGCGTAGATCAGCACCACGGTGCGGCGGTGGCTGAAGCCGGCCCGCAGCAGGCGGTGGTGCAGGTGGCGGCGATCCGGGTAGAAGGGCGAGCGGCCGGCCCGGAGGCGGCCCATGATCACCGCCGACATGTCAGCCAGGGGCAGGGACAGGATCATCAGCGGCAACAGCAGGCTGACGCTGGTGAGGCGCTTGGCCGGGCCGACGATGCTGATCGCCGCCAGGGCGAAGCCGAGGAAATAGGAACCCCCGTCGCCCATGAAGATGCGGGCCGGGTTGAAGTTGTGGCGCAGGAAGCCCAGGCAGCTGCCGGCCAGGGCCGCCGCCAGCAGGCCGGCGGCGGGCTGGCTGAGGCTGAAGCTCACCGAGAGCAGCCCCACGGCGGCGATGCCGCTCACCCCCGCCGCCAGCCCGTCGAGGCCATCGAGCCAGTTGATCGCGTTGGTGATCCCCACCAGCCAGACCACCGTGGCCAGCAGGCTCAGCCCCTCCGGCAGCGGCAGCCCGGCGACGGAATGCCCCAGGCCGAAGGGCAGGTCGATGCTGCCGATGCGCACCCCCTGGTTCCAAACCGCCGCGGCCACGAGCACCTGGCCGCAGAGGCGGGGCAGGGGCGGCAGGGCGAACAGGTCGTCCGCCAGGCCGATCACGAAGAAGCAGAGGGCCCCCGCCAGGGTGGTCCAGATCAGCTGGTCCTTGTCCGGCGGCAGGTCGGCGAAGCCGCCGAAGGTCCAGGTGCAGGCCAGCGAGAGGCTGAATCCCACAACGATGCCCACCCCCCCGAGCCGCACCATGGGGCCGGTGTGCTGCTTGCGGTCATCGGGCGGGTCCACCAGCCCCCAGCGCAGACCGAGCCTCCGCACCACAGGCACGATCAGCGCCGTGAGCAGGGCCGCCGCAGTGGCCGTGAGCAGGGCCGCCGCGTTGGGGCTGTAGGCGAGGGTCACAACGGCGGGCCGGAAGAGTGCGGTCCTGTAGGCGACACGTTACGGGTGAACGGGGCCGTCAGGCGTGCTGGAGCTCACGTTGGCGTCCATAGAGGGGGAAGCGGCCGCAGAGGGAGGCCACCCGCTCACGGCAGCGGAGCTCGACGGCGGCATCGTCCGGGTGCAGCAGGCGGTCGGCGATCACATCGGCCACCTCACGAAAGGCCTCGGCATCGAAGCCGCGGGTGGTGAGGGCAGCGCTGCCCAGGCGCAGGCCGCTGGTCACGAACGGCGACTCCGGATCGAAGGGCACCGTGTTCTTGTTGGCGGTGATGTTGACGTCGCTCACCAGGCGGTCGGCCACCTTGCCGGTCAGGCCGATGGAGCGCAGGTCGAGCAGCACCAGGTGGTTGTCGGTGCCGCCGGAGACGACGGCGATGCCCCGCTCCTGGATCCGCTCGGCCAGGGCCTGGGCATTGCGCACCACCTGCTGGCTGTACGTGCGGAAGCTGGGCTGCAGCGCTTCGCCGAAGGCCACGGCCTTGGCGGCGATCACGTGCTCGAGCGGCCCACCCTGGGAGCCGGGGAAGACGGCCTTGTCGAACTGGCGGCCGAAGGTCTCGTCGTTGCAGAGGATCAGGCCACCGCGGGGGCCCCGCAGGGTCTTGTGGGTGGTGGTGGTGACCACGTGGCAGTGGGGCACCGGGCTGGGGTGCACGCCGGAGGCCACCAGGCCGGCGATGTGGGCCATGTCGGCCAGCAGGTAGGCCCCCACCTCGTCGGCGATGGCCCGGAAGGCGGCGAAGTCGATCGTGCGGGGGTAGGCGGAGTAGCCGCAGATGATCAGCTTGGGCCGGTGCTCAAGGGCGAGCTGGCGGATGGTGTCGAAGTTGAGCTGGTGGGTCTCGGGGTCGACGCCGTAGTGGACGGCCTTGAACCACTTGCCGGACACGTTCACCGGCGAGCCGTGGGTGAGGTGGCCGCCGTGGGAGAGATCCATGCCCAGGATCGTGTCGCCGGGCTGCAGCAGCGCCAGGAACACGGCGAAGTTGGCCTGGGCGCCGCTGTGGGGCTGGACGTTGGCCCAGGCCGCGCCGAACAGCTGCTTGGCCCGCGCGATGGCCAGGTCCTCGATGATGTCGACGTGCTCGCAGCCGCCGTAGTAGCGCTTGTGGGGCAGGCCCTCGGCGTACTTGTTGGTGAGCACCGAGCCCTGGGCCTCCATCACCGCCCGGGAGGCGAAGTTCTCGCTGGCGATCAGCTCGAGGTGGGTCTGCTGGCGCCGCAGCTCCTTCTCGATCAGGGCAGCGATGGCCGGATCGCCGCTGGCCAGGGGGCTGTCGATGGAGGCTGCAGGCTGCGTGGGGCCGTGATCCGCTCGGTCCGCCATGGGGCTACTCAGTGTGAAACCGATCGTAGGCAAACGCCGCAGGCCTGACCGGCCTCGGGCGTGCAGGCCCCTGCATCCCCGTGACAGCCATAAAAAAACCGCCCCGAAGGGCGGTGTGGGAAGGAACGCGCCTGGAGAGATTCGAACTCCCGACCCTCTGATCCGTAGTCAGATGCTCTAATCCGCTGAGCTACAAGCGCCTGCCCCGACATTCTCACCCCACGGGGTGCCGATCCGTCAACAACGCCCCCGCCGCCCCCGGCCCGATAGGGTCCGCAGCAGAGCCCAACCACCGCCTGCGGCGGTCTTCCCCCCATGCCGATCCGCTGGTACGGCCCCGCCGATCCCGACGATCCCACCTATCGGCACTTCGAGCGGATCGTGAACCTCACGCTCCATGCCGCCCTGTTCGCCGCCGTCAACAGCGGCCTCTGGTTCGTCCAGGGCCTGCGCCACCCCTGGGCCCACCTGGGCTGGCTGACGATCGGCTGGGCCGCCGTGCTGCTGGTCCATGGCAGCGTGGTGGTGCTGCAACGCCCCGAGCCCCAGCCATGACGCTTGCCGCCGCCGATCTCGAGGAACTGACCCGGGCGATCGCCGACCGGCTGTACGTGCAGGTGGCCGGCTGGCACCTCTACCTGGGCGATGCGGGCCTGGCCCAGATCCTGGCGATCGAATGCGCCGCCCGGCTCGACCAGGGCGCCGAGGTCTGCGCCCGCCAGGCCCTGGAGGCGGTGCAGGTGCCGATCGGCGGCGGGGCGACGCGCCTGCCCCTGGCACGGCTGGTGCCCGCCGGCCAGCTGCGTGATCTGGAAGACGTGCTGCAACCCTTTTGCTGAAGCCTGCGGCCGGACGGCCGTTCTGCGGATAGGGTGACGCCCCACGCAGGCTGGTCGTGCTGGTCATCGAAGTCACCAATGCCCGTGACGTGGTCCGCCAGCGCATCGGCCGACTCGGCGGGCGTCTGATCGGCAAGGTGGTGGATGCGGAGGCCCAGGTGGAGAAGGCCCTGATCCAGGAACTGGAGAGTGCCTTCCGGGACTTCGGCATCGAGGCCCGCATCTTCTCGATCGACGGCCCCCAGATGATCGGCCGCTCCCATCTGGAGATTCCCGTGCAGGTAAGAGAGGAGCGCCAGGTGCGGCTCCCTTAGGCCCGGCGGCGCACCATCCGCAGCAGCTGGCCCGCCTCGGGTACGCCGGCGAGGCTCGCCAGCAGTCCGTAGAGCCCCACCGCCAGGCCGGCGCAGATCGTGTTCTGGAGCAGCAGCCCCACCAGGCCCGGAGGCCAGGCCACCGCCAGCGACAGCCACCAGCAGGCCCCCCCTCCGACCAGGGCGGCCAGCAGCAGCTTGCCGCTGTCGGCGGCCCAGAGCCGCAGGGGCAGGCCCCCCAGCCGGCGGCTGAGGGCCAGCACCAGGCCGGAGCAGGTGATCAGGTTCACCGCCACGGTGGCCAGCACCAGGCCGGCGGCGCCGGCGTTGAGCATCGGCAGCTGGAGGCCCCAGGCCGGGGTGGGGCCGCCGGTGAAGGCCCAGCAGAACACCGCGTTGAGGCCGATGCCGCCCAGGGACCAGCGGAAGGGGGTGTTGCCGTCGCCGAGGGCATAGAAGACGCGCACCAGCACGTCGCGGCCCAGGTAGGCCGGCATGCCGATCCCGTAGGCCATCAGCAGCTGGCCCACCAGGTCGGCGGCGGTGTGATCGAAGGCGCCGCGCTGGTAGATGAGGGCCACGATCGGCACGGCCAGGGCCACCATCAGTGCCCCCAGGGGCAGCATGGTGGCGTTGGAGAGCATCAGGCCCTGGCGGATGCGCGTGACCAGCTCGGGCCGGTCCTCCGGTGCCGTCAGCCGGGCATAGACGGGCAGCAGCGGCACCAGCAGGACATTGGAGAGCAGGCCCAGGGGCGTCTGCACCAGCAGGTTGGCGTAGCCCAGGCCCGCCGCCGCCGCCGGCATCCCCGAGGCGAAGAACAGCGACACGAAGACGTTGATCTGGAGCATGCCGGAGGAGAGGGTGGCCGGCCCCATCACCTGCAGCACCTCCCGCACCCCCGGATCGCGCCAGTCCCAGACCAGCTGCAGCCGGTTGAGGCCCTCCTTGGCCAGGGCCGGCAGCTGGATCAGCCACTGCAGGATCGCCCCCACCGTGGTGCTGGCGGCCAGCACCACGCCGCCGATCACCGCCGTGGCTGGCAGGGTGATGGTGCTGCCCAGCTGCCACCAGAGCAGGCCGATGCCGCCGATGACAGCGACGCTGGAGAGCAGGGGACTCACCGAGGGCAGCCAGAACACGTCGGCGGCGTTGAGGGCCCCGAAGCCGAGGCCGATCAGGCCGGCGAACAGGGCCATCGGCGCCATCCAGCGCAGCTGCAGCACGGCCAGGGCGTGGCGTTCCGGGTCGAGGCCGGGACCCACCAGGTCGATGAGCGGATCGGCGGCCACCAGCAGCAGCAGGGTGACGACGATCAGCCCCGCCCCCACCAGGGTGTTGATGCTGGCAAGCACGTGGGCGCCCTCATGGCGCGGCCGCCGGGCCAGCACGCTCACCATGGCGCTGTGGAAGGGCCCGTTGATGCCGCCGAGCAGGATCAGCAGGAACCCTGGCAGCACGTAGGCGTAGTTGTAGGCGTCATAGGCCGCGCCCACGCCGAAGGCGGCGGCGATCACCTGCTGGCGCAGCAGGCCGGCCACCTTGCTGAGGGCCGTGGCCGCCCCCACGATCAGGGCAATCCGGCGCAGGGATCGGGCCATGGCGGCGGGGCACTGCCCATCGGAACGCACGGCAGTATGGCCCTCCCCCTTCGGGCAGCCGACCCCATGGCCCCAGCGACCATTGCCGTGCCCGTGCTGTCCACCGGCCCCCTGGAGGAGGGGGTGCTGCTGAAGCGCTACAAGCGCTTCCTGGCCGACGTGCAGCTGGACGATGGCCGGACGGTGACGGCCCACTGCCCCAACACCGGGCCGATGACCGGGGTGCTGCTGCCGGGAGGACGGGTGCGCCTGCGCCACGACCCCTCACCCAGCCGCAAGCTGGCCTGGACCTGGGAGCAGGCGCAGGTCGGCGGCCATGGCGGCGAGCCGGTCTGGGTGGGGGTCAACACGGCCCTGCCCAACCGGCTGGTGCGGGCCACGATCGAGGCGGGTTGCCTGGAGCCCTGGCTGGGCCCCATCGGCAGCATCCGCGCCGAGGTGCCCTACGGCGAGGGGCGCCGCAGCCGGATCGACCTGCTGCTGACACCCGCCGAAGGCGCCGCCGATCCCCGTCCGATCTATGTGGAGGTGAAGAACACGACCTGGAGCGACGGCGATCTGGCCCTGTTCCCGGACACGGTCACCGAACGGGGCCAGAAGCACCTGGTGGAGCTCACGGCCCTGGTGCCCGGGACCCGGGCGGTGCTGGTGCCGTGCCTGAGCCGCGGCGACGTGACGCGCTTCGCGCCGGGCGACAGCGCCGACCCCCGCTACGGGGAACTGTTCAGGGCCGCTGCGGCGGCAGGGGTGGAGGTGCTCCCCTGCCGCTACAGCTTCGATGCGGCGTCCGTGACGTGGCTGGGCCTGGCCGCTCAGGCCTGGTGATGGTGGTAGTGGGTGCCGCGATAGACGAGATCAAGGGCCCCATCCACCGGGGACGGCTCGTGCCGCAGCGGCGCGTCGTAGTGGTGACCGCGGTAGACGTGGTCGATCGGGGCGGGGGAGGGAGACGCGTCGTGGGAGTGGTCGTAGGGGAGACCGCGATAGCAGAGGGCGGAACGGGCCATGGCGACAAAGGCAGAGATGGGGAGGCCAGAAGGCTTCCCTGATGCATGTCTAGCGCCTCTGCACTGTCCATAGTGAACACTTCTGAAAACTCTTTGCATCTCTTCAGGGCGGGGCCCTCCGCCGCCGGGCCGGGCCGGGCGGTGGCCTCGGACTCATTTGGTAGCGAATCAGACATTGGAACCGATGCCCGTCATGGATAGTCGGAGCTTGTTGATGCCTACCCCGGCGTCAGAAGACGAACGTTCTCTTCAACCACGATCCATGATCGATTCAAGTCACCCGCACAAGGTTCGACCGCCGAGAAGCCTCAGCGAAGCCAGCCTGCTTGAGGCACCGGGGCTGTTAATGCGCAAGGTTCGTGGTCTCTCCTCCCGCACCAGCCTCACCTGGTTCGCCTGTGTGCCTCTGGCCCTGTTCATCCTGGGCCTGTTCAACCTCTCCGCCCACGCGGCCGACCTGCCCGAGCTCACCCCCGCCTTCCTGATCAACAACCTCTGGTTGTCGATCGCGGCCTTCCTGGTGATCTTCATGAACGCCGGCTTCGCCATGGTGGAAGCCGGTCTCTGCCGCCAGAAGAACGCCGTCAACATCCTGGCCAAGAACCTGATCGTCTTCGCCTTGGCGGCCACGGCGTACTGGTTCATCGGCTACAAGATCATGTACAACGCTTCGTGGGTGATCCCCGGCGTCTTCAAGTTCGGCGGTTTCTTCTTCGACCCCACCGTCACCGCTGAAATGGTGACCGAAGGCAAGCTCGTCCCCAGTGTCGACTTCCTCTTCCAGGTGGCCTTCGCCGGAACCGCCGCCACGATCGTCTCCGGCCTGGTGGCCGAACGCATCAAGTTCAACGAGTTCGTCATCTTCTCCCTGGTTCTTGTCGGCGTCATCTACCCGATCGCCGGTTCCTGGCAGTGGAACGTGGGTGAAGGCTGGCTGAACAAACTCGGCTTCATCGACTTCGCCGGATCCACCGTCGTCCACACCGTCGGCGGCTGGGCCGGTCTGGTGGGCGCCATGATCCTCGGCCCCCGCATCGGCAAGTACATCGACGGCAAGCCCCAGGCCATCCCCGGTCACAACCTGGCCATCGCCACCCTCGGCTGCCTGATCCTCTGGCTCGGCTGGTACGGCTTCAACCCCGGTTCCGTCCTGGCGATGAATGAGCTGGTCCCCTACGTGGCCGTCACCACCACCCTGGGCGCCGCAGGCGGCGGCATCGCCGGCACCCTGTTCTCCCAGATCCACTCCGGCAAGCCCGACCTGACGATGACCATCAACGGCATCCTTGCCGGTCTGGTGGGCATCACCGCCGGCTGCGACGGCTTCCCGATGTGGGCCTCCTGGGTCGTGGGCTTCATCGGCGGCGCCATCGTCGTCTACGTTGTCAGCTTCATCGACTCGATCGGCATCGACGATCCCGTGGGTGCCTTCTCGGTCCACGGCATCGGCGGCATCTGGGGCACCCTGGCGGTGGGCCTGTTCAACGCCGACAAGGGTCTGCTGATGGGCGGTGGCTTCAGCCAGCTGGGCATCCAGATCCTGGGATCCTTCGTCTTCTCCGTCTTCACGATCGTCACCTCCTGGATCGTCTGGAGCATCCTCAGTGCCGTCTCCGGCGGCATCCGCGTCGAGGAGCATGAAGAGGTCCAGGGTCTCGACATCGGCGAGCACGGCATGGAGGCCTACCCCGACTTCGTGTCCGCCTCCAACTGATCCCCCGGATCCGGTTTCCCTTTTCGACCGCGGCTCCGGCCGCGGTTTTTTTTCGCCCGTCCCACCGCCGACCCCCATAGAGTCGGCACAACCCGGTACCTGCCTGTGGACACCCGTGCCTTCAAGCGCTCCCTGCACCACTCGGATCGCTACAACCGCCGCGGCTTCGGCCTGGGCGACGAGGTCGCGGGCAGCCTGGAGCAGGCCTACCAGAGCAACCTGATCGCCAGCCTGCGGGAGAACGGCCACGTCCTGCAGCGCGGGCGTCTCAAGATCCGCCTGGCGGAGGCCTTCGGCTTCTGCTGGGGGGTGGAGCGGGCGGTGGCCATGGCCTACGAAACCCGCCGCCACTACCCCAGTGAGCGGATCTGGATCACCAACGAGATCATCCACAACCCCTCGGTCAACGCCCATCTGCGCCAGATGGACGTCCGCTTCATCCCGGTCGACGACGACGTCAAGGACTTCTCCGAGGTGGGCACCGGGGACGTGGTGATCCTGCCCGCCTTCGGCGCCACCGTGCAGGAGATGCAGCTGCTCAACGAACGGGGCTGCCACATCGTCGACACCACCTGCCCCTGGGTCTCGAAGGTGTGGAACACCGTCGAGAAGCACAAGAAACACGCCTTCACCTCGATCATCCACGGCAAGGTGAAGCACGAGGAGACCCTGGCCACGAGTTCCTTCGCCGGCACCTACCTGGTGGTGCTCGACCTGGCCGAGGCCCGCATGGTCAGCGACTTCATCCTCGAGCGGGGCCAGGGGGCCACCGACCGTGAGGCCTTCATGAGCCATTTCGCCAATGCCTGCTCCCCCGGCTTCGATCCCGACCGGGACCTGGTGCGGGTCGGCGTCGCCAACCAGACCACCATGCTCAAGAGCGAGACCGAGGAGATCGGCCGCCTGTTCGAGCGCACCATGCTGCAGCGCTACGGCCCCGCCGAGCTCGACGAGCACTTCCTGGCCTTCAACACCATCTGCGACGCCACCCAGGAGCGCCAGGACGCCATGTTCGCCCTGGTGGACGAGCCCCTCGACCTGATGGTGGTCATCGGCGGCTACAACTCCTCCAACACCACCCACCTGCAGGAGATCGCCGTCAGCCGCGGCATCCGCTCTTTCCACATCGACACCCCCGAGCGGATCGGACCGGGCAACCGCATCGAGCACAAGCCCCTGGGGGGCGAGCTGGAGACCCTGGAGCCCTTCCTGCCGGAGGGGCCGGTGCGGGTGGGCATCACCTCCGGCGCCTCCACCCCCGACCGGGTCGTGGAGGACGTGATCGAGCGCCTGGTGGGTCTCAGCGAGGAGTGAACCACCACCCGGTGGCTTTACATTCACGAAAGGTTTTCCTCCCTCCAGGGCCGCCCGGGAGATCAGAACCCCCGTCCTTTCTGGCCGTTCCCCTCTGACCCACCGCACGCCCCAGACCACGATGGCGGCAGGCTCCTCCCTGCAACAGGATCCCGACGACGCCGGGGCCACCGCGAGCGAACCCCTGCGCGACAGGACGGACCCTGCCATCCGCCGCTACGCCAGCACCTTCGCCGATCTGATGGAGATGCGGGCGCCGGCCGCCGTGGTGGGCTCCTACCTCGACCGCCACGAGGGCTGGTTCCGCCGCTGCGCCGCCCCGATGACGGTGGAGCCCATCGGCAGCCAGGGGTATGTGCTGACCCTGGGCCGCTTCGGCAACTTCGGCTTCGAGGTGGAGCCCACCATCGGCCTGGAGCTGCTTCCCCAGGCCGCCGGGATCTACCGCATCGTCACCGTGCCCCTGCCCCACTCCGACGCGGCCCTGCGGGGGCTCTACGACGTCGAATTCGCGGCCTCCCTGTGCCTCGACGAGGCCAGCGGCTCCGAGGTGTCCCACGAGGAGGTGGATGGGGTGATGCTCCACACCCTGGTGCGCTGGCAGCTCGACCTGGCCGTGTGGCTGCGGCTGCCCGGCATGCTCTCCCTGCTGCCCGAACACCTGGTCCAGAGCAGCGGCGACCACCTGCTGCGTCAGATCGTGCGGCAGATCTCCCGCCGGCTCACCTGGAAGGTCCAGGAGGATTTCCACGCCAGCCACGGCATCCCCTGCCCGCCGCGGCGCCGGGCCCAGTTCTGACCCCCCTCCCTCAGGGGGGGGTGCTCAGGGAGCGGGAGCGGTGAGGATCTTGTTGACGATCTGCATGCCGGTGACGGCCTGCCACAGGAACAGGGTCATCAGGGTCATGTTGAGGCCCACGTGCACCTTGCGGGCGATCAGGTTGCCGGCCTGCATCAGCGGCGAGAGGGCCGCCGCCAGGGCGATCAGGCACACCATCCCCAGCGCCACCAGCAGGTGGGGACCGACGAACAGCTTGCCGTTGTTGATGTAGGTGACGGCCATGCCACCGACGAAGCCGAGCACGAGGACGGCCAGCACGAGGCTGCCCATGAGGTAATGGCGCTTGGCGAACTGCCCCTTGATGAGCTCCTTGCGATCCTCGGCCGTGGCCGTGCGGGTCTTCTTGGCCTTGATGCCCAGGAACATCGCGTAGGCCGCGAGGCCCAGCAGCACCCACATCAGCAGGGGGTGGGCGAAGTTGAGGGCGAAGGCGATCGAAGCGGGAAGGGCGGCGAACATGACGCGTTGGAACTCCACCGGGCCAGGGCGGCCGGCTGCGAGTGCACCGAAGTTACAACTTCTCCGTGCCCTCAGTGCAGAAAGTGACGACGGCCGGTGATCACCATCACCATGCCGTTGGCGTTGCAGGCGGCGATCGAATCCGGGTCGCGCTTGCTGCCGCCGGGCTGGATCACCGCCCGGATGCCGTGCTCCGCCGCCAGCAGCACCGTGTCATCGAAGGGGAAGAAGCCGTCGCTGGCCAGCACGGCCCCCCGGGCGGCTGCGCCGGCCGCCTCGAGGGCCAGCCGGGCCGAGCCCACCCGGTTCATCTGGCCCGCCCCGACGCCGAGGGTGCGGCCATCGCGGGCCACCAGGATGGCGTTGGAGCGCACATGGCGCACCACCTGCCAGGCGAAGCGCAGATCCTGCCATTCCTGGGCGCTGGGCTGGCGCTCGCTCACCACCTGCCAGGCATCGGGATCGGCGGGGCCGTCGTCCGCCTGCTGGGCCAGCACCCCTCCGAGCACGCTGCGCAGCTGCAGGGCTCCGGCGGCCCCCGCCACGGCGCCGGGATCGAGCTCCAGCAGGCGCAGGTTGGTCTTCGCCGCCAGCCGCTGGCGGGCCTCCTCGGAGAACGACGGCGCCACGACGCATTCCAGGAACAGCCCCGCCAGGTGCTCGGCAGCCGCCCGGTCCACCGGCCCGTTGAGGGCGACGATGCCCCCGAAGGCGGAGACCCGGTCGGCATCCAGGGCCCGCAGCAGGGCCTCGGCGGTGTCGGCGCCGATGGCGACGCCGCAGGGGTTGGTGTGCTTGATCACCACCGCCGCCGGCTCGGCGCCGGGGCCGTAGCCGAAGGCCGCCACCGTGGTGAGGGCCGCCTCCAGGTCGATCAGGTTGTTGTAGCTGAGTTCCTTGCCCTGGAGCTGGCGGGCCGCCCCCCAGCCCACGCCGGCTTCGCCGAACCAGCGGGCGCCCTGGTGGGGGTTCTCGCCGTAACGGAGCACCTGCCGCAGGGGCAGCTCCAGCCGCAGGGGCTGGCCCGGTTCATCGGCGAGGCGGCCATCGATCCAGGTGGCGATGGCGGCGTCGTAGGCGGCGGTGTGGGCGAAGGCCGCCAGGGCGAGCCGGCGCCGCAGGCTCCCGTCGACCTGGCCGGCCGCCAGGGCCTCCAGAAAGGCCGGGTACTGGTCGGGATCGGTGAGCACCGCCACGTCGGCGTGGTTCTTGGCGGCGGCCCGCACCATCGCCGGGCCACCGATGTCGATGGTCTCGATGGCCGTTTCCCAGCTCACGGCGGGGTCGGCCACGGTGGCGCGGAAGGGATAGAGGTTGACCACCACCACATCGATGGTGGTGATCCCCTGGGCCTCCAGGTCGGCGCGGTGGACGGGATCGTCCCGGCGGGCCAGGATGCCGCCGTGGATGCGGGGATGGAGGGTCTTGACCCGGCCGCCGAGGATCTCGGGAGCACCGGTGTGCTCCGCCACCTTCGTCACCGGCAGGCCGGCGGCGGCCAGGGCCGCGGCGGTGCCGCCGCTGGAGAGCAACGCGTAGCCCTGAGCCAGCAGCCCCTCCGCCAGCGGCACCAGGCCCCGCTTGTCGGACACACTCAGAAGGGCCGTGGCAGCCATGACGGCGGAAAGGGCGGAGGAGGAGCCAACCTACGCAGCAACAGCCGAACGTCACCGTGCCCACGGATCCCCTCGCCGAAGTGCCGCCGATCGAAGACGACGCCACCGCCCTGTTCGCGGGCCCGCGCCAGGCCGAAAGACGGCTGGTGCTGCTGCACGGCTGGGGCGCCGACGCCGATGACCTGCTGGATCTGGGGGCGGTGCTCCTGGACGCCGATCCCGCCGCCATCGGCCTGAGCGTGGTCGCCCTGCGGGCGCCCCTGCCCCATCCGGCCGGCATGGGCCGCCAGTGGTACGACCTGCAGCAGCCCGAGTGGCCCCAGCTGCCCGAGGCCCGCCGGGCGCTGCGGCGCCGGCTGCTGGCCCTGGGCGCCTCCGTGCCGCTGGAGCACACCTGCCTGCTGGGCTTCTCCCAGGGGGCGGCCATGGCCATCGATGTGGCCACGGGCTGCGGCCCGGACGCCAGCGAGGCCCTGCCACTGGCGGGGCTGGTGGCCTGCAGCGGCTACCCCCATCCCGACTGGCAGCCCCGGACGCCACGCACGGACATCCTGCTCACCCATGGCGAGCAGGATCCTGTGGTGCCCTTTGCGGCCAGTGCGGCGCTGGAACGATCGCTCGCGGAGGCCGGTGGCTCGGTGCGGCGGATCACCTTTCCAGGCGGCCACAGCATCGATCCCGAGTTGATCGCCCCGGTGCGGGAGTTCCTGGTCAGGGGCTGGGAAGCACGCTGACCAGGAGCCGCGAAGCGGGAATCAGACGAAGGCGTACTCGTACTCCTCCATCTCCTCCCAGTCGTCGGAGGCGAGGGCTTCGAGGCCCTCGAAGAGCACCTCTTCGCCGATGCTGTCGACGATCAGCCGCAGGGACGGGAACAGGAAATGGTTCTCTTCGGCGTACTGGGCGCTGAACAGGCCCTTCTCCCCCCAGAAGAAGCGGTCGGTGGTGTGCTCGTTGCGGCGCACGTTGAGGATCGCCGGAGCCGTCAGCTCCGTTTCGGCGATGTAGCGGCGGGCTGCCGTCACCGGTTTGTGGGAGCCGGTTTCGAGGTTGAAGGTCGGGACATGGGCGAGGACCCGCTGGCCTGCGAGACGACGGCGACTGATCCGCTTGCGCTTCTTGGACATGGCATGGATCCCGGTGAAGGGAGACCGAAAGGTGGAGTTGGGGGGGGGGGGGGGGGGCTGCAGACGTGCGATAGCGGCCGGAGCCGGCGACGAACGGCAGAGAGGACCGACCACCCAGGGGTGGCGGGTCCACGTCCATACGACTGTCGACCTGGGGCTGGTCGGAGAGGATCACCGTCGGTAACGCCGGCCGGCTCCCGGAGGAGGTCATGGCCGGTACAGAGGCGGTGCGCAGCTGCCTCTGCTGTAGCCTTGGTTGCGAGCAAAGCGCAACGCTGGCCGTTACGACTGCAACTTTCCGCCCGTCCGAGGACTGCGAAGTAGTGGTCGTTACCAAGATCTTAAAACTTTTTTTGCGTTTCGACACGCCTCTCCCGAAAATTTCCCGGACGGATCCGGTCCGCGGCTGGTGATGCCTGTCTCGCAACGGTTTCTGGCCCTGGTGGGGTTTCAGCTGGGCCAGTTCGTCGACTGCCCTGAGGTCCGGTCCCTGGTGGTCTACGTCACCCATCAGGGGGAAACGGGCCAGCCCAGCCTGCTGCCGGTCGGCCACTGGCCCCCGGACGAGCGGGCCCTGCCGGCGGTGGACAGCGTCAGCCGGCTGCGGGTGCCGGCGGAGCAGCGGCGCTGGCTGCCCCTGCGGGATGGCCAGCGCCTGCTCGGTGCCCTGCAGGTGGAGGCCGCCCGCAACCCCTGGCCCGAGCCGCTCGCCCAGCGGCTCCAGGCCGTGGCCCTGGCCCTCACCGAAGCCCTGCGGCTGGATCTGGAGGGCGGGGAGCTGCGGCAGCGGCTCTCGGAGCGGGAGGAGCAGCTGGGACTGCTGCTGCACCAGCTGCGCAACCCGCTCACGGCCCTGCGCACCTTCGGGCAGCTGCTGCTGCGGCGCCTCGGCCCCGACCACAACGACCGCTCCCTGGTGCAGGGCCTGCTGGCCGAGGAGCGCCAGATCAACCGTTATGTGGAGGCCATCAGCGCCCTGGTCCACCCGGAAGGGCAGCTCGCCGCCCCCGCCTCCCCCCAGCCCCTGCTGCTGCCGCCCCTGCTGAGCGGACCCGAGGGCCAGCCCCTGGCCGGGCTGCTGGAACCGCTGCTGCAGCGGGCGGCCGCCACCGCGACCCTGCAGGGGCGGGAGTGGCACGGCCCCCGGACCCTGCCGGACTGGAGCGGCGACAGCGGATCGGTGGCGGAGATCCTGGCCAACCTGCTGGAGAACGCTTTCCGCTACAGCCCCCCAGGCGCCGCCGTGGGCCTGCACTGGGCCAGCGACGACGGCGGGCTGCAGCTCACGGTCTGGGACGGCGGGCCGGCCATTGCCGCCGCCGAGCGGGAAACGATCTTCGGGCGGGGGGTGCGGGGAACCCGGGGCCAGGACCTGCCCGGCACCGGCCTGGGGCTGGCCCTCGGCCGTGATCTGGCCCGCAGCCTGGGCGGCGAACTGGCGCTCGTGGTGCCGCCCCGGACCGTGGCCGAGGCGCTCCCGGAGGAGGGCAACGCCTTCCGGCTCAGCCTGCCCAGGCCGTCAGCACCGCGGCGATGAGCAGCAGGCCCAGCGATTCGCTCCACTCCACACAGGCGCCGTAGCTGTCGCCGCTGTGGCCGCCGAGGCGGCGACCCAGGACCACCGGAACCAGCAGGGCCGGCAGCAGGGCCAGCGCTCCGATGGGGACGGGCCAGGTGGCCAGGCCCGGCCAGGGCAGCAGCAGCAGGGGCGGCAGCAGCAGCAGGGCGGGCCGCAGCTCCGCCGCCAGGCCGGCCCCGTGGGCGCGATGGAAGGCGGCGCTGCCGCCGGGCCGCAGGTAGGGGAACCAGGCCATGGCGGGCAGGGGCGCCACCCGGCCGCAGACCGCGGCCCACACCAGCGCCACCGGCGCCGCCGGCCCCAGCATCGCCAGGGCCCCGGCCCGCAGCAGCAGCACCAGCACGAGGGCCTGCACGCCGCTCGCCCCCACCCGGCTGTCGGCCATCGCCTCCAGGCAGCGGTCCCCCGCCGCCAGGCCATCGGCGCTGTCCATGACGCCGTCCATGTGCAGGCCGCCGCTCAGCCACAGCCCGAGCGCCAGCACCAGCGCCACCTGGGCCACCAGGGGCACCCGCCCCTCCAGGGCCCACCAGAGCAGCCCCTGCAGCACACCGAGAACGGCACCGATCCAGGGGGCGAAGCGGGCGATCCGCTCGAAGCGGGGCGCCGGCGCCGGCCAGGCCGGCAGCACCGAATAGAAGATCCAGGCCCCGGCGAGATCCCGCAGCCACGGTGGAGCGCTCAGGCGGGGCATGGGCAGGGCGTTGGAGGCGGCGGTGCAGGTGGAGGTGGAACCCCGGGTAGCGTCGCAGCAGCGGCGCCTAGCGTCAGCGCTGAGCCGCTGCGGCGTCATCGCCTTCGACTTCACGATCACCGCCCGTTGCCCGCGGACCCGGGCCCGCTGCGGCTGCTTCACCACCCCCCACGGCCCCGTCCACACGCCCCGGTTCATGCCGGTGGGCACCGCCGCCACCGTCAAGGGCGTCAGCACGCCCCAGCTGCGGGAGACCGGGGCCCAGATGGTCCTGGCCAACACCTTCCATCTGCATCTGCAGCCGGGGGAGCCGGTGGTGGCGGAGGCCGGCGGGCTGCATCGCTTCATGGGCTGGGACGGCCCCCTGCTGACCGACTCGGGCGGCTTCCAGGTGTTCAGCCTCGACGCCATCAACCGGATCGACGACGACGGCGTGGTGTTCCGCTCCCCTCGCGACGGCTCGCGGATCGACCTGACCCCCGAGCGCTCCATGGCCATCCAGCGGGCCCTGGGGGCCGATGTGGCCATGGCCTTCGACCAGTGCCCGCCCTATCCCGCCAGCGAAGCGGCGGTGGCCGAGGCCTGCCGGCGCACCCACCGCTGGCTGGAGCGCTGCGTCGCCTGCCACGGCGGCGGCGACCAGGCCCTGTTCGGGATCGTGCAGGGGGGCTGCTTCCCCCATCTGCGCGAGGCCTCGGCCCGGGTGGTGGCGGCGATGGACCTGCCCGGCATCGCCGTCGGGGGCGTGAGCGTGGGCGAGCCCGTCGAGGAGATGCACCGGGTGGTGCGCCAGGTGGGTCCCCTGCTGCCCCAGGAGCGTCCCCACTACCTGATGGGGGTGGGCAGCCTGCGGGAGATGGCGATCGCGGTCGCCAACGGCTTCGACCTGTTCGACTGCGTGCTGCCCACCCGGCTGGGCCGGCACGGCACCGCCCTGGTGGGGGGCGAGCGCTGGAACCTGCGCAATGCCCGCTTCCGCCACGACCACGGCCCCCTCGACCCCAGCTGCGGTTGCCTGGCCTGCCGGCACCACAGCCGCAGCTACCTGCACCACCTGTTCCGCAGCGACGAACTGCTGGGCCGCACCCTGCTGAGCCTCCACAACCTCACCACCCTGCTGCGCTTCACGACCGCCATGGCCCAGGCCATCGGCGAGGGATGTTTTTCAGAGGATTTCGCTCCCTGGGAGCCAGACTCCCCGGCCGCCCACACGTGGTAGGTTCCGGCCATTGCAACGGTTCTCCCCCAGGCATGGCTCTCTCCCTGCTGGCCAGCTACGCGCCCCATACCCTCGCCCAGCTGCCCGAGGCGTACCAAGCCTTCGGCCCCCTGGTGGACATCCTGCCGATCATTCCCCTGTTCTTCCTGCTGCTGGCCTTCGTCTGGCAGGCCTCCGTCGGCTTCCGCTGATCAGCGGCGTTCACTGAGCACCACCGTTCAGCGGCGTTCGCGCAGCACAGCCCAGGCGAAGGCCGGCAGCGAGAGCATGCGCCGCCAGCGGCTGGGCTCCTTGATCAGCCGGTAGAGCCACTCGATGTGCAGGGCTCCCATCCAGGCGGGGGCCCGCTTCTTGGCGCCGGCCCAGATGTCGAAGCTGCCGCCCACCCCCATCCAGAGGCCGCTGCGGGGTCCGGGCTGCTCCTGGATCCAGGTCTCCTGGCGCGGCACCCCCAGGGCCACCAGCACCAGATCCGGGCGGCACTGCAGCAGCTGACGCTCGAGCCCGGGCCAGGCATCCGCGCTCTGGTAGCCGTGGACGCTGAAGACGAGCTTCAGCCCAGGAAGGTCGTGGGCGAGGCGATCGCGCAGCTGATCCATCACCGCCGGACTCGCCCCCACCAGGGCCACCCGCCAACCGCTGGCGGCCGCATGGTCGAGCAGGCGGCGGGCCAGCTCGATGCCCGGAGCCCGGCGCACCCGGTGCGACTGGCGGCCCAGGGCCCAGACCACGCCGGCCCCATCGGGGATGACCATCCGGGCCGCCTCGATCGCCGCCCCCAGGGCGGGATCCGCCAGGGCCGCCATCGTCATCTCCGCATTGAGGGTGACGATCTGGCCACCGCCGGCCGCGTGCAGGGCCACGGCGTCCCGGAAGACGTCGTTGCTTACATTCACAGGAATGCCCAGGACGCGGGCACGGACCGGCGTGGTCGCGAGGGCTGCCATGGGAAGGAACGACGGCGGGGAGAATCTATGGCCTGGTTCCACGGCCGCCACCACCGGCACGCCCCGTCCTGACGCGACCATGATGAGCACGGCGAGCAATGGCGACAGGGGCGTGATCGATCCGCCAGCCCCTTCCACCGGCGAGGCGGAGGCCAGAGAGCTCCTGGAACGGCTCGACCGCGGCATCGAGCACGTCGTCCTGCGGCGCCAGCATCCGATCACGGGTCTGCTGCCCGCCAGCACCGCCAGCACCGTGCACGGCAACTACGGCGATGCCTGGGTGCGGGACTGCGTCTACTCCATCCAGTGCGTCTGGGGGCTGGCCCTGGCCCACCGTCGGCTGCAGGGACCCTGCCGCCGCAGCTTCGAACTGGAGCAGCGGGTGCTGCAGCTGATGCGGGGGCTGATGCGCTCGATGATGCGCCAGTCGGCGAAGGTGGAGCGCTTCAAGACCAGCCTCGAGCGCCTCGACGCCATCCACGCCAAGTTCGACACCGCCACGGGCGATCCGGTGGTGGACGACGACGGCTGGGGCCATCTGCAGCTCGACGCCACGGCCCTGTTCCTGCTGCAGCTCGCCCAGCTCACCCGCTCGGGCCTGGTGATCGTGCAGACCAGCCACGAACGCGATTTCCTCCAGAACCTCGTCTACTACGTGGCCCGGGCCTACCGGGTGGCCGACTACGGCATCTGGGAGCGGGGCGACAAGGGCAACCACGGCCAGCCGGAGCGCAACGCCAGCTCGATCGGCATGGTGAAGGCCGCCCTCGAGACCCTCGTGGGTCTGGATCTCTACGGCCCCCAGGGCGACGGCAGCTGCTGCCTGACCATCCCCCATGACGCCATCGTCCGGCTGCGGCGTGCCCTGCGCGGCCTGCTGCCGAGGGAATCGGCCAGCAAGGAGGTGGACAGCGCCTGCCTGTCGGTGATCGGCTACCCCGCCTGGGCCGTGGAGGATCCGGCGCTGGTGGAGCGCACCCGGGAGAAGATCCGCAGCGAGCTGGCCGGGTCCTACGGCTACAAGCGATTCCGGCGCGATGGCCACCAGACGGTGCTGGAGGACGTGACCCGGCTCCACTACGAACGGGAGGAGCTGGCCCAGTTCGAGCACATCGAATCCGAGTGGCCCCTGTTCCTGGCCTACGAGCTGATCACCGCCTGCTGCGAGGGCCGCTGGGAGGAAGCCCGCCGCTGGCGGGAGCAGCTGGCGGAGCTGAGCGTGTCGGTCGACGGGGAGGCCCTGCTGCCGGAGCTCTACCTGGTGCCGGAGCGGCTGATCGAGGCCGAGCGCCGCCAGCCCGGCAGCCAGACCCGCGTCCCCAACGAGAACGTGCCCCTGCTCTGGACCCAGAGCCTCACCTGGCTGTCGGATCTGCTGCTGCACGGCCTGATCACCGCCGAGGATCTCGACCCCTGCGGGCGCCGTCACCCCAACCCCCCGGGGGCCGAGGAGGTGCTGGTGGCCCTGGCTCCGGCCGACGACAGCATCGCCGCGGCCCTGGCGGAGGCCGGCCTGCCGGTGCGGCGGCCCTCGGACGGGACGTCCCCCCTGCGGGTGGCCAGTTCCAGCGAGCTGGCCCGGCGCCTGGCGACGGTGGGCGCCAACGGCCGCCTGGGCCTCTCGGGCCACCCGCCGGTGCGCATGGAGACCCAGGCCACCGCCCGGCTCTACCGCCACGACGGCGAACTGATCGGCTTCCTGCCGGCGGTGCTGGAGGAGGACACCTTCTACCTGGCCGACGATGCCCAGGTGCTGGTGGACACGGTGGCAACCGAGGTGCGGGTGCTGCAGCGCCACTGGCGGGGCTCCGGCGCCCCGCTGCTGCTCGTGCCGGTCGCCGCTGGCCCCTTCCGCCGCGACCCGGACGCCTTCCTGAACCTGGGCCGCGATCTGCAGCAGGGCCAGCTGGGCTCGGTGCCGGTGCGGCTGGTGTCGCTGGAGGCGCTGGTGCCGCTCGCCAGCCTGATCGACCTGCCGCCCCAGGCGCTGGCGGCCTGCGATCTGGTGCCGGACGGCCACACCCTGCTGCCGCCCAGCGCCAGCCACCAGCCGCTCACCGCCCGCCAGGAGCAGGAGCTGGAGGACGTGCCGCTGGCCCACCTGGTGGACAGGCTCTGGGCCAGCCGCTCCCTGGAGGAGCAGGCCGAGGTGCTGGAGCTGCTGAGCCGCCGGCTCGGCCCCAATGCCCGCCTGCAGGGACCCCGCAGCGGCCCGGGGGTGCGGCTGATGGTGCTGCTGGAGGAGGTCTACCGCCGCGGCCTCGCCGACGCCGACTGGAGCGTGGTGCGCCGGGCCGCCGGCGCCATGGGCCTGGTGCACCCCCAGCTGGAGGATGCCCTCACCGACCTGCTGCTGCGCCAGAAGCAGGTGGTGGTGGGCCGCAACTACACGCGCGATTCGCTGCTCGGCCATCCGGAGGGCAGCCTGGCGATCGCGGCGATGGTGCGCCGCTTCAGCGGCGAGGACGGCCGGGAATGGATGCTGCAGCAGGAGCTGCTGCTGGCCATCGACGCCCTGGCCCGCTCGGACGTGGATCTGCTCAGCGGCAGCCTCACCCTGCAGCTGGGTCAGTTCCTGCTGCTGCTCACCGGCGAGCTGGCGGCGGAGGCCAACCTCAGCCCCAGTGAGGCCTTCGAGGCCCTCTGCGCCCTGCCGCCCCACGCCATCCGCCGCCGGCTGCGGGCCGTGCTGGCGGACGTGGAGCACGCCCGGGCCTCCCTGCAGCGCAAGGAGCAGCTGCACCTGCGCGGGCGGGTGCGCTGGGAGGTGCCCGACCCCCTGGCGGAACTGCCCAAGGACGGCAGCTGGCTGCAGCACCGCATGCGGCTCGGGGCGCTGCAACGGGTGCCGAAGGACTTCTACCCGGGCATCTGGGACCTGCTGCACCACTGCCGGGGCCTGGTGATCGGCGACAAGCTGGAACGGCGCAACCGGCTGGAGAGCGCCCCCCTGCTGCGCGAGAAGACACCGGGGGAAAAGAACTTCGCGATCCTGGTGGAGCACCTGCTGAGCAAGATCGAAGCGCCGGAGTACCGCCGGCTCTGCATCGAGACCCTGCTCACCCTGATGGCCTTCGTGGCCGCCAACCCCCAGGTCCAGTTCGACGATGACCTGGCCCTGGACGTGGTGATCGGCCACGCCGTGCGGGTGGGCTGGCAGCAGCGCCATCCCGAGGTGCCGAGCGAGGCCTACGGCCGACACAAGGCTGAGGCCTGGGATCTCTTCTACCGCTCCTCCCCGGCCGACTGCCGCCGCTGGCAGCTGCTGGCCCTGCAGGAGCTGGCCGACAGGGACGCGGCCCCTGCCGCGATGATCCCGGCGGCGGGTGTCTAGATCGGGGCCTCCAGGGCCATGCAGAGGTTGGGCTGCTCGACGCACTGCTCGATCAGATCGGCCAGCTGCAGGGCCCGGGAGGCCTGCAGGCCATCCACGGCCGGGGTCTCCCGACCACGCACGCACTGGAGGAAGTGCTCGAGTTCGGCGTAGAGGGGTTCGATCGAGGTGGTGCTCACCTCTTCGATGAAGCCGTCGTTGCGGTAAAGCAGCTCGCCGTGGTCGGCGCTGACCGATTCATGGGAGCGCCGGTGGATGCGCAGATTGCGGTTGAGGAAATCCGTCTCCATCAGGCTGCTGCGGCAGTGGGCGCTGAGGCTGCGGATCTTGCGGTGGGCCATCTTGCTGGCCGTGAGGCTGGCCACCACGCCGTTGGCGAAGCCCAGGGTGGCGTTGACGTAGTCGATCGGGCCATCGGAGCTGCGGCCGCCGGCCGCCGCCAGCCGCACCACCGGGGAGGCGGCCAGTTCGAGCACCAGATCGATGTCGTGGATCATCAGATCGAGCACCACCGACACGTCGTTGGCCCGGTCGGCGTTGGGGCTGTGGCGCCGTGCCTCGAGCACCACCACCTCCTCGTTGGCCACCACCCGCAGCAGCTCCCGGAAGGCGGGGTTGAACCGCTCGATGTGGCCCACCTGCAGCAGGCGTCCGGCCGCCTCGGCGGCGCCGATCAGGTCGGCGGCCTCCTCCTGGGTGGCGGCGATCGGCTTCTCGATCAGCACGTGCACCCCCGCCTGCAGGCAGGCCATGCCGACCCGGTGGTGCAGCAGGGTGGGAACGGCGATGCAGACGGCCTCCACCTCGCCGAGCAGATCTTCGTAGGCGGGGAACCAGCGGCAGTCGAACTGCTCCACCGCCAGCCGGCCGCGGGCCTCGTCGGGGTCGGCGACACCCACCAGTTCGGCATCGCGGAGCAGGCTCAGCACCCGGGCGTGGTGCCAGCCCATGTTGCCGATGCCGATGACACCCACGCGCACTGGGTTCATGGCAGGGGCAGAGCAGGTGGCCGCATTATCGATGATCAGGTTCCGTCCGTGCTGGCGAGGGTGATCTGAACCCGCTCGATGCGGGGGCCGTCCATGGTGAGAACGTCGATGCGGACGCCCTGCCAGCGGAGACCCTCCCCAGGGGAAGGGATGTGCTGGAGCCGTTCCAGAACGAAACCGGCCAGGGTGTGGTGGCCGTCCGCCTCGGGCAGCTGCAGGCCCAGCTGGCGGTTGAGCTCGACGATCTCCAGGTCCCCCGCCGCCGACCAGCTGCCGTCGACGAGGGGCAGCAGGTCCTGGGCCGTCTCCAGGGGGTTCTCGTCCTCGCCGACGATCTCGCCGGTGAGGTCGGCCACGGTGACCAGCCCCTCCGTGCCGCCGTGTTCATCCACCACCACCAGCAGGGGCTGGCCGCTGCGGATCAGCGGCAGAAGATCGGCCAGGGAGGCGCTTTCCTGCACCTGGGCCACCGGCAGGATCCAGGGGGCCAGGGCCGTGTCGGGGTGCAGCTGGCCCCGGGCGATCGGCTCGGCCAGCCGCCGCAGGTCGAGCATGCCGCGCACGTCGTCGAGGGAGCTGCCGATCACCGGGAAGCGGGCGTGCTGGCTGGCATGCACCGCTTCCATCATCTGGGCGAAGGTGACATCCAGCGGCAGGGTGACCATGCCGGAGCGCGGCATCATCACCTCGCGCACCAGCGTGTCCCGCAGGGAGAACACCCCCTCGAGGATGCTGCGCTCGTCGGGCATCAGGCCGGTGACACTGCCGCTCTCGATGAGCGTCTCCAGCTCACCGGCCGACAGCACCGGCACCAGCTCATCCCAGTTGCGCGGCAGGCCCAGCAGCCGCAGCAGCCCGCCGCTGAAGCGCTCGATCACCAGAAGCAGCGGCGCCAGGGTGCGGGTGAGGGACTCCAGCAGCGGCGCCAGCCGCAGGGCCGAGCCCTCGGGACGGTGCAGCACCCAGGCCTTGGGCACCAGCCCGCCCAGGAGGGTGGCCAGCAGGGCCAGCACCAGGAAGACCCCGGCATCGATCCAGGCCTGCTCGCCCCGGCCCATCCAGCCGGCCACCTGCTCCGCCAGGCCCCGGGCCAGCCAGCCCATGGCCAGCAGCGCCAGCACCAGACCCAGCTGGGTGGCCACCAGGACGCTGCGCATCCGGTGCTGAAGCCGGGCCACGGAACGGGCGCCGGGCTCCTCCGCCTCTTCGAGCTGCTGGACGCGGCTGGGCCGCAGACGGATCAACGCAAGCTCCCCGGCAGCGAAGAAGGCCAGCAGGGCCAACAGGATCGCCAGAACCAGGAAGCGCATCGGTGGGGTGTCGTGGCTGAAGGTTAGGCCCCGCGGCCCGGCTCAGCCTTCGCCGCCTTCGCCGCCCTCGCCACCGTCACCGTCCTTGTCGCCGTCCTTGCCGGCCCCATCCGGCGCCCCGGGGGCCGGCCGTTCCTCGGCCGGGGCGCTGATGCCATTCTCGCCGCCCTCCTGGTCCTTCGCTTCGGGGGCCTGGGCGCAGCCCATCGTGGCCGTGATCAGGCCGGTGGTGACCAGGAACAGGGCGATGCTGGATCGGGCCATGGCATGCACCGTGGTGGGGTGGGGGGAGAATTGTGGCGCAGCGGACAGCCGGAGAATGCAGTTCCGTCTCGAACCCCTGCTGAGTGCCGGTCAGGTCGACGAGCTGCGGCAGGCCCTGCTGGCGGAGGACGTCCCCTGGCGGGACGGGGCCGAAACGGCCGGATGGCATGCCCGGGCCGTGAAGCGCAACCGCCAGCTGGACCCGGGGTCCTCCCTGCACCAGACCCTCGCCTCCGCCCTCAGCGACCGCCTGCTCCAGCATCCGCTGCTCCAGGCGGCGGCCCTGCCGGTGCGGCTGCACAACCTGCGCTTCAGCCGCTGCGGCGTCGGCGAGGGCTACGGCCGTCACGTCGACAATGCCTTCATGGCCGGCGGCCGCTCCGACCTCTCCTTCACCCTGTTCCTGAGCGAAGCCGATCAGTACGACGGTGGCGCCCTGGTGCTGGAGGATCCCGGCGGTGAGAGCCCCCTGCGGCTGCCCGCCGGCCATGCCCTGGTGTATCCGAGCTCCCTGCTGCATCGGGTGGAGCCGGTGACGCGGGGTGAACGGCTGGTTGCCGTGGGCTGGATCCAGAGCAGGGTGCGCCGCAGCGACCGGCGCGAACTGCTGTTCGAGCTCGACACCGCCCGGCGCGCCCTCTTCCAGGAGCAGGGCAAGGACGAGATCTTCGATCTGCTCAGCCGCAGCTACGCCAACCTGCTGCGGATGTGGGGCGAGTGAGGCGGATGGGGGTCGCGAGGATCGAACTCGCCTAAGGCGAATTATGAGTTCGCTGCATTCACCAGATTGCTAGACCCCCGGGGGACGGGCCACCGGCTGGGCGGAGGCGTCACCAGAGGCCCCGGATCGGCGGGGTCCAGGTGGTGGCGGCCGACGGCCGGACGTAGGTGGGGGTGGCGGCCCCAGCCCCGAGGCTGGTGCTGAAGCCGTTGGTGATGTCGGCGGTGCGCTGGGGCATCAGACCGCTCTGATCGGTCAGCATCACCGACGCGGTGTTCTCGATGGCGGTGCCGTCCCAGATGATGTTCTGGTCGGGGAAACCGAAGGCGACGATCCTGCCGCCATCGCGGCCGGGGATCGAGAGACCGAGGGGATCGGTGATCTGGTGGAGCAGGTTGACGCCCTGGGCGAAGGGAGCCGAAAAGCTGTAGAAGCGCTGCTCCATCAGCTCGGGGGCGGAGCGCGTCACGCCGCAGCGGGTGACCTCCACCGGCCCCGTGCCGGCCGAGCCGGGGATGGGGGCTTCGAGGGTGGTGGTGCACAGGACCGGGCCGGCCAGGGCGGGGGCCAGGACAACCAGGGGCAGCAGGGCTGTGACGCCGGCAGCGAGGCGGGCCGACAGGCGGGCTGTGAGACGGGCGGCGAGGGGGGCAGGCACTGCCAGGATCGGTGCTGTCATGGGGTCTACAGGCCCAGCCTCGGGGCGATATGTGCGCAGGTTAGCGACCTCTGACGCTCTCGCCCATCCATGGCCCGCCGCACCGGCCGCTTCCGCAACGCGCCTCCCCAACGCCGCTTCCCCAACGTCCATGGTCTCCCTGCCCTCCAGCCCCAGCCAACAGCGTTCCGCCCTGCTCGCCCTGCTGGCGGAGCGGGCCTACCGGCTGGGTGACTTCACCCTGGCCTCGGGGCGCCGCAGCCCGCACTACGTCAACTGCAAGCCGGTGAGCCTGAGCGGCATCGGCCTGGCCCTGCTGGGCCGCCTGATGCTGGAGCTGGTGGAAGACGAAGCCGCCGCGGTGGCGGGGCTGACCCTGGGGGCCGATCCGCTGGTGAGCGCGGTGGCCCTGCAGGCCGCCCTGGCCGGCCGCGACCTCGATGCGCTGATCGTGCGCAAGGAGGCCAAGGGCCATGGCACCGGCGCCTGGCTCGAAGGCCCCCTGCCGCCGGCCGGGAGCCAGATCACGGTCCTGGAGGACGTGGTCACCACCGGCGGCTCGGCCCTCAAGGCCGTGGCCCAGCTGCAGGAGGCGGGCTACGCCGTGGAGCGGGTGGTGGCGATCGTCGATCGCCAGGAGGGGGGTGCCGAGGCGATGGAGGAAGCGGGCCTCGACCTTCGCAGCCTGTTCCTGCTCGAGGAGGTGGCCGCCACGGCCGCTGGGCTGGACGGCGCGGCAGGCTGAGCCCCGCGACAGGCTGAACCCCGCGACGCACTCTGCCATGGCCCCCTCCCCCGACCCGACACCGGCTGCGGCCGATCCCTGGCAGTGGACGCCGCCGGAGGGGAGCCGCTGGTCGCGGCCGGTGGGCCTGCTGCGGCTCGACGGTCCCGACACCCTGCGGGTGCTGCACGGCCAGACCAGCCAGGCCCTCGAAGGGGCCCGCCCTGGCCAGTGGCTCGGCACCTGCTGCATCAGCCCCACGGCCCGGCTGCGGGCGGTGGCGGAGGTGCTGGTGGATGACGCCGGGGCCTGGCTGGTGATCGTCGACGGAGATCCCGGGGCCGTGCGCACCGCCCTCGACCGGGTGCTGTTCCCCGCCGACAAGGTGCGGCTGGGTCCGGTGACGGCAGCCGTCCTGCACCAGCCGCTGGGGGCACCGGAGCCGGAGGCCCTGCCGGCCGGCACCTGGGCGCCGCTCGAGGGCTCGCCGGGCTGGCGGCTGGGGGAGGCCCTGCTGCTTCCGGCCGACGCCCCCTTGCCCCCGGCACTGGCCGCCCGGCGCCCCCTGGAGCCGCTGGAGGCGGAACGCTGGCGGCTCCAGCAGGGCCTGCCGGCGGCGCCGGGGGAGATCAACGAGGAGATCAACCCCTTCGAGCTGGGGCTGGCGGGGCGGGTGAGCCTGAGCAAGGGCTGCTACGTGGGCCAGGAGACCCTGGCCAAGCTGGCCACCTACGACGGGGTGAAGCAGCAGCTGCGCCGCTGGTGGGCCACGGCTGTCCCCGACGGGGCCGTCGCAGTCAGCACACCCCTGCAGGACGGGGCCGGGGGCCGCGCCGGGGTGATCACCTCCAGCCTGGAACTGCCCGGTGACGGGGGCTGGATCGGCCTGGCCCTGGTGCGCAAGGCCTGGCTGCCGGAGAGCCAGCTGCTGGCCGGGGCGGCCCCGGGCGTGCCCCTGTGCCTGTCGCTGCCGGAGGCGTTTCAGCCGCCGCCGCTGGGGCCGGGGGGCAAGGCCGCGTCCTGATCGAGCAGCCAGCGGACCACCGCCCAGGTGGCCAGGCTGTCGTCCTGGTTGTAGCGGAAGATCCGCTGCAGCTTGCGGCCCAGGGCCCGCCGGCTCGGACGCCGCGGGCCGCCGGAGCCCTTCCGCCACTGGCGCCACCACAGCAGGCAACGGGCGCCGTCAACCCCCTTCTGGCTCCAGGTGAAGCCCCGCCAGCCGGCGACGGCCTTGAGCCCGTAGCTGTTGACCGGCAGCAGCCAGTGGCGCCGCAGCCGCTGGTGCACGTCCACCAGCCGGGCCCGCAGCCGTTCCCGCTCCCGCTCGCTGGCCCCCTGGCGCTCGGCCAGCCGCAGCAGGGCGACCGACTCGGTCTCGCCGTAGTGCAGCACGGGCCAGTCGGGATAGCGGGCCAGCAGCGTGCTCAGGCGCCGCCAGAGCAGGGCCTCGCCGTGCTCCTGCAGGGCGAGCAGGGGCTGGTAGCTCCCCAGGTCCTCCCCCGGCCCAGGCGCGCCGGGCCAGAGGCCGTCCGCGCCGCGCTCCAGCCGCACCAGGCCATGGAGGAAGTCGTCGCGGGCATCGGGGTCGGATTCGATGTCGTAGAGCAGCACCCCGGGCGCCGCCGCGAGCTCCGGCAGGGCAGGGCCGGCCCCATCGCCGCTGCGTCGGGGGGTGCCCTGCTGCTGCACCCTGGCCTGGGCCACCAGCTTGGGGGCCACCTCGCGGTGCTGCTCGCTGTGGACGGCCAGGTCCTCGGCCAGCCGGTCCGGATCGGCCGCCGCCAGCTGGTCGAGGCTGGTGATGCCCAGCTCCAGCAGCAGCTCGCGGCGCTTGCCGCCGATGCCGCTCACCTCGCTGAGGTGCCCCTCAGCGGCCGCGACCCGATCGCAGGCGCCGCGCCAGCTGCAGAGGGTGCATTTCTTGCGGTCGCTGACCAGGGGCGGCGGCTCGCTGCGGGCCAGGTCGAGGGCCAGGCGCTCCAGGCTCTCGTCGAGCTGGCGCTGCAGGGAAGAGCCGAGGGCGAGCCGTTCCCGCTCCAGCCCCCGGTCGGCGCCGGCCACCACCAGCCCATGGGGCACGGGGGCCCGCTGGTGCTCCTCCAGCAGCCGCCCCCACAGGGCCAGCTGCAGGCGGTGCTCCCGGGTGAGGCGCCGGCCCTGGCGGGCCAGCACCGGCCGGTAGCTGTGGGCGCCCCAGCGGCTGGGCTCCTCGACCCGCTCCAGCAGGCTCGGGTGGGCCTCCAGGCGCAGGCCCCGGGGGCCCGTTCCCGCGAGCCTGAGCCCCACCACACCGGGCGCCCCGTCGCGGCAGGCGGCCTCCCCGTGGCCGGGGCGCTGGGGCAGCAGGCTCTGGAAGCTGCGCAGCTGGTCATCGAGGGCCAGGGCGCGGTGGGCACTCCACTGCCGCTCCTGGGGCGCACCGTGGCGATCGAGCCAGGCCCGCCGCCGGCAGCGCACCCAGCTGCGCAGCAGGCGGTCGGTGAGGACGGGGGATCCGGGGGAGGCGGCGTCCGGGTTCTGGGGCATGGGATGCAGGCTAGGGGGACCGGTGGCCTGCCATCAGGCCGGCACCCGCCGCAGCCATCCGGAGCGGCCGGCCTGCTACGACCGGCCTGCCCCTCCATCGCCTCCGCGCCGCCCATGGCCTCCGCCCCCCTGCCCCTCGAGGCCGGACCGATCCTCTTCGGCACCGATGGCTGGCGGGGCATCCTCGGGGTGGACATCACCATGGAGCGGCTGCTGCCGGTGGCCGCCGCCGCCGCCCGGGAACTGGCCGCCAGCGCCCCGGAGGGCCTCGCCAGCCGGGAGGTGGTGATCGGCTACGACCGGCGCTTCCTGGCCCCGGAGCTGGCCGAGGCCATCGCCGCCGCCGTGAGGGGGGCCGATCTGGTGCCCCTGCTGGCGGCCACCCCCGTGCCCACCCCGGCCTGCAGCTGGGCGGTGGTGGAGCGCAGGGCCCTGGGCGCGCTCGTCATCACAGCCAGCCACAACCCGCCGGAATGGCTGGGCCTCAAGATCAAGGGACCCTTCGGCGGCTCGGTGGAGGGGGACTTCACCGCCCGGGTGGAGCGGCGCCTGGCGGCCGGGGGCCTGACGGTGCCGATCCCCGGCGACACCGAACGTTTCGATGCCATGGGCACCTACCTGGCGGGTCTCGGCGCCAAGGTCGACGCCGCGGCCCTGGTGGAGGGCCTGGCCGCCGCCGGCCTGCAGGTGATCGTGGACCCGATGCACGGCTCGGCCGCCGGCGGACTGCCGGCCCTGCTGGGGGAGGCGGGGGGGGCCGCGGGCGTGATCCGGGAGATCCGGGGGGAGCGGGATCCCCTCTTCGGCGGCCACCCGCCCGAACCCCTGGCCCCCTACCTGGAGCAGCTGATCGCCGAGGTGCGCCAGGCCACGGCGTCCGGCCGGCCGGCGGTGGGCATCGTCTTCGATGGCGACGGTGACCGCATCGCCGCGGTGGACGAGCAGGGCCGCTTCTGCAGCACCCAGCTGCTGATGCCCCTGCTGATCGACCACCTGGCCCGGGCCCGCGGGCTGGGGGGCCGTGTCGTCAAGACCGTGAGCGGCTCCGACTTGATGGCCCTGGTGGCAGCCGACCTGGGCCGGGAGGTGATCGAGATGCCGGTGGGGTTCAAGTACATCGCCGCCGAGATGCTCAGCAGCGAGGTGCTGGTGGGGGGAGAGGAATCGGGCGGGGTGGGCTTCGGCATCCATCTGCCGGAGCGGGATGCCCTGTTCGCAGCCCTGCTGCTGATCGAGGCCCTGGTGGAAGGGGGACTGCCCCTCGGGGCCCGGCTGGCGGCCCTGCAGGAGCGCTGCGGTGGCGCCAGCGTCTACGACCGCCTCGACCTGCGCCTGCCGGACATGGCCAGCCGCCGCCGGCTGGAGGCCCTGCTGGCCCAGGATCCGCCGCAGCAGGTGGCCGGAGCGACGGTGCTGGAGGTGAACCGCACCGATGGCGTCAAGCTGCGGATGGGCCCCAGCCACTGGCTGATGCTGCGCTTCTCCGGCACCGAGCCCCTGCTGCGGCTCTACTGCGAAGCCCCCGACGCCGACCGGGTGCAGGCGGTGCTGGCCTGGGCCCGCCAGCTGGCGGAGAGCATCTGATGGCCGCCCCATCGGAGCCCGGGGTGGCGCCCACCGTGCTGGTGATCGCCAGCGGCAACGCCGGCAAGATCCGGGAGTTCTCCCACCTGCTGGCCTCCCTGCCCCTGGAGGTGCGGCCCCAGCCGGAGGGCCTGGAGGTGGAGGAAACGGGCACCACGTTCGCCGCCAATGCCCGGCTGAAGGCCGAGGCGGTGGCCCGGGCGACCGGCCAGTGGGCCCTGGCCGACGACTCGGGCCTGGCGGTGGCGGCCCTGGGCGGCGCCCCCGGGGTCCATTCGGCCCGCTACGCCGACAGCGACCCCGCCCGGATCGCCCGCCTGCTGCGGGAGCTGGGGGATGCGGACCAGGCGCGCTGCGCTCAGGGCCTGGGGCCGGACCGGCGGGCGGCCTTCGTGGCCGCCCTGGCCGTGGCCGACCCGAGCGGGGCGATCCGCCTGGAGGTGGAGGGCCGCTGCGACGGAGAGATCCTGGAGGCCACGCGGGGCAGCGGCGGCTTCGGCTACGACCCGGTGTTCCTCGTGCCGGAGGCGGGCCTCAGCTACGCGGAGATGGACAAGGGCCTCAAGGGCCAACTCGGTCACCGGGGGCGTGCCTTCACTCGGCTGGCGCCGGGACTGAGGGAGCTGCTGGGCAGGACTGGAGCAACACCGACAGATCCTTAGCGGGCTGCGGGGGTGCGGGAGCGGGCCTCCAGCACCGCCTCCAGGGCCTGGGCGATCGCCGCAGCCCGTTGATCCCAGGTGCATCCCATGGCGAAGCGATGGCGCTCTTCCGCGCGGCCGTCATCGAAGCCGGTGGCGGCCAGGTTCTTGAGGGTGGCTGTAAGCGCCTGGCCATCGGCGCAGTGATAAGCCAGAGAGGGAGTTTCAGCGATCTGGGCGCAGGTGCCGGTGTAGAGAATCGGCTGACCGGTGGGTAGCTGGGAGAAGAAGCGGACGGGGCTGCTGCAGGGGTTGATGTCATCGTCTGTGAGGGGCAGCAAGGCCGCGTCGAGGGTGGCGAAATAGGGCTGAAGCGTCTCGTAGGGCAGGGCGCCAAGAAAGCGGCAGCGTGGGCTGCTCTGCAATTCAGCAAGACCGGGAACTTCCCTGTAGACGGGCCCGATGAAGAGCCAGCGCAAGGCTGGAAGGGCATCATGGGCTGCCAGGATTGGCAGTAGATCGACGCGTGAACTGATGACCCCAATGACGCCAATCAATGGCCGAAAGTCTTCCGATAACCGGTCAGGCAACCTCTGCCTTTCTGAGGGGATGGACGGTGGAAGCCACGAGCCAGGAAAGCCGTTGGGAATGACATGGACAGAGGGGAGCTGAAATCCGCATCGTCGCTGCAGAGCATCGACAATTCCTCGGGAAACGGCGAACACAAGATCGACATGCTTCGCGACAAACACCTCCTGGTCCAATCGAATAAAGGGATAGGCGGCATAGTTATCAAAGACATGATACGCAACAACAGGAGCTAGCCGTCGGTAGTGGATAGCAAATGGCCAGAAAGATGGATTGGCGATGATGACGACGTCACCACGGCCGTAGAACTTTTCAAGACGATGGCCCACCAAAGGAGCCAAAAGTCAGACGAGCCAGCGACGGTGGGAAAAGGCACCGCGCGGCAGCTCGCATCGGCCCCTGCGCCATGGCAGCGCGAACGGGATCCAGCCGGCCAGCGTCAGGGCAGGGGAGATGACGGTGACATCACAAAACCCACGCAAGGCCTCAAAGCATGCAAGCCGAGATGGGCCCACCAGACCGACCACAAAAACACGGCGAAGCGGAGATGTCGAATTGCTGCCGTCACCTCGCGGCGAATACCCCTGTCCTGATTGGAGCGCAGGCTGCTGATTCCTGGCCGATTGAGCCGATTGAATCATACTTACCAATGCCCGCCAGAATCGCCATTCATTGCGATCCTAACCTGACGTCCAAGGATTGACAATGAGATTTTCGGAAGAGTGTTGGGCGCGGATATCTTTCTTCGGCACCAAAGACAACATTCCGCGAGCGGGCTCGCCGCATTGCCAGGCGAAGCCTTCAGAGTAACTGCAGAGAAAGCAACACACTGGCAGTCATCAGCAGAAGGGATGCACAGAACGCCCGAACCGAACATTTCATGATAAATTCCACTGGATAAGCCCGGCAAACGAGGGTATCGCCAACCCCGTAAACCTTGTCGAAAAGCAGCTTAAGCAGTCAGGTAGCCGAATCAGCGTTGCAACGGCCATGATGTCAACCCTTGCCAACCTTGTCCGTCTACCCCGGGCCATCCTTCGTCGGCTCTGGGCATCGCTCTGGAGAGCCAGCCAGGAACAGTCCCATGGATATAAGTTTCTCCTGACTATCTACACGATGCATGCATACGCGTACCTTGGAGAATTGGTACGCCGAAAAAAGAAGCTCAACTCTAGTGACCCGCCCTGCGAACAGGTGATCTTCAACGCTGTACGACTCCAAGCTACGAACCGTGGCCCTGCAGCAGGCATCGGACCTAAAGATCGCGTTCTCCACGCCGATGCTGAATCCATTCAGGGTCAGATAATCATCCAGGACGGAGTGCTCGTCAATAGCGGAGATTCCATTCTTCATCACGGGCACTACCTTTGTGGGAGATGGCGTGAGCGCTCAGATGGTCATACCATTGAGTCCACAGAGATTGATTATCACAATGAGGCCCAGCTTCGTGATGACATTCATGGTGAGTCCGTCATCATCAATGGACGCTCTCTGTGCCTCACTGGGCCGTGGAGCGACAATTACTATCACTGGCTATTTCAGTACCTTCCAATTCTGAGAATCGCTGGCGAATGCATCCGCATGGATGAGATCGACAATGTTCTCGTCAAAGGTCCGATCAAGCCATTTCAATCCGAGTCACTATCTCTCCTAGGCATCCCCCCCCAGAAAATCATCGGGATCAGCCCAGGCAAGAACTACTTGGCCGAAGAACTTGTGTTGACCACCATACCCTGTGCAAATCGCACCTACACTCCATGGGCCATTGACTTCCTGCGTCAGCTTCGAAAACCACAGACGACTCCTTCATCGCCGATCTTTTTTGATCGTCACTTCCCTGCCACGAGAAGAATAGTGAACGCGGAGGAGGTTTATTCTGTTCTAGAGAGCTATGGAATTCAATGCATCGATTGTGGCTCCCTTTCCTTTTCTGATCAGGTTCGCCTTGCTTCCTCCGCAAATCTCCTGCTAGGTATTCACGGTGCCAGCCTCGCCAATGCGGTATTCAGCGCGCCCGGCACAACCCTTTTGGAGCTGACTCCTCGAAACTACTCTCCTCCCTATTTCAGTGGTCTTGCAAAAGTATGCCAACTGAATTACGCTCGAGTCATGGGTAGAGAGCCTGGGCCGCTATCCACTTGGGTACCCATTAAGCGTGCGGACATCATTGTCCCCATAGACATCCTCAGATTAAAGCTTGAACGATTTTTCCACCCATGCTAGAGACATATGATCACAATCGATTTAGTCGACAGCTCCATGCACCTCCAGTGGCCACTAAAATGTCATTCGCGGGACTCATCGTTCAATGACTCCTCCATTGATCAGAAGGCGCATCAGCCCAGCTGAGCCTGGCTCCAACTCTGATCGTCGTGTGCTTGTAATCTCTCCGATTGGGTGCGGACCACCGCATAGCGGAAACAGAACAAGATTACAAACCCTTCTGCAAGAATTCAGGCGCATGGGGCTGGAGGTGCATTTTGCCTGGGCTCAGATTCCAGATGAAACAACCTGGGCACGACTTTCTCCCGAGGCAAGGGAGGTAACTCACACGTTTGTTGACCAATGGGCCCAGGACTTTCTTTGGAATGAACGAACGGCCAACAGATGGAGTGTGACTCTCAGCAAAGCCAGACACCTTCTACTACGACTTACTCGCAGAGGCCGGGAAAGACACAGCCAAGGAATTCACCGTCTGGATGGGTGGTTTCATCCCGACTGGACGAAACAGGCCAAGAGGCTTCAGAAGCAACAGAACTACACGCGAGTTGTTGCCGCCTATGTGTTCGCATCTGGCTTTTTGGACGCTTTTCCGGCGAGAACATTAAAGATTCTCGATTGCCACGACATCTTCACCTGCAGAAACGATATCGCAAGCAATGAAGAATCAAAGTCCTGGTGGTACTCCATTTACAAAGCAGACGAACGCAGAGGCCTCCTCAGAGCCAACCATATTCTGGGAATTCAACACGAAGAATCCGAATTCTTTGCCAGGCTTACCCATGGCAAGCGGTCCGTCTTCACCGTGGGACATTTCACAGACATCCGCCCATTGGATTTTCTTCCAGACGCCATCAGCACCTTTGGCTACATTGCCTCCGACAGCTCGGCCAATCTGGAAAGTCTGCATTGGTTTTTGCGCGACGTCTGGCCGCTCATCAGAGCCAAGCAACCCAATGCTGTTTTCTTGATTGCAGGTTCTGCCGGCAATGAAATCCCTGAAAGTGCAAGCGTGAAGCCCGTTGGGAATGTTCCATCACTGTCCCAATTCTATTCACAGATCCTCTTCGCTATCAATCCCATACGCCTGGGAACTGGCTTGAAGATCAAGACGGTTGAAGCTTTGTCATTCGGACGCTCCGTCGTTTCAACAACATGCGGCTCCAGCGGTCTTGATGCTTATCATGGCCAAGGAATTCTGATCGCAAATTCAAAGGAAGAGTTTGCCGAGGGCGTGATCTCCAGACTTGCGGATCCGATCGCAGCTATGAAGGATGGTTCGCTGGCGACAAAAACAGCGGAGTCAATCAACATGCAATCAAGAGAAGCACTTGCTCAGGCTCTTGGGCTGGACCGTTCCAGCATGGATCGCTAGTGCGCTTGTCAGCGCACCTCCAAGTCCCCCACCGCCGGCCGCCATCCCTGCAGCTGCCAGTGGGCGCAACCGGCGATCACCATCGGATCCTGCAGCACCAGGGCGAGGGCGGCTGCATGGTCGGGGGCCTCGAGCAGCAGCAGGCCGCCGCCGCCGGGCCGCCCCTGGTCGTCCACCAGATACCCGCTGCTGATCCTGCAGCCCTCCAAGCGCAGCCGCTCTACCCAGAGGCGGTGCTCCTGCAGGTGAGCAATCACCGCATCATGGGGGAGCCGGAAGGTCTCGGTCTTGATGAACCAGGCCATGGCAGGAACGGAACGAGAGATCAGGCTCCGGGCCGCGCTCCGGAATGGAGTAGGACAGAGAGAGTCAGTAGTCGATGGTCCCATGTCCAAATCCCAGCTCAACGCTTTCCTCGCCAAGGTGGCCGCCGATCCGGCCCTCAAGGCCCGTGTGGATGCAGCCGCCGACGCCGATGCCGTGGTCGCCATCGCCCTTTCCGAAGGTCATCTCTTCTCCCCCGCCACCTTCACCCGTTTCTCGCGCGGCTGAGGCCGGCGCGGTCCTGTCACGGCTGGACGATGGGGGAGACGATGCAGGGGCGGAGCGGGGTGAACCGAGCCAGCGCGTGGCTGCTTTCAGGGGCGTCCCTGGCCTCCCATCCTCCGGCCAGCCGCGGCATCCCCAGGATCATCCACCAGACCTTCAGCACCAGGAGCCGGATGCCGGCCGTGCTGGAACAGAACTGCCGCGCGATCGAAGCCCTCAACCCGGACTTCAGCTATCGCTTCTACGACGATCACGATCGTGAGCGCTTCATCGGCGACACCTACGGCGAGGCGATCCTGGCCCGCTATCAGCGAATCGATCCTGCCTACGGTGCCGCCCGGGCCGATCTGTTCCGCTATCTGTGCATCTACCACTTCGGCGGTGTCTATCTGGACGTCAAGGTCGGCGTCACCCGGCCGCTCTCCGAGGGGCTGCGCGACGATGATGCCTTCCTGCTGAGCCAGTGGGACCATGGGGCCGGCAGTCCCCATGCCGGCTGGGGCACCCACCGGCGACTGGCCGGAATCCCGGGCGGCGAATTCCAGCAGTGGCACGTCATCGCCTCTCCGGGCCATCCGTATCTGGCCGCCGTGATCGCTGCGGTACTCAGCAACATCGATCGCTTCAATCCCTTCGCCTTCACCAATCCCTGGGAGGCGGTGATCTGCACCACCGGCCCGGTCGTCTACACCCAGAGCATCCACCGGATCCTGGCGGCCCATCCCCACCGGCGCCTGGTCGGCAGCGAGGAGATCGGTCTGCAGTACAGCGTCTTCGATGGCTCGGCAGACCCGAACGCCCATCGTCGGCTCTACAAGGATTACCGGAAGGCCGAAACCCCGCTGGTTCGCCAGCCCTTTCCCCTCTCCCTGCTCTGGCCCCTGCTCAACCTGACCCGGAAGGTGGCGCGCCGGGTCCGAGGGCTGCTGCGGCGCTGATCCTTCAGCCGCCGGCAGATTGGCGCAACCTCAGGCAGCCACCCAGCTGCCATGCAGGCCATGGGGGATGGCCAGGGGAAGCTCCAGCACGGCCACCTCGCCCATCGAGGCGGCATCGAGGACGACCAGATCGCTGGCGCTGCGGGCACCGTTCCAGACCAGGCCGAGCACCCAGCCGTCGTCCTCGGCCGTGGCGCCGGGACGGGGCACCATGATCGGTTCACTGACGAAACCGCGGGGCGCCGCACTCCAGACCCGGGACTCGCCGCTGGCGAGATCGAGCTTCATCAGGGCCTGCAGGGGGTCATTGCCGCGCTCCCGTTCGGCCACCGCCATCCAGCCGTAGCGGCTCTCGAGCCCCACCCGGGCCGGCGCCACCATGGCGAATTCACAGGTGCGCTCACTCAGCCGCGTGGCCGTGACCGTGCCGCTGGCCAGGTCGAGACGGCAGCGCTCCAGCAGGCCCTCGGGGATGCGGTCGAAATCGACCTCCTTGTAGTCCTGGTCAGGGCCGATGGAGGGGAAATCGGCGTAGAAGATGCTGTCGACCACCACCGCATCGCCGTCCTCCCAGGCGTTGAGGTGGTGGAACACGAAGCCTTCCGGAGCCTCCAGCACCCGCGGCTCCTGGCCGGCGAAGGCGCCGTCCTGGCGCGGAATCAGCCAGAACTGGCCGCGGGCACCGGCCCGGGACTTCAGGCATTGTGCGGCCCCTTTGCGGCCGAGCACGTAGGGGAGGGGGTTGAAGTCGATGGCGTTCTGCAGGAACACCGCCCAGTTGGGGGTGATGGCGAAATCGTGCAGGAAGGCGAAGCCACCGAAGCTGTGGCTGGAGTCGGCCAGCAGGGTGCCGGCCCCGGGGCCGTCGGCGGCGAACTCCATCAGGCGCACCGTGCTGCGGGGGCCGGCCTTGACACCGAAGGTGACCATCCGGGGAGCGCCGTGGTGGCCGGGATCGAAGCGGGGGTGGGCACTGAAGGCCTCACCCGGCTTGAGCACCCCGTCCAGCAGGGTCAGGCCGCGGGTCTCGAGGCTGAGGGGATCGAGGGCATGGGGGGAGCTGGCCTCCCAGAGGGCGAGCAGCTGGTCGCCGAGTCGCACCACATGGGTGTTGGCGATGTTCTTAAGCCGCAGATCGAAGGCGTTGGCCAGCGGGCCGCCGGGCTTGGGGGTGCCGAACACGCCCCGGTAGAGCACCGTGCCGGCCTTTTCCTCGGCGAGCCAGCCCTCGGTGCGCACGAAGCGGTTGCTGAGCCGGGCGCCACCCTCGGAGAAGCGCAGGGCCGTGATCATCCCGTCGCCATCGAAGGGGTGATGGACCCAGTGGCCACCGCGCTCAAGCCGGCCGGGGCCGTTGCGGTAGAGGGTGCCCCTCAGCTCGGCCGGGATGGCGCCACGGGCGGCGACGAGGGGCTCGTCGCTGAGCTCGACGCTGACGTTGCAGAAGGAGCTGGCCCAGTCGGCGCGGTCGTAGGCAGGCGAGGCCGCAGCGGCGGGGAAGGCAACGGTCATCGAATCAGCCCACGGGAAGAACAGCGCAGTGCGCTGTCCCGATTATCACGTAACGGAGTGTGAAGGCGTGGGCGGCCGTCCCGCCCTCAGGCCTCGCAGGGCAGCTCCACCACCGGGCAGGGGGGCTGGGACACGACACAGGGGGCCGCCTGGACCTGGCTCGGCAGGCAGTCGGCGGCACGGGCGGGGGCAGCCACGGCAAGGGCGGCCGTGAAACCGGCCACCAGCAGAAGGAGAGGACGCATGGCGCGTACGCAGATCACCTGATGCTAGTCGCCACGCACCGGTCAGGCACCGGCGTGGCCGGCACGCTCCAGCACCCCCTTGCTGCTGGGCACGGCCCCACCGCGGCGGGGATCGATCTCCACCGCCTGGTCGAGGGCGCGGGCGAACGCCTTGAATCCGGCCTCGACGATGTGATGGGAATTCACCCCCGCCAGCTGGCGGATGTGGAGGGTGAGGCCGGCGTTGTTGGCCACCGCCACGAAGAATTCCCGCACCAGTTCAGTGTCGTAGGTGCCGATGCGCTGGGCGGGGATGGCCAGGTCGTAGCTGAGGTGGGGCCGGCCGGAGCAGTCGAGTGCCACCTGCACCAGGGCCTCATCGAGGGGGGCGAGGAAGTGGCCGAAGCGGCGGATGCCCCGGCGGTCGGCCAGGGCCTGGGCGAGGGCCTGGCCCAGGGCGATGCCCACGTCCTCATTGGTGTGGTGGTCGTCGATGTGGGTGTCGCCCCGGGCGGTGATCTCCAGATCCAGCAGGCCGTGGCTGGCGATCTGGTGAAGCATGTGGTCGAGGAACGGGACGCCGGTGGCCACCTGGCAGCGGCCGGTGCCGTCGAGATCGAGGGCCACGTGCACGTCGGTTTCACCGGTGACGCGATGGACTTCGCCGGTGCGCTGGGGGCCGGTGCGTGGAGGGCTGATGGACACGCGAGCGAAGGCGACGGGCCGGACCTGAATCATGCCAAAGCCCCCGGGGCCGTGTTCCGGCGGTCCGATGCGCCCATGGCGATCGGGGTGCCCATGGTGTGCAGCGCTACGGCGGCGGGCCGCCAGGGGTGGTGGGGTGAGTGCCATGCATGAACGTCCGGGTGCCGTCCTCGATCAGCTGCGCGCCGGGCACCAGCGCTTTCTCGACGGCCATGTGCTCCACCCCCACAGCGATCGCCTGCGGATGCTGGAGGTGGAAGCGGGCCAGACTCCCGTGGCGGCGGTCCTGGGCTGCGCCGACTCGCGGGTGCCGGTGGAGCTGCTGTTCGACACGGGCTTCGGCGATCTGTTCGTGGTGCGCAACGCCGGCACGATGAGCACCGTGGCCGCGATCGCCTCGCTCGAATACGCCGTGAGCCATCTGGAGGTGCCGGTGATCGTGGTGCTCGGCCACGCCGCCTGCGGGGCGGTGGCGGCCGCCTTCGACCGGGAACTCAACCTGACCCCGAGCCTGGCCCAGGTGGTGGGCCAGCTGCGCATGGAGCTGTTCAGCCTCGGCGGAGAACACAACCTGGAGGAGGCCTGCCGCCGTCACACCCTCAACGCCGCCCGCAACCTCGTCGATTCCAGCGTGATGCTCACCGACAGGCTGCGCTCGGGCCGGCTGCAGGTGGAGGCGGCTTACTACAACCTGCACACCACCAGCATCGAGTGGATGGGGGCCCTGATGCCGATGCCTCAGGGCTGAGTGGGCAGGGCCGCCAGGATCCGTTCCACCCGGCTTTCCCAGGTCTGGGCCCGGGCGAAGGCCACCCGCGCAAGGAACTTCTCCGGGCCGTCGGAAGCCAGCTCCTCATCGATGGCCTGCAGGAAGCGGTCGGGATCCTTTTCGATCCGGATCAGGGCACCGGCCAGCTCCAGTCCCTCCACGGCGGAGGAGACCACCGGCATGCCACTGGCGATGTATTGAAAGGGGTTTCAGCGGACCCATCAACCGCGAGAAGGGCGTATCGAGATGGGGAATCGGGCAGAGATTCATCCGCTTCAACTGGGCCGGCACCTGATCGTTGGGCAGACTCCCCAGCCACTCCACATTGCCGAGGCCGAGCAGGCCGGAGTCCGACAGGCGCCGGTTGAGTTCGGGACCCACCAGCAGAAGCCGGCAGTGGGGCCGCTCCAGGGCGATCATGCGCTGCAGATCGATGTCCGTGCGATCCCAGAACGTGCCGACATAGCCCAGAACCGTCTGGGGGCCGGCGGGCCTGAACTCAGAGGCCTGCGCCAGAAAAGCCGAACTCACGGCCTGATCGATCCGGACACAGGGAGCCTGGGGCGAAAACTTTTCCTCATTCACCTTCGAGATGACGGCGATGAGGTCGGCCATGGCTCCGATTCGCGGATCATGAGTTATGGGTCCAGTCAACACACAGAAAAGCGTTGAATCGTCTGGAGAGATCACAGCAATGGCCCAGGGCCTGAAGGCGATTGCCAAGCCCCGCAACTCCCTTATCGACAATCGTTCGCTGCGTGGGGTCGCTCAAGGACTCTCCAGTGCCGAGCACCCTCTGGCCGACAGAAGACAGGGCTGGCTCACATCCCCGTGATGCAGTACCCGGCATCCACGTAGATCACCTGGCCGGTGATACCGCTGGCCAGGGGGCTGGCCAGGAAGGCGGCGGTGGCGCCCACCTCGTCCTGGGTGACGGTGCGGCGCAGGGGGGCCTTCTCCTCGACGTTGTGGATCATGTCAAGGATGCCGCCGATGGCCGAGCTGGCCAGGGTGCGGATCGGGCCGGCGCTGATGGCGTTCACCCGCACCTGCTGCTCGGGGCCCAGCTCCGCCGCCAGGTAGCGGACCGAGGCCTCCAGGGCCGCCTTGGCCACCCCCATGACGTTGTAGTTGGGGATCGCCCGCTCGGCCCCCAGGTAGCTCAGGGTGATCACGCTGGCCCCCGGGCTGAACAGGGGCTTGGCGTGGCGGCAGAGGGGCGCCAGGGAATAGGCGCTCACCTCCAGCGCCCGGGCGAAGCCCTCTGGACTGATGGCGCTGAAATCTCCCACCAGCTCGTCCTTGCCGGCGAAGGCCAGGCAGTGGATCAGCACATCCAGCGTTCCCCACTGCTCGGCGATGCGCTGGAACAGGGCCTCGATCTGGGCAGGGTTCTGCACGTCGAGGGGCTCGAACAGGGTGGGGTTCAGGGGGGCGGTGAGTTCGCGCACCTTGCCCTCGAAGCGACCCCGGTCGTCCGGGAGGTAGGTGATGCCCAGTTCGCAACCCGCCGCCGCCAGCTGCTGGGCGATGCCCCAGGCGATCGAGCGGTTGTTGGCGATGCCGGTGACGAGAGCCTTCTTGCCGCGCAGATCAAGGAGCATGGGGAACAGGGCGCCGGAGGGCGAAGGAATGCAGTCCGGAGATTCTCCCCCACCCGCGGGGGGGCCCTGGCTGCTCCGGCCTCAGCGCTGGCCGCCCCGGACGGCCCCTGCCCTGGCTCCGCCGCCCTGGCCCCCCGCCGGGTCCGACGGGCCTCCCCTGCTGCTGCTGATCGATCGCCGAGATCCGGACGTCCGGGCCCTGCTCACCCCCCTGGGGGATCTGCTGCAGGCAGGCGAACGGCAACGCCTGCACCGGCTCCGGGGCGAGGGGGATGGCGAACGCTTCCTGCTCGGTCGCGGCGCCCTGCGGTTGATTCTGGGGAGCTGGCTGGGGTGCGACCCCGCCGGCCTCGTGCTGGGGGCAGGTCCCCATGGCAAGCCGGAACTGCTGCCGCCGTCGGACGGGGGGGAGCCGCCTCCCCGCTTCAACGTCTCCCATTCGGGGGACCTGATCCTGCTGGGCTTTCACCCCCGTCGGCCGGTGGGGGTGGATGTGGAGCAGGGTCGGCCGGTGCCGGAGTGGGAGAGCATCGCCCGCCGCTGTCTGCCGCCGGGGGAATGGAGCGCCATCGGCACCCTGCCGCAGCAGCAGCGCGAGCAGGCTTTCCTGGCCGCCTGGTGCCGGCTGGAGGCGGGCCTCAAGGCCAGGGGAATGGGTCTGTTCGGCCCGCCGCCGACCCCGGGGGATCCGGAGCCGGAGGTCTGGCCCCTCGTGCTGCCGGAGGGGTACGTGGGCGCCGCGGCCCTGGCCTCAGCCGCTGAGGCGACGGCCGTCACCAGCCCCCGTGGTCCATTGCCCCGGGCTCCTCAAGGTCCTCGGGGGTGAGGGGCAGACCCAGCAGCTGCTTTTCAGCCCGCCGGATCGCCCGCGGGTCGCTGAGCAGATCGGGTTCCTCCAGCAGGGGCAGGACCGGCGGCCGGTGCTCGGCCGCGGTCCGCGGGGGCGGCTCCCACAGGAAGGTGCTGCCAGGGGCCCGCTGGCGGCAGAGCGCCTCCATCTGGCGGCGCAGGGCCAGACGCACCGTGCCCCGGTCCAGGGCCTGGAAGAACTCCTCCCGCGGGGCCAGCCCGAAGCTGGTGGGCTGGGGGCCGTTGCCGCCGCGCAGCCGGGCGGCGTCCGGAAGCCAGCGCGGCCGGCAGACACCGGGGCGCGCGGTGTCGGTCTCGATCCAGATGTGCAGGCCTTCGCCGCCGGGCCGGCTCACCACGGCGAGGCCGTCGTTGGGCTGGTGTCTCGGCAGGGGATACACCCGGCCGCTGGGACGCTGATCAGCGGGCACACAGCCGGTGAGCACGGCCGCCAGAAGCGGCAGCACCAGCAGACGGCACGGTGGCGACACGGCGGGGATGGCTCGGTGGCGGCGATGATCCTTGCCCGCTCTCCCCCATCCGCTCTGCAGCAAGGGCGGCAGCACAGCCATGGTTCTCACGAGCTCCACCATGCTGCCCCTCGGCACGCCGCTGCCGCTGGACGCCATGCGGGCCGCGCTGCGGCCCGTCACGGGTGGCCCGCTCGAAGCCGCCGCGCCGTTCGGCAGCCCCGTGCTGGTGCTGTTCCTGTGCCCCCACTGCCCGTTCGTGAAGCATGTGGAGGCGGAACTCACCCGGCTGCAGGGCGACCTGGAGGGGCGGGCGGGCCTGATCGGCCTCTGCAGCAACAGCACCGCCAGCCATCCCCAGGACGGGCCGGCGGGGATGGCGGCCCAGGCCGCGGCCCGGGGCTGGACCTTCCCCTACCTGCAGGACCCCGACCAGAGCGTGGCCCAGGCCTTCCGGGCCGCCTGCACCCCGGACGTCTTTCTCTTCGATCGGGCCCACCGGCTCGCCTACCGGGGCCAGCTGGATGGCAGCCGTCCCGGCGGTGAGCCCTGCGATGGGCGGGATCTGCGGGCGGCCCTGGCGGCCCTGCTGGAGGGGCGGCCGGTGCCGGAACCGCAGCGGCCGGCGATCGGCTGCAACATCAAGTGGCGGGCCGGTGCCGAGCCCCCCTGGTTCAGCGGCTGACTCTTCCAGGGTGGCGGCGGCGGCGGTCGGATCCGCAGGCTTAATGTTGCCGCCATGCATGTGCCCCCCTTCAGTCTCAGCGAGCAACTGCACCAGCTCGGAGACGCCCTCGACCAGGCCGTCCTGGACGTCCTGCGCAGTGGCCAGTACATCGGGGGGAGCACGATCAACGGCTTTGAGGCCGCCTTCGCCGAGGCCTGCGGCGTGCCCCATGCCATCGGCTGCAACAGCGGCACCGATGCCCTGGTCCTGGCGCTGCGCGCCCTGGGGATCGGCGCCGGCGACGAGGTGATCACCAGCTCCTTCAGCTTCTTCGCCACCGCCGAAGCAATCAGCGCCGTGGGGGCCACGCCGGTGTTCGTGGACGTGGACCCGGACACCTACCTGATCGATCCGGAGGCGATCGAGGCCGCCATCACCCCCGCCACCAGGGCCCTGATGCCCGTGCACCTGTTCGGCCGGCCGGTGGACATGGAGCGGATCACATCCATCGCCTCCGCCCACGGCCTGCGGGTGATCGAGGACTGCGCCCAGGCCAGCGGCGCCAGCTGGGCCGGCCGGCCGGTGGGCGGCTGGGGCGACGCCGGCTGCTTCAGCTTCTTCCCCACCAAGAACCTCGGCGCCGCGGGCGACGGCGGCATGGTGGTCTGCGGTGACGCCGAGCTGGCCCAGCGGATCCGGGAGCTGGCCGTGCACGGCATGCCCCGCCGCTACCTGCACACCGATCTGGGCTACAACAGCCGCCTCGATGCCATGCAGGCCGCCGTCCTGATGGTGAAGCTGCCCCACCTGCCCGGCTGGGTGGAGCGGCGTCGAGCCATCGCCGAGCGCTACCAGCGGGAACTGGCGGGCCTGCCGGGCCTGGTGCCGGCTGCGCCCGGACCGGAGGGCCACAGCTGGAACCAGTTCGTGGTGCGGGTGCCCCGCTGCCCCGCCGCCACCAGCGCCTGCGGGGGACGCTGCACCCCGGCCGCCGACAGCGCCAGCTACGGACTGCCCGAGGCCTGCTGCCGCGACTGGCTCAAGCAGCAGCTCCAGGAGGCGGGCGTCACGACGATCATCTACTACCCGATCCCCATCCACCGGCAACCGGCCTACGCCTCCCTCGGCTACGGACCCGGCAGCCTGCCGATCACCGAACGGCTCTGCGCCGAAGTGCTCAGCCTGCCGATCTTCCCGGAACTCACTGCCGAGCAGCAGGACAGCGTCATCGCCGCCGTGCGCAGCCTGGTGGGGGCCGAAGCGGTCGTCGCCTGAGACAGCCCCCGCCTAGCCCCGGGGCAGGGCGGCGTGGAGGGCCTTGAAGCGGGCCTGCTGGACCTTGTGGCTGACGATCGGCGCCGGGTAGCCGCGCCGTTCCAGCGGCGCAATCTCGCCGCTGATCAGGTCGGCGGTGGCCACATGGGCCAGCTCCGGCAGCCAGCGGCGGATGTAGGTGGCCTCCGGATCGAACTTCGCCGCCTGGGTGGAGGGATTGAAGATGCGCAGGGGGCGTGGATCCATGCCGCTGCTGGCGCTCCACTGCCAGCCGCCGTTGTTGGCCGCCAGATCGCCGTCCACCAGGCGGACCATGAAGGCCTTTTCGCCATGGCGCCAGTCGATGATCAGGTCCTTGACGAGGTAGGACGCCACGACCATGCGGCAGCGGTTGTGCATCCAGCCGCTCTCGTTCAGCTGGCGCATGGCGGCATCGATGATCGGCAGGCCGGTGAGCCCCTCCTCCCAGGCCCGCAGCCGCTCGGGGTCGTTCTCCCAGGGGAAGTGGCGCCACTGGGGGCGGTAGGGGCCGTCGGCCAGCTCGGGGAAATGGAACAGGGCCTGCTGGTAGAACTCGCGCCAGGCCAGCTCCTGCTCCCAGACGCCAATGGAAGTGAGGGCCTCGGTGCTGCGGGCGAGGGCGCGGGCCTCCTGGGCGGCGGCCCAGGCCTGGCGGGGGCTGAGGGTGCCGACGCTCAAGGCGGCGGACAGCCCGGAGGTGCCGGCCTCCCCCGGCAGGTTGCGACCCGGCTCGTAGGCCGCCAGGGGACCGCCGTTGACGCCACCGTCGGCGAAGGCCTGCAGCTGGGCCAGGGCCGCCGCCTCCCCGGGGCGGCAGGGGCAGAGATCGGCGCCGCTGAAAAGAAAGCCCAGCTCCTCGGCGCTGGGCACGGTGTCCAGCCTGGGCAGGGCCTCCCACAAGGAAGCGCGCTCCGCCGGCAGGGCGCCGGGATCGAGATCCCGCAGAGCGCTTGGCGCCGCCACCGGCTCCAGGCCGCCGGCCGATCCGGCACCGAGCCCGGCCCGCCCCTCCACCTGGCCGCGCCAGTTGCGCAGGAAGGGGCCATAGACCCGGTAGGGCTCGCCGGCGCCGGTGCGGATCACCTCCGGTGCCACCAGCAGCTGGTCCCAGTCCACCAGCACCCGGGTGCCCTGGCCCTGCAGCGCCGCCGCCACCTTCCGGTCGCGCTCGCGGCCGTAGGGCTCCACCTCCCGGTTCCAGGCCACCACCGCGGCGCCTGCCGCCCGGGCCGCCAGGGGCACCAGGGCGGTCGGCTCGCCCTGAAGGATCAGCAGCCGGCTGCCGGCCGCCCGCCAGCGGGCCGCCAGCTCCCGCAGGCTCTCGCAGAGGAACCAGGCCCGGGCCGGCGCCATGAGCGGGTCCGAGAGGATCGCCGGATCCAGCACGTAGAGGCCGGTGACCGCCGGGGTAGCGGCGGCGGCCGCCGCCAGGCCCAGGTTGTCGGCCAGGCGCAGGTCGCGGCGATGCCAGAACAGCCAGCGCTCCGGGGCCATCAGAGTCCGAGCAGCTGACGGGCGCGGTACCAGGCCGTGACCGTTTTGCCGTCCAGGGCCTCGTCGCCGCTGGCCAGGAGCGCATCCAGCTGGGCCGGCTCGAGCAGCAGCACCTCCATGTCCTCGTCGTCATCGCCGGGGGGGCGGTCCTGCAGCAGGGTGAGATCGCGGGCCAGGAAGAGGTGGATCACCTCGTCGGAGTAGCCGGGGCAGGGGTACATGGCCCCAAGGGGGTCCCAGCGGCTGGCGCTGTAGCCGGTCTCCTCCTCCAGCTCCCGCCGCATCGAGCCCAGGGGCTCCTCCCCCTCCTCCAGGGTTCCGGCCGGGAACTCCAGCAGCCGCCCGGCCACGGCGAAGCGGTACTGGCGCAGGATCACCACCCGGCCGTCCTCGAGCACCGGCACCGCCAGGGAGGCGCCCGGATGGCGGATCACGCCGTAGGTGCCCTCGATGCCGATCGGCAGCACCACCCGGTTGAGCTCGAAACGCACCTTGCGGGCCTGCAGGGCGGCGGTGGTCTCCAGATGGGTGCTGGGCTCGGGGGGCGGCAGGGGAGCCATGGGGCGGGCCATTGGGGCCCCCAGTGTGACGGGCGGGGGCCGGTGGGCGCGGTTCAGGGCCCTTCCGGCCAGCCCGTCGTTCCAGGCAGCACCTGGGGGGGCGGCTCCAGGGCGGCCCGCGGCAGGGCCGCCAGGCCTGCGGAGGCCGTGCGGGGGGGACCGGCGGGCGCCAGGGGAAGGGGAAGGTCCGGATCGATCGCCGCCAGCGGGGCCAGCACGAAGGCCCGCTCCCCCAGGCGCGGGTGGGGCAGCACCAGCTCCGGGCCTGGGCAGGCCATGGCCCCGCACCAGAGCAGGTCGAGGTCGAGACGACGGGGTCCCCAGCGCTCGCGGCGCTCCCGGCCGAACGCCGCCTCCAGCTGCAGAAGCCGCGCCAGCAGCCCGGTGGGATCAGGCCAGGGCGCCGCCGGCACCGGCGCAGACGCGAGCCGCGCCAGCAGGACCGCGTTGAGGTACGGCGGCTGTCCCGGCGGCCCCCCCACCGGCTGGGTGCGGAACCGGGGCGACCAGCTCAGCTGCAGGGGGGCCGCCGCCCAGGCCCGCAGCTCGGCCTCCAGCCGCGGCCGCACGGCCGTGAAGGTGGCGACGGGATCACCGAGGTTGGCCCCGATGGCGATGGCCAGGCTGGACGCAGAGGGGCCAGACGGTGGTGGAGCCGGGGTGGGAGGCATCGGCTCAGCCGCCGAAGACCGCCAGGTTGAGGAGGACGGGCTCCCCCAGCCAGGCGGCATGGTCGGTGTGATCGGCCAGATCATGGCCGGTGATGCCATGCACCAGCACCGTGAGGCCGCCGCGGTGGGTCTCGAGCCAGGGGATCAGGGCCTCGAAGTCCGCCTGGCTGAAGCTGATCTGGCAGCTGCCGACCGGATGGGGTCCCACCGGCTCGAGGTGGAGACGGCCCACCGGCAGGCCGAAACGGGCTCCGGCGGCCCCACAGAGGGCGCCGGCCTGCGCCGCTTCAGCGGCGCCGAAATAGACGTGGGCGTGGTAGCGCTCGTGAACGTTGGTGGGACGGCGGGTCATCGGCGGCCGACCGGGGCCTGACACCCAGGCAGGGTATCGGGGTCAGAGGGCCGCCACCCGCTGCCACCCGGTCGGCGAGACTGGCCAACCCACCCAGCCACTGCCCCATGGTCGTCAGCGGGTCCCCTGCCGCGCCCGCCGGTGCCGCGCCCACCGGCAGCTTTCCGCTGGCCGCCATCACCGGCCACGGCACCCTGAAGCTGGCCCTGCTGCTGGCGGCCGTGGACCCCGGCCTGGGCGGCGTGGTGATCGCCGGCGGTCGCGGCACCGGCAAGTCGGTGCTGGCCCGGGGGCTCCATGCCCTGCTGCCGCCGATCGATGTCATCGATCTGGCCGATGGTCCGGGGCTGCGGCAGGCCGATCCCTCCCGGCCCGACGAGTGGGACGGGGCCACCCGGCGCCGCATCACCGAACTGGGCGGTGATGCCAGCGGCACCGATCCAGGCGCCCTGCTGCCCACCCGGGTGATTCCAGCCCCCTTCATCCAGGTGCCCCTGGGCGTCACCGAAGACCGGCTGATCGGTTCGGTGGACGTGGCCGCCTCCCTGACGGCCGGGGCGCCGGTGTTCCAGCCCGGGCTGCTGGCGGAGGCCCACCGGGGCGTGCTGTACGTCGACGAGCTCAACCTGCTGGATGACGGCATCACCAACCTGCTGCTGGCGGCGGTGGGCTCCGGCGAAAACCGCATCGAACGGGAGGGGCTGAGCCTGTCGCACCCCTGCCGCTGCCTGCTGATCGCCACCTACAACCCGGAAGAGGGGGCGGTGCGCGACCACCTGCTCGACCGCTTCGCCATCGCCCTGTCGGCCAACCAGCTGCTCGACACCGACCAGCGGGTGGCGATCACCCGCTCGGCCCTCGACCACGGCGCCTCCAGCGCCGCCTTCGGCGCCCGCTTTCAGGAGGAGACCGAAGCCCTGGCCACCCAGCTGCTGCTGGCCCGCCAATGGCTGCCGGATGTGGTCATCGACCGGGAGCAGATCCGCTACCTGGTCACCGAAGCCATCCGCGGCGGCGTCGAGGGGCACCGGGCCGAGCTCTACGCCGTGCGGGTGGCCCGGGCCCATGCGGCCCTCTCCGGCCGCGACCGGGTGGATGCAGACGATCTGCAGGTGGCGGTGCGCCTGGTGATCGCCCCGCGGGCCCTGCAGCTGCCGCCCCCGGATCCCGACCAGCCCATGGAGCCGCCGCCGCCGCCACCGCCCCAGGGGGAGCAGCCCCCCGAGGAACCGGAGCCGCCGGAGCAGGAGCCTGAGAGTGAGGAGCCTGAGGATCAGGACGACGACGACCAGGACGACAGTCCCGAGGACCAGGCCCCGCCCCAGATCCCGGAGGAATTCCTGCTCGATCCGGAGGCCACCGCCATCGACCCCGACCTGCTGGTGTTCGCCTCGGCGAAAGCCAAGAGCGGCGGCAGCGGCAGCCGGGCGGTGGTGTTCAGCGACAGCCGCGGCCGCTACGTGAAGCCGATGCTGCCCCGGGGCCCCGTGCGCCGCATCGCCATCGACGCCACCCTGCGGGCCGCCGCGCCTTACCAGAAGGCCCGCCGCGCCAGGGAGCCGCACCGCAAGGTGATCGTGGAGGAGGGGGACCTGCGGGCCAAGCAGCTGCAGCGCAAGGCCGGCGCCCTGGTGATCTTCCTGGTCGATGCCAGCGGCTCGATGGCCCTGAATCGGATGCAGAGCGCCAAGGGGGCCGTGATCCGCCTGCTCACCGAGGCCTACGAAAACCGCGATGAGGTGGCCCTGATCACCTTCCGCGGCGAGCAGGCCGAGGTGCTGCTGCCGCCCACCCGCTCGATCACCGCCGCCCGCCGCCGACTGGAGTCGATGCCCTGCGGCGGCGGCTCACCCCTGGCCCACGGCCTGGCCCAGGCGGCCCGGGTGGGGGCGAACGCCCTGGCCACCGGCGATCTGGGCCAGGTGGTGGTGGTCGCCATCACCGACGGCCGCGGCAATGTGCCCCTGAGCCGTTCCCTGGGCCAGCCGGTGCTGGAGGGGGAGGAACCGGTGGACCTCAAGGAGGAGCTGCGGCAGGTGGCGAGCCGCTACCAGAGCCTCGGCCTGCGGCTGCTGGTGATCGACACCGAGCGGAAGTTCATCGGCAGCGGCATGGGCAAGGAGCTGGCCGAGGCGGCCGGCGGCCGCTACGTGCAGCTGCCCAAGGCGAGCGACCAGGCCATCGCCGCCATCGCCCTGGAGGCGATCAACGGTTTCTGACGGTGGGAGCCAGCCGGTCCTGGGCGGCCTGGCGGGCGGCCTTCGCCTCCTGCTGGCGGGCGTCCTGGCTGGCCTTGCGGTCACGGGCCGCATCCACCTCGGCGGGGTAGAGCTCCTCGAAGAAACGGCCCAGGCCGATCGAGACGCTGCGAATGCCGTCGAGGAACTTGGGATCACCCGTGAGCTTGCTCACGTCGCCGCCGACAGCCGACCAGCGGTCGGTCAGCTGCTTGGCGTTGGTGAGGGTGGCCTGCAGGTCGGCCACGGTCTTGGGGTTGTCCAGTGCCGCCGCCAGGTTGCCAACGTGCTTGGAGGCCCGGGCGGCATCGGCGCTGGCGAGGTTGAGGTTGCTCAGGATCGGGTCCACCTTGCCCGCCGATCGGTTCAGCTGGGTGACCAGCACCTGGGCGTCGCGCAGGAAGACCTGGCCGCTCTTGGTGAGCAGCTCGGTCTCCCTGGCGGTCTTGGAGAAGGCGGCCGTGGCCGCCACCATCTGCTGAACGAGCTGTTCCTTTTCCGCCTGGTCGAGCAGGCCCTGGACGGTCTCGGTGACGGTGTCGAGGCTGGCCGCTGCGACACCGGTCACCTTGCCGCCGTTGCAGACCATGCGCGTGTTGTCGCAGCCCCGCTCCCGAGGGCCCGGCAGGCTGGCCGGCAGGGGGGGACCGCCGGCCAGCAGGGACACCTGGGCATCTCCTCCCAGCAGGGAGGCATTGCCGACCCGGGCCACCAGGGGCCGGGCCAGACGCAGGCGTGGGTCGGTGATCTCCAGGTCGGCCACCACGGCCGCGTCGGTGACGGTGACCCGGCGCACGCTGCCGACCAGCACCCCCCGGAAGGTGACCGGAGAACGGTCGGCCAGGCCGGCGGCGTCGGCGAAGCTGGCGCGGATCGTCCAGGTGTTCCCTCCTAGGGAGATCCCCCGCAGCCAGAACCACAGACCCAGCCCGCTGGCGATCGCCGCCAGCAGAGAGAATCCAACCAGGGCTTCACGGACACTCCGGCGCATGGGCTCAGTTCTCGGCCGGCTGCATCGGTCCGTGCAGACTACCGCTCCGAAACTGCACCACATAGGGATTGGTGCTCACGCGGAAGTCCTCGACCGAGCCGATCCAGCGGAAGCGGCCGTCGTAGAGGAGGGCCACCCGCTCGGCGCAGCGGTCGATCGTGCTCATCACGTGGCTGACCACCAGGGTGGAGGCGTGGACGATGCGGGAGGTGCGCACGATCAGGTCCTCGATGCGGGTGCAGGCCACCGGGTCCAGACCGGCCGTCGGTTCGTCGAAGAGCAGCAGGGGGGTGCGGGCCGAGGCCAGGGTGGGGTCGTCGATCAGGGCGCGGGCGAAGCTCACCCGCTTCTGCATGCCGCCGCTGAGCTCGCCCGGCATGCGATCGGCGATGCCCGCCAGCCCCACGGCCTGCAGGGCCTGGTCCACCCGTTCGGCGATCTCCCGCTCCCCCAGGCCGCTGAAGCGGTAGAGGAGGAAGCCGACGTTCTCGCGCACCGACAGCGAGGCCAGCAGGGCCGGGTTCTGGAACACCAGGCGCACGTCCGGAGGGTGGCGCTGGTCCAGGCGCAGGTAGGTCTGGGGTTCGCCGTGGATGCGCAGCAGCCCATCGGTGGGCAGTTGCAGCCCGGCCAGCAGCCGCAGCAGGGTGGATTTGCCCGAGCCCGAGGGGCCCACCACCACCAGCCGCTCGCCCGGGGTGAGGCTGAGGTCGACCCGATCGAGAACCAGGGTCTCGCCCCAGCGCATGCTGAGGCTCTCCATCTGGGCCACCGGTGGGATGGCCGGGGGAGCGTTCAGCGCGAGTTGACTGAGGGCCAAGGAACCACGGCGAGGGGGCCCCGGAGGCCCGGCTCCCATCCTGCCGGTTCAGGACGGGCTTTTCATCCGTACAGTTCGGGTGGTCTGTGCCGCGTCGCCACGCCCTGCCCTTGACGGTTCGAGGCTCCGCTGCGAACGCCCGTCGGCGCCGGGGCGGCTCCCGCCCGGGGCGCCCCCGCTGGGTGGGCCGCGGCGACCTGCGTCAGCAGGACCTGATGAGCCGCTCGCGGCGGGCGGCCCGCTGGCTGCAGCCGGGCCTGGTGGTGAAGCGCTGGATGATCACCTCGGGCCTGGGCCTGGTGATCGCCCTGCTGGGGGCGGCGGTATGGGCCGACCTGCAGCCGATCTACTGGACCCTGGAGACGATCCGCTGGGGCCTCAATCGCCTCACCCAGGTGATGCCCCGGGGCATCACCGGCCCGCTGGTGCTGCTGATCGGCGCCGCCATGGTCTGGCTCGGCCAGAGCCGCAGCTTCGGCGCCATCCAGCAGGCCCTGGCTCCGGAGAAGGACACCCTGCTGGTGGATGCCCTGCTGGCCCAGCGGCGCCTGAACCGCGGCCCCACCATCGTGGCCATCGGCGGCGGCACGGGGCTGGCCACCCTGCTGAGCGGCCTGAAGCGTTACAGCAGCAACCTCACCGCGATCGTCACGGTGGCCGATGACGGCGGCAGCAGCGGCGTGCTGCGGCGGGAGCTGGGGGTGCAGCCCCCCGGCGACATCCGCAACTGCCTGGCGGCCCTGGCACGGGAGGAGCCCCTGCTCACCCGCCTGTTCCAATACCGCTTCAAGGCCGGCAGCGGCCTGGAGGGCCACAGCTTCGGCAACCTGTTCCTGAGTGCCCTGACGGCGATCACGGGCAGTCTGGAATCGGCGATCATCGCCAGCAGCCGGGTGCTGGCGGTGCAGGGGCAGGTGGTGCCTGCCACCAACGCCGACGTGCGCTTGTGGGCGGAGCTGGAGAACGGCGAGCGGATCGAGGGGGAATCCCAGATCGGCCACGCCCCCTGTCCGATCGTGCGCCTGGGCTGCACGCCGGAGCGGCCGCCGGCCCTGCCGCGGGCCCTGGAAGCGATCGCCAACGCGGAACTGATCGTGCTGGGGCCGGGGAGTCTCTACACCTCCCTGCTGCCCAACCTGCTGGTGCCGGAGCTGGTGAGCGCCATCAGCGCCAGCAAGGCGCCGCGGCTCTACATCTGCAACCTGATGACCCAGCCCGGCGAGACCGACGGCCTGGACGTCGGCGGCCACCTGCGGGCGATCGAAGCCCAGCTGGCGAGCCTGGGGGTGGAGCAGCGCCTGTTCACGGCCGTGCTGGCCCAGGAGGAACTGGACGACTCCAGCCTGCTGGACGTCTACCGGTTGCGGGGCGCCGAACCGGTGACGTGCGAGGCCTCCGTCCTCAGGGATCAGGGCTATGAGGTGATCCTGGCGCCCCTGCAGGGGGCCCGTCCCAGCGCCACCCTGCGCCATGAACCACGCAGCGTGGCCAAGGAGGTGATCCGGTTCTACCGCAAGCACAAAAGGGATTGAAAGTTGAACGTCGATGAGCGCTGCAGCCGCTGATCCCTAGGTCCATGGCCCCAAAGGGTTGTCGAACAGCAGCGTGGTGGCCGAAAACGACCTGAGGATTGGGACGCAGGAGAATTGCATGCCCATGACCTGCAGGGCAGCCACACAAAAACGAGGATTCTGTGGGGAGTTCACATTTCGGCCAACCCATGGCGCGCCTGCCAGCAATTAATAAATGGAGCTTTAGCAGCGATTCCACCCCTGAAGGCCAGATCGAACGCACTCGCCCCAGACATCAGGCATTGCGGGCGATAGGTGCCACAGCAATGCTACGGGGTCCTGACGCGACAAGGGAACGGCCCCTTCAACGCCCTTACAGGGCCTCAAGCCGATAAAGTCAAGAGCAGCGCTGGTGAAGTTACTGAGGAAAGACAATGATCATCAAAGCTCTTCGATCAATCCTGAGCCCACCTCGAAAAAGCCATCAGGCCTGGACGACTTCCTAAAGGAAGTTTCGGGCATCATTCACCGGCGCAAATACCAGGCAAGAGCGCAATCTCTACGCCAAGTACGACCTGAAAGTTGCCTGGGTTGAGCCGATCCCCGAAATCTTCAGACAACTTCAAAAGAATACTGAAGAGCTTACAAAGCAGAAAGCCATCAACGCCTTGATCACAGATGTCGATGGCAAGGAGTATGTGTTTCTCATTTCTAACAACAGCGGCGAGTCCTCCTCCATTCTCGACCTACATCTTCATAGGGACATTTGACCTGAAGTCAACTGCTCAACCACGATTCGCCTGAAGAGTACAACCCTGCCATCCCTGCTCAAAGTGCATCAACTGGATGAAAGAGATTACCAAGCACTGATCATGGACACCCAGGGATCAGAGTTGCTTGTCCTCAAGGGAGCCATTCCAGTACTGAAAGCTTTGCCATTCATCAAGACAGAAGTCCCAGATTTTGAGGCCTACACTGGCTGCTGCTAACCAAAGGACATGAACGCCTTCATGTCGCAGCTTGGATACAAAGAATACCGTCGATCGAGATTCGCGCGACGCGCACAAGGAGGAAGCTACTACAACATTGTTTACAAGGCCCGCAGGTTTACCCGCTGACACGATCGCAGCAGATAAATGTCCAGGGGCAAACAAGTACGATCGGGTCAACTTCACTGCAGGCCGAAAACGCCTATGGCGAGATTGGCCATGCAGGATGAGGGCTCGCCAGCCAACCAGATCCTGCATCGGCCAAGCCAGAAGGTACAAGCTGACACTGCCGATGCTCAAGGACATTGTCCACCCGGGTTTCCATGGGCAACACTTATGGACAGCGGGAGCGAGAAGTTCAGGGATCTACCTGTTAGGATAATCTCAATTTGACTGAGGTCTTGAGGTGCCAGTCGCCAAGCTTATGTCATGGGGCATGTCCTAAACAATGCCTTCATCGCGGACTAAAGAAGAGCAAGAGCTCGCGAAGAGGATCAGAGACATCCTGATCATGAAGCCCAAGCGATGCCCATACCCCCTGATCAGAATCGGAGGCGATGAAGATGGAGCGTATCTGATTCCTGACGATCTTCAAGGAATCAGAGCCTGCTTCTCTCCAGGAGTGAACAATACAAAGAGTTTCGAAGATGAATTGGCAATAACTCACGGGATCGTCTGCCACCTTTGTGATTACACCAGCGACTTGGAAGCCCTGGAGACGCCACTCGTTGAGTTCATGCAGACATTCAAAAAGAAATGGCTGGACATAGACCATGGCAAAGACAGCATCAACCTTGACGAATGGGTTGAAGAAGAATGTCCAGACCCGGAAGGCGATCTTCTCCTTCAAATGGACATTGAAGGCGCCGAGTACAGGAATCTTCTTGCCTGCAAGCAAAGCACACTGAACCGCTTCAGGATCATTGCGATTGAGCTGCATAGACTTGATTCAGCCAATGATCCAGAAGAGTTTGAAAACGAGCTTGGCCCATTGCTCAGAAGGCTCGACAACAGTCACATCTGCGTCCATGCCCATCCCAACAACTGCTGCGGTGAAGTAACTATTGAAGGCTCAGGTCTTGTCATACCGCGAGTCATCGAACTCACCTTTCTCAGGCGCGATCGCTTGAACCAGGGTCAGCCAGGCGCCTCCTACCAGCCACTGCTGCCGCAGCCCTTGGACCTCGACAGAAACGTGAAAGCGTTGCCGCCTCTGCTGTTAGAGGGAGATTGGGTCGACGAAAAGAGCTTTGAAGCTGAAACTCCCGCTGGAATCAGCACCTGGAAGAAAGTCGCTTTGCTATCACAAAAGCTGGATCACGCCCTTCGACAGCTCAATGAGGCCAACAAGCTATTCGAATACAAGCAAGAGTCCGCAAAGCGCAGGATTGAATACCTGGAGAAGCGCCTCGGCGAACTTGAGCGTCCCATCAAGATCTATCTTGGCATCAAAAGAATACTCAAGCCTGGAAAGAGTCGTGAATAAGGGAACTGGATCGGCCCAGTCAGCTTCTGCAGGTTAGGCGCACTGCAGGCCGGCCCTTGGGGCCTGCCGGATCAACAACCGATCACCTTGGGGTGGCTGTGTCCAATCGCCTCTCTTCGAAGCACTTGTCCGAGCCCATGGCTTCTGCCAAGCTGAGCGGTGCACATGGACAGGAATGGACAGATTCAACCCAAGCGGCAAGCCACGCTTCAACCCATCCACTTCGTAACGCCACAGCAGGATCCCCAGGGGTCCTTCGTTGCGCTGACGGTCCCGTTCGCGTTAGCTTCTGGAAGCAGATTCACGCGTGGATTCCGGAAATAAGGCAGCAACTTTGCAGTATACAAGCGTAATCAAGGCAAGGATCATTGGGCGCTTCCGCTTCCAATAGCCCCACGTCAAGGCCAAGGCGCCATAAAACCCATCTGCTTTCATGGAGGATGAAGTCCCCCCTCCCAAAAAGACAGAGATCGTCAATGGGATGTATCCGTACCCCCCACGCGTCCAGGCTCGTAGGTTGTAGTCCCAATCGGCCGTCACCTGGAAGTCCGGGTTATAGAGCGGTCGACCACCGCGTGCATGGCAGCCTCGGTAGAAGATGGCTTGATGACAGATATTGCGCCTCAGCAGCTTCGCCAGATTGAATTCACCATCGTAGATGGCCCCACCTTTTGCCCAACCTGCATCACCGTCAATCAAGACATTCCCATAGTATGCCTGCCTCCAAAAGCAAAGCCTGGATGCATGGATATGCTGCCTGACGATCCTCAGCACAGATGGGTCGGCCAGCCGATCATCATGGCCAAGGAACAAGACCCAAGCCCCCGTAGATTGAGCCAAAGCCATATTCATGGCTGGATAGATGCCACTGGCCTCGAGATCCTGCATGTAACGAACATGGGCAGACTCTCCGACCAGCCGTTTGACATCGTCGCTGCGGGCCGAGAGTGAGTCAATGATAATGATTTCCCAGTCTGAGAAGTTCTGCTTATAGACACTCTCCAAGCACCTCGCGAAGCGATCAAGCTGGGGATTGTATGTAGGGATAACAATGCTGAAGAAAGGTGCATGCGTCATGCCCATGGACGAGGGAACCAGCGCCACAGACAGCCTCAGCCGGGGAACTCAATCGTACACGGCGAAGAATAGTCTGTGCCAGTGAATGCCTTGCTATCGGCATGGCCTTGCCCACGGAGACAGATCTTTTCCGTCGGCCCTATCATTGTCTCAGGCAAGAGTCCATTCACAAGCCTGCAGGCCTCAGAACTCCATGGGATCAACCATCTAATGGCCCATGGGAGTTTCCAAGACTAGGATCCGTCCATCGGACTCGCGTGCAGCAGTGCCCTTACCCAAGGCCATCGCCTTCTATCTTCCCCAGTACCACCCGATTCCTGAAAACGATGCCTGGTGGGGAAAAGGCTTCACAGAATGGCGCAACGTAGCCAAGGCACGTTCCCTGTTCCGCCATCATTACCAACCCCATCTGCCGGCGGATCTTGGCTTCTACGACCTTCGCCTGCCGGAAGCGCGCCAGGCCCAGGCGGAACTGGCCCAGGCGTTCGGAATCCACGGCTTCTGCTACTACCACTACTGGTTCAATGGCCGCAGGGTCCTGCAACGGCCCTTCGAAGACGTGCTGGCTTCAGGGGAGCCTGACTTTCCCTTCTGCCTCTGCTGGGCCAATGAAAACTGGACCCGGCGCTGGGACGGGTCCGATGATGAGATTCTTCTTGAGCAGATCTACAGCGAGCAGGACGATCGCGATCACCTGATGTCCTTGTTGGCAGCCTTCAGGGATCCCCGCTACATCAGGATCGAAGGCAAACCGCTGTTTCTGGTCTACCGCACCAGCGCCCTGCCCCAGCCGGCCCGGACGGCCGAAATCTGGCGTTCGATCGCCCATGACCATGGCCTTGGAGATCTCTATCTCGTTTCCGTTGAATCGAAAGAGGAGGAGATCAACAACCCCCAAAGCTTCGGCTTTGATGCCGCCGTGGAATTTCAGCCCTGCTGGCCGATGCTGGGTACGCTGCCCTCGCAGACTCCCAGCCTTCGTGAAACGATCAAGGGGATCATCAAGAATGAGTCTCCAGGCAAGAAGATCCACCGGGTCATCGACTACGAGAAGGTCTGCCAAGCCGCCCTTGCCAGGCCAGCTCCCCCCTATCCCCGCTTTCCCTGTGTCACCCCTTCCTGGGACAACACGGCTCGCCGCCGCTGGGGGGGCATCATCCTCCAGGATGGGACACCGGAGCGCTACGGCCACTGGCTCAGGCAGACGGTGGAACGCCTCCCTGACTACGGTCTTCCTGAACCGGTCGTCTTCATCAACGCCTGGAACGAGTGGGCAGAAGGGAACCACCTGGAACCCGATCAGCGCTGGGGAACCCGCTACCTCAAAGAAACGCTCGCTGCGCTCAGCGGCTGAGCCGTTCCATGAAGACGTTCAATAGGCATCCTGCATCTCATAGAAATCAGGCTGCACATAGTCCTTGCGCAGCGGGTAGCCCTTCCAGTCCTCGGGCATCAGCAGCCGCTTGGGATGGGGATGGCCCTCGTAGGAGATGCCATACATGTCGAAGGTTTCGCGCTCCTGCCAGTCCGCACCGCGGAACAGGCCATAGAGGCTGGGGATCGAGAGGGCACCGTCCCGGGGCAGGAACACCTTGAGACGCACTTCCTCCGGACGCGCATCGGCCGGCAGGGGGCCGGTGGCTTCGGCCATGGCCGAAAACTGATCGACCATGGAGGCCAACTTGACCAGGTGGTAGAAGCTCACCAGCCGGCCCCCCGGTCCCTCGTCGTAGCCCCCCTGGCACTGGAGATAATCAAAGCCGGCCGCCTTCAGGGCCGTGGCCACCAGCGGCAGGGCCGCGGGCTCCACCCCGAGCAGTTCGACACCCGAGTGGTCCGGGCCCAGGGCGACGGCATCGAAACCCTGGCCGCTCAGCCAGGTGGCCACAGGGCCAGGGGCGGCGGCCTGGAGGGCACCGGCATCGGCGGATTCCTTGGCGTCCGAGGCGCCGGGGGTGACGGGGGACTCCTCAGGCATCGGTGGTGGAGGCGGGGGTGGCAGGGACGGTGGCAGTGTCAGCGGCGGCGCCCATCGGCAGACCGGCTGCGGCGGCCAGGGCGGCCTGCTGGGTTTCGGCCCGCAGGTAGGCCCCGGTGACGATCGGCTCGATCCGCTTCATCTGGTGGGGGATCGTGCAGTAGCGGTGGGTGGGTCGCAGGTTGCCACGCTCGGCCAGGGCTTCGTTGCCGACCTTCTTGCGCAGCTTGATCACCGCATCGAAGATCGCTTCGGGGCGGGGCGGGCAGCCGGGCAGGTAGAGATCGACGGGGATCAGCTTGTCGACCCCGCGCACCGCCGTGGTGGAGTCGGCGGAGAACATGCCGCCGGTGATGGTGCAGGCCCCCATGGCGATCACGTACTTGGGCTCCGGCATCTGCTCATAGAGCCGCACCAGCGCCGGCCCCATCTTCATCGTCACGGTGCCGGCCACGATCAGCAGGTCGGCCTGACGGGGGCTGGAGCGGGGCACCAGGCCGAAGCGGTCGAAGTCGAAGCGGGAGCCGATCAGGGCCGCGAACTCGATGAAGCAGCAGGCCGTGCCGTAGAGCAGCGGCCAGAGGCTGCTGAGCCGGGCCCAGTTGTGGAGGTCGTCGAGGCTGGTGAGAATGATGTTCTCGGACAGGTCGGCGGTGACGCCGGGGGCGCCCACGGGGCCGCAGCTGGCCTCGCGCATATCGCGCAGGGCATCGACGGAGAGGGAGCCGGCAGGGGGTGTGAGGGTCATGGTGGGGAGGTGCTCAGCTCCACTCGAGGGCGCCCTTGCGCCAGGCGTACGCCAGGGCCAGCACCAGGATGGAGATGAAGATCAGAGCCTCGATGAAGGCCAGCAGCCCGAGCCGGTGGAAGGCCACCGCCCAGGGATAGAGGAACACGGTCTCGACATCGAAGATGACGAAGACCAGGGCGAACATGTAGTAGCGGATATTGAACTGGATCCAGGCCCCGCCGATCGGTTCCATGCCCGATTCGTAGGTGAGCTGACGCTCCCCCTGGCGGCTCTTGGGCGCCAGCAGCTTGTTGGCCACCAGCGCCAGCACCGGAACCGCCGCCGAGATCAGCAGGAAGCCCAGAAAGGCGTCGTAGCCGGAGAGCACAAACATCGGCGGACCCAACCTGGCGCGCATTCTGCCACCTGCTTCCGGGGGCGGGGGTCGCCGCGACGACCGGCGCGGCCGGATGGCCGGAGCAGCCGCGGGCCCCGGGGTCGCCGTCGATAGAGTTCCCACGTATGGCCAGGCACGGGATGAGCACGGAACCGCCGACGGAGACACCCACCGAAGAGGTCCCCACCGGGCCCGCCGGGGCCGTCAGCGAGGCGGCCGAAACCGTCGCCGAGGATCCATCCAGCCACCGCTTCGAGTGCCGCAGCTGCGGCTTCGTCTATGACCCGGCCGAGGGGGTGAAGAAGCTGGGGATCCCCTCCGGCACCTCCTTTCTCGACCTCGACCCGGTCGGTTTCCGCTGCCCGGTCTGCCGCAGCCGGGTGGGGGCCTTCAAGGACATCGGCCCACGCAACAAGCCCAGTGGCTTCGAGGAGAACCTCAACTTCGGCCTGGGGGTGAACCGCCTCACCCCCGGTCAGAAGAACGTCCTGATCTTCGGGGGGTTCGCCCTCGCCTTCGCTTTCTTCCTCTCTCTCTATTCCCTGCGTTGATGCCTGCGCCCCTTCCCGCCCTGCCGGCCTTGCTCCGCCCGCTGCGGCCCCTGCTCAGCCTGGCGATCTCGCTCGTGCTCGCCCTCGGCCTCACGGGCTGCGTCACCACCGGATTGCCCACCGCCGCCGCCAGCCCCTGGCAGGCGGTCCCCCTGGACACCCGCTCCAATCCCCTCGACGTGGCCTTCAGCAGCGCCGACCACGGGTTCCTGGTGGGCAGCAACCGGCTGATCATGGAAACCGACGACGCTGGGGCCAGCTGGCAGGAACGGGCCCTCGACCTGCCGGAGGAGGAGAACTTCCGGCTGATCAGCATCGACTTCAACGGCCCTGAGGGCTGGATCGTGGGCCAGCCCGGCCTGCTGCTGCACAGCGACGATGCCGGCAGCAGCTGGAGCCGGCTGCTGCTCGACACCAAGCTGCCCGGCGAGCCCTACCTGGTGACGGCCCTGGGGCCGAAGACCGCGGAGCTGGCCACCAACGTCGGTGCCGTCTACCGCACCACCGATGCCGGCTCCAGCTGGCAGGCCCTGGTGGGGGATGCCGCCGGCGCCATCCGCGACCTGCGCCGCAGCGCCGAGGGCGACTACGTCAGCGTCAGCAGCCTGGGGAACTTCTTCGCCACCTGGGAACCGGGCCTGCCCGCCTGGCAGGTGCACCAGCGGGTCAGCAGCCAGCGGCTGCAGTCGATGGGCTTCCAGCCCGACGGCCACCTCTGGATGGTGGCCCGGGGCGCCCAGCTGCGTTTCGACGGCGACCCGAGCACCGCCGAGAGCACCGAGAGCGGCGACTGGAGCAAGCCCGTGATCCCGATCACCAACGGCTATGGCTACCTCGACATGGCCTGGGACCCCCGGGGCGCCGTGTGGACCGGCGGCGGCAACGGCACCCTGCTGGTGAGCGACGATGCCGGCGCCAGCTGGCAGCGGGATCCGGTGGGCACTGAGCAGCCCACCAACTTCTCCCGGATCGTCTTCTCCCCCGATGGCAAGGGCTTCGTCCTGGGGGAGCGGGGCGTGCTGCTGCGCTGGGTGGGCTGAGGGCGGGGGGCAACTGCATCCCTCTGTAACCAACCCCCCGCCCGGCTGGCGGAGCCCCCCGATCGACCCCTAGGATCTCCTGGCTGAACGCTTGTTGCTATGGCTGCCGGCTCCACAGGGGAACGCCCGTTCTTCGAGATCATCACAAGCATCCGCTACTGGGTCATCCATGCGGTGACCCTGCCGGCCATCTTCCTGGCGGGCTTCCTGTTCGTGTCGACCGGCCTGGCCTACGACGCCTTCGGCACGCCCCGTCCGGATGCCTACTTCCAGGCCCAGGAAACCAAGGCTCCCGTTGTGAGTCAGCGTTACGAGGGCAAGAGCAGCCTTGATCTGCGCCTCCAGGAACCATGACCCAGTCCACCGCCCCCACCACGCCGCGCAACTATCCGATCTTCACGGTGCGCTGGCTTTCCGTCCACGCCCTCGGCATTCCCACGGTCTTCTTCCTGGGTGCCTTGGCGGCCATGCAGTTCGTCCGTCGCTGAGACATCCATGCAGCGCAATCCCAACCCCAACAACCTGCCGGTCGAGCTGAACCGCACCAGCCTCTATCTGGGCCTGCTGTTCGTGTTCGTCATCGGCATCCTCTTCTCCAGCTACTTCTTCAACTGATCGGGAGGCACCCCATCCATGAGCGGCAAGAAATCCTCACTTCCTGACGGCCGGATCCCCGACCGCCTTCCCGACGGCCGCCCGGCCGTGGCCTGGAAGAGCCGGTGGACCGAAGGGGTCCTGCCGCTCTGGATGGTCGCCACCGCCGGTGGCATGGCCGTGATCTTTGTGGTCGGTCTGTTCTTCTACGGCTCCTATGTGGGTGTCGGTTCGGCCTGATGGGACGGTGGCCAGCGCGCTGCCCCCAGTGACCCATCCAGCGGATCCCCAGGGATCCGCTTTTTGTTGGCCATGATCCTGTAGGCCATGGTTGAGGCCGTGGGCTCCAGCGGGGCGGTTCATCCCTGGCGCCGCAGCTCCTCCGGCGGCAGGGCCAGAAACGCCTCCCGGCTCAGGACCCGATCCCCTGACCCAGCCTCGCTGGCCAGGGGCATCAGCCGCACCTGGCCGGCCCCGGCTTCCTCATCGCCCAGCAGCAGGGCCCAGCGGGCGCCGCTCCTGCGGGCGCGCTTGAGCTGTTTGTCGAAACCGGCGCCGCTGAGATCCAGCTGCACCGCCAGCGAAGCCCCTGGGCGCTGGCGGCAGCACCGGGCGAGCTCCAGGGCGCAGGCCTCTCCCAGGGCGCCCCGGTTCACCACGTAGACGTCTGGTTGGGCGGCCGTCACTGGGGCCTGGGTGCCCGCCTCCATGGCCTGGCTGAGCAGCAGCACCAGCCTCTCCATGCCCAGGGCCCAGCCGATGGCCGGCGTGGGGGGCCCGCCCAGCTGTTCCACCAGGCCGTCGTAGCGACCGCCGCCGCACACCGTCGCCTGCGCCCCGAGCTGGCTGCTGGTGATCTCGAAGGCGGTGTGGCCGTAATAATCAAGCCCCCGCACCAGCCGCGGGTTGAGCTCGAACGGGATGGCGAGGGCCTCCAGACCCTGCCGCACCCGCAGAAAGCGTTCATGGCTCTCGCCGCTGAGGGCATCGGCCAGGGCGGGGGCGCCGGCCAGCAGGGCCTGGGTGTCGGGGTTCTTGGAATCGAGCACCCGCAGGGGGTTGGTGGCGATCCGCTGCTGCGAATCGGGATCCAGACGCTCCCGATGGGCCTCCAGCCAGGCCACCAGTTCGGCCCGATAGCGCTGCCGGTCCTCGGGACTGCCGAGGGAGTTGAGCTCCAGGGACAGGCCCCCCACCCCCAGATCCATCAGCAGATCCCAGGCGATGGCGATGGCCTCGACGTCGCTGCGGGGATCGCCGTGGCCGAGGAACTCCAGGCCGATCTGGTGGAACTGCCGCTGCCGGCCGGCCTGGGGCCTCTCGTAGCGGAACATCGGCCCGCCGTACCAGAGCCGCTGGGGTCCCTGGGCCACCAGGCCATGCTGGATCGCGGCCCGCACCACCGAGGCGGTGCCCTCGGGCCGCAGGGTGCAGCTGCGGGCGCCGCGGTCCTCGAAGCTGTACATCTCCTTGCCCACCACGTCGGTGGCCTCGCCGATGCCCCGGGCGAACAGCTCGGTCACCTCGAGCAGGGGCGTGCGGATCTCCTCGACGGCGGCCCGACGGAAGTGCTCCCGGGCGGTGGCTTCGATCCGCTGCCAGAAGGGGGTCTGACCGGGCAGCAGGTCGACCATGCCCCGCAGGCTCTGGAGCGGTTTCAAGACGGTGCGGATCGGCAGCGACCCATTGTGCCCGAAGGGGTCGGCTCAGACGCCGTGGAAGGCGCGGTACCAGGCGGCGAACTGCCCGATCCCGGTTTCGATCGCCGTGGAGGGACGGAACCCCACCCAGGACTCCAGGGCGGTGGTGTCGGCGGCGGTGGCCGGCACGTCGCCGGGCTGCATGGGCTGCAGATCCCGGATCGCCGGACGGCCGAGGGCCTGCTCGAGCAGGTCGATGAACCGCAGCAGGGGCACGGGCCGGGCATTGCCGATGTTGAAGACCCGGTGGGGGGCGGCGGCCGTGGCGGGGTCGGGATGCAGCGGATCGAAGGCCGGATCCGCCGTGGCGGGCTTGTCGAGGCAGCGGATCACCCCTTCGACGATGTCGTCGATGTAGGTGAAATCCCGCTCCATGCGGCCGTGGTTGAACACCCGGATCGGATCGCCGGCCAGGATCGCGCGGGCGAACAGCATCGGCGCCATGTCGGGCCGGCCCCAGGGGCCATAGACGGTGAAGAAGCGCAGGCCGGTGGCCGGCAGACCGTAGAGGTGGCTGTAGGTGTGGGCCATCAGTTCATTGGCCTTCTTGGTGGCCGCATACAGGCTCACCGGGTGGTTCACCGGGTCCTGCTCGCGGAAGGGCATGTGGCGGTTGCCGCCGTAGATCGAGCTGCTGGAGGCATACACCAGATGCTCCACACCCGCGTGGCGACAGCCTTCGAGCACCGTGCCGAACCCCACCAGGTTGCTCTGGATGTAGAGCGCCGGGTTGTCGATCGAGTGCCGCACCCCGGCCTGGGCGGCCAGATGCAGCACCCGGGCGGGCCGCTCGGCGGCGAACAGGGCCGCCACCGCTTCGGCGTCCACCAGATCGAGGGGATGGAAGGCGAAGGCGCCCGCCGGAGCCAGGGCCTCCAGCCGCTCCAGACGGGCCCGCTTCAGGGCAGGGTCGTAGTAGGCGTTGAGATTGTCGAGCCCCACCACCCGCTCGCCCCGAGCCAGCAACCGCTCGGCCGCCGCCGCGCCGATGAAGCCGGCGACCCCGGTGACGAGGATCGGCCCTTTCGCCGTCAACGGCCCGCCCGCACCCGTTCCCGGAAGTAGGCGATGGTGGGCTCCAGTCCCTCGTCCAGGCTCACCTTCGGCTCCCACCCGAGCAGCTCGCGGGCGAGGTCGATCACGGGCTGGCGCTGCAGGGGATCGTCCTGGGGCAGGGGCTGGGTGGTGAGCTCCAGAGAGGGCTGGATCCGCTCCCGTACCTTCTCGGCCAGCTGGCGGATGGTGAACTCACCGGGGTTGCCGATGTTGATCGGACCGGTGTGCTCGCCGTTCATCAGCCGGATCATGCCCTCGATCAGGTCATCCACGTAGCAGAAGGAGCGGGTCTGGCTGCCGTCGCCATACAGAGTGAGGGGCAGACCCTGCAGGGCCTGGACGATGAAGTTGCTCACCACCCGGCCGTCGTCCGGGAGCATGCGGGGCCCGTAGGTGTTGAAGATCCGCATCACACGGATCTCGGTGCCGTGCATGCGCTGGTAATCGAAGCAGAGCGTCTCGGCGATCCGCTTGCCTTCGTCGTAGCAGGAGCGGATGCCGATGGTGTTGACGCAGCCCCGGTAGCTCTCAGGCTGGGGATGGACCTCCGGATCGCCGTAGACCTCGCTGGTGCTGGCCAGCAGCAGCCTGGCGCCGACGCGACGCGCCAGGCCGAGCATGTTGTAGGTGCCGAGGAAGCTGGTCTTGGCCGTCTTGATCGGGTTCGACTGGTAGTGCACGGGCGACGCCGGGCAGGCGAGATGCCAGATGCGGTCGATCTCGAGGCGGATCGGCTCGGTGACGTCGTGGCGAATCAGCTCGAACTGGGGGTGACCCAGCCAGTGGCGGATGTTGTCCTTGCGCCCGGTGTAGAAGTTGTCGAGGCAGATCACCTCCTCGCCAGCCTCCATCAGCCGGTCGACCAGATGGGAACCGAGGAAGCCGGCTCCGCCCGTGATCAGATTGCGCCGCGTCACTCAGCCCTCACCCACCCGCCAGACGTTAAGACCCGCCGCCCGGGCGGCAGCGGCATCGGCGATGGCCCTGGCGTCGAACAGCCAGGCCGGGCGACGCATCTGGGCCGCGATCGCCCCCCAGTCGAGCCGGGCGTAGTCACGCCATTCGGTGAGGATCACCACGGCATCGGCGCCGGCGGCGGCCTCCAGGGGCGATCCCGCCGTCTGCCAGCCGCCGTCGGCCGGCGAGGGGGGCTGGCCGAGGTCCTCGGCGATCTGGGCGGCTGACACCTTGGGATCCACGATCACCAGGCGAGCCCCCTCCTCGATCAGGTCCTGGCAGATGCGGATGGCAGGCGCCTCCCGGGTGTCGTTGGTGTCCGCCTTGAAGGCGAAGCCCAGCACCGCCAGCCGCTTGCCGGTGACGGTGCCGAACAGGCGCTGGACCACCAGCCGGGCGATGCGGTCCTGCTGCCAGGTGTTGAGGGTCACCACCTGCTCCCAGTAGCCCGCCACCTCCTCCAGCCCGTAGTGGCGGCAGAGGTACACCAGGTTGAGGATGTCCTTCTGGAAGCAGCTGCCGCCGAAGCCGGGTCCGGCCTGAAGGAACCTGGCGCCGATCCTGGAATCGGTGCCGATGGCGCGGCCCACCTCGCGCACGTCGGCCCCGGTGGCTTCGCAGAGGGCGGCGATGCTGTTGATCGAGGAGATCCTCTGGGCCAGATAGGCGTTGGCGGTGAGCTTGGACAGCTCGCTGCTCCAGAGATTGGTGCGCAGGATCCGCTCCTGGGGCACCCAGGTGCCGTAGATCCCGGCCAGGGATTCGATCGCCGCGGGGTCTTCGCCGCCGATCAGCACCCGGTCGGGGGCCTCAAGGTCGGCGACCGCCGTGCCCTCGGCCAGGAACTCGGGATTGGAGAGGACGGCGAAGGTCTTGGCTTGCCTGCGATCGCCCTCCGGGCGGTTCTGCTGGGCGGCCCCCAGGATCGCCTTCACGGTCTCGGCGGTGCGCACCGGCAGGGTGCTCTTCTCCACCACGATCGTGTGGCCCCGGGCGGAGGCGGCCACCTGGCGGGCCGAGGCCTCGATCCAGCGCAGGTCACTGGCCTGGCCGGCCCCCACGCCCTTGGTCTTGGTGGGGGTGTTCACCGAGAGAAACACCATGTCGGCGGCGGCAATCGCCGCATCCACCTCGGTGGTGAAGTGGAGGTTGCGCCCCCTGGCCCTGCCCACCACGGCATCGAGGCCGGGTTCGTACACCGGCAGCCGGCCCAGATCCGGATCATTCCAGGCGGCGATCCGCTCGGCATTGAGGTCGACCACCGTGACCTGAATCCCGGGGCAACGATCGGCGATCACCGCCATCGTCGGTCCCCCCACATAACCCGCTCCGATGCAACAGATGGTGCGAATCGGCGGATGGGCCGGGTCCATGGGGGATGGCAGTGCTGCGGGGACATTACCGCCATTGCCTGGCTTTGGCCGTGGCCGGGCGATGGCGGGGGGCGTCTCCGGAACGGTGACGAAGGTTAAGCACAGGTAAGTTGAGATCGAGAGCCTGACGGGGGTCGGTCCTTGACCACGGTGCTGCTCACGGGAGGGGCCGGATTCATCGGCAGTCACACCTGTCTGGTGCTGCTGGAGGCCGGCCACCGGGTGGTGGTGATCGACGACTTCAGCAACGGCAGTCCCGAAGCCCTGCGCCGCGTCAGCGAGCTGGCCAGGCTGGGGAGCTGGCGGCAGCTGGCGCCGGAGCAGTGGGCCGCGGGAGAGGGGCAGCCGGCCCGGCTCACCCTGCTGAAAGGAGATGTGCGCTCCCCCCAGGATCTCGACCGGGCCTTTGAAGACGGGGGAGGCGGCGACAGCGGCATCGACGCCGTGCTCCACTTCGCCGGCCTCAAGGCGGTGGGGGAGTCGATGGGGCAGCCCCTGCGCTACTGGGACGTGAACGTCGTCGGGGCGGTCCGGCTGCTGGAGGCCATGGGCCGCCACGGCTGCCAGACGCTCGTCTTCAGCAGCAGCGCCACCCTCTATGGGATCACCGACCGGGTGCCGATCCCCGAGACGGCGCCGCTGCAGCCGATCAATCCCTACGGATACACCAAGGCCGCCGTGGAAAGGATGCTGGCCGATGTGGCCGCCAGCACCCCCGGCTGGCGCATCGCCCTGCTGCGTTACTTCAATCCGGTGGGCGCCCACCCCAGCGGACGCATCGGCGAGGACCCCAACGGCCGCCCCAACAATCTCTTTCCGTTCCTCTGCCAGGTGGCGGCAGGGCGCCGCCAGCAGCTGGAGGTGTTCGGCGGCGACTGGCCCACCCCCGATGGCACGGGCGTGCGCGACTACCTGCACGTGATGGATCTGGCCGAGGGCCACGGTCGGGCCCTCGAGGTGCTCCAGGCGGAGCCACCCCAGCTGCTCACCCTCAATCTCGGCAGCGGTTGCGGCCATTCGGTGCTCGATCTGGTGCGCAGCTTCGAGGCCACCAACGGCCTCACCCTGCCCTACGCGGTGGTGGATCGCCGACCGGGGGATTCCGCCATCAGCGTTGCCGATCACCGCGAGGCGGAGCGACGCATGGGCTGGCGGACCAAGCGCTCCCTGGCGGACATCTGCCGCGATGGCTGGGCCTGGCAGAGCGCCAATCCCGAGGGTTATCGCGGGAGCGACCGGCAGCCCGGGCGGTCCCTCATCCAGGCGCAGCCTGTGTCCTGAGGTACACTCTGATCCCGTGCTCGTGCCGCACCAGCTGGAATCCCACCCGGGCGAGCTGGGCCGTGGACAGACGGTTGAGGGAGAGATCGCCATAGCGACTCAGCAGATCCGGCTGCCAGTGGGTGCTGGCCCGGGCGATCCGGCTCTCGTAGGGCACGTAGGCATCGCGGAGCACCACCACATCCACCCGGCGCTCATCGAGCCAGGCCCGCAGGGTGACGGGTGAGCCCAAGGCGCTCTGCAGCCCCGGGTACTGGCCCGTTTCCACCGTGGGCGCCGCCAGCTTGGTGATGTCCCTGGCGGCCAACGGAGCCAGGCACTGGCGCGTGCCCAGCACCGCGCCGACGTAGGGATCGCTGAGCAGGGTCCGGCCCTGCAGCCGCGGCTCCCGCCCGCACAACTCCCGCAGGGGCCCGAGGATCGGTTCGATGGTGGCGCCATCCGCTGGCCGCACCTCCTCCAGGGGGGTGAGCAGGTGGGGCACCTTGGAGGCGAACACATTGGGTCGCCCCTGCAGCCCGATCGGAACCGTCAGCACGGCGATCAGGGCGGCCAGCATCGCGATCAGGAGGCTTCGCCGCAGGGACCATCCCCTGGAGCCGTCCGGCTGCACGCCGGGATCGAGCGCCTGGGCCATCGCCGGGATGCTGATCCAGAACAGGCTCGTCCACACCAGCCGGTAGGCGCTGTCCGGTTCGATCAGCTTGAAGACCAGATCGCTGACGAAGGGGGCCCACCACTCCAGCAGCACCAGCGGTGCCAGCAGCGCCAGGGCCAGCACCCCGCCGGGGGGGCGGCACCGGCCCCTCCAGGCCACGGCACAGGCCAGCGACAGCCCGAGCGCCGCCAGAAAGGCCGGCTCCCAGGTCGCCACCGGCAGGCTGGGCCAGAAATAGAAGAAGCGGTGGCCCAGAACCCGGTAGTCGTGGACGAAGCGCATGGTCTCCGGCCAGTCGTAGAAGGATTCGAGCCTGGGGTGCCAGGGCAGGCGGTGGAGGGCCATGAGCAGCAGTCCGGCGCCGGCGACGCTGGCCAGCAGCCGCCGCCGTGAGGGCCAGACCACCAGGCAGGCGGCCGTGGTGACGGCCAGCAGGTTGACCGTGAGGAAGGCGGTCACCCCATGGGCGTGATAGGCGAGATAGGCGGACCCCAGCAGCAGCGCCGTCGCCGCGGCCAGGGGGCGGGCACCGGGCCAGCGTGGCCGCTGCAGCAGCCCCAGCAGCGGCGTGGCGGCAGCCAGCACCAGGGCCAGCCCGGGCAGGGTGCCGTTCAGGGCGATCTGGTGGAAGAAGCTGAAGTTCTGGTGCCCCATGCCCAGCAGGAACAGCAGGGCCGTGAGCCAGCAGAGGGCCACCCGGCCGCTGAGTCGCAGGCTGAGCTGGCAGCTGGCGACGAGCACCAGGAAGGTGTTCAGCCCCGCCAGCAGGCTGGCCCGCCAGGGGGCGAGGGCGTCGGGGAAGCCGAACAGGAAGCTGGCCGCGGTGAAGAACCAGTTGGCCGGCGAGCGGTAGTGCAACGGGTCGAGGCGCACCGTGTCGAGCAGATCGCTGCCGAAGTAGGTCGTGTAGTAGACGAAGCCATCGGAGGGAAACTCAAAGACCACCCCGCGCCTCGCCAGGGCGAGCGCACACACCAGGGCGGGAGCCAGCACCGCCAGCAACGGCCGCCCCAGGGCAGGGTCCGCCAGCCGCTGGCGCCAGCGGAGCGGACGGATGCCCAGGGCCGCCGCCACCACGAGCAGGTCAAGCACGACCAGCACGCCATAGGACTGGCGCAGCGTGGGCCCCGCCGGCAGCAGCGACAGCCAGCCGATGGCGGCCCAGGGGCCCACGCCCAGCAGCAGCATCTGCCAGCTGGGCCGGCGCCAGCGCCATCCCCACAACAGCGGTGCCGCGACGGCCAGCAGCAGCGGAAGGAAGGGTTGGGTCAGCGCAGCCATTCGGCGCAGGGGAAGCCGCTGCCCCGAAACCCTAGGGGACCTGCCGGGACTGACCGTTGGGGCGGCGGCTCAGAGCCGCTCATCCCGCAGCCGCTCCCCCCGCAGCTCCCGCAGCCGCTCCCCTAGGGCCGGTCCCGGCCGCAGGCCGGCGGCGATCAGATCGGCCGCCGACACCGGCGAGGGGAGGTGGCGCCAGCGGCACCACCAGCGCAGCAGGGGGCGCCGCGGCAGGGCCCCGCTCACCAGCGCCAGGGCGACGGCTTCGGCGGACCAGCCCGGCCGCTCCAGGAAGCCGGTCCAGGCCAGGGCCGTGGCCGGCGCCGCCTCCAGGGCCTGCCAGCTCTGCCGCAGCAGGGCCAGCTGGGCCAGCAGCCGCTGCTGGCCGTGGGGGAGCTGCAGCCGCGTCGCCACGGCGGACGCCGCGTCGCTGGGGGCCAGCAGGGCGGCCAGGGACGGCAAGCCGCAGCGCCGGGCCCAGCGAAGGCGGCGACACCAGCCGGAGTCGTTCTGCAGCGCCGGGTCCACCAGCACCAGGGCGCCCCACGCCTGCAGGCAGCCCAGGGCCACCTCCCAGGGTTCCCGCTCGAGCAGCAGTTCCAGCTCCATCCGCAGCCGCGTGCCCAGGGCCGGCGGCACCCGTCCGTCACCGGTGCCACCACAGCGGCTCTCCTCCCCCCAGGGCCAGCGGGCCAGGGTGGTGCGCAACTGCTCCAGGCTGGCGGGGGCCAGGCTGAACCCCAGCCGGGCGGCGTAGCGGGCGGCGCGCACGATCCGGGTGGGGTCGTCTTCCAGACTGCTGGGGTGCAGCAGGCGCAGCTGCCGGTGGGCCAGGTCGGCCCAGCCTCCATGGGGATCGAGCAGGCGCAGGCCTGGGCCGGAGCTGGCGAACACCAGGGCCATCGCATTGATGCTGAAGTCGCGGCGGGCCAGGTCCTCCTCCAGGGAGCCGTCGGTCACCACGGGGTTCTCCCCGGGGGCCGGGTAGGTCTCGCGGCGGGCGCTGGCGAGGTCGAGCAGGATCCCGTCGAGCTCCAGTTCGACGGTGCCGAAGGCCGGGTGGAACTGGCAGAAGCCCACCGCCGCGGCCGGGGTGTCCTCCAGCAGGGTCTCGGCGAGACGATGGGCCGCCGGACGGGGATCGGCCGGATCGGCCCCCGGGGCCAGCTCCACCACCAGGTCGAGGTCCAGCAGGCCCCGGAGGGGATCGCGGTGCACCCGATGCAGCAGCAGATCCCGCACGGCGCCGCCCACGACGGCCAGCACGCCGCAGTCCGCCGAGCGATGGAAGGCGGCCAGCAGACGGGGAGGCAAGGAGAGATCCCCGGGATCGATCGCGGAGACCGTCGTCAAGGCAGGCCCATGGAGCGCTGTCCAGAAGGCGCACGGTACACTCGGGCGATCGACATCGTGCGACGTCCCGATACAGAAACTTCGGGAAGGTGTCCGCCGGCAAACGCCCTTGGCCGTCGTCTTTAACCGTCGCCCTTGGCCGTCGCCTCCGCCAGCCGCCCGCTCATCGCCAGGCGATGAACCGATGAGGCGATCCAGCGCCAGCGAACACAAGCGACGAAATCCCACAAGCCACACCCTAACGGCATGACTGACAGCGCCAAGAAATTCATCAAAGCGCCGCTTGGAATCTACAAAAGGATCAAGATCAAGGCCTTCATTCTGACCGATTACCTTGCGTCCCTGGGCGAGTACTGGCTCGGCCCCAACGGTTCACGCAGCAGCCCGTCGAAGCGACTGATTCCCATTGGGAAGCCGTCTGCCGATGGCACGACGCCATCCCGGATCGCCGTCTTTGTTGCCTATTCGAAGCGGCTGACTCGATCCAACAGGGCCTATCTCGAAGCACTGAACAAGGCCGGCTTTGCGGTGCTCTACATCAACAACGAGACCACGGAGGAGGAGGCTCAGAACGGCATCAGCGACCTCAGCTGGCGCGCCTTCGACAGACGCAACATCGGCCGGGACTTTGGCGGCTTCAAAGATGGCATCCTACTGCTTCTGGAGGAGGGGCATCTGCAACGCTGCCAACTGCTCTGCGTCGTGAACGACTCGATGCAGTTCATCCCGGGAAGGAATGCTGATGCCCTCGTCAGGTCGGTGGAGGAGTTCGCCGCCTCCGACCGGAAAGCCCTCTTCAGCCACATCAGCCATCAGATTCAGACCCACTATCAATCCTATTTTCAGATTCTCAAACCCGACGTCTTTCTCTCCAGGCCCTTCATCCGCTTCTGGAAGAAATACCTACCCTTGTCCCATCGGGGGCACTGCATCTACAACGGAGAAATAGAACTTTCTCAGCAGGTGTACCGACGCTTCAACCCCGTCGAGACCCTTTACACCAGCGACAAGCTCCTGGAGGCCATTGAGCAGTCCAGCCCGGACAAGACGGGAGTTCTCGCCGAGGAAGTCCTTCGACTGATGCCCTCTCCTGCGAGGACTGCGCAGATGAAGAAGATCGGCTACTCCCTGAATCAGCTGATGGCCAAAAGCGACAAACAAGAGGCCCTCTCAAGGGTTGAGCTCTACAGCGTTCCCGACCTGATTGAAAATGGCAATCCCAGTCATATCGCGGCTTTTCTGTACCCTTTCTATCTCCACTGTCCATTTGTCAAGCACGACCTTGGAACCGCAGGCAGCTACACGATGGCTCAGGCCATCAGCCTGTTCAAGGAAGCCCTATTGGATTCCATGGGAGAGGAACGCCAGCAGGAGGTCAAGGCTCTCGCGGATGATTTCCGCGATCTCATCTACGCACGCGGAGTGCCCCTGAGCTACAACAACAGGCTGCGCGAAGCGGCCCTGAAAGGCATCACAGGTGCCTTCGTCTACCCCTCCACCTATCAATGACCGACGGGCGGGCGCTGCAGCCGATCCATTTCATCACGATTAACTATCACTGCAGTGAATTCATCATCGGTCTGATCGAGGACACCATCGCCTCGGGAGAACCTGATCTGCGCTTCATCGTGGTCAACAACTCACCCCAGGACATCGGTGTCCAGGACTGGCTGTCCTCCACACCCCATCGCCAGCGGGTGACCCTGATCGAAGCCGGTGGCAATCTCGGCTTCGGCAGCGGCTGCAATCTGGGGCTCAGCCACGTGTGGCAGACCGACAGACGGGCGGTGGCCTGGCTGATCAACCCCGATGCCCGCCTCGAAGCAGGGGCGATCGCCTACGTCAGGCAGTGCCTGTCCGACGACGATCAGATCGCCATGCTCGGCACCCGGATCCGGGACCCCCAGGGGGATGTCTGGTTCAGCCACGGCAGCTTCAACCCCTGGACCGGCCAGGTCGGCCATCGCTTCCCCGGCGACGACTGCCGCCCCCTCCCGGTCCGCACCTGGCCCACCCGCTGGATCTCCGGCTGCAGCATGATCTTCCAGCTGGGGGTGCTGCGGGAGTGCCCCCAGTTCGACCCCCGCTACTTCCTCGATTACGAGGACGCCGACATCTCCGAGCGCCACCATCGGCTGGGCTACCGGCTGCGGGTCACCCAGGCGGTGCTGGTCGAGCATCAGGTGTCGGCCATCACCCGGCGGGCCCCCCGGGCCAAGTACCAGCACGCCACCTTCAGCAAGCTCTACTTCCTGCATCGCCACGCCACGCCCCTGGCCCTGCTGCTGAACCTGCTCTATTACGCCGTCCGCCCCCTCAGCTTCTGCCTGGCCGATCCGGAGCGGGCCCGGGGCCGCTGGTGGGGGCTGGGGGATTACCTGCGCTGGTGCTGGTGGCGGCTCCTGCGCCGGCCGGAGCCGCCCCACCCGCGCACATCCTTCACCGTTTCATCCTGAGGAAGCGGCCCGCCAGGGCCCGCAGGGTGGGCCAGCGCTGGGCCGGCGGACAGTGGCGCCAGAGGATGGCGGCCACCGCCGGCAGGTAGAGGTGGGACTTGGGGTGGAAGAAGACGAACAGCAGTCCCCGCAGGCTGCCCAGGGGCAGACGCTTCTGCTCATCGCCGAAGTCGTTGAGCAGCACGACCCCCGGGGTCACGCGAGCGTCAATGCCGCAGCGGACCGCCCGCATCACCCACTCAGAATCGGCGTGGTAGTGGGGCAGCCAGCGGGCGTCATAGAGGCCGACACGGCGGAAGACCTCCTGGCGGATCAGCACCCCGTTGCCCGGCATCGCCTCGGCCTCGAGCACCTCGGCGGCGGCCAGCGCCGGATCCAGCTGGCTGGCCAGCTCGTCGTGGTGGGACAGGCGCAGGAAGCGCTCCGTGCCCCAGTCGGTGCGGGTGCCCAGGGCCCAGATCCGCCCGGGCTCGGCCAGCAGGTCGATGCGGCTGCCCAGGATGCCGCAGCCATGGCGCTGGGCCAGGGCCACCATCCGCTCCACGTAATCGGCGGGGACGACGGCATCGTCGTTGATGGTGAGCACGTAGTCGGTGCCGGCCGCCAGGGCCCGCCGCACGCCCCGGTTGGTGGCGCCGGCCCAGAAATCCCGGTCGCCGGCCGTCACCACCGTCACCTTGGGGTGCTGCCGGCGGACCGCCGCCACGGTGCCGTCGCTGGAGTTGGCATCCACCACCACGACCCGCAGGGCTCCGTGGGTCTGGCCGGCCATGGCGGCCAGGAAGCGCAGGGTGGTCTCGCGGCGGTTGCGGGTGGGCACCACGGCGGTGACCAGCGGCATGGTCATGCCGGCTCGATCGGAGCCAGGCGCGGATCGAGGATCTTCGGCCCCATGCCTTCGAACTTCACGGCGATGGAGGTCTTCTCGCCGCTGCCGAACAGGTGCGTGACCTGGCCCTCGCCGAAGCTGCTGTGCCGCACCCGATCCCCCACGGCCCAGGCGCGGGCCGGGCTGCGGCGGCGCACCGCATTGGCGGGATCAGCAGCCGCGCCGCCGGCCGCGACCCGCTGGCTGTCGTCGCGGTCCACCCGGGTGAGCCGCTCCAGCCGCTGCTCCCGCCGCAGGGCCGCACCGCCGCTGCGGGGGATGTCGCCCTGGAGCAGGGCCTCGGGCAGCTCGGAGAGGAACACCGACGGCACCGCCGGCTCCCGCATGCCGCCCCAGAGCCGCCGCTCGCTGGCATGGGAGAGGAACAGCCGCTCCTTGGCGCGGGTGATGCCCACGTAGCAGAGGCGGCGCTCCTCTTCGAGGGCGGCGGGGTCCTCCAGGGAGCGGTAGCTGGGGAACAGGCCCTGCTCCAGCCCCACCAGGAAGACCACCGGAAACTCCAGCCCCTTGCTGGCATGCAGGGTCATCAGGGTGACCCGGTCGGCTTCGGTGTCCTTGCTGTCGGCGTCGCTGGCCAGGGCGGCGGAGGCCAGGAAGCCCTCCAGGGAGCCCTCCTCGTTCTCCTCCTGGTACTGGAGGGCCGCATTCACCAGCTCCTGCAGGTTGCGGCGCCGCTCCTCCGATTCGTCGGTGGCTTCGGCCAGCAGCTCGGCCAGGTAGCCGCTCTGCTCCATCACCCGCTGCACCAGCTCGGAGGGGGGGGCATCCTGCAGGCGGCGGCTCAGGTCGGAGATCAGCTCCTGGAACTGCAGCACCCCCCGGGCGGAGCGGCCGGCGAGGGAGCGCACCGCCTCTGGATCGCTGACCACCTCCCACAGGGGAAGCCCCAGCTGGTTGGCCGCATCGGTGAGCCGCTCGATGGTGGTCTTGCCGATGCCGCGCCTGGGCACGTTCAGCACCCGCAGCAGGCTGACGGTGTCGGCCGGGTTGACCAGCAGGCGCAGGTAGGCGAGCACATCCTTGATCTCACGCCGGTCGTAGAAGCGCAGGCCCCCCACCACGATGTAGGGCAGGCCCCAGCGCACCAGCGACTCCTCCATGGCGCGGGACTGGGCGTTGGTGCGGTACAGCACGGCCATGTCGCCCCAGCGCAGGTCGGGGTGGGCCGCCTCCAGCATCCGCATCCGGTGCACCACCGCCTCGGCCTCGGCGATCTCGTCGTCGCAGCGGGTGAGACTGATGGGCTCCCCCTCGCCGCGGGTGGGCCGCAGCACCTTGTCGATCCGTTCGCTGTTGTTGGCGATCAGGGCGTTGGCCGCCTCCAGGATCGTGGCGGTGGAGCGGTAGTTCTCCTCCAGCTTCACCATCGTGCCGGTGTCCCCGTCGAGGGAGCCGTCGCCGAACTCCTTCTGGAAGCCCATCAGGATCGTGAAGTCGGCGGCCCTGAAGCTGTAGATGCTCTGGTCGGCGTCGCCCACCACGAACACGGAGCGGCCCTCCCAGTCGTCGAAGTGCTCGGGGGGATGGCCGTTGGCCACCAGCAGCTTGATCAGGTCGTACTGGGTGCGGTTGGTGTCCTGGTATTCGTCCACCAGCACGTGGCGGAAGCGGCGGTGCCAGTAGTGGCGGATCTGCTCGTTCTGCTGCAGCAGCTGCACCGGCAGCAGCAGCAGGTCGTCGAAATCGAGGGCGTTGTTGGCGGCCAGGGCGCGCCGGTAGCGGCGATAGGCCTCGGCCTCGTGCTTGCCGCGGGGGCCGGGGTGCTCCTCCTCGAGCCGCTCGGGCAGCCAGCCCTGGTTCTTGGCGCTGCTGATCGCCCAGCGCACCTTCTTCGGTTCAAAGCGCTTGGGATCGAGCTGCATCTCCTGGGTGACGATCTCCTTGACCAGGCTCTGGGCATCGCTCTCGTCGTAGATGGAGAACTGGCGCGTCCAGGTGAGCCCCTCGGGGTCGCGGAACTTGTCGATGTCGAAGCGGAGCAGCCGGGCGAACAGGGCGTGGAAGGTGCCGATCCAGAGGTCCTTGATCACTTCCCGGTAGATGCGGCTGCGCAGCTGCTTCTGCTCCCGGGCCGGCAGGGTGCTCCAGGGCTGGCCGAACTGGCTCTGGGCCAGCCGCTGGGCCAGCAGCACCTCCAGGCGCTCCTTCATCTCCCGGGCGGCCTTGTTGGTGAAGGTGACCGCCAGCACCTGGGCCGGATCGACGCCGTGGTGCCCGATCAGGTGGGCGATGCGATGGGTCAGGGCCCGGGTCTTGCCGCTGCCAGCCCCGGCCACCACCAGCAACGGGCCGGTGTGGTGATCGACCGCCCGCCGCTGGGCCTCGTTCAGACCGGCCAGAAAACTCACAGGCTCCGGCATGGAACGTTGAAATTTGACCCTAGCAGCCCCTTCCCGACAGGCGCGGCGATCGGAACAGATACGGGTCGCTCAGGGGAAGGAAACGGTGCAAGTCTGCCGATCGAAGCCATCACCATGAACCTGGAAAAACCCGGTCAGCGCCATCAACCAAGGGGGCTGGAAAGGCGACGCTCGAAGGAGGCCAGGTCGTTGAAGGTTTCGGAGCGCTGCCTGAGTTGGTCAAAGGTTCCAGAGGCCTTGATGCGTCCGGCTTCGAATTCGAAGATGCAATCGGAACGCATGACCGTGGAGAGGCGATGGGCGATCACCACCAGGGTGCAGCGACGTCCGATCACTTCAATGGCATCCATCACTTCGGATTCGGTGCGGTTGTCGAGGGCGCTGGTGGCCTCATCCAGCACCAGGAACTTGGCGTTGCGGTAGAAGGCGCGTGCCAGGGCGAGCCGTTGCCGCTGGCCACCGGAGAGCCGGATGCCGTTGTCGCCGATCGGCGTGAACAGACCAAGGGGGAGCTCGGCGACGATGTCGGCCAGCTGGGCCGCCTGGAGGGCCTCCCAGACCCGCATCTGGTCGACCTCGTCGACCTCCTCGGCGAAGGCGATGTTCTCGATGATGTTGCTGTTGAGCAGGTTGATCGCCTGGGGGACATAGGCGCAGTTGGCCTGCCAGGCCGGCACGTCCGCGTCATCGACATCGATGCCATCGAGCTGCAGGGTGCCGGTGGTGGGACGCAGCAGACAGAGCAGCTGGTTGGCCGTTGTGGTCTTGCCGCTGCCGGTGGCACCGACAAAGGCCACACGGGAGCCCACCGGGATCGACATGGAGACGTCGCGGAGAACATCGGCATCCGTTCCTGGATAGCGATAGGAAATGCTGTTGAGACGGATCACCCGCTTGGGCATCACACCGTCAGGGGAGGGCACACCCTCGGAGCGGATCGTGAGCCGGGCCTCGGGCAGTTCGATCAGCTTGAGTGTCTCCTCGAGGTCGGGCAGACCGGCCCTCAGAGACGTGATGGCCCGGAAACTGTCCTGCAGGGGAGGGGTGAGCTTGAGGGAGGTGACCGCCACCGTGGCCAGGAACGGAATGATCTTCAGCAGCGCCCCAGGATCCGGATTGGAAAGGAGGGGCAGCATCCCAGCCGCGAAGATCATCGTGATCCCGAGCGGTTCAATCAGCGCCCGTGGTGTTTCCGGCAGGACATCGGCCTTCCAGATGAAGGGAATGGTCTCGCGACCGGCCTGTTGATAATGACGCTCAAAGTAGGGCTCCGATCCTGTGAGCTGCACATCGAGAATCGTGCGCATGGATTCGGAAAGAATCGTATTGGTGCGCACCTCCAGCAGGATCCGCTGCCGGGCGGCAAAGCGCAGGAAGGGTGTGATGGCGGTGGAGATCAGCAGATACCCAAGCAGGAGTCCGAGGATCAGAACAACGGCCAGCATCTTGCCGACGATCAGCATGCCGGCGGAGAGCAGGGCGATCACGAACACGCCACTGGCCAGCTGGAGGAGGGGCAGCACAACGATGTCGGCGACGCGCGACACGTTGATCAGCACCATGGAGGAGATATCTGACTTCGATTCACCCAGAAAATAGACATAGGGCTGGGCGATCAGCTTGCGCTGCGCCATGTCGGAAAGATCACGCCAGATCGAAGCCTTCAGCCGCAGCTGGAAAGCCCGCAACATCAGCTTGGAGATCGAGGAGAACCAGGCGGCCGTCACGAAGGCCACCACCAGCACCACCACCTTGACGCGCGGATCGTCCGGAACCAGGCCTTCCCAGGGGATGGAGGGGCGGTTCTCACCGCCGACGACGACGGTGAACAGGCGGGCCACCAGGGCCACCACCACCAGATCGGCGACGCCGGCGAGAATCGCCAACGGGATCAGGCGCATCAGCGCCCGCTTGCGACGACGCGGCAATTGGGCCAGAAGTCGCACCAAACTCTTGAAGGTTTGGCTTTTGCGAAACATCTGGTCAGACTTTTGCCGGAATCGTACCCGTGCGGCCCGAGGGGCCGCCGCTGCGCCAGCCAGTCAGTTCAGTGATCGCCACATGGCCGAAAATCGGCGCCGCCACTGGTCGATCCGCACGGCCAGCACGGGGGGCGAGCGCAACGGCGACGCCCCCTCCAGCAGGTGGGTCCAGTGGGCGTCGATGGCCTCCAGGGCCGAATGCCAGCGTTCCTGCAGCATCGGCTCGCTGCAGGCCTCCAGCAGGCTGGCGAGGCGGGCCGGCGGCGGCAGCCAGGCCAGAGGGTCGGCCACCGCCGCCTGGATCCTCTCCAGATCGTGCTCCAGGCTGCCGCAGCCGATCTGGTGACCCACCACCCCCGGATCGAGGCTGTCGGCCAGGGCATGGTTGAGGCTGCTGAACACCACACAGCCACAGGCCATCGCCTCCAGGGGCGGCAGCCCGAAACCCTCGCTCACCCCCCGGCCGCGCCAGTAGTCGGCGGAGTCGTAGAGGACGACGGCCGCACTGTTGAACAGATCCACCAGATCGTCCACCCAGCCGCTCTGCACCTCCACCCGCAACCCGCGCCGGCGCAGGGCCGGCACCAGCTGCTCCAGGAGGTAGTGGCTGCTCTTGCGCTGCTGCACCAGAACATCGATGGGCCGGCCGCAGCCCACGGGGGCCGCCCGGTTGCCCCGCTCCAGCCACTGGGGCTGGAGCGCGTTCGGCACCAGGAACAGGGGATTGCGGGGGGACCGGTCGCCCCAGTAGCCGAGGGTGTTGCGGCTGACCGCCAGCAGCGGCACCCCGGGCGGCAGCGAAAACCCGTAGCCGCTGCTGTGGGCGTGGTAAGCCACGGGCCTGCCCCGCAGTCGCCGCAGCAGGCGGGGCACATCGAACCCCCAGCTGACGATCCAGAGGGCGTCCCCGGGCGCCTGCTCCCGGGCCAGCAGATCATCCAGGAACGGGTGATCGGCTTCCCGCTTCCGGTAGGTGACCACCTCGGTGGGGGTCAGCTGGGACGTCAGCCTGGCGGTCTGCAGTTCAACCAGCAGGCCGCCGCCGCGGAGGCGGCCGGTGGTGCCGGGGAGCAGGAAGCGGATCGGGCGCACGCGGTTCGGAGGGGCGGCGGCCGCCGCTGGCCTGGGAAACCTAGGCGGGCACGGCCTCGGTGCTGCCGGCGCGGGTGCGGCGGGTGAGGAAGCCGAACAGCACCTTGCCGATCGCCGCCACCAGATTGCCTTCCAGCTCCTGGAACATCTTCATGTTGCAGTGGAAGGCTTCGTTGGCCTCGGCCACGATCCGGTCGGCCATGGCCTGGTCGATGGGCAGGCTGTCGAGGGTGGCGCGGTAGTTGGCCTTGAAGGCCTTTTCGTCGTCGATGGCGTCGAATTCGTAGAAGCGCAGGCCATCGTGCTCACCCAGGTTCATCGCCTTCTGGGCGATGTTCTTGAGGATCTGGCCGCCGGAGAGGTCGCCGATGTAGCGGGTGTAGTGGTGGCCGACCAGCAGCTCGGGGCACTCCCGCGCCACCTGGTGCAGGCGGGCCACATACTCCTGGGCGCCGGGGGTGGCGCGGATCTGCTGGCGCCAGTCGCCACCGAAATAGAAGGTGAGATCGGCCTCGAGGGTTTCGCGGCGGTTGAGCTCGGGTGAAGCGATCGGACCGACCACCGGATGGTCGGCCAGCTTGCCGATCTCCTCCTCCATGGCGCTGTAGACGAACCACAGGTCGGCGACCAGGGTGCGATAGCTGGCCTTGTCGACGACCCCCTTGAGGAAACAGCTCACGAAGCCGGTGTTCTCGGCCATGGTGTGGGCTTTCTTCGTTCCCTCACGGAGTTGGGAAGCAAGGGCGACGGGCATGGGATCGGGAGGCTGCGCGGGCAGACGTACAAACGTAGGTGGGGCCTGCGGGGCGACGCGGCAAGGTTGCGAAGGATTACGCGGCCCGGGTGCCGCCGGCCGACACATCGCCAAAGAGATCGAACAGCTCCCGGCACACCTGCTGCAGCACGCCGACCACCTCCTCGGCGGGGAGATGGGACCCGGAGGGCTGCCAGTCCCCCACCGTGGCCAGGCGCCAGCGCTCCGATTCGTAGGTGAGCCCGCGGATCAGCACCCCCAGCAGCCGGGGCCGTTCGCCCGATCCGACCGGCGCCCGCTCCAGGCGCAGCTGCACCAGCAGCGAGCGGCACTGCAGGCGGGGGCTCCAGCCGGGGAAGTGGAAGGAGAGATCCAGTGTCTCCCGCTCATCGAAGGCCCGGGTGAGGGGATCGTCGCGCCAGGGGGTCAGGTTGGCCCGGGCGGCGGGGAAATGCAGGCGGAAGTGCCCCACCACCGCGGCGATCGCGGCGGCCAGTTCCACCGATCGGGCCTGGTCGGCCGCATTCATGCCGTTTCCCCTGAGCAGAAAGCCAATGTGTCCGAAACCTAGGCTCATCGGCGTGTTCCGTGCCGACTCAATGGCCACATACGAGAAGCTCACCGTCCCGTCCAGCGGCACGGCGATCCGATTCGAGGGCGGCCAGCCGATCGTTCCCAACGACCCGATCATCCCCTTCATCCGCGGCGACGGCACCGGCGTGGACATCTGGCCCGCCACCCAGAGGGTGCTGGACGCGGCCGTGGCCAAGGCCTACGGCGGTGAGCGCCGCATCGAGTGGTTCAAGGTGTACGCCGGCGACGAGGCCTGCGAGCTCTACGGCACCTACCAGTACCTGCCCCAGGACACCCTCACGGCGATCGAGCAGTACGGCGTGGCGATCAAGGGGCCCCTGACCACCCCGATCGGCGGCGGCATCCGCTCGCTGAACGTGGCCCTGCGCCAGATCTTCGACCTCTATTGCTGCGTGCGGCCCTGCCGCTACTACGACGGCACCCCCAGCCCCCACAAGCGGCCCCAGGACCTGGATGTGGTGGTCTACCGGGAGAACACCGAAGACATCTACATGGGGATCGAGTGGGAGGCCACGGATCCGGTGTGCGTGGAGCTGATCGCCCACCTCAACGACACCGTGATCCCCGCCAACGGCAAGCTCGGCAAGCGCCGCATCCCCGAGGGTGCCGGCATCGGCATCAAGCCAGTGAGCAAGGCGGGCACCCAGCGCCACGTGCGCAAGGCCATCCGCCACGCCCTGGGGCTGGAGGGCGCCAAGCGCCACGTGACCCTGGTGCACAAGGGCAACATCATGAAGTTCACCGAGGGGGCCTTCCGCGACTGGGGCTACGAGCTGGCCACCACCGAGTTCCGTGACCAGTGCGTCACCGAGCGGGAGAGCTGGATCCTGGGGAACCTGGAGGAGAAGCCCGGCCTGAGCATCGAGGACAACGCCCGCCTGATCGAACCCGGCTACGACAGCCTCACCCCCGAGAAGAAGGCGGCCGTCGACGCGGAGGTGAAGGCCGTGCTCGACGCCATCGGCACCAGCCACGGCGGCGGGAAGTGGAAGTCGATGGTGATGGTCGACGACCGCATCGCCGACAGCATCTTCCAGCAGATCCAGACCCGGCCCCAGGAGTACTCGGTGCTCTGCACCCTCAACCTCAACGGCGACTACATCTCCGACGCCGCAGCGGCGGTGGTGGGCGGCCTGGGCATGGCGCCCGGCGCCAACATCGGCGACAACGCGGCGATCTTCGAGGCCACCCACGGCACCGCCCCCAAGCACGCCGGGCTCGACCGCATCAACCCGGGATCGGTGATCCTCTCCGGCGTGATGATGCTGGAGTACATGGGCTGGCAGGAGGCGGCCGACCTGATCACCCAGGGGATCAGCGCCGCGATCGCCAACAAGGAGGTCACCTACGACCTGGCCCGGCTGATGGAACCCCGCGCCGAGGCCGTGAGCTGCTCCGGCTTCGCCGAGGCCGTGGTGCGCCACTTCGGAGGCTGAAGCCAGGGGCCTGGGGGCCCGCACGAGCGATCACAATGGGCCGCATGAGCCTTCCGTCCATCGCGACCAGCGGATCCCAGGCTGCCGGGGCGCCAGGGGCCGGCTTCATCGCCGCCGACCCCTGCGTCCACTGCGGTTTCTGCCTGCCCACCTGCGCCAGCTACCGGGTGCTGGGGACCGAGATGGACTCGCCCCGGGGGCGCATCCATGCCCTCAAGGCCATCGACGCCGGCGAGCTGACCCTGGATGCCACGGTCGCGAAGCACTTCGACACCTGCCTGGGCTGCTTCGCCTGCGTCACCGCCTGTCCGGCCGGCGTGCGCTACGACGAGCTGATCGAGACCATGCGGCCGCGGCTGAACGCGCCCGAGCTGCGCAGCCCCGGCCAGCGCACCTTCCGGCGGCTGCTGTTCGCCCTGCTCCCCTACCCCGGGCGGCTGCGGGCCCTGCTGGCCCCCCTGCGGGCCTACGCCGGCACGCCCCTGCAGGCCCTGGCACGCCGCAGCGGCCTGACCAGGCTCTTCGGGCCGCAGATCGCGGCGATGGAGACCCTGCTGCCGCCCCTGCCGGCGCAGTCCTTCCGTGACGACTGGCCCGTGCTGGTGCCGGCCGTGGGTCCCCGCCGCCACCGGGTCGGGCTGGTGCTCGGCTGCGTGCAACGGGTCTTCGAGCCGGGGGTCAACGCCGCCGCCATCCGGGTGCTGGCCGCCAACGGCATCGAGGTGGTGATCCCCCCCGACCAGGGCTGCTGCGGCGCCATGACCCACCACCAGGGGGAACTGGAGCAGACCCGGGAACTGGCGGCGGCCCTGATGGCCAGCTTCGAGGCGGTGATCGGCCCGGGGCGGGCGGCGGGCCCCGAACCCCTCGATGCCCTGCTGGTGGCGGCCTCGGGCTGCGGCCACACCCTGAAGGCCTACGGGCAGATCCTGGGCACCCGCCACCCCGTGCTGGGCACGGTGGCCGACCTGCAGGAATTCCTCGACACGGTCGGGCTCAGCGAGGACTTCCAGGCGGGGCTGCGGCCCCTCCTCCACGACGACGGCACCCCCGCCAGCGCCGAGCGACCCGTGGAGCTGGCCTACCACGATGCCTGCCACCAGCTCCACGGCCAGGGCCTGGCGGCCCAGCCCCGGCGCCTGCTGGGCCGGATCCCCCATGTGCGGATCCGCGAAGCCACCGAGGCCGGCGTCTGCTGCGGCAGTGCGGGCATCTACAACCTGGTCCAGCCGGAGGAGGCCGCCGAACTGGGCCGGATCAAGGCCGCGGATCTGAGCGGCACCGGGGCCCAGCTGGCCGTGAGCGCCAACATCGGCTGCACGCTCCAGATCCGCCAGGCCATGGCGGCGCAGCAGCGGCCGCTGCCGGTGGTCCATCCGATCGAACTGCTGGATCGCAGCTACGCCGGCCCGGCCTGAGCCTCCATCCGCCGCCAGGCCTCCCACAGGGTGCCCTCGTCGCCGAGATTGCCGGGAAAGGTGAGCACGGGCAGGGGCCCCTGATGGACTCCCTGGGCGGCCAGCACCAGGGACAGCCCCGGCAGCAACTGGCCCTGGAGCTCCACCTGCTCCAGATCCAGCCCGTCGGCCAGCAGGGTGTGGGTGGTGATGCCCCCCTTGCTGATCAGGTAGCCCAGGGCGGGGGCCAGAGCGGCCGCCAGCCGCGCCATCGCCCCCGCCAGGGCCAGGCCCAGCGCCCGGCGCTCGCCGGCATGGCGGCAGCGGGCCTCACCACGGCTGGTGTAGAGCACCGGCGTGTGCCCCCCGGCCAGCACCTCCGCCAGGCGCCGAGCCCAGGCCTGCTCCAGGGAGGCCAGCAGCAAGACGGGTTCCGGGCCCTCCAGCAGCCGCTGGACCTTGCTCACCTCCAGCTCCACCCCGACGCAGTCCGGCTCCGCCAGCAGCCGCTCCAGCTGCCGGTCGGCCAGGGGCACGTGGGAGCCCACCAGCACCAGCCCCGGCAGGGGGCCTGCGCCGCCGCGGCGGCGCAGGGACGCCAGGGCCGCCGGCGCCAGCGGCTGGGGCGGCAGCGCAGCCAGGGCCTGGATCAGGCTGGCGGCGCACTGGAACAGGAAGCGGCGGGGACGCCCCTCCCCGGGCCCATCGCCCGCTGGCGTTGACCCCCCGGCCGCACTCAGGGAGCGCACCGCGGCGGCCAGGGCCGCCAGCTGCTGGGTGGAACCCCCATCCACCGCCACGCAGACATTGCGCTCCAGGGAGGCCAGGTGGCCCATGAGGGCGGGGCCGCCGGCGTCCAGCTCCCGCCAGCCGATGCGGTCCACGGCGGTGGCGGGGATGCGGCCGCCGCTCTTCTCCTCCACCCAGTCCGGCAGATGGCTGGTTCCGTAGGCGAACAGTCCGTCCCGGGCGAACGGGCTCTCGTGCACGGGCTGGCCATGGAGCCGATGGACCCCATCGACGGTGGTGCGCCCCCCCTCCAGGAAGGCCGGCACCAGCAGGGTGGCGTCGAAGGGGCCGAGCTCCGCGGCGATCACCTCCACCTCCAGGGGGAAGTGGCCCCGCAGGGTGGAATCGCCCCGGCTCACCACCAGCCAGCTGCTGATGGTGCCGGCGGCCATCGCCCGCTCCAGGGCGGGCCGGAGGGCCCGGCAGATCTGCCGCACCCGGTCGGCCGCCTCGGCCGGCGCCAGGGCGCGGGTGTTGGCCAGCAGGAACAGCAGCGGCGACGGGTGGGCCAGGCCGGCGGCGAGCGTCTCAGCGTCCCAGCGCAGCAGCAACGGACAGCCGTGCACGGTCTGGGAGCCGGTGGGATCGTCGTCGATCACCACGATCTTGATCGCCTGGGCTGCCTGCGCCATGGCACCATCGTGCCGTGATGCGACCTGAGCCCAGCGAGCTGCAGGAGCTGGTGCGTGACCTGCACCGGCAGGGTTCGGCTTGGCTGCCGGCGGGCCTGGGCACCCGGCTCGACTGGGGCCCGCCCGTCGCGGGGCCCTGCACGGTGGTCAGCTGCGCCGGCCTGCGGGGCGTGCGGGAGTTCAACCCCGGCGACTTCACCATCACCGTGGCCGCTGGCACACCACTGGTGGAGGTCCAGGAGGTCCTTGGACACCAGGGACAGTGGTTGTCCGTGGATGCCCCCTGGGGGGACCGGCAGGGCGCCGCCGCCGGCAGCATCGGCGGCCTGGTGGCCCGGGGCCTGGCGGGCGGCTACCGCCAGCGCTACCTGGGGGTGCGGGACCAGCTGATCGGCCTGGCCCTGATGCGCGCCGACGGGGTGACGGCCAGGGCCGGCGGCAAGGTGGTCAAGAACGTGGCCGGCTACGACCTGATGCGGCTGTTCACCGGCAGCTGGGGCTCCCTGGGCCTGATCACCGAGCTGACCCTGCGCACCCTGCCCCAGCCGCCCCTGCGGCGCAGTGTCTGCTTCCAGGGAGGGGCGGAGGATCTGGCCGGCCTCAGCCGCTGGCTGCTGGGCTCCAGCCTCAGCCCGGAGCGCATCGACTGGTGGAACGGCAGCCTCGCCGCCGCCGCCGGGCTGGACCCGGAGCCCCTGCTGCTGATCGGCCTGGCCAGCGTCGATGCCGCCACCCTCCAGGAGCAGGTGCGCTGCCTGCAGGAGCGCAGCACCCTGCCCGCCCGGGTGCTGGACGCCGCCACCACCGGCACCTGGCTGGCCCGCGCGCGGGGGGGCACCGGCCCTGCCGCCGCAGCGCCCACGGGTGCCACCGCGCCCGCCTGGCTGCTGCGCCTCGGCGTCAGCCCCGATCGGCTCGGGACCCTGATGCAGGCCCCGGCCCTGGCGGGACTGGCCGTGGACATGGCGGCCGGCAGTGGCCTCGGCCTGGCCTGGTCAGACCCGACGGAGCCCCGGCCGGCCCTGACCTCCAGCCAGGTGAGCACCCTGCGCAGCCTCTGCAACGAACTCGGCGGCCATCTCACCGTGCTGCGCCAGCCCCCGGACGCCGGCCTGCCGGCCTGGCTGGATGCCCCCTCCCGCCCCCTGATCGAGGCGATCAAGCACCGTTTCGATCCAGCCGGCCAGCTGGCCCCGGGCCGGCTCCCCGGCGTCGCTCAGAGGCTCTCGACGGTGTAGCGGCACCCCAGCTCCAGGGAGTCCCCGGGGGGCACCAGCAGGCGCCGTTCGCCCGTGCTCAGGGCCCCCCGCGGGCCGCTCCAGGGCTCCAGACAGAGCATCGGCCGGGGCGGATCGCTCCACACCACCACCAGATCCATCGGAGCGGCGGGATGCAGCGTCACCGCCCGGCCTCCCGCCGGATCCACCAGCCGCACCGGGCCCCGGCCGCTGCAGAGGAAATCGACGCCCTGTTCCAGCCGGGAGAGCTGATCGGCGGTGACGGCCGGAGCCATGGTGAGGTGGTCGAAGCAGTCCGCCGGCAGGCCTTCGAGCCGCACCTGGGACAGGTCGGCGACGGCGATGTAGGGGTGCAGGCCCAGGCTGAAGGGCAGGGGATCGGTGCCGGCCTCGCCCTTGTGGCTGATCCGGGCCGTGATCGCCAGGGCCGAGGGCTGCAGCCGCAGCTCCAGCTCCAAGGCGAAGGCGAAGGGGAAATGGGGGCGGCTCTCCGGGCCGTCCTCGAGGCGCAGGGCCACGCCGCTGCCGTCGGCGAGCGGGGCGATGGACCAGGGCAGATTCCTTGCGAACCCGTGCTGGGGCAGCGGGAAGCGCCCCTGACTCAGCACGAGCGCGTCGCCGGGCAGGTTGCCGCAGATGGGGAAGAGCACGGGGATCCCGCCCCGCACCGATTTGGCGGGGTCGGCGAAGCGCTCCGCATCGAAGTAGAGGACGTCGCTGCCGCCGCAGCACCAGCCGGTGACCAGCCCGCCGCGCTCGGGGGCGACCGTGAGCACATCGCCGCTGGCCGGATCGGTGAAGCGCCAGTGGGGGGAGTCCCCGGTGGGGGGTTGCAGGGTCATGGCGACGGGGGGGAAAGGGTGGGCCGGGGGCTGGTGAGGCCCTGCTGCTGGAGAAAACGCTCGAACGGGGCTGCCAGGGAACGGCTCCCCGACACGCTCAGGTGGTGGGAATCGGCGTAGAGCGGCGTGCCGTCGGGCCGGCGGTACACCACCCGCCCATCGGGACCCACCAGGTAGGGGGTGGGGTCGAAGACATGGACGTTGGGAAGGCCGGCGGCCACTTCGGCGAGCAGCCTGCCCAGGGTCGCCCGCATCCGGGCGGTGGTGGCGGCATCGCCGGCGCAGCTGCTGCCGGCAGGGTCCTGACAGGCCACCGGCTCCCTGGCCAGGGACGGGTTGTCGACCACCAGCACCAGCTGGATGCCCCGGGCCGCCAGCCGCTCGGCGTAGGCCCGCATGCCCCCCACCCAGGCCCGCCGCACCTCGGCGATGCGCAGGCGGCGCTGGCCCAGGTAGGTGGGGGCGCCGTAGCCCCGGCCCTCCAGGTCGTTGCTGGCCAGGTAGTTGTGCAGGAAGCCCGAGACCAGGACGATGTCCCCCGGCTGGAGGCGCTGCAGGGAGCGCTCCATCTCGCCGGCCGAGAACTGGCGGCAGGATTCGTAGCGGCCCTGCTGCCAGGTGACCGTGAGCTGCGGATCGATCAGGCAGGCGCCCATGGCGGCGAAGGTGAGCCGCTGACCGGTGCGGGCGGTCACCGCATCCAGCATCGGCAGCAGGTGCTGGGCATGGGAATCACCGAGCAAGAAGATCTCCCGGGCGCCGGGGGTGCCGGGCCGGTTGCACTTGTCGAAGTTCGGCCGGGTGGTGGCGTTGTAGGGCTTGCCAGTGGGCACGGTGCAATCGCTGGTGATGCCGGTGCCCGGGATCAGGGGATTGAGGGCATGGACGCGCTCGCTGATCGGCACCGGATCGGCGTCCTTGCCGAGAAACAACTTGCCGCGGAACTGGTGGTGCAGGGCATCGATGCCGATCCACAGGCCCGCCACCGCCAGCACAGCCAGCAGCGTCTCCCACCACCACTTCAGTGGATAACGCCGCACCGGCTGCTCCACCAGCCCGTACGCCGCCACCGCCAGCACCACGCTCCCCGCCACCGCCACCACGTACTGCCACCACGTCTCCATCCCCCACGTCCACCGCAGCAGCACGATCACCGGCCAGTGCCACAGGTACAGCGAATACGACAGCAGCCCGCACGTCAGCAGCACCCGCTCCAGCCAGCGTCCCGGCAGAAATCTCCCCCCCTCTCCCGGGCCCGCCTGCAGCACCAGCAGCGTCCCCACCACCGCCGGCAGCACCCCGGGCACCGGGAAGCCCTCACGCTCCGACGTCATCACCACCGCCCACAGCAGCAGCGCCGCCCCCGCCAGCCGCGGCCAGCGGCCCTTCATCCACTCCGCCCCCAGCAGACCCCGCCGCTGCGACACCAGCAGCAGCGAGCCCACCGTCAGTTCCCACAGCCGGCTCGGCATCAGGAAAAACGCCGCCATCGGCGCGCTCTGCGTCCACCACCAGCTCGCACCCAGCGACAGCACGATCAGCGCCGCCAGCAGCGGCACGCTCCGCCGCACCCCGTAGCCGATCCCCACCATCAGCAGCGGGAACACCAGGTAGAACTGCTGCTCCACACCCAGCGACCAGGTGTGCAGGAACGGATTCAGATCCGAATCCGTGGCGAAGTAATCCAGCTGCCCCATCAGGTAGTTGTTCGACCACCCGAACAGCGCCTTGAGGGCGACGATGAAATACGGCCCGCTCTCCAGCGGCGGGATCAGCATCGCCACCCCCAGGCTCGTCACCGCCAGGCACACCAGCAGGTTCGGCAGCAGACGCCGCACACGCCGCAGATAGAAATTCCCCAGCCGGGGCCACAGCGGCTTGCTCGCCTGGCCCAGCAGCGAGCCCATCACCACGTAACCCGAGATCACAAAGAAGATGTCCACCCCGGTGAAGCCACCCGGCAGCCAGGCCTTGTTCAGGTGGAACACCAGCACCGCCAGCATCGCCGCTCCCCGCAGCGCATCGATGTCCGGCCGGTAGGCGAATGCTCCCCCCTTCCCGCCGCCTCCGGACGCCGGGACGCTCGCCGCTGCGGCGGCTCCGGTCGTGGCGGTGGGGGCCACCGCCATCAGCGCCCCCCCGGAATCAGGCCCGCCTCGGACAGGAACCGCTGGAACGGCCCCGCCAGCGAGCGACTTCCCGTGACACTCAGGTGGTGGGAATCGGAGTAGATGATCTTGCCCAGGTCATTGCGGTAGCGCACGCGGCCATCCGGGCCCAGCAGATAGGGGGTGGGGTCGAACACATGCACGTTCGGCAGGCCCGCCGCCGCCGCCGCCAGGGTGAGGCGCACCGCCTGCTGGCCCGCGGCGGTGGCGGCGGGGTCGGGGGCGCAGCTGGTGGCGGAATTCTTCGGGCAGGCCACGATCTCACGGGCGAGGGTGGGATTGTCGACCACCAGCACCAGCTGGATGCCCCGGGCCGCCAGACGCTGGGCATAGGCCCGCATGCTGAGAATGTGGGCCTGACGCATTTCAGCGACGTTAAGCCTCCGGCCTGAGAGGTAAGCCGGCTGCCCCTGGCTGGTGCCACCGGGGTCGGCGCTGCTCAGGTAGTTGTTGAGGTTGCTGGAGATCATGACGATGTCCCCCGGCTTCAGACGTTCGAGAGCCCGCTCCATCTCCCCGGCGGCGAAATCGGTGCAGGGCTTGTAGGGACGGTTGTTGAGGAACAGCGTCAGCTGGGGATCGATGAAACAGGAGCGCTTGTTGGTGAAGGTGATGCGCTGGCCTGTGGCGGCGGTGACCAGATCGAGCATCGGCAGCAGATGCTCGGCATGGGAATCGCCCAGCAGGAAGATCTCCCCGGCACCGGGCCGACCGGGCTTGCTGCAGCGTTCGAGATCGGAGCGGCTGGCGGGGCTGTAGGGGGTCCAGTAGGGAATGGCGCAGTTCTGATCGATCCGGGTGCCGGGCAGGGTGGGATTCCACTCCTGGACCCGTTCATGCAGGGGAACCGGATCCCGGTCGGTGCCGATGAAGAAGCGGCCGCGCACCGAATAGTGGAGGGTGTCGATGGCCGTCCACAGGCCCGCCACCGCCAGCACAGCCAGCAGCGTCTCCCACCACCACTTCAGTGGATAACGCCGCACCGGCTGCTCCACCAGCCCGTACGCCGCCACCGCCAGCACCACGCTCCCCGCCACCGCCACCACGTACTGCCACCACGTCTCCATCCCCCACGTCCACCGCAGCAGCACGATCACCGGCCAGTGCCACAGGTACAGCGAATACGACAGCAGCCCGCACGTCAGCAGCACCCGCTCCAGCCAGCGTCCCGGCAGAAATCTCCCCCCCTCTCCCGGGCCCGCCTGCAGCACCAGCAGCGTCCCCACCACCGCCGGCAGCACCCCGGGCACCGGGAAGCCCTCACGCTCCGACGTCATCACCACCGCCCATAGCAGCAGCGCCGCCCCCGCCAGCCGCGGCCAGCGGCCCTTCATCCACTCCGCCCCCAGCAGACCCCGCCGCTGCGACACCAGCAGCAGCGAGCCCACCGTCAGTTCCCACAGCCGGCTCGGCATCAGGAAAAACGCCGCCATCGGCGCGCTCTGCGTCCACCACCAGCTCGCACCCAGCGACAGCACGATCAGCGCCGCCAGCAGCGGCACGCTCCGCCGCACCCCGTAGCCGATCCCCACCATCAGCAGCGGGAACACCAGGTAGAACTGCTGCTCCACACCCAGCGACCAGGTGTGCAGGAACGGATTCAGATCCGAATCCGTCGCGAAGTAATCCAGCTGCCCCATCAGGTAGTTGTTCGACCACCCGAACAGCGCCTTGAGGGCGACGATGAAATACGGCCCGCTCTCCAGCGGCGGGATCAGCATCGCCACCCCCAGGCTCGTCACCGCCAGGCACACCAGCAGGTTCGGCAGCAGACGCCGCACACGCCGCAGATAGAAATTCCCCAGCCGGGGCCACAGCGGCTTGCTCGCCTGGCCCAGCAGCGAGCCCATCACCACGTAACCCGAGATCACAAAGAAGATGTCCACCCCGGTGAAACCACCGGGCAGCCAGCCCTTGTTCAGGTGGAACACCAGCACCGCCAGCATCGCCGCACCCCGCAGCGCGTCGATGTCGGGCCGGTAGGCGAAGCCTCCACCCTTGCTGCTCGCTCCAGACGCTGGGACGCTTGCCGACGGCGCGGCTCCGGTGCTCGTGACGGCGGCGATCAACTCGGCCCCCCTGTGTGGTGGGAAATGTACCGACCGGGAGCCGTCGCCGGGTTCAGCCGGCGGTCAGCGCGGGAACCGGGCTTTCCACCAGACCCGTCAGCCACTCCAGCAGGGCCCGGTTGACCTGATCGGGCACCTCATCGTGGGGGCAGTGGCCGGCCTCGAGCACCACTTCGGTGGTGCGGGCGGGGGCATGCCGCTGGAAGCTGGCCCGGCGGCCGGCGGCGTTGATCCAGGGGTCCCGGATGCCCCAGAGCAGCAGCAGCGGGGCGCTGAGGTCGGCGAACAGTTCGTCGAGGGGCTGGCCGCGGGGGATGTCGAAGACGGTGCGGAAGACGCCGAAGGCGCCGGGGTCCCGGGAGGGCCGCAGGATCGCCTCCACCAGGGCGTCATCGACGTTGGTGCGGTCGATGTACACCTGATTGAGGGTGCGGCGCACGGTGGCGGGCCGGCGCATGTTCTCGAACAGCAGGCGCTGCAGCACCGGGCTGCGCAGCAGGGCCGCGCCGATGGTGCGGCGGGCGATGGCCCCCCAGCCCCGCGGCGGCTCCTGCTCGTCGCTGAAGGGGCCGGCCGCATTCAGCAGGGCCACGCCGGCGGCCTGATCGCCCAGGGCGGCACCGGCGGCGAGGGCGGCGAAACCGCCGAGGGAGTTGCCCACCAGCACCGTGGGCCGACCGATCCGCTCCGCCACATAGGCGCAGAGCTGGTCGCGCCAGAGGGCGCCGCCGTAGGTGAGGCCGGCGGGTTTGGCGCTGCGGCCGAAGCCGAGCAGATCGATGGCATGGACCTCATGGGTGAGGGCCAGCACGGGGATGTTGAAGCGCCAGTGGTCGGTGGAGGCGCCGAAGCCATGCACCAGCAGGATCGCCGGTCCGGTGGGCTGCTCCGGAGCCGAGTGAATGGCGTGCACCCGATGGCCCAGGAACTGCCAGGGGGTCTCGGGTGACGAAGCCATGGACGCAGCGGTGGCGTGATGAGAGACGATGCTAGGAAGCGCGGCCAGTGCGCGGCCCTGCCCCCTGCGCCTGCCGCCATGTCCGACGCCTTCAGCCTCTCCGACCTGAGCCCGCTGCTGCCGGGGATCGCCCTCTGGGCCCTGGCCCTCTATCTGCCCCTGAGCATTCCCCTGGCCCGGCTGGAGAAGGTCCTGGCGGAGGCTTCCCTGGAGGAGGGGCTGCAGCAGCTGGTGCTGGTGGGCGGCAGCCTGCTGCTGGCCCTGGCGGTGGGCCTGGTGGTGGAACTGCTGCTGAGCTGGGCCCTGGGTCCGGGCTGGGCCGGCAGCCTGGGCCTGATCGCCGTGCTGGGCGGCCTGTCGATCGGCCTGGCGGCCGGACGGGACGACGAGCGCCGGCGCTGAGGCGGGGCCGGGATCAGGCGGCCTGCTCGGCAGGGGATGGCTCCGGGGGGTCGGCGGGGACCTCCACACCGCTGATCGCCAGCCGCAGCAGCAGGGGCGCCAGGAAGGTGGTGCCGATCACCATCAGCAGGATGGCCGCCTCCAGGGGCGCCGAAAGGATGCCGGCCTGGCTGCCCAGGCCCAGGAAGATCAGGCCCACCTCGCCGCGGGGCATCATCCCCAGGCCCACCACCAGCCGGTTGGTCTTCTCCTTGCTGAGGTAGCTCCAGCCGGCGGCCACCTTGCCAGCGATGGCCACCGCCAGCAGGAACAGGGCGACGAGCAGGCCTTCGCGGTTGTCGGGATTGAGGGGATTCATCACTGACAGATCCAGGGAGCTGCCGATCAGCACGAAGAAGACCGTGGCGAACAGGGCCACCAGGGGCTTCACCGACTGCTGGATCGCCTTGGTGTGCTTCGAGGCGCTGAGGATCAGTCCGGCGGCGAAGGCCCCGAGGGCCGCCTCCAGGCCGATCGCCTCGGCGACGAAGCAGCACAGGCCCAGCACCACGAAACCGGCCACCGCCACCTCCCCCGGAGCCTTGAGCCGATCGAGGAGCCAGTCGAAGGCGGGGGCGGCCGTGCGGCTGAGGAACAGGGCCACCGCCACGAACACCGCCGCCGCCAGCACCAACTGCAGGATCGGACCGGCCGAAAGCACGCCGTCACCGGAGAGGGCCACCACCACCGCCAGGATCACGATGCCGAAGATGTCATCAAGCACGGCGGCACCGATGACGGTCTGGCCTTCCCGGGTGCGGAGGAACCCGAGTTCCCCGAAGACGCTGGCGGTGATGCCGATGCTGGTGGCGGTCATCGAGGCGCCGGCGAACACCGCCGGAAACAGGGGAACATGGAAGAGGAGGTACAGCCCCGCCGTGCCCAGGGCGAAGGGCAGCACCACACCGGTGAGGGCCACGGTGGTGGCCTGCCGGCCCACCGCCATCAGCTCGTCGAGTTCGCTCTCCAGGCCCGTGAGGAACAGCAGGGCGTAGAGACCCAGCTTGGACGTGGCCTCCAGGGAGGGGAAGCTCTCGGCGTAGATCGTGGCCACCGCCTCCGGGCTGACCCCGGCGCAGGCGCCGATCAGGTCGAGCATGGCCTGGTTGAGCTGGGCGTGGACGTCCGGCGGCAGGATCAGGTGCAGACCGGTGACGCCGACCAGAACGCCCGCCAGCAGTTCCCCGAGGATCGTGGGCAGCCCCAGGCGCACCATCAGCTCCGCCAGGGTCCGGGCCGCCAGGAAGATAACCAGATAGCGCCCCACCTGCAGCAGGGTTTCCACCGTCTCGATCTGGGTGCTGCCGACCTCGAGCAGCAGGCTGGGCGCGACCATGAACGAAATCTGTGGCGAACGGACGCTAAGGGCGTGGGCGCCGGTCACGTGTGCCGTTGCTGATCTCCCAACAGGCCGGGCGAGGGGAATGGCAACCACCGCTACGGTCTGGGAACGCACGGCAAGACCTGTGCCCGAGGGACCACCGCGCGCCGACCGCCATGACCGACCAGCAACCCCGCAACCTGAGCCTGCCCACACCCGGGTGCTTCGCGGACCCCGATCGCAGCGGCCTGACGGCGACGGACGTGTTCGAAGGCATGACCGAGCACCTCTTCTACACGCTCGGCAAGCTGGCCCCCAGCGCCAGCCGCCACGACCTCTACATGGCGCTCAGCTACGCCGTGCGTGACCGGCTGATGACCCGCTACCTGGCCGGCATCGAGGCCATCGGTGCCAACCCCAAGCGGATCGTCGCCTACCTCTCGGCCGAATTCCTGATCGGCCCCCAGCTCGGCAACAACCTGCTGATGCTCGGCATCCAGCAGGAGGCCGCCGAGGCCCTGCGCCAGTTCGGCATCAATGACATCGAGGAGATCCTCGACGTGGAGGAGGAGCCTGGCCTGGGCAACGGCGGCCTCGGCCGTCTGGCCGCCTGCTTCCTCGAATCCCTCGCCACCCTCGAGGTCCCCGCCACCGGCTACGGCATCCGCTACGAGTTCGGCATCTTCGACCAGCTCATCCGCGACGGCTGGCAGGTGGAGATCACCGACAAGTGGCTCAAGGCCGGCTGGCCCTGGGAGATTCCCCACCCCGACCAAGCCTGTTTCGTCGGCTTCGGCGGCCACACCGAGAGCTACCGCGACCAGACCGGCGCCTACCGGGTGCGCTGGATCCCCGCCGAGCACGCCATCGGCGTCCCCCACGACGTGCCGGTGCTGGGCTATCGGGTCAACACCTGCGACCGGCTGCGCCTGTGGCGCGCCGATGCCACCGAATCGTTCGACTTCTACGCCTTCAACAGCGGCGACTACTACGGCGCGGTGGAGGAGAAGGTGGGCTCCGAGACCCTCTGCAAGGTGCTCTATCCCAACGACGGCACCGCCAAGGGCCGCCAGCTGCGCCTCAAGCAGCAGCACTTCTTCGTCAGCTGCTCGCTGCAGGACATGATCCGCAGCCTCGATGCCCGTGGCATTCCCGTCCAGGAATTCCCTGAGCACTGGGCCATCCAGCTCAACGACACCCACCCCTCGATCGCCGTCGCCGAGCTGATGCGGCTGCTCCTCGACGACAAGCACCTGGAGTGGGACACCGCCTGGGCCATCACCACCGCCTGCCTCTCCTACACCAACCACACCCTCCTGCCCGAGGCCCTCGAAAAGTGGGGCCTCGATCTCTTCGGGTCGCTGCTGCCCCGCCACCTCGAGCTGATCTTCGAGATCAACCGCCGCTTCCTCCAGCAGGTGCGCCTCAAGTACCCCGGCAACGACGCCGTGCTGCGCCGCCTCTCGATCATCGATGAATCGGGCGAGCGGGCCGTCCGCATGGCCCACCTCGCCACCGTCGGCTCCCACCACGTCAACGGCGTCGCCGCCCTCCACAGCGCCCTGGTCAAGCAGGACCTCTTCCCCGAATTCGCCGCCCTCTGGCCCGAGAAGTTCACCAACGTCACCAACGGCGTCACCCCCAGGCGCTGGGTCGCCCTGGCCAATCCCCAGCTCTCGGCCCTGCTCGACACCTCGATCGGCGACGGCTGGGTGCGCAACCTCGATGAGCTGCGCCAGCTGGAGCGCTACGCCGACGACAGCGGCTTCCTGGAGCACTGGGGAGCCACCAAGCTGTCGGTGAAGCGCCACCTCACCCACTACATCCATCGCCACACGGGCGTGCTGGTGGATCCCGCCTCGATGTTCGACGTGCAGGTGAAGCGCATCCACGAGTACAAGCGCCAGCACCTCAATGCCCTCCAGGTGATCGCCCAGTACCTGCGCATCAAGAACGGCCTCGCCGATGGAATGGCGCCCCGCACCGTGATCTTCGGGGGCAAGGCCGCTCCCGGCTATGCCATGGCCAAGCTGATCATCCGCTTCATCAACGGCATCGCCGACGTCGTCAACGCCGACCCCGACATGGACGGCCGCCTGCGCGTCATCTTCCTCGCCGACTACAACGTCAAGCTCGGGGAGCGCGTCTACCCCGCCGCCGATCTCTCCGAGCAGATCTCCACCGCCGGCCTCGAGGCCTCCGGCACCGGCAACATGAAATTCATGATGAACGGCGCCCTCACCATCGGCACCCTCGATGGTGCCAACGTCGAGATCCGCGAGCAGGTCGGCGACGACAACTTCTTCCTCTTCGGCCGCACCACCGAGGGCATCGCCGAACTCAGGCAGCAGGGCTACCGGCCCTGGGAGCTGATCGGCTCCACCCCGGAGCTGCCGGAGGTGCTGCATCTGATCGAGAGCGGCCACTTCAGCAACGGCGACAAGGAGCTGTTCCGTCCGCTGCTGGAGAATCTCACCGGCCGCGACCCCTTCTTCGTGCTGGCCGACTTCGAGGCCTACATGAAGGCCCAGCAGGACGTGAGCGAGGCCTGGAGCGACCGCCCCCGCTGGAACCGGATGTCGCTGCTGAACACCGCCCGCAGCGGCCTGTTCTCCTCGGATCGCTCGATCCGGGAGTACTGCGAGCGGATCTGGCAGGCGGAGGAGTTCCCCGTGACCATCACCTGCGAGATCGACGAGGCCCCGGCCAAGGGCCGTCGGCTGCCCGCCGCCCAGTGAGGGCGGCCTGAGACTGGCCGGGGCGGGTCAGCCGCCCCGGTGATCGGGCAGGTCGGGGGTCTGATGCAACAGACGATTGAGACGCAGCCGGTCGGCGTTGAGGGGGTCGGGGGCCAGTTCACCGGCCACTTCCCGGAAGGTCTGCTCCACGGGCTCGGGCACCCTCACGTCGAAGATGCGCTCCATCAGTGCTTCGATGGAGAAAAGGTGGGCGTTGATGTTCTCCAGATCGGCCATGGCCTGCTGGATCGCCTCGTTTTCAGGGGGTGCGTCGGCGCTGGCGTCGGCTGAGGCGGCTTCAGGGGCCGCGGGGGTGGGGGGCGTGTCGCCGTCGCCGTGCTGCTTCTGGAGCTCCTCCAGCACCCGGCCGGCGAGGGTGCGGAACGACTGCAGCGCCGCCCAGTTGAGCTCCTGCTGCTGACGCAGGCTGGGATTTTCGCGGATCAGCCGGTCGTGTTCCCGATAGAACCGCTGGCAATCAGGACATTGGCAGGGCTCTTCTGGCACCGCGTCCCTTCTTTCATTCAATGGTCATCATGGCACCGACCGGGAGCAGCGGGGCAAAGTGCAGCGCCGGAGCCGAAGCGATCAGGCGGCCATCGGGTCCTGATCGGGATGGTCCCCCGCCTCCTGGAGCAGCGGCAGGGGAATCTCGATCGAACTGACCACCTGAATCACATCGCGCAGGCGCATCGAGTCGGCGAACCAGCCCATGGCCTGCTCGACGTCACCGCGGCGCTCGGCATCGCCGGCCTGCTCCTCATGGGCATCGGCCAGCAAAGCAAGCCAGCAGAGGCAGCGGGCCTGGACCACCGACAGATCGAGTTCGTCGGGGTGGCTGTGGGCGATCGATTCGCTCTCCTGTTGCACCAGCAACCGCAGGCGCAGGTCGTGAAGCTGGGTCATCCACTGCTGACGACTGGCGACACGCTAGCGGGAGCGTCCGCTTTGGGAAGCCCACCAGCGGTAGCGCTCGTTACGGCCCAGGCCAGACGTCAGTTGCCGGCGTAGGCGATGCCGGCCTCCACCTCGGCGATCGCCTGGTTCACCAGGTTGATCGCCCGGTCGCGGTGCCCACCTTTGTTGGGGGCGGCCATCTGCAGGGACGACCGGGCGCTGAACAGCGCATTCAGGGCGTTCTGCATGTTGGGCTGCTGGGCCACGGCCACGCCCGAGGCGACGGCCGCACCGGCGAGGAAGGCGACGGGGGTGGCGAGCCAGGGGGAGAGCAGGGGACGGGAAGCCATGGCCTTAAGAAATGCTCAAGGAAATCTAGGCGGACCGGGGAACGGGGCTGGCGGGACTCGAACCCACGACCTACGGTTTAGGAAACCGTCGCTCTATCCGGCTGAGCTACAGCCCCTTGAGGCCAATTATGAAGGGTGTCGGGATCCGGCACGGCAAGCCCCGAGAGAACCCAGTGGCCACCTGGCTTCGACCGCCAGGGGCCGGGCCGGGATTTGCGGGTTCCTGGACAAGGGCCCGGGAATTCTGTGAAACGGGTGAGAGGTGGTAGTATTTCGGCGGTACGACTCCTCTCCTCCTACCCACCATGCTTTCGCTCAGATCGCCTATAGGCCTTGGGGCTGCGCTCAGCGCAAGCCTGGCCGCCTCTCTTCTTTCCGTCAGCCCGGTCCAAGCCCAGACCGCCGGAGCGCCCTCCGGCAACGAGTGGCCCGGCGGCGTCGACGGCAGCAGCAAGCCCGCTGCTTGCAACAGCTTTGCTCTGGGTTCCCAGATCTTCAGCGGCAGCTTTGCCTGCATCGCCGGCGATAAGATCTACAGCAGCTTCAGCCTGATCCAGGATACCGGCAATAAGCTGGCCTCCAGCATCTTCCAGTTCACGATCAACGGTACCAACCACACTCTGGCTGCCATCGGCGACTTCACGCCCGGTACCTATGAGTATGGCTACACCATGACCATCTTTGACGCTCTCAACAGCGGTCAGAGACTGGAAAGCGCTGCGACGTCGGCCACTTCGTCCAACATCGGCACCTCCATCCCGGCTTGGACCAAGACCCTGGATGTCTCCACCAACGACGAGGACCTGTTCATCACCACCTCCCAGGCCGGTGGCCCCCTGACGACCACCGATGGTCCCAAGACCTTCGGAGTGGCCGTTCAGCCAGTCTCGGCTGACTTCATCTCGAAGCTGGTTGTCGCCAACCTCCCGAACAACGCTGTCCAGGGGATCACCGATACCGTGACCCAGAAGTTCGACGACGGCGAATCCGTCCCCGGCCCGCTGCCCATCCTTGGTGCAGCCGCAGCCTTCGGTTTCTCCCGCAAGCTGCGCAGCCGCATCAAGCAGACCGTCTGAGCCCAATCGGGTCAACGTTTGTTTCGCCTCCACTTCGGTGGGGGCTTTTTTTTGCCTGATTGCCAGCCTGGTGATCGCTCCTGCAGGCGATGCTCCTCCTGACAAACGTCGGCGTGCCGGTAGATTTGGCCTCCCTTCAGAAGAATGCCCGTAATGGATGCGACGGAACTCAGGTCTTCGGACAGCGGTGAGGTGCGCATCAGGAAGGAGGCCGCTCGTGCCTTCTCCGTCGTGGGCATTGTCTCCATCGGCCTGGGTCTGGTCGTGCTGGTGTTCAGTTCCCTGCCGGTGCGCCTGATGGACCCGGTCTGGCAACTGCAGTTCTCCGGCGCCCTCACGGCGGGGGGGTTCTCGCTTCTGATCGGCACGCTGCTGGTCTGCACGGCCGGTGCCCTGCCGGTCTCGCCTCCACCCATCCACGCCAACGTGAAGTTGTTGCGTGGCATCTGCACCTGGGTGGCGATTCTCTATCTCGCACTCATCCCGATTCAGCTCTATGCCGGCATGCGGGTGCTGCAGCAGAAATCGGGCGAGGAGGGCCGGACACAGGCGAGCTGGAGAAAATTCAAGAAGCAGCTCGAGGCCACTGGCAACGAGCAGGAGCTGCGTGCCCTGCTCGGGCAACTGCCCCAGCCCATCAATCTTCCGGCCAAGCTCGACCAGCCGTTCCCCAAGTTCAAGGAGCTCATCGTTGCCGAAGCGGATTCCCGCTTCAACGCCCTCGCCTTCCAGACCGACCAGGCCCGCTCCAGGCGTCTGCAGGGCTTCATCAGCGAAGCGGCCAACAACACCCTCAAGTCCCTGCTGTTCGCGGGGGGCTTCGCCGCCTTCGGCCAGGGGAAGGAAGGCGGGCCGACCCTGCTCGACAAGGCGCTGGGTCTGTTCGGCAACAAGCCCCGCCGCCGCGGCCGCGCGGCATGAAGCCCAAGGGGTCGCTGCCTACAGTGACCCCGGAAAGCAGGCGAGGTGATCGCGATCGGTGCGGTGCGGCCTTCGGGCCACAGCCGCGGCCGGTTGAGGAAAGTCCGGGCTCCCCAATGGCCAGGCCTGCTGGGTAACGCCCAGTGCGGGTGACCGTGAGGACAGTGCCACAGAAACACACCGCCGATGGCCCGGGCTTGCCCGGCGCACAGGCAAGGGTGCAAAGGTGCGGTAAGAGCGCACCAGCGGCATCGAGAGGTGCCGGCTTGGTAAACCCCGGCTGGGAGCAAGGCCCAGGGACAGCGGTTGGCCATCTTCCCCGTCCCGATTCCCATGCGCCGCTCGAGGCCGCCGGTGACGGCGGTCCCAGACAGATGATCACCCCCCCAGCCGGCGGTCCGCCGCCGGCTGGGGAGAACAGAACCCGGCTTACGTCCTGCTTTCCCCTTTTGCCCCACGATGACTCCCCAGCGCCGCCAGCAGATCCTGGCCTTTCTGGAGAGCCTCGGCTTCGGCGCCCCCTCCGGCCTGCTGCCCCCGGATCCGGCCGCCGCGGACGCCGCCCTCGACACCCTGGATGAGGCCCTCACCCACAGCTCCACCGGCCTCCCCCGCCACCACGACCGCCTGGAGTTCCTCGGCGACGCGGTGCTGCGGCTGGCGGCCGCCGAGTTCCTGCACCGGGAGCATGCCTCCCTCAGCGTGGGCGACACCTCCGCCCTGCGGGCCCAGCTGGTGTCCGACCGCTGGCTGAGCGAGCTGGCCCGCAGCATCGCCCTGGAGCCGGTGCTGCTGATGGGGCCGATGGCTGCCGGCGACCGGGCCGGCCGCTCCACCGTGCTGGCCGAATGCGCCGAGGCCCTGGTGGGCGCCATCTATACGGTGGGGGGCGGTCCCCAGGGCGGCCTGATGGCCGTGCAGCGCTGGCTGGCCCCCCACTGGCAGCTGAGCGCCGCCGAACTGCTGGCCGACCCCGCGCGCCACAACTGGAAGTCGGTGCTGCAGGAATGGAGCCAGGGCCAGGGGAAGGGCCTGCCCATCTACCGCAGCCAGGAGCGCAGCCGGGTGCACGGGGATCCGGAGCGCTTCGAATGCCGGGTGGAGGTGGCCGACCTCAGCGGTGAGGGGCGGGGCGGCTCCCGCCGGGAGGCGGAGCAGCAGGCGGCCAGGGCGGCGCTGGCCGCGCTGGCGCTCAGGCCTGCTCCAGGGTGCTGAGGGGCACGGTCACCAGCTTGTCCCAGTTGCCGCCCTCGAACAGCACCGCGGCCATCGCCCCGCTGATGCGCTGCACGAAGCCCTGGTAGCCGTTGTAAATGGAGCGGGGATCGCGCACCACCACGGTGGAACCGGGCAGGATCGGGCTGCTGGCCATGGCGGATGCCCTGGGGGGGACCATCAAGTGGGGCCATTATCGATGCCGAAGCGTCGCGTTGGGCCACCGGCGGGTGCCCGCGGGCACCGCACAGCCCCGTGACGCGATGATGCGCCGCGACGGGAGCGATCAGGCCGTGGCCGACACCAGCAACGAGAGCCAAGGGGCCGACCCGGGTGAGCTCATGGCCGTCGGGCGGATCGTGGCGGCCCAGGGCATGGGCGGCGACGTGCGCCTGCTGCCCCTGAGCGACTTCCCCGAGCGGTTCACCCGGCCCGGCCCCCGCTGGCTGCAGGCCCCCGGGGGCCAACCCCGGCCGGTGCGGCTGCTGGCCGGCAGACCCGTGCCCGGCAAAACCCTGTTCGTGCTGCGCCTCGAGGGCATCGGCGACCGCAACGCCGCCGAAGGCCTGGTGGGCCATCACCTCATGGTGCCGGCCGCCGACCGTCCCACCCTGGAGCCGGGGGAGTTCCATCTCCTCGATCTGGTGGGGCTCCAGGTGCGGCTGCTGCCGGATCCCCAGGCCCCGATCGGCACCGTGACCGACCTGATCCACGGGGGCAACGACCTGCTGGAGGTGGAGCTCAGCAACGGCGGCCGGCGGCTGCTGATCCCCTTCGTGGAGGCGATCGTGCCGGAGGTGAACCTGGCGGAGGGCTGGATCGGCCTGACGCCGCCCCCCGGCCTTCTGGACCTCTGAAACCCTCCGGGGTTCACCCGGACGCTGACGGCCGGGTGCGGCTCCGGTTGAATGGGCCCGTCTGATGGTCCTGCGGGACAGCTGCCGCCGCGATGGCTACCCCCTCCCTGGTCCCGGTGATCCTCTGCGGCGGCACCGGCACCCGCCTCTGGCCCCTGTCCCGGGCCAGCTATCCGAAGCAGTACTGGCCCCTGGCCGGCACCACCGAGGAAACCCTCCTGCAGCAGACCCACCAGCGCCTCCAGGGGCTGCCGGACCTGGCGCCGCCGTTGCTGATCTGCAACGAGGACCATCGCTTCATCGTGGCCGAGCAGATGCGCCAGATCGGCGTCGAGCCGGCGGCGATCCTGCTGGAGCCGGTGGGGCGCAACACCGCCCCGGCGGTGGCGGTGGCGGCCCTGCAGGCCACCGCCCGCGGCGAGGACCCCCTGCTGCTGATCCTGGCGGCCGACCACGTCATCCGCCGGGCCGCCGACTTCCGCGCCACCGTGGCCGCCGGCATGGCCGCCGCCACCGCCGGCCAGCTGGTCAGCTTTGGCATCGTGCCCACCAGCCCCGAGACGGGCTACGGCTACATCGAGGCCTCCGAACCCCTGGCGGCCACCCCCGTGCCGATCGCCCGCTTCGTGGAGAAGCCGGACCGGGCCACCGCCGAGGCCTTCCTGGCCACCGGCCGCTTCACCTGGAACAGCGGCATGTTCCTGTTCCGCGCCAGCGCCATCCTGGCGGAGCTGGATCGCTTCGTCCCCGAGGTGGTGAGCGCCTGCCGCACCGCCCTGGAGCACGACAGCGCCGACCTGGAGTTCCTGCGGCTGGAGCGGGAGGCCTTCGCCAACGGCCCCAGCATCGCCATCGACGTGGCGGTGATGGAGCGGACCGACCGGGGCGTCGTGCTGCCCCTCGATGCCGACTGGAGCGACGTGGGCAGCTGGGCGGCCCTCTGGGAGACCTCGGAGCAGGACCCGGAAGGCAACGTGCTGCGGGGCCGGGTGATCAGCGAGGGCAGCCGCAACTGCTACCTGCGCAGTGAGCACCGCCTGGTGGTGGGGCTGGGGGTCGAGGATCTGGTGGTGGTCGAGACCGACGACGTGGTGCTGGTGGCCCACCGCGACCGCGCCCAGGAGGTGAAGGGCATCGTCGGCCGGCTGGAGCGGGACGGGGCCCCCGAGAGCCGCGCCCACCGCCGCATCTACCGCCCCTGGGGCCACTACGACGGGGTGGTGGAAGGGGAGCGCTGGCAGGTCAAGAAGATCTCGGTGAAGCCCGGCGCCAGCCTGTCCCTGCAGATGCACCACCACCGGGCCGAGCACTGGGTGGTGGTGCGGGGCACCGCCGTGGTGGAGAAGGACGGGGTGGAGGAGCTGGTGGGCGAGAACCAGAGCACCTACATTCCCCTCGGCGCCCGGCACCGCCTCACCAACCCCGGCAAGATCCCCATGGAGCTGATCGAGGTGCAGAGCGGCCCCTATCTCGGCGAGGACGACATCGTGCGCTTCGACGACCAGTACGGCCGCAGTGACGCCCCCCTGACCTGCCCTTGAAGAGCGTGTCCAGTTTCATGGCAGGGGCGGAACGGCCCCTGCGACCGCTCAGGCGCGCCCTGTCGGCGGCCATCAGCCGCCACCTGGCCCGCCGCCTCCTGCGGACGATGGAGCGCGCCACCCCGGCGCCGTTCGCGACGACCCCACCGGAGGGGTTCCGCCGCGGCATCGACCACTACACCCGCCAGGACCTGATCGCGGTCCTGCAGAACGTCCTGGCCTCCTACCGGAGGGCCTGCGGCCGCTACCCCGATCTCGCCAGGCCCCGCTCCTACTCCGAGAAGGTGAGCCACGCCAAGTTCTTCGCCCCCATCAAGGTGCCCGAGAGCGGCAACAAGCTGCTCACGGGCAGCTTCCTGCCCCCGGCCCTGGCGGGCCAGGTGAGCGTGCCGGAGGTGGTCTGGCACCACGACCAGCCCCAGCTGCCCGCCAATGGGCAGCTGGAGCCGGGCGAGTACTACCTCAAGGCCAGCCACGGCTCCGACATGGTCCAGCGCATCCGCTTCCCGCTGGAGGCAGGGCAGCGGGAGGCCCTGGAGGCCACCTGCCGGCGGTGGCTGAGCCGCCCCTTCGGCCTCGGGCAGGGTGAGTGGTGGTACAACAGCTTCCCCCGGCGCCTCCTGATCGAGCGGTCGATCTCCTCCCGCATCCCGTCGCTGTCCCTGCTCTTCTATGTGCTCGGGGGTGAGGTGGCCCTGATCACGGTCTTCGCCAAGGCGCTGCAGCCGGGCAAGCCCAACCGTCGCCTGCTGCTGGACGGACGCTTCGTCCCCCTGGCCGAGCAGGATCCTGCGGAGAAGCGGCTGGCGGACTTCCAGCTCAGCGAACCGCTCCAGCGGCGCTGCCTGGAGGTGGCCCGCACCGTCGCCGGCCCGTTGCACTCGGTCAGGGTCGACCTGATGGTGGGGGACGACGGCCGGATCTACCTGAACGAGGTCACCTTCTCCCCCAGCAACGGTCTCCCCTTCGTGGGCAGGGACCTGGACCTGCAACTCGGCCAGCTCTGGCCGGGGACCAGCCTGTGGCGCTGAAGGCGCCGGCCTGGGGCGGCGAGCCCGCGGAGCGGGCAACGCCGCCTTCGGTCGGCGCCCTCAGCGCCACAGGAGCTGGCGGAGAGGGGGGCAGGCACAGGCCATCCAAGCTTGCGGCAGAAGGCTCTCGCCTCCCCCGGGAGGGTGTGGCGCTGCGGTGAACCGGAGGCGGCGTTGCCGGCCCAGGCCGGCTCGCCGACCGGAGTTTCCCCGCAGCGCCACACCCTCACTCGACAGTGACGGACTTGGCCAGGTTCCTGGGCTGATCGACGTCCAGGCCCCGGTGGGCGGCGATGTGATAGCTGAGCAGCTGCATCGGGATCACCGTGAGCAGGGGACTGAGCAGCTCGTCCACCTCCGGCAGGGGCAGCAGCACGTCGAACAGCTCGGTGTCCGGGCAGGCGGGCGCCACGCCGATCAGCTGGGCATCGCGGGCCTTGGCCTCCTGGGCATTGGAGAGCACCTTCTCGAACACGGTTCCCGGCACGGCGATCGACACCACCGGAACCCGGGCGTCGAGCAGGGCGATCGGGCCGTGCTTCATCTCACCGGCCGGGTAGCCCTCGGCGTGGATGTAGCTGATCTCCTTGAGCTTGAGGGCCCCCTCCATGGCGATCGGGTAGTTGATGCCACGCCCCAGGAAGATCACGTCCTGGGTGTCGGCAAACAGGTGGGCCAGCTCGGCGCAGCAGCGGTCATGGTCGTCGACCAGGCGCTGCAGCACCGCCGGCATGGCCCGCAGCTGCTCCACCAGCTCCCGCAGCTGGGCGGGGGTGCGGCCGCCACCGAGGGGATGGGCGGTGCCGCCCCGGCGCTCGGCGAAGGCCAGGGCCAGGCCGTAGAAGGCCAGCAGCTGGCCGAGGAAGGTCTTGGTGGCGGCCACCCCCACCTCGATGCCGGCGCCGATGTCGAGCAGGTGGGGGACCAGGCGGCCGAGGGAGCTCTCCGGGCGGTTGGTGATGCCCAGCAGCCTGGGGGCATAGGCCGGATCGGCCACCAGGAAGCGCCGGTCCTGCTCCATCGCCAGGGCGGCGAGGGTGTCGGCCGTCTCCCCTGACTGGGTGACGCCGATGGTGAGCGTGTGGGGCTCCAGCGGCGGCGGGGCGTAGCGGAATTCACTGGCGTAGAACACCGACGTGGGCAGCCCCGCCAGCTGCTCGAGCAGATGGGCCCCCACCTGGGCCGCATGGCGGCTGGTGCCGCAGGCGAGGATCTGGATCCGCTCCACCCCCTCGTAGACGGACTCATCGAGGGGAAGGGCCACCAGGGCGCCCTCCGGCAGATGGCGGGCCACCCACAGGGCCACCGTTTCGGGTTGCTCGTGGATCTCCTTGTGCATGAAGTGGCGGAAGCTGCGCTTGTCCGCCACGTGCTCGGTGCCCACCAGCAGCGTCGGGTTGCGCTGCACCCGCGCTCCGTCCCGGTTGTAGAGCTCGATGCCCAGGGGCGTGAGCAGGGCCACCTCCCCGTCCTCCAGGGGCAGGATCGTGCGGGTGAAGCCAGCCAGGGCCGGGGTGTCGCTGGCGCAGAGGAACTCCCCCTCCCCCAGGCCGATCAGCAGCGGCGCCTGGCGCCGGGCCACCACCACCGCCCCAGGCACCGCCGCCCACACCACCGCCAGGGCATAGGCCCCGTGCAGCAGGGGGAGCACCTGCTGCAGGGCCTCCAGCAGCAGCGCCGGCGAAGCGCTGGCCCCCTCGGCCTGCCGCTGCCGCAGCCAGCGGGCGATCAGGTGGGGGATCACCTCGGTGTCGGTGTCGGAGCGGAACTCCACCCCCTCGCCCTGCAGCTCCTCCCGGAGGCTGCGGTGGTTCTCGATGATGCCGTTCTGGACCACGGCCAGCTGGCCGCTGCCGTCGAGGTGCGGGTGGGCGTTGCGCTCCTCCGGCTTGCCGTGGGTGGCCCAGCGGGTGTGGCCGATGCCGCACTGGCCCGGCGCTCCCCGCTCCTCGAAGCGGGCCGTGAGGTTGACCAGCTTGCCCTCGGCCTTGAGGCAGTGCAGGCCGGCCCCGTCAACGGTGGCGATGCCGGCGGAGTCGTAGCCGCGGTACTCCAGCTGGCGCAGGCCCTCCAGCAGCTGGGGGGCCGCCTCCCGTGAGCCGATCAGGGCAACGATGCCGCACATAGAACAAGTAGGCCAAAAAAAAGCCCGGCGCAGGCGCCGGGCATGAGCTTATGGGAGGGCAGCGGCGGCGCCGGTGCTCAGTAGGCCAGGCCCATGGAGCGGCTGGTCTCGTCACCCAGGTAGACGCGGATGCTCAGGAAGTCGGTGGGGCAGGCGGTTTCGCAGCGCTTGCAGCCGACGCAGTCTTCGGTGCGGGGCGAGGAAGCGATCTGGGCGGCCTTGCAGCCATCCCAGGGCACCATCTCGAGAACGTCGAGGGGGCAGGCACGGACGCACTGGGTGCAGCCGATGCAGGTGTCGTAGATCTTGACGGCGTGGGACATGCCAGGGCCGGGAACGAACGGCGAGGTGCCCAAAGTACCCACACCGTTCCGGCGCAGGGCGACACCCGGGGCTGGCCGTCACCCTTGTTCATACGCCGAAAGGCCCCGAACGGGGCGACCCGTAGGATGCTGCCTCCCTCACAGCAGCCATGTCCCAGGAAGCGATCTTCGAGAAAGTCCGGTCGATCGTTGCCGAACAGCTCAGCGTGGAGGCTGACGAGGTCAAGCCGGAATCCAATTTCCAGAACGATCTGGGCGCCGATTCCCTCGACACCGTCGAGCTGGTGATGGCCCTGGAGGAAGCCTTCGACATCGAGATCCCCGACGAGTCGGCCGAAGGGATCACCACGGTGGGTGACGCCGTCAAATACATCCAAGAGAAGCAGGCCTGAGGCGTCCATGGTGGAGGGTCTCCGCCGCGTCGTCGTCACCGGCCTGGGCGCGGTCACACCGATCGGCAACAACGTCGCGGATTACTGGGAGGGGCTGACCAGCGGCCGCAATGGGGTGGCGCCGATCACCCTGTTCGATGCCTCCCGCCATGCCTGCCGCTTCGCCGCCGAAGTCAAGGACTTCGACACGGCGGGCTGGCTGGAACCAAAGGAAGCAAAGCGCTGGGATCGCTTCTGCCAGTTCGGGGTGGTCGCGGCCAAGCAGGCGGTCGCCGATGCCGGCCTGACCATCGACGACGGCAACGCCTCGCGCATCGGTGTCGCCATCGGCTCCGGCGTGGGCGGGCTGCTGATGATGGAAACCCAGGCCCACGTGCTGGCCGACCGCGGTCCCGACCGGGTCAGCCCGTTCTGTGTGCCGATGATGATTCCCAACATGGCCACCGGACTGGCGGCCATCGCCATCGGCGCCAGGGGCCCCAGCAGCGCCGTGGCCACCGCCTGCGCCGCCGGCTCCAACGCCATCGGGGATGCCTTCCGGCTGATCCAGATGGGCCTGGCGGACGCCATGGTCTGCGGCGGTGCCGAATCGGCGATCACCCCCCTGGGGGTGGCCGGCTTTGCCAGCGCCCGGGCCCTGTCGTTCCGCAACGACGACCCCGCCACCGCCAGCCGCCCCTTCGACGCCGAGCGCAACGGCTTCGTGATCGGTGAGGGGGCGGGGGTGCTGGTGCTGGAGAGCCTCGAGCACGCCACGGCCCGGGGCGCCCGGGTGCTGGGCGAGATCGTCGGCTACGGCATGACCTGCGACGCCTACCACTACACCCTGCCCTCCCCCGGCGGCGTGGGGGCGGCGGAGGCCATCCGCCTGGCCCTGGCCGATGCCCGGCTGGAGCCGGAGGCGGTGGACTACGTCAACGCCCACGGCACCAGCACCCAGGCCAACGACAGCAACGAGACCGCCGCCATCAAGTCGGCGCTCGGGGCCCACGCCATGACCATCCCGGTCAGTTCCACCAAGTCGATGACCGGCCACCTCCTGGGTGGCAGCGGCGGCATCGAGGCCATCGCCGCGGTGCTGGCGGTGGCCCACAACCTGGTACCGCCTACGATCAACTACAGCACGCCTGATCCTGCCTGCGATCTGGATGTGGTGCCCAACCAGGCCCGGGAACACGCCGTCAACGTCGTGCTCTCCAACTCCTTCGGATTCGGCGGCCACAACGTCTGCCTCGCCTTCCGCCGGATGACCTGAACACCCGGCGCGCCAGCGCACCGGGTCACCCATCCCAGGAACACCTCCCTCCTCCCTGTACTCCCCCGTCAAGCCATGGTCGCCGCCCCCTCCACCCAGGTCGATAGTCACGTAGAGACGCTCTGCATCAACAGCATCCGCTTCCTGGCGGTCGACGCGATCAACAAGTCCAACTCGGGGCACCCCGGGCTGCCGATGGGCTGCGCACCGATGGCCTTCTCCCTCTGGGACAAGGTGCTGCAGCACAACCCGAAGAATCCGCAGTGGTTCAACCGCGACCGCTTCGTGCTCTCGGCCGGCCACGGCTGCATGCTGCTGTACGCGCTGCTGCACCTCACCGGCTACGACAGCGTGACCCTGGAGGACATCAAGCAGTTCCGCCAGTGGGGCTCCCGCACCCCCGGCCACCCGGAAACCTTCGAGACCCCGGGCGTCGAGGTCACCACCGGGCCCCTGGGCCAGGGCATCTCCAACGCCGTGGGCCTGGCGATCGCTGAAGCCCACCTGGCGGCGAAGTTCAACAAGCCCGACGCCACCATCGTCGACCACTACACCTACGTGCTGATGGGTGACGGCTGCAACCAGGAGGGCGTCTCCGGCGAGGCCGCCTCCCTGGCCGGCCACCTGGGTCTGGGCAAGCTGATCGCCCTCTACGACGACAACCACATCACCATCGACGGCAACACCGGCGTGTCCTTCACCGAGGACGTGATGAAGCGCTATGAGGCCTACGGCTGGCATGTGCAGCACGTCGAGGACGGCAACACCGACGTGGCCGCCATCACCCGGGCGATCGAGGCGGCCAAGGCGGTCACCGACCGTCCCAGCCTGATCAAGGTCACCACCACGATCGGCTACGGCTCCCCCAACAAGGCCAACACCGCCGGCGTGCACGGCGCCGCCCTCGGGGCCGAGGAGGCCGAGCTCACCCGCCAGCAGCTGGAGTGGGGCTATGGGGCTTTCGAAGTGCCCGAGCCCGCCTACGAGCACTGGCGCCAGGCGATCCAGCGCGGTGCCGCCGCCGAAGCCTCCTGGAACGAGAGCCTGGCCGCCTACCGCAGCCGCTACCCCGCCGAGGCCGCCGAGTTCGAGCGGCTGCTGCGCGGTGAGCTGCCCGAGGGCTGGGATGCGTCCCTGCCGGTGTTCACCCCCGAGGACAAGGGCCTGGCCACCCGCCAGCACTCCTACAACGCCCTCAACGCCTTCGGCCCCGGCCTGCCCGAGCTGATCGGCGGCTCCGCCGACCTCACCCACTCCAACCTCACCGACATCAAGGGCGAGGCCAGCTTCCAGAAGGGCCACGAAGCCAACCGCTACCTGCACTTCGGCGTGCGGGAGCACGCCATGGCGGCGATCCTCAACGGCATCGCGTACCACAACAGCGGCCTGATCCCCTACGGCGGCACCTTCCTGGTGTTCGCCGGCTACATGATCGGCGCCATGCGGCTGTCGGCCCTCTCCGAGCTGGGCGTGATCTACGTGCTCACCCACGATTCGATCGGCCTGGGCGAAGACGGCCCCACCCACCAGCCGGTGGAAACCCTCGCCAACCTGCGGGCCATCCCCAACTTGCTGGTGATCCGCCCCGGCGACGGCAACGAGACGGTGGGGGCCTACAAGGTCGCCGTCACCAACCGCAAGCGCCCCACGGTGCTGGCCCTCAGCCGCCAGGCCATGGTCAACCAGGCCAACTCCGCAGCCGAGAAGGTGGCCAAGGGCGGCTACATCCTCAACGACTGCGACGGCACGCCGGACCTGATCCTGATCGGCACCGGCACCGAGCTCGACCTCTGCGTCAAGGCCGCCGCCCAGCTCAGCGCCGAAGGCAAGGCCGTGCGCGTGGTGTCGATGCCCTGCGTCGAGCTGTTCGAGGAGCAGGACGCCGCCTACCGGGAGTCGGTGCTGCCCGCCGCCGTGCGCAAGCGGGTGGTGGTGGAGGCCTCCAGCTCCTTCGGCTGGCACAAGTACACCGGCTTCGACGGCGCCAGCGTCTCGATCGACAGCTTCGGTGCCTCCGCCCCCGGCGGCGTCTGCCTCGAGAAGTTCGGTTTCACCGTCGACAACGTGGTGGCGACGGCCAAGGCGCTGGGCTGAGGTGGTGCCCAATCCATCCATGGGCACTATCTTCCTAGCGAGTTCTTCCTAAGTCCGATGAAGAAGAAGCCAGAAAGTCCCACGGCAGACTTGCTGGCCCTCTTCTTATCAAGTGGCCTGACCCCAACCGCGGCGCTGGCACAGTTCGTGTTTGCATGCGTCGCGATGGGGGGGTTCATGTTCAGCCATGGCCTGAACATCGACGAAGAGTTGGGTTTGTTTACCCCGTTTTCAATCTCCCTTCAGGGCCGATTTTCCCTTGAACTGTTAGGCCAAATACTGCAGCCACCGGGAGTCTTACCCTTGGCCCCCTATGCACTGCTGGCTGCAGCCTATATCATTTCATATAACACCATTGTTTCCATTCACGGCCTACGCCATTCCTGGAGAACCCAGCTAGGCTTTCTGATTTTTATTCTGTTTCCAACGAACTGGCTTACTCAGGAGTATTCAGGCCTGGCTGCAGGCCTTGCTCTTGGGCTGATCTGCACATCCACGGCTGCCTTGTTGACGGTGGACAGAATCAGGAATCAACGCCCTCCCCTCCAGCACAGCCTGCTCTCAGTTCTCACGGTAGCTCTGCTGGTTCTCGCTCTCAGCACCTTTCAATCCCAGATCACCGTCTATTTTGCCATCGGAATGGGGGTAACCCTGTTTTCGATCTCTCAGGCAGAGAGCCATCAATCAGCATTTGGCCTTACCAGCCTTCGAACCTGGATTGTGTACGGGGTAGCATCCGTCCTGGCCTATGCGCTCACCGTCAAGGCGTATCTCACGCTCACAGGCCAGAACATCCAACATGTGAATATCTACTTTCGAAGCCCCTATTTCATGCTCAGGACAGAGCCGCTTCAGTACATCACGGGCAACCTGGAGCAATACACTAGAACCTATCTCACGCCTGGCTTCTTCTATGGCCATCCCCTCTGGGGCCTGCCCCTGCTTCTGATTGGCGCTCTTGTTCTTTACTTCATCTACTGCGGCCCAGCTCGCGATTTAACCCAGGCTTCCGGGATCCAACTCAAGGCAGGTTGGCGAGGAATGCTCGGCTGGCTATCCCTGCTTGCCATCCCCTTGGCCCTTAACATTGTCTCAAAACCGTATCGGATTCCGATGCGGGCTCTCTTCGCCGTTCCCTATGTGGCCTGGCTGGCATCAATGGTGTGGATGGAGCTGGCGGCAGGCTCACGGAGATTGAGGATTCTCATGGTTGGCGCAGCACTGTCTTGCGTGTTGATTCTGCAGAGCCTTATTACGATTTCCCATTATTACGCAGCACGTGCTTTCAATCAACGTGCTGATCAGCTGGTTGCCAACACTGTTGCTTCCGTGATTGCCACGAGTTCCAAGCAAGCACCCCGGGTCTCCAGAATTGCAACCGATGGCTCACTGCAACGGGAGCAACCTTATCGAACCGGATGGTACTCCTTTGCCGGTTCCTCCTTTTTCAATTGGGATGGAGGCAGTGCTCTGCGGATCAGTGCCTGGCTGAGAGCGATGGGCATTCCAGGCCTGAAACCCGTGGAAGAAAAAGAGAAGAAAAGATTTGAGACCGAGTTTGCAACCATGAAACCCTGGCCGCAACCAGGCTCCATCCAGGTGAATGACGACACCGTACTGATCAAGCTGAGCTGAGCATTGAAGACACAGTCACTACGCCTTGACGAAGTGTCGAGACATTCTCACTGCCGGAGAGTTCTCCAGAATCACCGTAACCTTCGTGCACCGACGCGACGTCGCTTTGCATAGTGAGCTGCGGGCACACGCTGGAGACGCTGACCGTTTCCACTGGCACACGTTCACCGGCTTTGACGGCGCCAGCGTCTCGATCGACAACTTCGGTGCCTCCGACCCCGGCGGTGTCTGCTTGGAGAAGTTCGGCTTCACCGTCGACAACGTGGTGGCCACCGCCTAGGCGCTGGGCTGACCTCGGCCTGGCCGAAGGCAACGCCAAGACATTCATCAACAGGAAGCCGGGATCTCACTCCCGGCTTGTTTGATGCTTCTCCTGGGGATCACTGATCCGTTCATAGAGGATGCCCAATTCATTGGTCTGACGCACGCGGTAAACCTCAAGCAAGTTGACGCCGTGGCGCCGGGCCAGCTCCTCCAAGGGGGGGAAGTTGGCCGGAGCAAGACCAGCACCCTTTCGCGGGGAGGACACATGGTCAAGCACGAATCTGGGCCTGTCCTGCGAAGTGGTGAGCGCGCGGATGTATGCCGTCGTGTCGTTCTTGACCCAGGACAAGACGAGTAGTGTGCCGAGGTTGAGGTCACTGATATGAGTGTCATGAACCCCTAGAAGGTGGGAATTCAATCCAAAGACATGGAGACCTTCCTGACGCGTTTCGGCGGGGAGGAGGGAACCCATGCGACTGCCGCCAGAAGCCAGCTCCCGGGTCATCCTGTGGCCCGTAACGCTCAGCAGAGCGAGAACAGGTGTAAGGGCCAGAAGTGGGGCCCACCATGGCATCGCGAACGGTCGGGCAGGCCATGAAGCCGGGACCTTTGCCGATGCAGCGGAGCTGACAAGGCCAGGGACGTTGGCCAGGCCTGTGGCCATAACCACGACAGCCGTGGGAATAAGAAGCAGGTAGTAGTTCAACATGCCCTTGTTGGGCAGCAGAATCGCGGCGATGGTGGCGAGAGACAGGAGAAGCGACGCCCTGAAGAAATGAAGAGAGTGGGGCGGGTAGCGCTGGGGGCGAACCAGGGGAACGAGCCACACAAGCCAGGCCAGCAGGAATTGAGGGGCTTCGACTGCCAGCGTGCGCAGCTTGGCCAGCAAACCCATGAGCAGATCAGGTGCATTGCGGACGAAAGTGAAAACCTTGACAATGAACCAGACGGCCACAGCCCGGAGAGAAAACCCAGACGGCTCCCTACTGGAGGCGTCGATATCTACGACGCCCATGTAGTCGCCCAACAGGGAACCGGCGCGGCTGAACAGCCCATAGCCCCCCATCCGGTAAACGAGCAGGTCAACCACCAGACACGCCACGAAAGAGATAGCTAGAAGCCGGAAAGTCCGCCGCCGGCCGAGGCCCCCACCCAGGATCAGAGCCCACACCTGGGGTACGAGCTGATACTTAAGGTGAAAGGCGGCCACGGAAAGGGCAACGACACCTGAGAGTGCTCGGCGTCCCGCTGGTCGATGAACCAGAAGCGTCCACATGCCAAGGAGCAGCACACTGCCAAGGATCTCGCCATTAGGAGTGAGTTGGGTGATCGACAGATCCGCTGGCCGGATCAGCAGAGGCGGTCCGACGCAAAAGAAGCAAACGGCAACGGATGCCCCGCGATTCAGCAGGGCACGACTTCCTGCATAGGCCAGCATGGCAATAAGACCCACGGCCACGGACTGCACGAAAGCGATCGCGAATCCGTCCTGTAATGGAGGTGGGATGCCGATGAAGCGGAGCAAAGCCAAGAGCGGGACGTATAGCAGGGGGTGGAGAAAACCTTGCGTATACATGTCAACGACCTCGGTGCCTGGGGGGCGCTGCAAGTAGCGGCGTGCCAGTGACGCAGCCACATGGACATCATCCTGAAATCCACTGGTAATCACACCCGCCCACAGAACCCGAATAAGAATGGCAAGGGACGTAGAAATAAACAGAAGAAGACCGATATTCAGGTCAGATGTTCGGAGCCTGAATGGACGACGAATTCGATCGGCCAGATCCATGAAACAATCACGCTGGTTCACCAAGATACACGACATCAACCCAGCTGAAGAGCCAGTTTGAGGCTGGGAACAAGGAGAACAGGGCACGGGTTCTCTGCAGAAACGAAAGACTGAGATCGCCTGGATGGGAGAAATCGCCAATGGGCATGGCAGTCTTCAACCACTGAGTGCAACAGACCTTCATGGAGTTTCGCCGAACGCCAAATAAGTCCTCGATGGTGCTGCAGCGAAGATGCCATCTGAGCATGATGCTGACGCGACGCCCATCATCGGTTGTGACAGCATGTTCACAGGACAGCATGCAACGGGCGCAAAGGCGTCTCGGAATCTGAAGACAAACGGGAATCATCGGCTAACGTGGAAACGACAGCACTCGTCTGCAGCATGACATCCGAACGACTCGTATACGTATCGACGGCCTACAATGAGTCGCTGAACCTTGAGGAGTTGCATACGCGCTGTCGTCAAGCCTTCGAGCAGATCAGGGAGGCCCTTCCGAACCCTGACGACCTTGAGTTCGGCATGGTGATTGCCGACAACAACAGCAGCGACGAAAGCCTGACGGTGATTCAGCGCATTGTCGCGAAGGACCCGCAGGTTATCGGGATCGCCAACAGCAGTAACTATGGCCCGGAAGCTTCAGCCGTCAACGCCTTCAAGCACGCGGGCGATTGCAGCTTGATGATCTGTCTCTGCTCCGATCTTCAGGATCCTCCCGAGCAGAGTGTGGAGATGGTGGTGCGGCTGCTTCAGGACAATTCCAAGGATGCGGTGCTGGCCGTCAAGAGTCGATCGGCAGGGGGGCCGCTGCTGCAGATGGCGCGCAGGACGTACTACAAGGCCCTCGGCTATTCCTCCAGGCTCCAACAGGTTCCCAGTGGCTTCCATGGCTTCGGCTGCTACCGAAGAGAGGTCGTGGAGGAGATCCTGCGCTACTGGGATGAGTCGGGGATGAACCTGCGCATGTGCATCGCCAACAGCTGCCATTCGCCGGTGCTGATTCACTACAGGCAGGCCGATCGAACCCGGGGGACATCCTCCTATCGCGGCGCAGGCTATGCCCTGGAGGCCATCCGTGCACTGGTGTCCGCAGACGCAGCCGCCAGTCGGCTGGCCCTCACCATCGGTGGATTTGGGGTACTTTTTGCCTTCATGGTGGCCGTGTTCCTGCTCGCCAACTATCTATCCGGGAACAGTCAGTACGAAGGCGGCATCCCCACGGTCATGGCCCTGGTTCTGATCAGCTTTGGCCTGCAGATGCTGACCATGGCGGTGGTCTCCCGGCAGATCGAAGGCCTGCGCCTTTCCGGCTTCAGGCCGAAGCTCAGATATACCTTGATGCGCCAGAGCCAGAGTCCGAATGATTAGCCATTCATTCACCCGCTATGGGCTCAACGGGATCGCCTTCACCATTCTCGGCCCAGCTCTTTTCTGGCTGGCCTATCCAATGGGCGCCTTTCTCGCCCTGGGCCTTGCAGAAGCAACCTGTCATGTCCTGAGGTACTTCAGCTTTCGCTTTCTTGTCTTCCCCAGCAGCCAGGGCTATCGGGTTTCCATCGGGCGCTACATCGTTTCCATCGTGCCCACCATTACGGCGGGAGCCGTCATCGTCGCCCTGTTCAAGGGAGTGATCGGTAGAACGGAGCTGACGGTGCTGGGCGCCGCCACGTCCCTGATCGTTGGCTATGCATGGAGCACGTTTGTTTACAAGCAGAAGATACCCACCAGGCGCACAGAGCATGACGAACCCCAGAGCTGAATCTCCTGCCCGAGGAGATGGGCAGCATGGAAGCCATCTCAATAAGTCCGTACTACGATGCCATTGCGGTGAGCAGCATCCATCATGAGACAGACTTGCCTCGTTTGCGGCCATCAGTTGTCGGAGCCGATCCTTCACTACAGCGATCTCCCTTCCGGCGCCCAACAGATGCCAACGAAGGAAGAGCTGGCTTCAGACAAGGGAATCGATTTCAGCGTCAGGCAATGCCTCTCCTGTGAGACCTTGCAGCTTGACTGCGAACCCGTTGCGTATTATCGCGATGTCATCAGGGCGATGCCGGTCAAGGGTGTCTTTGCCAATCTGAAGCTTGAGCTGTTCAAGGACTTTGCCAAGAAGTTTTCTTTGGACGGCAAGCATCTGATCGAAGTCGGCTGCGGCAAGGGTGACTTCATCCAACTCTTTTCCAGCGAATCGGTAAGGATCTCTGGAATTGAGCATGCGAATACCTCCGTCCTCGCCGCGCAAAGCAAGGGCCTCGACGTCGTTGAAGGATTTGTCGACTCCGCTGAATGCGGGGTGCCGAACGCGCCCTATGACGGGTTTCTCTCGATCAACTTCCTTGAACACCAACCAGATCCTTGCGGCATGCTGGCTGGAATTCACAGAAGCCTGACGCCCGATGGCGTAGGCCTGATTACGGTGCCCAGCTTCGATCACATTCTGCGCTATGATGCCTATTACGAGTTTGTCAGGGATCACCTACTCTACTTTACGGAAACCACGTTGCGGCGCATGCTCGAAACGAATGGGTTTGACATCCTGGAGATGGGCCTCTTCAATGAAGATACAATTTATGCCTACGTCAGGAAACGGCCAGTTGTTGCCTTGAGTGGGCTGTCCAACAACTACATGAAGCTGCGCAGCGAGCTGAATGCGTTGATTGATGATCTCAAGGCCCAGGGCAGACGCGTGGCCCTATGGGGAGCCAGCCATCAAGGCTTTACGATCATCGCTTGTGCGGGTATTGGAGAAAAGATTGAGTACATTATTGATTCGGCAGAGTTCAAGCAGGGCAAATACTCGCCCGCCACGCACATTGAGATCATTTCTCCCGCCGAAGCCCTATCCAGGGCAGCCAATGCCATCATCATCGCCGCACCGGCGTACACCAAAGAAATCCTCGGCGTGATCCTGTCGACCTATCCTTCGGATACCCATGTTTCCGCCCTCCGGCAAGACGGGATTGAGGTTCTTCATCAGCCGGTCAGCCCTTAAGGCCAGCAGCCGTATCGGTGATCTGCTCGTCCATGGTCCATGCGGAAAGGCCATGGGTGGAGAGGAAGTCCAGGAAAGGAGCGGGATCAGAGGAGTAGACATTCGGAGTGAGGCCCGGGTCAACAGAGGAGACGGGCTCAGGAAGGCTGAATAACCTGCTGACTCTCTGTGCCAGGGACGTCAGATCGGTTTCCTCGCTGACAGTGGCCAGGGGAGCCTCCAATGGAGGATGGTCGCTGGCCAGCCACGCCCAGGCCGACGCCACAATGTTGCCGGCATGGCCAAAGCCGCGAACCACGCGATTCTTGGACTTCAGGATGATCTGGCTACCGTCCCGGGCTTTGAGAAGAAAGTCACCCAGGGCATAGATCTCAGGGTTCGTCATGAATCTGCCCGAGAGCGTGTAGATCCTCAGGATGAGGCTGGCGGTGAGCTCCCTGATCCGCACTTCCTCTTCATACTTGAGGGCGCCATAGGGGTTTTCAGCGATCTTCTCTTCAGAGGCCCGACCGGTGCTATCAAAGGCCGCCGCGGCACCGGAGGAAATGTTCACAGCCCTGACGCCGGGTGAATGCACGATGGCCTCGCAGACAAGCCTGGTGATCTCCCGGTTGATCGCGATATAGGCGTCAACACCGACAGCATCCAGCCCGGAGCGAGGGAAGAAGGCCCCATGGAAGAGATAGCCAAAGGGCTCCTGCTTGGCATGCTCCGGCAGCTCAGCCAGTGGGTGGACGGGATAATCGAACGACTGGTCTTGCCCATAGGCTGTGGTGCTCAGCAAGGCGGGCTTACTGGCATAGGCTCGGACCTTCTGACGAAAGACATCGGGCGCGAGCAGACGCTGCAGCTCGTGCAGTGCGGTCTTTCCCACCCACCCGGTGGCACCGGTGACGGCAATGGGCTTGGAATGAAACTCAGACATCAGAAAATGGCGTGTAGGTGAAACAACTGATTCGTCGGTTATTGATCGTATGGCTCAAGATTCAGCATCGAATCGCTCAAGATCAGGTGTCGCGCTCAAGCACCTTCCAGCGGCTCTCCAGCATCTCGATGCGCATCTGGTCTTCCTGGTACATCAGGCCATAGTACTCACGCTTATTGAGCAGCCAGAGCAATTCGAAGTGAACAGCCTGCAGCAAGGCTTCTGCAAGATCGGGCGAGTCAAGGGCTGATCCCTGGAAGATGACCTTGCGGGTTTCGAAACGATCCAGATGGACAGCCTGGAATCGCTTCAGGTTGGGAAACGCATCAATCGACACGGCTCCGCCAACAACGAACTCAAGACCGGCCTTCTGGCACTTCCTGGCGATATCTTCACCAACCTCGGTGACCTCATTTCCTTCCAGGCCCTCCCGACCAACGCCGAGCGAGCAGCTGAAGTCAACACGTCCGAACACGACGCCATTGCAGCCAACCTCCGCAGAGGCTGCTGCGATCAGATCATCGATGCAGCGATAGCCCGCGATCGTTTCCACGTTGAACAGGAACTTGACATCCTCCTGATCCTCAGGAGCAAAGACCTTGTTCTTGGCGGCAATGAATTTCCCCAAGGCATAGGGGGATTCCACCATGGGGGCAATGATGTAATTGACCCCAAATTGCCGCGCCTCAAGCATGTCACGGATGGCCTCGCAGCCACCCACCTTCAGGGCCATGCCCACATCGGCCTTGTGGGCGATTTCGAGCAGCCTCAGGAGCTCGTCCGTACGGGTACCTTCAGCCTCAAACTCAGCCTTTGTTGCAACCACACCGAAACATTCTCTTCCGCGCTTAAGAATATCCAACATCTTCCGTTCATGAGCGTTCATCGGTCTCGTGACGATTGGTCGAATCTTACCAGAAATGGACGCTTTTGATTACTCGGATGTGTGCAGGTATCGGTAAACACAAGAAGCAATCTCGTCGGGGAGGTCGGGAGTCATCCTGTGAAGCGGATTGGATTCCATGCCACCCTGGGCACTGATACGGCTGGAGATCTTGGGGAAATAGCTTTGCTCCGGATCGATGGGTACAAGGAACAACGCTGGCGATGGACGCTCCCATAACTCAAGGAACACAGGATCGTCGGAACACCACCCAGCGGAGAGGGTGTGGACGGGCACGTCATAGGCCTTGCCAAGGAGCCTCCAATCGGGAAACCCCAGACCGGAGGGAACGTCACAGCCGACGTAAGAGCCTTGAAAGTAGTTCTTCTGGGTCATGCGGATCGATGCATAGCCCTCATTGCAGAACAGGAAGATCTTGAGATTCAGATCGTTGACGGCGACCGTGGCCAGCTCCTGAAGGTTCTGACTGAACCCACCGTCCCCCTCAACCAGAACGGTGCGATGGTGGCGGTCGGCGAGGGCCACACCGATCGCCGCCGAAAGGCCATAGCCCATGCTCGCCAGCCCCTTGTTCGTGAGCATCGTCTGGCCCTGACGCAGGTGAAAGGCCTGCATCATCACGGTGAAGGCACCACCACTGCTGCAGGGAACGATGTGGTCGGCATCACCGCAGACCCTGGAGAGGTCCATCACCATGTCGTAGGGATTCAGATAGCCCTCGGCCGTGGCATTGCAGGCCTCTGAGAGGGGCAATCGGGATTTGACGTCATGGCAGAAGGCCAGCCATTCCGGGTGCTGGCAAAGATCATGACGAAGCAGCTGGCTCAGAAAGGCATCGGCATCGGCCTGAATGGCCTCCGCCAGCGTCGGATTCGGCTTGGCCAGCTCGGCTGGGTCGATCTCCACCTGAATCACATCCCCCACCGGCAGGAACTCCTGCCAGTTGAAGCCTGTCTGCTGCAGCCCGAGCCGGGTGCCGATGGCAATCAGCAGGTCGGACTGCTGCAGAAGGATGTTGCTGTACCGCTGCCCCCAGGTGTTGGGCCGACCGAAGTAATTGGAATGGTCGGACCCATAGCGATCGGCCCCATTCCAGGTGGTCATCACCGGCAGACCCAGGGACTGCAGGAGGGACTCAAGCTGCTGGGCACAGGGCCGCGAGACACCACCACCTAGGAGCAGGACCGGCCGTTGGGCTGCGGCGACACGGGCCGCGATCCGGGCCGCGGTGGGGGCGGTGTCGGGAACCGCGGCCGTGGTCGCTGGGGTGAGGGGGGCCCCCTCTGCGGCCAGCCAGTCCTCGGGGACCGGATGGGCCTGGACATCCAGGGGGAGCTCCAGAAACACCGGCCCAGGCCGACCCTGCCAACTCAGCGCCACGCTGGTCAGGAAGGAGAGATGATCCAGGGGCTCCCGCAGACAGAGACTCTGCTTGCACAGTGGGGCCGCCAGCGCCACACCGTCCACCTCCTGGATACCCAGCTGACGCAGGCCGGGAGGGGCCAGATCACTCACTTTGACCTGGCCTCCGAGCAGCAGCAGCTCGCGGCTCTCCAACCAGGCCCCCGCCAGGCCCGTGAGGGCATTGGTCAGACCCGGACCTGCCGTGACCAGGACAAAGGCACGGCCGATTCCTTCTGCCGCGGTTCCCGAATTCAGGGTGGCATTGTGATGTTCGGCGGCAATGACGGCAGCCACCTCATGCACCGTGGGAACGCACACCATCTGATGGCGGGCGGAATTCAGCAGATGCATGATGTTCCCCCCCGCGACAAAGTAGCAGTGGGTGAAGCCCGCGGACTTGAGCCACTCCAGCATCACATCGGAGTATTTCATCAACCAATCTCCTGGGGAACGGAAGACACAGCCTTGAGGGCCTCCTCCATGGCGAGCTGGATGGCTGCCAACTGGGGCTCACCGGCCGGGATCTTGATTTCCTCGACCCCAAGCACACTGGAAGGCTCTAATCCTGGCTTCACACCGCTGGAGGTCGGAACGATCAGATGATAGTAACCGGGAGAATGCTTCTTGTCAGCAAGAAAGGCACGACGGAAACGTTCTGGGTCAAACGATTCAACGGTCGTGGGATCAAGCGTCGGATGCAGAAGCTGAAGGCAATGATCCCAGAGCGACAGACAATCGGGCGGTGACCCGAGAAAGCGGACCGCCGCCATCATCCCCAGGGCCACCGCCAGCCCGTGGGGAATGGCGAACTGGGTCGCCGATTCCAGGGCGTGCCCCCAGGTGTGGCCAAAATTGAGGCAGCGTCGCTCTGCCCGGTCGAATTCGTCCCTCTCCACGAACCACTGCTTGACCCGCAGGGTGGCGTGCAGCAAGGCGGCCAGGTCCTGCTCGCTCCAGGCTCCGGCCAACACAGGCTGCACCAGCTCCAGATAGCTGGAGAAGGCCTCAGGTCCACGGCAGAAGGCGATCTTGGCAGCCTCTGCAGCCCCACCTGCCATCTCCACGGCAGGCAGTGTGCGTGCGAAGACAGGAAGGATCTGAATGCAGCGAGGGGGGTGGAAATTGCCGATCAGATTCTTGTAGGGGCCGACATTGATCGAACTCTTGCCCCCCATGCAGGAATCGGCCATGCCCAGGAAGGTGGTCGGCACGTAGTCCCAGGCGATACCTCGCATGTACAGCGAGGTCACGAAGGTGGCGATGTCCTGGATGACGCCACCTCCCACGGCGAGCAGGCGGGAGCCGCGACCGAGTCCGGCCTGCTTGAGCGCCACGAACAGCTCGATGGTCTGCGGCAGGGACTTGGCGTCTTCGGTGGCCTCCAGGAAGATGACGGGCTGCTCTGCTGGAAAGCTGATCCTGTCCCGGAAGAAGGCATCCATCAGGATCAGGTCCGCCTCAGGCTTCCATGCCCCGAGATCGGTCAGCCCCTGGAAGTCGATGCTGTAGTCGGACAGTGAGCTGCGGATGACGATGGGGGGGAGCGAAGCCAGGGACAGGGACGTCATGAAGGACTGGGAGTGCTGGTTATGTGTGCTTGAAGCCGATGAAACCGCCGTCCACGGTCAGGAACTGGCCGGTGATGAAGCGATTGCCGGGCCCGACCAGGAAAGCCGTGGCTGCAGCGATGTCCTCGGGTTGGGCGAGGCGGTCGAGGGCCGTCTGGGACGTGATCGCCCCGATCTGCTCGGGGGACAGGTGACGTCGCGTCATCGGTGAATCCACCACACCGGGGAGCACCGCATTGATCAGGATGCCCTTCTCTCCCAGATCCATGGCGCAGGACTTCACCAGGCCCTGCAGTGCGGCCTTGGAGACGGTGTAGGAGAGTTTTCCCAGCCGGCTCTCCAGCTGCCAGATCGAACTGATGACGCAGAGGCGACTGCCGCGCTCCAGCCGCCCCGCCGACAACAGCGCCGAAAGACTGGCCGCAATGAACAGCACATTGCATTGCCAGAGCCGCTCGAAGGTGGTCGGATCGAAATCAGCGATCGAATCACTGGCGTTGAGGCCGTGGGCCCACACCACCGCATCCAGCGGCGGCAAGGCCGAAAACAGCTCGGCACTCACCGGCTCGGCATAGGAGAGGGCCACGTGGGAACGGGCACTCCCTGAGGGGGAAACGGCTGCCGAGCCGGCCGTGTGGAGCTGGTCACCCGCAGCCGTCAGGGCTTCGGCGATGGCCGAACCCAGGGCACCCCCGGCGCCGAACACCAGCACATTCCGGGGTCGCGGGTCAGGGGAAACGGCGCTCATGGAAGCAAGACCCCTAGGCCGCCAGCAGCAGGAAGCGTTGCTGTGCCCCATGGTAAGGGGACTCCCAGGATTTTCAGACCCTCGTCTCGCGGGAGGGAACGTTGTGGCGGCTTCGCTCCACCACCAGGGGCAGGCGCAGGGTGCGCTGGTTGATGAAGCCGATGTATTCGCCCAGGATGCCGAGGGCGAACATCATGGTGCCGGCGAAGAACAGCGCCGAAACCGACAGCATGGCCACACCGAACTGGAAGCTGTCCCAGAAGATCAGCTTGCTGACCATCACCACGAACGACAGCAGAATCGAAAGGGCCCCGAGCGACAGGCCGGCGGTGGTGATCAACCGCATCGGCTTGCGGGAGGAGGTGACGATGCCGAGCACGCCGAAATCCACCAGGAAGGAGAGCGAGGCGGAGCTGCTGCCGCCCTTGCGATCGGCACTCACGTAGGGAATCGTGGACCACTTGAAGCCGATGGCGCAGACCAGGCCCTTGATGAAGGGATAGGAATCGATCGATTGCCGCAGGGCCAGAATCACGGAGCGGTCGTAGATGCCGAATCCGGTGGTGTCGCGCACCATTGGGTAGTCGGACAGCCACGAGAGTGTGGCGTAATAGATCTTCTTGCAGAGGAACAGGATCGGGCTTTCGTGGCTGGAGCGCCGCACCGCGAAGATCACCTGGTCATCGCCCTTCTTCCAGGCGCTGATCAGATCGGCCACCAGCTCGGGGGGATCCTGCAGATCCGCCATCAGAAAGACATTGGCATCCGCATCGGGCACCAGCAGGGCATTGGCCGAGGAGCGCACGAAACCGAAGTTCGAGACGTTGCGGATCAGGCCGACGCGGGAGTCCCTGGCCGCCAGCCCCTCGATCAGTTGCACGGTGTGGTCGGTGGAGCAGTTATCGGCAAAAACGATCGAAAAGACATCGTCCGGAAACTGCTCGAGAACCTTGGCCAGCCTCACATAGAGCGCTTCGACGTTGGACGACTCGTTGTAACAGGGAATGCATATGGCAATATGATGCGTCGACGTCGTCATGGGCAAATGTTGTCAAAAAGCATGCTGCAGGCAGTGTATCTTTTGGCTGCCGTTCTTGCGGCATGCCTGGGCCAATTCATCTTGCGGATCCGGCCGCCGGCCGAAGGCGTCCGCACCGGTGCGATCTACCTGGCGGCCTCGCTTGTTTGCTATGGCGCCTCCTTCGGCATCACGGCCCTGGTGCTGCCCGGGGTCGATCGAAAACTGGCCGTGCTGGTGCTGAGCCTGCAATATCCGCTGCTGTATGTGTTCTTCTCGCTGAAGGATGCGGCCCCGGTGGCTCCGGCCAACATCCTGGCCATCACCCTGGGCTATGGGATCGTGGCCCTTGGGATGGCGGGCCGCTAGCTCACTCCCGCAAAGGCCACGGGACTGTCGATCAGCCTGGACACATAGATGGCCGTCTCACCCTTGGAGCTGTTTCCAGGCCGATCCAGATCGCTCAGGGAAAACTCCAGTGTCTCGCCGGAGCGCACCGCCAGGCCGCCTGTGAAGGGGAACCGGGCGATGTGGTTGTCCTGCAATCGGCTCTTGTCCACATCCGCCGAACAGACAGGGGCGGCCGCCGATGGGGATTGAACGCAGAGGCGCAGGACGCCATGGTTGACCCGGTTGTTGGTACCGATCATCAGACCGACGGCCTCCATCTTCAGATCCTCCTGTGGAACGACGGGAAAGCGCATCGTCCGACCGGTGTGCAAGGGCATGGGCTGGAGCTGCCTGGGCAGGAGGTCGCTGACCTTCGAATTCATCGGCGTGAAGTGCATCACGCCGGCGCAGAGTCGGTCGATCTGGGGCCGGCCCAAATGGAAGCTCCAGACGGGGCCCGCGAAGATCTGCAGCTCCATCGGCAGCTTGCCGGGCACCCGACACTGCTGCTCGAGCTGTTCGCTGTAGCTGATCGGCGCCGCGCGGCGGGCGACGTTGTTGTGATAGAAGACGATCGAAAGAATCAGCCAGCAGGCCAGGATCCTGGAGGCCGTTCCCTGGCGGGTTGTGCGATCGCGCACCAGGAGAACAAAGGCCGTGATCAGGATCGTGAGGAACAGAACGGTGTTCCAGAAGAAGAAGCGCCCGCCGGCATCCTCCACGGTCAAGACGGCGAGGGGAGCCCCCCGGCGCACCGCCACCAGCAGGCTGGAGAGGGAGAGCACCATGGTGGAGAACATGGCCAGATAGAGCAGTGACGGCTGCCGCATCCGGCGGCTCACCACCCGCACCGCCAGCACCACAACGGCCACCATCACAGCCACCAGCAGCAGTTGCAGCGGCTCCGGCAGCACCCGCAGGTACCAGCCCGGCTTGTAGCCGCCGAACAGGGGGCTGACCAGGTGGATGGTAAACCAGTCGAGCAGCACATCCGGCCGGGCCAGCAGCTTGCTGATCGCCTCGGCGGTGGAGACCTTGTAGCTGTAGCTCAGCTGGGAGAGATAGAGCTGCACGGAGGAGAGCAGCACCGGCACGGTGAGCCAGACCGGGGCCAGCGAGAGACGGCGCCGCTTCAGCAGCACGAAGACCAGCAGGGGCAGGCCATAGAGGGCGGCGAAGGGGCCCGTGAACACCGCCACCAGCCCATAGAGAAACAGCAGCAGCTGGAAGCCCGGCCACACCCGGAGGGGCGGCGCCTCACTGCCCTGCAGCAGGCGGCCGTAAACCGCATAGGCGATCAGGATGAAGCCGAGCGGGAAGAAGATGTAGGCGTTGGGCAGATTGAGATAGGTTTCCTGGCCGTAGGGATAGAAGACATAGGGGATATAGGAGAAGCGCAGGATCCGGCCGAAGAACCCCATCCGGATCAGGGCCTCCATGCAGCACAGGGGCACCAGGTAGCTGGCCCAGGCCACCGCCAGGAAAAACTGCGGGTAATCCAGCGGCGAGAGGTTGTTGACGGCGAACAGGGCCACCAGGCGCTGCAGCAGGTGGCTGTAGCCGGCGTAGGTCTTGAAGATGGAGTGGACGCCTGAATCGATCGCCGTCTGCAGAAAGATCGATCCGTCTTCCGCATAGAGGAGCGGCTCCAGGGAGATGGAGGGCCGCCTCAGGAAATAGAACAGGGCGCAGAGGCCGATGAAGCCGGCGGAGACGAGCAGGGGGCGCAGCTTCTGCAGGGCAACGGGCATGGTTCGGTTCACCCCGGCCTCAGCCCATCAGGTTGGTTTCGGTCCAGGCGAGCATGCGGCTGACGCCGTCGCGGCAGGAGATGGCCGGCGACCAGCCCAGCAGCCGCTGGGCCTTGGCGATGTCGGCGATGAAGCAGTCCTGGTCGCTGGCGCGGCGGGGGGTGGGGGTGTACACCAGCGGCGGAATGGCCAGCAGCTCGGCGAGCAGGGCGAACAGCTCCAGCAGGCTGAGGGAGTTGGCGGCGCCGCCGCCGATGTTGAAGATCTCGCCGGTCATGCGCTCCCGGTGCTCGTAGGCGGCCCGGTAGAGGCGGATCAGGTCGTCGGCGTGGAGGACATCGCGCACCTGCTTGCCGGTGCCCGCGATGGTGAAGGGCTCGGGGGCCACACCGGCCTGGTGGGCGCGCTTCTGCTCGATGGCCTTCTGGCAGAACCAGCCCACCCAGCCCTGGTCGAAGGAGGCGAACTGGCGGCCGCCGAAGATCGAGGAGTGGCGGAACACCACCGTCTTGAGGCCATAGACGCGGGCCCAGTCGCGTACGTACTGGTCCGCCGCCCCCTTGGAGCAGCCGTAGGGGGTGGAGAAATCGAGGCCGAGGGCTTCGTCGAGGCCTTCGGGGTGGTCGGGGAGGCGGTAGCGGGTGGGGGTCTCCTCGTAGCGGAGGCCCTCCAGGTCGCCGTAGACCTTGTTGGTGCTGCTGTAGGCGATCAGCGCCTCCGGGGAGAGGGCCCGGGCGGCTTCGAGCACGTGGAACGTGCCCAGCACGTTGGTCTGCAGGTCGCGGGCGGGATCGGTCAGGGAGGTGGTCATCGCCACCTGGCCGCCCACATGGGCGATGTAGTCGAAGGGGGCGTGGCGGCGGAAGACGGCCATCACGGCCTCGGCTTCGGCCAGATCGCCCTGGATGAAGTGGAAGCGCCCGGGGGCGGCCTGGGACTCCAGCCAGGCCAGGTTGGCCGCCGAACCGCGCCGGAACAGGGCATCGAGCACGATCACCTCGGCGCCTTCCTGCAGGTAGGAGGCGGCCAGGTTGGAGCCGAGAAAGCCGCAACCGCCGGTGATCAGGACCTTCATCGGATTCAGGGCAGAGGGGACGCGGGAAGCCTCAAACCAGCCAGGTCCGGAACGTATCGCTCGATCTGATCGGGTCGGTCGGGAAGCACACCGGGGCGCAATCTACCGGTCGCCCCCAGGTGGCTCCACTCCGCCTCGGCGAAGGCCAGCAGGCTGGTGGCGACGCCCGAGCCGATGTTGGCCACCAGGGGGCGGCCCGGGGCCACATCGGGGCGCGTGCAGGCCTCCAGCAGGTGGGCCGCCACGGCGGCGACAGGCACGAAATCACTGACCTGGCGGCCCGAGGTCATGGGGAAATCCTCCCCGGCCAGGGCGGCGCGCCGCAGGGAGGGCCAGAAGTTGCCCGCGAACTGGCCCTCGCCGTAGGCGGTGAAGATGCGGCCGTAGAAGAGCTCCAGGCGCCGCTGGATGGCGAAGGTGCGCAGGAGCTGGAAGGCCGCCGCCTTGCTGGCCCCGTAGGCGCTCAGGGGCTCCAGGGGGGCATCGGGGGGGATGGCCGCAAAACGGCGGGCGGCGTTGCCGTACTCGTGGCTGGTGCCGGTGACGACGCAGCGGCGCACCCCCGCCTCCGCCGCCAGCTCCAGCAGCCGCAGGCTGCCGGCCACGTTGGCCTGCACCAGCTCAGCCCAGGGCACCTGCTTCGGGCTGACACCCGCCGAGGCCAAGTGCAGCACCGCCTCCACCCCCTCCAGCGCGGAGGCCGGGAGGGTGAGCAGGTCGCCCTCGCACCACTGGGGCTGGCGGGGCAGGGGGATCACCGGGGCGGAGGCGGGGCTGCGGCGCAGGGCCCGCACCTGGTGCCCCGCCGCCAGGGCCGCCGCCAGCACGTGGGAGCCGATGAAGCCGGTGCCGCCGGTGAGGAACAGCCGCATCAGGCCTGGCAGAAGGCCCGGATCACGTCGATCTCCTTGGCCAGCATCGGCGCCGTGAGGCCCGGGTAGGTGCCGAGGAAGAGGGTGTCGACCATGATCGCGTCGGCGCCGGCCAGGTCGCCCACCACCCGCAGGGCGTCGGGGCGATCGGCGCGCAGCTGCACGAAGGCCGGCTGGCGCACCAGGTTGCCGCCGAACAGCATGCGGTTGCCGATGCGGTGGGCATCGAGCTCCCGGGCCAGGTCGGTGCGGCGGAAGGGGGCGTCGGGCTTGACGGCGATCTTGAAGCCGAACCAGGAGCAGTCGGTGCGGCAGCCGCTGGCATCCCAGGAGAAGCCCGTCTGCGGATCCCAGCCGGTGGCGTGGGTGGGCAGGGAGAACTCCAGCACATGCTCGGTGGCCACCAGGCCTTCACGCAGGGTCTGCCAGTTGCGCTTGCGGGCCTCGATGAACTCCGGCAGGCGGCGCAGCTGCACCCGGCCGATCGCGGCCTGGGGATCGAGGGGTTTGAGGTTGAAGCCGAGGTGGCTGTAGATGTACTTGTGGTCGTAGCCGGCGGGCAGTTCGCCGAGCTGCCAGTCGAAGCGCTTGCCGCAGGTGTCGTCCTTGCCGGAGGGGCACCAGCAGTCGCGGCCCCAGTCGCGGAAGCTCTCTGCCACCACCTTGAGCTTCTGGTCGCGGACGATGTTGACGGCGCCGCCCTCGCCCATGGTGAGGTGGTGAGGCGGGTAGAAGCTCTGGGTGCTGATGTCGCCCCAGGTGCCGGTCCAGCGGATGACGCGGTCGGGGCCCTCATCGAGGCCAGGGCTGTTGTCGGAGAAGCCGAGGGATTCGGCCAGCTCCCGGGGCATGGAATAGGAGCACCCCAATGCGTCGCAGTTGTCTTCGACGAGATAGAGGTCGTGGGCGCGGCAGAAGCGCAGCACGGCCGCCAGGTCGAAGGGGTTGCCCAGGGCGTGGGCCATCATCACGGCCTTGGTGACGCCGGGGGTGAAGGCGGCTTCCAGCTGGTCGCAGCGGGCGTTGCCGGTGATCGGATCGGCGTCGATGAACACCGGCACGGCGCCCACCTGCAGGATCGGCGCCACGGTGGTGGGGAAGCCGGCGGCCACGGTGATCACCTCATCGCCGGGGCGCAGGCGCCGCTCGGCGGGCAGGCGGTGGGAGGTGAGGGCCGAGATGGCCACCAGATTCGCCGAGGAGCCGGAATTGACCAGCAGGCTGTGGCGCACCCCCAGGAAGGCGGCCAGCTCGCTCTCCATGGCGGCGCCTTCCGTGCCGAGGGTGAGCCAGAAGTCGAGGGTGGTGCCCACGGCCGCTTCGACTTCGTCTTCGGTGAAGACACGGCCGGCGTAGGGGATGGTCTGGCCGTCGGCGTGGGGTGTGCGGTCCGGGTCGTCGCCGGGGCGGTAGCCGGCGTGGGCGCGGCGGGCGTAGTCGCGGGTGAGCCGGAGGATCTCCTGCTTGAGCTGGTCGAGGTCGGCGGTCATGGGGTGGATCGGCCCGGCGGGCAGCAGGCGAGATAGGCGGTGAGGTCGTCGAGGCAGCAGGACACGGGGTCGTCGCCGGCTTCGATCACGCGGCGATACCACTGAAGCGTGCGGGCGGTGGTGGTGGCGAAATCCCAGCGGGGCGACCAGCCGAGGCGGTGGTGGGCCTTGTCGACCACAAGGTTCAACAGACCCGCCTCATGGGGAGCGGTGGGATCGGAGGCATCGATCCAGGTGCCGGGCCAGTGGTGCAGGGCCTGCTCCACCAGCTCCTGCACGGGCCGGTTGGCCTCCAGCTGGGGCCCGAAGTTGAAGGCCTCCGCCATCGCGAGGCCATCGGACGGCTCGGCGAGGGCCTCGGCCAAGGCCAGGTAGCCGCCGAGGGGTTCGAGCACGTGCTGCCAGGGGCGGGTGGCGCCGGGATTGCGCAGGGTGATGGGCTCACCGGCGCGCAGGGAGCGGACGGTGTCGGGAATGATGCGGTCGGCGGCCCAGTCGCCCCCGCCGATGACGTTGCCGGCCCGGGCACTGGCCAGGCGCAGGTGGGGCGACTGGTGGGGCAGGGTGCCGCAGTAGCTGGCGCGCCAGGAGCTGATCGCCAGCTCGGCGGCGGCCTTGCTGCTGCTGTAGGGGTCGTGGCCGCCGAGGGGATCGTTCTCCCGGTAGCCGTAGAGCCATTCGTTGTTGCGGTACACCTTGTCGGTGGTGATCAGCACCGCGGCGCAGGGCTGGGCCAGGGGCCGCATGGCCTCGATCAGGTGGATGGTGCCCAGGACGTTGGTTTCCCAGGTGAGCACCGGCTCGGCGTAGCTGCGCCGCACCAGGGGCTGGGCCGCCAGGTGCAGCACCACCTCCGGCTGCACGGCCGCCACCAGCTCGCTGAGGGCGGCCGGATCGCGCAGATCGCCCACGTGGTGGTCGAGGCGGCCGGCCAGGCCCAGCTGGTCGAACAGGGAGGGCTCGGTGTCCGGCGCCAGGGCGAAGCCGGTGACGCGGGCGCCCAGCTCGCAGAGCCACAGGGCCAGCCAGCTGCCCTTGAAGCCGGTGTGGCCGGTGAGCAGCACCCGCTTGCCCTGCCAGAAGGCGGGATCGGGCTGCTGCCAGGCCCGCCGGGGGGAGGTGCTGGCCATGGTCAGCTCCAGATCTTCCAGGGGGCGCGGCCCTGCTGCCAGAGGTCTTCGAGGCGCTGGCGGTCGCGCAGGGTGTCCATGGGCTGCCAGAAGCCGCGGTGCTTGAAGGAGTTGAGCTGGCCCTGGGTGGCGAGGGCCTTGAGGGGGGCCTGCTCCCAGACGCACTGGTCGCCGTCGATCAGGTCGATCACGGGGGGGTCGAGCACGAAGAAGCCGCCGTTGATCCAGGCATTGTCGCCGTCGGGCTTCTCCTCGAAATCCGTGACCACATCACCGTCGAGGTGCAGGGCGCCGTAGCGGCCGGGGGGCTGGACGGCGGTGAGGGTGGCCTGCAGGCCCTGGCGCTGGTGATGGGCGATCAGGGCGGTGATGTCCACATCGGCGACGCCGTCGCCGTAGGTGAAGCAGAAGGACTCGTCGTCGGGGAGGTAGCTGCGCACCCGGGCCAGACGGCCGCCGGTGAGGGTGGCGTCGCCGGTGTCCACCAGGGTCACCTTCCAGGGTTCGGCCTTCTGGCGGTGCACTTCCATGTGGTTGAGGTCCATATGGAAGGTGACATCACTGGTGTGCAGGAAATAGTTGGCGAAGTATTCCTTGATCACATAACCCTTGTAGCCACAACAGATGATGAAATCGTTGATGCCGTGGTGGCTGTAGATCTTGAGGATGTGCCACAGGATCGGCTTGCCACCGATCTCCACCATCGGCTTGGGCCGCAGGTGGGTCTCCTCTGCGAGTCGGGTACCCAGTCCACCGGCCAGGATGACGGCTTTCATCAGGCAGCAACGGGCCAGGCAGGCGGCGGCAACCTAGCAAAGGCACTCCATACCACCGAACCCAGACAGGCCAGGCGTTCTGGTGGCTGCCGCAGGGTCAGGCAGGCAGGCGAAAGACGACAGTTTCCTAAGCCCCCAGGCAACGCCTGAGGCCTCTGGCCAGCATGAAAATCGTTTCCACCACTGGCCTGTGGCCGCCCGAAGCAAGAAGCTGACGCTGACGGAGGTCAGGGGGCTGATCCAGGCGCTCCTTGCGAAGCCGGACCTGGACGAGGCCGACCTGCTGGCCTTCGCGCAGACGGTCAACGGGGCAGCGTTCAAGGATCCGCCGCCGCCAAAGCCCAAGCCGCCCACCGCCACCGAGATCAAGAGCAAGGTGCTGGCCCACTTCAGGTGCAAGACCGTCACCCAGCTGCGCAAGGACAAGAACTTCCAGCTCTCGATGACGGGCGAAGAGGTGGCGCTGAAGACCAAGGACGACTGGCTGGTGCTCTACCGGCGCTTCATCGGCATTCCGGCCAACGAGCGGAACCTGGCGGACGGACCCACCGTGATCAACGGCATCGACGTGCTGCAGCACTTCCGGCCCTGGGTGGTGTTCGGCCTCGACCCGAAGACCGCCACCGCGGATGAGGTGCGCGAGGCATTCCGGCGCCTGATCCAGGTGCACCACCCCGACCACGGCGGCGATCCCCGGGTCGCGGAACGCCTGCAAACCATGAAGGACTCGATCCTTGCCCTGATGCCCTGAAGCGATGCGCGACTTTTTGACGGCCCAGGAAACGGCCAGGATTCTCGGGAAACGGATTGACATCCTCTACAACATCGTCGAAGCGTTCGATGCCAAAGCCGACGACGAATGGGAGCTGGTGGAGGGCGAGCACTTCGAGTACGCCGGCCCTGCCGTGGCCGGCGCCAATGGGCGGCGCCCCCGTCGCTTCAGCGAGGAGGGCGTGGAGGCCCTGGCCCGCTACATCGAAGCCACCGAGAAGACGGGCGTGCTGGGTTGGTTCCGTGAGCGGCTCTTCAACGTGAAGCAGAAGCGCAAGCAACTGTTGGTGTCGCGGCGGATCACCCAGGAGTTCATCGAGGCCGGCGGCACCCTGGAGATCCGGGGCGATCTGGCCTTCGTGAGCCGAAAAACCACGGTGGGGATCCTGCAGACCAACTACAAGGGCCTTTCCAACTCATGGGAGCGGCTGCGCACAGCTGGTACGGAGGAGGGGGAAGAAGCCCTTGAGCTGAACAAGGACTTCCTGGAGAACGAGGAGCGGCAGGTGCTGATCAGCCAGCGGGGCATCGCCCGTGTGGCCCGCGACATGCGGGTCAACAGCCGCATCACAAAAACGCGTCAGGCCTGGATCGAAGCCGTGGGCGAAGTGGTGGAAGCCTGCTTCAACTCCGAGATCCGCTACCTCACCGATGGGGTGAACCGGGCGATCAAGCGCGCCAAGTCGGCGGCCGGCCATCGCTGCGAAATCACCGGCAAGCAAGCGGCGGTGCACAAGAAGATCGACCTCGACGGCCACCATCTGTTCGACCGCCGCAGCCGACCGGACCTGGCCGACCTGCCGGAGAACATCTTGGTGCTGGTGCCCGATCTGCATCGGGAGTTTCATGGCTGGAAAAGCGGCCCCTGTACCCCGAAAGATGTACTGGTGTTCATCGAAACGGCACGGGGTGATCTGTTCGATCCGGTGAACTCTCGCGACATGAAGCGGCTACGGGCGCTGACCCACCGGCTGCAGCGGTTCCAGAGTGAGCGGGAGGGGCAGAAGGTGAGGTATCACCGGGCCTAATGCTTGCCATGGCCTGGCTGCAAAATGCCAGCGGGGCCACGAAGGAGCAGTTCGCGGGGGCATAGGCACAAGGCAGGGTTAGGCATCATTTGTCAGCTTGTAAGAAACCTTCTCATCAGCAACAGTGATGGACTTCGCCTTGGCCATCTGATCGATCACAGCCAGGACGTCTATGTCATTCACTTGCTTGTAAAGGATGGCGTCAATTGAAGACTTGAGAGCTGACAACGTCCGTGGGCGAGAGGACCCAGACCTTAAGCGATCCACCACTAGGGTCATGCGCTCCTTGGGCGTCTTGGCATTTGATGCACGGATCAAAGGGATCTCGCCAATTGTCTCGCTTCTTACCGAAAAAATTTTCCTCTCCCTTAGGTGCTCGATCAGTGGGTCAAACCCTTTGTCCTTGGAAATGATATGAAAAAACGCATTGGGATCAGTCGCACCAATTCTGCCTATGTAAAACGCAATATGAAAGTCTAATGCGTTCGGGCCCGCTCCGGAAATCTTGATATACTTGGCGCGCTCACCAAGGTCCTGTATTGCAGACACGGTCTCAAAAGAGAGTTTTGTCTGCCCCTTGCCCACAAAGACATAGGCAATAAACCCATCCCTATTGAGCAGTTCAAGCTGGTTTGGCTGAACGCTTTCATAGTCAATCAAGACATAGTTGATTCGCTTCGTCGTAGATGACATGCAAAGCGTCAGGCACAAGGACTGTGAAGTTGAGTCTAGGCATTGAAGACAGATATCGCCACTTCAGCAAGCTTCGCAACATTCGAAGCGTGTCCAGGCATATCTGGCTCCTACTGAATGCCTAACGCTTGCCATCACCTGGCCGCCAAGAGCAAGCAAGATCAACAACGTCCATCAGGGCGCGGCAAAGGTGAATGACTGCGTTAGGCGTCACCTTCTCGGCAAGTAGTTCAAGAATCGGCCAAGTATGTCGCTAGATTGGGAATCTTTTGCGAGTCTGAACACAAGCTCGCGATACTCGGCATGCTTCAGCCCCAGGCACGTGGATACTTGATCTGCCAGAGACTTACGGTTGTAGATTTTTAGTATGTCGTCGAGCCTCTGGTTCTGGAGTGCCGCCCTGAAGCGCGCCTCAGCGTCGGCTGCTATCGCTGTAATGTCCAGGGTTGCCAGTAAGGCATCCACTCCAGCTTGGAGCCCTGCTCGATCATTCGACAAGGGCGAGAAGCAGCTCAAGTGATATCTAATCCGTCTCGCTGCGGACTGCGTAACCTGTAGCTCAATTTCAGCGGTTAGAGATCTGCTGACATACTCCGTGACAGCGCGGACTGTTTCTGCCGGATCCCGGGCAAGCACTTGCCCTACGCAAGAGAGTACCTGTTCGTTGCAAAGAAGATTCTCAATTTCCGCAAAGGGAATCGAGAAGACTTGATGCCTCTCCAAAGCGGCGATCTCGTCATCAGACCGATGATCCCTATCCACTAGTCCAAACGCAGTAAGAGTGTGAAGAGCCGGGTTCGCGTTAAGCGCTTTAACCGATTCGACTACCTTTTCACTGCTTCCTCTTGGAACTACGTGATAGCTTGGATAGCACAGCTGGTACAGTGAGTGATCAAGGCCGCCGCGCTCGCCCTCGCAGAAGAGGACAGGCTTCCGATTACCCACGAGTTCAAGTACTAGGCTCTCGGGAAGTGCTTCATCGGTCGGCAGCTCTGACCATGTCCAAGCGCCTGCGGTGAAGCTTTGTACCCAGAACTTGGATGCACCGTACCGACTAGCGGCGAAGTCGAGGTCGTGCGTGATGTAGACGATGGACTTGTCCGGGCAAAGTTCTTCCACCTTGTTCCAAAGCTTGTCCATCAACGACTTGTGTAGATGAAGTTCCGGTTCATCCACGATGACGAGTGACCCTGGCGGCGCCGTAAGGCATTGGCCAAGCAGGTACAGCGTGACGCGCTCACCGTCGCTCATTTCCTTGGCGTGGTACTCGGCCGGTGTCCCCCTGTTGACGACCACCTTTCCATCATGAAATGAGACGGAGCGATGCGGCATCAGATAGCTCCACAGCTTGACAATGTTGTCTATTGCGGAATCAGGTACCGGCAAATACGCGGCGACCTCTCTGGTCATCTGAGTGTGGATTCGATCCCGTTCGCTTTCCTTCGCAAAGAGCAAAGCGAGAACGCCGTTGTAGTCGTTCAGCAGGTGCGTCGCTGGGTTTCCGCCCCAGCGATCATGAATCTTCCGGTCGGTGCTTGCGTGCTGATCTGATCGTCCGAAGTAGAGTTCCCTCTCCGCCTGCTCAACGTTCTTGACCTCTGCGTAGTCGGGCAGCGCTAGTGCCTTTTGCGCTCCTATGCGATGAACGGGAATGTGCCCCTGGTTCTGACCCTCCAGCCAGATGCCAAGTCGTGTCTTTCCGGAGCCGTTTGCTCCAATGACCACAACACGAGATGGATGGGGAACCTCAACAACGAGCCCACCCGGAGTAGTGCTAGGAAATCGAAGTGTCATGTACAGAGGCTTCGGTTGTGACGCCTAACCCCCAACATCAGCGGCGGGAGAAGATTTGTGCCATCATGAATAATTTGGAATCCCGCCCGCTGGATGTTGATGTTAGGGTTCAGTATAGCCAACGGTTTTGACTATGCGTCCAATATTGCGATCACTTCTTCAGGTGAAAGTCTGCGTACATTGCTGATGTCCCCCGCAGCACTAAGCATGCGGCGGTACTTTCCGACCATTGGCATGTGGCTGTTCATGCCATCATTCTGAGCAAGGTACTGCTCCTGTTCTTGGAACTTTCCCTGCTTTTCAAGAAGGAACCGGCAAAACCCTAGGTACCTTGATTCGTTATTCCCATCAAATCCTGGAAAAATGCTCAAATGATGGCTGACCAGCTGGAGGTCTCGGCTAGACCGCTTAACGTCTTCTATTGCTCGGTAGAGATTGAGCACCTCTAGGACAAAACGCCCTTCGCTTTCGGGCATGTCTTCAGAGATCCATTCGTCAACCATTGAATAGAAGACTTCATATCCGCATTCAAGTATATCAATCAACTCTAGATAGCGCGACTCTTCGCCCTTATTTAGTTCAGCAAGAATACGGTACTGGTTGATAAGGATGAGTCGGTCTTTTTTGGTGAGTGTAATTGTCATTTTTCAATAAAGAATCTTGTGCTTGATGTGGCGAGCCATCCCTACGATGTCGGGATAGATTGTGTATTCATCAAGATTAGCCCATCGCAAGAACTCGCGTGCCTCTGGTTTTGCAGCGCTTGGCAGAATCACTTTTCGAAACGTTTCAGAGGCTGCTGACTCAAATCCGGTTGGTAGTGAGCCGGCCACCGTGAAGACCCCCTTTTGAGCAACTAGCCTATCGCTCTGCGGACCTGGGCGTATTGCTAGCGGTTTCTCGATCTTGACTGGCCTATTTTCCCAATACATACTCTTATAATCAAATGACTTGTCTTCGGGTAAATTGATGACGTCATCCCGTCCGCTAAGCCGATTTAAGGCAATAGGGTCTAGTACAAAGAGGGCACTGTCGTCTGAATCGCTGTAGTCGCTATAAAGAATAAATGCTATTGCTACACCCATAACAGTGGTCCAGTCCAGAAGGCGAGTAGGGACCCAATAGTGCTGCATATCAAATAGCGTCTCCCAATCGCTAGTACGGCGGTCGAATAGACGAGTTGCTGACTTCGTAAACTCAATGAACAGCGCCTTTTCTTTCTTCTCCCAATCTGCTTCCCTAGGCAAACTAGGTACAAGATTCCATCCATGATCTGAATGGCCCCTATACCAGGTTTCTGTGGGATTGCCGAGGTCTTGTTCGGCATCTCTCACTTGATCTAGAAACTCACTCCAGGCTGACATGGAAGCACATGCGGAATTCTTCTTCTTATGTAAGTTTACGGTGACAGTGCGCATGGCAGGCATGCTGCTGTGTGATTCTGCCATGGAGATGGAAGACAGCGACGCCATCTGCCATGAACCCTAACTCCTTATTGGACAGTTCCGTGAACCACCCCCAGCCGGCATGTCCATTCCCGATAAGACAACTGAGTTCACAGCAACCAGTCTCTGAAACCCTTGGCAGGCAACGACAATCTAATCAGGAACCCCAACACCAGCCATGGTTAACGGGCCCGTGAACCACTTGTATTTACGGCTACAACAGACCACGATGATGTGATTCAAGCGGGATGCTCCAACGGCAGCCCCTGCGCCTTCCAGGCCCGCAGTCCCCCGCGCAGGTTGGCCACCTGGGTCAGTCCTTTCTTCTGCAGCTGTTGGGTGGCCAGAGCGGAGCGGCTGCCGGAGTGGCAAAGCACCACCGTGGGCCTATCCGTGGGGATCTCGCCGGCTCGCGTCGGCAACTCGGGCAGGGGAATCAGCAGGCTGCCCGGGATGCGACCGTCCGGGCCCTGCACCTCCGCTTCGGAGCGCACGTCCACCAGCGTCAGGGCCTCGCGGTGGCCGGCCACCCAGTCGGCGCTCAGTTCCGGCAGGCCGGCATAGCTGCGCTCGATCGGTGCCCAGTCGTCCGCCTCTTCCAGGCCACCGTCGGCGGGCCGGCCGGAGCGCAGGTTGGCCGGCAGGGCCACGGAGATCCGGTTGGGGTGGGGGAGATGCAGGTTCTCCATGTAGCCCACGAAGTCGCGCTCATCGGCCTCGCCCCCGAGCCGGGCGTTGTAGGCCTTCTCCTCGGCCACCGAGCTCACCGCCCGGCCGCTGTAGTCGTGGGCCGGGTAGAGCAGGCACTGGTCGGGCAGGGAGAGGAGCTGCTCGGTGATCGAGTGGTAGAGGGTGGAGGCATCCCCCTGCTGAAAGTCGCAGCGGCCGCAGCCCCGCACCAGCAGGGCATCACCGGTGAAGGCCACGCTGTGGTCATCGAGCACCACGCTCAGGCAACCGTCGGTGTGGCCGGGGGTGGCGCGCACCTCCAGATGGCGGCCGCCGAAGCTCACCCGATCCCCGTGGTGCAGGGGCAGGGTCACGTTCTCGGCCCCGGCCACGGCCGCCAGGCCGATGGCGCAGCCGGTGGCCCGATGCAGTCGCCAGCTGCCGGTCACGTGGTCGGCGTGCACGTGGGTGTCGAGGCTGGCGACCAGCTGGATGCCCAGCTCGCGGATCTGGGAGAGATCGCGGGGGTGCTGCTCATACACCGAATCGATCAGCACCCCCTGTCGGGAGGCCACATCGGCCAGCAGGTAGGTGAAGGTGCCCGTCTCGGCATCAAAGAGCTGCCGCAGCAGCAGCGGCGCACCGCCGGCGGCGGCCGACAGGGCGAAGGGAGCGTGGGGAGCCATCGCGTCTGCGGCGTCAGCCCTGCAGCTTGGGGCGTCCTTCCGCCAGCACCCCCTGCAGGTAGGCGCCCACGAACATCCCGGCCAGGCCGATCAGCACCGGCCCGTTGCCGATGCCAATGCTGGCCACCGCCGCCCCGGGGCACAGGCCGCACAGGCCCCAGCCCACGCCGAAGATCACCGCCCCCGGCACAGTGCCGGCCAGCATCGGCTTCACCTCGTGGGAGAAGGGCAGCCCCAGCAGCGTGGTCTCCCGCAGCCTCGGGGCCAGCCGGAAGCCGATCGTCGTGACCGCCAGGGCCGCCGCCATCACCAGCAGCAGGCCGAGGTCGCGCAGCTGCAGGAAGCTCAGCACCACCTCCGGCCGGGCCATGCCGCTCAGCGCCAGCCCATAGCCGAACAGACCACCGCCCAGCAGGATCGAGAACAGGCGCTTCATGGGGTCACCCCCAGCAGCATCACGACCCGGGCGGTGACGATGGCCACCGCCATGAACACCGCCACCGCCAGCAGCGAGGCCCGCGAGAAGGAGGCGACGCCGCAGATGCCGTGGCCGGAGGTGCAGCCCGAGGAGAGCCGGGTGCCGAAGCCCACCAGCAGCCCCCCCAGCGCCAGCCGCCACCAGCCCTCCGCCGTGACGAAGAAGGCCTGGTGGGTGGCGGCGTACAGCCAGGCGCCCAGCACCATGGCCAGGGCGAACAGCAGCCGCCACTGGCGCGAGCTGCGCTCAGCCGTGAGCGGCGTGACGTAGGTGAGCGTGGAGCTCAGGACGGAACTCGCCCCGGCTTTGACGCCGAGGGTGAGGTACATGACCATCAGTCCCAGTCCGAGGAACAGCCCCCCGTACAGATAGGACGTGACGCCATTGGGAAATGGGAAGCCCAATCGATGCGGCCAACAACGACGCTTGGACCATAAACACATCGGTGGACGCGGGCAACTTCTCGGGGCAGCCCCCCCGTGGAGGCCTGATCAGGCCGCCATCACCCGCATAGGACAATCCGTGCATGGCGGCCAGGGCCGGGCCGATCAGGTCCTCGGAGGTGATGGGCAGCACCGCTCCGAACTGATGCAGCAGATCCGAGCAGAACAGGGTGCTCTGCGTTTCCTCGAACAACAGGCCCGCATCCCAGCCGTGGGGCAGGTGGGGGGCGAAGTCGTCCACACTGACGACCTTGCTGACGAACGTGCAGACCGGCTCGGCCTGCGGGGCGATCTCGGTGACGCTGGCCGTAGTCGATTGCAGGGATCACTGAATCGCCGGGGGACAAGCGGCGACGTTCTAGGCCATGTCGAGCCCTAGAGCTGTCCGTCGTTCAGCTATGGAATCCTGCAATACCTTCACCGTTGCCGGTGATCGCACGGCCTCAATCGTACGAATCTTGATGTGCCTGAGCCTGGCGCCTGTACCCTCAAGGACTGGATGCGAATCGGCAATACTCGCGCCGTGATAGAAGCCCAGGTTTGCATAGCTCTTCTGGGGCATGATGTACGCATAGGCTTCGGACATCTTCTTCTCTCCAAAGCCATAGGCAACCGATGGCTCACCCGGGCGGGGCACCTCGATGCTATCCGGATGGAGTTCCTGGATGAGCGCTCTCAGAGCTTGGCAGATCAAGCGCACATCCTGCGGCGCAGACGCAAGAACATCCTCGAACGTGCCGAGCCTGTTAATGCTTTTCACTGGGGGCAAACCTCACTACTGGCTAACGCTTGCGATTATCGGCAAGAACGGGGACAACTGTCGCCCTTCCATCTAGGTGCCTCAGGAAATGGTGACTGCCTTTCACCCTGATCTCTTAAAAGCCAATATCTTTCAACGCTGCGATGAGGGCGTTTCCTGAAACCGCCGAATATCTTGTCACGCCAGACAGTCCAGATCAGGGGAAACAAGCTGCAGGGGCGGTGGCCCGCCCCCCCAACTCACACCCCCAGGGGTTCGCCCTGGGCCTTCTTCTGCTCGGCCAGCACCTGCTCCAGACCCTCGATGTCGGCGTCGGTGATCTTGGTCTGCATCGGGCAGTGCTTGGGGCCGCACATCGAGCAGAACTCGGCCTGCTTGTAGATGTCGGCCGGCAGGGTTTCGTCGTGGTACTCGCGGGCCCGTTCCGGATCCAGGCTGAGGTCGAACTGCTTGTTCCAGTCGAAGGCGTAGCGGGCGCGGCTGAGCTCGTCGTCGCGGTCGCGGGCGCCGGGGCGATGGCGGGCGATGTCGGCGGCGTGGGCGGCGATCTTGTAGGCGATCAGGCCCTCGCGCACGTCTTCGGCGTTGGGCAGGCCCAGGTGCTCCTTCGGCGTCACGTAGCAGAGCATCGCCGTGCCGTGCCAGCCGGCCAGCGCCGCGCCGATGGCGCTGGTGATGTGGTCGTAGCCGGGGGCGATGTCGGTGACCAGCGGGCCAAGCACGTAGAAGGGCGCCTCGCTGCACTCCTCCATCTGCTTCTTGACGTTGAACTCGATCTGGTCCATCGGCACATGGCCCGGACCCTCCACCATCACCTGCACGTCGTGCTTCCAGGCGCGGCGGGTGAGCTCACCCAGGGTCTTCAGTTCCGCCAGCTGGGCCGCATCGGAGGCATCGTGCTGGCAGCCAGGGCGCAGGGAATCCCCCAGGGAGAAGCTGCAGTCGTAGCGCTTGAAGATCTCGCAGATGTCGTCGAAGCGGGTGAACAGCGGGTTCTGGCGGTGGTGGTACAGCATCCACTGGGCCAGGATGCCGCCGCCGCGGCTCACGATCCCGGTGAGCCGTCCCTTCACCTTGGGCAGGTGCTCGATCAGCAGGCCGGCATGGATCGTCTGGTAGTCGACGCCCTGCTGGCAGTGCTTCTCGATCACATGCAGGAAGTCGTCCTCATCGAGCTTCTCGATCATCCCGTGCACGCTCTCCAGCGCCTGGTAGACGGGCACCGTGCCGATCGGCACCGTGGAGGCGTTGATGATCGCCGTGCGCACCTCATCGAGGTTCACCCCGCCGGTGGAGAGGTCCATCACGGTGTCGGCGCCGTACTTCACCGCCAGCTTCAGCTTGGCCACCTCCTCATCGAGGTCGGAGGCATTGGGGGAGGCGCCGATGTTGGCGTTGACCTTGCACTTGCTGGCGATGCCGATCGCCATCGGCTCGAGGCCAGGGTGCTCGATGTTGGCGGGGATGATCATGCGGCCCCGGGCCACCTCCTCCATCACCAGCGACTCGGGCAGGTTTTCCCGCTTGGCCACGTAGGCCATCTCCTCGGTGATCACCCCCTGGCGGGCGTAATGCAGCTGGGTGACGTTGGCTTGACCACGACGCTTCTGGATCCAGGCGCTGCGCATGACAGGAATGACGAAGGACTGTTGGGCGCAGCCTGAGAGCTTCCGCACTTCCCTGCGCCGGCATGACCCGGATCAGGTTCGGAGGGTGTGATCTCAGCCCTGGGCGAAGCGATCGGTGGATCCTGCGCCGGGCACCCCTAGTGACCCTCGAAACCTAGCAAGGCTGAACGGGGGTGGGGCCAGGGCTGAAAGGGTCAGGGCCAGGGCGGAACGGGGACCGGGCTCCGCCACCATGTTTCCGGGTTCTGTACAGGCTGTACAGGTTCGGGAAACGGCGCGCGCGCGCATCCCCGGGGCCACGAACGCCCGCTGGCGAGGGCGCAGGTGTCAGGTCTGCAGGCCGTCCAAAGCAATGGCCGTGACGCGATGGTCGCCGTCGCCCTGCAGCGCCGCCAGGGCCTCGCGGGCCTGGGCCGCCTCCGGCCCCCGGCCGTCCCGCACCAGGCGGCCCAGGATCTCGGCCCCACCGGCCCGGACCGTGCCGTCGCCATCGGTCACCGCCTCCCGAGCCAGCTCCAGCAGCCAGGCCGCCGGCATCGCCTCCTGCTCCGCCAGGGCCGAGAGGATGCTGCAGCGCACCAGCCACTGGTCGTCGGCCACGAACGCATCCCGCAGCAGGGGCCAGGCCCGCTCCACCCCATAGCTGGCCAGGGCGTTGGCGGCCTCGGCCCGCACATTGGCGTCCTCGTCCTGGCGCACCGCCGTCGCCAGCGCCGCCCAGCCGGCCTCGCTGCGCTTCACCCCCAGCCCGGCGCAGGCCAGTGAACGGATCACGAAGGTGGCCTGCTCCAGCCCCAGCAGCAGCAGCGGGATCGCCGCCTCCGGCTCCACCCCCCGCAGCCCCGCCAGGGCCGGCATCGCCCGGCTCGGATCGCCCGAAGCGATCGCCTGCCGCGCCGCTTCCAGATCGGGGGTGGACTCACTCACGGGGATCAGGGCGGGGATCCTTCACCTTGGCGCAGCTCGCCGCCGGCCGGGGGGCCCTGGCGCAGGGCCCGCAGCAGCTCGGCCCGCCGCCGCCGCCGCCGGATCCAGCTGGTGGTGAGCAGGCCGGAGCCGATCACCAGGGCAGGCACGGCCGGCAGCTTGTCGGCCCCCTGGCGGGTGCACAGCACCAGCAGGGCCAGCAGGATCAGCAGCGGCGAGGAAAGCGCCAGCAGCGCCGCCCGGAAGCGGGAGGGCCGACGGCCGCTCAAACCGGCTGCTCCATCCAGCGCAGCAGGCTGAGGGTGAGCACCTTGATGCCCACCTCCAGGCAGCCCTCGTCGGGATCGAAGCTGTTGCTGTGCAGGGGCGTGCAGCCCCCGGGCCCGGCCACCCCCAGGCGGAACATGGTGCCGCGGGTGCCCTCCAGCAGCTGGGCGAAGTCCTCGGCCCCCAGGGACGGCTGCTCCAGCCACTGCACCTTGGTGCGGCCCAGCAGCCCCACGGCCGTGTCGGCCACCAGCTGGGTGAGCTCCGGATCGTTGTGCACCGGCGGCGAGATGCAGCGGTAATGCACCCGGGCCTCGCCGCCGTGGCCCTGGCAGAGGGCGTGCACCGTGTCCTCGATCCAGCCCGGCAGCTGGGCGTGCACCTCCAGATCCAGGCAGCGCACCGTGCCCAGCAGCCGCACGTGGTCGGCGATGACGTTGAAGGCCTTGCCCCCCTCGATCAGCCCGAAGCTCACCACCACCGGATGGAGCGGGTCGAGCCGCCGGCTGATCGCCTCCTGCAGCCCGCTCACCACCCGGGCGGCGATCCAGATCGCATCGGTGCTCTGGTGCGGCCGGGCGCCGTGGCCCCCTTCCCCCAGCACCTCCACCTCCAGCTCCCCCGCCGCGGCCGTGAGGCTGCCGCTGCGCACCCCCACCGTGCCCACCTCCAGGCTCGGGAACACGTGCACCCCGAACAGGGCCTGCACCCCCTCCATTGCCCCGTCGGCCCGCATCCAGGCCGCTCCTTCCGCCGTCTCCTCCGCCGGCTGGAACAGCAGCCGCACCCGGGCCGTGAGCCGGTCGGCCACGCCGGCCAGCAGCCGCGCCACCCCCAGGCCCACGGTGGTGTGGATGTCGTGGCCGCAGGCATGCATCAGGCCCTGGCGGCTGGAGGCATAGGGCAGCTCGGTGCGCTCCTCGATCGGCAGGGCATCCATGTCGGCCCGCAGGGCCACCAGCGGCGCCCCCACCGGCCCCAGTTCGGCCACCACCCCGGTGCGGCCCACCCCTTCGCGCACCTCCCAGCCCCAGCGCCGCAGCTCACCGGCCACCAGGGCGGCGGTCTGCTGCTCGTGGCCGCTCAGCTCGGGGTGGCGGTGGATGTGGCGGCGGATCTGGATCAGCTCCGGCAGCAGCGACTGCAGGGTGTCCTCCAGCCCCAGGGCGTCCCAGGTCCCATCCCCCCCCTCGACGGGCCCGCCGGGTGAGAAGGGGGGAAAGGACAAGGGGGTCATGGGCGGAGGGGGAGGCCGAGGGGGCGAAGCCGGTTCAGGAGGCCAGGGCCAGGAACTGGGCCAGAGCCTGCACGGGCACGGGCGGCCAGCGCCGTATCTGCAGCAGCCATTCTTCCTGCCGGTAGCGGGGATCGAGGCCGGAGGCCGCGGCCCAGTGGCTCTCGGCCTCGCCCCGGGCCCCCCGCTGCCACAGCAGCGCCGTGAGGCCGGCGCGGGCATCGGCGAACAGCGGGTAGCGGCGGATCAGGTCGCGCAGCTGCTTCTCCGCCACCGTTGTGTCCCCCAGCTGGAAGGCGGCCAGGGCGGCGCTGGAACGGGCCATGGCGAAGCCCGGCCGGGCGGCGGCGGCCGCCTCGAAGCACTGGCGGGCCGCCGGCCAGTCGCCCCGGGAACCCTCCACGTTGCCGAGGTTGTAGAGGGCGGAGGCATCCTCCGGGTTGCGCTCCAGGATCCAGGCGTAGTCGGCCGCCGCCTCCGACCAGAGGCCCAGGGCCTCCTCGGCGGTGCCGCGGTTGAGGTGGGGGTCGGCGCTGGCGGGCTCCAGCTCGATGGCCCGTTCCTGGTCGGCGATCGCCGCCCGGGCGTCCCCCAGGGCCAGCTGCACGTTGCCGCGGTTGCTCCAGGCCGAGGCGTCCTCGGGCGCCAGATCCACCACCCGGTCCCACAGGGGCAGGGCCTCGCCGAAGCGCCCCTCGCGGCTGGCGGCCAGGGCCTGCTCGAACAGGTCCGGCAGTGACGCCGCCGCACTCGGCGGCCAGGCCAGCAGCCCCACCAGCAGCACCAGCAGGGCCAGCACCGCCGCTGCGCGCCGCCTCATGCCGCCACCGCGGACGCACCATCGAGGTGGGCGCGGCCGGCGGGGGTGACGATCCGGCCCCGGGGGGTGCGCTGCAGGAAGCCCAGCTGCAGCAGGTAGGGCTCCACCACCGCTTCCAGGGTGGCGGGGTCCTCGCCCAGGCCGGCCGCCAGGGTTTCGAGCCCCACCGGCCCGCCGCCGTAGGCCTCGAGCATCAGGCTCAGCAGGCGCCGGTCGCTGGCATCCAGGCCGCGGCCGTCCACCCGGTGCAGGGAGAGGGCCTCCTCCACCAGCGCCGCATCGATCTGGCCGTGGCCCCCCACCGCCGCCACGTCCCGCACCCGGCGCAGCAGCCGGTTGGCGATGCGGGGCGTGCCCCGGCAGCGGCGGGCCACCTCCTGGGCGGCGCAGGGCTGCAGGGCCAGCTGCAGCAGGCCGGCGGCCCGCACCACGATCGCCTCGAGGTCATCGAGGCCGTAGAACTCCAGCCGCTGGATCAGGCCGAAGCGATCCCGCAGCGGCGAGCTCAGCGAACCGGCGCGGGTGGTGGCCCCCACCAGGGTGAACGGGGCCACCTCCAGGCTGCGGGTGCGGGCCGTGGTGCCTTTACCGACCGTCAGATCGAGGCGGAAGTCCTCCATCGCCGGGTAGAGGATCTCCTCGGCCACCCGGTTGAGGCGGTGGATCTCATCGATGAACAGCACCTCGCGGGGCTGCAGGTTCACCAGCAGACCGACGATGTCCCGCGGGCGCTCCAGGGCCGGGGCGCTGGTGATCCGGCAGCGCACCCCCAGCTCCTCGGCCAGCACCAGGGCCATGGTGGTCTTGCCGAGGCCGGGGGGGCCGTAGAGCAGCACGTGGTCGAGGGCCTCCTGGCGGCGGCGGGTGGCCTCCACGGCGATGCGCAGCACCTGCTTCAGCTCGCTCTGGCCGATGTAGTCATCCAGCCGGCGGGGCCGCAGGCCGTCCTCCCGCACGGGGGGCTCCTCGACGGCGGCGGTCGGGTCCACGAGCCGCTCCGGAGCCGCCCCGGACCGTGGCCCCCGGGGAGCGGGTGCGGCCGTTCCTCCCGAAGAGATGATCGCCATGGTTGGAGGGTACCGGCTGCTGCCTAGGGTCGGGGAGCACCCAGGTGATCAGGAACGCGGCGATGGCGAAGGGGCCCGGCAGGAAGGGTGGTGGCGCCAAGGGCGCCGACCCGGCCAACCGGCTGCTGGCCGACAACCGCCTGGCCAGACACCAGTACGAGATTCTCGAAACCCTCGAGACCGGCGTCGAGCTGCTCGGCACCGAGGTGAAGTCGATCCGGGCCGGCCAGGTGAACCTGCGCGACGGCTTCTGCCTGATCCGCAACGGCGAGATGCAGCTCCACAACGTCCACATCTCCCCCCACAGCCACGCCGGCAAGTTCTTCAACCACGAGCCCCTGCGGGTGCGCAAACTGCTGGCCCACCGCCGCGAGATCGACAAGCTGCGCGTGGCCCTCGATCAGAAGGGCCTCACCCTGATCCCGCTGAACCTGCACCTCAAGGGCTCCTGGATCAAGATCACCATCGGCCTGGGCAAGGGCCGCAAGCTGCACGACAAGCGCGCGGACGAGAAGAACAAGCAGATCGCCAAGGAGACCCGGGCCGCCGTCGCCAGGCTCTGAGCGGCCTCAGTTGCTGGGCGGTGCGGGGGGCGCCGGTGGGGTCGCAGGGGCTGGGGCCGCCGGGGCGGCCGGTGCCGGTGTGGCGCCGGGGGTGTCCGGAGCGGGCGTGGCCGGCGTGTCCTGGGGCTCCTCGGGGGCCGGGGGCGCGTCCGGCGCCGGCGGCGGCGTGGGGGCCGGCGGATCGGCCCGCAGCGACAGGCGGATCAGGGCCGGGGCGACGCCGTCGTTGGTGAGCAGCAGCTGCACCGGCGAGCTCTTCTGGGAGTCGAGGGTGACCACCCGCAGCGGCCCCCTCGGCTCCAGCAGGGTGCCCCCGGCCGAGTAGACGCTCATCTGCAGCAGCGGCGAGCCGCTGACCCCGAGGGCGAGGCCGTGGCCGGCGGGCAGACGGATCGGGAACAGGCGCGCCCCGCTGGCAGGGACCTCGGCCGACAGCACCTGGGCGTTGCCGGAGGGGGCCTCGATCGGCTCGATCCTCAGGTTCTCCAGCATCATTTCGGCGGCCGCGTACCAGATCTGGCGGAAGGGTTCCGGCGGCATCGCCTGGGAGGCGCGGCTCGGCAGCAGGTTCTGGACGCTGGCCGACACCAGCTCCCGCAGCACCGCCGGGCTCAGCCCCTGGCCCACGAAGCCACCCTGCCGCTGCTCCCAGTCGCTGGCGCTGAAGTTGCCCAGCCGGCGCCGCAGAGGCAGGGGCAACTGCTCCACCCGGGCCAGCCATTCCTCGGCCAGTTCGTTCCACACCCGCCGCAGCGGCGCGTCCTCCAGGGAGTCGGAGGGGAGGCGGCCGTTGCGCTCGGGGTACTGGGCCAGCAGGGCCGCATCCACCAGGCTCAGGAACCAGGCCCGGTCCACCTGCATCGCCCGCAGGCGGTTGAGCAGCTGCTGGCGCTGGTCCACCTCCGAGGGGGGCAGGCTGCTGGGGAGCTCGCTCTGGCCGCCGGGGGCCGGGGCGGCCACCTTGCCGCGGCTCAGCCACCACCAGCCCACCGCCGTCCCCACGACCGCCGAGAGCACCAGGGCGATCAGCACCGGCCAGAAGCCCCCCTCGGCCTCCTCCTCCCGTTCCTCATGGCGGCGCCGCAGGCTGTCGCTGACGGCCACGGCGGCCGGCGGCGGTGGCGTGGTGGCGGTGGCCGTGCGCAGCGGCAGCTGGGGCTCCGCCCGCTCCACGGCAGGCCGGCGGGGCGCTGATGGCGGCCGCGATCGCCGCCTCGGCGGCGGCAGGGGCCGATGGCGGCGGCGGCGGGGCGGCTGGGGCGGCCTCGGGCACCAGCACCACGGTGCGGTCGGCCCGGGGCACCGGGCCCGTGCTGTCGGGCATCGCCAGGGACTGGAAGGCCACCAGGGCCTGGCCGGCGGAGGCGAAGCGCTCCTCAGGGTGGCGGCTGAGCAGGCGCTGCAGGTGGCGCAGCAGCTCCGGCTCGTGCTCCAGGGCCGCCGGCCAGCGCCACTGCATCGTCGCCGGATCGAGCAGGCGCTCCGGCCCGTCCCCGCTCAGCAGCACCAGGGACACCACGCCCAGGGCATGCAGATCCATCCAGGGCTGGGCAGGCTCGCCCCTGGCCAGCTCCGGCGGGGCGTAGCCCGGGGTGGCCCCCAACAGCCGCTCGCCGGCGGGGCCGGCGGACGTGCCCCGCACCAGGCCGAAATCGAGCGGCACCGGCAGGCCGTCGCTGTCGCGGCGCAGCAGGTTGGCGGGACTGAGGTCCCCGTGCAGCAGGTCCTGGCTGTGCAGGGCGGCGAGCACCGGCAGCAGCTGGCGCAGCAGCAGCAGCACCTCCCCCGCCCCGAACACCAGCTGGCGCTCAGCGCGCAGCTCCAGCAGCTGCTGGTAGGTGCGGCCCGCCTGCCACTCCCGCACCAGCCAGAGCTGGCCCTCGGCCTCGATCACGGCGCCGATGCGGGGCACCTGGGGGTGGAGCACCCCCTGCAGCCGCGACCACAGCTCCCGGGCCCGGGCCTGGTCCTGGTCCGGCCCGATGCGGCGCAGGGCCACGGGCCCGTCGGCGGCCAGCTGGTCACTCGCCTGCCACAGCTCCCCCTGGGGGCCGCCCGTCTCCGCCCCGAGACGGCGTTCGAGCCGGTAGCGGCCGCCGATCACCTGGCCCTGGGCTGCGCTCATGGGATCAGGGCCACGCCGGTGCGCTGGGGCTGCTCAAGGCCGCGGCCCGCCAGCCACTCCTGGTCGTAGAGGCGGGAGCGGTAGCGATCGCCGCTGTCGCAGAGGACGGTGACGATGCGATGGCCGGGGCCCAGCCGCCGGGCCGTCTCCACCGCCGCCGCCACGTTGATCCCCACCGATCCGCCCATGAACAGGCCCTCCTGCCACAGCAGGCCGTAGATCGTGCGCAGGGCCATGGGGTCGTCGATCCGCACCGCGTCGTCGATCGGCGCCCCCTCCAGGTTGGCGGTGACGCGGCTGTTGCCGATGCCCTCGGTGATCGAGTTGCCCTCGCTCTTCAGGGTGCCGTCGGTGGCCCAGCTGTAGAGGGCGCTGCCGCAGGGATCGGCCAGGACGCAGCGGATCCTGGGATCCTGCTCCTTGAGATAGAGGGCCACCCCGGCGTAGGTGCCGCCGGTGCCGGTGGCGGCCACCCAGGCATCCAGCCGGCCCCCGGTCTGCTCCCAGATCTCCGGCCCGGTGCTGCCGTAATGGGCCCGCCGGTTGGCGAGGTTGTCGAACTGGTTCGCCCACACGGCGCCGGGGGTCTCCTCGGCGATGCGGCCCGAGAGGCGCACGTAGTTGGCCGGGTCGCTGTAGGGCACCGCCGGCACCGTGCGCACCTCGGCGCCGAGGCTGCGCAGCAGGCCGATCTTCTCCGCCGACTGGGTCTCGGGGATCACGATCAGGCAGCGGTAGCCGCGGGCATTGCAGAGGTGGGTGAGGCCGATGCCGGTGTTGCCGGCGGTCCCCTCCACCACCGTGCCCCCCGGCTTGAGCAGGCCGCTGGCCTCCGCCTCCTGGAGGATGCCCAGGGCGGCCCGGTCCTTCACAGACCCGCCGGGGTTCATGAATTCCGCCTTGCCCAGGATCTCGCAGCCGGTGAGGGCGCTGAGGGCATGGAGCCGGATGAGCGGCGTCCCGCCGACCGCCCCGCTGAAGCCCTCGGTGATCCCGGTGCTCATGCCGTCGCTGTGGGCTCCCATGCGGCTGGCCTTCTCCATCGCTGCGTGGCCGGATCGTAGGGAACATCCCTATGGTCGGCCCCAGAGAACGGCAGGACCATGGGTTCCAGGGCACACGCGCCGGCGGACATCCCCTGCCTCCTGCAACGGCTCCAGGCGGTCCGTCAGCACAGTGAACACCTGATCCAGGGCCTGGAGCCGGAGGACCTCTGCCTCCAGGGCATGGCCGATGCCAGCCCCGCCAAGTGGCACCTGGGGCACACCACCTGGTTCTTCGAGACCTTCCTGCTGGAGCCCCACCTGCCGGGCCACGCGACGCCCGATCGCCGCTGGGGCCATCTGTTCAACTCCTATTACGAGGCGGTCGGCAGCCGCCACCCCCGTCCCGAACGGGGCCTGCTCACCCGGCCGGCCATCGGCGAGGTGCTCGCCTGGCGCCGGCGCGTCGACGCCGGGCTGGAGACGCTGCTGCTGCAGCTGGATCGCCAGCCACCCGAGGCGGCCGGGCCCCTGCTGGAGCTGGTGGAACTGGGGCTGCAGCACGAGCAGCAGCACCAGGAGCTGCTGCTGATGGATCTGCTCGACGGCTTCAGCCGCAACCCGCTGGAGCCCGCCTATGGCGTCGAACCCCCCGGCGCCGGGGCACCGGAAACCACCGGCGGCTGGCGCTCCCACCCCGGCGGGCTGGTGGAGATCGGCCACTCCGGTGGTGGCTTCCACTTCGACAACGAAGCCCCCCGGCACCGCCAGTGGCTGGAGCCCTTCAGCCTCGCCGAAACCCTCGTCACCAACGAGGCTTACGCCGCCTTCATCGCCGATGACGGCTACCGGCGGCCGGAGCTGTGGATGAGCGAGGGCTGGGCGCTGGTGCAGCAGCAGGGCTGGAACGCACCGCGCTACTGGCGCGGCGAATGGGAATTCAGCCTGGCGGGCCGCCGGCCGCGGCACCCCCAGGCGCCCGTGCGGCACGTCAGCTGGTTCGAGGCCGACGCCTTTGCCCGCTGGAGCGGCGGCCGCCTGCCCAGCGAAGCCGAATGGGAGCTGGTGGCGACGGAAGCCGCCCAACCGGACGGCCGCCCCCTGCCCCAGGCCTTCGGCGCCCTGTGGCAATGGACCGCCAGCCCCTACCGGCCCTACCCGGGGTTCCGCCCCGCCCCCGGGGCCGTCGGGGAATACAACGGCAAGTTCATGACCTCCCAGTTCGTGCTCCGCGGCAGCTGCTTCCTCACCCCGGCGGGCCACGCCCGCCCCACCTACCGCAACTTCTTCGGGCCCCACTGCCGCTGGATGGCCGCCGGGCTGCGGCTGGCCCGCGACGGCGCTGACGACGGTACCGGCGCCCCATGCTGATCGACCTCCATCCCGAACCGGCCGACATGGCCCGGCTGGTGATCGATGGCATGGCCCGCCGCCCCAAGCAGCTGCCGGCCTGGCTGCTGTACGACGCCGAGGGGTCCCGTCTGTTCGAGGCGATCTGCGAGCAGCCCGAGTACAGCCTCACCCGCACCGAGACGGCCCTGCTGGAGGCGCGGGCGCCCGAGCTGGCCGCCGCCCTCGGCCCCGGGGTGGTGGTGGAGTTCGGGGCCGGCAGCGCCCGCAAGGTGAGCCCCCTGCTCAGCGCCCTGGAGCCCGCCGCCTATGTCGCCCTCGACATCAGCGCCGACCACCTGGCCCCCGCCTGCCGGGCCCTGCAGCAACGCCATCCGGACCTGGCGGTGCTCGGCATCTGCTGCGACTACAGCCGCCTGGAGCAGCTGCCCGAGCACCCCGCCCTGGAGGGCCACGGCCGGCTGGGCTTCTACCCGGGCAGTTCGATCGGCAACTTCGATCCCGCCGGCGCCCGGGAGCTGCTGCGCCAGTTCCGCCGGCTGCTGGGGCCGGGCAGCCGCCTGCTGATCGGCATCGACCAGCCCAAGGCGGTGGAGCGGCTGGAGGCGGCCTACAACGACGCCGCCGGCTGGTCGGAGGCCTTCGCCCGCAACCTGCTCACCCGACTCAACCGGGATCTGGAGGGCGATTTCCACCCCGACGACTTCCACTACCGGGCCTGGTGGGAGGCCGGCCAGTCTCGCATCGCCATGGCCCTGGTGAGCCGCCGCGACCTGGAGGTGCGCCTGGCGGGGCGGCCCTGGCCGTTCACGGCCGGCGAACCGCTGATCACTGAATACAGCCACAAGTACGCCCCCGAGGCCTTCCTGGCCCTGGCCGCCGAAGCCGGCTGGCTGGGGGCGGGCCGCTGGAGCGATGCCGCCGGCGATTTCTGTCTGCATCTGCTGGTGCAGGCAGACTCGGAACAGCACCGGAGCACGCCATGAGCAGGGAGGAGCAGCGTCAGTCCATGCGTGGGGTGCGCGAGGGGCTGATCGAGGAACTCGAGGATCTCTATCGCCGGGCCTTCGACCGCATCGGCGAACAGGACCTGGGCGAAGGGGCCATCGCCCGGCTCACCCAGCTGCTGCTGCGCTCGCGGGAGGCGGCCATCACCCCCCTGCAGGAGGAGATTGAGGCGCCCCTGATCACCCGCGCCCCCGGCGAACCTGTGCCATGAGCAGCAGCTGGCTGGAGGAACTGGAAGCGCGGCTGGATCAGCAGCTGGAGGGCTTCCTGCGCACCAATCCCCAGCAGGAGGAGCTGCTGCGGGAACAGGCGTCCCGCGACCGCCAGCGGCAGCTACTGGCGGAACGGGTACGCCTGCGCCAGCAGGCGGAGGAGCAGCGGCGCGAACTGCTGCGGCTGGCCGAGGAGATCCGCCAGTGGCAGGAGCGCACCGGCCGGGCCCGGGCCGCCGGCGCCGAGGACCTGGCCGGCCGGGCCGAGCAGCATGTGACCGGGCTGATGGACCAGGGCCGCCACCGCTGGCGCGCCCTGGCCGATCTGGGCCAGCGCTTCGCCGGCGTGGAGCAGGAGCTGGCCGAGCTCACCAGCCGGCCCCGCCCCGGCGCCGCCCCCACCCCCGACCTGGAGGCCGACTGGGCCCATTTCGAGGCCCAGCAGGAGCTGCAGGAGCTGAAGCGCCGCAGCCAGCGCTGAACCCCGCCGCCCCATGGGTTTCCTGCTCTCCAAACTGCTGCCGCTCGGCCTCTACCCCCTCGGCCTGGCCCTGCTGCTCCAGATCGCCGGCCTGCTGGGCCGGCAGCGCCGCTTCGGTCCGGTGCTCTCCGGGGTGGGCATCGCCCTGCTCTGGCTGGCGGCCACCCCCCTGCTGAGCCGGCAGCTGGTCTGGAGCCTGGAGGAGCGGGCCGCCCGGCTGACGCCGTCGCCGATCCCCAGCGCCGATGCGGTGCTGGTGCTGGGCGGCGGCCTGCGGCCCGCCCTGCCGCCGCGCCAGGGGGTGGAGGTGAACGAGGCCGGCGACCGGCTGCTGCGCGCCGTGGCCCTGATGCGGGAGGGCAAGGCCCCCTGGCTGCTGGTGACCGGCGGCAAGGTCACCTTCATGGCCAATGATCCGGCGGCCGGTGAGGCCAGGCTGGCCAAGGCCCTGGCCACCAGCCTGGGGGTGGCGGCCGATCGGATCGTGACCAGCGAGGAGGGGCGCAACACCGGCGAGGAGGCGGGTGCACTGGTGCGGGTGGCCCGGCAGCGGGGCTGGAACTCCCTGCTGCTGGTCACCAGCGCCACCCACCTGCCCCGTTCGCTGGCCACCCTGCGCCGCGCCGCCCCGGACCTGCGGATCATCCCGGTGGCCTGCGACTTCCAGCTGCCCGAGCGGCGCTCCTTCGGCACCCCCACCCTGGCGGGCACCGTGATGGGGGTGCTGCCCAGCGCCGAAGCCCTGGTGCTCACCACCACGGCCATGCGCGAACATCTCGGCCTGCTGGCCTACCGGCTGCGGGGGTGGGTCTGAAGCTGGATCGCTCGCCGGGCGCTGCGGCGGGTTACTTCTTGGGGGCCGGCGGCACCAGGCTCACGCCCTCGGGCGGCGGAGTGGGGTCGGGATCGGCGATGAGCATGTGCTGCAGCACGATCTCCGGACGTTCACTGTCCCGCCAGCGGATGCGGTAGGCGGGCATCTTGGTGCCCCGGCTGGTGGTCTGCTCCACGGGCTCCATGACCCAGCCACGGCGAGATCGCCCCTGGGGATTGCGCTTCACCACAGCATCGGCGTGTTGAAAGCGAAAACCGACGCGCTCACCACTCATACCAGAGCCCCGAGGGGGAGAAGGCCTACTGGGGACCATTATCCCACTGCGTCGGTTCCGGCCTAGTCGCGGGCCTCCGGGCGCAGCAGGGGGAAGGCGATCACATCGCGGATCGAGGGGCTGTCGGTGAGCAGCATGGCGAGGCGATCGATGCCGATGCCGAGGCCGCCGGTGGGGGGCATGCCCACCTCCAGGGCGTGCAGAAAATCCTCGTCCACCGTCTGGGCTTCGGGGTCCCCCGCCTGGCGGCGCAGCTGCTGCAGCTCGAGCCGGGCACGCTGATCGAGGGGGTCGATCAGCTCGCTGAAGGCGTTGGCCGTCTCCCGCCCGACGATGAACAGCTCGAAGCGCTCCACCATCCCCGGCTTGCTGCGGTGGGCCCGTGCCAGGGGCGAGTTCTCCACCGGGTAGTCCATCACGAAGGTGGGCTGCACCAGGGTGGTCTCCACCGCCTGCTCGAAGGCCTCCACCAGCAGCCGGCCGACGCTGTCGGCCGCCTCGGGGGCCGCCAGGCCGGCGGCCTCCATCGCCGCCACCGCCTCGGCGCGGTCGCTGAAGCCGCTGAAATCCAGGCCGGTGGCCTGCTCCACCAGCTCGTGCATGGTGACCCGCCGCCAGGGCGGGGTGAGATCGATCGCCTCGCCCTGGTAGGTGAGGCGCGTGTCGCCGCAGACCTCCAGGCAGGCTGCGGCCAGCAGCTGCTCGGTGAGATCCATCATCGTGTGGTAATCGGCGAAGGCCTGGTAGATCTCCACCGAGGTGAACTCGGGGTTGTGGCGGGTGCTGATCCCCTCGTTGCGGAAGATGCGCCCCAGTTCGTAGACCCGTTCGAAGCCCCCCACCACCAGCCGCTTGAGGTGCAGCTCCGTGGCGATGCGCAGGGTGAGGGGCAGGTCGAGGGCGTTGTGGTGGGTGGCGAAGGGGCGGGCGTCGGCGCCGCCGGCCTCCGTCTGCAGGACGGGCGTCTCGATCTCGAGGAAGCCGCGCTCGTCGAGCCAGCGGCGCATGGCGCTCACCAGCCGCGCCCGGCGGCGGAAGGTCTCGCGGGTGTGGGGCGAAACGATCAGGTCCAGGTAGCGCTGGCGGTAGCGCTTCTCCACGTCCGCCAGGCCATGCCACTTGTCGGGCAGGGGCTGGAGCGCCTTGGAGAGCATCACCCAGTCGGTCACCTTCACCGAGAGCTCGCCCCGGTCGGTGCGGCGCAGGCTGCCGTGCACCCCGATCCAGTCACCGCCATCCACCAGGGAGGTGATCTGGGCGAAGGCCTCGGGCTCGTCCGGGTGGGCCGCCAGCAGGGTGGCCTTCTCGATGAACAGCTGGATCGGACCGGTTTCGTCGGCGATGGTGAAGAAGGCCAGCTTGCCCATCACCCGCCGGGTCATCACCCGCCCCGCCACCGCCACTGCCACGGCCCGCTCCTCGCCGTTGGGCAGGTCGGCGTGGGCCTGCTGCAGCTCGGCGGTGCGGTGGCTGGGGGCGAAGCCGAGCGCATAGGGAGCCCGGCCGAGGGCCTCCAGGGCGCGGGCTTTCTCCAGACGGGTCTCACGCAGATCCGACAAGGCAGGCAGGGCGATGGAGAAGGGTCGCTGCCCATCCTGCAGGACCGGCCGGCATCGACTTCAGCGCGCGGTTCAGCCGGCGGCGGCCAGGGTTCCCTCGCCCATCCGCTGGGAGGCGTAGCCCGTGCCGCGCACCGTGAGGATCAGCTCCGGGTTGCGGGGGTCGGGCTCGAGCTTGCCGCGCAGCCGCGCCACATAGACGTCCACCACCCGCAGGTCGGCGGCCCGGCGCGGCGGATAGCCCCAGAGCTGCTCGAGGATCTCGGCCCGGGGCACCACCCGTCCCGGCTCGCGGAACAGCAGCTCCAGCAGGCTGAATTCGGTGTAGGTGAGGGCGATGCGCTGTCCCTCGCGGGTCACCTGGCGGCGGTTGGTGTCGACCACCAGATCCCCCACCCGCAGCACCCCGGAGCCCGTGGGCAGCTCGCGGGGCTCGCTGGTGGCGGCCCCCCGGCCCATGCGGCGCAGGATCGTGGAGATGCGGGCCTCCAGTTCCTTGGGGCTGAAGGGCTTGGGCAGGTAGTCGTCGGCGCCGAGGTCCAGGCCCGCCACCCGCTCGGCGATGGCATCGAGGGCGGAGAGGAAAATGATCGGAACGCAGGATTCGGCCCGCAGCCGCCGGCAGACGGCGAAGCCGTCCAGCTTCGGCAGCATGACGTCGAGGACCACCAGATCGGGCTGCTCCTTGTGGAACAGGGCCAGGGCTTCCTCGCCGTCCTCGGCGCACAGGACCCGGTAACCGGCCAGCTGCAGGCGCATCAGCAGCACCCGGCGCACAGCGGCCTCGTCGTCGACGACGAGCAGGGTGGCGATCGGCTGGGCGGGCTGCTGGTCGGAAGGTGGCGGTGACGCGGGCTGCTGGGCGGCAGAAACACCACCGGAGGATTCCTGCAGATCAGCCCCGTCGGTGAACGGGGAGGCTGAGGATGCAGAGGATGCGACCGAAGGCGTGGGCATCGCTCCTGTCCGACCGGATGAAGAATCGCAACCATAACGCGACGCCGTTTCGTGCCGTGAGCACGGAATCGGTTCCGGCAGCTGGCCTCTGGCCGATTTACAACATTTCTTCAGGGTGCCAGTCCCGCCGCCGGCGGCCTCAGGGCCAGCGGGCCTCGGCGTAGCTGTTCCACTGCCTCTCGGCCTCGGCCAGGGCCGCGTCGCTGTCGAGCTGCCCCAGCATCGCCCGCTGCAGCTGGGTGTAGAGGATCGCCTGCAGCCGCTTCACCCCCGGGGTCGCCGGCACCAGCACCCGCGCCGCCGCCAGGGTCTCGATCGAGAGCAGCCGGGCGCTGTGGACCAGCCGCTCCTGGCCGTCGGCGGGCACCGCCGCCCGCAGCCGCCCCTCCAGGCTCGCCAGGGCGCCCCGGGAGGAGGGCAGCACCCGGGCCTCCTCGGCGAAGACCAGCTGGTTGGCGGCGTCGCTCAGGAACAGGGCGAAGCTCACCGCCTCCGGGGCCATGGCGCTCTGGCGCGGCACCACCAGGTTCATCACCGCCACGTTGGCCTCGCCGCTGGCCCCGGTCAGGGGCGGGAAGGGGGCGGAGGTGGCGGCGATGCCGGGGGCGTTGGTCTGCAGGTTGCGCAGGAAATCGGGGCCGCTGGCCACCTGGGCCAGGTCCCCGGCCTGGTACAGCTCGATCGCCCGCCGGTACCCCTGGCTCACCACCTCCCGCGGCAGCAGGCCGCGGCGGTAGAGGTCGCTCCAGAAGGCGAAGGCCCGGCGACCGGCGGGGCTGTTGAACGCCGCCCGCTGGCGGTCGTCGAGCAGCCGCACCCCCATCTGCACCAGCGCCTCCATCAGCTCACCGGAGTCGTCGGGCACCACGGTCACGAACAGGGCGTAGCGGCCGGTGCGGCGCCGGACGGCCTCGGCATAGGCCGGCACCTCCTCCCAGCGGCGCGGCGGGGCGGCCAGGCCGGCCTTCTGCAGCAGCCGGCGGTTGGCGATCGTCACCCGGGCCGTCAGGTACCAGGGAATGCCGAACTGTTCCCCCGCTTGCTGGCCCGAGGTCCAGATGCCGGCCAGGTAGCGCTCGGCGGCGTCGGGGGGAAGCAGGGGGGTGAGGTCCCGCAGGCCCCCCTTGCTGGCCAGGTTGGCGGCGAAGTTGGGGTTGAGGTTGACCAGATCAGGGGCGGTGCGGGCGAACACCGAGGCCAGCAGCTTGCGTTCCACCGACCCCCAGGGCACATCGGTCCAGCGCACCGTCACGCCGGGATGGGCCCGCTCCCAGGCGGCGATCACCCGCCCCATGTAGTCGTTGAAGCGGGGCGCCAGATCCAGGGTCCAGACGTTGAGCACCTTGCCCCGGCCGGACGCGGGCGGGCGGCCGCAGGCCCCGGCGGCGAGGGCGAGGGCGAACGGGGCGGCCAGCAGCCGCAGGGCCTGGCGGCGGGGCAGGCGGGACGGCCGGCTGGAGCGGGAAGACATCCTGGCCATGGCCTAGCGGCGCCAGCCGGAGCCCAGTTGCCGCCAGAGCAGCAGTTGCAGGGAGCAGAGCATCGGTGCGAGCACGGCCGTGATCAGGGTCTGGGCGAGCAGAACCCGCAGGCCGGATCCCGCCAGATCATCCCAGCGCCAGCCCGGCAGGGCCAGCAGGGCGGGATTCACCCCGTGCTCCCGGGCGCTGCGGCCTGCCAACGGTCCCGCCAGCTGCAGCGCCTCCCGGGTGCCGATCCAGTCGAGGATCCCCCACTGCAGCATCAGGGTGAGGCCCAGCAGGGCCGTGCCGATCAGGGCCAGCAGGCCGAGGCTGAAGCTGCGCTGGATCGGCGACGCCCGCCGTCCCATCCGCCCCCACCACCAGCCCAGCAGCAGCAGGGCGGGGATCTGGGTGACGCCGCCGGGGTGGAGGGCATCCAGCAGCAGGCCCAGGGCCAGGCCGGCGCAGGCTCCCGAGAAGGGGCCGTCGCACAGCGCCCAGGGCAGCAGCCACAGCACCGCCCAGCAGGGACCGACGCCGTCGAGGGCCAGCCAGCCCGGCGAGGCCAGGACGAGCAGCGGCACCAGCAGGACCGTGGCGGCAAGCAGGGGCTGCCGGCTGAGCAGATCCATCAGCGCACCTGCACCTGCACCCAGTCGAGGGCCGACACCGGCGCGATCAGCTGCACCACCGCCTCCGGCGCCGGATCGGCATTGGCGTCCATGGTCTGGATCACGCCCACCGGCAGGTTCGGCGGCACCAGGGTGCTGGCGGGGGAGGTCACCACCACGTCACCGGGACGGGCCTGGGGATCCTTCTCCAGGAAGCGCAGCAGGGGCCGGGCGGTGCCGATGCCGGTGAGCAGGCCATGGTGCTGGGTGCGCCCCACCCAGACCCCGACCCGGCTGCTGGGATCGGTGAGCAGGGTGACGGTGGCGGTGCTGGGGGTGACACTCCCCACCAGGCCGACCAGGCCGCCGGGGCCGAGCACCGCCTGGCCGGCCCGGATGCCGCTCAGGGCCCCCTGGCCGAGCAGCAGCTGGCGCCACCAGCCGGAGCCGTCGCGGGAGATCACCGGGGCGGTCACCCGGTTGGGATTCTTCTGCTGCAGGTCCAGGAGCGAGCGCAGCCGCTGGTTGTCCCGCTCCAGCTGGGCCAGCCGGGCACCGTCCTCCACCCGGCGGGCCGACCGCAGCCACTCGGCCTGGGCCGTCCCCGGCCAGAAGGGTCGGCTGAGGAAGGCGTAGGCATCGGTGAGCATCGCCCCCTTGCTGAGACGCACGGCCACGAGCGCCAGCAGCACCAGCAGCCAGGGCAGGAGGCGTCGCAGGGAGGAGCCGTCGACGAAGCGGAGCCAGCGCCAAGCCGGCATCGGACTCAGGCCGTCATCCGGGCGAATTCAGGGGTGTCGAGCACGCGCTCGAGCCGGCTGTAGTCCTCAAGGACCATGCCGCAGCCGTTGACCACACAGAGCAGGGGGTCTTCGGCCACGTGGGTGAGGATCCCGGTCTCGTGGCTGATCAGGTCGCAGATGCCCCGCACCAGGGCGCCGCCGCCGGCGAGCATGATCCCCCGGTCAACGATGTCGGCCGCCAGCTCGGGAGGGGTGCGCTCCAGGGTGCGCTTGACCGCCTCGACGATCACGTTGAGCGGCTCGGCCATGGCTTCGCGGATGTCGCCGGCCCGGATGTTGATCGTGCGCGGCAGGCCGGAGAGCAGGTGCAGACCCCGCACGTCCATGGAGGTTTCGTCGTGGGCGTCGTCGGGGAAGGCGGAGCCGATGCGGATCTTGATGTCCTCGGCGGTGCGCTCGCCCACCACCAGGTTGTGGACCTTCTTGAGATAGACGCTGATGGCGTCGCTGAGTTCGTCGCCGGCCACCCGCACCGACTCGCTCAGCACGGTGCCGCCCAGGCTCAGCACGGCCACCTCGGTGGTGCCGCCGCCGATGTCGACGATCATCGTGCCCACCGGATCGGTCACCGGCAGACCGGCGCCGATGGCGGCCGCCACCGGCTCATCGATCAGGTGCACCTGCCGGGCCCCGGCCAGGCCGGCCTGATGCACGGCCCGGCGCTCGACGCCGGTGACGCCGCTGGGGATGCCGATCACCAGGCGCGGGGCGATCACGCCGCGGCCTTCGTTGCCCTTCTGGATGAAGCTCTTGATCATCTGCTCGGCGGCGTCGAAGTCGGCGATGACGCCGTCGCGCAGGGGGCGGATCGCCCGGATGTTGCCTGGGGTGCGGCCGAGCATCAGCTTGGCCTCCTCGCCCACCGCCAGGGGGGTGCCGCGCTCCAGATCGATCGCCACCACCGAGGGCTCCTGCAGCACGATCCCCTTGCCCGAGACGTACATCAGCGTGTTGGCCGTCCCCAGATCGATGCCGATGTCGCGGGAGAACTGGAAGCGGCGGAAAAACACGGGCAAGGCCTCTGGCAGCGGTGAATCATAGGTGGGGCATTCCCAGCGGCCCTCCGCAGAGCCGCCGGGTGTGACAACCGGGACGAAGGGTGGAACGGAAAGGGAGAGGCCCCCGATCGGGGTGCCGCATCATTGATCCATTCGTTCCAGGAGCACGCCATGGGCGTCAATTCCATCACCCTCGTCGGCAGAGCCGGCCGCGACCCTGAGGTCCGCTACTTCGAATCCGGCAGCATGGTCGCCAACCTCACCCTGGCGGTGAACCGCCGCAGCCGCGACGACGAGCCCGACTGGTTCAACCTGGAGATCTGGGGCAAGCAGGCCCAGGTGGCCGCCGACTACGTCCGCAAGGGTGCCCTGATCGGCATCATCGGCTCCTTCAAGCTCGACCGCTGGACGGACAGGGCCAGCGGTGAGGAGCGCAGCAAGCCGGTGATCCGCGTCGATCGGCTGGAGCTGCTCGGCAGCAAGCGGGACGCGGAGGGAGGCGGCGGCGGCGGCGGCTTCGGGGGCGGTTTCGGCGGCGGCGAACCCAGCGAGGAGGAAGTGCCGTTCTGAGCCTGCGGGCCCGGATTCGGCCCGGGGGGCTTGTGCCAGTGGCCCAGCCGGGTTATCAAGCGTCCGAAGCCAGAGAAGGCGCCCCCCGGGGCGCCTTTTTTACTGTCCGGGGCCGGGCCGGAGTCCCTGCAGGCCCGGGACTCCGATCAGGGCCGCTGGCGGCTCTGCTTCCAGATCCGCAGCCCCAGCCACACGGCGCCGGCCAGCACCGCCACCAGCAACAGCACCTTCACCACCCGGGCGGCGGGCTCGATCCAGCGCTCCACATTCGTGTAGCCCTCGCCCAGGGCCAGGCCCGCCAGCGTCAGCAGCAGGGTCCAGATCAGGCTGCCGGCGGTGGTCCAGAGCAGGAAGGGGGCCATCGGCATCATCTCGATGCCGGCGGGCACCGAGATCAGGGTGCGGATGCCGGGCACCAGCCGGCCCCAGAACACCAGGGCCGTGCCATGGCGGCTGAACCAGCGGCGGCTGCGGCGCAGCTCCTGGGGGCTGATGCCGATCCAGCGGCCGTGGCGCTCCAGCCAGTGCTCGATGCGCTCCTCGTTCACCAGCCGGCCGATGCCGTACCAGGGCAGGGCACCGAGCACGGTGCCCAGCAGGCCGGCCAGCACCACCGGCACCAGGGAGAGCTTGCCCTGATGCACGAAAAACCCCCCGAGCGGCATGATCAGCTCGGAGGGAATCGGGGGGAACAGGTTCTCCAGGAACATGGCCGCGAAGATCGCGCCATACCCTGCGGCCGGGTTGGCCTCCACCGCAGCGCCGATCATCTCGGGCAACTTCTGGACCAGTTCGATCGCCATCGGGCCAGCCGGATCAGAGGCGCCAGTCTTCCACGACGGCCCGGTCGCTGCCAGGAGCTCCGGGCCGTCGCCGCTCAGTAGCGGTAGTGGTCGAGCTTGTAGGGGCCTTCCACGGGCACGGCGATGTAGGCCGCCTGCTCGGTGGTGAGCTCGGTGAGCCGGGCGCCGATCCGGTCGAGGTGCAGGCGGGCCACCATCTCGTCGAGGTGCTTGGGCAGCACGTAGACCTCCTTGCCGTACTGGTCACCCTTGGTGTACAACTCGATCTGGGCCAGCACCTGGTTGGTGAAGGAGTTGCTCATCACGAAGCTGGGGTGGCCGGTACCGCAGCCCAGGTTCACCAGCCGGCCCTCAGCCAGCAGGATGATCCGGTTGCCGCTGGGCAGGATCACGTGATCCACCTGGGGCTTGATGTTCTCCCAGGCGTACTGCTTGAGGGACGCCACATCGATTTCGTTGTCGAAGTGGCCGATGTTGCACACGATCGCCTGATTCTTCATGGCGAGCAGGTGCTCGTGGCGGATCACCTGGTAGTTCCCGGTGGCGGTCACGAAGATGTCCACATCCGCCACCACGTCCTCGAGACGCACGACGCGGTAGCCCTCCATGGCGGCCTGCAGGGCGCAGATCGGATCGATCTCGGCGATCATCACCGTGGCGCCGAGCCCGCGCAGGGACTGGGCCGAACCCTTGCCCACGTCGCCGTAGCCCAGCACCAGGGCCACCTTGCCGGCCACCATCACGTCGGTGGCACGCTTGATGCTGTCTACAAGCGATTCGCGGCAACCGTAGAGGTTGTCGAATTTGCTCTTGGTGACCGAGTCGTTGACGTTGATGGCCGGGAACGGCAGCTCACCGCTCTTCTGCATCTGGTACAGACGGGCCACGCCGGTGGTGGTCTCCTCGGTCACGCCCTGGATGTTGGCGTAGATGCGGGAGTAGAAGCCCGGCTGCACCGCCAGCCGCTGGCGGATGGAGTTGAACAGGGCCACCTCCTCCTCGCTGGAGGGGTTGTCGAGCACCGAGAGATCCTTCTCGGCCTTGCTGCCGAGCACCACCAAGCCGGTGGCATCGCCACCGTCGTCAAGGATCATGTTGGGGGTGCCGCCGTCGCCCCACTCGAGGATGCGGTGGGTGAAGGCCCAGTACTCATCAAGGGTTTCGCCCTTATAGGCGAACACCGGGATGCCGGCGGCGGCGATGGCGGCGGCGGCGTGGTCCTGGGTGGAGAAGATGTTGCAGGAGGCCCAGCGCACCTCAGCGCCGAGGGCCACCAGGGTCTCGATCAGAACGGCGGTCTGGATCGTCATGTGCAGGCTGCCGGCGATCCGGGCCCCCTTCAGGGGCTGCTCGGCACCGAACTTCTCGCGCAGGGCCATCAGGCCGGGCATCTCGGTTTCGGCGATCGCCAGTTCCTTGCGGCCCCAGTCGGCCAGGCCGAGATCGGCGATCACATAGGAAGAAGTTGCCTGAAGGCCAGCGAAAGCAGCCTCAGGGCTGGAAGGTGTTGCCACCATGAATGGGAAGCTCCCCAAGGGGAGGGCGAAAAAGTGGAAATATCTGCAGAGACGCCGAGGCTTCGGGCTCGCTGGAGGGCAATCTACATCGATGGAATCCGCTGACGCGATCGAGGTGTGCCATCTGGCGGACCCCGCCGCCACCGACGCCCTGGGGCGGCGACTGGCGTCGCAGCTGCTTGCGGCCGGTGACGGTGACGGCGCCCTGCTGCTGCTGCGAGGGGAGCTCGGGGCCGGCAAGACGTCGCTGGTGCAGGGGCTGGCCGCCGCCCTGGGCATCGCCGAGCCGGTCACCAGCCCCACCTTCGCCCTGGCCCAGCACTACGACACCGATACCGGCTCCGACGCCGGCACCACGGCCCTGGTGCATCTGGATCTCTACCGGCTGGAGACGGGCGCCGCGGCCGATGAACTGTTCGCCCAGGAGGAGGAGGACGCCCGCGGCCTCGGCGCCGTCCTGGCGGTGGAATGGCCCGAGCGGCTCAGCTTCCAGCCCGAGGGAGCCTGGGAGGTGGCGTTGAGCCACGCGGAGGAGGGCGAGGGCCGGCTGGCCCGGATCACGCCGCCGGGCTTCACCCCGCCGCCAGGCTTCACCCCGCCGCGATCCTTGCCTCCAGCGCCGCGATGATGCGGGCGTTGGCGGCCGGGAAGGGGTAGCTGGCGAGCTCATCCGGCGCCACCCAGCGCACCTGCTGAGAGGCCAGCGGCTGCGGCTCCCCCGCCAGCCAGCGGCAGAGATGCACCACGAAGCGCAGCCGCTTGTGGCTATAGGCGTGCTCGAGCGTGATCAGCTCCTCCCCCACCGTCACCTCGATGGCCAGCTCCTCGCGCAGCTCGCGCCGGATCGTCGCCTCGATCGCCTCGCCCGGTTCCTGCTTGCCCCCCGGGAACTCCCACAGCCCCCCGAGCAGGCCCTCCGGGAGCCGCTGGTCGATCAGCACCCTGCCGGCAGCGTCCGACACCACCCCCACCCCGATCACCTGGAACGGCACGGGCGGGGGGGTGTCCTTCACGGGGAAGCGGCCGGGGTCGCCGGCAGCGTAGGCAGCGCAGTGCGGCTGCCACGGACAGGTGCCGCAGGCGGGCTGGCGGGGGGTGCAGACGCCGGCGCCCAGGTCCATCAGGGCCTGGTTGAAGGCGCGGGGCCGCTGCGGGTCGAGCAGGGTCTCGCTGAGCCGCCAGAACCCGGCCAGCTCCCGCTTCGGCGGAACCGGGTGGGCCATCAGCCGGGCCAGCACCCGCTGGACGTTGCCGTCAAGGATCGCGAAGGGCCGATCGAAGGCGGAGGAGAGGATGCTGCCGGCGGTGCTGCGGCCGATGCCCGGCAGGGCCATCCAGCCCTCGAGGCTGCGCGGCCAGGGGTCGCCGCTGCCCGCAGCCGATGGCTGGGCGCCGGCGACGAGTTGCCGCGCCCCCGCGTGCAGACGGCGGGCCCGGGCGTAGTAGCCCAGGCCCTGCCAGAGCATCAGCACGTCGTGCTCGCTGGCGGCGGCGAGGGTCCCAACGTCAGGAAACGCCGCCATCCAGCGGTGCCAGTAGGGCAGCACCACCGCCAGCTGGGTCTGCTGCAGCATCACCTCGGCGACCCAGCACTCTAGGACACACAGCTCTTCGCCTGGATCTGGCCAGCGGCCATCCGGCGTGAACATCCAGGGCTTCTGGTCGATGCGGCGCCGTCCATGGGCTTCCCACCAGTCCAGAATCTGTCGCCGCAGAAGCGGAGCCTGGTCCGCCAGCCCGCTCAGATCAGGGTCGGACATGGGTCCTTGCGCGTCAGTTGGCATGGGCAATCCACCCCCTCAAGGGAGGCTCGTCCAAGCAGCGGGACTGCCTTGCGTCGCATCTGGCCTCCCGAATGCTCATGAAATCCCTGCGATGGATGCTTGAGAACACGCTGGAACGGCCCGCATGAAAGCCCAAGCCGCTGCCAGCCCATAGCAACCAATTGGGTGACTGCATCGGAAAATGTCGATTGCGATGCCCGAAGTCAAAATAAAAAGTTTTTAAATTTGGGGATGGCCCGACTGCGCTACAGGACGAAAGATGAGAGGCCAGTTTGCAATCTGCAACAGCAAAGGCCGTCTCTCCAGGCGCCTGGATCCATGATAGAAAAAAGAAGAAGGCCCCGATCCCTCAAGGGGCAAACCCAAACCTCAGCGAGCCAACGCACGGGCTCGCGCGGAATCATCAGACTCTGATAGAGGAAAAGGGCTGGCTCTGTGCGCAACCAGCCTCGGAGGGAATATCGGCAAAGTACCGTGCCTACTTTAGATAAGGATCATTCTCAGTTCGGAAAAACCAGTTCAATCGGTCTGAACGAACCAAAAGGCAACTTGAAGTCTTTGGTTTCCAGCAACAGCCTCTTAACAGCAAAACGGATTGAGCTGGAGATCGAGGAACTACTTAATGCCAAGCTTGCCAATAATCACAACAAAGTTGACGCACACTATTGTGCATTGTTCAAGCTCGGACTGAAGCGCGAACGGGCAGACGAGCGGGTCTTATATCTGTGGGCTGAGCGCCATAGCTATGATATTTCTCCAGGCGGAAATAACATTCACGTCGAGGAACGTCGTTTCGGGGAACAAAGGCACACCCAAGGCTTGCGCCAGCAATTGCCCGGATTTGGTATAGACAAAGAGCTGCATTTGCTGGTCGCTGATGCGTCTGCAGGGAAATCTACCGCCGCTGCGGAGCTTGCAACGGTCTACAGCACACGTGACAGGGGGTTCCTGGACCAGGAAGCACCTCGCAACGATCCTGAGGATGATCCCCGCAGCACTGTCTTGATCATCGCAAGCGATGGAGATGGGAGCGCCTACGCGATGTGGGAGGACTATCTGGATTCAGTGAATGCAAACGAACGGGGAGCCTCGATTGTCATTTGGGCACAGGATGACGAACGGGGCGAGCGTCCCTGGAACATGAGCCTTCCAAACCTTGAACGCCTCGCTAGTCGCCTGGAGAAAGGAGATATCTGTGCGGTCATCATTGATACTGCAAATGCTGTGTTTCGTGGAGCTGGATTGCAACCTGGCATTGGTCCCATCGAAGAATATCTGAGACTTCTCAAACAGATTGTCTGTAAACACAGCGCACTGTGGATCCTGCATCACACAAATCGGACTGGGAATGCATCCGTCAAAGGTATTGGTGGTCATGCTGCATTTCAGGAGGTGCCATCAGTAATCCACATGATTGAGTCGCGCCCAAACGGCAACGGAGAAAAGCTCAGGGTCTGGCATGTACTAAAGTTGCGTGGTTCCGATTATCGCAGCTTTTCATACGGGTTTACGGAGGAGGGGCTTAGGGTAACTGAAGGTCACTACTATGTGAACTGTGCTGACCAAGTCTTGGGGGCAATCGCCCAGCAACATGCAATGAAGGCACAAGGGATTACTGCTAGCACAAGTGCAGCGCAGATTATCGCTATTACAAAGCGGCCCAACCAATCGGTCTACAACGCAATCCAGCGCCTCAAACAAGAAGGAATGCTGAAGCGTAAAGGGACTGGCTACCTCCTGACTGCGAGGGGCACTAAACACTTGGACAGCCTTCGCGTAGCCAGCAAGTCGCCTGCACCCCCCCTTCCGCTGGAACATCACCCGACTGGTAACACAGAGGCTTAAAACCCTGTGACATCAGTGGGTTAAGAGGGATGCGTAGAGACCAGAACATCGAGACTATGATTCGAGGCATTCTGGACTTTCCCCTGAACTCCAAAAACATTGCGACAACAGAGATCATGGCCGTTGGCTTACCAATAAGGCAGTTTCGGGTGGGGGGTGGGGGGGATGGGCCTGATCAGCACCAATCGAGACCAGGTGGCGCCAGGGTCAAATGGATACTGCCTAGTTACCAGGACGATTGAAGGGTTGAATCAATTTCTACCTATAGAGAATCTCGACTTAAGCCTTCAATCTTCCAGAAGAGGCACACTGCGATTCTTCAAAGCTCGCCAACGGTGCATCTTGACGAACAGGTGGGTAATGGACTTGTTGCGACAGCCCAATCCGTGTTACAACTTCTGTACCAACTGGATGCTTGGTGACCTGGCAAGCCCCCTCTGCCAACGCAGGAGACGAACGGCAGGTAAGTGTTCGTTTTTCTCAAGCGTCAATTGACCACATCCACATTGAGTTGACTATATGAGCATCCATAACATCCTCGCCGAGTTCCGCGATGCCGCCCTCAACAACCGAGACCTAGGCGACAAGTTCGAGCGGCTTATCTGCCGATACCTCCAACTCGACCCGCAATACGCTGAGCGGTTCTCCAACGTATGGCTCTGGAACGAATGGCCACTCAAGGGGGATAGTGGCGATATTGGAATCGATATCGTCGCGGAGGAAGATGCCACCGGTGATATCGTCGGCATCCAGTGCAAGTTCTATCTGCCCGAGCACCAACTCTCCAAGGGCGATATCGACTCATTCCTCTCCGCCCTCGGCAAGCGGCAGTTTTCCTCCGGCATCATCGTCTCAACCACAGATAAATGGGGGTCGAATGTCGAGCACACAATTAAGGACCAGAGCAAGCCGATCCAGAAGCTCCGAGTCCAGGACCTCGACGCCTCACCCGTGGACTGGTCCACATTCTCGCTGGAGGCCATCAACAGGCTCAAACTCCAGAAGAAGCGTGACCCCCGACCTCACCAAAGAGCCGCCATCGCTGATGTCAAGGCGTGCTTCGCCGATCATGACCGCGGCAAGCTGATAATGGCGTGCGGCACCGGGAAGACTTACACCTCCCTTGCCATCACCGAAGAGATTGCCCTCGGAGGAACCGTTCTCTTCCTCGTTCCCTCTCTCGCTCTACTCGCCCAAACACTTCGCGAGTGGACTGCCTTCTCTAGCAAACCTATCCACGCGCTCGCCGTCTGCTCAGACTCTAGTATCGGCCGCCGAAAGACGAAGGACGCTGACGATGTTGATATTGACGTAACAGATCTTGCCTTTCCCGCCACGACTAACACAAAAGCGCTCATACACCAGTGGGAGGCCCTTCAGTCAAAAATCAAGAAGCGCAAGCAGTCCAAGGAAAACCGTGGCACTGCCGTCGTGTTCTCCACTTACCACTCAATCGCTTCTGTCCACGAGGCGCAGAAGAAGGGCCTGCCTGACTTTGACCTAGTTGTCTGCGACGAAGCTCACCGCACCACTGGCGTCACCCTCGCCGACCAGGACGAGTCCCACTTCATCAAGATCCATGATAACGACTACATTCGCGCCTCCAAGCGCCTCTACATGACCGCAACCCCACGGGTCTATGGAGACGAGACTAAATCGAAAGCCGACGACGCCGACGCCACTCTGTGCTCAATGGACGACGAGGCTGTCTACGGCCCAGAGTTCCATCGCCTCGGCTTTGGCGAAGCCGTCGAGAAGAATCTACTCACCGACTACAAGGTACTCGTCCTTGCCGTGGATGAAGCCTACGCCTCTAAGACCTTCCAGGCTCAGATCGCCGATTCCGACAACTCCCTAACCCTCGACGATGCCGTACGCATCACAGGCTGCTGGAACGGGCTCGCGAAAAAGCTTGATCACACAACCACTGACGAGGCAGAACTGTACGGGGATCTCGCCCCAATGCGTACCGCAGTCGCCTTCTCACGTTCCATAGCTGACTCCAAGGCGTTCTGTTCCTACTTCGGAGAACTCGTCGATTCATACAAAGGAGATCATCCCGACGAAGAAAACCTCCTTGACGTGCAAGTAGACCATGTGGATGGCAGTATGAATGCCATCACACGCGCCCACAAGTTGGATTGGCTCAAGGAGCCAGGTCCGGCCCTGCGCTGCCGCATTCTCTCCAATGCACGCTGCCTTTCGGAAGGTATTGATGTCCCCAGCCTCGACGCCGTTATTTTCCTCAATCCACGGAACTCCGTCGTCGATGTAGTCCAGTCCGTCGGCCGGGTAATGCGCAAAGCTACGGACAAGCAATACGGCTATATCATCCTACCCATCGGAATCCCTGCTGGCATAACACCTGAAGAGGCACTTAAGGACAACAAGAAATACGCAATTGTCTGGCAAGTTCTCCAGGCACTGCGTTCTCACGATGATCGCTTCAACGCTACTATTAATCAGATTGAACTGAACAAGAAAGCGCCCCCGAAGATTGGCGTTATTGGGATCGGAGAAGGTGGCGGAGTCTCAGACGACACCGGTTCAAAATCCGATGGCGACAGCACCGATAAAAAGTCCAATGGAAGTCAACAGTACACCTTTAACTTCTCCCATCAGCTCCAAGAATGGAAAGATGCTCTCTATGCACGCATTGTCAAGAAGTGCGGGGAGCGCCGTTACTGGCACAAATGGGCTGAGGACGTCGCCAAGATTGCACAACGCCACACTGACCGCATTCAGCTCCTGCTTGATCAAGGAGGGCCGAAACATGTCAAGGCCTTCGACCAGTTCTTGTCCGGACTCCACCAAAATATCAACCCTGCCATCACGAGCGAAGAGGCTGTTGAGATGCTCTCCCAGCATCTCATCAGCAAGCCCATCTTCGATGCCCTCTTTGCTGACTACGCCTTTTCCGATCTCAACCCGGTATCCCAGTCGATGCAGAAGATGCTTGACGCCCTAGAGGGTCAAGCGCTTGAAAAGGAAACTGCCAGCTTAGAGAAGTTTTATGCTTCCGTTCGCACCCGTGTTGCTGGCATTGACAATGCAGAAGGCAAGCAGAAGATAATCCTAGAACTTTACGAGAAGTTTTTTGCTACTGCCTTTAAGTCAGTTGCCGAACGCCTTGGCATTGTGTACACCCCCACAGAGGTTGTGGATTTCATCATCCGTTCAGTTGAAGACGTTCTCCAGAGCGAGTTCAATTCCTCTCTAAGCGCAAAGGACGTCCACATCATTGACCCCTTTACCGGCACCGGCACATTCATCACACGCCTCCTCCAGAGCGGTCTCATCAGACCCGAAGACATCCAGCGCAAGTTCACCAATGAACTCCACGCCAACGAGATCGTCCTCCTTGCCTACTACATAGCCGCCATCAATATTGAGGAGACCTTTCACACTCTGCAGCAAGAAGCAGGAGCGAACGACGACGACAGTCACAAGAGTGCTGATCGTCTCGAATACGTGCCATTTGATGGCATCGTCCTCACTGATACGTTCAACCTTACCGAAGTCTCGGAAACTCAGACCGAGATGCAAGATGTCATGTTTCCAGTTAACAACATGCGCGTCACACGGCAGAAGAATGCACCAATTCGCGTTATCCTCGCCAACCCGCCGTATTCGGTGAATGACAACCCAGTCGCTTACCCCACTCTCGACACTCGAATCACCGAAACCTACGCCGCCCGTTCAGCAGCCATCAATAAAAACTCTCTCTACGACTCATATATCCGAGCGATCCGCTGGGCCAGTGACAGAATAGGCAAACAAGGCGTTATCGGATTCGTAACCAACGGCCAATTCATTGACTCCAACGTAGGCAGCGGCCTACGTGCGTGCCTCGTAGATGAGTTCACATCGCTATATATAGTCAACCTTCGCGGCAACGCTAGAACCTCCGGTGAACAGCGCCGCAAGGAGAAGGATAATGTCTTCGGCCAAGGTTCTCGCACTCCAATTGCCATCTCTATCCTTGTCAGAAACCCTCTAAAGAGAGGGCCCGGAGAACTCTTCTACCACGATATAGGCGACTACCTCACCCGTCAGGAAAAGCTAAGTACTATCGCCAGACTCGTCAGTATAAACGCCCTGAATCGCGAGAATAAATGGTGCAGGATTAGGCCCAACAGCTCTCATGACTGGATAAATCATCGTGATCCGGCATTCCAGAGGTTCATTCCCATGAATTCAGATCATCACGGACAACTGGAGTTCTTCGCGGATCGACAGAACGGAGTTCAAACTAATAGAGACGCATGGGTTTACAATTTTTCGCGCCATAAGCTTGCCACAACAATGCAGACCAGCATTGACTTCTTCAACCAACAGGTAGATGCGCATGGAGCGGCTTGCAGAGCAGCGTCGGATCCACCTGCCGAAGCAAAAAGGCGAGTAATTGAAGATGACAAGCGAATAAAGTGGACTAGCTCCCTTATTGCAAAGCTGTGTCAGTCTCGGAAGACCACTTTCTCAGAGGCAAAGATCGGTATATCACTCTATCGTCCATATTCAAAGTCTGCACTATATTACGACAAGCACTTTAATCACCGCTACAAAGAACGGATCTATCCAACTATTAACCACCAGAACTTGATGATTATGTGGCAAGTTCGATGGAGTGGGTCAGGGATAGGTGCGCTAGCAGTGGGAAATCTGCCAGACTTACATCCTGATGGAGGTGTCCAGTGCTTCCCCCTATATCTCTATGAAAAGGTGCAGGCAATAGCTGGCAGACTAGACCTAGACACAGAAGATGATGACGTCGTAATCATTGATGGCTACCGTCGCAGAAATGCCATCACTGACGGTATACATGCCAAGTTTCGTCTCGTATATGGCGATAAAGTAGAGAAGGAGGACATATTCTATTATGTTTACGGCATCCTTCACTCACCTGAATACCGCGAACGCTTCGCTGCCGATCTTCAGAAGATGCTGCCACGGATTCCTTTGACTAAGGAGCTTGCCGACTACCAGTGCTTCACTCAGGCAGGTCGCGATCTCGCCAATATGCATCTTAACTACGAGACTGTTGACCCTCATCCGAACATCTCGGAACAATGCGACGAACTCTGTATTGATCCATGGGAGCTGTTTAAACTGCAGAAGATGACCTTTGCCCGACCCAGCCCTAAGCAGAAGGCCCAGGGATTAAAATGGGACAAGACCCGCATCGTCTATAACAGCAAAGTAACTCTTTCTGGCATCCCGCTAGATGCCTATGACTACGTCGTCAACGGCAAGCCTGCACTTGAATGGATCATGGAACGATATCAGATTACGGTAGACAAAAATAGTGGCATCAAGAACGATCCTAACGACTGGTGCCGCGAGCATGACAACCCCCGTTACATCATTGATCTCGTGAAACGAATTACTCGCGTGTCCGTTGAAACCAACCACATCGTCGCCAACCTGCCAGCCCTTAACGAAAGAACCTGATATCGATAAATTGCTTGTTTACTCAAAGGAACTCGGAGCGGTTGAATGCTCTTGGCCTCTACGGGGGGGGGTGGGGGGTAGAAGGCTACATTACCTTTGGAATGCCTTGTTAGCTTAACTCGCTCGATTAGCAGAACGCAGAGTAGGGCGCGCTACTCTGCATACTTACTTGCTAACCTCAATTCATAGATTGTGATAGTGACGGTCCTGCGGCCAATTTCAAATTCACGATCACGACGCGCCAGGATGGTGAGATATCGCGTATCAACGAGATGGTATCTGCTAGTAAGAGGCTAATATATTGATACCACTAATTCACCCCAGTGTTTTGAAGACTCGCATGGACTGGGTGGCGGTCTGCGAAAGCCTGATCCATGATTAGGGGCTCGCAATCACCCAATCAGCGGCGCCCGCTGGAGCCCGCGCACCCGTTGTTGGCGTCAACCAGAAGAAGTGTGGATCAACCAGCCACCAAAGGGCCCAGAAGCGATGCTGGCGCTACCATTTATTCGGGTCGCCTGAGTGGCAGCCAAGCAGTGACAACTTCCCTGAAAGTCACCGCCCCCTCCAGGTATGCGCCCCGCCGAATCCACTCCAATTTTCCCTGATACGGCGTGCCAGGCGGCCGCCCCAGCGCAGACTGGGTCAAGTAGGCTCCTCCTGCGGGAAGGCGGGTTGCAGGCTCGAAGAGTCTGTATTTTCTCCAATAAGCCTCTCGACGCTTACAGGCAGGCGGTTCCAGGGCATTATCGTGGACTCGCAGGCCTCTTATACCGCCGAAGCACCCCGAGCAGGATGGATACCGGACCCCTTCGAAATGCTGTTAGCCAGACATAGGACATGGACGCAGAGGCGATTCGGAAATTCACCATCTTGGCTAGTGCCGTCGACCACAGTTGGCGGGCAATGGAGAAGTCCCTGGAATGCGAGTGGGTCTTACCAGCTCTAACTCTCACTTACTGTTTCATCGATAACATGGCTTCTTTGGCTGCAGAGGAGACAGAAAGTGATATTGGCCCAAGATTTGAGCGCTGGGTGTCTGACTGGATGCTTTCGCGTGGGAAGCTGGACTGTGAAGCAAGCGATCTCTATGGGGCCCGATGTGCTGTAGTCCACCACTGGTCGGCAGAGTCAACCGTCAGCAAGAGGGGAAAGGCAAAACACATCCTTTACCACTATGGAAGCGCAGACCCCACTCAATTACATGATCTAGCACGCAGACATCCTGGCCAATATGTCGTTGTTCACTTGGATACTTTAATCGAAGAGACAAAGGGGGGCGCAGTCAACTTCATTGGTAGCCTAGATGTCAATGTAGAGCTTCGCGAAAGAGTTCTCGGCAAAGTTGATAAACTCTATGTGTCTCCAGCCACATGGCTAAGTCCTGGAATCGGAACAGGCTCGTCTTCTGGCTAACATCCAGATACAGAAGCCGGGAGCAGTGCAAATCTGTTTATCCTTCGATTATCTGCCCGCTTCTGATCTGGAGCGTTGATGGGCCTATGTTCTACAGCGCCCCAAACTCCATCACATCCAGCGTCATGCCATCGCCCCTGGGTGATCAGGGATCCGGTGTGCTTTGAGTGGCTGGTGGCCCCCTGCGCAGTGCTTGACCACGTCCGCCGCTCAGCTTCCGCAGCGTCTTCTCGGACCTCGCCCGCTGGGCGCTTGCCCCAGAGCCGCCTCTGTTTCCTGACGTGTCGTTTCAGATTAGGTCGTCTTCAGAGTTGATCTCCTAGGAAAGGGGGAGAGAGGCATCGACCCCCATTTCCTGGGCACGGAAATACACGATTTCCTGAAGCCCAGCGGCAACATCTGAAGGCAAAACAGGTCCATCCACAAGGGAAACCTCAGCTTTGCCTTCCTTGAGCCGCTGGAACCAACGCCTGCACGCGAACAAGAAGGCGAGCCCACGCTTATGCCCCATGGCGCGCAAGGCATGAAGCTCACCTATGACAGTCCCCCAGTACTGACTGAGATCACCCTCAGGGCCAGGACGATTGTACTGAAGAGTGATCAGGTCACCACCAACAACCCAATGGACACCAAGTTGCTGGAGCCAGGAGTTGAACTGCATCCGCTTAGCAACATCCCGCAGATCCGCCGACAAGAACTCTGCAACCCTCTTTGATGTGGCCTGAGCACTAAGTAGCGGATCTGCAGGTTGCAATTCGCTCAGCCTGAGGTTCAACTCAGCGGCCTGTTGCTCCGCCTCAGGTAACAGCCTTCGAGCGAGCTCTAGGGTCTTCGTCAAGACATCAATCTGAGTCTCATTCGGGCTCTCCTTCATGAGTTCATCAGCCAAGCGCTCTTCGCCGCGCTGAATCCTGCCTTGAAGCTCGACCCGCTCATCTTCCGCAGCCCGGATCTGCCTACGCAGAACCTCCACCTCAGGCCCACTCTGCACAGGAAACAGGTTCTGCCAGTCGGCCAACGACAACGTCGCCATCAACAGCGCTTCAGCTTCGTCCAGCGGAAGATTCATCGTTGGCTGTTTCCGCCAAGCCCCAAGCTGCTCGCGGCAGCGGCTCTCACCACGCTTGGCTGCAGCACCGCAACTGTCCATGCATGTGATGTATCCGGGATGGCCTGGACGGGCGTAGCGACCCGCTGCCCTGTAGGTCAGTAGGGATCCGCAACCAGCACACCGAACCAAGCCACCGAATAGAAAATGGGCCTTCCTAGCCTTGGTGGTTGATTTCTTCCGATCCCGGCTTGCCTTCGCCCGCTGTGCTCGATCGAAAATCTCTCGGCTAATCACGGACGGGTAATAGGCAGGGATGTCGTGACTGTTCTTCCGCTCAAGCATCCCGGTCACAGCCAAGTCCCTCAATCTCTGGCTGACCTGTCCACGGTTCCAACGTCCGTTCTTACTTGACGGTGCCGGATCGAATCCATCGCTGTTCAACTCGTCGGCGATCTGTGTCTGCCCCATGCCAGCAAGGCACATTCTGAACATCGCCTCGACAGCTCGGGAGTGACTATTCAGGCGGAATGGATCCTGGGGGCAGGCCTCATCCCGATCGATCCAGTAGGGGATGCCATGCCTGGGGCGCTCTCCTCGATCCTGGGCCTCATAGATCTTCTTCCACCCCCCACGTGACCAGGCGGACTTCGTCTGGCTTTCGCTGTGGGCCTGGGAGAACATCATGGAGAGAACCGCCAAGTGGATCCCACCCGCGTCAACCTTGAACAAGGGCTTCCCGGATTCGTAAGCGCAGCACGCGAAACCCAGACCTTGATCCCAAATGCTGAAGATCAACGACTTCAGCGCATCAACCGGCTCTTCCCTACTGAAGCGACGGAAGTCCTCAACCACCAGAACGCTGCCCACCGGAACAGTTCCACCCTCGGCCGCTCTCAGGAACCTCCCCAAGGCGCCTCTCAACCTGTGAGTGCCGCTGTAGGCCGAAAGCCCAGGGTCGATCAACTCCTCCGCCAGGGAGAACTCGGGATGCCCCCGCAACCACCCTGCGAGCGCCTGCTCCTGACGCTGGAGCCCAGACTTGCCGCCCTTGGCTTGGCCACCACTGGAGACGCGACGGTAGGAGAAAGCCAGTGCCATCCAAGAATCACGGCGGCATGGTCAGCCTAGTCTTGCTATGCCGCAGAGCACAGCATCACCTCGGCGACCCAGACCCCGTAGGCGGCCAGGGGCTCCCCCGGCCCCGGTCGGGAGCCATCGGGGTGAAGCTTCCAGGGAATGTGGTGGCGGCCCTCCCGCTCCCACCAGGCGAGCAGATCGGCCCGCAGGGGCCCAATCGGGCCCGGAAGCTGCGGGGGCCGCGTCCTAGAGGAACCCACCCGGTCGGGGTCGGCCGCTGGAGAGGGAGACGTTGCCCTGCAAGGGGCCCTGCCCAGCCCCCTGGGCAGGGGCCGGCGGCGGGGCGGGGCGCGATGGCGGCTGGGGCACGGCCACCACGTTGAAGGCGATCGACCAGCGCTCCCCCTCGCCCCGGAAGGGGGGCACCGAGTGGGGCTGCCAGGCCGGGAACACATAGAAGTCACCGGGCACCGGCAGCACGTAGTGGGCCATGCCGGTGCGGAAGCTCTGGATGTGCCATTCCTCCGGGCCGTGGAAGCAGAGCTGGCCGTCGAAGCTGTCGGCCCGGATCTGGGGCGGCACCTGCAGGAACAGTACGCCGGAGAAGCTGCCGCCGTGGGTGTGGGTGGGGTTGTAGTCGCCGGCGCGCTGGGCGTTGAGCCAGAGATCGATCATCTGCAGGCCGTAGCGGCCCGGCGTCCATGGACCCCGGCCCTGGGGCGGCTGCTGGTCGATCACGTGGCGGATCCAGCGCTCGCAGGCCGGCAGGATCACCGAACGGCAGAGCTCGGCGGCGGCGGGATGGTCGGGGCCGAGCTCCCGCTGCTGGGTCAGCTGGCCGGCCAGCTTCACCGAGGCATCGGGACTGCGTTCGGGCGCCGCCAGCACCCCCCGGGCCATGGCCTGAAGATCGGCCAGCTGGGCGGGGCCGAGGTGGCCCTGGAGCAGGTAGCGGGGAAAGAGACTGATCACCTCCATCGTCGGGTCCTCCGAGGCTGCGGGGGGCATGCCGGCCATGGGAGGAAGAGGTGCGTGCGGTTCCAAGCCTCGCAAACGGAGCGCCCGGGAAGGCGTCAGATGGCCACGTAGGCCTCGACGGCGTCGCTGACGCGCCGCAGGCCGGCCAGGCCGTCGCGCTCCAGGTTGCGCACCCGGTCGCGGCTGATGCCCAGGATGCGGCCAATGCCGGTGAGGCTCATCGGCTCCTCGCCGTCGATGCCGTAGCGCATCTTCAGCACCCGCCCCTGCAGTTCCGGCAGCTGCTCCAGCAGGGCCCGCAGGTCTCCCTTGAGGCATTCGCCGTCCACCAGATCGGCGGGCAGCAGGTCGTCGCCGGCCAGCAGATCCAGCAGCTCGGTGTCCTCACCGTCGCCCACCTTCGTCTCCAGGCTCACCGGCTGGCGGGCGCGGCAGAGGAGGTCTTTCACCTCCTCCTCGGGCAGCTCCACCGCCACGGCCAGTTCGCTCAGGGTGGGGGTGCGGCCCAGCTCCTGGCTGAGCTCCCGCTGGCCCTTCTTGAGCTTGTTGAGGGTTTCGGTGATGTGGATCGGCAGGCGGATCGTGCGGCTCTTCTCGGCGATCGCCCGGGTGATGCCCTGGCGGATCCACCAGTAGGCGTAGGTGGAGAACTTGTAGCCGCGGGTGGGATCGAACTTCTCGACACCCCGCACCAGGCCGATGGTGCCCTCCTGGATCAGGTCCAGGAGTTCCATGTTCCGCTTGGTGTACTTCTTCGCCACGCTCACCACCAGACGCAGGTTGGCGGCCACCATCCGCTCCTTGGCGCGGCGGCCGGCGTGCAGGCGCTTGCGCAGCACCTCCGGCCGCAGGCCCGCCGCCGCCGCCAGCTCCTGCTGGCTGGGCTCGCTGCCGCCGGAGCGCATCTTCAGCTCCTCGCGCATCTCCTCGAGGGCCATCAGCTCCTGCACCTGGCGGCCCAGGGTGATCTCCTGCTCATGGCTGAGCAGCGGCACCCGGCCGATGTCCCTCAGGTAGGAACGGACCAGGTCGCCGTCCACCGGCGGCATCGAGCGGCCGGAGGAGGCGCGGACCACGGCCTGGACCGTGTCGGAAACCTGGATCGTCTCGGCGATCTGGACCGTGTCGGACGTCGAGGGTTGGGCGTAGGCGAGGGCGACGACCATGGATCCGATCCATAACTGTCTGTAAAGCGTAACATCACGAAGTGTGAACTCCTCTCAGAAACGGGAGGGCCCAGAAACGCGGTCCGGACGGGCCCGCATCAGCCGGTGCCGAGCCGGGGCAGCAGCAGCTGGGCGGTCCTGAGGTAGATGAACACGCCGGCTACGTCGGTGGCCGTGGTGATGAACGGGGCCGACATCAGGGCCGGATCCAGTCCCAGGCGGTCGAACAGCAGGGGCAGGGCCGCTCCGGCGGTGGCCGCCAGGGTGGTGATGGCCACCAGGCTGATGCCCGCCGAGGCGGCCACCAGCGGACTGCCCCCCATGGTCCAGGCCCAGGGCACCACCACCACCGCCAGCAGCCCGCCCAGCAGCGCCCCGGCGACCAGCTCCCGGCCGATCGTGCGCCAGGGGCCCAGGGACTGCAGCCGCTGGGTGCTGAGACCCCGGATGACCACGGTGGAGCTCTGGGCGCCGACGTTGCCGCCGGTGCCGATCAGCAGCGGGATGAAGGCCGCCAGGAGCACCACCTGCTTGAGCACATGCTGCTCGGAGGCGATCACGGCCGAGGTGCCGGTGTTGGCCACCAGCAGCACCAGCAGCCACACCACCCGGCGCCGCGCCACGGTGAACAGGTTGCTGCGGAAGTAGTCGTCCTCGTCGCCGGCCTGCACGGCGCCGGCCGCATAGAGGTCGCGGGTGGCCTCCTGCTGGATGACGTCGATGACGTCGTCGACGGTGACGATGCCCACCAGCCGCTGCTCCCGGTCCACCACCGGCACGGCCAGGAAGTCGTAGCGCTGGATCACCCGGGCCACCTCCTCCTGGTCGGTGTCGGTGCTGACGCTCATCACCTCCCGGGTCATCACGTCCCCGAGCCGGTCCTCCGGATCGGCCGTCACCAGATCCCGCAGGGACAGCATGCCGCTGAGATGCCGGGAGGCATCGGTCACGTAGAGGCTGTAGATCGTCTCGGTGTCCCGGGCCCGGCGACGCACGATGTCGAGGGCCTGCTGGGCGCTGTGGAATTCCTTCAGGTCGATGAACTCGGTCGTCATCAGGCGACCGGCGGTCTCGGCCTCGTAGCCGAGCATCTGGGCGGTGACCCGCCGCTCCGCCGGGCTCAGTTCCGCCAGCAGCCGCCGGACCACCTTGGCCGGCAGTTCATCGAACAGTCGCACCCGGTCGTCCGGGGACATCTCCTCCACCAGCTCCAGCACCTCGCCGGAGCGCAGCCGCTCCAGCAGGCTCTGCTGCACCGAGCCGTCGAGGTACTCGTAGACCTCGATGGCCTCGTTCTTGGGCAACAGCCGGAAGGCGAGGGCCTGGAGCGTGCGCGGCAGGGTGCCGATCGCCTCGGCGGAATCCACCGGCTGCACGGGCTGCAGCAGCAGTTTGGCGCCGTCGTAGTTGCCCGCCTGCAGCAGACCCTCCAGCTGGCGGGCCACCACCTCGGCGACGGCGGAGGCCTCAGCCATCGCTCCTCAGATGCCGGTGGGTACGAGTGTATGGGCTGAGCCGCTAGGGTCCGCGGCGTTCTCCCCTCCCCAGGAACCCATGGCCGTCAACGTGAGCGACGTGGTGGTGCGCACCGCCGCCGGCCAGGAGCGCCGGCTCGGCGAGTGGGCCGGCCAGGTCCTGCTGATCGTCAACGTGGCCAGCCGCTGCGGCTTCACCCGCCAGTACGCCGGCCTGCAGGCCATCCAGGACCGCTTCGGCCCCCAGGGCTTGGCCGTGCTCGGCTTCCCCTGCAACGACTTCGGCGCCCAGGAGCCGGGGACCCTCGACGAGATCCAGCAGTTCTGCTCCACCACCTACGGCGTCGGCTTCGAGCTGTTCGACAAGGTGCACGCCACCGGCTCGAAGACCGCCCCCTACGACACCCTCACCCAGGCCGAACCCGCCGGCGACGTGGCCTGGAACTTCGAGAAGTTCCTGATCGGCAAGGACGGCACCGTGGTGGCCCGCTTCAAGAGTGCGGTGGAACCGGACGGGGCCGAACTGACCGCCGCGATCGAGAAAGCGCTGGCGGCCTGAGCCTGCTGGGACCCGATGCCGTCAGGGTCAGCCGGGCAGCCAGCCCCGGCTGGCCCGGCCGTCGGCGGTGGAGGTCTCCACCCGCAGCCAGCGGCGGCCGCCCGGCTCCAGCCATTCCCGCAGCACCCGCAGCGGAGCGCCTGTTTCCAGGCGCACCAGCACCGGTGCCTGGCAACGGGGGGCGCAGTGGAGACCGAGGCTGCCGCTGCTGATCAGGGGCTCGGCCTGGCGCTCCCGTCGCCGCACCTCCGGGAGCCGTCGCTCGCCGCCGCCGGCGGGCAGGGCGGCGGGGGCCATCAGGGCGAAGCCCAGAAGGGCGGCCCAGCGCCAGGCCGGCAGAGGCATCGCAGGACGCGGCCGCATCAGATGTCGAGCTGGGCGAAATCCAGCTCGGCGCTGTGGGTCTCGATGAACTCCCTGCGGGGGGCGACCTTGTCGCCCATCAGGATCGTGAAGATGCGGTCGGCCTCGAGGGCATCCTCGATCTCGACGCGCTTCATCATGCGGGTCTCCGGGTCCATGGTGGTTTCCCAGAGCTGCTTGGGCATCATTTCGCCAAGGCCCTTGAAGCGCTGGATGTTGTAGTTGGCCTTCTCGCCGAAGCCTTCCAGCACCTTCTTGAGCTCGTTTTCGTTGTAGCAGTAGTTGTGGTTCTTACCGCGCTCCACCTTGTAGAGCGGCGGGCAGGCGATGTAGATGTAGCCGCCTTCCACCAGTGCCTTCTGGTAGCGGTAGAAGAAGGTGAGCAGCAGGGTGCGGATGTGGGCGCCATCGACGTCCGCGTCCGTCATGATGACGATGCGGTGATAGCGGAGATTCTTCTCCTCGAAGTCCTCGCCCTTGATGCCCAGTCCGAGGGCCGTGATCAGGGCCTGAATCTCGGTGTTCTTGTAGATCTTGGCGTCGTCGGTCTTCTCGATGTTGAGGATCTTGCCCCGCAGGGGCAGGATCGCCTGGAAGCGGCGGTCGCGGCCCTGCTTGGCGGAGCCACCGGCCGAGTCCCCCTCGACGATGTAGATCTCCGATTCGCTGGGATCGCGGGAGCTGCAGTCGGCCAGCTTGCCGGGCAGGGTGGAGCTTTCCAGCACCGACTTGCGCCTGACCAGCTCCCTGGCGCGGCGGGCGGCCTCGGCGGCATTGAAGGCCTGGATCGCCTTCTCCAGGATCAGGTCGATCACCTGGGGGTTGAATTCCAGGTATTCGCCGAGCGCCTCACCCACCGTGGTATCGACGATGCCGCGCACCTCGGTGTTGCCCAGCTTGGTCTTGGTCTGGCCCTCGAACTCCGGATCCGGCACCTTGACCGACAGCACGGCCGTGAGACCTTCGCGGATGTTCTCCCCGGCCAGGTTGGTGTCGGCGTCCTTGCGCTTGCCCCGCTTCTTGGCGAACGTGTTCAGGGTGCGGGTGAGCACCGTCTTGAGGCCCTCGATGTGGGTGCCACCGTCGACGGTGCGGATGTTGTTGGCGAAGCCCAGGATGCTGTCGGAGTAGGCATCGACGCACCACTGCAGCGCCGCCTCCACCTGGACGCCGTCCTTGGTGGCGTTGACGTAGATGATCTCGGGATGCAGCGGATCCTTCTCCGCATTCATATAGGCGACGTACTCCCTGATGCCGCCTTCGTAGTGGTAGATCTCCTCGTGGGCCGCACCATCGGCGCCGACGGCGGCGCTGCGCTCGTCGCGGAAGACGATGCGGACACCACCGTTGAGATAGGCGAGTTCCCGCAGCCGGGCCGAGAGGGTGTGGTAATCGAACTCGATCCCGCCGCTGAAGATCTCGATGTCGGGCCGGAAGCGCACCGACGTGCCGGTGTGGGCGTCGGCGGCGTCCTCGGAGGCGAGGGTGCCGATCGGCAGGCCCCGCTCGAAGCGCTGGCGGTGGACCTGGCCCTGGCGGTGGACGGTCACCTCCACCCACTCGCTGAGGGCGTTGACCACCGAGATGCCGACGCCGTGCAGGCCGCCGGAGACCTTGTAACCGCCGCTGCCGAACTTGCCGCCGGCGTGGAGCACGGTCAGCACCGTCTCCAGGGCGCTGCGGCCGGTGCGGGGATGGATGTCGGTGGGGATGCCGCGGCCGTTGTCGGTGACGCTGGCGGAGCCATCTCCGTGCAGGGTGACCAGGATCTCGTCGCAGTGGCCCGCCAGGGCTTCGTCGACCGAGTTGTCGACGACCTCATAGACGAGATGGTGGAGACCCCGGGGCCCGGTGGTGCCGATGTACATGCCGGGCCGTTTGCGCACCGGCTCCAGGCCTTCCAGCACCTGAATCTGTTCGGCGCCGTAGGCCGCTTCGACTTTGATGGCGTCGCTCATTCAGAAAAGGTTTCCCCAGGGGGCTGACAAGGGCGGCGAATCCCAGGGGCGGTGGGGCGGCAATGGGGCGAAGCGGCTCCGAAAGGACGCTGCGCAAAGGCCAATCTACCACCGCCGTCCCGTAGAGCCCCAGAGGCGCCTCTGAGAACCGATTTGGATCGGGGGTGCAATCGCCGCCTGCGTCCCCCTCCGGCAGGATGGCCCGATTCCCCTGTCGCGCCCGGCCTGCCGCCGCCGCTCCCGACCCCCGTGGTGTCCCTCCCCGGCGCCGATCTCCCCCTGGTGATCGCCCTGCTGGGCCCGACCGCCAGCGGCAAGACCGCCCTTGCGATCGAGCTGGCCGAAGCCCTCGACCTGGCCGTGCTGTCGGTGGATTCCCGCCAGATGTACCGCCACATGGACGTGGGCACGGCCAAGCCCAGCGCCGAGCAGCGGGCCCGGGTGCGGCACGAGCTGCTGGATCTGAGCGACCCCGACCGGCCCCTCACCCTGCAGGAGTTCACGGCCCTGGCCACCGCCGCCATCGAAGCGGAGCATCGCCGCCGCGGCGTGGCCCTGCTGGTGGGGGGCAGCGGGCTTTACCTGAAGGCCCTGCTGGCCGGCCTGCGGCCGCCGGCGGTGCCACCCCAGCCGGCCCTGAGGGCCCAGTTCGCCGCCCTGGGCCAGCCGTTCTGCCACCAGGTGCTGCGCCAGGCGGATCCGGTGGCGGCCGGTCGCATCGCCGCGGCGGATGCGTTCCGCACCAGCCGGGCCCTGGAGGTGCTCTACGCCACCGGCAGGCCCCTGTCGGCCCAGCAGGGCCTCTCCCCTCCCCCCTGGCGGGTGCTGGAGCTGGGCCTGGATCCGGCCGACCTGCCCCAGCGCATCCGGCGCCGCACCGCCGCCCTGTTCGCCGGCGGCCTGGTGGAGGAGACGGCGCAGCTGATCGAGCGCTTCGGGACCGACTGCCCCCTGCTGGAAACGATCGGCTACGGCGAGGCCGCCCGGCTGCTGCGGGGTGAACTGGAGCCCGACGCCGCCGTCGCCCTGACGGAGCGGCGCACTCGGCAGTACGCCAAGCGCCAGCGCACCTGGTTCCGGCGCCAGCACCGTCCCCTCTGGCTGACGGACGCCGCCGCGGCCCCGGCTTCGGAGGCGGATGTGCTTCAGCGTGCCCTGGGGGCGGCCACGGGCGGTTTATGGTGAAGGTCTAACCGCCCCTGTGAATGCCTCCCCGTCCCCGTTTTGATCGCCGTGCTCCCGTGCGGGAGCTGCCCAACATCAACGACCGCATCAGCTACCCCAACCTTCGTGTGGTGGATGCGGACGGCAGTCAACTGGGAGTCATCACCCGAGAGGCGGCCCTTGATGTCGCCCGCGACCGGGAGCTGGATCTGGTCCTGGTGAGCGAGAAGGCCGATCCGCCGGTCTGCCGGATCATGGATTACGGCAAATACAAGTTCGAGCAGGAGAAAAAGGCCAAGGAAGCCAAGAAGAAATCGCACCAGACCGAAGTCAAGGAGGTGAAGATGCGCTACAAGATCGATTCGCACGACTATCAGGTGCGCATCGGTCAGGCGGTCCGCTTCCTCAAGTCCGGCGACAAGGTGAAGTGCACGGTGATCTTCCGGGGCCGGGAGATCCAGCACACCGCCCTGGCCGAGCAGCTGCTCTACCGCATGGCCAAGGACCTCGAGGAGAACGCCGAGATCCAGCAGCCCCCCAAGCGCGAGGGCCGCAACATGATCATGTTCCTGAGCCCGCGCAAGCAGGCGGCCGGCAAGACGCCAGCCACGGCGGCCAGCTGAGGCGCTCCGGCTGAGCCCCCCTCGCTCTCCTGGCGGAGCACGTTTTCAGCCTCCCGCCCGGTGCCTGTCGGGCCCCAGCTGGCTCTCAAACGCGTCCAGCAGCAGCGACCAACCGGCCGCCGCCGAGGCGGGGTGGTGGTCGGAGCGGGCCGCGCACATGAAACCGTGGCCCCCCTCCAGCAGCACCAGCCGGTGGAGCCCCGTGGAGGCATTGACCGCAGCCCGGGCGGCGTTCGCCGCGGCCAGGGCCGTTTCGATCGCCGCCACGTCGGCGGCCGGGATCAGGGGATCCTCCCGGCCGCAGATGCACAGCAGGGTGCCGCCGATCGTCGGCACCAGCTCGAGGCTGGGCGGGCCACCCCCAGGACGGCCCGCGGCCACGCCGGCCCCGTAGAAATCCACCGTGGCGGCCACCGCCGGCAGGCTGGCCGCGAGCAGGGCGACGTGGCCGCCGAAGCAGAAGCCCACGCACCCCAGGCCTCCGGCGGCGGCCGCGGGGGGCAGCTGCTGCTGCAGCCACGCGGCGGCCAGGCCCACATCGGCGAGCAGCTGGTCGGTGCGGGTGCGCTCCTTGTGGCTGCGCCCGAGGGCCAGCTCATCGGGGCCGTAGTCCAGCTCCAGATCGGGGGCGGTGCGGGCGAACAGGGGTACCGCCAGCGCCGCGTAGCCCGCCGCCGCCAGTCGCTCCGTCACGCCCCGGATCCAGCCGTTGAGGCCGAACACCTCCGGCAGCACCAGCACACCGGCGCGGGGCGGCCCGTCGGCGGGCCGGGCCCACCAACAGCGCAGCGGCACCTGGTCCGGGCGGCGGGGGTCGATCGACTGCCAGGAGGCGACGCAATCGGAGGGGGACAAACCGGCACAGGGCAACCGGCACATGGTCGTATGCCAACGAGGGAATTGTCACGGGCCCCAAAGCTCCGTAGGGTGGCGGCCAAGGACACCTTGGCCACACCGGCGTGCGTTTTCACATTCAGCAGGAGAGCGACATCCCGGCGTCGACCCAGCTGTACAACCAGATCTGCTTCGCCATCGCCGCCCGGCACTACCCACCGGGCCACCGTCTGCCGAGTACGCGCCAGCTGGCCATGCAGACCGGCCTGCACCGCAACACGATCAGCAAGGTCTACCGCCAGCTCGAGACCGACGGCGTGGTGGAGGCGATGGCCGGGTCGGGTATCTATGTGCGCGACCAGCAGAACCCGCGCGAGATCAAGCCGCCGCCGGGCCTGCGCAGCAAGGCCCTGCCGGACATCGACCGGGAGGTGCGCCAGAGCGTCGACGGCCTGCTCAACGCCGGCTGCACCCTGCAGCAGGCCCGGGAGCTGCTCACCCGCGAGATCGACTGGCGGCTGCGCTGCGGCGCCCGGGTGCTGGTGAGCACCTCCCGCGAAGACATCGGCGCCTCGATCCTGATCGCCGAGGAACTCAAGCCCAGCCTGGAGGTGCCCGTCGAGGTGGTGCCGATCGAGGAGCTGGAGTCGGTGCTGGAGACCTCCAGCAAGGGCACGGTGGTCACCAGCCGCTACTTCCTGCAGGAGGTGGAGCAGATCGCCAAGGTGCACGGTGTGCGGGCCGTGCCGGTCGACCTCAACGACTTCGGCCACGAGCTGGGCATGCTCAAGGAGCTGCGCCCCGGCAGCTGCGTGGGCCTGGTGAGCATCAGCCCCGGGATCCTGCGGGCCGCCGAGGTGATCCTGCACAGCATGCGGGGCAACGAACTGCTGGTGATGACGGCCAATCCCGACACCAGCAGCCGCCTCCTGGCCCTGCTGCGGGCCTCCAGCCACGTGATCTGCGACAAGCCCAGCCTGCCCCTGGTGGAGCAGACCCTGCGCCAGAACCGCGCCCAGCTGATGCGCCTGCCGATGGTGCACTGTGCGCAGAGCTACCTTGGCAGCGCCACCATTGACCAACTGCGCAAGGAGATCGGCCTCCTGGCGGCCTGACGGCGGGAATCCATGCTCGATGCACTCCGGGCCGACCTGGCCATCATCCGGCAGAGGGATCCGGCCGCCAGGGGCACCCTGGAGATCCTCCTTTGCTACCCGGGCTTCCACGCCCTGGAGCTGCACCGCGTCAGCCACCGCCTCTGGCGGATGGGACTGCCCCTGATCCCCCGGCTGATGAGCCAGCTGGGCCGACTGTTCACCGGCGTGGAGATCCACCCGGGGGCCCGGATCGGCCGGGGCGTCTTCATCGACCATGGCATGGGCGTGGTCATCGGCGAGACCAGCGTCATCGGCGACAACTGCCTCCTGTACCAGGGCGTGACCCTCGGGGGCACGGGCAAGGAGCACGGCAAGCGCCACCCCACCCTGATGGACAACGTGGTGGTGGGGGCGGGCGCCAAGGTGCTCGGGGCGATCACCGTGGGCACCAACACCCGCATCGGCGCCGGCTCGGTGCTGCTGCGCAACGTGGGGGCCGACAGCACCGTGGTGGGCATCCCCGGCCGGGTGATCCACCAGGCCGGTGCCCGCATCGATCCCCTGGCCCACTCCGCCCTGCCGGATGCGGAGGCCTCGGTGATCCGCAACCTGATGGAGCGGATCGACAGCCTGGAGAACGACGTCAACCGGCTGCAGGCCTGCCTGCAGGAGGTGGCCGCCGGCCGGCCCCTGAAGGAGCCCTGCAGCGGCACGGCCCAGAACCTGCGCGACCGGGAGATCCTTGAGTTCCTGGGTGACAACCCAGAGATCCAAAACTGAAGCTGCGGAGCGCCTTCAGAACACGGCCACTTTGACGTCGGTTTGGGAGAAGTCGTCGCCCTTGAACAACAGAGGCCGATCCAGAGCCATGGCCAGCCCATAGCTGAAGCAATCCCCGAAGTTCAGGCCTGCCCGGTGGCGACCCTTGCCGTAGTACTGCCAACCATGCAAGGCCCAGCGCAGCTGGTTCGCATCAAAGCAGAGGTGTCCACCACCATCACACCGGCAACCCCTGATCGTCATAGAGCTCGTCCTGAAACTCCTTGCTGGTCACGCCCTCCGGCCACTGAATCTGGCGAAATCGCTGCAAAAGTTCCTGAAGTCGGGCATGCCGAGCTGCGACCGCACTGGCCATCTCTTCCTCTCCGTGCTGGCTACGCTCAAGCTCGGCGCTGAGGGCTTGTCGCACCGCATTGGTCACGGTGGTGGACCGGCGGGCAGCCAACTCGCGTGCCATGGCATGCACCTCAGGATCCTTGATGTTCATGCCCATGGCGCCGCCAGGGTAGAAGAGATAGAAATTCTATCCTTGCTGACCTTCAGGCCGTGACGGCCTGCGGCACCTGGGGCTGGAACATGAACATCGAATAGATCACGTTGCGGCGCATCTGGGTCATCATCTCCAGGAACATGTCGTAGCCCTCGTTCTTGTATTCGATCAAGGGATCCTTCTGGCCGTAGCCCCGCAGGCCCACCGATTCCCGCAGGGCCTCCATGGCCTGCAGGTGCTCGCGCCAGAGAGTGTCGATCTGCTGAAGGATGAAGAAGCGCTCCGCCTCCCGCATCAGGCCCGGCCGCATCTGCTCGATCTGCCCCTCCTTGATGTCGTAGGCATTGCGCATCTGCTCCTGCAGGAAGGCCTTGAGCTCCTCCATCGACAGGCCGCTCACCTGGTCGGGGGAGAGGTCCGCCAGCAGGTAGATGAACTCCTTGACCTTCTCCACGAGGCGGGTGAGATCCCACTCCTCGGGCGGCAGATCCGGGTTCACGTAGGCCTCGACGATGTCGTCGATGGTGCGCTCGCCGTAGCCGATCACCTGCTGCTTGAGCTCCCTTCCCTCCAGCACCCGGCGCCGCTCGGTGTACACCGCCTTGCGCTGGTTGTTCATCACCTCGTCGTACTCGAACACCTGCTTGCGCATGTCGTAGTAGTACGTCTCCACCTTCTTCTGGGCCCCCTCCAGGGAGCGCGTCAGCATGCCCGATTCGATCGGCATGTCCTCCTCGACCCGGAAGGCGTTCATCAGGCCCGCCACCCGGTCGCCGCCGAAGATGCGCAGCAGGTTGTCCTCCAGGGAGAGGAAGAAGCGGGTGCTGCCCGGGTCGCCCTGGCGACCGGCCCGGCCGCGCAGCTGGTTGTCGACGCGGCGCGACTCGTGGCGCTCGGTGCCGATCACGTGCAGGCCACCGGCGGTGCGGACCTGGGCCTCCTCCTGCTTGACCACCACGTCGTACTCGGCACGCACCTGGGCGATCAGTTCCCGCAGCCGCTGGATCTGGGGATCGTCGGTGGGGGCCTTCTCGGCCGCCTGGGCGATGCGGTCCTCGAGTTCGAGCACGGTGAGGGTGCGGTCGCCCCAGGCCGCCACCAGCTCGCGGGAGAAGCCGGACAGGGCCTTCTCCGTGTCTTCGGAGAGGCTGCAGGGATAGAGGTTGCCGATGGCGCGGGCCTCACTGGCCGGCCTGGAGCTGGGGGCCACGGCGCCGCCGAAGCCGGCCGGCGCCTCGGTGGAGCGCTGCAGGGGCACAGGGGGACGGTGACCCTCCTCGGGGCGCACCAGCCGCGGCAGCAGCACTTCCCGCAGCTTGAGGCGGGCCATGTAATCGCTGTTGCCCCCCAGGATGATGTCGGTGCCGCGGCCGGCCATGTTGGTGGCGATGGTGACGGCACCGGCCCGGCCCGCCTGGGCCACGATCTCGGCCTCCCGCTCCACGTTCTCCGGCTTGGCGTTGAGCAGGTTGTGGGGGATGTCCTGCTCCTGCAGCAGGGTGGAGAGATGTTCCGACTTCTCGACGCTGGTGGTGCCCACCAGCACGGGACGGCCGCTCTTGTGCACCTGGGCGGTCTCGGCGGCCACGGCCTGCCACTTGGCCGTTTCGGTCTTATAGACCTGATCGGGCCAGTCGGCGCGGGAGCGGACCCGGTTGGTGGGCACCACGGCCACTTCCAGCTTGTAGGTCTTCTCGAACTCCACTTCCTCGGTCTTGGCGGTGCCGGTCATGCCGGCGAGGCGGGGGTAGAGCAGGAAGAAGTTCTGGTAGGTGATGCTGGCGAGGGTCTGGGTCTCGGGCTGGATCGGCAGGGACTCCTTGGCCTCGATCGCCTGGTGCAGGCCGTCGCTCCAGCGGCGCCCCGGCATCACCCGGCCTGTGAACTCGTCGACGATCACCGCGTCGGAGTCGCGCACGATGTAGTTGACGTCCTTGACGAACAGCTCCTTGGCCTTGAGGGCGTTGTTGATGAAGTGGGCCCAGGGGTCCTGGGGGTTGAAGAGGTCCTGGACGCCGAGCAGCTGTTCGGCCTTCTGGTAGCCCTCGTCGGTGAGGGTGACGTTGCGCTGCTTCTCATCGACCTCGTAGTCGCCCTCGGGATCGATGCCGTCCTTGCCCATCTCGGCGGCGCGCTGCAGCTCGGCGGCGATCCGGGCCGCCTGCATGTATTTCTCCTGGGGCCGCTCGATCTGGCCGGAGATGATCAGGGGGGTGCGGGCCTCGTCGACGAGGATCGAATCCACCTCGTCGATGATGCAGTACTGGAACTCGCGCTGCACCACCTCGGCGATGTCACTCGCCATGTTGTCGCGCAGGTAGTCGAAGCCCAGCTCGGAGTTGGTGGCGTAGGTGATGTCGCAGGCGTAGTTGCGGCGCCGCTCCGGCGGGCTCATGTCCTGCTGGATCAGGCCGACGCTCAGCCCCAGGAAGCGGTGGATCTGGCCCATCCACTCGGCGTCGCGGCGCGCCAGGTAGTCGTTGACCGTGACCACGTGCACCCCGCGGCCGGTGAGGGCGTTGAGGTAGGCCGGCAGGGTAGCCACCAGGGTCTTGCCCTCGCCGGTCTTCATCTCGGCGATCTGGCCGTTGTGCAGCACCATGCCGCCGATCAGCTGCACGTCGAAGTGGCGCATGCCCAGCACCCGCTTGCCCGCCTCCCGCACCACGGCGAAGGCCTGGGGCAGCAGCTCATCCAGCAGGGCCTTGCGGCGGGCCGCCGTCTCGGGCTTGTCCAGCTTCTGGCGGAACTCGGCCGTCAGGCCCCTCAGCTCCTCGTCGCTGAGGGGCTCGATCTCCTCCTCCAGCAGATTGATGTCGGACACCAACGGCTGGTAACGCTTCAGCTTGCGGGCATTGGGATCACCCAGCAGCAGCTTGAGCATGGAAAGGGCCTGTCCGTAGTTTCTTACCCTACCATCGCAAAACCGTGGCCGAGAGCGAAGAATCGTGCTGCCGCAAGGGTTTTCGGCGTCTCCTTCGCCGGGGATCCGCACCTGCAGGGCCCTCCGGCACCGGCCGCCGAGCAGGATTCGCAGCTGATGCGCCCCACCCCGGTCCGTTGAGCAGCGCCCCCCCCAGGCCCGAGGCCCCCTCCGCCATCCCGATCCGGCTGGTCCGCCACGGCCGGCTGAAGCTGCGCCTGCGCTGGCGGATGGCGGCTCTCCGCACCCTGCTCGATGGCCACAGCTTCTGGGCCACCGGCCGCCGGCCCGCCCAGCTGGGGCGGATGCTCGGCGGCAGCCAGGTGGTGGTGAGCGCCTGGCAGGCGGGAACCCTGGTGGGCTTCGGCCGTGCCACCAGTGACGGGGTGTTCCGCGCCGTGTTGTGGGACGTGGTGGTGGCCGAGGACCAGCAGGGCCGGGGGGTCGGCCGGCGGATCGTCGAGACGCTGCTGGCCAGCCCGGAGGTGGCGGCGGCCGAGCGGGTCTACCTGATGACCACCACAGGCGAGGGCTTCTACGAGAAGCTGGGCTTCAGCCGGGTGGACAGCCAGCGGCTGATGCTGAAACAGACAAGCGGATGAAGAGATTCGAACTCTCGACCCTCTCCTTGGCAAGGAGATGCTCTACCACTGAGCTACATCCGCAGTTCGGCCCCTTGGCCGGATCGAAGCATGCCCCATGGGGGGCCCCTCGGTCAAATGGGGACGCCGGGCGCGGATCCGGCGGCCGGGGAAGGGCGGCGACAGCGCCCATAAAGTCGGGCGGTGGCGGTGGCGGCAAGGCATGTGGTGGCGGACTCCCTGGCTGAGACAGCGACGGCTGCTGCTGGGGCTGGCCCTGTTCGACACCCTGCTGCTGCTGGGGACCTACAACAGCCTGTTCCTGCAGCGGTTCGACCGCTGGGCCGGCATCACCGGCTCGATCGTGGGCCTGACCCTGCTCTGGGTGGGAACGTCCTACCTGCTGGGGCGCTACTCCAAGCCTGACCAGGGCCAGCGGGATTCCCAGCGGCGACGGCTGGGCGCGACCGCCGTGGTCGCCCTGCTGGTGCTCGCCGTCGTCGTCGTGGGTCTCAACTGGGGCCTGAAGGTGGAGGATCCGCGGACGTTCCGGAACTTCATCCTCCCCCTGCTGGCGGCGGTCACGCTGGCCTCGGGAACGGCGCAGCTGGTCGTCACCCGGCTGCTGAGCCGCCGCCAGGCCTGGCTGCTGGTGGGGGAGACGGCGGAACTGACGGTGGTGCGGCGCGAGCTCGAACGGGACGGCGGCCACACCCAGCTGGATCTCCACTACTACGACTGCCGTGCCCTGGAGCCGGCGTTCGAGACCATCCTGCTGACGGTGGACGGCATCGCCGTGAGCGAGGCGGCCGAACTGAGTGACGTCCTGCTGCAGAAACTGCTGGCGCGGCGCGAACGGGGCGCCAGTGTCTGCAGCCTCGTCATCTGGGCCGAGCACCACCTCCAGCGGGTCCCGCCGGAGCTGTTCTCGAGCCGCTGGCTGCTGCAGGCCGACGGCTTCGAACTGCAGCCCAACCGTTGGGGATGGCGGCTCAAACGCATGGGGGACGTGGTCGTCGCCAGCCTGCTGTTGATCATCACGGCGCCGGTGCTGCTGGTCTCCGCCCTGGCGATCCGTCTCGAGGGTGGCGGGGGGATCCTCTACCGCCAGGTCAGGACAGGTCTCTACGGGGAGGCCATCGAAGTCTGGAAGCTGAGGACCATGTGCGAGGAAGCGGAGGCACGGGGTGCCCGCTGGGCCTGCCGCGACGACCCCCGCGTCACGCGGGTGGGAAAGCTGCTGAGACGGCTGCGCATCGATGAACTTCCCCAGCTGATTGCCGTGCTGAAGGGTGAAATGAGCCTGATCGGCCCGAGGCCGGAGCGTCCCGAAATCGAAGACACGCTGGAGCAACAGATCCAGCACTATCGCGTGCGCCACTGGGTGCGTCCCGGACTTAGCGGATGGGCGCAGGTTTGCTATCCCTATGGCGCCAGCATCGAGGACAGCAGGATGAAACTCAGCTACGACCTCTATTACCTGCGCAATGCCAGTCTGATGCTGGACACACTGATCCTGATCAAGACGATTCGCCTGCTCGTCAGAGCCAGGGGCGCCCAGCCGGATGTGCACCCCCGGGGCTCCATGGCCCGGTTCAAGGCTCTTCCTTGAGTCTCACGGGATGGACGGCCCCTAACCGCGTAGGATCACCAACCCTTGGTCATGGTCCTTGGCGACTGTACTGATCACTGGAGGGGCTGGCTTCATTGGCAGTCACACCTGTCTGGTGATGATCGGTGCCGGCCACGACGTGGTTGTCATCGACAACCTGCATAACAGCAGCGTCGAAGCGCTCCACCGGGTGGCGGAACTCTGCCAGCTCAGCCCCTGCCGGCACGCTGTTGATCAGGACGGCGTGCATCAGGCCTGGGAAACCGCCACGGGTGATCGCCTGCTGCGCTTCATCAACGGTGACATCCGAAGCCCGGAGGCCCTCGATGGGGCGTTCCGCGCCAGCGGCGGCGGGGACGTGGCGGCCGTGCTGCATTTCGCCGGCCTCAAGGCCGTGGGTGACTCGATCCAGGAGCCGCTGAGCTACTGGCACGTGAACGTCGAAGGCACCCGCTGCCTGCTCGAGGCGATGCGGCGCCACGGCTGCCGGACGATCGTTTTCAGCAGCACCGCCGCGCTCTACGGCTGCCCGCAGGAGCTGCCGATCCCTGAGAGCGCCTGTGTCCAGCCGGCGAATCCCTACGGACAGACCAAGGCGGCGGTGGAGCGGATGCTGGCCGACACGGCCGCCAGCGAACCGGGTTGGCGGATGGCCAGGCTGCGCTACTTCAACCCCGTGGGAGCGCACCCCAGCGGACGCATCGGCGAAGACCCCAACGGGGTGCCCTCCAACCTGTTCCCCCTGATCACCCAGGTGGCCATGGGACTCCGGTCCCACGTGCAGATCTTCGGCTCCGACTGGCCCACACCCGATGGCACCGGCATCCGTGACTTCATCCATGTGATGGATCTGGCCGAGGGCCACAGGCAGGCCCTGGATCTGCTCCTGACGACGGACGAACAGATCCTCACCCTGAATCTCGGCAGCGGTCAGGGACACTCCGTGCTCGAAATGATCGAGGCCTTCGAGCGGATCAACGGCGCTCCGGTGGCCTACGAATTCGCGCCCCGCAGGCCCGGCGATGTGGCGGAGAGTGTGGCCGATTCAACCGCGGCGCAGCAGCTGCTGGGCTGGTCCACCACCCGCAATCTGGAGGACATCTGCCGTGATGGCTGGGCCTGGCGACAGCAGAACCGGCACGGTTACCGCAGCCGGAGGTAGAGCCATTTCTGCAGGACCGCCGGCAGGAGGCGCAGGCCGAAGGCCGCCATGGCCCACAGCAGGTTGGGCGCTGAAAACAACCGCAGCTCCCGCATCGCCCGGATCCGCACATGCAGGTCGGCCCAGGCCTGCCGCCAGCCACCACGGCGCCCGAAGAACCCGGAATCCCGCTGGAAGTTCAGCAGCGGTTCCGCCAGGTTCGCGAACACGAAACCCGATCCCGCCGCCGAGATCCAGAGGTGATAGTCCTCGGTGCGTTTCACATCCTCCCGGTACCGCAGGCCGGATTCAAAGACACGGCGCCGCAGCATCACCGTGGGGTGGTTCAGGGGGTTGCTGCGCGGCAAGGTGGCCACAATCGCCCGGTGGCTCAGGGGCATGCGCTTGAGCTGCAGATAGGCGCCGTGCTCATCGACCTCGTGGCAGGCCGTGCCAAGGATGTCGACCTGCCGGTGCTCCGCCAGGAACCGGCGCTGGCGCTCCATCCTTCCGGGAAGGGATTCGTCGTCGGCATCCATCCGCGCGATCAGGCCGATAGCGGGGTCGCGCAGCACCTCCTCCACCAGCTGGTTGAGGCCGTGGGCCAGCCCCCGTCCCTCGGCGGCCTCCCGGAGCACCAGCCGGGCGGGGGCGGCGGCGGCACGGAACAGCTCTGGATCGCTGAGGGTCCCCCCATCCACCCGCAGGTAGAGGACATCGCCGGGGGCCAGGCTGGCGGCCGTGCTGCGGATGGCCCGCAGGGCCAGGGCCGCAGGGGTGTCCCCCTTCATGCAGAGCAGGGTCGCGATGGGCGCGGTCACAGCGCCGAAGCGGACTGCAGGGGAAGCTCGATCTCCTCGTGGGCGGCCCGGGGAACGAAATCCTTCAGGGCCGCCACATCCACCCGCTGCCCCGCGAGGAAGCGTTCGAGCAGGGCCTCGCTGGAGTAGTCATCCGAGGCGCCGGCCCGGTTGTCGAGGATCGTCTGCACCTTGTTGATGGGTGCGCAGAAGGCCACCGACTGCTCGAAGCAGAGCAGGTCAGGCTTGCCCAGGGCGAAGAGGGAACTGGAGGAGGAGAGCACCTGTTCCAGGCGGTTGGGGTTGGTGTAGGGGAGCGTCCGCAGCAGGCCGATCAGATCGGCGAGGCGGTAGACGGAACTGGACACCTCGACCGGGTAGCCGAAGTCGCCGGTCTGGCCCACCCAGCGAAAGCGCAGACCCGAAGCCACCGGCTGGAAATCCGGCAGCGGCTGGGCACAGTTCATCGAATAGCAGCGCGTGGTGTTGCGGCCGACGCGCAGGGAGAAGCCGATGACGGAGGGCTGCTGCTCCAGGGCCTCCACGATCGATCCCAGCGAAAAGGGCCGCACGAAGATGTTGTCATCGACGAGAAACAGCAGCTGGTCACAGCGCGGACGCCAGGAGCGCAGCCGCAGCCGATCCAGGATCCGGCGCCAGCGGGACGGGGCCGGTGGTTGCCGCAGGCAGGCCAGCAGATCGTGGCGAAAGGAGCGCTCCTCCACCCAGTCGATCAGGAGCCGGCCCTGGAACTCCGCCCGCAGCTGGGCGTACCCGCGGGAGAACGGCTCAGAGCTGGCCCGGTAGAGCACCGTGATCGGCGTCTGCGCCGCCTCCCGGCAGTGCAGGGCGAACGAGGCCAGGGTCGCCTGCAGCTGCAGCGGCCGATCCTTGGAGAAGATCAGGGTGAGGAGGCGCATCAGAGCTGGGGGGGAGCCGGGAACTGGTCGTGGATCGCCTCACCATCCAGAAGGGAGCGGTACAGCCGTTCGTACTGGTCGGCGATCCGCTCCCAGGTGAAGTGGGCCTGCCAGGCCCGGTGGGCGGAGTCGGCCATCCGGCGGCGGCCGGGAGCATCGGCCACCAGGGCCTCCAGCCGCTGGGTTCCGGCGGCCACATCGGCCCGCACACTGCCTTCCCGGTCGTCACTGCGCTCGCCGGGCAGCAGCTCGCCTCCCCCGGTCCAGGCGATGATCTCGGCCGCATTACCCACCGGCGTGACCAGGAACGGCGTGTGGGAGGCGGCCGCTTCGAACAGCACCAGGGGGGAGCACTCGATCCAGGAGGGGAACAGCAGCAGGTCGGCCTCGAGGAAGGCGCTCACCGTGTCCTCGCGGGAGAGGGCATGGCCGAGGACCTGGCGGCCGGCCGCCGCGTTGCGACGCCGGTTGAGGCGCTTCATCACCTGCAGCTGGGTGGGGAAGGCGAGGGCCCGGAGCCCCTTGCCCCGCAGCAGGTGGTAAAGGCCCCGGGCCAGCTGCCGCGGCGTCAGGGAACGGGCCAGGGACTGGGAGAAATCCGGGCTGACCAGCAGCAGGGTGGCCTGGCGCAGCTGGGAGCGGGAGAAGATCTCGAGGGCCTCGGCCTGCCCCTTGGCCACCGACAGGTAGCCGGAGACATGCAGGATCAGGAGATCGTCTTCGGGGATGCCGAGCCGGGCCCGCAGGGCGGGATCCCGGGGACGGACGAACTCCTCCGCCGCCGCCCCGTTGGGAATGATGGCGATGCGATCGACACCCTCACGGCGGGCGAAATCGATGTCGCGGTAGGAGTCCGAAAGAAAGACACAGGTGTCATAGCTGCGCATCCATTCGCCCATGGCGGCGAAGTAGCCGGCGAAGGTGGGGTCGCCCAGGGCGGAGAACCCTGTGGGGACAAACACCTTGCGGGCCTTCAGCTAGGGCAGCAGCGGCAGCATCAGATCGGTGGCCCACTGCTGCGCCGCGAAATTGACGATGACGTCGGCATCGGAGCCGAGCAGGTAACGCTGGTAGCCGGAGACATCCCCCCAGACCCCCACCGCACTCTTCCCCTGCACATCGAAGCCCCTGACCTTCACCCCCTCGATGCTGTCGCCGGTGCGGGCCGGGTCGGAGCGGGTGGCGACGGTGACGTCGTGGCCCCGGGCCACCAGCCGCTCGGAGATCTGCCGCACCACCTCCGACATGCCATGGCGGGCCGGCAGATAGGACTCGACCGTATGGAGGATCTTCATGGGCCGGCGGGGCTGGGGCGAACCTACGCCGCTGCCGGGGCGGTGGAGTAAAGCAGGGTCATGCCCGGCAGGCTGAGCCCGGAATGCACCGCCTGGAAGCGGCCGGGGTAAGCGGCCAGGGACTCCTCGACGGCCTGGCGGGGCCCGACGTTGTAGCCGGACTGGGGGGACTGGAGGAAGGTGTCGTGCAGCAGCAGCACCGGGTCGGGGACGGCCGCCAGGATCCCGTCGATCTCACGCCTGACGCTGGCGTGGCTGTGGTCGCCATCGAGGAAGAAGAGGGGAGAAGGGGGACGCCCCGCCCGCTCCCAGAGGCCCAGGGAGGTGGTCAGGCCGTCTCCCTGGTGCAGCTGGACACCCTCCAGGCCACGCACCATGGCGCCCCGCTGGGCGTGGGGGTGTTCCACGTGGTCGACATCGTCGGGGAGATCGCAGGAATGGATGGTGGTGGGGATATGGAAATACTGGGCGATTTCATGGAAGATCCGCGCCGATTTGCCGATGTTGGTGCCCCATTCGAAGATCAGGGAGGGCTGGAAGCGACACACCGTCGCCGTCATCAGCATCAGTTCCTGGAGGGGGAAGGGATGGACGCCGACGACGGGAACCAGGGTGCGGGCCACGAACGCGGAGGTGACCCAGCCGTCCACCTCAAACTCCCCACAGGCAGGATTGCGGGAGGGATTGGCGGTGCTGAGGAAGGGATCCAGGGATGTCGAACGTTCGGCGGAGGACCCACGCAGATCCAGCAGCCGAGTAAGGAGTCCCATGGTTGTGAATCGGGCGGGCAGGGGGAGTCCTCAGATGGTGGAGGACGCCATCAGGGCATGATCCCACATCTCTGCGAGACCACGCTGGAGAGATACATCCGGACGCCATCCGCAGGCGGAGCAAAGCTTCCGGGCATCCAGCACATTGGCCTCCACATCGAATCGCCGTGAGGGCAGATGGCGAACCTGGATGGTGTGTCCGGCCGCCTCGGCCAACGGGCGAAGCAGGGCGATCACATCGAGATTGCTGGCGCCGATGCCGGTGCCCAGGTTATAGATTTCACCATCTTTCCCGAAGTCCAGGGCCGCAAGAATGCCGCTGGCCACATCACTGACGTGAATGTAGTCGCGGATGGTTCCGGCATCACCATAGATCTCGATCTCGCGTCGCGAAATGATGGCGTCGATGGCTGCGGCGAGGAAACCCTGGCCGGTCCGGGAACGCTGCTGGACGCCGTAGGCATTGGCCGGCCGCACCACCACCACCGGCAGGTCGCGAGTGTGATGGAACATCAGGGCGTAGTGATCGATGGTCAGCTTGGTGATGCCGTAGGGGCTGATGGGGGCCGTCGGGTGGGATTCCGGAATCGGCAGGGTGCAAGGGGGGCCGTAGACCGTGCCCCCGGAGGAAACGAGCAGCAGACGGCGGACCCCCACGGCCATCGCCTCCTCAAGCAAGCCGACGCTGCCGGGCAGATTGGCGAGCAGATCGAAGACGGGGTCGCCGTAGCTGGTCTTGGGGACGGTGGCATAGGCCAGGTCGATCACTTCACAGCCCGGCTCGAGGATCTCCCGCATCTGGGCCCGGTTACCGAGATCGGCACAGCGATAAGCGCAAGCCAGGGCGGCCGTGTGGGCACCTGGGGGACGCCGTCCCACGACGGTCACCTCCCGGCCGGAGGCGATCAGAGCCTGGCTGACCAGGGAACCGATGAACCCGGCACCGCCGATGACGATGGTCTTCATTGGGGCCCCCTGAGCCGTTGCGCCAGGCGCCAGAGGCGCTTGGCGAGAGCCCGGAAGGGTCCCGACCTGTGCAGGAGGTCATAGGCCGGTGACTCCCGCACCATCCAGCCGGCCTGCATCGCCTGGACGCGGGCCAGCGCATCCTGGCGCAGGGACGCGGCGAGGGACTCGGCCGCCGAGGCCTGAATGGCGCCCAGGAGGATGGACTGCATCCGGGAGAAATCGGGACGGGTGGAAACCTCCTCCACCCCCCCGTGGGTGAGGGCCGCGATGGCCCGGATATCGGGATCGTCAGCGGAAAGGCCCGAGGCGGCCGCAAGGTTCTCTGAACAGATCGTGATCAGGCGACGGCGGAATGGGGCCGGACCGACGCGCGACATGCTGCCGGGGATCTCCCTGTAGGCGAGCAGAACCTCGCCGAGGTTGGCGATCCCTCCCGCACGGGCAAGGCGTGACCAGAGCTCGAAGTCCTCCGGAGGCTGCCGCTCCGGGTCCGTCGTGTAACCACCGACTTGGGCAAGTGCGGTCCGGCGCAGCATGACGGAGCTGTGGACGAACGGGTTGTTGAACAACATCAGATACCGAAGCTCCGCTTCATCGACCGGATGGCGGTGGAAGCGATTGACGGCACGGTCAATCTCCATGATCTGTGCCCAGGTACCGAGCAACACACAATCAGGATGGGCCTCCATGAAGTCGACCTGTTGACCCAGACGCTCGGGGTAGGAGAGGTCGTCCTGGTCCTGGCGAGCGATGTACTTGCCGGTGGCAAGACCAATGCCTCGATTGAGTGTGGCGGCCAGCCCGCAATTCTCTTGCTGGATGATCCTGATCCGCTGATCCCTGAAGCCAGCCATCACCTCAGAAGATCGGTCCGTGGACCCATCGTCAATGATGATGAACTCGAAGTCACAGAAGGTCTGGGAAAGGATGCTATCGATAGCGTCGGCTAGATAACGCTCGCAGTTATAGACAGGAAGCAGGACGGAAACGAGGGGATCAGCCAATGTCCTACCTCAGAGCACGATGCGGATGACGTCGTCCTTCACGGAGAAATCAGCCTTAGGATAGGCCCCGTGGACATAATCCCTGAGCGAGGAGAGCGTGGGGTAATCGTGGGTGCCATCAAAGTTGCGGGCATCATCGATCAGCACGACATGGCCGGGAACCGGATGGTTGAGGATGGCTTCCATCTCTGCAGACACGGGTGTTTCACGCTCGCCGAGTGCCGTATTTCCAGCCGAGTAATGGCCGTCAAGCCAGAAGAGCGTAGGAACCTTCAAGCCATCAAGAATGTCGGGAAGAACCTCGGAGCTGTCCCCTTCGATAATGGAGACATGGGGGAACTCTCGGAGGCGCTGCTGGGCCCGCGCACAGAGCTCAGAGCTGAGCTCGATGGAAATGATGGTCTTAAAGCGCTTGCGCAGAGAAAAGACCATGTCACCAAGATAGGTTCCTGTTTCCACCAGCGTTGAAAGTCGGTAGCGAGAGGCATAGCTGGTCAGCAGCTTCTGCTTGTAGAGATGGGGTGGCGGGACCGGACTGCCCGAGTGCCGCCAGGCCCTGATCAGTTCGCGGTCCATCGCCCGCCGCTGCAGGGCCTGAACGAGGCGCCCAACCAGCCGATACGGGGGCAGGGCCGTCACAAGGGACACGATGTGATCCGAGGACATGGTGATCGTCCGGGACAAGGTGGCCATCACACGGTCCTTGAGGCTGCGGCGCCGCAGGGTCGACTCCAGCACCAGGCTGACGGGCTGCAAATCCTCAACCGGAAGGATCGTCTCACCGGCCGCAGCGAGGAGATTCTGCCTCAACCTCTCCCACCAATAGGCAAAAGAGGCCAGCGGCAAAGGACGCGAGTAGACAGGCTTGGTCGCCAGAAACGTTCGGCCGTCATAGGCGTTGATGACATAACACAACTGGCTCCTGTCAAAACCAGTGCACAGGTCGAGCTCAGGGATGCCGAGGGCGGCAAAGTCATCCCGATGTACATAGATGCAATTGGTGGCCGTGCAAGCTGCCAGTCCATAGCCCTTCTCCCTGGCCAGGCGCGTCAATGCGGCTGCGGAGGCGCCGAAATACTCCCCCTGTCGCTGCACAAGATCAAGCTCAGGCGGGATCGTTGGATTGTATTCAACGACAACGACCCTGGGTCTATACGTGGTCAGGGATGACCAGACATGATAATCGTCGCCATCAATATCAATCGACAGAAGATCCACACCATCAGGGGACACCCCCTCCCTGCTCAGCAGTCTGTCCAAGGTGTTGGGACCAGTGGCCGCGACGAACGCATGGACAGCTGTCACCGAGGGAAAGCTGGTGATTGACTGCTCAAGTTGCAGGAATCGCTCACGGTCACCTTCGATGAGCACGGCAGACCAACCCGACTCGTGCCAAAGCGCCCACGTGTTGCTCAGATGCTTGCCGTCCCAGGCACCAAATTCCACACACCTCCTTGATCGAGGCTCGATACGCCGAAAGATCTCTGCGAGAATGCCATCCTCGCCATTCTGGGAAACGATATTGCTTGCGTGCTGATCCAGTAGCGCCATGTATTCCGCTGGGGGCTTCCTATAGCTGATGTTACTACCTCCGCTGCCAGCCTCCGTCTGCATGAGATTCCTCAGGGATGACGGACACCATGTGAATCCTGTTGCGTGTTCAGGCACCAGGAGGCATGAAACAGAAGGAACTGATCCACCGTTCAATGAACCGTGAGATCCTGCTTCAGCCAGCGGAGAGACAGCGGCAACAGGCGGTAGAGAAACTTCACGATCAACGACGGACTGGAACCGGGCGCCAGTACCATAATTCGCAAATAGGTTGCGAAGTATTGCAGGTGGCTCATCGCCAATCCCCACTGGCGCCGAGGGCGATGGGTTATGGGAACGGCTTGATCGACAACGGCAGGCACGGGAGCTGGAAACGGAATGCCTACCGAATACAGCTTGTCAGGGACAAGGCTGAATGACCATCGCGATAGAACGTCGCACACGAAAAGCATGTCAGCCCCCCATGCTTTCGAATGAAAGTAACTGTCGACGGAGTCGTCAATCAAAGCCTCGCGTCGGAAAAGTCCGTAAATCAGGTTGGCCTTGCCTCGTTCAGGAGCCTGAAGGGCATAAGAAGAAACACGGCCGGGACCGGTGTCGCGAAGAAAGTCCTCATAGGCCTGATAGAACGAACCATAGGAAAGGCATGCTGTTCCATCGGGGTAGCGAACATCAAAGTCGCAGAAAGCCAAGCCGCAGGAAGAATTTCTCAGCAAAGCCTGCAACAGCTTTTCGATAAATGATGGGTGCCATTCATCATCATCTGCTGCCCACATAAAAAAAGAGCCCTTGGCCTTACGCAGAACAAAAACAAAATTCGCACTTGGGCCGATATTCGAATCTTGGCGGAAATACCTGATGCGCGGGTCTTGCTGCGACTTTGCCAACACAAGCCGTGAAACACTGGGATCGGGAGAGGCATTGTCTGAGACAACAATATCAAGGTTTTGATAAGACTGTGCGCGAATCATGGCGAGAGATCGCTCAAGCTCTTGAGGCCTGTTGTACGTCGGCATTCCAACAGTCACCAAAGGAGTCTGGTTCATTTAGACGGCGACGACAGAGTCAGTCCAGACATCACAGAAAGACCTCAGCAATGGCGTTGCAGCCGTGATCACCACCCACGGTCATTGATCAGCTAGATAGTGGATCTTTGCGGCTGGCGGCTTCCAGGTCTCTGCATCCGCGAGGATGGCTCTGGCATGGAGTGGATTCAGGCCAGGATAGATCCTCCGAATCGAGTCAGGGCAATCCTCAGGCGCAAGGACAGCAACACCGAGATAGTCCTGGCCTTGGAGGTACTTGTTTCGATCCAGAAAGCAGAGCGGTTTCTGATGAAGCCGCGAGGTGATCAATGCACCGTAAAAGCCAGCACCATAAATCGCTGTCGGTACATGTGCCTCAACGTGCTGATCAGCGTCAAGGGAACCCAGAGCCTTGGACCAGAAAGCCAGAGCATCAATGGCTTGAGTGATGTCTGAACCAACATCAGTCCGTAGACCACCACTGGACGAGGCAGAAACCACCGCTCGCTCCGCAATGACAACGTAGGCACCACGGAACAGCTCACGGGAGAGCGTATGCGCGACAAGGCCAGCAAGCTCACATGTCCGCATCAGGCTCGAGGCCGTGAAATGGTTGACATGATCCACCACCAGAAAGTCACCCGTGTTGCTCAGAGGATCGGGAACCGTGAAAAACACCGTGCCACCAGGAGCCAACAATTCAGCAAGACACTTCAGTGTTCCGATGGGATCGACAACATGCTCAAGCACAAAATGGGCCGTGACGAGGTCAAAGCGACCTTGCCACTCTGCAGGAAGACAATGGGTTGCCTGTTCGGACGCGGGGACCCAGCCCTGCCAGAAGCCGATGTAATCATCACTGACATCAAAGATGGATGGACGCAGATCGGGCCTTGACTCCAGGAAGGTCCGCAGAGTTGTTCCTTTTGCGGCACCAAAGTCGAGTACCCGTGCATTCAGGGGCAGACCAATGGCCCCCAGCATCTCGGCTTGCCGCTGTGTACGAAAGACAGGCTGGCCGTCACGGACCTCATAGAGTTGGTCGTGTTGATCCGATTGCAACGAAATACGATACTGCGTGTCATAGAACTCTTGAATCTTTGGCAAGTCTGGAGATTGTCCATGACCACAGATTCGACAGATATAGGTCTGGGTGGGAATCACGAGATGGGTGGAGATCGAAGTGATCGCTGGCGCAGCGGCAGAGTAGTCAGGGGGCGAGAGAGTTGCGCCACAAATACGACACTGGGTCATCATATTGCTTTCAGATCGCGACTTCTGCTTGATCAAGAATAGCACGGAAGTCTTGGCCACCCGCAAACGAGCCCTTCCAGCTGATCTTCACTCCTAATGGATTCGCAAAGTTGAAGTAACGGAATTGGATCGACCATCGAGGATAGGCATCGACATTCTCGCCGGACTGATGCAGTGTGAGAAAGTCCATCAGCAGCAGATCTCCGGGTTCCGTAAGCGGAGATTGACGCTGGTACTTTGCCAGCCGATCCTCCTCACCGACAAGGCGAAGGGCGTAGGCCCCCTGCTGAGCAGAGTCCGACGCTGTATGGACAGGAACGATGCCTTCACGATGGGATCCGATACAGACCTCTACCGGGCCCAGCGATGGTCGGATCGAGACAAGGGGTGTCCAATAGACAATGCCATCAAGACTGCGCAACTGGGCAGGAAACTCCTGATGCCAAGGAGCACGGAATGTGGACTCACCTGGACAATCGATGCGAATGCCATAGCCGCCAGCAGCCAGTCCGGGTATGGATCCTGAGCGAAGTTCACGAAACAAGCATGAATTCCGCATGTCGCTGACAAGCTGCATGAACTCCGGGATCTGCTTGACCGCGTCATACACTTCTCCGCCGTAGGCACGATCACGCCGGATCAGGGCCATGAACCCCTCGGTCATGGCGAGATCAGCAGTCTGCGTGGGGGCGTCAACCTGGTACTTGAAACACAAGAGTTCTATGATGACTCTGATTCCTTCAAGAATCGGGGCGACTTGGATTGATTGATCGTAGAACCCCTTGAGGAGCAGAATTCCACTATCCCGAAACGCGTCTATCTCCAGGTCCGTGACTAACGACATTCCAATCTCCTTAGATGCTCTCTCCAACCGACAGTGGCTGGGCGAAGATGCTGCAAGGCAACCGAGGGATCGACGGAAGAATAGAGGTCGAGATTGGCAACGTAAGGTGTAAAGAAGACATCACCCTGATCCCACGGAACTGGATCATAAACCATATACTCCACCCCAATGGACGCAGCCTCAAAAGCCTCATGGCAAAGGTAAGCAGCGGCTCCATGACCCGTTACGTAACGCGTTCCTCCAACCGCCTGCACCAAGCTGAGCACACGGTTCCAGGAGGTGCCCTCCACACCCATGGCTGAGGATCTCATCCTCCTGGCTGGCAAAATTCCCCAGCGCTCGCAGGGAATCTCAGCGCTGGCAATCAGCCGACCAACCACGGACCCGGGGACCATCGTCTCATCGAAGAGCTTGAGGGCCTGCTGCCGATAGGGTCGGACCCTCAAGCTCTGTGACAGCAGGGCGCGATGGGCCAGAAACAACTCCTCCCCCGGCAGCCCCAGATCCATGATCCGTGGAAACGATGCGCCACGCACCAAAGGGATTGTCATCCACTTGGTCGTCTGACCATATCTGACCTGCACTCGATTCGTAAACGAGCCCTTGGAGAACTGAGCATCATCCAGCCAGATCAGAACATCCGCCAAAGCCATCTGGGCCATGAAGCCGACCCAGGGGTAGTACATGGGCTGACTGATGACAACCGTAGTCATACGGTCTCCAGAAGCATCTCCATCATCGTGACATCATGGTAGTGATTCCCATCATAATAATGCTGCTTGAGATGGCCAACCATCCGATACCCAATCGAGGCGTAAAGGTGTAGGGCGATCTGATTATCCGTCCTCACCTGCAGCATCAGCTTGCGAAGGCCCAGATGGTCTCTCGCCTCTTCCGCCAAGGCCACCATGGCGCGGCGGCCCCAGCCAGATCCTTGCCAACGGGGATGCAGGGCAATGCCCACCCAGGCGTACCGATCCAGACCATGGCGGTCCGTCAATTGCACAAAGCCCGCGGTGCTACGGCCATCCAGCTCGATCACCCGAAACCAGCCCATGGTTTCTCTTCGGCTGACCCAGGCCTGGACATCGACCGTCGCCTCAGGGTCAGGATGGGCCAGAAGCCGATGCTGCAAGGGGATGTCCGTGCGCAGCTCCCTGAGGACCTCTTCATCGGCGTGGGGGATATACCGACGCAATTGAAGGGTCATGATCGGCAGCGCAGGTAGCCACCGGGGGATGAGGAAAGGACGAGCTTTCCATTCAGGACCGGATCCGGCTCGAAGCGATCCTGCTCCTGCAGGTAGTCCCGTAAGGCCGACAGAGGTTCGTCTCCCTTGTACCAGATTTTGGAGCGCTTCTTCGGCGCCTGGTCCTCCTCCACATGGCCCACCAAGGTGTCGGCAACCACCAGATAGCATCCCTTGGTCACCATTGGGCCATAGGCGCGGCACTCCTCAAGAACATGCTGGCGGCTGTGATCGCTGTCAAGCACCACCATCACTCGTGCCCCTTCAGGGATCAGACGACGCACCTGCTCAAGGGTTGGGATGTCAACCGATCCACCCTCAATCAGATCCACCCTGTGGGCCAGTGGATGGCTCTGAATCGCCTCGCGATTGTGCGGTCGAATGTCGATATCCACTCCGATGACCCTGCCATTGCCAAGGATCTCCAGGATCGAGGCCATGAACAGGACCGACCCACCCCTGGCGACTCCGGTCTCAATAATGATGTCGGGCTTGCTGTTCCAGATCACTTCCTGTGTGGCGAGGACATCGGCTGGCATCTGGATGATCGGGACACCCATCCACGTCCAGAGATAGGAGTAGTCGTAACGATCAAGTTCGGTGATCAGCGCAAGCGAATGGGAGAACGCCTCATGATCCTGTCCTAAAGCCAGGCAGTTTTGCTCTCTGGACTGCTCAAACTGCTGTCGGTCATCAGTCGTCATGGGGTCAGAGTCGGTGATAAGGAGAACAAAAATGCAGAACAGGTGATTGGCGGATCCCCCTATCCCGTCAGGTGCTGTTGCACGAGTTGATGAATACGCTCTGCGTCCTGCTGGGAAAAACCAGAGTAACTAGGCAGATTAATACTTCTCATATGGATTGTCTCGGAAAGAAAAGGCTGAGAAGAGGCCTTTCGCCCAGGAACAGACGTGGAACTTAGAGGCCAGAAAAAGACACGACCATCAATTCCATGCTCCTGAAACTGCTTCAGCAGTTGATCCCGGTCAAAGGCCACCGAAGGATCCACCACCATGGTCGGCATCCAGTAACCATTGACCACGTGGGACGGCTCCGGGTTCATCTTGACAGGGAGAGATGAAAAGAGCTTGTGGTAGCGGGAGAACGTCTGACGCTTCTCATTGATGAGTTCATCAATTCGCTCTAGTTGCGCACAACCTATGGCAGCCTGGATGTTACTCATCTTGTACTTGAATCCCACCCGCTCAGGCCAGAACTGCCTGGTTTCACCTTTGGCACGGCCATGGTTGGACAAGGTGAGCACCTGTTCGTAGAGCTGGCTATCGTTGGTGACGAACATGCCACCTTCCCCGGTGGTCAGTGTCTTGGTGCCATGAAAGGAAAAAACACCGAAACGGCCCAGGCTTCCTGCCCGCCTGCCATGCCACTGGGAGCCAATCGCTTCTGCGGCATCTTCGATCACAGGGATGCCATAGCGCTCACCGATCTCCAGAAGCCGATCCATGGCGCAGAGGTTGCCGTACAGGTGAACCGCCACAATCGCCTTGGTTCTTGCCGTAATCCCCGCTTCCACCTGATCTGGGTCAAGGCACCAGGTATCGGCAAGAATGTCGACGAAGACCGGCTGGGCCCCCAGATGGACGATGGGCGCGGCCGTGGCCACCCAGTTGGTGTCCGCCATGATGACTTCGTCTCCAGGGCCGATCCCAAGGGCGTGCAAGCCCATGTGCAGCGCTCCCGTACAGCTGCTCGTAGCAAGGGCATGGCCGACGCCGAGGTGCTGACGAAAAGCCTCCTCAAAACGGACGATATAGTCGTAGCAATGCTCACCCCAACCATTGCGGGCAGCATCCGTGGCGTAGGCCACCTCCAGCTCCGTGATTGACGGCCTTGTGTAGGGAATCCTGGGGGGGGAGAAGTCGTCCATGACTCAGATGGCCGAGAGGATGGGGATCGCCACCTTCACGGGTACGTCGATCCTGCCTCTGAGCTGGGCCTTCACTTCGCCCGCCAGGTTCCATGGAAGCACAAGGAGCTCATCAGGCTGCCGCTCCAGAAGATCATCAACATCAATGATGGGAATGTGGCTTCCTGGCAGCCATTTTCCAATCTTGCTGGGGGCCAGATCGGCCACCGCTTCCAGCAGGTCGCTGCGGATCCCGGCGAAATTCAGCAGGGTATTTCCCTTGGCCGCGGCACCATAGGCAAGCACCCGCTTCCCGGACCGGCGGGCAGCCAGCAGATACTCCATCAGCGCAAACTTGGCTTCCAAGGCGCGCTTCTGGCAGCGGTCGTAAGCCTCCAGGGACGTGAGCCCGGCCGTGGACTCCTCCGCAAGGACCCCCTCCACAGCCTGCCGTTCCCGCGGCGTCTGGGCAGCAGCCGCAGGATCTCCGCTACGGGCAAGCCATACCCTCAGGCTGCCGCCGTGGGTGGTGATCTGCTCGGCGTCGAGCACCATCAGCCCGGCATCCTCCGCCATTCGCTGCAGAGTCGTAAGGCTCAGGTAGCTGTAGTGCTCGTGATAGATCGTGTCGAACTGGTTGCCGTCAAGCAATCGCAACAAGTGGGGAAACTCCACAGAGGCCACACCAGATGGCTTGAGAACACGGGAGATTGCCGCCAGGAAGTCATTGATATCTGGGACATGAGCCAGCACGTTGTTGGCCACTAACAGATCGGCCCTGTAACCCTGGGACACCAGCTCGGCGGCAAAATCTCCACCGAAGAATCTCTCGAGTGTGTCGATACCTTTGCTTCTCGCAGCCTCCGCCGTAGCGCGGGTTGGCTCGATGCCGAGGCACGGAATCCCTTGCGCCTTCACGTACTGGAGCAGATAGCCATCGTTGCTGGCCACCTCCACAACCAGACTGCCTGGACCGAGCGAAAGTCGATCGACGGCCGCCTTGACGAACCGCTCAGCATGCTGACACCAGGTGATCGAAGTGCTGGAGAAGTAGGCATAATCCGCGGTGAACAACTCATCGGCTGGTGCATGCATGGGCAGCTGCACGAGCCAGCAGTTCGAGCACACATACACGCGCAGGGGAAAGGTGACTTCCGGCAGACTCAGCTTCGCCTCGCACAGGTAGGCATTGCTGGGCGGCTGATGGCCGAGGTCAATGACTTCATGCTCCAGTGGAGTCCCGCAGTGTCGGCAGTGGTGGGTCACGGCAGGCTCTCCAGCAGGGGCAGCGACCGGTCACGCTCACTCAAGTCCCTGGGCTGCATCGGCCAGTCAATGCCGAGTTGGGGATCGTCCCATCGCACACCGGTCTCCTCCGAAGGGCGATAGGGAGCTCCGTGAAGGTAAAGCAAGGTGCTGTCAGGCTCCAGCACCTGAAACCCATGGGCACAGCCCGTAGGGATCAGCAGTGAGTTCCCGGCTTCGGCGCTGAGGTCCACCGCCACCCAGTGGCCACGCGTGGCGGAGCCCGGCCGCAGGTCAACGGCCACGTCCCAGACACGCCCCACCACGCAGGTGACCAATCGGACCTCCGGAGGCGCCCCCCGTTGGAGATGCAGGCCTCGAAGCGTTCCGGGGCTTGGGTTGTGGCTGAGATTGACCTGCTCGATCGGCCGATCCCCTCCCCAGAGCTGGCTCCAGTCCTCTCGCCGGAAGACATTCAGGAAGCGGCCACGGTGATCGCCATGCGGCCGGCGGCTGATCTCCACCACACCCTCGAGGGCCGTGGCGCGGTGGCTGGTCTCGGCCATCTCAGGCGAGAGCGGGCCGACGCAGCACGGTGAAGGCGTCGAGATCCTCCAGACCCCAGCCATCGGCGATGCCACTGAGGCGCTGAAACGCCACGTCCAGACCGGCCTCCTCTGCAAACCCTCGCATCCGCTCGGCGGTCATGTCGCTGCGGTTGCCGGGATTGTGGGCCCAGTCGCTGTTAGGAGCCACCGTCCCGTAGTTGGAGTGGTGCAGGAACGCACTGCCACCGGGCCGCAGGACGCGCGCAATCTCATGGACATAGGCCCGCACCACGGACGAATCGAAATGAACCATGGAATCAAAGGTATAGACAAGCGACTGGGAACTCGAATCGACCATTGAGAGGGAATCGCCATCGGTAACGAAGTAGCGGAATTTGCAGCCGTCACGCTGCTCACCGAACCGCTCCCTGCAGGCCTCGATGCAATTGGGATTCACATCAATGAGCGTGATCGATCCAGCCAGGCTACGTAAATGCTCTGTATTGCGGCCATGGCCCGGAGCAAGCTCAAGTACGTCAGTGAAGTCAAGATCCTTGATGATGGGCCAGATCACTCCTTCCCACTGCTTCTGGATGTAAGGCTCAGCGTCTCGGTAATAGTTGCCTTCTGCATGGGCGTCACGACACTGGGCAATGGTTTTGAGACGAATCATCTCAAGTGCCACATCACCGCAGACGGAAGCCGCATCCTCCTGATCCAGCCGCTTGGAAGCCTGCAGAAGATCAGCAGCCATTCGATTCTGAAGCTCCTCCTGGAAGCAGAGAACCACGCCACGACGTGTCAGATCATGGGACAGAACCTGTTCGCGGAGGCTGTCGGGAAAGTCAGCCTTGACGAGCCCGATGAGATCAAGCCAGGGCACCAACCGGCCCGGACTTTTCTGGACCCGCTCGATGGCCTGCCTCCTGGAGGACGGAGGACGACTGGCCGACGCTGCGGCGATACGACCCAACTTCCTCCGGATCCTGGCCACCAGCGAACGCATCGAAATCCGATCCACGTCAGAACTCCATTCTCCCATGACATCTGCCCGGGTGCCAGACAGGAGCCATCAGCGCATGCTCCAGTCCAGCTGCGGCCTGACAGCCCCAGGGACTTTATGCACGGCCCCATGGCGGGCTTCATCATGAAGATCCTCGATCACCTCAAAGCAGAACTGATCCTGAACATGGAAATGACAACACTGGGGTATCGGAGTGGTAGCAGCGAAATTGACAGAATAGGTTCCTTCATTGAGAAATCTTGCCGGCAACCAGACCGTCGCTTGGTGGCGTCCCGATGAGGCGGGAGGCTGGGGAAGGGGACTGCTGATGAAGGCACACTGACCCGCCGTGAAAAAATGGAAGTTCGGGATCACCGGTCCCGTGGAAGGATCCAGGAGCTCGTAGGTCATCTCGATGCCGACCTCCCTGTCGATATGGGCATAGCTGACACTTTCACCGGACCGGTCCACCATCCGTGCTCCGACCATGCGGCAAAACCTGTCGCCGGGCGGATCCGCCGTGAGATCGAGAAGCGAGCCTGCCGTTTCCTCGCTGCTGGCGAAATAGGAGGCCGTCACGGACTCCGTGGGGCCGATCTGGGTGACCCTGCCATTCTCCAGCAACATGCACGTATCGCAGAGACTGTTGACCGTGCTGAGGCTGTGGCTGACAAAGAGAACCGTTCGACCCTGGCCGGTGACATCCTTCATCTTGCCGAGGCACTTCTTCTGAAACTGAAGATCACCCACGGCCAGCACTTCATCGATGATCAGGATGTCCGGCTCCAGGTGGGCGGCAACGGCGAACGCCAGACGAACATACATGCCACTGGAATAGCGCTTCACCGGGGTATCGATGAAGCGGTGCACCTCGGCGAAATCAACGATCGCATCGAAGACCTGATCAATCTGCCGGCGTCGCATTCCCAGCAGCGTGCCATTGAGATAGATGTTCTCGCGGCCGCTGAGCTCGGGGTGAAAACCGGTACCCACTTCCAGCAGGGAGCCCACCCGGCCGCGGATCTCGGCCATGCCGGTGGTGGGCTCCGTGATCCGGGACAGGATCTTCAGCAGGGTGCTCTTGCCCGCCCCGTTCCGGCCGATCACACCAAAGACCTTCCCCCGGGGAACCTCGAAATCCACATCCCGCAAGGCCCAGAAGATCTCGCTGCTCATCCGCTGCCGCGGCCCCTTGCCCTGCCAGGGCCAACGACGCCGGGAGCCACCCTCGGCGGCCTCGACTGGGGGTTCCGCCAGGCCCAGATGGTCAATCTTGTAGGACTTGCCTAGGGAGCGAACGGTGACGGCAATATCTGAAGTCGCAGTCATACGATATCGGCGAAGCCCCTTTCAATCTTCTGGAACACGGCCATGCCGATCGCCAGGGAAGCGACCAGCCCCGACAGCATGCTCGCCATCATGGTGACGGTGATCGGCACACCGCCGAGCACCGACCAGCGAAATCCTTCAATCAGCCCCACCGTTGGATTGAGCGAATACAGAAATTGCCAGCGCTCAGGGATCAACGAAGAGGAATAGACGATCGGTGTCAGATAGTTCCAGGCCTGCAGGGCAAACGGCACCGCATAACCGAAGTCCCGATGATAGACATTCAGCGAGGCCACGATCAGCGTCAGCCCCAGGCCCATCAGGAACGCCGCCAGCAGAAAGAAGGGGGCGGCCAGCAGATGCCAGCCCAGGCCGATGCCGAAAAGCGCCAGCAGCACCACCAGGACCCCAAGGCTGACCAGGCCATCCACAACCACCGACCCCATCGAGGCCAGAGGAATGATCAGACGGGGGAAATAGATCTTGGAAAGCAGACCGGAATTGGCCACCAAGCTGGTGCCGGCCCTGCCGATCGAGTTGCTGAACAGCCCCCAGGGAATCAGGCCCGTGAACACCATCAGCAGATAGGGCTGACCATTGCTGGGCAATCGGGCGAAGTTGCCGAACAGCACGGCAAAGATCACGGCCGGCACCAGCGGCTGCAGGATCACCCAGACCGCTCCTAGGCTCGTCTGCTTATAGCGCAGCTTGATATCGCGAAGAGCCAGGAAATACAGGAGATCGCGATACTCAACGATCTCCTTCCACTCGAAGAATGAAAAGCGGCGCCTGGGCTGAATGCGAGTGACGCTCATATTGCGGGACTGGGTGATCAGGGGAGGCTGTCACGCCGTCACCCTGTCGACCTCAGACCACCAGCAGGCTCATGCCCCAGTTGACCAGCACCAGGGCCACCCAGGCGGCGCCGCCGATCAGGATCAGGCGGTTGGAGCGGCCGCTGTCCTCGGTGCTCGCGTAGAGCACCGGCACCGCCACGATCAGGGCGAAGGACATCACCACCAGGGCCAGAACGGTGAGGGTATTGAGGATCTGCATGGGGCAGGAAGGCTCGGGGCCGGATCAGGCAGCGTTGGGGATCCTGCCATGCAGCGCGGGACCCTGCCCGCCGCCGGAGCCATCCTTCACACGTTGTCGGGCGCGAACAGATCCCCGGCGGCGGCCAGGGCCCCCAGACCGGGGGCGGCGGCGTCCTTGGGGGCCAGCAGGGGCTGGTGGGGCGCCGGCAGCTCCCCCAGGGGCCAGTCGATGCCGATGGCCGGGTCGTTCCAGGCCAGGGAGCGCTCGCACTCCCGGCTCCAGTAGCCGGCGGTCTTGTACTGCACCTCGGCCACCGGGCTCAGGGTCAGGAAGCCATGGGCGAAGCCCACCGGCACCCAGAGCTGGTGCTGGTTCTCGGCGCTGAGCCGCTCGCCCACCCACTGGCCCAGGGTGGGGGAGTCCCGGCGCAGGTCGACGGCCACATCGAAGACCTCCCCGACGGTGCAGCGCACGAGCTTGCCCTGGGGGTGCGGCGCCCGCTGGAAATGCAGGCCCCGCAGCACCCCCTGCACGGAGCGGGAGTGGTTGTCCTGCACGAACTCAGGGGCGTCGGCGTCCTCCTTGCCGAGGGCCTCGGCGAAGCGGCGCCGGTTCCAGCTCTCGCTGAACCAGCCGCGCTCATCGGCGTAGACCGCCGGGGTGAGCAGCAGGGGGCCGTCGATGGCCAGGAACTGAACGTTCATCGTTGGGGCTCCAGGGCCTGGTGGTCGCTGGCGGCCTCCTGCAGCAGGCGCAGCAGGTAGTCGCCGTAGCCGGATTTCTTCAGGGGCAGGGCCAGCCGCTCCAGCTGGCCGTGGTCGATCCAGCCCAGGCGCCAGGCCACTTCCTCCGGGCAGCCCACCTTGAGGCCCTGGCGCTTTTCAAGGGTGCGGATGTAGCTGGCGGCCTCGTGCAGGGAATCGGGTGTGCCGGTGTCCAGCCAGGCCATGCCGCGGCCCATCAGCTCCACCCGCAGCAGGCCCTCATCGAGGTAGAGCTGGTTGAGGTCGGTGATCTCCAGCTCGCCCCGCGGCGAGGGACGCACCTGCCGGGCCCGCTCCACCACCGTGTGGTCGTAGAAGTACAGGCCCGTGACCGCATAGCGGCTGCGCGGCTGGGGCGGCTTCTCCTCGATGCTCAGCACCCGGCCATCGCCGCTGAACTCCACCACCCCGTAGCGCTCCGGATCGCTCACCGGGTAGGCGAACACGGTGGCCCCGGGCCGCTCGCCATTGGCCCCCTGCAGCTGGGGGATCAGGTCGTGGCCATGGAACAGGTTGTCCCCCAGCACCAGGGCCGCCGGTGCGCCGTCGAGGAACTCGGCGCCGATCAGGAACGCCTGGGCCAGCCCATCGGGGCTGGGCTGCACCGCATAGCGGATCTCCATGCCCCAGCCAGATCCGTCTCCGAGCAACCGCTCAAAGGCCGGCTGGTCGGTGGGGGTGGTGATCACCAGCACCTCGCGGATGCCCGCCAGCATCAGGGTGCTGAGCGGGTAGTAGATCATCGGCTTGTCGTACACCGGCACCAGCTGCTTGCTGACGGCGGTGGTGAGGGGGGCCAGGCGCGTGCCGCTGCCCCCCGCCAGGATCAGTCCCTTGCGGTTCATGGCGTCGGCTGCGGCAGTGCGGCCATCAGGCTGCCCATCTCCAGGGCCTGGAGGCCGTAGCTCCAGCCCAGGTTGCTCTTGATGCCGGCCCGCTCGAGGGCCTGCTGCAGGGTGTCGGTGGTGAGCACCCCGAAGATCACCGGCACGCCGGTGTCGCGGGCCACGGCGGCCACCCCCTTGCTCACCTCGGCCACCACCACGTCGAAGTGGGGGGTGTCGCCCCGGATCACCGCCCCCAGGGTGATGACCACCTGGTAGCGACCGCTGGCGGCCAGCCGCTGGGCCACCAGGGGAATCTCGAAGCTGCCCGGCACCCAGGCCACGTCGAGCTGGGTGCTCTCGGGGCTGACGTCGATGCCGTGGCGGGAGAGGGAATCGAGGCAGCCGCTGAGCAGCTTGCCGGTCACCAGATCGTTGAAGCGGGCGATCACCAGGCCGATCCGCAGACCGGCGACATCGGTGAAGCGACCTTCGAAAACCGTCAAGGGGTCAGACCATGAAGAAGCTCATGCCCCAGTTGAGCAGCACCAGGGCCACCCAGGCCAGCCCCCCGACCCGATCCCCTTACGATCGGGACGCTCCTGACGGCGGACCCATGGCCAGGGAAGTCCAGCAGCAGCTCACGCTCGCGGACGATCCGGCCCTGCAGGGGGACCTGTTCGGGGGCACGCCCGAGCCCACCGTGCTGGCGCCGGAGTCGGCTTCAGCGTCGGAGTCGGATGGGGACGCCCCGGACGACCAGGCCCTGCTGGCCGACGCCAGCGCCCGGCCCCGCCCCCGACGGCAGCGGCCAGCGGCCACGGCCACCGGCACCGAGGGCGACGGCGAGCAGGCCGGTGACCCGGGCGGTGGCGACGCCAGCGGCGCCCCGACGCCGCCCGGCGACGCCGACCCGGAGCCCGATGGCGACCTGCCCCGCTGGCACCACCATTCCCTGGTGGACCCGGAGGCGCTCACGCCGGTGCTGCGGCACTACGTGGAGCTGAAGGCGGCCCATCCGGACCGGGTGCTGCTCTACCGCCTCGGCGACTTCTACGAGTTCTTCTTCGAGGACGCGATCCTGCTCTCGCGTCTGCTCGAGCTCACCCTCACCGGCAAGGACGCCGGCAAGGCCCTGGGCCGGGTGCCGATGGCGGGCATCCCCCACCACGCCGCCGAGCGCTACTGCGCCGACCTGGTGCGCCGCGGCCTCAGCGTGGCCCTCTGCGACCAGCTGGAGGCCACCCCCGCCAAGGGGGCCCTGCTGCGCCGCGGCATCACCCGGGTGCTCACCCCCGGCACGGTGCTGGAGGAGGGCATGCTGGCGGCCCGCCGCAACAACTGGCTCTGCGCCGTGGTCCTCGACGGGGACGGCAGCGCAGCGGGCCGCTGGGGTCTGGCCGTCGCCGACGTCAGCACCGGCGAGTTCCGGGTGACCGAGCGCACGGGCAGCGGCAGCCTGCATCAGGAGCTGCTGCAGCTGGAGCCCGCCGAGGTGGTGTGGCCCGGCCCGGCGGAGGCGCCCGCCTGGTGCCCCGAGGGTCTGCGGCTCACCCCCCTGGCCCGCACCCCCTTCGACGCCACCGAAGCCGACGCCCTGCTGCGCCGCCGCTTCCGCCTGGCCAGCCTCGATGGCCTGGGGCTGGGGGAGGCGCCCCTGGCGCTGCGGGCCGCCGGGGGCCTGCTGGCCTACCTGGACACCACCCAGGCCGAACCTGCGGCCATCCCGCTGGAGATGCCCCGGCTCTGGCACGCCGGCGACCAGCTGGTGCTCGACGCCCAGACCCGCCGCAACCTGGAGCTCACCCGCACCCAGCTGGGCGGCGCCCTGCAGGGCTCCCTGCTCTGGGCCCTCGACCGCACCGCCACCGCCATGGGGGGCCGCTGCCTGCGCCGCTGGATCGAGGCCCCCCTGGTGGATCGCGCCGCGATCCTGGAGCGGCAGGAGGCGGTGAGTGAGCTGGTGGAGCAGCGGCCCCTGCGGCTGGGGCTGCGCCGGCTGCTGCGCCCCATGGGGGATCTGGAGCGGCTGGCGGGGCGGGCCGGCGCCGGCAGTGCCTCCGCCCGCGACCTGGTGTCCCTGGCCGACGGCCTCGAGCGGCTGCCCCGCCTGGCGGCCCTGGTGGCCCCCTGCCGCAGCGGCCCCCTGGCGGCCCTGAAAGGTCCCTGGCCCGAGCTGGCCGCCCTGGCCGAGGAGGTGCGCCACCACCTGGTCGACACGCCGCCCCTGTCGCTGAGTGAAGGCGGGCTGCTCCATGACGGGGTCGATCCCGTGCTCGACGGCCTGCGCAACCAGCTCGACGACCAGGAGGCCTGGCTCTCCCGGCAGGAGGCGATCGAACGGCGGGCCAGCGGCAACCCCAACCTGCGCCTCCAGTACCACCGCACCTTCGGCTACTTCCTGGCCGTGAGCCGTGCCCGGGCCGCGGCCGTTCCGGACCACTGGATCCGCCGCCAGACCCTGGCCAACGAGGAGCGCTTCGTCACCCCGGAGCTCAAGGGACGCGAGGGCAGGATCCTGCAGCTGCGGGCCCGGGCCTGCCAGCGGGAATACGACCTCTTCTGCGACCTGCGCCGCCGGGTGGGGGAGGCGGCCGGGCCGGTGCGGGCGGCCGCCCGGCGGGTGGCGGAACTCGATGCCCTGGCCTCCCTGGCGGAGGTGGCGGCCACCGGCGGCTACTGCCGGCCCGAACTCAGCGAGGGCCGCGAGCTGGTGATCGAGGCGGGGCGCCATCCGGTGGTGGAGCAGCTGCTGGTCGATGCGTCCTTCACCGCCAACGACCTGCAGCTGGGGTCTCCGGAGGCCGACGGAGCACCGGCGCCGGACCTGATCGTGCTCACGGGCCCCAATGCCAGCGGCAAGAGCTGCTATCTGCGCCAGAGCGGCCTGCTGCAGCTGATGGCCCAGATCGGCAGCTGGATCCCGGCCCGCTCCGCCCGCCTCGGCATCGCCGACCGCATCTTCACCCGGGTGGGGGCGGTGGACGACCTGGCCAGCGGCCAGTCCACCTTCATGGTGGAGATGGCCGAGACCGCCAACATCCTTCACCACGCCAGCCCCCGCTCCCTGGTGCTGCTCGACGAGATCGGCCGGGGCACGGCCACCTTCGACGGCCTCTCGATCGCCTGGGCCGTGGCGGAACACCTGGCCGAGGGCATCGGCGCCCGCACGATCTTCGCCACCCACTACCACGAGCTCAACGAGCTCGCCGAGCTGCTGCCCAACGTCGGCAACGCCCAGGTGCTGGTGGAGGAGACCGGCAACGACCTGGTGTTCCTGCACCGGGTCTGCCGGGGAGGCGCCAGCCGCAGCTACGGCATCGAGGCGGCCCGGCTGGCGGGCGTTCCCGCCTCAGTGGTGCTGCGGGCCCGCCAGGTGCTGGGCCGCATCGAGGCCAACAGCCATGTGGCGGTGGGACTTCAGGGGGGACCCAGAGCGGCCTGATCCAGCCAGGCCCGCCGCAGCAGGGCATTGGCGGCGGCGCCCACCAGTCCGGCGCCGCCCTTGCTGCCCTCCAGGCGGATCTGGGGGAGGGCACTGGCGGCGAGATGGCGCTTGCTCTCGGCCACCCCCACGAACCCCACCGGCATGCCGATCACCAGGGCCGGGGCGGCGATGGTTCCGGCCTCCACCAGCTCCAGCAGCCGCTCCAGGGCCGTGGGGGCGCTGCCCACCAGCACCACCGCGCCCGGGTGCTCCACCAAGGCCCGCTCCATGCCCGCCGCCGCCCGGGTGCCGCCGGCGGGGGCGACGGCGGGGGCCCAGGCCAGCACGGAAAGGACCGGATTGGCGAAGGTGCGCCGGGCCATGGGCGCCACGGCCGCCGCGGCCATCGCCGTGTCGGTGAGGATCGGCGCGCCGGCCGCCAGGGCGTTGAGGCCGGCGGCGCAGGCCCCCGGCCCAATACGCAGATCCGGCGCCAGGGCCAGGTCGCCGCTGCTGTGGACCAGGCGCTCGAGCACCTCCTGCTCCACCCCCTCCAGGCCGGTGGGCCCCAGCCAGGCGCGGATGCGGCGCACACTCTCCCGGAAGATCGGATGGTCGAGGGAGGCCTCGAAGCTTTTGCTCGCCTGGCGCGGCATGGGGGCACCGGGACGGTAAGCGGCGAGGCTACGAGATGCGCCCTGGCCGTACTCCCGGTGGGCGGGGGCCTCTGCCGAGCCAAATCAAAACCTGTACATTGTGTACAGAACTCGAATTCGGCCGCCAACACCATGGACACCCTCGGCGTCCTGGAGGCCAGGAAGCGTTTCCCCGAGCTGCTTGATCGTGCCCACGGGGGCGAGGAGACCCTGATCTCGCGCCACGGCCACCCGGTGGCGGCCCTGGTGCCGCTCTGGCGTCGCCACCGTCCCCAGCGGCAGGCCCTGATCGCCCTCAACGGCAGCGGCCGCGACTGCTGGCCGGACCCGCTCCCGCCGAGCCAACCTTGGCCGCCCCAGCCCCTCAAAGGCGCCGGCGCACTGGCCCTCGGATCGGCCGTGGCCATCGACGCCACGGTGCTGATTCCCTGGCTGCGCGGCGATGCCTCCAGCCGCCGGCACGAGCCCCTGATCGCCGCGATCGCCGCCGGCCACTGGCGCGGGGTCCTGAGCATGGCCACCCTGAGGACGCTGGTGGAGGGGCCGCTGCTCCGGGGGGACGAGACCCTGGCGGCCCGCTACGAAGCCGTGTTCAGCGATCCTGCGGCCTGGACCCTGGTGAGCCTCACGCCCCAGGTCGCCCTGGCGGCGGCACGCCTGCAGCGGCCCGGCACCGGGCCGGCCCTGGGGCCCGATGGCGCCCTGGAGCTGGCCTCGGCCCTGCATGGCGGGGCCACGGCGATGATCAGCCGGGACCCCCGCCTGCTCGCCTCCCTGCCCCTGCCGGCGGGGCCGCCCCTGCCCTGATGCCGATCCACCTCTACTGGGGCGACGACGAGGCCGCCCGCCAACGGGCCCTGGCGGACCGGATCGAGGCCCTGGTGGATCCCGCCTGGGCTTCGATCAACCTCAGCCGGCTGGATGGGGCCGATGCCGTCCAGGCGGCCCGGGCCCTCGAGGAGGCCCGCACCTCCCCCTTCGGCGCCGGGGCCCGGGTGGTGGTGCTGCAGCGCAGCCCCTTCTGCCAGGCCTGCCCGGCGGAGCTGGCGGCCCAGCTGGAGGCCTCAGTCGCGCTGATCCCGGACGACTGCCACCTGTTCCTGGTCAGCGACGGCAAGCCCGACGCCCGGCTGCGCACCACCAAGCGCCTGCGGACCCTGGCCGAGGAGCAGTCCTTCACCCTGCCGCCGATCTGGGATGGGGCCGGTCAGATCGAACGGGTGGAGAGCGCCGCCCGGGCCCGGGGCCTGACCCTGGCGCCGGCGGCGGCCGAGGCCCTGGCCGAGGCGATCGGCAGCGACGGGATGCGGCTCGCCAGCGAGCTGGAGAAGCTGGCGCTCCACGCCGGCGGCGGTGGCAGCGGCCGTGGTGGGCCGATCACCGCCGAGGCGGTGGCCGCCCTGATCGGCGGCCAGGTCACCAGCAGCCTGGCCGTGGGCGACGCCCTGCTGGCCCAGCACCCGGCCGAGGCGATCGCCCTGGTGGAGGCCCTGCTGGAGGTGGGCGAGCCCGCCCTGCGCATCGTGGCGGCCCTGGCCAGCCAGATCCGGGGCTGGCTGTGGGTGTGCCTGCTGGAGCGCAGCGGCGAGCAGGACGTGGCCGTGATCGCCAAAGCGGCGGGGATCGGCAATCCCAAGCGGATCTACGTGATGCGCAAGCAGATCCGCGGCCGCAGCCCCGAGCAACTGCTGGCCCTGCTGCGCCGCCTGCTCGACGTGGAGGCCGCCCTCAAGCGCGGCGCCGACCCCGGCGACGCCTTCCGGGACGGCTTCCTGCTGGCCGCCCTGGCGCAGCCCGGGAGCGCCCCGCGTCGATAATCGGCCCGGATGCGCCGGCAACGCGGGAATGGCCCTGTTGATTCAGAAGTTCGGGGGGACCTCGGTGGCGGACACCGAGCGGATCCGGGCGGTCGCCCGCCGCATCGCCGCCAGCCGCGAGGAGGGCCACGAGCTGGTGGTGGTCGTGTCGGCCATGGGTCACACCACCGACCAGCTGACCGGCATGGCCGCCAGCCTCTGCAGCGATCCCCCCCGCCGGGAGATGGACATGCTGCTGGCCACGGGCGAGCAGGTGTCGATCGCCCTGCTGTCGATGGCCCTCCATGCCGAAGGCGTGCCCGCCGTCTCGATGACCGGCACCCAGGCCGGGATCATCACCGAATCGGCCCATGGCCGGGCCCGGATCCTGGAGGTGCGCACCGAACGGCTGCGCCGCCTGCTGGAGGACGGCCATGTGGTGGTGGTGGCCGGCTTCCAGGGCACCAGCAGCGGCCACGCCGGCACCCCGGAGATCACCACCCTGGGCCGCGGCGGTTCCGACACCTCCGCGGTGGCGCTGGCGGCCGCCCTCGGCGCCGACGGCTGCGAGATCTACACCGACGTGCCCGGGGTGCTGACCACCGACCCCCGCAAGGTGAGCGATGCCCAGCTGATGGACAGCGTCAGCTGCGACGAGATGCTGGAACTGGCCAGCCTTGGAGCCGCGGTGCTCCACCCCCGGGCCGTGGAGATCGCCCGCAACTACGGGGTGCCCCTGACGGTTCGCTCCAGCTGGAGCCAGGCCCCCGGCACCCGGCTGACCAGCGGTCCGGCCCGGCCGATCGGCAGTGAGGGGCTGGAGCTGGGCCGGCCCGTCGACGGGGCGGAGCTCGAGGCCGACCAGGCCGTGCTGGCCCTCTCCCACGTGCCCGACCGACCGGGGGTGGCCGCCACCCTGTTCGAGGCCCTCGGCGGCGCCGGTCTGAACGTGGACCTGATCGTCCAGGCGATCCACGAGGGCGCCAGCAACGACATCGCCTTCACCCTGGCGGCGTCGGAGATGGAGCGCGCCCACCAGGTGTGCCAGGAGGTGCTGGCGGCCATGGGGGCCGATGGGGCCATGCTCTCGGCCGAGGCGGGCATGGCCAAGCTGAGCATCGCCGGGGCCGGCATCCTGGGCCGCCCGGGCGTGGCGGCCCGCCTGTTCGACACCATGGCCCGCCTCGGCATCAATCTGCGCCTGATCGCCACCAGCGAGGTGAAGGTGAGCTGCGTGGTGGATGGCCAGCTGGGCGCCCGGGCCCTGCGGGCCGCCGGCGAGGCCTTCGAGCTCGCCGACCAGCAGCTCCGCCACGATCCGCCCCCCTGCCACCTGGGGGATCCGGCGGTGCGGGGCGTGGCCCTCGACCGCGACCAGGTGCAGGTGTCGGTGCGGCGGGTGCCCGACCGGCCGGGGGCGGCCGCGGCCATCTGCCGGGCCCTGGCCGATGCGGGCATCAGCCTCGACGCCATCGTGCAGTCGGAGCGCACCCACGGCGGGCCGGAGGACCGGCGGCGGGACATGAGCTTCACCCTGCGGCGCGACGACCGGCCGGGGGCCGAGCGGGCCCTGGCCCCGATCCTGCGCCAGTGGGACGGCGCCTGCTTCGAAGAAGGCCCGGCCATCGCCAGGGTCAGCGCCGTGGGAGCCGGGATGGCCTGCACCGCCGGCACGGCGGCGCGGATGTTCCGTTCCCTGGCCGATGCGGGCATCAACATCTCCCTGATCGCCACCAGCGAGATCCGCACCAGCTGCGTGGTGGCGGAGGCCGATGGGGTGCGCGCCCTGCAGGCGGTGCACCAGGCCTTCGGCCTCGGTGGCGCGACTCGGCATGCGGCCCAGGGGACAGAAGCTCCCTAGGCTTGGGGCCGCGCCAGGGTCGGGGCATGTTGGTTCGGTTCTGGGGAACCCGCGGTTCGATCGCCAAGCCCGGCCCGGACACCTTCCGCTTCGGCGGCAACACCTCCTGCGTCGAGGTCCGCTCCGACGCCGGCACCCTGCTGGTGATCGACTGCGGCACCGGCGCCCACGGCCTGGGGCAGGCCCTGATGCAGGAGCGGCCCGACGGCATCGAAGGCTCGCTGCTGATCAGCCACACCCACTGGGACCACATCCAGGGCTTTCCCTTCTTCGCCCCCTTCTTCGCCCCTGGCCACACCTGGGACGTCTTCGGCCCCAGCGGCCTCTCGGGAAGCCTGCGCAGCGTGCTCTCCGGCCAGATGCAGCACGCCTACTTCCCCGTCACCCTCGAGCAGTTCGCCGCCACGATCCGCTACCACGACCTGCACGAGGGCACCTTCCGGATCGGGGACGTGACGATCACGACCCACCTGCTCAACCATCCCGCCCTCACCCTGGCCTACCGGCTCCAGGCGGACGGGGCCACGGTCATCTACTGCTGCGACCACGAACCCCACGCGCCCGAACTGGCCAGCGGCATCGGTCCGCTCTCCGGCCAGGACCTGCACTACGCCGAGTTCATCGAGGGGGCCGACCTGGTGATCCACGACGCCCAGTACACGGCCCTGGAGTTCCCGGCCAAGCTCGGCTGGGGCCACAGCTCGGTGGAGTACGCGGTGCGCATCTGCGAGGAGGCCGGGGTGGCCCGGCTGGTGCTCACCCACCACGACCCGCTGCGCAACGACGCGACCATCGACCTGATCCTGGCTGGTGTGCGCGCCGATCTGGCCGAGCGGGGCGCCCCCCTCGAGGTGCTGGCGGCTTCGGAGGGCCTGGTGCTGCGCACCACCCCCCGCACACCCGAGGCCGCAGCCGGCGCGCCTTCGGCCGAAGCTGGGGCCGAAACGGGGGAGGCGCCCGGACCCGGGGCCCTCAGTGGCGATCCCGGCGGCCCCCCGGCCCTGGTCTGGGTGACGGACAGGGATCTGGAGGCGGCCCTCACCACCGCCCTGCGGCTCGAAGGTCTGCCCTTCCATGTGGCCGGCGGCGAAGCCGATCTGGAGCAGCGTCTCGAGCGCGACGGGGCGTCCCTGCTGCTGCTGGAGCAGGCACTCCCCGTCCGCGATGGCCCCGGGCTGGTCCGCCGGCTGCGGGAGTCCGCGGCGACGGGGCTGGCCGAGACCCCGGTCGTGATGCTGGCGGCCGTGGAGGAGCAGGCCCGCTACGACGATCCCCTGGTCAGCGAGTGGCTGGTGCTGCCCGTCTCCGAGAGCTTCCTGCGGGCCCGGCTGCGGGCCTGGAGCCTGCGCACCCCCTGCCGCTGGGAGCGGGCCCGGCCGCCGCAGGACGAGGAACGGCGCCTGCGGCGGCTGGCGGAGCTGGGCCTGCTTGACACAGAACGGGAGGAGCGCTTCGACCGGCTGACCCGGATCGCCGCAGCCGCCTTCGATGTGCCGATCGCCCTGATCAGCCTGATCGATGCCGAGCGGCAGTGGTTCAAGTCCTGCCATGGCCTGGCCACCTGCCAGACCTCCCGCGATCTGGCCTTCTGCGCCCATGCGATCCTCCAGCGCTCGGACCTGCTGGTGGCGGACACCTGGCTCGACGAGCGCTTCGCCGAGAATCCCCTGGTGCTGGGGGAACCCCGGATCCGCTTCTACGCCGGCTCGCCCCTGATCCTCGAGGACGGCACCTGCCTGGGCACGCTGTGCCTGATCGACACCCGCCCGCGTCAGCTCAGCGGCGCCGAGCTCTCCCTGCTCCACGACCTGCGCGATCTGGTGCTTCTGGAGCTGTCCCCCCAGCCATGGCCCGTCGCCGTCCACCATTCCTGAACGGGCTCGCCGGGGTCCTGCTGCTGCCGGCCCTGGCCAGCTGCCAGCCCGCAGCCGTCTCCGCCCCGGTGCGCAGTGTGCCGGTGGTGGGCGGCCTCGAGCACCCCTGGGCCGTGGCCTGGCTGCCGGGCGGCGACCTGCTGATCACGGAGCGGCCGGGCCGGCTGCGCCTGGTGCGGGGCGGTGTGCTGCAGGCCGAGCCGATCCGCGGCGTGCCGGAGGTGCTGGCCGCCGGCCAGGGGGGCCTGCTGGACGTGGCCGTCCATCCCGACTTCGCCACCAACCGCTGGATCTATCTCACCTATGCGGCCGGCAGCGCCGAGGCCAACCACACCCGGCTGGCCCGGGCCCGCTTCGACGGCCGCGCCCTCAGCGATGTGCAGGTGCTGTACGCGGTGCCGCAGCGCAAGAGCGGCGCCCAGCACTTCGGCTCCCGCCTGCTCTGGCTCCCGGATGGCACCCTGCTGCTGGCCATCGGGGACGGGGGCAATCCTCCGATCGAACTGGAGGGGCAGCCGATCCGCACCCAGGCCCAGAACCCGGGCAGCGCCCTGGGCAAGGTGCTGCGCCTGAACGCGGACGGCAGCGCCGCCAGGGGCACCCCCTTCGCCGCCAAGCCTGGTGCCCTGCCGGGACTCTGGAGCCTCGGGCACCGCAACATCCAGGGGCTGGCCCTCGATCAGCGAACGGGCCGGGTCTGGGCCAGCGAACACGGCGCCCGCGATGGCGACGAGCTCAACCGGATCGAGGCCGGCGTGAACTACGGCTGGCCGCGGGTAACCCACAGCCGCGAGTACTTCGGCCCGCCGATCGCACCGGCCACCAGCGCCCCGGGCCTGCGGGATCCGGTTCTCGTCTGGACGCCCGCCATCGCCCCCTCCGGCCTGGCGGTCTACGACGGCGATCGCTATCCGGGCTGGCGCGGTGATCTCTTCGCCGGCGGACTGGTGTCGCGGCAGGTGCATCGGCTGCGCCTGGATCCGGAGGGATCGGTGACACCCCAGCAGGAGATTCCGATCGGCGCCCGGGTGCGGGACGTGCGCCAGGGACCGGATGGATTCCTTTATGTGCTCACCGACGGGGCCGGCGATGGCCAGCTGCTGCGCCTGGAACCCATCGGAGCTCCCTGATGTCTGGATTAGGGTTCAATCTCTTTCGAACCATCACCTTTCCCATGGGACGGAGATTCTCATGATCCGACCCGAGGAGATCGCGGAGGGCCTGGCGAAGGGTGAGTTTTTTCTCGAGTATCTGCCGATCCTGTCCCTCCCGGATCTCCGCTGCATCGGAGCCGAAGCCCTGATCCGCTGGCGGCGGGCCGATGGCTCTCTGGTGATGCCCGGAGAGTTCATCCCGTCCCTGGAGTCCACCCCCGCCGCGGGTGTGCTCACCTACTGGGTGATCGAGACTGCGGCGGCGGAACTCAAGGACTGGTTACGGCGCCATGCCGACGTGCATCTCAGTCTCAACGTTCCACCGGAGATCACCGGACGGGGCGGGGTCTATTACGCCGCGATGAAATCCGGCCTGGCCGACATGATTCCCCAGCTGATTCTGGAGGTCACCGAGCGGGGGCTTCCCGATGCCCTGGGCCTGGCGGGCATGTTCCAGGCCCAGCAACTCGGCATCAAGATGGCGCTCGATGACGTCAGCCTGCTGCGGGGCGCCAATCTCGCCATCCTCGGCCGTTGCCCCTTCGACATCATCAAGGTGGATCGCGAGATGCTGGCCATGATCACCCCGGAGACGCCCAATCCTGAGTGGCTGGACGGACTCACCGCCCTGATCCGCTCGTCCCGGCTGATGGTCATCGCCGAAGGGGTCGAGACGGACCAGCAACTCCAGGTGCTGATGCAGGCGGGGGTCCAGGCCGCCCAGGGCTTCCTCCTGTCCCCTCCGATCTCCGCCGCCGCCCTGATCGGCTTCCATCAGCGAACCAATGGTCCGCAGGACGCCGACGGGGACCTCCAGCCGTGAAGTAGGAAGGACGACATTCACGCAAGAATCCCATGGCCCGGCGCGCCGCCACCTCCTTTCTGAGCGACTTCAAGGCGTTCATCAACAAGGGCAATGTGGTCGATCTTGCGGTGGCCGTCGTCATCGGTGGTGCCTTCGGCAAGGTGGTGGATGCCATCGTCAGCCTGGTGATGACCAACCTGCTGGAGCCGGCCCTGAAGGCGGCGCAGGTGGATTCGATCAGTGCCTGGCCCGCCGGCACGGTGATCGTGGCCCTGATCAACTTCCTGGTGATCGCCTTCGTGGTGTTCCTGATCGTGCGGGCCATCGAGGCGATGAAACGCCAGGAGGAGATCAAGGCCGCCGATGCCGGGCCCGATCCCCAGGCCGAACTGGCGGCCGCCGCCAACCGCCTGGCCGAAGCCCTGGATCGGCGGGCGCTCTAGGCCGCAGCGGCGGTGGGTGCCCTAGGCCGCGGGCCGGCCCACCAGCTTGTGGCGCAGGTTCTTGATCCGGTCCCTCAGGTTGGCGGCCTCCTCGAACTCCAGGCTCTTGGCCGCCGCCTTCATCTTGTCCTCCAGCTGGGTGATCAGCTCGGGCAGGGCATCGAGGGGCACCTCGTTCTGCTCGGCCTGCTCGGCCGCCACCTCCAGCTGGTCGTCGGTGAGCCGGCGGGAGAGCTCCAGGAAGGAGAGGATCGCATTGCCCGCCCGCTTGCCGGCGGGGGTGGGGGTGATGCCGTGGCGTTCGTTGTAGGCGTGCTGGATGACCCGGCGCCGCTCGGTCTCGGAGATCGCCTTGGCCATCGAGTCGGTGAGGTTGTCGGCGTAGAGCAGCGCCACCCCGTCGATGTGGCGCGCCGCCCGGCCGATGGTCTGGATCAGGGAGCGCTCCGCCCGCAGGAAGCCCTCCTTGTCGGCATCGAGGATCGCCACCAGGGACACCTCGGGCAGGTCGAGGCCCTCCCGCAGCAGGTTGACGCCCACGAGCACGTCGTAGGCGCCATTGCGCAGGTCCTGGATGATCTCGATCCGCTCGATCGAATGGATCTCCGAGTGCAGATAGCGCACCCGCACCCCGTTCTCGGCCAGGTAGTCGGTGAGGTCCTCGGCCATGCGCTTGGTGAGGGTGGTGACCAGCACCCGCTCCTGCCGATCCGCCCGCACCCGGATCTCGCCGAGCAGGTCGTCCACCTGACCCTCCGAGGGGCGCACCTCCACGATCGGATCGAGAACGCCGGTGGGGCGGATCACCTGCTCCACCACCTGGCCCTTGCTCTGGGCCAGCTCCCAGGCCCCGGGGGTGGCCGAGACGAAGATGGTCTGGCGGGCCTTTTCCCAGAACTCGTCCCCCTTCAGGGGCCGGTTGTCGGCGGCGCTGGGCAGCCGGAAACCGTGCTCGATCAGCACCTGCTTGCGGCTCTGGTCGCCGTTGTACATGGCCTGCAACTGGGAGCAGGTGACGTGGCTCTCATCCACCACCAGCAGCCAGTCGTCGGGGAAGTAGTCGATCAGGCATTCGGGCGGCGTACCGGCCTCCCGGCCCGCCAGATGCCGGGCGTAGTTCTCCACCCCGTTGCAGTAACCCACCTGCTCCAGCATCTCCAGGTCGTAGGTGGTGCGCTGCTCGAGTCGCTGGGCCTCCAGCAGACGCCCCTGGCCGTTGAGCAGCTCGAGCCGTTCGCGCAGTTCGGCCCGGATCGCCTGGATCGCCCCCTGCAGCCGCTCCTTGGGGGTCACGAAGTGCTTGGCCGGGTAGATGTTGATCGTCTCCAGGCTCTGGAGGATCTCGCCGGTGGTGGGATCGACGTAACGGATCGCCTCCACCTCATCACCGAACAGCTCGATCCGCACCAGCCGGTCCTCGTAGGCCGGGCCGATCTCCAGCACGTCGCCCCGCACCCGGAAGCGGCCGCGGCTGATCTCGATGTCGTTGCGGGAGTACTGGTTGTTGACCAGATCCCGCAGGGAGCCGCGCAGATCCAGCTTGTCGCCCACCTCGAACTTCACGGCGGCCTTGAGGTATTCCGAGGGGATGCCGAGGCCGTAGATGCAGCTGATCGAGGCCACCACGATCACATCGCGGCGCTCGAACAGCGACCGGGTGGCCGAGTGCCGCAGCATGTCGATCTCCTCGTTGATCGAGGCGGTCTTGGCGATGTAGGTGTCCGAGACGGGAACGTAGGCCTCGGGCTGGTAGTAGTCGTAGTAGGAGATGAAGTATTCGACGGCATTGTTGGGGAAGAATTCCCGCAGCTCGTTGCAGAGCTGGGCCGCCAGGGTCTTGTTGTGGGCCAGCACCAGGGTGGGACGCCCCGTACGGGCGATCACGTTGGCGATCGAGAAGGTCTTGCCGGTGCCGGTGGCGCCGAGGAGGGTCTGGAAGCGTTCGCCCCCGTCGACGCCTTTCACCATCGCCTCGATGGCGGCGGGTTGGTCGCCCTTTGGTTCGTAGGGCGCGTGAAGCTGGAATGGCATCGGACCATTCTGGCGGTCACGAACGGGGAACGGCCCGGCAGGGAAAACCGGTCAGCCCACCCCGGAGGCCGCCGCCATCGCCCGGGTCAGGGGCACATCCAGGCCCATCCAGCCCAGCACCACGCTGCTCAGCACGCTGTAGGCCAGGGCCCCGAGGATGGCGCTGATCAGACCGTTGTGAAGCCGGAACCCCTTGATCAGCCAGGCGGCCAGGCTGAACAGGATGATCGTGATCAGCCAGTTGAACAGGAACGACACCGGGCTGATCAGGCCCCCCAGGGAGGAGACGAACCAGACCGGCCCCAGCAGGAGCTTCAGGGGGAGGATCAGCAGGGTGCCCAGCAGGGCGATGACAATGGCCGACAGCAGGGCGGCGGAAAAGCTCGCCAGCTCCACCCCCACGGGCAGTCGCGCCACCAGCAGCAGAATGAGGGCCCGGATCGGCCATTGAAGGAGCCAGGTGAGGGAGCCCATGGGGAGCGATGCCGCAACCCTTTCACCTTACTGAGGCTGTTCGCTTTGAACCATCGACGCCACGGGCAGGGCCTCCCGCAGGGCACGCACCACCGCCACCATGGCGAGCTCATCGTCGAGGCGGTTGACGGCGGAGCCCACGCCCACACCGGCGGCACCGGCGGCCAGGGCCATCGGCACCGTGACAGCGGAAAGCCCGGAGGCGCACAGCACCGGCACATCCACCGCCCGGCTGATGGCATGGGCGGCCGCCAGGGTCGGGGCGGCCTTCTCGATCAGGCCCAGGGCACCGGCGCTGAGAGGACGGGCGCTGGTCCCGCCCTCCGTCTGGATCAGATCGGCGCCGGCGGCCACCAGCTCCACCGCCAGCCGCTCCTGCTCGTCGAGGGGCAGGGTGTGGGGCACGGTGACCGAGAGCACGGTCTCCGGCAGCAGCGCCCGGGTGCGACGGGTGAGCGCGAGCACTTCGTCGGCACCGAAGATCCGCCCCTGGGGATAGAAGCTGTCGTAGTTGCCGATCTCCACCATGGCGGCACCGGCCTCGACGGCGGGCGGGAACAGGGCGGGATCCACGGCCGAGACGCAGACCGGCAGACCCGGTGCCAGCGCCACGGCCAGGCGGACGAGGGTGGGGTCACAGGCCAGATCCACCAGGTCGGCGCCGCCGGCGGCGGCGGCCCGGACCACCCGCTGCACCCGGGCCGCGTCGAAGTTGTCGAGGCCGGCGATGACCTTCAGCGCCCGCCCCTGACGGATCGCCTGCTGCAGGGCGGTGGGCAGGCTGGAAAGGCGGGTCATCGGCGGACGGAAGGACGCATGCTGTGATTCTCCCACCCGACCCCTGCCAGGGCCGGCGGCCCTGGGGAAGCGACCAGGCGCGCCTGCACCGGCACCTGCTGCGCCAGCCCGCCCTGCTGCCGGCGGGGGGGTCGCTGCTGCTGGCCGTGTCCGGCGGGCAGGACTCCATGGCCCTCACCACCCTCCTGCTGGACCTCCAGCCCCTGCACGGCTGGCGGCTGCAGCTGTGGCACGGCGATCACGGCTGGCGCCCCGACGCGGCCCAGCAGGCCGGGGAACTGACCCGGTGGGCCCGGAGCCAGGGACTGGACCTGAGGCTCGACCGGGCCGATCCGGTGCCCGGCAGCGAGGCCGCAGCCCGGGACTGGCGCTACGGCTGCCTGGCCGCGGCGGCCCTCCAGGGGAACTGCACCCATGTGGTGACGGGCCACACCGCCAGCGACCGGGCCGAGACCGTGCTGCTCAACCTCGCCCGCGGCAGCCACCTGCGGGGCCTGGCCAGCCTGGGGGCCAGCCGGCCCCTGGAAGCGGCCTCCAGCCCCCTGCAGCTGGCCCGACCGCTGCTGATCTTCGACCGCAGCGACACCGGCCGCCTCTGCCGGGAGCGGAGCCTGCCCGTCTGGACGGACAGCAGCAACGCGGATCTGCGCTTCGCCCGCAACCGGCTGCGCGCCGACGTCATGCCGGTGCTGGAGGCCCTCCATCCCGGGGCCAGTCGGCGGATCAGCGCCCAGGCGGAGCGCCTGGAGGCGCAGTTCGCGGCCGAGACGGAACTGCTGGACCTGGCCCTGGCGGGACTGCAGCAGGGAGAGGACACCGCTCGGTTGCCGCGCCGACGCCTGGCCAGCCTGGCCCCGGCCAGCCAGCGACGGCTGCTGCACCACTGGCTGCGGCGGCACCTGGGGCGGGATCCGGGAGCCAGAGGCCTCGAAACCCTGGTGGACCGGCTGGCCCGCGGGCGGAATCCGGGCCGGCTGGATCTGGCCGAAGGATGGCAACTGCACTGGGATCACAGCACACTGTGGGTCCGCCCACCCGACCCGCTCCATGGCTGAGACCAGCGCCAACGACGCCGCCCAGCGCTATGCGGTGATCGAGCAGGCCTACTCCAGGGAGAAGTGGGGCACGGTGGTGGGCGATGGGGGGGAGCTGCTGCAGGAACTGCAGCAATCGGACAACCCCCAGCTCACCGGGCTGAAGCTGCGGCTGCAGCTGCTGCTGGGCCACACCCAGCTCTACGGCTACGGGGACAAGGCCACCGCCGCCGGGTACTACGGAACCGTGGCCGAGCAGAACAGCGAGGCCGCCCTCACCAGGATCGCCGAGCAGGGTCTCAAACAGTGCGCCATCGAGGAGGCCGCCGCCGCCCCGACCACGGGGCCAGCGGCGGCTGGCAGCGCCGCGCCCTCCCCCGGTTTCCTCGCCGAGGGGGCCACAGCCCCGGCGGCAACCGCTCAGGCGGTCACCGGCCCGGCGGCCCCCTGGCTGACCAAGACGGGGGCCGCAACCGCGGCAGCGGCAGCCGCGTCCCCGGCCGCCGATCTGGAGTCGGCACCCGCAGAGGAGGGCCCGGATGCGGCGACGGCCGCGACGCCGGCGGCCCCCTGGAGCGAGCCCTCGCTGATCCCGGAGGTGGTGGAGGAGCCCGAGCTGATCGAGCTGCACCAGGCGGACCCGACCCTGGCCGACGACGTGGAACTGAGCTGGCAGGAGTCCAGCCCAGCCACGGCTGCGCCGATGAACAAGGAGGACGAGGAGCTGCTCAGCGGCCTGATGCTGGTCAGGGTCCGCTGAGCCTGCCCCCGGGCGATCAGCCCGCCGCCGCGGCCGAGCGGCGGCGACGGACGCGGCCGGTGGGTTCCGGCTCTTCAACGGGGGCCTTGCTGGCCGCCGCCACGGGGGCCGGCGCTGCGACGGTGGCCGTGGCCGTGGCGGCCGCCGCGGGGCGCCGGCCGGGTGTCTGGCTCGGCATCGGCCCGACCCTTGTAGGCCGGGGTGCCGGCGGGGGCGGGCTGCACCAGGCAGATGATCAGCGGGTCCACCTGCAGCTCGCGGCGCAGGCGGCGCTGCAGGCCCACCTCCACTTCCCGCTGCACGCCCACCCAGTCGACATCGGGGGCCTTGCCACCGGTGTTGCGGGCCAGCTGGTTCCAGCGGTTCTCCAGCACCCAGGTGATCTCCCGCTCGGCCCAGACCGAGAGCTTGCGGGCATCGGCGGCCGTGACCACACCGCGCAGGTTCACCCGCGGCGGCGCCGCCATCACACCGTCGGTGGTGATCACCGCCAGCAGGGTGATGACGCCGTCCTCGGCCAGCTGCTGGCGCTCCTTGAGCACCCGGGCATCGACGATGCCGTTGCGGGAGGCGTCGAGCAGCTCGATGCCGGCCTTCACCGGCTCACCCTTGTTGATGGAGTCAGGGGTGAGCTCGACCACGTCGCCGTTGTCGATGATCAGGATGTGATCGGCCGGGATCCCCATCGACTGGGCCGTCTTGGAATGGCAGACGAGCATGCGGTGCTCGCCATGCACGGGCACGAAGAACTTCGGCTTGGCCAGCGCCAGCATCAGCTTGTGGTCCTCCTGGCAGCCGTGGCCGGAGACGTGGATGCCCTCGCCCTTGCCGTAGACAACCTTGGCCCCCATCATCATCAGTCGGTCGATGGTGTTCACCACCGAGATGGTGTTACCGGGGATCGGGCTGGCCGAGAAGATGATCGTGTCGCTGGACTTCACCTGCACCTGGGGATGCTCACCGCGGGAGATGCGGCTGAGGGCCGCCAGCGGTTCGCCCTGGCTGCCGGTCATCAGCAGCAGGGTTTCGCGGTCGGGCAGGTCACGGATCTGCTTGATGGGAACGAACAGATCATCGGGGGCGCGCATGTAGCCGAGCTCCCGGGCCTTGGCGATCACGTTGAGCATCGAGCGGCCCAGCAGCCCCACCTTGCGGCCGTTCTTCATCGCCAGTTCCAGGATCATCGACACACGATGAATCGAGCTGGCGAAGGTGGTGATGATCACCCGGCCTTCGGCCTGGCTGATGTGGCGATCCAGGTTCGGGAACACGGCCCGCTCCGGCGGCGTGAAACCGGGGATCTCGGCGTTGGTGGAATCGCTGAACAGGCACAGCACCCCCTGCTCGCCGTAATGGGCCAGGCGCTGCAGGTCGAAGGCCTCGCCATCGACGGGGGTATGGTCGAACTTGAAGTCACCGGTGAAGATGACGACGCCGGCGGGGGTGGTGATGGCCAGCGTGAAGCTGTCGGCCATCGAGTGGGTGTTGCGGATGAACTCCACCTTGAAGTGCTGGCCCACATGCACCACATCCCGTGGGCCCACCGTCTGGATGGTGGTGCGGTCGGTGACGCCCGCCTCCTCCATCTTCCCCTGCAGCATCGACATGGCCAGCCGGGGGCCGTAGATGATGGGGATGTTGAAGTTCTTGAGGTGGTGCGGGATGCCGCCGATGTGATCTTCGTGGCCGTGGGTGACCACCATACCGCGGATGCGCCTCTGGTTCTCGCGCAGGTAGCTGGTGTCGGGCATCACCACGTTGACGCCATGCATGCCATCGCTGGGGAAGGCGAGACCGGCATCAACGAGCATCAGCTCATCGCCGTATTCGAAGACGCAGGTGTTCTTGCCGATCTCGTGCAGGCCGCCCAGGGGGATGACGCGCAGGCCCTGGTGCTTGGCTTTGGCGCCGTTGCCGGAGCGGACGATGGGATTGACGTTCTGACTGGACATGTAGTTAGGGACTCGGGGGTGGCGATGGAAAGGAACGGGAAGCGGAGATGACTCTGGACATCAGCCTTGGCGTCAGGTGGGACGCAGGGCAGCCAGGATCGAGGAAAGGCGCTGTCGCACGGCGGTATCGGCGGAAAGCAGGGGAAGTCGGGGGGCACCCACCGGCCAGCCGCAGATCTCCAGGGCGGCTTTGACGGGGATGGGGTTGGTGGTGCAGAAGAGCGCCCTGCACAGGGGCAGCAGCTGCTGGTGCTCGTCAAGGGCGGCGGCGACGTCGCCGCTCAGGAAGGCCTGGACCATGGCCCGGATCCGGGGACCCACCAGGTGGCTGGCCACGCTGACCACGCCCACCGCACCCACCGCCAGCATCGGCAGGGTGAGGGCGTCGTCGCCGCTGTAGATCGCCAGGCGATCGCCGCAGAGCTCCCGCAGCCGGCTGACCTCCTCGGTGGTGCCGCTGGCGGCCTTGAAGCCCACCACGTTGGCCTCGTCGAGCAGGCGGGCCGTGGTGTCCGGGGCCAGGCTGCAGCCGGTGCGGCCGGGGATGTTGTAAAGCATCAGGGGCAGCTCCGGGGCGGCCTGGGCCACGGCGCGGAAATGGGCTTCCAGTCCCTCCTGGGGGGGCTTGTTGTAGTAGGGCACCACCACCAGGGCGCCGTCGGCGCCCAGGGCGGCAGCCTCGCCGGTGGCTTCCACCGCCTCCGCGGTGCAGTTGCTGCCGCTGCCGGCCAGCAGGGTGGCGCGACTCCCCACCGCCCCCTTCACGGCGGCGAAGAGCTCATGCTGCTCCTGCCAGGTGAGGGTGGGGGACTCGCCGGTGGTGCCGCACAGCACCAGGCCATCGGAGCCGTGGCGGACCAGATGGTCCGCCAGCCGGGCCGCCAGCTCCAGATCGACGGCCCCGTCCGGCTGGAAGGGGGTCACCATGGCGGTGAGCACCCGCCCGAAGGGGGCCTCGGGGGAGGGAGCCGTGCTGGGCGCCTGCAGGGTGGCCGTGCTCAAGCGCCACCTCCGGCGGCGGCATCGGCCGCGGCGGGGTCCCGCAGCAGTTCGGCGATCTGGATGGCATTGAGGGCGGCTCCCTTGCGGATCTGGTCACCGCAGAGCCACAACTCCAGGGCACAGGGATCGCTGAGGTCCTGGCGGATGCGGCCCACGGCCACCGGATCGCGGCCGGTGACATCGGTGGGCATGGGGAAGCGGTTGGTCTCGAAGTTCTCGATCAGCTCGACCCCGGGGGCGACCGCCAGCAGCTCACGGGCCTCCGCCACGGGGAAGGGCTCCTCAAACTCGATGTTGACGGCCTCGGAATGGGCCCGCAGGACCGGCACCCGCACGCAGGTGGCCGTCAGGCGCAGATCGGGGAGACCCATGATCTTGCGGGTCTCGTGGAGCATCTTGAGCTCCTCCTCGCAGTAGCCGCTGGGCCGCAGGGGCGAGTTGTGCAGGAAGAGGTTGAAGGCCAGCGAATGGGGCAGCACCGTGCTCACCGGCTCGCCCCCCGCCAGCACGGTGCGGCTCAGGTCGCGCAGTTCCTCCATGGCCCGGGCGCCGGCACCGCTGGCCGACTGGTAGGTGCTGACCACCACCCGGCGGATCGGCCGCCGGGCCGCCAGGGGGGCCAGGGCCAGGGTCAGCAGGATGGTGGTGCAGTTGGGATTGGCGATGATCCCGCCGTGGGCGAAGGCGGCCTGGGGATTCACCTCGGGCACCACCAGGGGCACGGCCGGATCCATCCGGAAGGCACTGGAGTTGTCGATCACCACCGCGCCGGCGGCCACGGCCACCGGCGCCCACTGCCGGGACACCGAACCGCCAGCGGAGGCCAGCACCAGGTCGATGCCCTCGAAGGCGTCGGCACCGACCGGCTGCACCCGCAGGCGCTCGCCCCGCCAGTCCAGGTCCTGGCCCGCCGAGCGCGGCGAGGCCAGCGGCAGCAGCTCCGCCACCGGAAAACCACGCTCCTGCAGCAGGACCAGAAGCTCCTGGCCCACGGCTCCGGTGGCGCCAAGGATGGCGATGCGCAACGGCCTCGAGGGCAGGTGGCGCGGAGGGGAGGGGAGGGTCGCTGAGACGGTCAACGGGGGGAAACGGGACGGGTGGCGGGAGAGGGCCTGCTGACTGGAGACGGGGCCCGGAAGGAAACCCTGGGAGGGGATCGGGAAACGGATGGGGCGGGAGGGCCCGGGGACGGGAACCTGAGACAAGGCCTCCGGCCTGATGGCCGGATCGAACTCTTCAGTTGGAGATATGGGCGCGCCGATGCGTCGATCGCACAATACGTGGCGGAGGCCCGGAACGGCCAGTTTCTAGGATGGGGGGCTGCCCGAAGCGAGCCCCGTTTCATGAGTCCTGCCGCCAGCACCGAAGCCAACCTCCGGGTGACCACCTCCCCGCGCCCCGGAAGCCGTCTGGCGGTGGAGGTCGCCGTGCCTGCGGGGCGCAGCCAGAAGAGCTACGAGACCGCCCTCGAGAAGCTGAGCCGCAGCGTCAAGCTGCCCGGCTTCCGCAAGGGACGGGTGCCCCGGCCGGTGCTGCTGCAGCAGATCGGACCGCTGCGGATCCGCGCCACCGCCCTCGAGGACCTGGTCGATGCGGTCGTGCGGGAGGCGATGCAGCAGGAGGCCATCGAGGCCATCGGCCGGCCCGAACTCAGCGAAGCCTTCGAGCGCGTTCTGGAGCGCTTCACGCCCGGGGAGGAGCTCACCATCACCCTGGAGATGGACGTGGAGCCCACCCCCACCCTGCGCAGCACCAAGGGCTTCAAGGCCGAGGCGGAGCCCGTGCCCTTCGACCCGGCCCGGGTGGACGAACTGATCGAGCAGTCGCGCCGCCAGCTGGCCACCCTGGTGCCGGTGGAGGACCGGCCCGCCGCCGAGGGTGACGTGGCCCAGATCGCCTTCCGCGGCACCTTTGTCGATACCGGCGAAGCCATCGAAGGCGGCAGCAGCGACGGGATGGAAGTGGAGCTGGAGGAGGGCCGCATGATCCCAGGCTTCGTGGCCGGCATCATCGGCATGGCCGTCGGGGACAGCCGCGACGTCTCCTGCCGCTTCCCCGACAGCTACCCCCAGGAGCAGGCGGCGGGCCGGGAGGCCCTGTTCGCCATCACCCTGCTGGAACTGAAGACCCGGGAGCTGCCCGCCCTTGACGACGCCTTCGCCCAGCAGGCCAGCGACAAGCCGACCCTGGCCGAACTCCGCGCCGACCTGGAGACGCGCCTGCGTGACGACGCCGAGCGCCGCCATCGCGCCAACCGCCACGAGGCCCTGCTGGCGGTCCTGGTGGAGGAGCTGGAGGTGGAGCTGCCCGAGACCCTGATCCAGCAGGAGGTGCGCAACCTGATCGAGCAGACCGCCGGGCAGATCTCCCAGCAGGGCATGGACGTCAAGAAGCTGTTCACCCCCGATCTGGTGCGCAGCCTCATGGACACCTCCCGGCCCGAGGCCGAGCAGCGGCTGCGGCGCAGCCTGGCGCTCAAGGCCCTGGCCGCGGCCGAGACGATCGAGGTGCCCGCCGCCGACCTCGAGGCCAGGCTGGCCGAGATCCGCAAGGGCCTCAGCGACAGTGCCGCGATCGACCCGGAGCGGCTGCGCCTGGCGGTGGCCGAGGACCTGCTGAAGGAGAAGCTGCTGGAGTGGCTCGAGGCCAACAGCACGATCACCGACAAGGCCCCGGCCGCGGAGGAGACCGAAGCGGCGCCGACCAGCAGCGAAGAGCCGCCGAAGCCGGCCAAGGCCGCCAAGGCCAAGAAGGGAGCCGCCGGCGCCAAGGCCCGGGAGGACGACGCCCAGCCATAGATTGAGGCCACTCCCCCCGTCCGCCAGCGAAACCGCGTGATCGACGCCCGACCGCCCCTGATCCCCGACTGGCTGCCCGCCGCCCTGGCGGGCCCGTCGGGGACCCTCCCCCATCCGGTGACCAACCGGTGGCAGGGGCCGATGCCCTGGAACGGGATGGTCGCTCCGGGCCCCACCGCCGCCCCTGGGGTGCTGCCCACGGTGGTGGAGCAGTCCGGCCGCGGCGACCGGGCCTTCGACATCTATTCCCGGCTGCTGCGGGAGCGGATCATCTTCCTCGGCACGGGCATCGACGACCAGGTGGCCGATTCCCTGGTGGCCCAGCTGCTGTTCCTGGAAGCCGAGGATCCCGAGAAGGACATCCAGATCTACATCAACTCCCCGGGCGGCTCGGTGACCTCCGGCCTGGCCATCTACGACACCATGCAGCAGGTGGCGCCGGACGTGGTCACCATCTGCTACGGGCTGGCCGCCAGCATGGGGGCCTTCCTGCTCACCGGTGGGGCACCCGGCAAGCGGATGGCCCTCCCCAATGCCCGGATCATGATCCACCAGCCCCTCGGGGGCGCCCAGGGCCAGGCGGTGGACATCGAGATCCAGGCCCGGGAGATCCTCTTCCTGAAGGACACCCTCAACGGACTGATGGCCGAGCACACCGGCCAGCCGCTGGACAAGATCGCTGAAGATACGGACAGGGACTACTTCCTTTCCCCAGCAGAGGCGGTTGAATACGGACTCATCGACCGGGTGGTCGATGACGCCCCAGCCCCTGTCGTCCCCTAGAACTTCAGGAACGACTGACAAATCGACGGCTGGGGTCGATCCTGGAAGCAGGTCCATCCTGCCGCCATACCCAGGGCGACCACCGCCGCTCCCGCCGCCTCCTTGCCGATGGCCAAGTTCGACGCCCATCTGAAGTGCTCCTTCTGCGGCAAGTCCCAGGAACAGGTGCGCAAGCTGATCGCCGGGCCTGGCGTCTACATCTGCGACGAGTGCATCGATCTCTGCAACGAGATCCTCGACGAGGAACTGGTCGAGCACCACGGCCATGGCCCCCCGGGCCGGCCCATGGCCGACGGGGGCCGCAAGACCCCGGCGAAGAAATCGGCCCGACCCGCCCCCACCCTGGCCACCATCCCCAGGCCCCAGGAGATCAAGAGCTTCCTCGACCAGCAGGTGGTGGGCCAGGAGGAGGCCAAGAAGGTGCTGGCCGTGGCCGTCTACAACCACTACAAGCGGCTGGCCTGGCAGGGGGACGGCAAGGGCGAGACGGATCAGACAGCCACCCGCCTGCACAAGTCGAACATCCTGCTGATCGGCCCCACCGGCTGCGGCAAGACCCTCCTGGCCCAGTCCCTGGCGGAGATGCTCGATGTGCCGTTCGCGGTCGCCGACGCCACCACCCTCACCGAGGCGGGCTACGTGGGCGAGGACGTGGAGAACATCCTGCTGCGCCTGCTCCAGAAGGCGGATCTGGACGTCGAACAGGCCCAGCGGGGCATCATCTACATCGACGAGATCGACAAGATCGCCCGCAAGAGCGAGAACCCATCGATCACCCGCGACGTCTCCGGTGAGGGTGTGCAGCAGGCCCTGCTCAAGATGCTGGAGGGCACCGTGGCCAACGTGCCCCCCCAGGGCGGCCGCAAGCACCCTTACCAGGACTGCATCCAGATCGACACCAGCCAGGTGCTGTTCATCTGCGGCGGCGCCTTCGTGGGACTGGAGGACCTGGTCCAGAAACGGATGGGCCGCAACGCGATCGGCTTCCTGCCGGCCGATGGCCGCAGCCGGGTGCGCTCCGGCAAGGACAAGCAATCCAGCGAGGTGATGCGTCACCTCGAACCGGAGGATCTGGTGCGCTACGGCCTGATTCCCGAGTTCATCGGCCGGCTGCCGGTGAGCGCGGTGCTCGAACCCCTCGACACCAGCGCCCTGGAGGCGATCCTCACCGAACCGCGTGACGCCCTGGTGAAGCAGTTCCAGACGCTGCTGAGCATGGACAACGTGCGGCTCGAGTTCGAACCGGGGGCCGTCGAGGCCATCGCCGCCGAGGCCCACCGCCGCAAGACCGGCGCCCGGGCCCTGCGGGGCATCGTCGAGGAGCTGATGCTCGACGTCATGTACGACCTGCCCTCCCGCCGCGACGTCCAGACCTTCACCATCACCCGGGAGCTGGTGGAGCAGCGCAGCAAGGCCAAGGTGCTGCCGATCAGTGCCGCCGCCGACCTCGACGGGCTCCGGGGGGAACAGGCCACAGCCTGACCCATGGCTGTGCTCGATCAGGCGGTCTACCTCGTCACGGTGCGCGAAGGGTCGGAGGTCTACGCCGACATGGCGCTGGTCTCGATTCTGTCGCTGAAGCTCACCAATCCCTCCCTCCCCGTCCGCCTGCTCTGTGACAGCGAGAGCGCACGGTGGCTCCAGGAGAGCGGCCATCGTCTGCCGGGGCTCTGCGACAGCGTCGAGGCGGTGGAGACGCCGGAGGGATCGCTGATCTATCGCCATCGCTGGATGAAGACCCAGCTGCCCCGCTTCCTCCGTGGCGGCGGCATCCATATCGACTCCGACACCCTCGTTCGGGGATCCCTCACGGCCCTCCCCCAGGGCGACTGGGACTTCGCCGCCGTTCCTGACTACAACCGCTGGGACATGGACGGGCATCTCCGGACCCTCCCCCATGTCATCAAGGCCCTCGAGTTGGGCTGGCCACTGGACCTGACGCGGTATTTCAACTGCGGTGTGTTCTGCTGGAAGGACACCCCCGCTGTCCATGCCTTCTTTGCTGAATGGCATCGGCTCTGGCACGAGGGCGTGCGGGCCGGGGAGCTGCTGAAAGATCAACCCTCCTTCAACACCACCCTGCAGCGCGGCCTGGTGACCAGTGCCACACTGCCGAATGCCTTCAACACCATGGTCCTGCCGGCCTGGGATCTCTCCCCGGAGGCCGTGGTCTGGCACTTCTGGTCGGCGGGGGGCTGGAAGGACCACTCCTTCGCCAAGCTGGTGGAGCAGGCGAAGCACCTGAGCACGGAGCAGCTGACGGCGAACGTGCGGCGGGCGATCCGCTTTTCGAGGCCATGGCCGAACTCCGGCCGCGGCCTGGCCCGCCTGCTCGACTGGCGCGGCCACCGCTACGGCGGCTACCGGACGGTGGAGCGGCTCTGGCTCTCCGGGCAGCGGCGGGCCACCGTGCTCCACCTCCTCAAGCGCGTCCGGGGAACCGCCAGGGGCAGCGGCGCGCCCCGGTGAGCGGCTATCCCCACCCCGGAGGGAATCCCCGGCCACGCCGGTGACGCGATGCTGAGCGAATTCCCCCTGTTCCGCTCCGCTCCTTGGCCGCCGCCGATCACCTGCAGGCCCCCCGCCAGCACGGCCTGTTCCTGCACCACGGCATCGATCTGGGGGACGGCACCGTGGCCCACTACCTGGAGGGTCGGGAAATCCTGCGCAGCCCCCTGCAGGACTTCAGCCGCGGGGAGCCCATCAGCGCCGTGAGCTACCCGGAGGGCGCCTGCTCGCCGGTGGGGGTCACCCTGCGGCGGGCCATGGGCCGCATCGGGGAGCAGCGCTACAACCTGCTGTTCAACAACTGCGAGCATTTCGCCCACTGGTGCAAGACCGGCCGGCATCGCAGCGCCCAGGTGGAGGATTGGCTCCACACCGGCAGCCTCGGCGCCCTGGCCCTGGGCCAGTTCGTGCCGGCGGCCCTGCTCACCGGAGCCCGGGTGCTGCTGCGCCAGGGCCAGTCCCTCGCCGAGACCCTGGCCAGCGGCCTCGACCCCGAGCAGCTGGCCCGGGGCCGGGAACTCGCCCGGCGCAGCCTGGAGCAGCTCGATGGCCTGCGCCTCCGCCTTCAGGAGCGCCTGGAGGAGGAGCTGGCCCGGGCCGAACGGCGCTGGGGCGAAGGGGATGGCCCCATCACCTCGGGCAGCGACCCCTTCGAGCGGCTGCGCCTGGCGGGGCAGAACCTGGCCGACCAGCTGGCCGCGGTGGAGGAAATGGAGGACAGGCTGCAGCGGCTGCTGGAGCCGGCGGGTCCCGATCCGACCGAAGGCGGCCCGCCTTAGGCTCCCTATCCGGTCAGGGCAGGGTGCATGGTCCAGGCCTACGAGCCCCTTCATCACAAGTACCGGCCCCAGCGCTTCGACCAGCTGGTGGGCCAGAAGGCGGTGGCCGACACCCTCAGCCAGGCCCTGCTCCAGAACCGCATCGCCCCGGCCTACCTGTTCAGCGGCCCCCGGGGCACGGGCAAGACCTCCAGCGCCCGGATCCTGGCCCGTTCGCTGAATTGCCTGGCCAGCCCGGGACCGACCCCGGAGCCCTGCGGCCGCTGCCAGCTGTGCCTCGACATCGCCGCCGGCAACGCCCTCGATGTGATCGAGATCGACGCCGCCTCCAACACCGGCGTCGACAACATCCGGGAGCTGATCGAACGGTCCCGCTTCGCCCCGGTCCAGGCCCGCTGGAAGGTCTACGTGGTGGACGAGTGCCACATGCTCTCCACCGCCGCCTTCAACGCCCTGCTCAAGACCCTGGAGGAACCGCCGCCGCGGGTGGTGTTCGTGCTGGCCACCACCGATCCCCAGCGGGTGCTGCCCACGATCCTGAGCCGCTGCCAGCGCTTCGATTTCCGCCGCATCCCCCTGGAGGCCCTGGTGGGGCATCTGCAGTGGATCGCCGCCGAGGAGTCCATCGGCATCACCCCGGAGGCCCTGCACCTGGTGGCCCAGCGCTCCCAGGGGGGTCTGCGGGACGCGGAGAGCCTGCTCGACCAGCTCAGCCTGCTGCCGGCCCCGATCGCCGCCGACGCGGTGTGGGACCTGCTGGGCGCGGTGCCGGAAGTGGAACTGCTGCAGCTGGCCGAAGCCATGGCGGCGGCGGATCCTCTGCAGGTGGTGGAGGGCTGCCGCGAACTGCTGGACCGGGGGCGGGAACCGGCCGCCGTGTTGCAGGGGCTGGTCAGCCTGCTGCGGGATCTGCTGCTGGCGGGGGTGGCGCCCGACCGGCTGGAGCTCACGAGCGTGACACCCGAGCTGCGGCCGCGGCTGCCGGAGGTGGCGCGCCGGATCGGCAAGGCCCGCCTGCTGCGGTGGCAGTCCCAGCTCAAGGGCAGCGAACAGCAGCTGCGCCACAGCGTGCAACCGCGGCTGTGGCTGGAGGTGCTGCTGCTGGGCCTGCTCGCCGAACCGGCCACCGTGGCCGCCGCACCCGCCGCCGCCCCGGCGGTGCCGCACCCGCCCGGCGCCGAAGGCCAGCGGGTCGCCCGCAGCCCGGAGCCCGCGGGGGCCGCTGCGCCATCCCCACCGCCCACCCAGCTGGCACCGACCCCGGCCACGACCCCGGTAACGACCTCGGCGGATCCGGCCACCGCCCCGTCGGATCCGGCGCCCGCCAGCGAGGATCTGGCCGAGCTGTGGCAGCAGGTCCTGGCCGGGCTGGAGCTCCCCTCCACCCGGATGCTGCTCTCCCAGCAGGCCCAGCTGCTGCGGCTGGATGAGCGGCGGGCGGTGGTGCGGGTGGCCGGCACCTGGATGGCCATGGTTCAGAGCCGCCTGCCCCTGCTGGAGAAAGCGGTGGCCAGTGCCCTGGGCAGTCCGCGCCAGGTCGCCCTTGAGGCGGGGGGAGACAGCATGGGGCCCCGGCCGACGACCAGCCAGCCTCCACCGGCCCGACCAGCCCCCGCCCCTGCCCCTGCCGCCAGCCAGACACCCCTGACCAACGGCACGATCGCCGCGGACGGGCCAGTGGCGACCCCGTCATCTGTTGCAGCGCCGGCCGTCAGGGAGGAGGCCCGCGAAACCAGGGCGGCAGCACCCGCCACCAGCACCGCTGCCATCGATACGCAGGCCAGCCGGCTGGCTGAATTCTTCAACGGTGAAGTGATCAGTGGAATCATCGGAGATCCGGAGTAAAGGATCCTTCTCGAATGGAATCCTCTGCCGGAGAGACAACAGGACCCTGACCGAACACAACGCAGGAAAGCCCATCTCTGCCGGCTGGTCGCCGCGGATCGTCGGATGACCGGGAGGATCTTGATTCGTCCAGAGTTGATGCGTCAGGCGATGGCAAACAATGGGGTGGCGGCCTGCCTGCCGAAGGGATCAGCGAAGCTGCTGGCCATCTGCGAGCCGTCTGCGAGCGATCAGTGGTGGCGCTTGCCCTTCATGAGGACCCGAATACCCGGGCGAGCCGGGAACCAAAGCTCTGGGCCAGGGCGGACGCCATGGAATCGGGTTCCATGGGTGTGTGGCCAGGGTAGAACCGTTGATAATCCTCCGCATAGATCTCGGCGACCCTCTGCCTGAGCTTGCGCTCCTGGCGCGAGGAAAGCCGCTTCAATGGGGAGTCAGGGCCGTTGGCCTTCGGCAGGACCAGGGCCCTGCCCAGGCGCTGGGAGAGCACCTGCATGAGATCAGAAAGGTGCTCAAAATAGAAGACGTTCACCGTCGCAGAGCCTTCCAGAAAGCTTTACTGGGACCTGAGATGCAGCAGATCATGAGAGGCCGCGAGCTCCACATACTGCTCGAAATCAAGGGCATGCAGGTCAAGGCCGTAGTACCACTTTGCAAAATCAGCCATGGCCCGATCCTTACGCCGGAAAGAAGAAACCAGGCGCGTCCAAGGATCGCGAACCACGGTGAAAACCCAGCTATCTCGAACGAAATCAGGATGCAACTTCTCAACTTCACCCAAGCGAAGATGCTGGAGGAACTGGGAGCTCAACTCCAGCTTCATCAGGTCGGGAGAAGCGAGTCTGCCAAAGCAGACGCCTGGATTCTCAATGGCTGGATTCTCAATGGCTGGATTCAGGTCGAGGCCAAGAGCCAACTCGATCGATGTGCCAGCGGTTTTGGGAATATGGATGAACGTAATTCCTGGTTCACGGAATAATGGCATGACCAGCTAAATGGGAAATACCGATTTTCGAAATCGTACCATAACTGAACTGCCCGACCCCATCCAGATTAGATCATCAGCTCGATCATCGTCACCATGGGGACTGACGAGATGTCCTGATGACATCCCACTCAGAAACCATTCAGGACGTCACGTCCAGGGCGCAGAGCATCTGGAACGCAACCCCATCAGAGAGGGCGCCGTGGTGACGATTCAGACCCGACCTGTTTCCGCAGCAAATCCGGGCTCCTCGTCGGCGCTTTCTGCCTCGGCCTCCGCATCATGGGCTTCAAACGTTTCACCCAGATGCAGCGTCTTGACCCAGACCAGCTTCTTGGGCAGCAAAGCCATCTTCAGGGTCACCCAGGGGATCACCAGGAACCAGTGGACCAGGTAGACGATGCCCAGGCCGGCGCTGAAGGGGTTCATCGCCGGCAGGGGCGGACCCTCCGACGGCCGGCGGCAGCCGGTGGCGATCGCCATGCCCGAAAGGGCCAGGGCCACGATCGAGAACGGCCACATGGTGGGGGCCGTGCGGGTGAGCATGGTGCCGATCAGGTCGGCGCTGGCCACCACCGGCAGCACGTACTGCAGCAGGAAGAAGCAGGTGAGATCGAGCTTCTGGCTGAACCCCAGCCGGTTGGAGACCAGGCCCGGGCCGTAATCGAAGAAGCGCTGCAGGCCCCCCTCGGCCCAGCGCTGGCGCTGGCGCCAGAGGGCCGGCAGGGTCAGCACCGCCTCCTCCTGCACCGGCGGATCCCAGAGCACGCCGATCGGCAGGCCTTCGAGCAGCAGACGGAAGCTCAGGTCGAGATCGTCCGTCACCGTGTCCTCGTTGAAGCCCCCGACCTTCAGGAGCGCGTCCCGTGACAGCAGCTGGCCGTTGCCCCGCAGTTCGGCCACGCCGCCGTTGGCCAGACGCCCCTCCTGGATCATGGCGTCGAAGGCCATTTCCATCGCCTGGGCGGTGGTGAGCAGGTTGGTCCCGGCATTGGCCACCGCCTTGCGCAGCTGCACCGCCGCCCAGCCGCCGGCCTCCGCCCAGGGAACGAGGCGCTCCAGCACATCCGGCTGCAGATCGGCATCGGCGTCGAGCACGAGCATCCAGCGGCCAGCCAGTTGCTGCAGCACCAGATTCAAAGCCCCCGACTTGCCACCGCCCGCATCCCGGGGTCGGCGCAGCACCCGCAGAAAGGGATGGCGCCCCTGGAGCTCGGCCAGCAGCTCGGGCGTGCGGTCGTCGCTGCCGTCATCGACCACCCACAGGGCCAGCTGGCCCTCGGGCCAGCGCACGGCGGCGATGCGCTCCACCAGCCGGGCGATCACCGCCTGCTCGTCACGGGCGGCGACCACGACATCGACGGCCGGGCAGGTGCTCGGCTCAGGCATCGCCTGGGCCGTCGCCGCGGGCGCATCGCCGGGGCTGCGGCGGAAGGCCTGCAGCAGAACGGTCCGAAGGCTATAGCCACCGAGCAGGGTCGCCAGGGTGAGGGCCGGCACCAGGCTGCGGCCCGGGGGCAGCCAGTGGGGGGCGATTCCCACCAGGCCGCAGCAGGCGAGGAACAGGGCCGCCTTGGCACGGCGTTGATCGCTGCCACTGCCGCTGGGACTGCCGCTGGGACCGCTGCTGACACTGCCGCCGGCAGCCATGGTGAACCTCATCCAGGCGGTGACTCTAGGGGGAATCGCCGCCGGCCCCCAGGGGCTGGAGGGAGGTGCCCGGGTAGTAGTGCGCCAGGATCCGGCGCGCACTCCAGCCGCGACCGGCCAGGTCGATCGCCCCCTGCTGGGAGAGACCGGCCCCGTGGCCGAAGCCCCCACCGGTCAGCTGCCAGGACCCCTCACCCTCCGGCCGCAGGGTGAACAGGGTGCTGGGCAGGGTGCGCAGGGTGCGGCGGATCGCATCCAGCCGCAGCACCGTGCGGCCCGCTGTTCCCTGCACCTCCAGGGCCAGCACCCTTCCGCTGGGACCCCGGGCCAGCACCTTCAGGGCGGTGGGCCGTCCCACGCCCCGCTCCGGCCTGAGGGCCGCGGCGATCTGGGCAGCCGTGAGCCGCCGCTGCCAGCGGAACACGGGATGGTCGGCCCCCCAGGCCGCCTGGCCGTCGCGCAGCAGGGTCGGCAGGGCGGCGGCCGCCAGGGGCACGGGGAAGCGGGCCTGGAAGGGGGCGGGGCCGTCGGGGAAGGACTTCAGGTAGGGGACCGGCGGCCCGTTCCAGGCCTCCTGGTAGGCGGCGCTGATGCCGCCGTTGCTGGCGTGGTAGACGGCGTGGATCGGTCCATCGGCACCCACCAGCACGGCCAGCCGGGTGGCGGCGATGGCCTGGCGCACGGCAGCACCGGCGTCGCGTGGGTCGCTGTACACCTGGCACTGGGTGTCGGCGCAGAGGTGGTAGCCATCCGCCGCGAAGCGGTGCTGGTTGCGCACCGCCCAGGTGAGGGCCAGCACGGCCTGGGCCTCCAGGGCCGCCGCCGGCACCCCGGCTCCGATCTCATGGGGCACCACCCCCTCCAGGTAGCGCTCCAGGGGGACCTGCTCCACCAGGCTCCAGCCGCCGTGGGCGTCGCTCAGCAGCTGGAAGGGGCCGGCGTAGACCCCCCGGTCCCAGAGCAGGCCGCCGGGGGCCTCGATCCGGATCGGCCCGGCCAGGGGCACCGTCCCCTGGGCCCGGCGCAGCTCCAGGCCGACCCGCTCGCTGACCGTCCGCTCGTAGCTCCCCAGCCGCAGCCCCTCGGGCAGTCCGGCTGGATCGGGGGCGCCGGCGGGGGCCCACACCTCCCAGTCACGGGGCCGGGCGATCACGGCCGCCACCCCCATGGAACGCCAGAGCCCGGCCGCCTGCTCGGCGCTCTCGAAACTGGCGAACGGACCCAGCACCCGGCGCCGCAGCGTCACGGGCCCGGGCAGCAGCTCCCGACGCCAGTGCAGCGCCAGGGAGGGAGCCTGGAAGCGCTGGCCGCTGGCGTCGATCAGGGTGAGCAGGCCGCCGTTGCCGCGCAGGCGCAGGGGCGGGGCCGCGGATGCCTCCCCGGGCGCCGGACCCAGGCGGGCGGCCAGGGCCACCGCCAGCACCGG
>NZ_NQKY01000010.1 GCF_002252675.1 Synechococcus sp. BO 8801 | reverse complement strand
GGCGGCGGGGCCGGGGCCGGTGGGGCCGCGACCGGGGCCGCCGGTGGTGCGGGGGCGACCGAGGGCACGGCAGACCCGGCTGGCAGGGGTCGCCACTGGCGCAGCAGCAGGTCCTCGCTCAACCCCTCCTCCGCCAGCAGGGAGGCCCCGATCCGGGGCTCCGCCAGCAGGGCCAGCAGCAGGTGGGGCACATCCAGCAGGCGCGATCCCCAGGCGGCGCGGCGGCGATCGGCCTCCTCCAGCAGGTCCTCGAGGGCATCGCCGATGTACAGGGTGCCGCCGCCGCCATCCGGCTGTTCGGCGCAGAAGGCTTCGAGCCGGTCCAGCAGCCGGTCCTCGTCGAGGGGCAGGGGGTCCACCCAGGTGGCGAAGCGCCGGTTCAGCAGCAGGGTGAGCAGCAGGTGCTCCACGTCCATGGCGCCGTGGCGCCAGCGCCGGGCCTGCTCCTGGGAGGCGATCAGCAGATCCCAGGCGGCGTCGCTGAAACGGTCGGGATCGCCGGTGAGGCTGGCCGCAGCGCCCCCAGTTCCCCGGTCGTCACGCAGGCGGGAATCAGTGCGCATCGGACCGTGACGACGTCTGGATCAGTTCCACCTTGTAGCCATCCGGATCCTCCACGAAGGCGAGCACGGTGGTGCCGTGCTGCTTCGGACCGGGCTCCCGCACCACCCGCCCGCCCTTGGCGGCGATCGCTGCGCAGGTGGCGTAGATGTCATCCACGCCGATGGCCAGATGGCCGAAACCGGTCCCGAGCTCGTAGGCCTCGGTGCCCCAGTTGTGGGTGAGCTCCAGCACGGTGGTGTCCGTCTCGTCGCCGTAGCCGACAAAGGCCAGGGTGTACTCGCCACCGGGATAGTCCTTGCGGCGCAGCAGCTTCATGCCCAGCACCTCGGTGTAAAAGCGCAGGGAGCGCTCCAGATCACCCACCCGGAGCATGGTGTGGAGGAGTCGCATCGGCGGTGCACCAGCTGGGGCCATTCTGACCAGGGTGGCGCAGGGAACACAGGCGAGGGCGGAGGGTGACCCATAGGATTCGCCCACCAGCACACCGCCTGTGTACGACTCCCTCGACCTCGTCATCGACTCCATCGTTGCCCGCGAAGTGCTCGACTCGCGCGGCACCCCCACGGTCGAAGCGGAGGTGTATCTGGAGGGAGGGGCCAGCGGCCGCGCCATCGTGCCCAGCGGCGCCAGCACCGGCGCCCATGAGGCCCACGAGCTGCGGGACGGCGAGAAGGCCTACTTCGGCAAGGGCGTCAGCAAGGCGGTGGAGAACATCGAGGAGCGCATCGCCCCGGCCCTCTGCGGCCTGAGCGCCCTCGACCAGGGCGCCGTCGACGAAGCCATGAACGAACTCGACGGCAGCGACAACAAATCCGCCCTAGGCGCCAACGCCATCCTGGCCGTGAGCCTGGCCACGGCCCACGCCGCCGCCAAGGCCCTTGGCCTGCCCCTCTACCGCTACCTGGGCGGCCCGATGGCCACCCTGCTGCCGGTGCCGCTGATGAACGTCATCAACGGCGGCGCCCACGCCTCCAACAACCTGGACTTTCAGGAATTCATGCTGGTGCCCCATGGGGCCGGCAGCTTCCGCGAAGCCCTGCGCATGGGCGCCGAGGTGTTCCACACCCTCAAGGGTCTGCTCAAGGACCAGGGCCTGTCGACGGCGGTGGGCGACGAGGGCGGTTTCGCCCCCGACCTGGCCGGCAATGATGCCGCCGGTGAACTGCTGATGCAGGCGATCGAGAAAGCCGGCTACCGGCCCGGCGACCAGATCTCCCTGGCCCTCGACGTGGCCAGCACCGAGTTCTACGCCGATGGCCGTTACGCCTTCGGCGGCGGCAGCTACACCAGCGCTGAGATGGTCGACCAGCTGGCAGCCCTGGCGGCCCGCTTCCCGATCGTCTCGATCGAGGACGGCCTGGCCGAGGACGACTGGGAGGGCTGGCGCCTGCTGACCGAGCGCCTGGGGGGCACGGTGCAGCTGGTGGGCGACGACCTGTTCGTGACCAACACCACCCGCCTGCAGCAGGGCATCGAGCAGGGGATCGCCAACTCGATCCTGATCAAGGTGAACCAGATCGGCTCGCTGACCGAAACCCTCCAGGCCATCGACATGGCCACCCGCGCCGGCTACACCAGCGTGATCAGCCACCGCAGCGGCGAGACGGAGGATGTGACCATCGCCGACCTGGCCGTGGCCACCCGGGCCGGCCAGATCAAGACCGGCTCCCTCAGCCGCAGTGACCGGGTCGCCAAGTACAACCAGCTGCTGCGCATCGAGGACGAGCTGGGCAGCCAGGCGGTCTACGCCGGCGTGGAGGACCGGGGACCCCGGGGCAAGGCCTGAGGCCGCACCCGGCCCCGCTCACTCCCGCCGGGTCGGGGCCGAGACACCGGGCAGCTGATCCAGGCGGCCATCCCGCTTGAGGCGCGCCTGCATCTTCAGCCAGCCGACGGTGAGGGGCAGGGCCAGCACCACCGGCACGGCGGTGAGCACCGGGCGGCTGCTCACCGCCAGCACCGAGGCGGCGACGGCCAGGGCCCCGATCAGAACGGACTGGCCGGCGCTTTGCTGGGCCAGGGCCAGGCGCCTCAACAGGCGATCGGTTTCGCCGGCGCGGATCAGCACCTGGAGATCCCCCTGTTCGATGCGGGCCAGGCTTTCGTCCAGGCGCCGCGGGATGCCGAAGGCGCGGCTGCCCACCTCGGCCGCCTGGCGGGAGAGCTCGCTGAACAGTTCGTTGGGGCCGTTGCCGCTGGCGGTCATGAGGGGCAACAGGTAGGGACGGGCGATGGCGATGAGGCTAAAGCCCGGATCGAGGCTGCGGCCCACCCCCTCGAAGGTGGAGAGGGCCCGCATCACGAAGATCAGCTCGGGCGGCAGCCGGAACGGCTGGCCGTAGACGAGCTCGTAGAGGTCACCGGAGAGCTTGTCGATGACGTTGGCGCTGAACGGTGGCGTGAGGGCTTCGGTGAGCATCACCCGCACCAGCCGCCGCACCGGCCCCTGGTCGATGCCGGCGGCGATCAGGCCGGCCTGCTGCAACTCGTCCACCAAGGAGGCGGCATCCCGGGCCGCCGCGGCCCGCACCATCCGTCCGAGCCGGCTGCGCAGCCGCTCGGAGATCTGGCCCATCATGCCGAAGTCGTAGTAGATCAGCGCCCCGTCACTGGCGACGGCGAGGTTGCCGGGATGGGGGTCGGCGTGGAAGAAGCCGAAGCGGACCAGCTGCTGCAGATAGCTGGCCGCCCCCTTCTCGGCGACGGCCGACGGATCGATGCCGGCACTGACCAGCGCCTCACGGTCGTTGATCTTGATGCCAGGGACGTAGTCGAGGCAGAGCACCCGCCGGGAGCTCAGCTCCCAGATCACCGCCGGGATGCGGATGCCGGGGTCGTCGAGGAACTGCTGGCGGAAGCGGGCGGCGTGCTCCGCCTCGAGGCGGAAGTCCAGCTCCCGCAGCAGCACCCGCCGGCACTCCTTGGCGATGCCCACCCAGTCACGGCCGGCCCCCCAGCGGGGATGGCGCTGCACCGCGGCCGCCACCTGCTGGAGCACCTCCAGATCGAGGCGGAACAGGCGCTCCAGCCCCGGCCGCTGCACCTTGAACACCACCTGGCGGCCGCTGCGCAGGCTGGCCCGGTGCACCTGGGCCAGGCTCGCCGAGCCCAGCGGCACGATCTCCAGATCGATGATCTCCGCCCGCCGCTCGCCCAGCTCCTGCTCCAGCAGGGACTCCACGACGGGGAAGGGGAAGGCCGGCACCCGGTCCTGCAGATGGGCCAGTTCCTCCACCACGTCGGCGGGCAGCACGTCGGGGCGGGCCGAGAGCAGCTGGCCCAGCTTGATAAAGGCGGAACCGAGCTCGAGGAACTGGGCCGTGAGCCAGCGGGCCCGACGGCGCTGGCGGGCGGCCTGGGCTTGCGGGGTGCGTCCGCCCGGGTAGGTCCAGGGGCGGGCGTCCCACCAGAGGCCGGCCAGCAGCTGGAGCACGAGGCGCCAGATGCGCAGCGAACGCCAGAGGCGGGACAGCAGGATCCCGGGGGTGGAGAGGGCCGCCATCAGGCCTGCCCCGGAGACCGCGGCGGACCATCGGGGGCGGCGGGCATCTGGTCGAGGCGCCGGGAGAGTTCGGCCACCTTGGCCCGCAGTGCATCGATGCGCTCCTGGGGATCCTCGGCGGCGCCGCCTCGGGACGCGGAGACACCGGCGTCGCGGTCGTTCTCGATCCGTTCCGCTTCCATCGACACCTCCTCCCAGAACAGAGTGAGTTCCTGCTGCACCCGGGCGGGGGCCTCCTGGGCGAGGGCCGCCAGGGTGGCGGCCGCGTCGGCCAGACCGCTGCCCAGACGGGCGGCCAGGCGGTTCATGGCCGCCTGGGCGAGGGACTGCGGCGCGCTCATGACCTGACCGGAGGGTTCACCGAACTGTGGCAGATCAGGGCTGGCTTCCGGGGGCCAGTGGGGCGCTCAGCGGAGGCGGGGCGATCGGCGCGGGACCAGCGGACTCCCGCTCGCGGGCCGGGGGCGTTCGCGGCGGCGGCAGGACAGGGGCGGCCGGGAGCTCGGCCTCGGGGGCCCCGGGGGCGGCCGGCTGGTCGGACGGGGGCGTCTCGGCGCCCTCGAGCAGGCGCTGGCGCTCCTGGGCGTCCCGCTCCTCCATCTGGCGGCGACGCTCCTCGATCGCGGCCTCCTCCTGTTTCTGCTCCTGCTCCAGCTCGAGCAGATCGAGATCGCCGCGGATCTCGCGGGCGTCGCCGCCGAAGCGCTGGCGCAGGGAATCGAGCGTCGTCCCCGGGGCGGGCTGCACATCGAAGCGCTGGCGGCTGCCCCCCTCCTCCGGGCCGGCCAGGCTGAGCAGGCGCAGGCTGGCGGCGTAGCCCACGCCGAAGCAGAGCCCCACGATGGCCCACAACCGCCAGTCCCAGGCGGGGCGGCCCGTCGCCCGCTGCTTGCCGCCGGGGGGCGCGCCCCGGGGAGGGGCACCGCCGGGGGGGGAGGAGGGCCTGGCCGTGACCATCGACGTCCGCGCAATCGCTGCCATCTTGCCCGGCTGGGGCCGTTCAGGCCCCGGCGAACAGGGCGACGCCGATCGCGGCGGCGGCGCGATTCAGCCGGCGATCGAAGCTGGCGAGGGTGGCATCGAGGCGCTGGGCCAGTTCCAGGTAGCTGGCGTCGTAACTGGAGAGCCCATGGGTACGGGCCAGGGCCAGCAGGCGGGCTCCGCGATCTGGTGGCGGCCCAATGTCGGTCTGGAACGGCAGGCTGTTCAGCCGGGCCAGGAACAGATCGCTGTCGGCCTGGGGGATCACGGAACGCCGCTCCGCCACCAGCAGGGCATTGGTGACCTCCAGATGCCAGAGACCGGGAACCCACCAGGGCACGTCACCGCAGGCGTCGAGCAGGCGATTGGCCCTTTCCGCCTCGCTGGGCTGCTGCCGCTCGAACGCCCACGCCAGGGCCATCGACGCATCGATCACCAGGGTCGAGGGCGCCCCGCTCACCGTCGCCCCTCGCTCACGAAGCTGGCGACATCGGCCGCACTGACACCGCGAATCCGCGGGAACGCCCGCAGGGCCGCGACCGCCGCGCCCACGCCCTGGCCGGGATCGCTGCGGTGGGGCACCAGATCCGCCACGGGTTTTCCGCGCACGGTGATGGTGAAGCGCTCACCGTTTTCCACGGCGCGCAGGAGTCGGGAGAGCTGGGCCTTGGCCTCGAAGGCCCCGATGCTGGCGTCCATGAGCCATGAGCTGGTTCACGAACTAGTTTATTCAGCCCCGGTGGACGGCGCACTGACTTGACCCGCCACGGCCAAAAGGTACAGCGTGTTGATGGGCGCGCCTGGGGTCTGCAGATCTCCTGCGAAAGACCAGCCCCCCTCCCTACGTCGTGTAATCGGCGTTGATGCGCACGTACTGATCCGAGAGGTCACAGCCCCAGGCCAATCCGCAGCCGGGCCCCTGCCCCACCCGCAGCCGGATCGCCACCGTGTCGTCGGCCAGGTAGGCGCCGGCGGCGCGGGCCTTGAGGTAGGCGGAGGCGGCCGGACGGTCGAAGGCCAGGGGCTGGCCCGCTGCCATCAGCTGGTGTTCCCCCAGCCACAGGGCCACGGCCTGCGGATCGAAGGGCACCCCGGCCCGGCCGGCGGCGGCCACGATGCGGCCCCAGTTGGGGTCGCGGCCGTGGACGGCGCACTTCACCAGCGACGAGCCGGCCACGGTGCGGGCGATGGCGCGGGCGCCGGCGTCATCGGTGGCGCCCTCCACCCGCACCTCGATCAGGCAGGTGGCGCCTTCGCCGTCGCGGGCGATCGCCCGGGCCAGGTGCTGCGACACCGCCGTCAGGCCGGCCTCCAGTGCCTCGAAGTGCTCCGGGCCCAGGGGCTCACCGGCGGCAAAGGCCAGGTACGTGTCGTTGGTGCTGGTGTCGCCGTCCACCGTGATCGCGTTGAAGGAGCGGTCCACCGCCCGCTTCACCATGTCCTGCCAGATGTCGGCCGGCACGCCGGCATCACACGTCAGGTAGCCCAGCATCGTGGCCATGTCCGGGTGGATCATCCCAGAGCCCTTGGCCATGCCGCCGATCCGCACCCGGCGGCCGCCCAGCTGGGCCTCCAGGGCGATCGCCTTGGCCACCAGATCCGTGGTGAGGATCGCCTCGGCCGCCGCACCGCCGCCCGTGGGGCCGAGGGCGGCCACCAGGGGATCGAGGCCCGCCACGAGCACCTCCATCGGGATCGGCACGCCGATCACGCCGGTGGAGCAGATCAGCACCTCGTCGGGCGCCAGGCCCAGCCGCCCGGCCAGCTCGGCGGTGGCCCGCAGGCTGTCGGCCAGGCCGCGCTCGCCGGTGCAGGCGTTGGCCTGGCCGGAGTTGGTGAGCACCGCCCGGGCGTGGCCGCCGCCGGCCGCCAGGCGCCCGGCGCAGAGGTCGACGCAGGCGGCCCGCACCAGCGAGGTGGTGAAGGTGCCGGCGCACGCGGCGCCGAACGGGGAGAGCAGCAGGGAGAGATCCGGCTTGCCGGAGGCCTTCAGGCCGGCGGTGACGGCGGCGGCCAGGAAGCCCTCCGGGGCCGTGACGCCTCCGGGGATCGGCTGCCACGGAGAGGGAGGGGTCACGGACTCAGCGGGGGACGTTGGTGGTGCCCAGCTTGCCGTAGGAGTCCTCGAGCCTCAGGGCGAGGGTGTGCAGCAGACCGCGGTTGAACTCCGAGGACTGCTGCAGCAACTGCTCGAACTCCGAACTCTCGAACACCAGCACCGTGGCGGGTCCGTCGATGGCCCGCACCGCGGCGCGGCGGGGATGGTCCACGAGGAAGGACACCTCTCCGATCGGTTCGCCGCTGTGGATCCGGGCCATCGTCTCGAGCCCGCCGTCGCTGGCCGAGGGGCGCCGCACCTCGCAGCGGCCCTCCAGCAGGATCGCCACGGTGTCGGGGGAATCGCCGACCGAGAACAGCACCTCGCCGTTCTGCAGCTGCCGCTCCTCGCCCCAGTGCAGCATGTTGATCAAGGCCGCCGGCGACAGTCCCGCCATCAGCGGCACCTCCAGGAGCCGGCGGAGGCGCCCGCCCAGGGCGAGCCCCTCCCCGGACCGCAGCCGGTCGAGGGCCGCGCTGCTGGGCAGACCCACCCTCGGCTCCCGCCGCAGGGCCGCCGCCCGCGCCGGATCCCGCTGGTCCTGCACCCACAGGGCCCACAGGGCGGTGTCCGGATCGGGGTCCCGCCACAGTCCATCGAGCACGTCCGCCGGATCGGGGAGCGGGTCGAGGGGGGCGGGGACCCCTGCGCCTGCCGGGGCCCACCGTTCCCGGTCCTGGCGCCGCAGCTGGGTGAGCACCCCTTCGGGGACATGGGGGAGCAGCCCTTGGAAGCGCTGCACCAGGGGGTCGTCGGCGGCGAAGGGCTGCAGGGAGGGCGAGACGGTGACGAACAGGCTGACCAGTTCGCGATCGATCACCGGCAGCAGCGGCCGAAGCAGGGGCTCGCCGGCGGCGGCCTGGGCCAGGGCCTGGCGGGCCGCCAGCCTGTCGCGGACCTGCTGCAGCTGCTCCTCGGCCCGCTCGCGGGCGAAGCTGGAGGCGGGCCCGAAGGAGGCCAGCAGCTCCGACCAGCTGGCCTCATCAAGCGCGTACTCCTGGCGGATCCGCTCCAGCCGATCGCCGTGGTCACCGTCGGCCAGGGCCGTGCTCAGGTCGCCGAGGCCGGTGGTCTCGAGCAGATCCTCGATCGCTTCGGCGGCGGCCTCCTGGCGCAGGCTGCGGATCTCCCGCTGGCGATGGTCGAGCTGCAGGATCCTGGGGTCGCTGACCGAAAGCTCGCGCACGGCGGCGTGGTGGTCCTCCTCCTTGAGGTCGAGGGACTGCCGCAGCTCCTCCAGCTGAACCAGGGCGGCGGCGCGGTCGAGCCGGCCGCTGCCGAACAGGTCGGAGAGCACCTCGCGGTAGATCCCGCGCTTGGTCTGGCTGATCTGGCTGGGCAGCACCTTGGCGAGGGTGAACACCTCCCCCGGGCTGAGCTCCGCCAGGGAGCGCCCGTCCAGCAGATCGCCCATCTCCGGCACCAGCTTCTCCAGCTGCTTGCGCAGGCTGGCGCTGGTGCTCTCGCGGGTGTAGGTGGCCTTGTCGCGGGACCAGCCCCGGTAGAGCCACATGCCGCTGACGACCAGCACCAGGGAGCGGATCAGCTGCCCGCCCCTCGGACCGAGGAGGCCCAGCGAGGGATCGGCGAACCAGAAGAAGATGTTCACCGCCAGGAAGGTGGCGGCCAGGCGGGTGCGATGGCCCGCCACGGCCGTGGCCCGCTCGGCCGGCAGCCCGGCGAGGCCGGATCGCAGCCAGCGTTCCAGAGCCCCGAACAGGGCCACCGAGAGGACGCCGCCCAGCACCAGCAGGGCGGGCATGGTGAACCAGCGGGGCAGCACGGTGTCCCAGCCCCAGAACACCAGGGGCTGGGCGATCCGATCGATGGCGCGCGCGTCGTAGGCCCAGAGGCCGCTGCGCAGATAGTCGATGCCGCCGGGCCCCGCGGCGCGGATCAGCAGAAAGAAGGCCAGCACCAGGCCGGGATAGGAGGCCCAGGCCCAGGCCAGACCCTTCTTGCCGCTGAAGGTCTGCCAGTAGGCCCGCTCGGAGTCGATGTCGATGCAGGGGGCCTGGCAGGCCACGCAGGCGCTCTGCAGCTTGCCCTTCTCGCCGATGGTGCGGCACATCGACTGGGTGATGCGGGAGGTGGTCTCCAGGTGGGCGGGGCTGCCCAGCAGGCTGCGGGGGCCGGTCACCACGGCCTGCACCGGCGCCATCGGGCAGAAGTACTGGCACCAGGCCTTGCCGCCGTAGGCCCAGCCCACCGCCAGGGCCGCCGCCACCGTGAGCGCCAGGAACAGCCCCAGTCCCAGGGGGCTGCTGTTCACCACCAGCAGCCGCAGGCTGAGACCGGCGATGAACAGGCTCCACTGCAACTGCACGTGATGCTGTCCGAGCCAGGAGTCCGCCTCGATCTTCACCACGTCGCGGCGGCCGCCCTTGCCGGGGACGGTGCGCTGCCAGCGGAGAGCGCGGAACAGCTGGGAGAGGAAGGCCAGCGGGCAGATGCGGCGCCAGACCTCGTGGCTGAGCGCCACCAGGATCAGCAGACCGCTGGGCACCACCAGGCCCCAGAAGATCTGGTTGCCCTCCCGGCTGTGGCACTCCAGCAGGGGGCCGCAGCGATCCAGGTCGAACGGCCAGGGATCGACGCCGGGAAGCAACAGGCTGACGATCAGCCCCAGCCAGCCCACCAGCAGCACCCAGCGGGTGAGGCGGGCCTGTTGCTCGGACCAGGAGCTGAAGAGTTGCATCGTGCCGGCGGGGGACGGGCCAGCCGTTAGCTTGCGGCGCACCGGCGGATCTGTCCGCCGACCGAAGGGAACGCTCACGTTCCGTCGTCCCGACGGCGACGCCCCAGCCACCGCTGCCACCCAACCGTTCCATGGCACAGCGCCGCATCGGCCTCACCGGCGGCATCGCCAGCGGCAAGAGCACGGTGGGGCGCCTGCTGGCCGAGCGCGGTCTGCCGGTGCTGGATGCGGATGTCTATGCCCGCGGGGCGCTGGCGCCGGGCAGCCCAGGCGCCCGGGCCGTGGCGGAGCGCTACGGCGAGCAAGTGGTGGCAGAGGGAGCGGGTGAGCCCGGTGAGCCGCTGCCGGCCCTGGACCGGGCGGCCCTCGGCCGGATCGTGTTCAGTGATGCCGCCGAGCTCCGCTGGCTGGAGCAGCTGGTGCATCCGCTGGTGCGCCGGCGCTTCGCCGCGGAACTGGAGCGGCTGCGGGAGGCGCCGGCCGTGGTGCTGATGATCCCGCTGCTGTTCGAGGCGGGGCTGGACACGTTCTGCAGCGAGATCTGGCTGGTGGACTGCGACGAGGACCAGCAGCTCCAGCGCTTGATGGGGCGTGATCGGCTCAGCGCTGACGACGCCCGCGCCCGGCTGGCGGCCCAGTGGCCCCTGGCGCGCAAGCGGGCCCTGGCCACGGTGGTGCTCGACAACCGCGGCGGGCCCGACGCCCTGGCGCCGCAGGTGGAGACGGCGCTCAGCCCTTCAGCTGCTCGCTGAGGATCCGGTTGGCCAGCTTGGGGTCGGCGCGGCCGCCGGTGCGCTTCATCAGCTGCCCGACGAAGAAGCCCTGCAGCTTGGTCTTGCCGCCGCGGAAGGCCTCCACCTCCTCCGGGTGGGCGGCCAGCAGCTCCGCCACGATGGCGGAGATCGCCGCCGGGTCGGAAATCATGCCCAGGCCGCGGGACTCGACGATCGCCGCCACCGAGCCGCCCTTCTCGAGCAGTTCGGGCAGCAGGTCCTTGGCGATCTTGCCGCTGATGGTGCCGTTCTCGATCAGCTGCACCATCTCGGCCAGCTGCTCGGGTTTCAGCGGCAGCTCGGCGATCGACAGCCGGTTGGCGTTCACGTGGGCGGCGATGTCGCCGGTGACCCAGTTGGCCACGGCCTTGGGGTCGCCCCCGGCCGCCACCGCCGCCTCGAAGTACTCGGCCATCGAACGCTCATCGGTGAGCACCCGGGCGTCGTAGATCGAGAGGCCCAGGCTTTCGGCATAGCGGTGGCGCTTGGCCGCCGGCAGTTCGGGCAGCTCCGCCAGCCAGCTTTCGCGCTGCTCCGGGCTCACCTCGATCGGCCCCAGATCGGGATCGGGGAAGTAGCGGTAGTCGCTGGCCCCCTCCTTGCTGCGCATGCTCTTGGTGAGCTGCTTGGCCTCATCCCAGAGGCGCGTCTCCTGCACCACCGGCTCACCGGATTCGTAGGCCTTGATCTGGCGGGCGATCTCGAAATCGATGGCCTTCTGGATCGCCGAGAAGGAGTTCATGTTCTTGATCTCCACCTTCACGCCGAAGGGGGCATCGGGGCCGCGGCGCACGGAGATGTTGACGTCGCAGCGCAGGGAGCCCTCCTGCATGTTGCCGTCGCTGACGCCCAGGTAGCGCATGATGCGGCGGATCTCCGAGGCGTACTCGGCCGCCTCCCGGCCCGTGCGCAGGTCCGGCTTGGAGACGATCTCAGCCAGGGCGACGCCGGCCCGGTTGTAATCCACCAGCGAGTGGGTGGAGCCGGCCAGGCGGTCGCTGCCGGCGTGGACGAGCTTGCCGGCGTCCTCCTCCATGTGCAGCCGCTCGATGCCCACCTTCTTCAGGTAGGTCTCCTTGCCCTTCTCGGCCACCTCCACCTCGATCCAGCCGTTCTCGGCGATCGGCTGGTCGTACTGGGAGATCTGGTAGTTCTTGGGCAGGTCGGGATAGAAGTACTGCTTGCGGTCGAACTTGCTGTGCTCCGCCACCTGCAGGTTGAGGGCCAGGGACGCCTTGACCGCGTACTCGAGCACCTTCTGGTTGAGCACCGGCAGGGTGCCGGGCAGGCCGCACACCACCGGGTCGATGTGGGTGTTGGGATCGTCGCCGAAGCTGGTGGAGGCGGCGGTGAAGATCTTGCTGGCGGTGCCCAGCTGCACGTGGGTCTCCAGGCCGATGACGGCCTCCCAGGCCCCCTGTTCCTTTGCTTCAGCCATGGTCGCGAGTCCTGCCGGCGCTGTCGGCCCCCCGCGCTCGGCCGGAGGCACTGGGGGCGATCCTAGGCAGCGGCAGGCGGCCGCTTGAATGGGGCCTTCAAAGCTGGAGATGAGCGCCCTGGCTGGCCCCCCTCCCGACGCCGAACCCGTCCTGATCCTCGGCGGTGGCCTGATGGGTCTGGCCATCGCCCACCAGCTGGCCCGTCTCGGCCGCTCCGCCACCGTGCTCAGCCGCCGCCGCAGCGAGGCGGCCGGCTTCGTGGCCGCCGGCATGCTGGCCCCCCACGCCGAGGGGCTCAGCGGGCCGATGCTGGCCCTGGGCCAGGCCAGCCTGGAGCGGGTGCCGGCCTGGGTGGCCCGCATCGAGGCCGACAGTGGCCTGCCCTGCGGCCTGCGCCCCTGCGGCATCGTCGTCCCCTTCACAGGTGCGGCCGAGCGGGACGCCTACCCCACGGCCCCCTTCGGCGAACCCCTCGACCGGGCGGGGCTGGAGCGGGAGGTGCCGGGGATCGGACCCGCCTGGCGGGCGGGCCTGCTGTTCGCCCAGGACGGACAGATCGACAACCGCCGCCGCCTGATGCGCGCCCTGGAGCGGGCCTGCGCCGCCCTGGGGGTGCGCTTCGAGGAGGGCACCGAGGTGCTGGAGCTGCTCACCGAAGGCGGCGGGCGCCTGCGGGGGGTGCGGCTGCGCCGGGCCGAGGGGGGCGAGCACGCCATCGCCGCCACCACGGCGGTGCTTGCCTGCGGCGCCTGGAGCGGCCGGCTGCTGCCGTCACTGCCGGTGCATCCGGTGAAGGGGCAGATGCTGTCGCTGCAGGGCCCCAGGGCCAGCCTGGAGCGGGTCGTGTTCGGGCCCGGCACCTACCTGGTGCCGCGGGAGGACGGCCTGCTGGTGGTGGGCGCCACCAGTGAACCGCAGGCCGGCTTCGACGACGGCCTCACCCCCGAAGGCCAGAAGCAGCTGCAGACCGGCATCGCCGCCCTGCTGCCGGAGGCGGCCCTGTGGCCGCCGATGGAGCGCTGGTGGGGCTTCCGGCCCGGCACCCCCGACGACGCGCCGCTGCTCGGCCCGGGGCCCATCGAGGGGCTCTGGCTGGCCACGGGCCACCACCGCAACGGCGTCCTGCTGGCGGCCATCACGGCGGAGCGGATCGCTGCAGCGATCACCGCGGCCGGCTCCGGGACAGGTGCGGCGCCCGACGCCCTGCTGGCGCCCTTCCGCTGGGACCGGCCGTTCCCGTTGGGGGCCTAGCCAGGCGCGGCCCCCAACGGCCGCAGCCCCTGGAGGGCATAGACCTCCAGGGGCACGGGCCAGCCCTTGATCCGGTGGCTCCCCAGCGGCAGCACCTCCAGCTCCTCCGGCAGCAGGGCCAGCAGATCGCCGCTGACCAGGATCGGGTGCTCGGGGAACAGGCGCGTCAGCCCCTCCAGGCGGCTGGTCACGTTGACGCTCGCCCCCACGACGGTGAACTCCAGGCGCTGGGAGGAGCCCAGGTTGCCGGCGATCACCTCGCCGAAGTGGAGCCCGATCCCGTGCCGCAGCGGTGGGATGCCCGCCGCCGCCAGCTCAAGGTTGAGGGCCTCCAGTCGCTCCTGCATGGCCAGGGCGGCCCGCACCGCGGCCCGGGCCTCCTGGGCATCCCCCCGGCTGCGGGGCACCCCGAACTCCGCCATCACCGCGTCACCGATGAACTTGTCGAGCAGGCCCTCCTGCTCCAGCACCGCCCCGGCCATGGCCTCGAAGTAGCGGTTGAGCAGGGCGAACAGCTCGGCGGGCTCCAGCACGGCGCTCAGGGGCGTGAACCCCACCAGGTCGCTGAACAGCACGGCGCAGCGGGCCCGGCTGCCCACCGCCTGGTTCCAGAGCGGCCCGGGGCTGCGCAGGATGTCGCGCAGCAGGGTGGGGGAGACGCGCCGGCTCAGCACCTGGTGCAGATAGGCACGCTCCCGGCTCTCCGCCAGCCCCTGGCCCACGGCCCGCACGCCGCCCCCGGCCACGGGGGCCAGCAGCAGGGCGGCCAGGGGCAGGCGCAACAGGGCCAGGGCCCACGCCGCCCAGCCAGCCACCAGCACCGTCCCTGCCAGGGCCAGCGCCAGCTGCAGGGTGCCGCCGGCGCTGGCGGGGCGCCGCAGCAGCAGCCCCGCCAGGGCGCCCCAGCCCAGCAGCAGCAGCCCGTCCCCCGCCAGGGGCAACCGCCCCAGCCCCCGGCCCTGGAGCACGTTGGCCAGGGCCACCGCCTGGATCTCAGTGCCGGCCATCGGGCCGAAGGGCGTCTCCTGCAGGTCCCCCAGGCCCGGGGCCGTGACCCCGATCAGCACGGTGCGGCCCCGCCAGGTGGAGGCCGGCACCTCCAGCACCCGCCAGGCCGGAACGCGGGGCATGGTGCCGGCGGGACCGGGAAAGTCGAGCCCCATCGGCGCCGGCGGCGGCGGCGCCGGGCGCACCAGGAAGGCCATCGGCCGGGGCAGGGGCGGCGGGAAATCGCCCAGCCGGGCAGCGATCCAGTCCTGGCCCGGCACCGCCTCCACCACCCCCCGGGGGGACTGGAGCAGGGTGGTGAGGCCGGGGGCACCCAGCGGCTGGATGGGCAGCCGCAGCCGGCTCTGCACCAGCCCCCCCTCCTCCTGAACCCCGTAGACCGCCGCCAGGTGCACCCGCTGGCGCCAGGGGGCGAGGGTCGCGGCGAAGGCCCGGTCGTCGGCGGGGCCGAAGCGGCTGGGCTGGCTGAACTCGATGTTGAACAGCACCCGGGCCGCCCCCTGCTCAAGCACATGGGCCGCCAGCCGGGCCTGCAGGGCCCGGGGCCAGGGCCAGGGACCCATCTGGCGCCACAGGGGCGATGCCTGGCGCTCGCCCGGGGCCAGCAGCTCCCCCAGCTCCAGGGAGTCGGCGTCGATGGCCAGGATCACCGGGTCGGCCGGGGCGGGACGGGCCCCCCGCAGCAGGAAGAAGGTCTGGAGGAGCTGGTCGTCGAGCAGCCGCGGCCCCTGGCCCAGGGGCGTGAGGGGCGCCCGGTCGAGGCCCGCCAGCAGGGGGGCGGCCAGGGCCAGCCACCAGAGCCGGCGCCCCAGCCCGGGCCAGGGGGGCATCAGGGGGTGAGTCCGAGTTCGCGCTCGAGCACCGGCAGCGTCTCCATCGGCGCCCCGAAACCGTTCAGCAGCTCGCTGTTGCGCCGCCGCAGCCTCGCCTCGCTGGCGTCGATCCGGCGCGGGCCCTTCCAGCCCCCGGGGGTGGCCTCCAGCCGCTGGCCGCTGGCCAGCTGGTAGACGGTGCCGTCATCGGCGCGCACCTCCACCTGCCCTTCCCAGCTCAGGAAGAGAACCGAGTCGGCGGTGTCCTCGATGAAGACCGTGGTGCCCTGGATCGAGGCGGTGCCCACCCGGGTCCGGATCTGCAGGGGGGTGGGACTCTTCGTCCCGGGAGCGATCCAGGCGATGATCCGGCCGCGCACCAGTTCGAGCAGCGTCGGCTCGATCCTCAGCAGGGCGTTGCCCCCCAGGCGAAAGCTGCGGCCATCGGCCAGCAGGATCTGCAGCCGGCCAGGATTCTCGGTGCGCAGCACGGTGGACGGACGCAGCACCTGACCCACCAGGGCCGGGCGCTCCGGCGCCGCCGGCGGCATCACATAGGCCGGCCGTGACGGCACCTCCACCACCCGGGGCACCCGGGGGGCCGCCGTGGCCCCGGCGAGGGGGCCGGCAGCGGGCAGAGCCCATGCAAGGCCGGCGACCAGCACGGCCACGGGCGCCAGCTTCATCAGCCTGGGAGGCCGGAGGCTTCTGCGCAGCAGCATGACCTGGGGACCCGAAGGTCCCCAGAATGGCCGCTCAGGGCTCGACCCGCCACACCTGGTCGGCCGGCGTCCACTCGCACAGCTCGGAGGGCTGGAACCAGAGGCCGATCTCGAAGACGGCGGTTTCCGGGGCATCGGAGCCATGGATGACGTTGCGGCCGATGTTCACCGCCAGGTCGCCGCGGATGGTGCCGGGTTCGGCCTCCAGGGGCTTGGTGGCGCCGATCAGCTTGCGAGCACTGGCGATCACGCCATCCCCTTCCCACACCATGGCCACCACCGGCCCGCTGGTGATGAACTCCACCAGGCCGGCGAAGAAGGGGCGCTCCCGGTGCACGCCGTAGTGGCTCTCGGCCAGTTCCCGGCTGGGCACCAGCTGCTTGAGGCCCACCAGCTTGAAGCCCTTGCGCTCGAAGCGGCCGAGGATCTCGCCCACCAGGCCCCGCTGCACCCCGTCGGGCTTGATGGCGAGGAAGGTGCGTTCGGTGGCCATGGGGAAGGGAAAGGTGTTCGGGCCATCGTCCGCGCTGGGGCTGCCGCTTGGCAAGCAACCCCGTGACCGCCGGGCGCCATACGATCGGGGCCACCCCGGCCGCCGCGGATGCCCGGAGCAGCAACTGGGCGCGCCACCTGGCTGGCCGCGCCGGGGGCCGGGCCCAATCTCCGGCTCGGCCTGCGCACCACCCTGGCCAGCGTGCCGCCGCTGCTGGCCGCCGCCCAGCTGCACGAACCCGCCCTGATCTGGATGGCCCTCGGGGGGCTGTACGTGAACATGGCCGACACGGGTGGGGCCTACCGCACCAAGGCCACGGCGATGGGGCTCGCCTCCCTGCTCGGCGCCCTGGCCCTCGGCGGCGGCATCGGCCTGGCGGCCTGGCCCTGGCTGTGCGTTCCGGCGATGGCCGCCGTGGCGCTGGGCTGCGGGATGCTGGCCCTCTACGGCAACAGCGGGGCCCTGATCGGGCTGGTGACGGCCTGGTGCTTCCTGATCGGCATCAACGTCTCAGAGCCCGATCCGGCCAAGGCTCTGGCCTGGTCGCTCCTCTACCTGGCCGGCGGGGGCTGGGCCACCTTGCTCGCGCTCGCCCTCTGGCCGCTGCGGCCCTACCGGCCCGTGCGGATCGCCCTGGCCGCTGCCCATCGGGCCGTCGCCCGTTACCACCGCCTGGCCTGCCAGGCCGATGGCGGCCCGCCGGCCACGGAGGCCCAGCTCTTCACCGAAAAGCTCAGGGTCCGCGACGCCCTCGGCAGCGCCCGGGCCACCCTGGCGGACACCCGCAGCGGCCGCCTCGGGGCCAGCCCCGCCGACGGGGCCTTCACCCGCCTGATCGAGACCACCGACGCCCTGTTCGTGACCAGCGCGGCCCTGGGGGACCTGCTGGCGGCACTGCCGGCGCCGGAGCCATCCACCGTGCACCGGCGCCTGCAGGCGCTCAACGGCCGCTGCGTCGACGCCCTGCTGCAGCTGGAGCAGGCGCTGCTGGGGCGGGGCCCCCTGCCCGCCCTGCGGGACCTCAGGCAGGAGCTGGAGGGGATCGCCGGGGCAATCGAGGGCCTGGATCCGGCGCTGCGCGACACCTACCGGCAGATTCAGGCGGCCCAGGCCCACTGGATCGCCACCCTGGACGGGGCCGGCGAGGCCATCCCCCTGACGGCACTCAGCCCCACCCAGGTGCCGACGGCCCTTGCCGGCGCCGGGGGGCGTGCCGCCCTGGCCCAGGGCTGGGCGACCCTGCGGGCGAACCTGACCCTGGAGTCGAGCGTGTTCCGGCACGGGCTGCGCTTCGGCGTGGCTTCGGCCGCCGCCGTGGCCGTCTACACCCTGTTCGCCCTGCCGATCGGCTACTGGATCACCCTGACGGTCTCGGTGATCCTGCGGCCCTCGGCGGGGGAGAGCCTGTCGCGCACCGGCCAGCGGGTGCTGGGCACCGTGCTGGGGGGGATCGTGGCCATCGTGCTGGCCACCTGCTTCCCCCACCCGCTGATGCTGGTGCTGCTGCTGGTGCCCCTCACCCTCGTGATGATGGCGGTGCTGCCGGTGAACTACGGCCTGTTCGTCTTCTTCCTCACCCCCTGGATCGTCCTGTACAAGGACATCGACCAGCCCGGCGACTGGAACCTGGCCCTGTGGCGGATCGCCAACACCCTGATCGGCGCCGCCCTGGCCCTGGCCGCCATCCATCTGGTGCTGCCGCGCTGGGAACGGTCCCAGCTGCCGGCCCGGCTGGCGGCCAGCCTCCGCTGCAATGCCCGCTTCGTGCAGCAGGTGCTCGACCGGCTGCAGGAGCCGCCCCAGGCCGCCCCCGGGCCGCTGGCCACCCCAGCCGAGGTGCGCCTGGAGATGGGCAACGCCCATGTCTCCATCCAGCGCTTCCTGAGCGAAAAGCCTGCCCACCGGGCGATGGCGGTGCCCCTGATGGCCTTCCTGCTGCACAGCCAGCGGCTGATCGACGCCGCGGTGGTGCTGGGCCGCGGCGATCCCCGCCGTGACGGTCGGCCCCTGCCGCCCGGCTTCGGGGCGCTGCGGGAGCGGCTGCCGGCGTCCCTGGCGGCCCTGGCCACGGCGCTGGAGCAGCACAGCCGGCCCCCGGACCCGCCGGAGCGCCCCCGCCCGGACACCGGCGGCGACCCCCTGGCCCGACAGCTGGGCCGGCTCGTCGATCCGGTGATCGGGCTGCACGACGCCGTCGCCGCCTGGAGCGACTGGCAGGGCCTGCCGGCCGCGGCGCCCCGCCTAGATTGCCCGCCTGAGGCCTGAGCCAAACCAAGGCTGCGATGGTGTTCGCCGAACCGACCAGCCCCCCGGGCGTGCCCTCCGTCGCTTCCGGGCGGCCCGACGCCTGGAGCGCCGCCGACGGGGCGGCCCTCTACGGGCTCGACCGCTGGGGTGAGCCCTACTTCGGGGTGGGCGCCCGGGGCCACGTGATCGTCCAGCCCCGCGGCGACCGCGGCGGCTCCCTCGATCTGGTGGAGCTGGTGCGGGAGCTGCAGGGCCGCGACCTGTCCCTGCCGCTGCTGATCCGCTTCGACGACATCCTTGAGGACCGGCTCGAGCGTCTCCACGGCGCCTTCGAGCGGGCCATCGCCCAGTACGGCTACAACGGCCGCTACCAGGGGGTGTTCCCGGTCAAGTGCAACCAGCAGCGCCACGTGGTGGAGCAGCTGGTGGAGAGCGGCCGCCGCTGGCACTTCGGCCTGGAGGCTGGCAGCAAGGCCGAGCTGCTGATCGCCCTGTCCCTGCTGGACGATCCCGACGCCCTGATGATCTGCAACGGCTACAAGGACCGGCGCTACATCGAGACGGCGATCCTGGCCCGGCGCCTGGGGCGCCAGCCGGTGGTGGTGATCGAGCAGGCCGATGAGGTGGAGCGGATCATCGCCGCCAGCAGCGCCCTGGGCGGGGCCCCGTTCATCGGCATCCGCGCCAAACTCTCGGCCCGCAGCACCGGCCGCTGGGGCAGCTCGGTGGGCGAGCGGGCCAAGTTCGGCCTCTCGATCCCCGACGTGCTCACCACGGTGGAACGCCTGCGGGAGGCGGGCCTGCTCGACGACCTGCGCCTGCTGCACTTCCACATCGGCAGCCAGATCAACGACATCGCCGTCCTCAAGGACGCCCTGCAGGAGGCCGGGCAGATCTATGCCGAGCTCACCCGGCTGGGGGCGCCGATGGGCTTTCTGGATGTGGGCGGCGGCCTGGGCATCGACTACGACGGCAGCCGCACCGCCACCGCCGCCTCCACCAACTACTCGCTGCAGAACTACGCCAACGACGTCGTCGCCACGATCCGGGAGTGCTGCGAGCCCCACGGCATCCGCCCGCCCACCCTGGTGAGTGAGAGCGGCCGGGCCCTGGCCAGCCACTTCAGCGTGCTGGTGTTCGACGTGCTCGGGGCCGGCGGCCGCGGCGAAACGGTGCCGCCGCCGGCCGAGGGGGAGGCGCTGATCCTGCGCAACCTGCGCGACACCCACGCCCTGATCACGGCGATCGCCGCCGAGGGTGGTCTTGAAGGGGACGACGCCGGTGAGCGGGCGGTGGTGGAACGGCTCCAGGAGGCCTGGAACGATGCCCTCAAGTTCAAGGAGGACGCCCTCACCGCCTTCCGGCTCGGCTACCTGAGCCTGCCGGAGCGGGCCACGGCCGAGCGCCTCACCTGGGCCAGCTGCCAGGCGATCGCCCGCCAGCTCGAAGGCCTGCCCCCAGGCACCGTGATCCCCCAGGAATTGCAGGCCCTGCCGGCGGCGCTGGCCGGCACCTACTACGCCAACCTTTCGGTGTTCCGCTCGGCGCCCGACACCTGGGCGATCGACCAGCTCTTCCCGGTGCTGCCGATCCACCGGCTCGACGAGCGCCCCACCCGCCTGGGCAGCTTCGCCGACCTCACCTGCGATTCCGACGGCAAGATCGCCCGCTTCATCGACCGGGGCCAGGTCAAGCCCCTGCTGGAACTGCACGGCCTGCGGCCCGGCGAGCCCTACTGGATCGGGCTGTTCCTCGGCGGCGCCTACCAGGAGGTGATGGGCAACCTGCACAACCTGTTCGGCAGCACCAACGCCGTGCACATCCGGCTGGCGGCCGGCGGCGGCTACCGGGTCGACCACGTGGTGCGGGGCAACACCAACGCCGAGGTGCTCGAGGCGATGGAGCACGACCCCGACCTGCTGCTGGAGCGGCTGCGGCTGGCCAGCGAGCAGGCGATCGGCCGGGGCGACCTGGCGATCAGCGATGCCCGGCGCCTGATGGCCCACCTGAAGGCCAGCCTGGAGCAGACGACTTACCTGGAGGCCTGACCTTCCCTGGAGGCCTGATCCGCCAGGGCGACGGTGAAGATCTCCACCTCCCCGAGGCTCTTCACCGCCTGGGGGCCCAGGGAGCGGGCCGCGAGCCCGGGGTCGGCCGCGATCAGGCTGGCGGTGTGGGCGTCACACACCACCGCCGCATCCACATTCCGGGTGGCCGATTCGAGCCGGGCCGACAGGTTCACCGTGTCGCCGATGACGGTGAACTCCATCCGCTTGGGGCTGCCGATCTGGCCCACCATCACCTGGCCGCTGGCCAGGCCGATGCCGTTGTCAAGGGTGGCGATGCCCCGCCGCGCCCAGTCCTCGTTGAGGCCGGCCAGGGCCGCCCGCATGGCCAGGGCGCAGCGCACCGCCTGGCTGGCCTCCTCGGCCACCCCCCGGCTCACCGGTGAGCCGAAGACGGCCATCACCGCATCGCCGATGAACTTGTCGACGGTGCCGCCATGGGCCATCACCACCTCCACCATGGCGCCCAGATACTCGTTGAGCTGGAGCACGTGCAGCTCGCTCTGGCCTTCGCCGCTGCGCTGCTTGGTGAGCACCGTGAAGCCCTTGATGTCGGTCATCAGCACGGTCACCTCCAGCAGGCGGCCGCGCAGGATGCCCTGGGCCGATTCCGGGTCGGAGAGGATCTCCGCCACCACCCCGGGGGCCACGTAGCGCTCGAAGGTGCGGCGCAGCCGCCGCCGCTCCTGCCCCTCCCGCAGGTAGGCATCCCCGCCGTAGAGCAGGCCCAGCAGGACCAGGCCCGAGGAGGGCGCCAGCAGCGGCAGCCAGCGGTTGGCCTGCTGCAGCGCCACCACCACCACGCCGCCCTGAAGAACCAGCACCAGGACCACCAGGGCGAGGCGCCAGCGCAGGTCGGTCCAGCGGAGGGCCGCCCCCAGCACCAGCAGCAGCGGCAGCAGGGCCAGCAGGGCCCGTCCCGGCGCGCTGCGGGGCCAGGGCTGCAGCCCGTCCCCCTGCAGCGAATTGGCGGTGGCGGTGGCCAGCACCTCCAGTCCCGACAGGGGGCCGAAGGGGGTGGGGTAGCCGTCGGTCCCCTGGGCGACCACCGGGCCGAGCAGCACCAGCGCCCCCTGGATCTCCTTGCGCAGGGGATGGGTCTGCCAGCGCGCGGGGTCGAGCACCTCCCAGGCCGGCAGGCGCTGGAAGCTGCCCTCCGGGCCATAGAAATTGAGCGCGCTGGCCCGGTCGTCCTGGCGGCTCCGCTGGCCCCCCAGCCGCAGCAGGGTGGAGGAGAGGGCGCTGTGGCCCTCGGCGCCGCGGGCGGGGAGCACGCCGCTGGCGTAGGCCTCGGGGTGGCGGCTCGGCTCGCTGGAGGTGCCGGCGAGGATGTTGGTGAGCCCGAGGGAGCCGGTGCCGCCGATGGCCGCCAGGAAGCGCTCCGGCCGCACGAAGGTGAGGGCTCCAGCTCCCTGGGTGTCGCTGGATTCGAGCATCTCCGCCGCCAGGGCGACCCGGCCGGGGTAGCGCCGCAGCCGCAGCTCCAGGGCATCGTCATCGGCCGGCCCCTTGCCGCTGGGCCCCTCGAAGACCACATTCACGGCCACGGCCCTGGCGCCGGCCTGCAGCAGCTTCTCCGCCACCATCCCGTAGGTGGCCCGGGGCCAGGGCAGGCTGCCGACGCCCTTCGCCCATTCCGGGATCCTGCCTTCCTCCTCGAACCAGTCCCCCTGCTGGAGGGTGGCGTCATCGACCGTGACCAGCACCACCTTCGGCGGTGGTCGGCGGGGGCCGCGCAGCAGCAGCAGCTGCTGCTCCACCCCCCGCTCCCAGACCCGCATCCGGGGCCCCGGCCAGCCGGAGCTGACCCCCACCCAGGCCAGCACGGCCACCACCAGGACCCTGAAGGTGCGGCGTCGCGCCATCATCGCGGCAGCGGGCTCCAGAGCGTGCAGATGGCGACGGCCCGGCCGGAGCGCTCCAGGCGCACGCAGTCGATGGCCTGGGCCTTGGGACGGTTGATCAGGATCTGGGTGTGCAGGGGCGAGCCCATCCAGCGGGACACGATCACTTCGGGGTTCCAGGCGGCGGCCGGCATCGGGCAGGCGATCACCTCACTGGTGGGCATGAGCCTTCCCTTCGCCGCCATGCGCTCCTGGAACGCCCCCCAGAGGGCGCGGTCGTGGTCGCAATCGCGGCTGGCCAGCACCCCCTCGAGCACCGGGGCCAGATGGGCGGCATTCTCGGCAGCCAGGGGCGCCGGCAGGGGTTGCAGGGCGGGGCGCCCGCCCTGGGCCCGGTAGCGGTTGATGATCTCCACCAGGGGGTCACGGCTGACCGACGGCCTGGGCGCGGTGGGGATCACCCCGGGGAAACGGCGCTCCACAAAGGCCTCCAGGGCCGCCATGCCGGGCAGGGGGGCCGTGAACCCCTCGAACAGGGGCCCCCGCAGGATGGCGGCGTAGTCGTCCGCCGACAGGGGTCGCTGCCAGAGCAGGGCCCCCTGGCTGGAGAGCCGCACCCTGGTGCCCCCCGCCACGAGGATCGGCGCCCCAGGCAGGGGCCGTCCATCGGCAAGGGGCTGGAGCTCCACCGAACCCTCCAGCACCGCCACCTCCTGCTCGCCGCCGTCGAGCAGGGTGATCACGTAGTTGGTCCCCCGGGTGCTCAGCCGCGAGGAGCGGGTGCAGCCGTTCTGCTGGCCTGACACCAGGATCTGGCCGCTGCTGAGCAGGAAGCAGGTGCTGCCGAGGCGCAGCTGGGAGAAGCGGTTGAGGCGGCCGGCGGCACCACCGGCAAAGCCCAGCTGGCCGCGGCTCTTCTGGGTGCGGACCAGCTCGGGTGTGAAGGCCCGCTCCTGCACCTGGGCCTGGCGCCGTTCGATGTACAGCTCCCGGCCATCAAGGATCTCCTGCACGACGGCCGATCCAGTCGGGCTCGCCACGCTGGCGCTGGGCCAGGCCAGGGCCGCCGCCAGGGTCGTCAACAGAAGCCGGTGGGGTCGGATCACCGGCTCAGAAGAAGCGCGGCAGGCCGAAGGGCAGCGACGGCGGACTGACCGGAACGGGCAGGTTCACCCCCGGCACCCGGGAGCGGATGTAGCTCTCCAGGGAGCCGTAGGCGGGCAGCGGCACCCGGAAACCCTGGAACAGGGGGCCGCCCAGGATGCTGTTGTAATCACTGACGCTCAGCCCCAGGATCGCCAGCACCACCCCGGCGGGGGAGAGCCGCAGCTTCTGGCCCGCTTCCACGGTGGTGGCGGGCTTTCCGGTGGGTTCCCCGTCGGCGAGGGGCTCCACCTCCACCGACCCCTCCAGCACGGAGATCTCCGCCTCCCCCGACTCGTTGACGTCGAGGAGGTAGTTGGTGCCCCGCACGCTGAGGCGGGCGGAGCGGGTGCAGCCGCTCTGCTTGCCGGAGACCAGGATCTGACCCTTTTCGATCAGGAAGCAGCCCTGGCCCAGCTTGAGCAGGGCGAAACGGTTGAGGCGGCCGGCGGCGCCGCTGTCGAAGCGGATCTGGCCCCGGCTGTTCTGGGTGCTGACCTTCTGGGGGGCGACGGCCTTCTCCTTCACCTTGGCCGTCTTGCCATCGATGAACAGCTCGTTGCCATCGAGGATCTCCTGCACCACGGCGCTCTCGGAGGCCCGCACCGGCAGCGGGCCGAGGGCGGGACCGACCAGGAGCACCAGGATCGGCACCATCGAGAGGCTCGGCAGGTGGCGGCGGCGCATGGGCTCAGGGCTCCGGTGCGGATGGCCCATTCTGCTCAATGGGCGCAGAACCGCACCATCAGGCCCAGCCGATCCTTCGGTTGGGCCAGTTCGGCGGGATCGAAGGGGGGAGCGGCCTCGGCGGCGGCGGCCCGCATCATCATCGGCCGCAGGTCGTTGCCGTCCACCTGCACCTCCAGGGGGGCCAGCCGGCTGAGACCCACGGCGGCGGCCACCTCCCTGGCCTGCTCAAGGGCGTCCTGGTAGGCCGCCCGCAGCAGCTGGCGCCGCACCGCCCCATCCAGGCCGCGATCGGCTTCGGTGGCCACCGGCGCCAGCCGCACCCCGCTCAGGGCCCCCACCTCCCGGATCAGGGCCTGCAGCCGCTGGGGCACCAACCGGCCGCTGACCTGCAGGCTGGCCGTCACCGCCGCCGGCCGGTTGCGTTCGGCCTCGCGCTTCCAGGTGCTCGGGGAGGTGACCCGCAGCTCCTCCACCTGCTGCCCCTGCAGGGCGGTCCGCACCGCCGCCAGCCGCTCCTGCAGGCTCTGGAGCGCCCCATCGGCCGTGGCGGCCTCGGCCTCGAGGGACAGGGAGAAGGCCAGGCGGCGGGTGGGCCGTTCCTGTTCAGCGCTGCCCCTGGCCTCGAGCAGGGTGCCCTCGCAGCGGAGCTGCACCTGGGCGACCACGGTGCCCGGCCAGGAAGCGAGCGCCGTCAGGCCCAGCAGCGGGACGACGGAGCGCAGGCAGATCGGGCGCATCGACTTGGGGGACGGTTGCTTCCAGCCTGCTCCGCCATGGAGCCGACGGCCAGGATCGGCGGCAGGATGGGGCGATCGAAGCGAGCGCCTTGGCCCTGCTGCAGATCTGGATCGGCGCCCTGGCCGCCACGGCCGGGCTGCTGGTGCTGGCCCGCCTCTGCCGCCACCGGGCCCTGCCCACCGTGCCGCTGCGGTTGCCGCTGCTGGCGATCGCCACCTGGGCCCTGCTGAGTTCGCTGCCGCTGCAGGGGCTGCCGCCGGCCTACCGGGTGTGGGTGCTGCTCACCGACGACCTGCTGCTCACCTACGCCGCCATCCTCCTGGCCCTCTGGGCAGCCCTGCAGGTGCCCGCCCACCTGGGTCTGTGGCGGCCGCCGCCGCAGCTGCTGATGCAGCTGCTCACCCTCGGCAGCGGCGCCCTGGCCACGGTGGTGCTGGTGCGCCAGTCGGCACGGCTGGATCTGGTGGGCCTGGTGACCACCTCCGCCGTGCTCACCGCCGTGATCGGCCTGGCCGCCCAGGAGTCCCTCAAGGACCTGTTCGCCGGCCTGGAGCTGCAGCTGGGGGACGAGTTCACCGAAGGGGACTTCCTGGAGCTGGACGAGGGGGTACGCGGGGTGGTGGTCCAGGTGAGCTGGCGGGACACCATGCTCCGCAACATGGACGGCCAGCTGGTGGTCGTGCCCAACAGCCTCGTCACCGAGGGGGTGCTGCGCAACCTGGGCCGCTCCGGGGCCGTCAGCAACCGGTTCAGCGTCGGCCTCGACTACGACCTGCCGCCCGCCCAGGCCAGGGCCCTGCTGGAGAAGGTGGTGCTGCAGCATCCCAAGGTGCTGCGGGAGCCCGCCCCCCGCATCCGCGTCAAGGAGTTCCAGGACAGCGCCATCGCCTACGAGCTGCAGGTGTGGCAGCGGGAGCTGGGGGACGGCGCCATCGGCGACCTGCGCAGCGACCTGCTCGAGCAGATCTGGTATGCCCTGGCCCGGGAAGGCCAGAGCATCCCCTTCCCGGTGCGTGAGCTGCAGCCCCGCCGCTCCCGGGACCGGCCCCAGCTCCCCGCCAGGCCGTCCCCCAAACAGTGCTGCCAGACCCTGGCCAGCGTGGGCATCTTCACCGACCTGAGCAGCGAGCAGCTCGAGACCCTGGTGGATGGCAGCCACCAGGTGGCCTACGGGCCCGGCGAGGCGGTGGTGCAGGAGGGGGCCGAGGGGCGTTCGATGTTCCACGTGCTGCGGGGAAGCGTGGAGATCCTCAAGGAGCTGGAGCCGGGCCACACCGTGGCCGTGCGCCAGCTGGGGCCGGGTGAGGTGTTCGGCGAGATGACCCTCTTCCTCGATGCCCCGCGCAGCGCCACGGTGAGGGCCACCGAGGAGTGCCTGCTGCTGGAGGTGGACCGGGACAGCATCAGTGGCCTGCTGAACGAGAATCCGGACCTGCTGGAGCGCTTCGCCGCCATGGTCCAGGAGCGCCAGGCGGAACTGAAGAGCCTCGACCGCGAACAGCACGCGGAGCGCTCCAATGCTCTGCTGGACACCATGAAGCGACTCTTCTACGCCTTCAAGGGCAGCTGATGGACAGCGGAACCCCGCCCGACTCCAAGGCAGCCACCTGGCTGGCCCGGCTGAAGGCCCTGCATCTGGGGGATGGCCTCCGCTCGCTCGTCCCCTACGCCGCCGCCGGCCTGCTGCTGCTGGCGCTGCAGCGCAGCCCCGTCAACGAAACCCTCAACCTGCTGCTCTACGACCTGATCACCAGCCTGCGTCCGGCGCCGCCGGGCACGGACAAGCCGATCACGATCATCGGCATCGACGAGTCGGACCTGGCCACCTACGGCTTTCCCATCGACGATCGGGTGCTGTGCGAGGCGATCGACCGGCTGAGCGCCGGAGGGGCGGTGGCGATCGGCCTCGACATCTACCGCGACCAGGGGGTGGGCCCCGACCAGGCCTGCCTGCGCGAACGGTTCCGCACCAATCCCCGCCTCGTTTCGATCTTCAACGTGGCCGAAGCCATCGGCCCGGTGCCCGGGACGCCGGCCGATCGCCAGGGGTTCAACGATCTGGTGCTGGATACCGACGGGGTGCTCCGCCGCGATCTGGTGCATGTGGCCGGGCAGGACGAAGCCACCGTGTCGCTGGCCCTGCGCCTGCTGGAGGTGGGCAAGGGCCAGCGGAGCCTGCGGCAGCGGCTCGAGAAGGGGAGCGAACCGGGCCCCTGGCTGGAGCCGGCGTCGGGGGGCTACGACCAGCTCGATGCCGCTGGATACCAGCAGATGCTGTCCTTCCACCAGCTCGGCAGCTTCCACCTCTGGAACCTCCAGGATGTGCTCGGCCGCCGGCCGATCCCCGCCGACCAGATCCGTGGCCACATCGTGCTGATCGGCAGCACCGCGCCGAGCCTGCGGGACCTGTTCCCGGTGCCCCAGACCCGCTCCACCCTCGGGGCCAGTCAACTGCTGGTGCCGGGCGTCGAGATCCATGCCCATCGCCTGGCCGCCCTGATGGACCGCAGCGTCGCCGGCGACCCCCGGCGCCTGCGGACGCTGCCGGGCTGGGTGGAGCGGGTCGCCGAAGTGGTGGCGGTGGTGCTGGGGATCGTGCTGGGGGAAGCCTTCCTGCTGCTGCGCCGCAGCGTGCTCGTGGTGGGGCTGGTGGCCAGCCTGATGGTCGGTGGCGCCGTGCTGCTGCTCTACAACTTCGTCTGGGTGGGTCTGAGCCTGCCCCTGACGGGTTTCATCGCCATGGCCGGCGCGGGCTGGGTGCGCCGGGGCGCCTCCAGCCAGAAGCAGCGCCAGCAGATCGAGCGGCTGCTGGGCCAGACCACCTCCCCGGCCGTGGCGCGCCAGCTCTGGAACCAGCGGGATGGGCTGCTCAGCGACGGGCGCTTCGAGGGGCGCCAGCTGCCGGTCACCGTGCTGATGTCAGACACCTGCTCATTTACGAGCGTGTCGGAACGGCTCAGTCCCGGAGAGCTGCTCGACTGGCTGAACCGGGGCATGGCCCTGTTCGTTCCCGCGATCACGCGCCGGGGCGGGATGGTCAACAAGTTCACCGGCGACGGCCTGCTGGCGGTCTTCGGGGCCCCCCTCAGCAGCGGCGAGGAGGCCGATGCCAAGGCGGCCATCGATGCCGCCCTGGCCATCCAGCGGGCCGTGGACAACCTCAACGAGGAACTCCAGAAGGAGGGACTGCCGGCGATGGGGCTGCGCATCGGCGTCCATTCCGGCGCCGTGCTGGCCGGATCGATGGGCAGCAGCGAACGGCTGGAATACGCCGTGATCGGCGATGCCGTGAACTGCGCCGCCCGGCTGGAGAGCCTTGACAAGCAGCGTCAGACCAATCTCTGCCGGGTGCTGGTGTCCTCCAGCACGTTGGATCTGCTGCCCAAGGGCCTGCCGCTGGAGTGGCTCGACTGGGGGGAGCTCAATGTCAAGGGGCGCACCGAGCCCCTGCGGATCTGGGAGCTGCGGGGTGGCCTCAGGCGGGACAGCGCACTGGAATCTGCTCGGGCCACTGGGCCGTGATCAGGTCGGACAGACCGAAGGCGGTGCCGACCTCCGCCCGGGGCACGCTGGCGCCGCAGGAGCGGCGCAGCTTCGCCAGGGAGGCCTGCACGGCCCCATCCTCCTTGGAGGCATCGGTCACCAGCAGGCTGAGGGCCGGCGGAGATTCGGCGGCCACGAAGCTGAGCGGATCGGCGGGGGTGGCGGTCGCCGCGGCCCCGGGGCAGAGGTAGCTCGACTCCCACATCGTCGGCACTTTCACCGAGGGGAGGCTGATCAGGGTGATGCCCGGGCCGGAGGCCGGCAGCACCCGGCGCTGGCCCGAGGTCATCGAACCATCCGCGGTGCCGCGTCCGCTCAGGGGCCGGAAGGTGATTTCCAGCGGGCTGGGGGAGGCGCTGGGGCCTTCGAGCAGGCCGAGGTAGCGGTCCTTGCCGGGGGCGAAAACGCTGCTGTCCGGCACCAGGTGGGCCAGCAGGCGGCTGGAGCAGTCACCGCGGGTTCCTCCGCCGACGCGGCGCCCCGGGAAGGTCTTGCGCAGTTCGCTCTGGGCCTGCGCCTGCGGCGGCTCCAGCACCGCCAGCGGGGCCAGGGTCAGCAGGCCGGCCGCCAGCACCATCAGGCCCCTGCGGCCGGGGCGAATTCCAGCCGTGTGACGGGCAGCCGTGTGACGGGCAGCCTGGCGTTGGTCGACAACGGCTTTGCTCATGGCCCCTCTGTCCAGGATCGCTTTCTGAATAACCGATTTCCGCATGAAAACTGTCTTCATGACCACAGTTGACGGCAACGTTTCATGACAACCAGAACCCAGGCGATGCGTGCTGGATGGCCAGCCAGGCCCAGAGGAGCTTGGTGATGATGTGAAGGGCCTGGTCGAACGACAGGGTCCAGAGACGACGGCATTTGCCGAAGTCAATCAACAGATGCACGATCCACTCTGCCACACCCAAAAGGGGGGACTGGGTGATCGCGCCCACAAGAAACCCATGGATGGCGGCATGGGAGGTGAGCCACCAACCCCAGCCGAGGGTCACACCGCAACCGGGGCATTTCTCCCGGGCCATACGATCGCTCTGGAGCCCGAAATCCCCGACGAAATGGGCCATCGCCAGCATCAGAAAGACGTTGAAGACGGCTGGAAGATCAGGCACAGAATGAAGAACCGGGGTGGCCGGAGAGGCGCGTCAGGTGAGGCAGGGGGAGGGAACCGGGCCACGGAACCCGTGGGTGAGGCCTCACCAGGGAGTCCCGATCAACTGAACCCCGGCCCAGAAGTAGGGATGGGTCACGCCTGCCGCAATCCGACGCCGCTGGGATGGGCTCAACTCCGTGAGAAGGGGAACGCCATCGGACCCGATGACCTTATCGCCTTCCAGCCGCACCTTGCCAGTGGACATGGCCTGGCGCGTGGCCCGCAGGGCATCGGCTTTCTGCATCCCCTGGTCGAGGAAGCGATAGAGCTGCAGGAAATAGGCAGAGGTGGCGACATCGTCGACATACCAGAGCGTGCCGATGGCACTGCGGGATCCCGCCTGCAGGGCCAGGCCGGCGAATCCGAGTTCGCTGTCGCTGTCGCCCAGGGCCGTGCGGCAGGCGCTGAGCACGAACAGTTCCAGCGGGCTGCCGCTGCGCTGCTGGCGCAGGCTGGCGAATTCCTGCAGGCTCACCGAGCCGGTGCCGGTGTAGATGCGCGCCTGGGAGGGGCCACCGGGCAGGAATTCGGCATGGGTGGCCACGTGCAGGCGCTCGTAGTGCGGGTCGGCGGCCCGGCTCAGCAGCACCTCCGGGGAAAAGTTTTTGTTGAGGAACCGGTCGACCCCGACCCCCTCCGGAATGCCGGCCAGTTCCTCGGGCACCAGGGGCAAGGGGCTGAGCCCCTCGAATTCCGAGGCTCCCGCCGCCAGCACCCGCCCCCGGGTCTGGCGCGGAGGCCCGAAGGAGGTGAGGTTGAGGGACGGGGTCATCGAGAAGCCGTAGCGATCTCCGAAATAGCTGGTGCCGTCGTGGAGGGCCGCGAAGGGGAGGCCCTGGAGGCCCCGGTCGGCGACGATCACCAGGGTGGTGATGCCCTTGGCCCGCAGTTCCGCAGCAATGGGCTCGATCAGGGCCCGGTGGATCTGCCGTGACGGGGAGTCCGGATTCTCCACCTGGAGGGGCTCGAGGCGGGCCAGCTGGCGGTAGAGCGCCCGCAGCTGCTCCCCGAAGCGTTCCCTGGAGAGCTCGACACGCTTGCCGACGGGCTCCCCCCGGCGGCTGAGCAGGATCAGATCGAGGAACGAGTTGGTCGGTTTCTTGCCGCTGGTGTCGGCGGCCTTGGGCTCCTCGCCCGCGGCGGGCTTCTGTTCGGTGAAGGACACCATCAGCACGGCCGGATTGAAGCGCTCGTCATCCCGGTCCCCCTTCTGGGAGGCCTTGCTCAGCAATTGCTGCAGTTCCTCGAGGCGCATGGTCCCGCCGGAATCTCCGGCCATTCCCACATCCCCGAGGGTCCGGCGCACGTCCTCGGTGCGCTGCTGATCGCCGTCGGTGATCGCCGCGGCCACCTGGGCCGTGGAGAGGCTGCTGGTGGTGGTGGTGAGGGGGCCGGGCACCGGCACCGACCCGCCCGTGAGACTGAAATCCGCCTCCGAGAGGTTCACCGCCAGGGCATCAGAGCCCACCCCGCGCTGGATGCTGCTGACGGTGGAGCCGAAGGGGGTTGTCTGGGTCGAGGGGAAGATGCGGTAGCCGAGATCGGGCAGGAGGAACGACGGGGCCGGCGGGCTCGAGGGGCTCGGCGGGGAGGACGGTGATGGGGTTGCCGGAGACGTGACCGCCTGGGGTGGGAGCGGGGTGACGGGCGGTGTGGGGATGACGGGCGGATCGGGCGGGGCCGGGGGCGGCGGCGGCGTCGCCGCCAGATCGCCGCCGAAGCTGAATGGCAGCTGGGGATCGCCGGTCGTGACGACGCCCTGAAGCGTGAAACCGATCGGCAGGACGATCTGGGCGGGATCGAAGGCGCCGGTGATGCCACGGGCCCGGATCAGCTCGAAGGGGGTGATGACCCCCACGACCGGGGGCGACACCACCTCCAGCCCCCCGCCGAGGAGGGTGTCGCCGAAGACGGAGAGCTCGTCGGGGGTGGAAAGATCGAACAGCAGCCGACTGTTGGGCTCCAGCGTGAGGCTGCGGGCACGAATCTGCAGCGCGCCGACCGGATCGAGCAACGCCTCCGGTGCCCCCGGCAGCAGGGAGGTTCCGTTGGTGAACGTCCCCAGACCGGAACCCACCTCGATCAGGCCGGATCCCTCGATCGTTCCTTCATTCCGGAAGGCGGCGCCGTCGATCAGGAGCCGCGCCGAACCATTGCCCTGCAGGACGATCGAGGCCCCGGGGGAGACGGCCGCGCTCTGCAGGTCAAGGGTGGCGCCGGGAGCGATCACGATCGATCCGGCGTTGTCGAGGGCCGCCAGCTGGTTGGCCCCCGACAGCTGGAGCTGGGCCCCGCTCTCCACGGCCAGATTCGGGCCAGCGATCGTGGCCTGGTTGAGCGCCAGGGTCGCCCCCGTGGCGACATTGATCAGGGTGGTCTTGACGGGGGTCAAATCCGTGACCGTGCCACGGTCGATCAGGCTGCTCTGGGCCGAAGGGCCGATCTGCAGCAGCGCCGTCGAGAAGGCGGTGACGTTGCGGCCGGGCCCCTGGACATAACGCCTGGAGATATCCAGAACGGCCGGCCGGCCATCATTGAAGCTCGATAGTTGAATGGCCCCGAAACTTGTGGGGCTCCAGCTGAATTCTCCGGTCCGAATGGTGCCGGAACGAAGCTGGAAGGGTTCGATGGCTCCGGTGAGTTCGATGTTGCCGTCGATCCGGGACGCCCCCTGGAAGGTGCGCAGGGTTCCGGTGTTGATGTCCACCGCGCCCTTCTGCCAGCTGATCGCTCCCACGGGGGCGGAGGGATCGGCACTTTTCTGGTACCAGAGATTGACATCCAGCCTCCCGGTCGCGGAAGTGTTCGAGAAGGCCGTGGGATCCACGCCCGGGACGTTGATCTGGATGTTGCCATCGGCCCTCAGCTCCAGGGTGGCGTTCGCCCCGGCCGTCTTCTGCACCGGGGCCAGCAGGGAGATGGTCCCCGACTGGGTCCCGGCAGGGTCGGTGGTGTCCACGATCACCGTCTGGCCTCCGTTGAGGGCGGTGTTGATCAGCCCCACGTCGATCAGCGACGCCGAGCCCGGCAATCCGCCACCGGAACCGCCGGGCGGAGGACCGCCACCGGATCCGGCGGGAACGATGTCGATGTCGCGGGGGTCGATCAGCCAGGTGCCGCCCCGCCCCCGCGCCGCCGACAGATCGGGAGCGGTGGAGAGCACCAGGCTGCTCGCCGAGGTTTCGACGAAGCCGCCATCGCCGCCCTGGGGACCGCCCCGGGCGCTGATGACGCCATGGACCTCGGCCCGCTGCTTGCCCAGGATCTCGATGCTCCCGCCCCGGCCAGCGCCGCTGGCATCCGCCCGCAGGCTGGAGCCGGCCATGGAGACCCGTTCCCCGGCCAGCCGGATGCGGCCGCCGTCCGGGCCGGAGACCTCCACCGTGCTGTCCTGGAGCGACACCGCCTGCCCCTGCAGGGCCACGTTGCCGCCAGGCGCCTGCAGCCGGGATCCCCCCAGCAGCACGTGGCCGCCCTGGGCATCCAGAAGAAGGCCCCCATCGACGGTGAGCAGGCCGCCGTCGATGGCCAGGTCCCCCTGGGCGGAGAGGCCCAGCTGACCCAGGCTGGCCGGATCGGTGCTGAGACCGGACAAGCCCAGAAGCGGAGTGCCCGTCAAGGCGGCGGCGGCGGCGGCCGTGGTGCCGAGCACGTCGAAGCGTCCGTCGCCCACCCGCAACGTGGTGGCGGTCGTCAGGTTGAGCTGCTGGACGTTGGTGAACGTGCCGGCCCCGCTGAGTCGGAGCCCCCCCGGGGAGAGCCAGACCAGGTTGGCCGGACCGCTGAGGGTGACGGCCTTGTCGATGAAGCTGCCCAGGGGGTGGGTGACCCCCACCATCACGTTGCGATGCCCACCCACATCGAGCGTGACGCCCGTGATCGCCCCGCGGGTGTCGAAGGCGGAGAAACGGTGAAAGAGGTTGGCCCCGGCGGAGGTGCCCCCCCGGATCGCACAGGCCCCGCTGGAGCAGCTGCCGCCGAGTTGGCCATTCACCACACTGCCGAGTCCGAGGATCCCGCCGGTGGCGGTGATCTCACCGGCGGCAACGGGGGAGGCCAGCAGGCCCAGCACAACCGTGAGCCCCAGCGGCAGGAGGCGAGACCGCCGTTGCGTCAGCCATGCCGGACAAATGAGGCGGATCCGGACCAACTCACCGGGCAAAAAGTAGCGGTTGTTACTCAAGATTGGCCCCACTCTTCACCACAGCAGGTAAGTTCCCTAGGCGCCGATGGCTGAACCACTTGCTGGGTCATCATTCACGCCTCAGGTGTTAGTCCACCTGATCTCATCAACACCTCAGCAAGCTACCAGCCTCTCTTTCTGAGCGGGAACTCGGCCCACCCTGCATGCTCCTCCTTCTCGCCCAGCTGGTGGCTCCGCCCCTGCAGGATGGGCCGATCCGCCTTCCGGGCCCGCCCCGCCAGCTGGAACGGCCCTCTCCCGCCGAGCCCCAGCCGGCCCCTCCGGTCGACGTCCGCCCCCTGGAGACTCCCGCCCCCCAGCCCGACGGCGGCGGAGCCCCGCCCGCCGGCGCTGGCCCCGCCGCCCCGGAACCGGCCCCCCAGCCCCCCACCTCACTGGCACCGGCCGCCCTGCCCGAGATCCGCGGGCTGACGCTCTACACCCCTGAGCAGGTGCCCACGATCCTGGCCGAATGCAGCAGGATCACCGATCCCCAGGAGCGGCTCAAGGCCTGCGCCGTGGCCCTGAGCACCCGGCTCGTCTTCGACGGGTACGTCAGCAGCCGTGTCTATGTGGTGAGCGACCCGGCGCCGGGGTATCTCGATGTGGTGGAAGGCCGTGTGGTCGGCATCCAGGTCTCCGGCAGCGATCCCTGGCTGAACCGTCGCGTCGGCCGGCTGTTGCGCCCCCTGCGGGGCCAGATCCTGCGGCTGTCGACGGTGGAGCTGCAGCTGCAGCTGCTCAAACGGCAGCCGGGAATCGAGAGCGTGCGGGGCACCCTGGCCCGGCTGGGCAGCGACCCCTCCGAAGGGGTGTTCCGCGTCGCCGTGGAGCCCTCGCGGGAGCCCTGGCAGGGGGATCTGTCCCTGCGCAACGACGGCAACAGCGGCTCGGGGGAGTTCCGCGCCGTGGCCACGCTGCTGAAGCCGAGCCTGCTGCGGCGCGGGGACACGCTGCTGGTCTACGGCGAGCTCGATGCCACCGACACCCCCGAGCTGGGCGCCGCCATCGCCTCCCTCAGCTACACCTACCCCTTCAGCGACAACCTCAGCCTCACCGGCGGCATCGGCTTCAGCCGCCGCAACCTGGTGGAACTGCCGGCCCCGGCCGACGGGTTCTCCACGAACCAGTACCAGGCCCTGGCCCAGTTCGAGTGGGTGTTCCGCGAATCCCTCAGCCAGCGCTGGAGCCTGTTCGCCGGCTACAGCAACAGCCGCAGCAACATCTACGAGCAGGGCAGCTCCCTGCCGGTCTCGGTGCCCGCCAGCGTCCGCGCCCCCGCCGGCGGCTACCTGCGGCTGGGCGTCAACGGCAGCGGCGCCGGCCGCCACAGCAGCTGGAGCGGCAGCGCCTACCTGCTGCAGGGGGTCGCCGCGGCGACCCCGACCGTCCAGCGCCAGGAACTGGCCGAAGCGGGCATCACGGCGGGCCGGGCCACCGCCATCGGCGGCTTCCTCTCCGGCTCCTGGACGATCTCGCCCCGCTGGCAGGTCAACCTGCGGACCGCCGCCCAGCTGGCCTTCGCTCCGCTGACCTCATCGATGCAGTTCACCCTCGGCTCCGATGTGGGGCTGCGCGGGCTGCCCGGCCAGCTGATCAGCGGCGACAGCGGCTGGCTGGCCAGCACCGAAGCGGTCTGGACCTTCTGGGACAGCAAGACCAGCGCCCTCCAGCTCGTCCCCTTCATCGGTGCCGGCGGCATCCGCACGAGCTTCAGCGGCGGCACCTTCGGCGACACGGTGGGCTCCGGCGGCGTGCTGCTGCGCTGGCTGGCCAGCAACCACTGGTCGGTGGAGCTGGGCTGGGCCGTGCCCTTCTCCACCACCGACAACCTGGGCCCCTGGAACGACTGGCTGCTGGGCCAGGGGCTCTACACCCGGGTGAACTACCGCTTCTGAGCCTCAGCCACCCAGCTGGGCGGTCAGCAGCCGACGGGCCTCCGCCAGCGCCCCATCGAGGGCGGCGCCGTCCCGCCCCCCCGCCTGTGCCAGCTGGGGCCGGCCACCGCCGCCGCCGCCGCAAAGCTTGGCGATGCCACCGATGAAGGCCCCCGCCTTGGCCCCGGCGGCCACCACCGCGGGGCCGAAGGCCGCCACCAGGATCACCTTGCCCAGGTCCGCCGGGTCCGGCAGGCCGCCGAGCACCACCGCCGCCCCCTCCCCGAGCTGCTGCTGCAGGCGCTGGGCCGCCTCCTGGAGGCCGGCGCCATCGACGCCATCGAGGCGCTCCACCAGCAGCCGATGGGAACCGAGCGCTTCGGCCCGCTCCGCCAGGGCGCTGGCCTTGGCCGCCGCCAGGGCCCCCCGTGCCGCCGCCAGCTCCTTGAGGGTGGCCCGCAGCTCCTCTCCCTGGAGGGCCACCCGCTCGAGGATCTCGCCGGGCTGGGCCTTGAAGCGATCGGCCAGCTCGCGCACCACCCGGTCACGCTCCCGCAGATAGGGGAGCAGGGCCGGACCCGCCACGGCCTCGATGCGGCGGATGCCCGCCGCCACCCCCGTCTCGGCGACGATCCGGAACAGGCCGATCTCGGCGGTGTTGGCCACGTGGGTTCCGCCGCAGAGCTCCATCGAGACGCCGGGCACGTCCACCACCCGCACGACCTCGCCGTACTTCTCACCGAACATGGCCACGGCCCCGGCGGCCCGGGCCCGCTCCAGGGCCATCTCCGCCACCTCCAGGGGGTGGGCCTCGGCGATCCAGCCGTTGACCAGGTCCTCGATCCGCTCCAGCTCGGCCGGGGTCAGGGCCCGGGGGCAGTGGACGTCGAAGCGCAGCCGGTCGAAATCGACCAGGGAGCCCGCCTGGGAGACGCCGTCATCCACCACCTGCTTGAGGGCCGCCTGCAGCAGGTGGGTGGCGGTGTGGTGGGCCTGGGCGCGGCGGCGGCAGCTGCGATCCACCCGGGCCTGCACCACATCGCCCACCGCCAGACGGCCGCGCTCGATCCGGCCGCTGTGGACGAACACGCTGCGGTTGCGGCTCACCGCCTCGATGGCCACGATCAGGCCTCCCCCGACCCCGGCGCCCCCTTCCCCGGCCAGCAGCACGCCCCGGTCGCCCACCTGGCCGCCCGATTCGCCGTAGAAGGGGGTGCTGTCGAGCACGATCTGCACCGCATCGCCGGCGGCGGCGGCGGTGGCCGGTTCCCCGTTCACCACCAGGGCCAGCACGCAGGCCGGCTGGTCGAGGGCTTCATAGCCACGGAAGTCGGTGGGCTCGAGGGCGCCCGCCACCTGCTCGATCGCCCCCTGGAGGGTGAGGTCGATGCTGACGGCCGCCGCCTTGGCCCGCTGGCGCTGGCGCTCCATGGCCGCCTCGAAGCCGTCCAGGTCCACCGTCAGGCCGTGCTCCTCGGCGATCTCCGCGGTGAGCTCCAGCGGGAAGCCGTAGGTGTCGTAGAGCTCGAAGGCCGCGTCGCCGCTGATGCGCTCCGGCCGGGCGGCGAGCACCTCGGCCAGCAACTTCTCGCCCCGCTCCAGGGTGTCCAGGAAGCGGGCCTCCTCCCGCACCAGCTCGGCCAGGATCACCTCGCGGCGCTCCGGCAGCTGGGGATGGGCCGGGGCCATCAGCTCGATCGCCGCCTCCCCCATGACCGCCAGGAAGGGACGGTCGATGCCCAGCAGCCGGCCGTGGCGCACAACGCGGCGCAGCAGGCGGCGCAGCACGTAACCCCGGCCCAGGTTGGAGGCGGTGACCCCATCGGCGATCAGCTGGGTGATGGCCCGGCTGTGGTCGCCGATCACCTTCAGGGAGGTCTGGGCGCGGGCGTCGAGGGCGCGGTAATCGACCCCTGCCAGCGCGGCGGCGGCTTCCACCAGCGGATAGATGAGGTCGGTCTCGTAGTTGTTCGGAACCTGCTGCAGGATCTGGGCCATGCGCTCCAGACCCATGCCGGTGTCGATGCTGCGCCGGGCCAGGGGCGTGAGGGTGCCGGCCGCGTCGCGGTTGTACTGCATGAACACCAGGTTGTAGAACTCGATGAAGCGGCTGTCGTCCTCCAGGTCGATGCCGTCGTCGCCCCGTTCCGGGTGGAAGTCGTAGTAGATCTCCGAGCAGGGGCCGCAGGGGCCGGTGGGGCCGGAGGCCCAGAAGTTGTCGGCCTCATCCATGCGGATGATCCGCTTCGGATCCACCCCCACGGCATCACGCCAGAGGGCGGCGGCCTCGTCGTCCTCCCGGAAGACGCTGACCACCAGGTTGGCCGGATCGAGGCCGAAGACTTCGGTGGTGAGTTCCCAGGCCCAGGCGATCGCCTCCTCCTTGAAGTAGTCGCCGAAGGAGAAGTTCCCCAGCATCTCGAAGAAGGTGTGGTGCCGGGCCGTGCGGCCCACGTTCTCGATGTCGTTGGTGCGGATGCACTTCTGACTGCTGGTGGCCCGGGGCGCCGGCGGCGCGGCCTGGCCGAGGAACACCGGCTTGAAGGGCAGCATGCCGGCGATGGTGAGCAGCACCGTCGGGTCGTCGGGCACCAGGGAGGCGCTGGCCATCCGCCGGTGCCCCTGCCGCTCGTAGAACGCGAGGAAGGCCTCCCGGATCTCGGCTCCGCTGCGGGGCCTGGGGCGGGTGGAATCGGCAGCCATCACAACAACGCAGGGAGAGGTCCTGGGACAGGCATGATCGCCCAGCGCCGGGGCCCCCGGGGTCGCTCCGCTGGCCTCAGTAGTGCTCCATCAGCGTCAGCTGGACGCTCGTCTGGCTCAGCTTGGCGCCGATGTCGCAGGTGAGCGCCTTGAGCAGGGCGATCACCACGTCGGGATGGCTGGCACTGAGCTCGTCGAAGGCGTTGCGGTGCAGCACCCAGCACTCGCCGGGGCGGGTGGCGATGATGTCGGCGGTGCGCGGCGTCTGGGCCACGAAACCGATCTCGCCGAAGCAGAGCCCGGGGCCGAAGGTGGCCAGCCGGGTGGAATGGCTCTGTCCGTCGCCGGTCTTGATGTCGAGGGCGATGTCGAAGGAGCCGGAGCGCACCAGGAACAGCTCGTCGCCGGGATCCCCCCGGCGGATCACGAAATCCCCGGCCATGAACGATCGCCTCACCAGGTGCTCCGCCAGGATCCGGCGGTGGTCCGCCCCCAGGGCGGCCAGGACACCCTGATCCGCCAGATCGTCGTCGTCGCCGTTGTCCGCGTCGGCCGCGGGGGCGTACCAGGTGAGCAGCAGCTCCTCGGCGGCCTCGAGGGCGGAATCCAGGTGCTCATAGGCATCGATCCGTTCGGTGATGGCCCAGCCGGCCCTGGACACCAGGGGCAGCCGGCCGGCCCGCGACAGGAGGATCTCCACCCCCTGATCCTCCAGGGAACAGAGCTGGCGGTCCAGCAGCCCCGAGGACTCCATCGGGCACTCGGTCACGTGGGCCAGATCAAGGATCAGGATGCGCACGTCGCCGCTGAGCCGCACCAGCTCGGCGGCCAGCTGCTCGATGCCGCCGAAATCGAGCACCCCCTGCACGTGAATGATGCGCACTTCGTCCCGGTGGGGCGCCAGGATCTCCAGCTCCCGCTCACTGCGCCAGCGGCGCGATTTGCGCTGGGAGCCCTGGTAGGAGCGGCGGATGGTGGCATCGACCTGGTAGTACTGATTGAACAGGCTCAGGCCCACTCCCGCCGACAGCTGGCGGCAGACCGCCACCCCCCGGACGCTGTTGCCGAAACCGTCGAGGGGCGGTGAATAGGTGGCGATGCCGAGTCGTCCAGGAATCACCGCCATGACGCCGCCGGCGACGCCGCTCTTGGCCGGGATGCCGACGTCATGGAGCCACTGGCCGGCGAAGTCGTACATGCCGCAGGTGCCCATCAGGGCCAGCACCCGCACGGTGATGTCATAGGAGAGGGGCTGGCCGCCGGTGAAGGGATTGCGGCCCTGGCAGGCCAGGGTGGCGGCCATCACGGCCAGGTCGCGGCAGGTGACGGAGATGGCGCACTGGCGGAAATAGAGATCGAGGGCCGGCTCCGGATCCGATTCGATGATGTTGAAGTTGCGCAGCAGGTGGCCGATGGCGCGGTTGCGGTGGCCCGTCTCCTTTTCCGAGCGGTAGACGGCCTCGTTGATCGTCAGGGGCCGGCCGGCCAGCTCGGCGAAGTACTCCAGCAGCAGATCGACGGCCCCGCCGGGGTTGGCGTCACAGATCTGGGCGGAGGCGGCGATCGCCCCGGCGTTGATCATCGGGTTGCGCGGCTTGCCGGAGTCCGGATCCAGGCTGATGGCGTTGAAGGCTTCCCCGGAGGGCTCCACGTCAATCTTGCTGGCCATGACGTCGAAGGAGAGCATCTTCAGCGCCAGGGCATAGATGAACGGCTTGGAGATCGACTGGATCGTGAACTCCTTCCTGGTGTCACCGATCTCATAGATGCGTCCGCCCGAGGTGGCGATGACGATGCCGAAGTCGTCGGGGCAGGCCTTGGCCAGCTCGGGGATGTAATCGGCCACCCTCCCTTCCCGGACCCCGGCGAAGGAGGCGTGAAGCTCGCCCAGCAGTTCCTGGATGACGTTGGAATGGGGCTGGTCAGGCATGGGGCCCCAGCAGGGCGTCCAGATCCACCGGATCGATCTGGTCGGCGGCCATGAAGCGCTCCGCGTAGGTGAGGTAGGCGCCGGATCGCAGGAAGAGCGCGAAAAGGTCCGCATCGATGCGGCCGCGATCCCGCAGACCGGCCAGGATCGCCAGGGACTGGGACAGGGGCATGCCCCGCTTATAGGGCCGATCGGCGGCGGTCAGGGCCTCGAAGATGTCGGCGATGGCCAGGATCCGGGCCGGGATCGACAACTGCTCCGCCCCCAGCCCCCGAGGGTAGCCGCGGCCGTCGAGGGTTTCGTGGTGCCCTCCCGCGATCTCCGCGACGCGGGCCAGGGAGGGGGGAAAGGTCATGCTCTCCAGCATCACGATCGTGTGGATCATGTGCTCGCGGATCTTGTAGATCTCCTCGGGGGTGAGGGTGCCCCTGGCCACCGAGAGGTTGTAGAGCTCGCCGCGGTTGTAGAGCAGTTCCGGCACCGCCAGGTTGAACCCCCAGCGGGCCTCCGGCACCTCCTCCGGCGGCCGGGGGATGCGGTGGTGGGGGGCGTCGTCGAGCAGGAACTCCCGGGCGGGCAGGGGCGGCGGCGGCCCGCTGTACCGGGTCTGCTCCTCCCAGCCCAGGCCGATCCGGTCGTCGAAATGGCGCCACCAGGTGCGCTCCGCCAGCCGCCGGAGCTGGGCGAGATCCTCCGGATCGGTGCCTTCGCTGCCCAGGTTGCAGCGGGCCACGCAGGCGAAATCCTGCTGCAGCTCCTGCTCCAGCCGGGCGTACTCCCGCTCCAGGGCGACCGGGTCGCCGCCCGCCAGCAGACCCTCGAGCATGGCGATGCGTCCATCCCGGAGCAGCACCTCGAAGCGGGTGCGGATCTCGTGCAGCCGGTTGGCGGGGGCGTCCAGCTTGGTGGCCTTCTCCACCACCGCCTCGGGGGTGACGATCTTGCCGCAGTCGTGCAGCCAGGCCGCCGTGCGGAACTCCCGGCGCTCCGCCTCCCCCTTGAAGCGGAAGGGGGCCAGCGGCCCGTCTTGGGTGGCCTCCGCCGCTTCCGCCAGCAGCAGCGCCAGCTCCGGCACCCGGGAACAGTGGCGGCCCGTGTGGGAACTGCGGGCATCGATCGCCCCCGCCAGCAGGGCAATCATCGAATCGATCTGCCGCTGCTGCCCCTCCAGGGCCTGGGTGCGCTCGACGCAGACCGCCGCCAGGGCGGCCAGGGCCTCGATCAGCTGCTGGTCGCCGGCGTCGTAGGGGCGCACCAGCGAGGGGGCCGTTTCAGGGGTGAGCAGCGAGGAGGACTCCCGCTTCCTGTTGATCAGCTGCATCACCCCCACCACCTCCCCGGCCATGGTCCGCAGCGGCACCACCAGCATCGAGACCGCCCGGTAGCCCATGCGGCGATCCAGTTCGGCATTGAAGCGGTAGGGACGGTCGGCGGGGATCGCGTAGACGTCGGGCAGGTTGAGCGCCTCACCGTGCAGGGCCGTCCAGCCCACCAGTCGCTCGGGGGTGATCGGGAAGCGCTCATCCAGCAGGGTGGCATCGATGCCGGTGTCGCCGGCGGCCAGGGAGCTGTTCTGGAAGGCGGTGAACCAGAGCCGCTTCTCCCCCTTCTCCTGCTCCACCAGGTAGATGCTGCCGGCGTCGCTGAGGGTGAGATCCCTGGAGCTGGAAAGGATCTGCCGCAGCAGGGCCGGCAGGTTGACCGCACCGCTGATGGCGGTCGCGATCTGCAGCATCTCCGGCAGCGCGCGCCGTGCCTGGTGGGCATCGGAGGCGTGCGGTGGCGGATGGGCGGCGCTCAAGGGGGTGGCCAACCGTGGTGGGAGTCCGTTCCCTGCCCGGCAGCAGTGACGCGTGACTGGAATCAGGGAAACACCGGAAAGCCGTGACGGCAACAGCGGCCTGCTGCCGAGGCCCAGTGGCCGTGCTGGAGGGACGTTCTGTAGAGCTGCTGGAACAGCGATGGGCTGGCTGACCCGTAGCACTGGCCACAGCCGATGAATAATGTAAGGCTGCCGGTGGCCAGGCATGATCGGGCCATCGCCATGGCCTTGCCGTTGACCCAGGCGTCCGACGATTCCCGTGCCCGTCTGCGGCTGCAGTCCCTGTCGTGGGCGCTGCTGGGCGGGTTCGCCGCCGCCCTGATCGGCCTGCCGGCCGGCCTGGAGAGTGGGCTGCGCTCGGCGGGCTGCGGCTTCTTCTACGGCCTGCTGGCCTTTCACCTCCAGCGCGTCGATCCGGATGACGACCACCTGGCCGCCGGCCTGGTGGGGGCGGTCTGCGGCATCCGCAGCCTCGGGGGCCCCGTTCCGGTCACCGCCCTGGCCCTGCCGGTCCCGGAGATCCAGTCCCTCCTGCACCAGCCCCTGGCCCGCGGCGCGGTCGGCGCGATCCTTGAGCTGCTGCGCGGCTGGTTGCCGCTCTGGCTTCCCCTGATCGGCAGCGCCTTGCTGCTGCAGGCCGCCCAGCGCCTCCTGCCCGCCCTGCGGCCATGAGCCTGCTCCATGCCACCTGGCTGTTTCCCCCGGAAGGGGCCGGTGGCCGGCTGCTGCTCTGGGCCGACACCTGGAGGGTCGCCACTCCGGTGGCACCGCTGCGCACCGTTCCCGACCATCCCCTGTCCCTCAGCGTCGACGATCTGGGCGCCTGGCTGGATGACCATGGCCTCTGGTCGGAGGCCTTCCGGCCGGCGGAGGCCCAGCTCACCCTGCCCAGCCGCAGCCAGGGGGCCCGGGGCCGCCGCAAGGCGGCCAGCGAGGGTCTGGCGGCCTGGAGCGGTCTGCCGCTGCAGGCGGGCGAGCCGATCCCGAAGGAAGTGCAGTGGTGGCCCTGGCGGGTGGAGGGCCTGGCCCTCGATCCGGCGGGGGCGGGCGAATGGCTCGCCGGGCTGCCCCTCTCCGGCGACGACCCCGGCCTGGCCGACGACCTGCGCTGGTGGAGCCATCTGGAGCGCTGGGCCCTGAGCCTGATCGCCCGCGGCCGCTGGCTGCCCCAGGTGGAGGAGGACCGGGCCCGCTGGCTGCCCCTGCTCAACCGGGAAGGGGACCGGCGCCGGCTGGAGGAACTGGCCATCCGGCTGCCCCAGGTGGCCACCTGCGCCATGGCCCCCGGAGCGCCGGGGGAGGGGGGGCTGGCCTGCCGCCGCCCCGGCAGCGGCCGGCTGCGGGTGGCCAGCCTGCTGGAGGCGTTGCTCGACGGCCAGCTGCGCGCCGGCTTCCGTCCCCCCGCCGAGGGCCTCGATCCCCTGCTGGGCGCCTGGCAGAAGGCCCTCGGCCCCGGCCCCGGCCGGCTCGACCTGGACGAGGAGGAGCGGGAGCGGCTGGCGGTGGCCACCCAGCACTGGCGCGAAGCGGTGGCGGGGCGGGTGGCCCCGGCCCGGGCCTGCCTGGAACTGTTCACCCCCGAGGAGGGCGAGGAGCTCTGGGAGCTGCGCTTCTCCCTGCAGGCGGAGGCCGATCCCAGCCTGCGCATGCCGGCCCGCACGGTCTGGAATGCGGGCGACGGCCGGCTCCAGCTTGGCGAGGTGGATGTGGCCGAGCCGGGCCAGCTGCTGCTGGAGGGCCTGGGCCGGGCCCTGCAGGTGTTCGAGCCGATCGGGCGGGGCCTCGATGCGGCAGCCCCGGAAACCATGCAGCTCACCCCGGCCGAGGCCTTCGTGCTGGTGCGCACCGCCGCCGCCCAGCTGCGCGACGTGGGGGTGGGCGTGGTGCTGCCGGCCAGCCTCAGCGGCGGGCTGGCCAGCCGGCTGGGACTCGCGATCGTGGCCGAGCTGCCGGACCGTTCCCGCGGCTTCTCCCTGGGGGAGAGCCTCGAATGGAAATGGGATCTGATGATCGGCGGGGTCACCCTCACCCTCAAGGACCTGGAGCGCCTCTCCACCAAGCGCAGTCCGCTGGTGCAGCACAAGGGCGCCTGGATCGAGCTGCGGCCCAGCGATCTCAGGAACGCCGAGCGCTTCTGCGCGGCCAAACCCAACCTCAGCCTCGACGATGCCCTGCGGCTCACGGCCAGCGATGGCGACACCCTGATGCGGCTGCCGGTGCATCGCTTCATCCCGGGGCCCCGGCTGAGCGCCGTCCTGGAGCAGTACCACCAGCAGAAGGCCCCCGATCCCCTGCCGGCGCCGGAGGGCTTCGCCGGCCAGCTGCGGCCCTACCAGGAGCGGGGCCTGGGCTGGCTGGCCTTCCTGCACCGCTTCGACCAGGGGGCCTGCCTGGCGGACGACATGGGCCTGGGCAAGACGGTGCAGCTGCTGGCCTTCCTGCAGCACCTCAAGGTGGAGCAGGAACTGAAGCGCCCCGTCCTGCTGGTGGCCCCCACCTCGGTGCTCACCAACTGGAAGCGGGAGGCGGCGGCCTTCACGCCGGACCTGGAGGTGCGGGAGCACTACGGTCCGCGCCGGCCCTCCACCCCCGAAAAGCTGGCCAAGGCCCTGGACGGGGTGGACCTGGTGCTCACCAGCTATGGGCTGCTGCAGCGCGACAGCGAACTGCTGGAGAGCATCGACTGGCAGGGCGTCGTGATCGACGAAGCCCAGGCGATCAAGAACCCGGCGGCCAAGCAGAGCCAGGCGGCCCGCGACCTGGGCCGTCCGGGCAAGCAGGGCCGCTTCCGCATCGCCCTCACCGGCACCCCGGTCGAGAACCGGGTGAGCGAGCTGTGGGCCCTGATGGACTTCCTCAATCCGCGGGTGCTGGGGGAGGAGGGCTTCTTCCGCCAGCGCTACCGGCTGCCGATCGAGCGCTACGGCGACATGAGTTCCCTGCGGGATCTCAAGGCCCGGGTCGGGCCGTTCATCCTGCGGCGGCTCAAGACCGACCGCTCGATCATCTCCGACCTGCCGGAGAAGGTGGAGCTGCGCGAATGGGTGGGCCTGTCGGCGGAGCAGACGAAGCTCTACCGCAAGACCGTGGACGAGAGCCTCGATGCCATCGCCCGCGCCCCCCTCGGCCAGCGCCACGGCCAGGTGCTCGCCCTGCTCACCCGGCTCAAGCAGATCTGCAACCACCCGGCCCTGGCCCTCAAGGAGAGCGGAGTCGACAGCGGCTTCGCCGGCCGCAGCGCCAAGGTGCTGCGGCTGGAGGAGATCCTCGAGGAGGTGATCGAGGCGGGCGACCGGGCCCTGCTGTTCACCCAGTTCGCCGAATGGGGCCACCTGCTCAAGGTCTACCTGGAGCAGCGCTGGCGCCAGGACGTGCCCTTTCTGCACGGCGGCAGCAGCAAGACGGACCGCCAGGCGATGGTGGACCGCTTCCAGGAGGATCCCCGCGGCCCCCAGCTGTTCCTGCTCTCACTCAAGGCCGGGGGTGTGGGCCTCAACCTCACCCGGGCCAGCCACGTGTTCCACATCGACCGCTGGTGGAACCCCGCCGTGGAGAACCAGGCCACCGACCGGGCCTACCGGATCGGCCAGACCAACCGGGTGCTGGTGCACAAGTTCATCACCAGCGGTTCGGTGGAGGAGAAGATCGACCGCATGATCGAGGAGAAATCCAGGCTGGCCGCCGACATCGTCGGCAGCGGTGAGGAATGGCTCGGTGGCTTCGACGTGGGCCAGCTGCGGGACCTGGTGGCCCTGGAGGAGGGCTGAGGAGCGGCGCGGCGAGGGGCCTCAGCGGCGGGCCAGGGTGACGTCGGAGGGGTGGGCGAGTCCCGCGCTCTCCCCGATCACCGGCAGCAGCAGGGGCAGGGCCGGCACGGCAGGGGGCTGGCCCATGCGCCGCAGCCAGCGGTAGTGGGAGGCCACACCGGCCAGGAAGGACGGGTGGGTGCGGAAGGGAACCTGGCAGTCGCGGCAGGTCTGCTCGACGATGGCGGAGATCTGGGGGTAATGGACGTGACTGATCTGGGGGAACAGGTGATGTTCCACCTGGAAGTTCAGGCCCCCCAGCAACCAGCTCAGCAGGGGGTTGGAGCGGCTGAAGTCGACGGTGGTGGCCACTTGATGGCCGGCCCAGGGACCCATGGCCGGGCTGGCGGGGTCGGCCATGGGGAAATCGGCCTCCTCCACGCAGTGGGCCAGCTGGAACACCACGCTCAGCACGACGCCCTGCACCATCGCCGTCACCAGGTAGCAGCCGATCACCGCACCGACGGGATGGAACTGAAGGGGGATGACGAACGCCAGGGAGAAGAAGATCGCCTTGCCGGCCAGGAACACCACCCAGTCGGCGGGGCCGAGGCGGGGCAGGGAATGGTCGCCGCGGCCACGGCCGGCCAGATCGGCGAAGTCATCGAAGAACTGCCACTTGATGGGCAGCATCCCGTAGAGGGGCCAGAGGTACAGGTGCTGCCAGCGGTGCCACCAGCGGTGGGGCTGGTGGGGGGAGAGCCGACCGATCAGGCCGAGGTTGATGTCGTCGTCGTGGCCGGAGATGTTGGTGAAGGTGTGGTGCAGCCCGTTGTGCTTGTGGGCCCAGATCAGGGAGCTGCCACCGAGCAGATCGAGGGTCATGGCGGCGGCCCGGTTGATCCAGCGGTGGCGGGAGTAGGCGCCGTGGCCGCCGTCGTGCTGGATGTTGAAGCCGATGGCGGCGATCGCCAGACCCAGAACGGCGGACAGGGCGATCGCCCCCGGAGTGTTGCCGACGCGGAAGACCAGCAGCCCGTAGGTGAGGACGAACCAGGCCAGGATCACGGCCGATTTGATCACCATGGCCGGCGCATCGCGCCGCTCCTGCCCGGTGGCCTCGAAGTGATCCTGAACCCTTGTCCTGAGAAGACTTTGAAAACCGTCGCCGGCGCCGAACGTGATGCGATTCAAGGACTCCACGCCCTGCGTCGGGACAACCTAGGCCAGTGGGTCCGGCAGGCGGCAGGATGGGCCGCGTGAGGCCGGCGGCATGACCAGCTCCTTCCCCGGCGCCTCCGGCGCCATCACCACGCAACTGGGCCAGCAGGGCCTGGGGCAGCAGCCCTGGTGGGTGGAGCAGTGGATGGAGCTGATCCATTCCTATCGGTTCAAGAAGCGCCTGGAGCGTGCCTGGACCTATGCCCGGGAGGGCAACCTCGTCTCGATCCGCTTCGAGGGGCGCCGGGTCCACGCCCGGGTGCAGGGCACCGACCCGGACCCCTACAAGGTGAAGCTCTGGCTCGACGTGCTCAACGACGAGGACTGGGGCTACGTGCTGGAGGCCCTGAGCCAGAAGGCCCGCTGGTCGGCCCAGCTGCTGGCGGGGATCATGCCCGCCGACATCGAGCGGGCCTTCGCCGCCAGCGGCAAGCGCCTGTTCCCGTTCAAGCTCCAGGAGGTGCGCAGCGAGTGCAGCTGCCCCGACAAGGCCAACCCCTGCAAGCACATCAGCGCCGTCTACTACCTGATGGGGGACCGCTTCAGCGAGGACCCCTTCGTGCTGTTCCAGCTGCGCGGCCGCACCCGCAGCCAGCTGCTGGGTGACCTGGCCAAGCGCCGCCGGGAGGGGGTGGCCGCCCCCCTGGAGCACGCCCCCCATCCGATCCATCCGGCCATCGCCGACCCGGCCCGCTGGTGGCGCTACGACGCCCCCCTCGATCCCGATCTGGTGGTGATCACCCCGGCCATGGAGGGGGAATCCGGCCTCGATGGCGCCGGTCCCCTGCCACTGGCGGAGGAGCCCCGCTTCCCAGAGGCCAACCGGCTCTTCCTCGAGCGGCTCAAGGCCCACGGCACGGCCATGGCCCAGCAGGCGATGGTGCGGGCGATGGCCACGGGTAACGACAGCGACGACTGAGGCGCGGCCCAGGGGAGGGCCGAATTCATCCGGTGTTAAGTTTATGACGGTTGGGTGAGAGTTCTATCACCCGCTGCTAAGTTTCAGGCGTTGGTCGCTCACCTCCCTGGAGGCCCTGTGCACTGTCTGTCCTCAGGCAGGCTCCGGTCATCCGGAGCACCACACCGTCCCCCCATCCCATCCGCCATGAGATCCACCCTCAAGCCCCTGCTCCGGGGAGGAGCGGCCGCTGCGGCCGTCGCCATCGGCCTGTTCGGCACCTCCCAGCCGGCCCACGCCGTCACCAACGTCTTCCAGGAGCTGTTCCTGTCGCTGGATGTCTCCGGCAGCATCAACAGCAGCGAATTCGCCCTGTACAAGGGCGGCTACGTGAGCGCCTTCCAGGACGCCGCCGTCCAGGCGAAAATCGCCGAAACGTTCGCCTTCGGACGCGGTGGCCTGGCCATCGCCGTCGGCCAGTGGTCCGAGGTGGCCGCTCCGACCCTCGCCATCGACTGGAAGCACATCACCGACCTCACCACGGACGGTATCAATGGCGGCACCTCCCTGAACAGCTTCATCACCGCCCTCCAGGGCATGGGCCGTCAGGGCGGCATCGGTAGCTCCACCTGCATCGACTGCGGCATGCTGGCCGCCATCACGGCCATCAATACCAACGCCTTCGAGACGACTCGTGCCAGCGGCCGAGTGATCGACATCTCCACCGATGGCGTGGGCAATGTGGACGCCTGCGGGCCGGGCGTGAACGAGGCCCAGTGTGCCCAGACCCGCAGGGCGCAGGCCGTCGCCAGCGGCATCATCATCAACGGTCTGGGTGTCGGGAACACCGCCAGCGGCTTCCTGACGGCCAATGTGGCGACACCCGCCAATGGCGACACCAAGGCGGGCTTCGTCGAGACCGCCAACGACTTCGACACCTTCGAGACAGCGATCACCAACAAGCTGATCCGCGAGGTGGGTCCCGGTCCCGAGGACTCGGTGCCCGGCCCCCTGCCCGTTCTGGGCGCCGCCGCCGCCTTCGGGTTCTCCCGCAAGCTGCGCCGCCGCATCCACACCGCCAACCTGCATCAGGCCTGATCCGCTCCGGCCGGCAGACCACCAAGCCCGGCCCCGTGCCGGGCTTTTTTTTCGGTGCCCCCTGGCTATCGGCACCCCCTCGCTCAACCTGAGCCCTTTCCTTCCCATGAGCCCCCACGCCGACCCCCAGCCCACGGCCGACCGCCATCCCGAGCCCCACCCCCGCGCCGGCGCGGAGCGGACCTTCAGCGAGAACTATGGCGAGGAGGTCGCCATGGCCCTCCACTGGGGGGCGATCCTGCTGTTCGTCCTGTTCCTGGTGGGCCTGGCCGCCTCCGCCTGGCCGGTGCGCCTGATCGATCCCCTCTGGCTCCAGGCGGTGGGCGACAAGCTGCTCGCCTCGGGCCCGATCGCCATGGTCGGCGCGATCCTGCTGCTGCTCGCCAGGCTCATCGATCCCGCCTCGACGACGATCCAGGGCCGGGTGGTGCTGATGCGGCGCCTGAGCTTCTGGATCGCCTTCGGCTTCCTGCTGCTGATCCCTGTGCAGGTCTACAGCGGCATCAGCCTGCTGCGCCAGTTCAGGGCCAACGACACCCGGGAGCTGAACGCCTACATCGCCACCACCCGGGCCATCGAAAGCGCCCGCTCCTACGACGACATCCTCCGGGCCATGCGGCTGCTGCCAGGCCAGGCCCCGAACCTTCCCCCCTCCATCGACCTGCCCCTGGACGCCGTCAAAACCAGGCTCAGCAACGACCTCAATCCCTTCATCAAGCGCTACCAGAACAGCGCCGATGCCCTGGGCATGAGGCGGCTCAACGACTGGTTCGTGCAGCTGGCCAGGAATGTCCTCGCCGCCGTGCTGCTCTTCTGCTGCTTCGCCGCGATCGGCAAGCGCTTCGCCGCCCAGCCCACCCTGCTCCAGAACGTGCTCTCCGGCCGGCTGCTCTCCTCCTTTGCAAGCAGGCGGCATCAGGCCCCGCCGGAGCTGGACGCGGCCATGCGGATGATGATGCCTGACGAGAACGAGCCCCGCCGCTGAGGCCCGAGCCATCCCACCGCCGGAACCACCCCCCTGGCTGAGCCAGGACGCCATCGCCACCGCCGGGCGCCTGATCGAGGGCCACCGGCTGGCCTTCGGCCGCCCGCTGCTCGCCGGCGTTTCGGCCGGCCTCTCGCCCCTGCAGGCGGCCCAGGAACTGTTCGTGGCCGCCACCGTCGTGCTGGCCCATGACGGCGGCGCCGATCCCCGGCTGATCTACGCCAACCGGGCCGCCCTGGTGCTGTGGCGCCGCCCCTGGGGCGCCATGGTGGGCCTGCCCTCGCGGCTCACGGCGGAGCCGGCCGAACGGCAGAGCCGGGCCCTCGCCCTTGAGCGGGCCCGCAGGGTCGAAGCCCTCGAGGGCTACGGCGGCATCCGTATCGACAGCGGCGGGCGCCGCTTCCGGATCGAGAACGCCCGGCTGTGGACCCTGCGGGACCGGGGCGGCCAGCCCTGCGGCCAGGCGGCCGCCTTCGGCCGCTGGTGGTGGCTGGAGCCGCCCCGTTCCGGTTCTCCGCCCCCTCTGGCGTAGGGGCCGAACCCGGTCCGGGGGACCGAACCTGCCGCGGCGGTTCTCCCCCTCCAAGTCCACAGGCAAGGCGGGCACATTGATCGGACGGGTGGTTCCTCACCCGACCATCCCCGTCGCTCCCTTCGGAAGCACCAACCATGCGCACGCTTCATCCCTCCCCCTTCGATCTGTTCGACCGGCTGGAGCAACAGCTGCAGACGGCCGAGCGTGTTCCCGCCGCCGAGATCCACGAAACCGAGGACAGCTACACCATTGCCCTCGAGCTCCCCGGCGTCGACCGCGGCTCCATCGACGTCAAGGCCACGGACCGGTCCCTGATCATCAGTGCCGAGCGCCGCTGCCAGCCGCCAGCCATCCCTGAGGCCGGCAACGGCGAGGCCCCGGCCGCGGAAGGCCGCCGCCGCGCCCCGCTGCTGAGCGAGTTCCGCTACGGCACCTGGAGCCGCAGCTTCCGCTTCCCCGGCGGCATCCAGCGTGACGCCCTCGAAGCCCACTACCGCGATGGCCTGTTGACCGTGACGGCGCCCAAGGCGCAGTCCCTGACGACGGTCAGCGTGAAGGTGGCCGACTGAGGCCCTCAGGCCTCGAGGCGCTGGGCGGAATCGAGGGAGAGACCGATGACCGAGATGTAGCTGGTGGCTTCGATCCACCGGATCGTGCCCTGAAGGTCGTAGGTCTCTCCCTCCCCATCCCCCACCACCACGCTGCAGGGCTGGCCGACGGCGGGATGGTGACCAGCCTCGATGGCGATCCTCAGACCATCGGCACTCAGGTCAAGCACCTCGGCGAACACCCCTTCGGCGGGTTGCATCGATGCGAGATGGAGGCGGGCCGTGGCCAGGCCCGTCGGAGGCTTGTACCGGTCGGCGCGCGAGGCCTCCTCCAGGCGCTTCTCGAGGCGCCTGAAGGACTCCTGAAACCGTTCCAGGTCTCCGGTGGCCACCTATCGACTCGACCTCGGAATGGTTCTGATCATTCTCCAGGGTTCCTCGGGATACCAGGGTTCTTCGGGATACCCTCGCTTTGTCTAACAGACCCAAAACCAACCTGCCTGCCTAAAGTCTTGTGTCTGCGGAAGGAGTCTGACCCCATGAGCAGCAGCACCGCCGACGCCCCGACCACCCTGCCGTCCCCGGCGGGGGCCGCCGCCTCCCGGCTCAGCCTGCAGTGCGAGCCGATCGCAGCCGACACCACGGCGATCCGCTCCCTCGACTGGGACCGCAGTCGCTTCGACATCGAATTCGGCCTGCGCAACGGCACCACCTACAACGCCTTCCTGGTGCGGGGCGAGCGCACGGCCCTGGTCGACACCAGCCACGCCAAGTTCCGTGACACCTGGATCCCCCTGCTCGAGGGTCTGATCGAACCCACCGCGATCGATCACCTGATCGTCTCCCACACCGAGCCGGACCATTCCGGCCTGATCGGTGATCTGATCGACCGCCATCCGGACATCGAGATCGTCGGCTCCAAGGTGGCGATCCAGTTCCTTCAGGACCAGGTGCACCGCCCCTTCCGCAGCCGAGCCGTCAAGAGCGGAGAGGAGCTCGACCTGGGCGTGCATCCCGAGAGCGGCGTGGGACACCGCTTCAGCTTCCTCAGTGCCCCGAACCTGCACTGGCCCGACACGATCTTCTCGTTCGACCACGGCACCGGCCTCCTCTACACCTGCGACGCCTTCGGCCTCCACTACTGCTCCGACGACCTGTTCGATGTCGATCCGGGGGCCATTGCTCCGGATTTCCGCTTCTACTACGACTGCCTGATGGCCCCCAACGCCCGCAGCGTTCTGCAGGCGCTCAAACGCATGGAGGGGCTGCCGGAGATCACCACGATCGCCGTGGGCCATGGCCCCCTGCTGCGGGACCACCTGCCCCTCTGGGTCGGCGACTACCGCGACTGGAGCGGCCAGCGCAGCGCCGGCGAGGCCTACGCGGCTGTCTGTTACATCAGCCAGTACGGCTTCTGCGACCGGCTCAGCCAGGCCATCGCCCGGGGCGTCGGCAAAGCCTCCGGCCAGGTCCAGCTCGTCGATCTGCGCGCCACCGACGCCCAGGAGCTTGCCGCCCTGGTCGGTGAGGCCAGTGCCGTGGTGGTTCCCACCTGGCCGGCCTCCCCCGACGCCGACCTGCAGACGGCCATCGGCACCCTGCTGGCGGCCCTCCATCCCAAGCAGTGGGTGGGCTGCTACGACGCCTTCGGCGGCAACGACGAGCCGATCGACACCCTGGCCGGCCAGCTGCGCAACCTGGGCCAGAAATGGGCGTTCGAGCCCCTGCGCATCCGCCAGGTTCCCGGTGGCGCCGACTACCAGCGCTGCGAGGAGGCCGGCACCGACCTGGGGCAGCTGCTCACCAAGGCCAAGACCATCGCCGCCATGAAGGCCATCGATGGGGATCTGGACAAGGCCCTGGGGCGCCTCAGCGGCGGGCTGTACATCGTCACGGCCCGCCAGGACGACGAGGCCGGCAGCCGCAGCGGCGCCATGGTGGCCAGCTGGGTGAGCCAGGCGAGCTTCGATCCGCCGGGGCTCACGGTGGCGGTCGCCAAGGACCGGGCCATCGAGGCCCTGATGCAGGTGGACGACCGTTTCGTGCTCAACGTGCTGCGGGAGGACAACCACCAGCCCCTGCTGCGCCATTTCCTGCGCCGCTTCCCACCGGGCGCCGACCGCTTCGCCGGCGTGAGCGTCCTCGAGGGCGTGGCCGCCGGTGGACCGGTTCTGGGGGATGCCCTGGCCTACCTGGGCTGCCGGGTGACCCAGCGCATGGAAGGCCCTGACCACTGGATCATCTACGCGGTGGTGGAGGAGGGCAACGTGGCCGACACCACCGCCGCCACGGCCGTGCATCACCGCAAGGTGGGCAACCACTACTGATGACGTCCTCTCCCACCGCGACCGATCGGCGCGTCATCACCCTGCCGATCGAACCCGGCCTGCTCTGCCTGCGTGGCCTCAGCCCCCGGCGGCTGCGCTTTGAGGTGGAGTACGGGCTTGAGCGGGGCACCACCGCCAACAGCTTTCTCTTCCAGCAGGGCGCCTCCGGCGGCGCCCCGGTGCTGGTGCATCCACCGGGGGCCTCCTTCGCCGCCCCCTTCCTGGAGCAGCTGGCCCTGCTGGTGCCAGCCAACGCCCCCCTCAAAGTCGTGGTCGGCCACGTCAACCCCAACCGGGTCGCCCTGCTGAAGCAGCTGGCAACAGGCTGGCCGGCCACGGTGCTGGTGGCCTCCAACCCAGGCGCCCAGGTGCTCGCCGAACTCTGGGAGCAGCAGCGGCCCGGCCCAGGGGGCGAGGCCGCCGCCCCAACCGACGCCGTGCCCCTGCCGACGATCGAGGTGGTCAAGCAGGAGACCAGCCGCACCCTCGCCGACGGCCATGTCCTCACCCTGATCCCCACCCCCACCCCCCGCTGGCCCGGCGGCCTGATCGCCTTCGAGGCCACCACCGGGCTGCTGATGAGCGGCAAGTTCTTCGCCGCCCACCTCTGCACCGAGGACTTCGCCGAGGCGAACCGCACCAGCACCGAGGAAGACCGCCGCTACTACTACGACTGCCTGATGGCGCCGATGGCCCGCCAGGTGGAGTCGGTGGTCGACCGGCTCGACGAACTGCCGATCCGCACCATCGCGCCGGGCCATGGCCCGGCCATCGCCCAGAGCTGGCGCAGCCTGCTGGCCGACTACCGCCGCTGGGGGGAGAGCCAGGAGAAGGCCAGCCTGTCGGTGGCCCTGCTGTACGCGAGCGCCTACGGCAACACCGCCGCCATCGCCGACGCCCTCTCCCAGGGGGTGGCGCGCAGCGGCGTGCGTGTCGAGAGCATCAACTGCGAATTCGCGCCCGCCGAGCAGCTGCTGGAGGCGATCCACTCCTGCGACGCCCTGCTGATCGGCTCCCCCACCCTCGGGGGTCATGCGCCGACGCCGATCGTCTCAGCCCTCGGCACCGTGCTCGCCGAAGGCGACCGGGCCAAGCCGGTGGGGGTGTTCGGCAGCTTCGGCTGGAGCGGCGAAGCCATCGACCTGCTCGAAGCCAAGCTCCGCGACGGCGGCTTCCAGTTCGCCTTCGATCCGATCCGGGTGAAGTTCAGCCCCGATCTGGCCACCCTGCGGACCCTGGAGGAAACGGGCACCGCCCTGGGCCGACGCCTGCGCCAGCAGCATCGCCAGGCCCAGCGGCGCAGCACCGGCGGCGGTCTCAGCGAGAGCCGCACCAACCCGGCGATCCAGGCCCTTGGCCGGGTAGTGGGGTCCCTGTGCGTGGTGCTGACCCGCAAGGGGGACGGCGCCGACGCCATCGGTGGGGCGATGGTGGCCAGCTGGGTGAGCCAGGCCAGCTTCAGCCCCCCCGGCTTCACCGTGGCCGTGGCCAAGGACCGGGCGATCGAGAGCCTGCTGCACGTGGGGGACGCCTTCTCCCTCAACGTGCTGGCCTCCGGGCGCGAAAGCGGCCCGATGAAGCGGTTCCTGCAGCCCTTCCCCCCCGGAGCCGACCGGCTGGCGGGACTGGAGCTGGAGACCAGCCCCGGCGGCCAGCCCCTGCTGCCGGAGGCCCTGGCCTGGCTGGAGGCCCGGGTGAGCCAGCGGATGGAATGCGGCGACCACTGGCTGCTGTACGCCGAGGCCCTCAGCGGCGACCTGCTGGATCCGGCCGCCACGACGGCCGTGCACCAGCGCCGCAGCGGCGCCAGCTACTGACCCTGGCAGGACCCTGGCAGGGGTGGGTCACCCAATGGGTCGTTGGATCTTCAGGCTGGAAGAAATCGATGAAAGGATGCCGCTCACAGAGCTTCATCGCCGCCACTGAGTTTCCGGAAGTAGTCTTCATCGTCAACGGGAGACATTGATCGTCTACGGCCCCCCCTGCGAAATCTCCTGTCCCAGCCATGCTGCCAGGACTCCAGAAGGGAGATGTCGCTGTTGCGGCCCTGTGCGCCAGCGGCAAAGGCCAGGGCAAGGGCAAAGGCGGCAACGATCAGCTTCAGGACACTCTGGATCAAGGACCAGAGGCCTTCACGCAAAACAGCTCCAGAGCTGGCTTTCTTTGCCTCCAGATTTCCTTGGGCTTTATCCAGGTTTTCGAGGAGCTGCTGCTTCAGACGCGGCAAAGGCTCGCGGAGGTCGGAGGGCTTCAAGCCAGGGACCCCGATGGATTCCAGTCGCTGCTGCAGATCCTCTGGAGTGGTGGCCGAACTGACGATCTGCCGAAACTTGTCAATCCTGCGCACGGCGTCCACTTCAACCCTGCTTCTGGTGGCTTGAAGGTTGCCCAGGCCTGTCCAGACGGCATAGACATTCAGCGGGATCAGGAGCAGGAAGCCCAGCGCGGCTGCCACGGCCATACGGGAAAGCTGTTGCTTCCGCTGCTTGAGGAGGGGACTGCTGGGGTCAACGTAGGCGGCCAGATGCACCAGGATCAGGCCAAGCAGGGCAATCGGGGCCGCATCGATCAGGCTCGCTGAAAACTCCAGTTGCCAACTCGCGAGAAGCAAGCGAAAGGGGATGATCCTTGCCAGCACACTGGCGGTGTAGACAATGAACAGAGCGATGGCGATGGAGCCAAGCCGCCGGGCGAAGACACCCTGTTGCACTCTGGAGTAGTCGTTGGTGTTGGACACGCTGAAAGCCAGGAGCGGATCAATGAATGCAAAATCTTGATGGTGCCAGGAGGCGGGAGACTCTGAGATCAACATCCTTTCGCCATGGCCTGCTGACGGCAATGATCTGATCTTCGATTCTCGAAGGGACAGGGCTCAAGGGCAGCATTGCCCCGTCCAGGGACCTTGCGCGAACCTCCGGTCGTCCCATGCCGGCAGCCAAACGATCCATGCCTGTGAAAAGCAACCGCAGCCCGGGGAGCGAGGGAAGAAAGGGACCCACCGACAAGGAGGGTCCCATGGCACCAGCCTCCGAGCGGAAGCCGCTTTCTCGCCTCAGGCCAGGGTGGCGACGGTGATGCGCCTGCGAAGGCGACGGCTGAAACCGAAAGCCACACCGGCGCCAAGAATCGGCAGGGGGCCAGGAACGGAATCGCCGGCGATCTCCCTGACAATCTTCAGCTTCACAGCTTGATCAAAATCAGCGAAGGTGGCTGCTGGCTGGGTGAAGCCAGTGGCTGTCTGGACATTGGCTTGATACCACACGCCCAGATTGGGATCATCAGTGAGGATGGGCAGACCATTGATCTTGATTCCAAGAGCAGCTGCAGCATCGCGAGCTGCCGCGGTGGCTGCAGTGCCAACGACGTTATCTTGACCATCGCCAGAGACATCAATGACGCTCGCACCGACATAGTTGTTGCTTCCCAGTTCAGCCACCGCCGCGTTGATGCCGCAAGCCACGCAGGTGGCACCGGACGATTGCCTGCCCATGGCGTTGATGGCCGCTGCGAACGCATTGGAGCTCGCCGCGTCTGTCAGCAATGTCCAGCCAACGGCAAGCGGGGAGTCGGCGGCGGAGCTCCACTGTCCCAAAGCCACGGCGACGCCATTGGGCTTGCTTGCAATGGCTGCCTGAACGGCCGCGTCCTGGAACGCCTGGACATAACCCAGTTTCTGAAGGTTGAATTCTGTTGTGTCAACGCTCCCGGAGACATCCACGGAGAGGAACAGCTCCAGGTCGACGGGTGTGGGAGCCGCCACCGCCATGGAAGCGGAGAGAAGGGTGGAGGCAGCCACAGCCGCGGATCCGAACGCAGCTTTCACCCAGAACGGATAAGAAGAGGGATTCATCATGGAAAAGGTGAAGACTCACTCGGGAGCGTACTCATTCAGTCTTCACTTGTGCCCATTGATGACTAAATTCAGCCCACTTGCTGCACGGCTGCAGCGATGACGCATCACCGTGCATATAGATCTACTGGAACTTCCGAACGTTGGGGTGATTCACTGGCCTGAGGTGTTCAACCAGCCGCGGGGCAGCTCCGGCAGACCAGAAGCAAGCTGCGCCCATCGGCTACAGACCATGGCCACCGTCAACCCCTCGCACCGACGCGGGGGGAGGGGTGGGTGCACGGACGCCATCAGGCGTCGCCGGTCCTCGACCGGGTCGGTCCTGTCGCTGGCGGCCTAGGCCGCGTGGGGCGGCGTGGGCGACCCGCCGCCGCCCGCCTGGAAGGGCAGGACGAGGGTGGCCCAGTGGTCGGGCCGCTCGGGCCGGCTGCGCCGGGCCCGGCGCACCCCGAAGGACACCCGCACCACGTTGGTGCCGTCCACCCGCTGGCTGGCTTCCGGCAGATCCGGGGAAAGGATCCCCGTGCCCGGCTCACCGCCTGAACTGTCGTTGCCGTTCATGAACCCCATGACAATGAAAGGCGGTTGCCATCGCCGCAGGGGGATGGCACAGCAATGATGCGCCATCCCGGGCAGAAAAGGTACCGCCGGAACACTCAGGCGGCCAGTTCGGGGATTGCCACTTCCTCGACGCTCGGACAGGTGCAGACGAGGTTCCGATCGCCGAAGGCGTTGTCGATGCGGGCGACGGCCGGCCAGAACTTGGCCTGCCGCTGGCTCTCCCCGGCGGGGAAGGCCGCCTCACTGCGGCTGTAGGCCCGATCCCAGTCATCGGCGGTGACCGCCGCCAGGGTGTGGGGCGCCATTTTGAGCGGGTTGTCCAGGGGGTCGGCGGCGCCGGTCTCGATCGCCCAGGCCTCGCGGCGGATCCCCTCCATGGCCGCGCAGAAGCGGTCGATCTCCGGCAGCGACTCGCTCTCGGTGGGCTCCACCATCACCGTGCCGGCCACGGGCCAGCTGACGGTGGGGGCATGGAAGCCGTAGTCCATCAGCCGCTTGGCCAGATCGTCCACCTCCAGGCCGCAGCTGCGCTTGAGGGGCCGCAGGTCGAGGATGCATTCGTGGGCCACCCGGCCGCCCCGGCCCCGGTAGAGCACCGGGAAGTGGGGCTCGAGACGCTCGGCGATCAGGTTGGCCGCCAGCAGGGCCACCTGGCTGGCGGTGCGCAGACCCGCGCCGCCCATCATGCGGATGTACATCCAGCTGATCGGCAGGATGCCGGCACTGCCCAGGGGTGCCGCCGACACTGGCCCGATGGCCTCATCCGCCGCCCCTGCAGCCAGGGGGTGGGAGGGCAGGAACGGCACCAGGTGGGCCGCCACGCCGATCGGCCCCACCCCGGGGCCACCGCCGCCGTGGGGGATGCAGAAGGTCTTGTGGAGGTTGAGGTGGCAGACGTCGGCGCCGTAGAAGCCGGGCTTGCAGAGGCCCACCTGGGCATTGAGGTTGGCGCCGTCCAGGTACACCTGGCCGCCGTGGTCATGGACCACCTGGCAGATGCGGCGGATGCCGGTCTCGAAGACTCCGTGGGTGGAGGGGTAGGTGACCATCAGGGCCGCCAGGTCGGCGGCGTGGGCGACGGCCTTGGCCTCCAGGTCGGCGATGTCGATGTTGCCCTGGGCGTCGCAGGCCACCGCCACCACCCGCATCCCCGCCATCACGGCACTGGCCGGATTGGTGCCGTGGGCGCTGGTGGGGATCAGGCACACCTGGCGATGGCCCTCGCCCCGGCTGCGGTGCCAGGCCCGGATCACCATCAGGCCGGCGTACTCGCCCTGGGAGCCGGCGTTCGGCTGCAGGGACACCCCGGCGAAACCGGTGATCGCCCCCAGCCAGGCCTCCAGATCCGCCACCAGGGCGGCGTAGCCGGCGGTCTGGTCGGCGGGGGCGAAGGGGTGGATCTGGCCGAAGGCCGGCCAGCTCACCGGCGCCAGCTCGGCGGCGGCATTCAGCTTCATGGTGCAGCTGCCCAGGGGGATCATCCCGTGGACGAGCGACAGGTCCTTGCTCACCAGGCGCTGGATGTAGCGCAGCAGTTCGGTCTCGCTGCGATAGCGGTGGAACACCTCCTGACGCAGCCAGGGGCGCTGGCGCAGGGGCACGCCGTCGAGCAGCTCCGCCAGGGGCCGGGCCTCCAGGGTGGACAGGCCGGCCCGCAGGGCCGCCTGGGCCGCCGCCGCCGCGGCGGCATCCGGCGCCAGGGCGGTGAGCAGGGCGGCCAGCTCCTCGGCCGTGGAGAGTTCATCGAGGCTGATGGCCAGGGCATCCTGGCCGTCGTCGCCGCGGACGCCGCAGCGCAGGTTGAAGTCGGCGGCCACGGCCCGCTGGCGCAGGGCGGGGGCCGCGCTGGTGCGCACCACGACGGTGTCGAAGCCGGCCCCGGGATCGGCGGGCAGGCCCAGGGCGTCCAGGGCCAGCACCAGGCCCTGGCGCAGCACCAGAAGCCGACGGGCGATGGCCTCGAGGCCATCGGGGCCGTGGTGAACCGCATAGAAGCTCGCCATCACGGCGAGCAGCACCTGGGCGGTGCAGATGTTGCTGGTGGCCTTGTCGCGCCGGATGTGCTGCTCCCGGGTCTGGAGGGCCAGGCGCAGGGCCGGGTTCCCCTCCGCATCCTTCGACTGGCCCACCAGGCGGCCGGGGATCTGGCGCTTGAAGTCCTCCCGGGTGGCGAAGAAGGCGGCGTGGGGCCCCCCGAACCCCATCGGCACCCCGTAGCGCTGCAGGCTGCCGACGGCGATGTCGGCACCCAGCTCACCCACCGGGGCCAGCAGCGCCTGGGCCAGGGGATCCACGGCCACCGTGCTGATCACGGCGCCGGAGCGGGCCGCCGCCAGCAGCGGAGCGGGATCCCAGAGCCGGCCCTCGACGCCCGGCAGCTGCAGCAGCAGGCCGAAGACGTCTTCGCCCAGCACCGCGTCGGGGCCGGTGGCGGCGGCTTCGGCGTCGAACGTCTCGATGACGATCCCCAGGGGCTCGGCCCGGGTATGGAGCACGGCAAGGGTCTGGGGCAGGACGGCCCGGTCGACCAGGAAGCGGCGGGCGCCGCGGCGCGTCGTGACCGCCGCCGCCATCGCCATCGCCTCGGCGGCGGCGGTGGCCTCATCCAGCAGGGAGGCGTTGGCGATCGGCAGACCCGTCAGCTCGCTGACCAGGGTCTGGAAGTTGAGCAGGGCCTCCAGGCGCCCCTGGGCGATCTCCGCCTGATAAGGGGTATACGCGGTGTACCAGCAGGGGTTTTCCAGCACATGGCGCTGGATCAGGGCCGGCGTCGCCGTGCCGTGGTAGCCGAGGCCGATGAGGCTGCGCAGCACCTGGTTGCGGGAGGCGAGCACCCCCAGCTCCTTCAGGGCCTGGGCCTCCGGGCAGGGGAGCGGCAGGCCGACCGCGGCCTCCTCCGCCGTCAGCAGGATGTCGGCGGGAACGACCTCGGCCGCCAGCTGATCAAGGGAACCGAGGCCGAGCTCCGCCAGCATCCGTAGCTGATCCTCGGAATCCGGACCCAGATGCCGGACCAGGAAGGAGGCGGACACGGGCGTTCGGGCTGGAGGTGGCGGGATCCTAAGGACAATCAGCCCGCCTGCACCTTGGCCCCGTAGGTGGCGGCATCCATCAGTTCGTCGAGCTCGCCGGGGGCCCCCAGCCGCACCAGCAGCAGCCAGCCCTCCCCGTAGGGATCGTTCTGAAGCTCCTCGGGGCTGGCCAGGACCGCCTCGTTGCGGGCCTCCACCGTGCCGCTCACGGGGGCCATCAGATCTTCCACCGCCTTGACCGATTCGACGCTGCCGAAACTGGTCCCCTTCGCGAGGGCGGCCCCCAGCGCCGGCAGCTCGACGAAGACGATGTCCCCCAGCTGATCGACGGCGAAGGAACTGATCCCGAGCCGCACCAGGTCACCCTCGGGGCGCACGTATTCGTGGCTCTCGGAGTAGCGGCAGTCGTCGGGGAAGGTGTGCGCCAAGGCCGGTGCGATGCGGAGGAGCAGGCCTCAGTCTGCCTGGGCCAGGGCCGCCAGGGCCCGCTCGAGGGCCAGGGCCACATGGCCGTGGTGGGTGCCGCCCTGGGCATAGAGCACCCAGGGCTCCCTCAGGGGGGCGTCGGCGGAGAACTCGCTGGTGCTGCCATCGATGAACGTGCCGCCCGCCATCACCAGATCGCTGGCGTAGCCGGGCATGGGGGCCGGCACCGGATCCAGGTAGGCCCCCACCGGGGAGCACCCCTGGAACGCCCGGCAGACGGCGATCAGCCGGTCGGGGTGGCCGAGCCGCACCGCCTGGATCACGTCGCTGCGCTCGGCACCGGCGGCGGGGTTCACCGCATAGCCCAGGCCGGCGAACACCTCGGCCACCAGATCGGCGCCGATCAGGGCTTCGGCCACCATCTGGGGGGCCAGGAACAGCCCCTGGAACAGCAGGCGGTACTGGTCGAAGCCGGTGCCCCCCTCGCTGCCGATGCCCGGGGCGGTGAGGCGGCAGCAGGCCATCTCCACCAGCTCCCGGCGGCCGGCCACATAGCCCCCTGTTGGGGCGATGGTGCCGCCGAGGTTCTTGATCAGGGAGCCGGCGATCAGGTCGGCGCCCACCGCGGTGGGTTCCAGGTCCTGCACCAGCTCCCCGTAGCAGTTGTCGACGAAGCAGACGCAGTCCGGCCGCAGCGCCTTGACCCGTTCACAGAGGCGCCCGATGGTGGCCACGGGCAGGGAGGGGCGCCAGCTGTAACCGCAGCTGCGCTGGATCAGCACCATCCGCGTCTCCGGGGCCAGGGCGTCCTCCAGGCCAGCCTCGTCCACCAGGCCGTCGGCCGTCAGGGGCAGCTCGTCGTAGGTGATGCCGAACTCGGCGAGGGACCCCTGGCCCGAGCCCCGCAGCCCGATCACCTCCTCGAGGGTGTCGTAGGGGCGGCCGGTGAGCGCCAGCAGCCGGTCCCCGGGGCGCAGCACCCCGAACAGGGCGGCGGTGATGGCGTGGGTGCCGCTGACGAACTGGAGCCGCACGGCGGCGGCTTCGGCCTGCAGCACCCGCGCAAAGACCCGATCCAGCACCTCCCGACCCAGGTCGCCGTGGCCGTAGCCGCTGACCGAGGCGAAGTGATGCACCCCCAGGCGTTCGGCGGCAAAGGCGTCCAGCACCCGCGCCAGGCGGGGCCGCACGGCGGCGGTGCGGGCGGCGGCCACCGGGGCCAGCCGCCCAAGGGCGGCGGCGACGGTGTCAGCGGCAGCCGTGTCAGTGGCAGCCGTGTCAGCGGCGACCGTGTCATGGGCAGCCGTGTCAGCGGGGCCGGGACAGACCTGCTCCAAAGCCCTGGGGCCAGCAGGGGTCACTCTGCCATCGCTGCCGTGGGTCAGGATGGGAGGCCGAGCCCCAGACCACACCCGCCCTTTCCCCGGAGAACCGCTTGGTCGCACGATCCGAAGCCTCCCGATCAGGCCAGAGCGCCCGGACCGTGCGCGTGCCCCTGCAGGACGCCAGCCATTCCCGCAAGAAGGCCCAGCTGCTGGCGGCCATGGAATTGCCCCGGCCGCCCCTGCCGGCGAACCAGCGCAAGTTCAAGACCGGCACCACCGGTTTCATGCTCGCCATCCACGTGGGGGCCGTCTTCGCCCTGCTGCCACGTTTCTGGAGTCTGCAAGGGGTGATCGTGCTGGCGGTCCTCTACTGGGCCACGGTGCTGGGGGTGACCCTCGGGCTGCACCGGCTGGTGGCGCACCGGGGCTTCGAGGCGCCCCGCTGGGTGGAACGGCTGCTGGTGCTGATGGGCACCCTGGCCTGCCAGAGCGGACCGATCGAATGGGTGGGCCTGCACCGGCACCACCACCTCTTCTCCGACCAGCCCAACGACCACCACGACGCCGCCCGCGGCCTCTGGTGGGCCCACAGCGAGTGGATGCTGCACAAGATCCCGGCCCTCACCGAGATCCACCGCTTCACCGGCGACATGGAGAAGGATCCCTTCTACCGCTGGCTGGACCGCTGGTTCCTGCTGCTGCAGCTGCCCCTGGGCGCCGCCCTCTACTGGTACGGCAACTGGGCGGGCGTCCATGGCGGCGGCCTGGGACTGGTGCTCTGGGGCATCCCCCTGCGCCTGGTGCTCGTTTATCACGTCACCTGGCTGGTGAACTCCGCCACCCACGCCTTCGGCTACCGCAACTTCGACTGCCCCGACCGCTCCCGCAACTGCTGGTGGGTGGCGATCCTCACCTTCGGCGAGGGCTGGCACAACAACCACCACGCCTACCCCCACTCGGCCCGCCACGGGCTGCGCTGGTTCGAGTTCGACATCACCTGGCAGCACATCCGCGCCCTGCGGGCCCTCGGCCTGGCCAGGAAGGTGCGCATCGCCCCGGTCTTCGGCCGGCGCGCCGACGCGGCCGCCTGAATCCCTGAGTCAGAGCTCGGCCGGGTCCGCCGTGGCCGGAATCGCCGCGCCGATCTCGCGGCGGATGGCAGCCGCCAGGTCGTCCGGGGCCTGGGCGGCGCCCTCCCCCTGGAGCCGGCGGGCCCGCTGGCGCAGCAGCTCCAGGAAGCGGTCCGGGCCCAGCTCCTCCTCCCCCGCCGCCCCCAGGGCCGCCAGGGTGCGGCGCAGCTCGGGCAACTCGGCGTCCAGTTCCACCGCCGTGTAGTCGCGCTGGCCGGCGATCACCTCGGCGAAGCGTTCCCGCCGCTGGCGCTTGGCCACCGGATAGGCCGCCATCAGCCGGTCGCGACAGTCCCGCCAGGGCCGCCCGGCAGTGAGCAGCTGGGCCAGGGCCCCGCTGAGCCCGGCGGCCTCCGCCTCACTGATACGCAGATCGAAGCTGGCCGGCGGCTGGCGGAAGCCCACGAACACCTCGAGCAGGGCCCCGGGCCCCAGCACCCGCTGCTGCTCGTCGCGCACCGGCAGGGCCGAGCTGCAGAGGGCCTCCATGAGTTCGGGGTGGGCCGCCAGCAGGGTGCGCGCCGCCAGCGGCTCCAACCGGCCCCCGGGGGCCTGGGCATCGAGCCACAGGTTGACGCCCCCCAGGGCCAGGAACACCTCCGGACCGGGGGAGGCCAGCTTGCCGTTGCGCAGCATCGAGAGCTGGGAGTTGTGCACCCGACCCAGATCGAGGGCCTCGGCCAGCATCGGCAGAACCCGGTGGGACCAGCCGTTGCGCTCGTGCCAGACGCGGATCAGGTGGGCGAAGGCGACGCGACCAGATACGAGTTCGTCTCGATACCCCACTCGATCAGGATTCGTATTGCTACCATCTTAGTCACTCATCAGGAGCCCGGTCCTTCATGGCCGTCACCCCCCTCTCCCGCCCCGGCATCCAGCCAGGCGCCCCATCCGGCGACCGCCGCGATGCCGGCACCAAAGCCCGCCACACCCGCCGCCCCGCCACCATCAACCAGGGAAGCGATTCCCTCGTCAGGGCCCGGGCCCTGCACGAACCACGCCGCGGCGAACCCCGGGGCGTCTCCCCCAAGGGCACCCGCTGGGGCACGATCAGCTTCATGGTCCTGATCCACATCCTGGCGGTGGTGGCCCTGCTGCCCCGCTTCTGGAGCCTGGAGGCCGTCGGTGCCCTGCTGGTGATGTACTGGGTCACCGCCTGCCTGGGCGTCACGATCGGCTACCACCGCCTGCTCAGCCACCGCTCCTTCCGCGTTCCCCAGTGGCTGGAGCGCTTCTTCGCCACCTGCGGCGCCCTCAGCTGCCAGCACGGCCCCATCGACTGGGTGGGCCTGCACCGCCACCACCACAAGTTTTCCGATACGGAAGCGGATCACCACGACAGCAACAAGGGCTTCTGGTGGTCCCACATGGCCTGGATGTTCGAGGAGATTCCCGCCATGGCCGCCGTGCCCCGGCTCACGGGCGACCTGGCCACCGATCCCTACTACCGCTGGCTGAACCACAGCTTCCTGCTGCTCCAGGTGCCCCTGGGCCTGCTGCTCTTCTGGATCGGCAGCGTCACCGGTGCCGGCGGCTGGGCCCTGGTGCTGTGGGGCATCCCCCTGCGCCTGGTGATCGTCTACCAGTGCACCTGGCTGGTGAACTCGGCCACCCACATGTGGGGCGAGTCCGTCCACGACAGCGGCGACAAGTCGAAGAACAACCCCTGGGTGGCGGCGCTGACCTTCGGTGAGGGCTGGCACAACAACCACCACGCCTACCCCCATTCGGCCCGCCACGGCTTCGGCCCCCGCCAGTTCGACCTCACCTGGCAGCACATCCGCCTGATGCGGGCCCTGGGCCTGGCCACCCGGGTCCGCCTGCCCCGCGCCGCGGCCCCCACCAGCTCCATGTCGTAGGCTTGCCGATCGGATTTCAGATGGCTCAGCCGGGGCGTTGTCATGGTCAAGAAGCGTGTGCAGGTGGTCCTGAGCGAGGACATCCTTTCCCTGGGCAAAGACGGGGATCTGGTGGATGTCGCTCCCGGCTACGCCCGTAACTACCTCCTGCCCACCGGCAAGGCCCTGGCCGTCACCGCCGCTGTGCTGCGCCAGGTGGAGCACCGCCGGGCCAAGGAGGCGGAGCGCCAGGCGGCCCTGAAGGCCGAGGCGGTCGCCTTCCGCACCGCCCTCGACACCATCGGCCGCTTCACCGTCAAGAAGCAGACCGGCGGCGACGACGTCCTCTTCGGCACCGTCACCAACGGTGACGTGGCCGAGGCCATCGAGGCGGCCACCAAGAAAGAGGTCGACCGCCGCGCCATCACCGTTCCCGAGATCCACCGCACCGGCTCCTACAAGGTGCAGGTCAAGCTGCACCCCGAGGTCGTCGCCGACGTCAACCTGGAAGTGGTCAGCTACTGATCGGCCAGCAGCGAACCGATTCTTTCCGCTCCGGGCGCCAGAGTGATTCTCCTCACCCGCGCCCGATCCTGACCGATCCGGCTTTGCGTTCCGTGAGCCGCGTTCTGGAGTCCCGTCCATGGTGAGCGTGCCCCTGGCTGGTTCCGAGCCACCCCGGCCCGACGGTCCGAGGCAGGCGTCCCGGCGCGACGAGCAGGCCGGCTTCGAGGCCCTGCCCGATTCCGTCCCGCCCCAGAACCTGGAGGCTGAAGAGTCGGTTCTGGGCGGCATCCTTCTCGATCCCGACGCCATCGGCCGCGTCGCCGACGTGCTGCGCCCCGAGGCCTTCTATCTCGGCGCCCACCGCGAGATCTATCGCACCGCCCTGATGCTGCACAGCCAGGGCAAGCCCACCGACCTCACGGCCATGGCCGCCTGGCTCGCCGACACGGGCCAGCTGGAGAAGGTGGGCGGCAGCTCCCGGCTGGTCGAGCTGGTGGAGCGCACCCTCTCCACCGCCTCCATCGACCAGGTGGCGCGCCTGGTGATGGACAAGCACCTGCGGCGCCAGCTGATCCGCTCCGCCAACGAGGTGATCCGCCTCGGCTTCGACCAGAGCCTGCCGATGGAGCAGGTGCTGGATGAGGCCGAGCAGAAGATCTTCGCCATCAGCCAGGAGAAGCCCACCGCCGGCCTCACCCCCACCGCGGAGATCCTCACCAGCACCTTCAACGAGATCGAGAGCCGTTCCCTCGGCACCGCCGTCGCCGGCATCCCGGTCAACTTCTACGACCTGGACGCCATCACCCAAGGCCTGCAGCGCAGCGACCTGATCATCGTCGCCGGACGGCCCGCCATGGGCAAGACCTCGATCGTGCTCAACATCGCCAAGAACGTCGCCCAGCTGCACCAGCTGCCGGTGTGCGTGTTCAGTCTGGAGATGAGCAAGGAACAGCTCACCTACCGCCTGCTGTCGATGGAGGTGGGCATCGAGAGCGGCCGCCTGCGCACCGGCCGCCTGCAGCAGGAGGAGTGGCCCCTGCTCGGCCAGGGCATCAACAGCCTCGGCCAGCTGCCCCTGTTCATCGACGACAAGCCCAATTCCGGCGTGCTCGAGATGCGCTCCCTCTGCCGGCGCCTGATGGCCGAAACCGGCAAGGAACTCGGCCTGATCGTGATCGATTACCTGCAGCTGATGGAGGGCAGCACCCCCGACAACCGTGTCCAGGAACTCTCCCGCATCACCCGGGGCCTCAAGGGCATGGCCCGTGAACTGCATGTGCCCGTCATCGCCCTCTCCCAGCTCAGCCGGGGTGTCGAGTCCCGCACCAACAAACGCCCCATGCTCAGCGACCTGCGGGAATCGGGCTCGATCGAGCAGGACGCCGATCTGGTGCTGATGATCTACCGCGACGAGTACTACAACCCCGAAACCGCCGACCGCGGCATCACCGAAGTCATCGTCACCAAGCACCGCAACGGCCCTGTTGGCACCGTGAAATTGCTGTTCGAACCGCAGTTCACCCGCTTCCGCAATCTGGCTGCATAGCTTGCGCTGCATCGAGCCGTTGCATTGCGGCGCTGCATAGGGATATCCGCCGTATCCAGCCAGGGAAAGGGCCAGTAGTCTGAACATCAAGGCCCCGTGAAGCTATACGTGCAACATCATTCCTTCTGGTTTTACGTTATCGCCTTTTTCGCCATCATCCTGGCGCGCTATCTCGCCATGGCCGGCTTCGCCCACTGGCTTCTCTATCAGCGCCAGGAGGCCAGGGTCTCCGTTTTCAATGACATCCAGCTGTCCATCATCTCCGCCGCCATCTTCTCCCTGGCCACCGCCCTGCTGATGACGTTGCAGGAGCGGGGCCTGACCCGCCTGCATGGGCAGATCCATGCCGACACCTGGTGGAGCCTGCCGCTCAGTTACGTGGCCGTGCTGGTACTGCAGGATGCCTATTTCTACGCCACCCACCGGCTGTTCCACCAGCCAAAACTCTTCCCCTGGTTTCACCGCGGGCACCACCGATCCCGCCAGCCCACACCCTGGACCTCCTTCGCCTTCGACCCCCTCGAAGCCGTCGTTCAGGCCCTGTTCCTGATCGGCATCGTGATGCTGATTCCGATGCATTTCGCCACCCTGCTGGCGGTGCTCACCACGATGACGGTGTGGGCCGTGGTCAACCACCTGGGCCTGGAGGTGCTGCCGCTGAGCTTTCCCCACCACTGGCTGGGGCGCTGGCTGATCGGCCCTGCCCACCACTCCCTGCACCACCGCCGCCACGGCCATCATTTCGGGCTCTATTTCACCTTCTGGGACCGGGTGTTCGGCACCGAGGACCCCGCCTACGCCGCCTCGCTGCAGCCACCGGTGCCGTAAGCACGATCAGGCCAGGTCGGCCGCCCGCACCACGGCGGCCAGGCGGGACAGTTGAGCGATGGAGGCCTGATGCTCCTGCGGGCTCGCCGCCGCGCAGGCGTCCTCCACCAGCACCACCTGGAAGTCCCGATCGTGGGCCTCCCGGGCCGCCGCCTGCAGCGCCCAGGCGGTGCTGATGCCCCCCAGCAGCAGCCGATCGATCCCGGCGGCCCGCAGCAGCGTCGCGAGGGCGGTGCCATGGAAGGGGCTCAGCCGGTGCTTCACCAGCACCGGATCGCCAGGCTCCACCGCCAGATCGGCGTGGAAGTCCGTCCCCCACTGCCCCAGCCGCAGGCCCCCCAGCTCCCGCGCCCGGCCCAGGAGCGGCGCGTGGGCGGGCAGCTCCGGATAGCCGGCTCGGAAGGCCACCTTCACCAGGATCGTGGGCCAGCCCCGGGCCCGGGCCCGCTCGAGGGCCTGATTGGCCGCGCCCAGCACGCCACGCCGTTGCACTTCGGCGGCGCAGGTGGGCATCGCCCCGTCGGGGTGGATGAGGTCGTTGATCAGATCGATCAGCACCAGGGCGGTGCGCATGGGCGGGCGCCTCGACCGCAGTTACCCATCATCGGCCGCCGGACCGTGCCCGGCCGCCCCACCGGCCCCTGCAGCGCCATACATTCAAGGGATGGCCCTGAGCGCAGACCCCACCGAACGCTTCGACCTGATCGTGGTCGGCGGCGGCCATGCCGGCTGCGAGGCGGCCCTCACCGCCGCCCGGCTGGGCATCTCGACGGCCCTGTTCAGCCTCAACCTCGACCGCATCGCCTGGCAGCCCTGCAACCCGGCCGTTGGCGGCCCGGCCAAGAGCCAGCTGGTCCATGAGGTGGATGCCCTCGGGGGGGTGATCGGCCGGCTGGCCGATGCCACCGCCCTGCAGAAACGGCTGCTCAACGCCAGCCGCGGCCCGGCGGTGTGGGCGCTGCGGGCCCAGACCGACAAACGCCTCTACGCCCGCCAGATGCTGCAGCTGCTGCAGCACACCCCCAACCTGGCCCTGCGCGAAGCGATGGTCACGGGGCTGGAGCTGGAGGGCGATCCCAACGATCCGGCCGGCCCGCCGGCCCGGGTGATCGGCGTGCGCACCTACTTCGGCAGCGTCTACGGCGCCGGCGCCGTGATCCTCACCACCGGCACCTTCCTGGGGGGCCGCATCTGGGTGGGCAACCGCTCGATGGCGGCGGGCCGGGCCGGCGAACAGCCCGCCGAAGGGCTCACCGAAGCGCTTCAGGCCCTGGGGTTCCGCACCGACCGGCTCAAGACCGGCACCCCCGCCCGCGTCGACCGGCGCAGCGTGGCCCTCGACCAGCTGGAGGAGCAGCCCAGCGACGCCGCCGACCGCTTCTTCAGCTTCGATCCCACCGCCCGGGTGAGCGGCGAGCAGATGGCCTGCCACATCACCCGCACCACAGCGGCCACCCACCAGCTGATCCGCGACAACCTGCACCTCACCCCGATCTACGGCGGCTTCATCGACAGCAAGGGGCCCCGCTACTGCCCCTCGATCGAGGACAAGATCGTGCGCTTCGCCGATAAAGACAGCCACCAGATCTTCCTGGAGCCGGAGGGGCGCGACACGCCCGAGCTCTACGTCCAGGGCTTCTCCACCGGCCTGCCCGAATCCCTGCAGCTGGCCCTGCTGCGCACCCTGCCCGGGCTGGAGGCCTGCGTGATGCTGCGGCCCGCCTACGCCGTCGACTACGACATCCTGCCGGCCACCCAGCTGGAGCCCTCCCTGGAAACCAAACGGGTGCGGGGCCTGTTCTCGGCGGGCCAGCTCAACGGCACCACCGGCTACGAGGAGGCCGCCGCCCAGGGGCTGGTGGCCGGGCTGAACGCCGCCCGGCTGCTGGGGGGCCAGGACCCCGTCCATTTCCCCCGGGAAGGGAGCTACATCGGCACCCTGGTGGACGACCTGGTCACCCAGGACCTCAAGGAGCCCTACCGGGTGTTGACCAGCCGCAGCGAGTACCGCCTGGTGCTGCGCGGCGACAACGCCGATCGCCGCCTCACGCCCCTGGGCCACCGGCTGGGCCTGATCGACGAACGGCGCTGGCGCCTGTTCGAGCAGAAGCAGGCCGCCATCGACGCCGAGAAACAGCGCCTTGAAACGGTGCGGCTCAAGGCCTCCGATCCCGCCGCCACCGCCGTGGCCGCCGCCACCGGCGCCGGCATCAACGGCTCGATCACCCTGGCCGATCTGCTGCGCCGGCCGGGCCTGCACGGCGAGGATCTGGTGCGGCTGGGGCTCGCCGATCGGGATCTGCCGATCGATGTGCGCGACGGCGCCGAGATCGACATCAAGTACAGCGGCTATCTGGCCCGCCAGGAACAGCAGATCGAGCGGGTGCGGCGCCAGCTGGAGCGGGCCATCCCCGCCGGTGTTGACTACGTCGCCATCGGCACCCTCTCGGCGGAGGCCCGCGAGAAGCTGGCGGCCATCCAGCCCCGCAGCCTGGGCCAGGCCTCCCGGATTCCCGGAGTCAGCCCCGCCGACGTCAACGCCCTGCTGCTCTGGCTGGAACTGCAGCGACGCCGGGGACAGCCGGGCCCTCGTCAGACCATGGAAGCATCGTTACAGTGATGCACGCCTGACGCCGAGGTCTGCAGATGAGCCCCTCCCCTCGGCGTCCCCTGCGCGGCATTCCCACCTCCCGTGCCTACTGGGAGCTGAAGGCCGAGCAGATGATGAACCGGGTCTTCGATCCGGAGGCCACCATCGATCTCGACGTGGCCTCCCAGGCCGAGGCTCCCCCGCCCCTGCCCCTGGCCCCCCCGGTGCGGCGGCTGCGGGGCCGTCCCGCCGCCCCGGCCTCGGCCCCATCCCGGCACGATCGCAACACCCTGCTGCTCACGGCGATGGGCGGGGTGTGCATGGTCAGCGTCGCCAGTTCGGTGCTGTACCTCACCCACTCCAGCCGCATGCAGCAGACCCTCAGCCAGGAACGCAGCCTGCTGCTGGTGGAGCGGCTGCGCAGCCTCGGCCCGGCCAACCCGGCCCCGCTCGGGGCCGCCGGAACCAGCCTGGCCGGCGGCCCGTCCGTCCTGCCGCTCGCCAGCGACCAGCTGCCCCCGCCTCCGGAGGAACCCTGGATCGAGCAGCTCTCCCAGCTGCCCCAGCCGGAGGGCTCGAGGGCGCCGGTCCTGCGGGTGCCGGTGAGCTCGAAACTGGCCGCCGCCGCCCCCCCTGCCACCGGTGGCGGAGGCGGGGGCTACGGCGAACGCAGCGCCGCCCCGGCCGGTGGCGGCCCCGTGCCCGAACTGGTGGGAGTGGTGGGCTCGGCGGGGCGACCCGCCTCGGCGATCTTCCAGATGGGGGGGAGCTCCACCAGCGTCAACGTCGGCGAGGCCATCGGGGGCAGCGGCTGGCGCCTTCGCTCCGCCGATGGCGACACCGCCATGATCGAACGGGGTGGCGAGGTGCGGCGCATCTCGATCAGCAACGGCTACTGACCTGCCCCCCGGCCCGCCATGATCCAAGCCACCGGCGGCCTGCTGCCGTCTCCCACGTGCCTGTGGCAGGCCAGTGCCACCGATCGCCCCCAGCCTCCGGCCGGTGGTGAGCTGAGCGGCCCCTGGACCCTGCTGCTGCTGGGGGACGGCAGCCCGACCCGGCATCTGCAGCTTCTCACCGGCCATCCGGTGGAGGTGGAACTGATCGCCATGGCTTCCGAAGCGGGGGTCTCCGCCGGAGCACCGGCGGAGGTGGCCGAGCTGGCCGAGCCGCTGCTGCGGCGGCAGGTGTGGCTCACCTGCGGGCCCCAGACCCTGGGCTGGGCCGAGAGCTGGTGGAACCAGGCCGAGGCGGAGGCCCATCTGCAGGATCGCCGGCTGCCGATCTGGCGCAGCCTCTCGGCGGGGCGGGCGGAGCTGTACCGCGAGGTGGATGGCTTCGGCCAGGTGCAGGAACCCTGGCTCCAGGAGCGTTTCGGCCACGCGGGGCCCTTCTGGAGCCGGCATTACCGCTTCTTTCGCCACGGGCGGGAACTCACCGTGATCCGGGAGGTGTTCTCCCCGGCGCTGGAGCGCTGGCTGGGGCCGGCCCAGGCGGAATCGGTTCGTAACGACTCATCAATTCGGTAACACCGTGTGGCGGTTTGCTGTTGACGAATTGACGCTCGAAAGTCGCTGGCCAGCATTCGGATACTTGAAACCGCCCCATGTCCAACCGCCACAGCGCCCAGACCCCGCCGGGAGGGGACTGGCTCACCCTCACCGAACTGGGCCGCCGCTACGGCGTCTCCGCCGTGCACACCGGAAAACTGCTGGTGGCCTCCGGCCTGCGCCGCAGCAGCGGCGAACCCACGGCCGAAGCCCTGGCGGCCGGCCTGGCCATGCGTCCCCAGCCGGGCCACCACCACTCCAGCCTCTGGCTGCATCAGGGCTGCGCCCCCCACCTCGAGCGGCTGGGGCTGGTGCCCCAGGCCCAGCGCACCATGGTGAGCCTGTGGGCCGACCTGCTCAGCGCCCTCCAGAACGGCTCCCCGTCGATCAGCATCTCGGCCGAGGAGATGGCCGTTGACGTTCCCCGCGACCTGGTGAAGCCGGTGAACAGGGAACTGCGTCAGCGGGGCTGCAGCTTCCGGGTGAACCCGAAGCTCAGGACAGCCGCAGGGCCTGGGCCTGCTTGCTCGCCTGCTCGAGCATCTGACGCAGCCGGTCCTCGTCGGTATGGCTGAGGTTGGTGCGCAGCAGCTTGGCGTGGGGCGCATGAACCCGCAGCCGCTCGATCAGCCGGTCGGGGGTGGCGTCGCGCAGCAGCAGGCAAAGGGCCGCACTGCCGGGGGGGAGGGTTTCTCCCACCTCCCGCATGAAGTTGTCGTTGATGCCCAGGTCCGACAGGGAACCTGAAGCGGCCCCCAGGCCGACCCCGACGGCAGCCCCGAGCAGGGGATTGAGGAACAGCAGGCCCACGAGGGTGCCCCAGAAGCCACCGCCGAGGGCACCGGCCTTGGTGAGATTGAGCGACTGGTGCAGGCGCACCTTGCCGTCCGGTTCGGCCTCGACGACGACCGCATCCTCGAGGGCGATCAGTTCTTCCTTCTGGATCTCCACCAGCTGGCGCCGCACCTGGTCGGCCTCCGCCACGGACGGAAACCCAACCACCACCAGGCTGCTCATGGCCGACGTCCCTGCGAGTACTAAGCCAGTCCTAGCCCACTTCCCGCCGAAATGGCGGTGTCGCCGGCTCAGGCGCGGCGGCGGCTCGAGCGGGGCAGCGGCCGGCCGGAGGCCGGAGGCGTGAAGGTCGGTTCCGGCTCGCCGGGGCCTTCGGGGCGCTGCCAGCGGGGCAGGGTGAAGCTGGCGTCATCGGGCCAGTCGCCGTCGTCTGCCGCGCCGGAGCCTGGAGCCGAGAGAGGGGCGGCGGTGGAAGCCGAGGCGGGGGCGGGCGATGGCGGCGGCCCTGAGCGGCCGCGCCGGGAGACCGCCTCGAGCATCGGGCGGCGGGAACGGCCCGGGGCTGGTGCTTCCACCGGAGCCCCGGGGGCACCGCGGTCGCTCTCCTGCCAGGGTTCCCGCCAGTCGTCGCCGTCGTCGAGCAGCCAGTCGAGGCGGCCCTCGACCCAGCGGCCGAGCTCGTCCATCCGGGGCCGCAGCTGGGAGCGACGGTCGGTCCCCCGCCCGGCGGGTCGGCCCCCCGGCCGCGACCCCGCCACCCCCTCAACGAACTGTCGGCCGGCCGTCACCCAGCGATCAACGCGCTGATCGAGGGGATCGCTGCCGCCACGGGGCCGCCGGGACAGGTCGCGCTCCCGAGCATCGCGCGGCTGGATGTCGCGTTCGCGGGGTTCGCGTTCACGGGAGTCGCGCTCGGGAGGTTCGCGGTCCCAGGGATCCCGTTCGCGGCCGTAGCCCTGATCCATCGGATGCATCAGACCAATTTAGCGGCGCCGACCGGACAGCCAGTGCTCCCGCCCCATCCCCACCAGGGCAATGGTGAAGCCACCCCATTCCAGGGTCCACAGAAACGTCGCCATCGGCCCCAACACCTGCGCCAGAACCTAGGCGGTGTTGGGCTCGAACACCAGCAGACAGCTCGCATCCCAGCGCCCGCCATGGAGGCGCTCGCAGCAGCGGCGGCAGGCCAGGCCCTGCCGGCGGCGCTGGTAGGGCGTGCGGCTGTCGCAGCGCGGACAGCGGGCGATCCAGCGGCTGGCGACCACCGGCAGGGGATAGCGGTGCCGCAGGCTCACCTGAAAGTCGTCCTGGGCCCGGTTGATCTGCTCCATCCGGGCCCGGAACCGGGGGCCATGGACCTCCGACGCCACCAGCACCCGGTCCACCCAGGCATGGATCATTTCGTGGCAGAGGGTGCCCAGGGTGGCCTGCCGCGGCAGCGGCTCCAGCAGGGGCCTCGAGAGGACGATCTCGCAGAGGTCACGCCCGTCGGCCAGGCGCCCCCGCCGGTAGAGCCCGGCGGTGCGGGTCAGCCGGCCGTCGCTCCAGCGCACGTCCACCAGAGGCCGGTTCTCCCGGGTGAGCTGGCCGTCGAAGTGCTCGCGGTTGAGCCGGTGGAACAGGGGCAGCAGCGGTTCCAGGGGCATCGGCCCATTCTGGTGGGGTCGTCCGTCAGACTCTGCAACGCTGCGAACGGATGGGATCACCATGGACTGGGGACTGGCCCGCGACATCGGCACCAAGCTCCTGCTGGCGGGAGCCGGTGGCCTGCTTCTGTACTGGACCATCTCGGCGGTTCGGCTGGTGCTCAGCGCCCGGGGCATCAATCCGCTGATCAAGCAGTTCTTCACCCAGGTGGCCTCCGGCCAGGTGGACGGGGCCTACCTGCTCACCACCCGCAACTACCGCTCCCACGTCAACCGCCAGCAGTTCATCCGCTTCCTGGCCGGGCTGCAGCTCAACAAGTACCGCAACCTCAAGTCCGGCCGTCCCCGGCTGCAGGAGGGCCAGGTGATCCTGACGGTCAAGCTCAAGACCGACGGCAAGGAGGAACTCCCCCTCGACTTCACCTTCGTGAAGGTGGAGGAGGCCTGGCGGGTGGATCGGATCACCAAGCTGGCGGCCGCCTGAGCCGTGGCCCAAGCCCGGGCGGAGGAACTGCGGCGGCTGCTCAACCGCGCCGCCCACGCCTACTACGTGCTCGATGCTCCGGTGATGGAGGACCCGGTCTATGACCGGCTCTACCGGGAGCTCGTGGCGCTGGAGGAGGCCGATCAGGAGCTGATCCGGCCCGACAGCCCCACCCGACGGGTGGGCGGTTCCCCGGCCGAGGGGTTCACCAGCGTGGCCCACCGGATCGGCCTGCTGAGCCTCGACAACGCCTTCTCCCACGACGAGCTCGACGGCTGGTACTCCCGGCTGCTGCGGGTGCTCGACCGGGAGGCCCAGGAGGGCGCACCGGCGCCGGCCCTGCCGATGGTGGGCGAACTCAAGATCGACGGCAACGCCCTCGCCCTGAGCTACGAGCAGGGGGTGCTGGTGCGGGCCGCCACCCGGGGGGACGGGGAGCGGGGCGAGGAGATCACCGCCAACGTGCGCACGATCCGCAGCGTGCCCCTGCGGCTCGACCTGGAGCAGCCCCCCGCCTGGGTGGAGGTGCGCGGTGAGGCCTTCATCCCGGAGTCCACCTTCGCCGCCATCAACGCCGAGCGCGCCGAGCGGGGCGAGGCCCCCTTCGCCAATCCGCGCAACGCCTGTGCCGGCACCCTGCGGCAGCTGGATCCGAAGGTGGTGGCCTCCCGCGGGCTGTCGCTCTTCGCCTACACCCTGCACCTGCCCGAGGACTGGCGGGCCGGCCCCGGCGACCCGGCCGTGCCCCGCAGCCAGTGGCAGGCCCTGGATTGGCTGAAGGCGGCCGGGTTCCGCGTCAATCCCCACTGCGCCCTCTGCCCCGACCTGGCGGCGGTGAAGGCCTTCTGCGACCGCTGGGAGCAGGAGCGCCGCGGCCTGCCCTACGCCACCGATGGGGTGGTGGTGAAACTCGACGACCTGCGCCTGCAGGAGGAGGCGGGCTTCACCCAGAAGGCGCCCCGCTGGGCGATCGCCCTCAAGTACGCCGCCGAGGAGGCCCCCAGCCGTCTGCTGCGCCTCACCTGCCAGGTGGGCCGCACGGGGGTGGTCACGCCTGTGGCGGAGTTCGAGCCGGTGCCCCTGGCCGGCACCACCGTGAGCCGCGCCACCCTCCACAACGCCGACCGCCTGGCGGAGCTGGATCTCTGCGCCGGCGACACGATCGTGGTGCGCAAGGCGGGCGAGATCATCCCCGAGGTGGTGCGGGTGCTGGTGGAGCTGCGGCCGGAGGGGGCCAGGCGGCTGGAGCTGCCGCCCACCTGCCCGGAATGCGGCTCGGCGCTGGTGCGGGAGGAGGGGGAGGCCGCCACCCGCTGCGTCAACAACGGCTGCCCCGCCATCCTGCGGGGCTCCCTGCGCCACTGGGTGAGCAAGGGGGCCCTCGATGTGGACGGCCTGGGGATCAAGCTGATCGAGCAGCTGGTGGACCGGGGCCTGGTGAGGTCAATCCCCGGCCTCTACGGGCTCGATGCCGCCCTGCTGGCCAGCCTGGAGCGGATGGGGGACACCTCCGCCGCCAAGCTGGTGGCCGCCCTGGAGGCGTCGAAGCACCAGCCCTGGCACCGCCAGCTCTATGGCCTCGGCATCCACCACGTGGGGGAGGTGAATGCCAAGGCCCTGGCCCGGGCCTTCCCCAGCGCCGACGCGCTTGAGGCCGCCGCCCTGACAGGCGAAGCCGGCGAGGGCCCCGATCCGCTCACGGAGGTCTTCGGCATCGGCCCCGAGATCGCCCAGTCCCTGCGGCAGTGGTTCGCCACGCCGGCCAACCGGCTGCTGCTGGAGCAGCTGGGTGAACTGGGCTTCTCCCTGGCCGCCGCGCCGGAGCCGGACGGGGACGGCGATGGGGGGCCGCCGGCGGCGACGCCCCTGACGGGGCTCACCTTCGTGCTCACCGGCACCCTGCCCTCCCTGAGCCGCTCCGCGGCCCAGGCCCTGATCGAGGCGGCCGGGGGGAAGGTGAGCGGCTCGGTGAGCCGGAAGACCAGCTACGTGGTGGCCGGCGAGGAGGCCGGCGGCAAGCTCACCAAGGCCCAGGACCTGGGGGTGAGCGTGCTGGATGAGGACGGCCTGCGGGCGCTGCTGGCGGCGGATCCGGCCTGAACCTCCCGTTGGGATGACGGCGCCGGGATGGCCGGCCAGAGTGACGGGGGCGCCCCTCCCCCCGCCCCGCTCCATGCGACGTCGGCAACTGATCGTGATCGCCGTGGTGGCGGCCCTGGGCTGGAGCGTGGCCCGGGCCCTGCCGCCGGGGGCGGCCCCGACCCTGCAGGGGCTGGCGGCGGCGCGCGGGCTGCGCTGGGGCACCGCCGTCACCAATGACCAACTGCGGGATCCGGGTCTGCGCCGCCTGGTGGGCGAGCAGAGCGGCCTGATCGTGCCCGAGTCGGAGCTGAAGTGGGATGGGGTGGAGGCCGCGCCCGGCCGCTTCGACTTCAGCGCCCCGGACCGGCTGCTGGCCTTCGCCCGCGAGCAGGGTCTGGCGATGCGGGGCCACACCCTGGTGTGGCACGAGCAGCTGCCGGCCTGGGTGAAGGCCCTGCCGCCGGCGGAGCTGGATCGGGCCATGGCGACCTACATCCGCACGGTGGTGGGGCACTACCGCGGCCAGCTGCCGTCGTGGGACGTGGTCAACGAACCGATCGCCGACGACGGCACGGGCCTGCGCCGCAGCCTCTGGCTGGAGCGGCTGGGCCCCGACTACATCGCCCGGGCGCTGACCCTGGCGCACCAGGCCGACCCGAAGGCGGCCCTGGTGATCAACGAGTACGGGCTGGAGGGCGATGACGCCAAGACGGCGCGCAAACGGCAGGCCCTCCTGAAGCTCCTGCGGCAGCTGCGGCAGCGCGGCGTCCCGCTGAACGCCGTCGGTCTGCAGGCCCATCTCTATGCCAACGGCAGCGGACCCACCACCTTCCGCACCCTGCCCGCCTTCCTGAAGGAGCTGGCCGCCCTGGACCTGGACATCCTCGTGACCGAACTGGACGTGAACGACCGGGAACTGCCGGCGGCCATCCCGGAGCGGGACCGGGCCGTGGCGGCGGTGTATGGCGCCTTCCTGGCGGCGGTCCTGCCGGAACCGCGCCTGAAGCTGATCACCACCTGGGGATTGAGTGATCGCACCACCTGGCTGAATGCGTTCATGCCGCGGGCGGATGGCCTGCCCCAGCGGCCCCTGCCCTTCGATGAAGACAACCAACCCAAACCGGCAACCGCCACGATTCAGGCGGCCCTCGAGAAGCGCTGAGCGGCTCAGATGGGCGGCCTCAGGAGAGCCGGCTGCTGACAGATTCACAACCAATCGATAGGTCTTATCGAAGCAAAAAAATCCGGCGCTGTTAGAATGGAGTGTCTTCCATCCAACGCTGGGATGCCCCCATCCGCCGCGGGCACAAGTGAGCCTGAATCCGCCGGCCCTGCCGGTCAGGTCCTGGATGTCGCCGCCCCTGACATCGCCCCAACGGATGGCGACGACGCGATTCCCAGCTCCCGCAGGGCCGATCTCACCATCCTGCTGATTTCGGCGGGGCTGCTGATCACGGCCCTGGCCATCGTGATCAACTTCTTCACCGCCCGCTCCCGCGATGCGGTCATCAATGCCACCCCGATCGTGCTGAGGAGCCCGGTCACCGGCACCCTGGAAAGCCTCAACGTGGGGACGGGCGTGGAGGTCCGCCCCGGCCAGACCCTGGCGATCATCGTCAACCCCAGGGCCTCCCGGGATGCCCTCTCAGCCCTCGAGACGGATCTGGAGACGGCCCGGGGCCGGCTCCAGGAACTGCGGACGCGCCGCGACCTGCGCCAGAAGCTCGTGGAGCGGCTCACCCAGGACGCCCGCCAGCAGCGCAACCTGGAGGTGGCCCGCGACCAGGGCGACCGGGACAACCTGGGTTTCGCCCTGGATCGCGCCCGCAAGGAACTGGCCTTCGCCCAGCGGGAGACCCGGCGCCAGGAGGAGCTGTTCCGCGCCGGTGCCGTGGCCGCGAACGTGGTCGACCGGGCCCGCACCACCGAACTGCAGCGGGCCCGGGAGGTGCGGGGCCTGGAGGCGCAGCTGGCCGGCCAGGCGGCGGTGCTGGAGGCCTCCCGGAACGAACTGACCCTGCGCAACAACCGCAGCAACTCCGATCCGGTGGTGCGGCTCCAGGAGGCCACCATCGCCCTGGAGAACGCCGAAGGGGATGTGCGCACCCAGACGTTCCAGGTGAGTGGCCTGGAGCAGCAGGTGGCCGTGGCGAAGAAGGAATGGCAGGAGCGCAGCAGCGCCCGCCTGGTCAGCCCCCGCAAGGCGGTGATCTGGCAGCTGGGGGCCCAGCGGGGCGACTCCGTCGATGCGATGCAGTCAGTGATCCAGATGATCGACTGCAGCCAGCGCTGGCTCACCACCACGGTGGCGGAGAACGACCTCAACCGGATCCGCCTGGGCAGCAAGGCCAGGATCGAGCTGGTGGGCAGCCGCGACAAGCTGCGGGGTGAGGTGGTGGGGATCCGCTCCGGCATCGGCCGCACCCAGCTGGGCGAGGAGGCCCCCACGCCGGTGCCGATCAACCTGGCCAGGGAAAGCGAGGTGAAGATCCGCATCCTCAACGACTTCCCGGCGCCTCCGGGGGAGTTCTGCTACGTGGGATTCACGGCGAAGGTCAGCTTCCAGCGATGAAGTTCCTGCATTCGTTTTCGGATCCCCAGGGCCGCTCAAGGATCTCGCCCTGGGTCTGGATGGTGCTGCTGCTCTCGGCAGGGTGCCTGGTGATGGCGGTGCTGCTGGCCAACCTGCAGGTGTCCGTGGTGGCGGTCGGGCTGCTCAATCCCCTCAGCTTCCGGGTCCTGCCCGAGCTCTGGCAGGTGCGGGATGTGTGGGTCGACGTGCTGCTGCCCCTGGCCCTGGCGATCGGCATCTGCCTGGGGGTGAACCTGCTGCCCAGGCGTCCCTCCAGCTATCTGCTGGTGAACGTGGTGCTGTCGGTCTTCACGATCCGCTATTTCATCTGGCGCGCCACCACCATCAACACGGCCCACCCGGTCAGCCTGTTCTTCAGCCTCGTCTTCTTCCTCTGCGAGGTCACCTACCTGCTGACATCGGCGCTGCAGTTCTACCCCTCCCTCCGCTACAGGCCCCAGCAACGGCGACGCGAGGCGGACCAGCTGCTGGCCTGGGCAAAGGAACAGCAGCCCAGTGTGGATCTGTGGATTCCCACCTACAACGAATCCGAGCGACTGATCCGGCGTTGCGTCATGGCCTGCCGCAACATCCAGTACCCCAACAAGACCATCTACGTTCTGGATGATGGCCACCGCCCCGCCATTGCCGCCCTGGCCGCCGAGCTGGGGGTGCAGTATCTGAGCCGGCCCGACAATCTGCACCGCAAGGCCGGCAATCTCAACTACGCCCTGGCCCATTCCAAGGGTGAACTGATCGCCGTCTTCGATTGCGATTTCATTCCCTTCAGCCGCTTTCTCGACCGCACGGTGGGTTTCTTCAAGGACCCTGAGGTTGCCCTGGTGCAGACGCCACAGCATTACTTCAACTCCGATTTCCACAACCGCAACCTCGGGCTGGATGTGCTGGTGCCGGACGACATGGACTATTTCTTCCATTACGTCCAGGTGGTCCGGGATCCGTTCAATGCCGTGGTCTGCTGCGGCACCTCCTACCTGGCCCGGCGTTCGGCCCTGGAGGCGATCGGCGGCTACGTCACCCACTGCATCGTCGAAGACAGCCAGACGGGCACCCGCCTGCTCACCCGCGGCTGGCGCATGATCTACCTCGATGAGGTGCTGAGCCTGGGCGAAGTGCCCCGCACGTTCCGCGATTACCTCGAGCAGCGGCTGCGCTGGATGCAGGGCAATGTGCAGGTCTTCACGTCTCCCAAGCAACTGCCGATCTGGAAGACGCTGGATTTCTGGCAGAAGGTCTTCTATCTGAATCTGCTGCTCAGCCTGCTGACACCCCTGTTTCGCGCCGTCTACATCATTTTCCCGCTGTTGTCGATGCTGATCGGCTTCACCCTGATCGCCGCTCCGCCGGTGGAATACCTGGCCTACGGCCTGCCGTTCGTGATCATGCTCTACTTCCTGCCCTCCTGGCAGACCAACGGCCACTACTTCCACTTCTGGACGGAAGTCTATGAAGCCCTGTTCTGCTTCCCGGCCCTGAGGAGGTTGTCGCAGATTCTGTTCCGGCCGTTCCGATCCGTGGGCAGCCTGGTGACCAACAAGGACGTCACCAGCCAGAAACAGATCCTGGATCTGCGATTCGCCTGGCCCTTTCTCACCTACCTGTTCCTGTTCGTGGGTGTGCTGGTGCTGAACTACGGCCTGCCCCTGCTGGACATCCGCTGGTCCCGATCCGTCTTCGAGGGGGAAGGCCTGATGGTGGGCTGGAATCTCTACAACGGCCTGCTGATGTTCATCTGTCTGCTGGCCTGCATCGACAAGCCGGTGCGTCGCCAGGCCGACCGTTTCCCCCTGGAACTGGCGGCCTGCCTGGAACTGGGGGGCAAGGAGTACTGGGGCACCACCAACGACGTCTCCGAGCAGGGGGCGAGTCTGGTGCTCAACACCGCCGCCCCCACAGGGAAGGAAACCGAGGGCCTGCTGCGGGTGCCCCAGTTCCACCTGGAACTGCCGGTGCGCCTGATGCGCTCCGGCCGCCTGCGCCAGCTGCCGCTGCTGGGGCTGAGCTTCCAGATGCCGGCCCAGGAGACGGAGGCCGCCCTCATCCAGCTGATCTACGGGGAAAATGCCTGGTTCCAGAAAGTGACGCGGGTGGGCAGCATCGAGGCCCTGTTCCTGCTCCTCGGCAGCGTGGTGCGCGCCGATCCGATCGTGCGGCGCTCCTGACCGGCCGATCCGGTATGACGGCTGATCCTGCCGCCGATACATCGGGAATCGCCGGTTCAGCCCCAGAATGCCCGGGTGTTAGCCGATCCCGTGGCCGTCGCCCTTTCCTTGGATCACGACATCAGCCTCGATCCGCCCGCGCGTCCCTCCGGGCCACCGGTGGTGGTGCAGGTGGAGCCGCTGCCGGAGATCCCCGGGGAGCTGCGGCGCCACCTGGCCCGCCATCAGCTGCTGATTCCCCTGCTGCGCCAGTCGGTGATCGCCTCGGCCGTGGCCGCGGTGACCCTGGCGGAGGAGGAGCGCCAGAAGGCCCAGCAGGAGTGGGGGGCCAGCCACGGCCTCCGCTCCGCCGACGACCTCCGGGCCCACCTGCAGCGCCATGAGCTGTCGGAGGCCGACGTGCTCTGGCAGGCCGAGCTGCCGGCCAGGATCGATCGTCACTGCCAGGAGCATTTCCTGCACCGGGCCGAGCAGCGTTACCTGGCCCGCAAGAACCAGCTGGACCAGGTGATCTACAGCCTGCTGCGGGTGGAGGACGGTGCCCTGGCCCGGGAGCTCTACCTGCGCATCGCCGAGGGGGAAGCCGATTTCGCCGAGCTGGCGGCCACCTACGCCAAGGGGCCCGAGCGCTCCACCCGGGGGGTGGTGGGTCCGGTGCCGCTGCTGCAGGCCCATCCCTCCCTGGCCGAACTCCTGCGCACCAGCCGCCCGGGCCAGCTGCACCCGCCCCTGCGCATCGATCGCTGGTGGCTGGTGGTGCGGCTGGAAACGCTCCGATCCGCCAGCTTCGACGACGCCATGCAGAAACGGATGGCACGGGAGCTGTTCGAGGAATGGGTGGATCAGGAGGTGGCCCTGCGGCTGCGTCCGGGGCAGGGACGATGACTTCCACCGTCCCGGGGCGCACCGACTGGCTCACCCTGCCGCCCTTCGACGGCCTTTCCGCCGCCGGCCATGAGCGCCTGCTGGCGGAGGCCCGGCCCTGCCGCTTCCGCGTCGGCGAGGACCTCAGCAGCGCCGGCAACATCGGCGACCGGGTGCTGGTGCTCCTTGAGGGGGATGCACGCCTGCTGGCGGAACGGGACGGTCGGCCCTTCACCATCGAGCGCCTCGGACCCGGCGCCGTCGTGGGGCTGGCCTCGCTGCTGCGGGCCGAGGGGATCGAACCGGTGAGCGCCGCCTCCGACCTGCTGGCGACAGCGATCCCCGACGCGGTGATGCTCGAGCTGCTGCTGGCCGAGGACGGCCTGCGCCAGTGGTGTGGCCGCCACCTGTGGACGGCGGAGCTGCACCAGCTGCTGCTGCGGCGGGAGGGGGCCGCCGCAGGCCGCTTCGATCCGGCCCTGTGGCGGGAGAAGCTCGAACGCCTGCGCCATCGGGCACGGGCGGTGTCGCCAGACGATGGGGCCGTCACCCTGCTGGACGGCGAGGAACTGCTGCTGGCCAGCGCCAACGTTCCCGACCTGGCGATCGGCTCGGTGCTCAACCCCACGGAGCCCCTGCCCCAGGCCCGCCCGCCGCTGCCGCTGCGCCTGGTGGCCCTCGCCCCCGCCCCCGCAGAGGACCCGGCGCCGAAACCGATCGGCGCCGAAGCCGGCGGCCCGGGCGAACCGATCGAGGCCGAAGCCGGCGGGCTGGCCCAGCCCAGCAGCCTCGATCTGGGCCAGGAGCGGGCCGACCGCCACCTCACCCTGGTGCGGGGCAACGGTCCGCTGGAGGAGACCCTGGCCTGCTTCCAGATGCTCGGCAAGCTTCTGGAGCTGCCCTACCGCCGCGACGCGGTGGACAAGATCCTGCGCGACAAGATGCGCCGCGGCCAGCCGCCGGATCTGCAGCTCTGCGGCCAGATCGCCGCCATGCTCGGCCTGCTGGTCACCGGTGCCAAGGTGCCGGCGGCCTCCGCCACCCGGCTGATCACCCCCTGCCTGGTGCCGTGGAAGGAGGGCTTCGCCGTCGCCACCGCCAGCAACGCCGCCGGCCTGCGGCTGGCCTCGCCGGCGGAGGGCTGGGTTCACCTCAGCCCCGCCCAGATCGCCGAGCAGTACCCGGAGGGGCTGGAGCTGCTGCTGCTGGAGCGCAGCATCGACACCCCGGAGCAGACCTTCGGTCCGGGCTGGTTCTGGCCGGCCCTGAAGCGCTACCGGGGCATGTTGCTCCAGGTGCTGCTGGCCTCCTTCGTGGTCCAGCTGTTCAGCCTGGCCAACCCCCTGCTGATCCAGGTGATCATCGACAAGGTGATCTCCCAGCGCAGCCTCGACACGCTGCAGATCCTGGGCATGGCCCTGGTGGTGGTCACCCTGATGGAGGGGGTGATCGGCTCGCTGCGCACCTTCCTGTTCACCGACACCACCAACCGCATCGACCTGCGCCTCGGCGCCGAGGTGATCGACCACCTGCTGCGGCTGCCGCTCGGCTACTTCGACAAGCGCCCCGTCGGCGAGCTCGGCACCCGGATCGCCGAGCTGGAGAAGATCCGCAACTTCCTCACGGGCCAGGCCCTGATCACGCTGCTGGATGCCGCCTTCTCGGTGATCTACATCATCGTGATGGCGATCTACAGCTGGCTGCTGACCCTGATCGCCCTGGCGGTGCTGCCCATCCAGGTGGGGCTCACCCTGCTGGGGGCGCCCCTGTTCCGGCGCCAGTACCGCCAGGCGGCCGAGGAGAACGCCCGCACCCAGAGCCACCTGGTGGAGGTGCTCACCGGCATCCAGACGGTGAAGGCCCAGAACGTGGAGATGGTGAGCCGCTGGAAATGGCAGGAGATGTACGCCAAATACATCTCCCGCACCTTCGAGAAGACGATCACCGGCACCTTCCTCAACGAGACCAGCTCCGTGCTCCAGAAGCTCTCCCAGCTGCTGGTGCTCTGGGTGGGGGCCACCCTGGTGCTCAAGGGGGAGCTCACCCTGGGTCAGCTGATCGCCTTCCGGATCATCAGCGGCTACGTCACCCAGCCCCTGCTGCGGCTCTCCTCGATCTGGCAGAACATCCAGGAGCTGCGGGTCTCGTTCGAGCGCCTCGCCGACGTGGTCGACACCCCGGAGGAGTCGAGCGAAGCCGACCGCGGCCACATTCCCCTGCCGCCGGTGAAGGGCGACGTGGTGTTCGAGAACCTCAGCTTCCGCTTCAACCCCGGCGGGCCGGAGGTGCTCAGCAACGTCAGCCTGCATGTGCCCCCCGGCACCTTCACCGGGGTCGTGGGCCAGAGCGGCAGCGGCAAGAGCACGCTGATGAAACTGCTCCCCCGCCTCTATGCCCCCACCAAGGGCCGCATCCTCGTGGACGGCTACGACATCGACAAGGTGGAGCTCTACTCCCTGCGCCGCCAGGTGGGCATCGTGCCCCAGGACCCCCTGCTCTTCTCGGGCACCATCAGCGAGAACATCGCCCTGACCAACCCGGAGGCCCCCAGCGACGCCATCGTGCAGGCCGCCCGCATCGCCGGCGCCCACGACTTCATCATGGAGCTCTCCGCCGGCTACAGCACCCCCCTGGGGGAACGGGGCGCCTCCCTCTCCGGCGGCCAGCGCCAGCGCATCGCCATCGCCCGCACCCTTTTGAGCCAGCCCCAGCTGCTGGTGATGGACGAGGCCACCAGCGCCCTCGACTACGACACCGAACGCCAGGTGTGCGACAACCTGCGCGAGGCGATGAGCCAGAGCACCGTGTTCTTCATCACCCACCGCCTCTCCACCATCCGCCGCGCCGACCTGATCGTGATGATGCACCAGGGCGCCATCGTCGAGACCGGCACCCATGACGAACTGATGGCCCTGAAGGGCCGCTATTTCGCGCTGTATCGCCAGCAGGAGGCGGGCTGATGGCACGTCCTCCCCTGCCCACTCCGGCCGGCCTGCTGCGGAGGGCCCAGAACGGCCTCGAGCGCAGCATCCACACCGACAGCGACGATGTGGTGCTGCAGCAATCCCGCTTCTGGGCCCGCTCGATCACCTGGACCCTGATGGGGGTCACCCTGTTCGGCCTCGGCTGGCTGGCCTTCGCCCAGACCGAGGAGATCGTCACCGCCCCGGGCAAGCTCGAACCCATCGGCGCCGTGAAGGACATCCAGATGCCGGTCGGCGGCGTGGTGGACGAGGTGTTGGTGAAGGAGGGCGAGCGGGTGGAGAAGGGCCAGGTGCTGCTGCGCCTCGACACCGAGGCCACCCGCGACCGCCAGCGCAGCCTGCTGCAGACGATCCGGTACAAGCAGCAGCAGCTGCGGCTCAAGCAGGTGGAGCTCGACCGCTACCTGCAGTTCAACGACACCGAGCAGCGGGTGCTGCGCCAGAGCCTGACCCTGGAGAAGGACGTGCTCGGGCGGCTCGAGACCCTCAACAAGGAGGGCGCCACCGCCGAACTCCAGTACCTCTCCCAGCGCAACAAGGTGCAGGAGGTGCAGGGCAAGCTGGAGGAAACCCAGGTCGACCGGCTGCGCCAGCAGGCGATCCTGCAGCAGGGCGTCCGCGAGATCCAGAGCGAACTGGCCGATCTGCGCAGCAAGCTGACCGAGCTCAACGTCAACATCCGGTACCAGGAGATCCGGGCCCCCGAGTCGGGGGTGGTGTTCGAGCTCAAGTCCCGCTCCCGCGGCTTCGTCGCCCAGACCAGCGAACCGGTGATGAAGGTGGTGCCCTTCGACAAGCTGGAGGCGCGGGTGGAGGTGCCCAGCCGGGAGATCGGTTTCGTTTCGGTGGGCAAGGCCGCCGACATCAGCATCGACTCCTTCCCCGCCACCGATTTCGGCGTGCTGCAGGGCACGGTGCGGCGCATCGGCTCCGATGCCCTGCCCCCGGATCAGATCGACAACTTCTACCGCTTTCCGGTGGACATCCGGCTCAACTCCCAGCAGCTGAAGCTCAAGAGCGGCAAGGTGCTGCCGCTGCAGGTGGGCATGTCCCTCACCGCCAACGTCAAGCTGCGCAAGGTCACCTACCTGCAGCTGCTGCTCAGCGACTTCAAGGACAAGGCTGACGCTCTGCGGCAGATCTGAGCCGCTCCATGGCGATGGTGTGGTCGGGGATGATGCGGGTGCGCAGCCCCACCAGGGGCTCCAGCCAGGGCAGCAGCAGCCCATCGAGGCCCCGGTTCACCAGAGCGCCGGCCACCCGGAAGGCCCGCCGCCAGCGGGCCGAAGGGGCGATCAGATGCAGGGCCCGTGCATGCACGGGGCCGTCGATGCAGACCAGCCAGGACGGATCCATCCCCGCCTGCTCCATGGCCACCTCGAAGCTGCGGCGGCTGTGGAAGCTGATGTGCTGACCGTTGCCGAAGGCGTAGTACCACCAGTCCGGCCCGGGGATCTCGCCCTCCCGGCGCATCAGGGTGGAGAAGACGAACAGGGGCGTGGCCCCCACCTCCTGGCGCAGGAAGTCGGGGGTGCAGGGCACATGCTCGATCACCTCGAAGGCGGTCTTGCAGCCGATCGGCCCATCGCCGGGCGGGCCGCAGAAAGGACGGATGAGTTCCATGGCCGCATAGGCGTCGGTGCCGTGGAAATCGAAGCCGTGGTCGCGCAGCAGCCGCGGCAGCATGCCCAGGCCGGTGCCCAGGTCCCAGCCGGGCTCGCTGGCGCCGAAGCGGCCCAGCCGGCCGATCACCAGCAGCAGCCGCAGCAGCCGCGAGGCATGCAGGTTGCGGTCGACGTAGCCGGTGTCGCCGTAGAAGGACTCCTCGTAGGCCACGTCCAGCCAGGTGGGATCGGCCAGGAAAAGGAAGTCGCAGCTGGTGCAGTGGGCGAGCTCAGCCGCCACATGGGCCTTGCTCACCCGCACCTGTCGCACCGGGGTGAGGCGATCGCCGCCGCAGTTAGGGCAGGCGCCGGCGCTGGGGTGGGGGGGAGTCTCGGCCGTCACCATCGCTGGCCTGCATCGCAACGTGGGAGGCTACCCCGCGTTCCTCCAGGGCCAGGCGCACCTGGCGGCCCACCAGCAGCACCACCGCCAGGGTGGCCGCCACCCCCAGCAGCCGCAGGGCCCAGGTGACGCCATCGGCCGGGCCGGCCAGCAGGGCCGAAAAGCGCCGCGGATCGCCGGCCGCCGCCCCCAGGGCACAGAACAGCACGGTGCCGGGGAGGATGCCGATCAGGCCGATCGAGTAGTCGCGCAGGCTCACCTCGCTGAGGCCGTAGGCGAGGTTCAGCAGGCTGAAGGGGAAGGCCGGCGACAGGCGGGTGAGCAGCACCAGCACCAGGCCCTGGCGGCACACCGCCTGCTCCACCGCCTGCAGCCGCGGCGCCCCGGCCAGGCGGCGGCGGGCCCAGCCCCGCCAGCGGCCGCGCCCCAGCAGGAACACCGCCTGGGCCCCCAGGCAGGCCCCGGTGAACACCAGCACGCTGCCCGTCACCGGGCCATAGAGCACCCCGGCCAGCATCGAGGCCCAGACCCCCGGCAGCAGCAGGGTGACCCACAGGGCATAGAGGGGCACGAAGGCCAGGGCCCCCAGCGGCGAACGCAGCCAGGGCAGCAGGTGATCCGACAGCCAGAGCGGGTCCATGGGGCCACCGTATCGAGCCTGCCTAGGCTTGGGTTCTCTGCCCGTGTCGCCATGGCTGACCCGTCGGAGCTGGCGCTGCAGGTCGCCCGGGGGGCCCTGTTCCGGGGGCGCCACAGCGTCGCCGACCCCGGCGAGCCCCTTGAGGCGGCCGTGGGCGGCACGGTGCTGGCGGCGGGGGGCGGCAGCACGGTGGGCTGGCAGCTCTGCCGCAGCAGCGAGGAGCTGGTGCATTCGCTGCACAACGGCACCTCCCTGGGGGTCGGCCTGGGTCCCCTGAGCCTGCTGGGGGCCAAGCGGTCGTTCCGCGACACCCTGAAGACCACCGCCTTCAGCCTCTCGCTGGTGGTGTGGGCGCGGCAGGTGAGCGCCGCGGTGGAGGTGGGCCAGACCCGGCTGCTGGAGGGGGTGGCGGTGCCGGCCGGCGCCGCCGAGCTCGAGGCCTTCGTTGGCCTGCACGGGGATGGCTTCGTGGCGGCGGCGGAGGTGGGCGGGGAGTGCCATGGGGTGTTCACCTTCTACGCCCAGTCGCGGGAGCAGGCCCGCTTGGTGGAGCGGCAGATCGGCGCTGCAGTGGGCCTGGGCGGCCTGACCCTGAACCCCGCTCTGGTGGAGACCGTGACGACGGTCGCCCGCAGCGCCGCGGTGAACGTCGGCTTCCGGATGCAGGTGAGCGGCACCAGGGCCCAGCCGCCGGCGGACGCGGCCTCCCTGATCCCCTTCGCCCACGACTTCGCCCGGTTGCCGCTGGATCAGCCGGCGCTGATCAGGGTGCGGACGCGGGGCTACGAGACAGTGCCGGCCATCGGCGCCGCCTTCGAGCCAGTGGCCGCCAACCGGCGGCTGTTCAGCGGCGGAGACGCGGGCGACGGCCTGCTGGAGCGTCGCGAGCAGGTGGTGGGACTGATCCGCCAGATGGACTGGGTGGCGGAAACGTACCGCCTCTACGGCGTGGCGCCGGACCCGACCCTGGCCGTCCGGCGCGCCGCCGCCGCCGCCGATCGCCGGGCCATCGACGCCTGCCGGGCCGTCTACCGGGACGCCGCCGCCACCCCCCTGGAGGCCCCGGCGCTGCCGTCCCTGGCGGCGGGCAGCCCGGAACTGAACGTGACCCTGGCCGAGGAGCTGCCCATGGGGGGCAACGGCGGCGCCCCCTTCGCCTTCCCCGGGCGGGCCGACGCGATCCGCCGGCGGCAGCGGCTGGTGAAGGTGGGGCTGCGCACCGGCTCCCGGGTGGACCAGATCCGGCTGGGCTATGCCGGCGAGGACGAGACCCCCGAGCCGGAGGTCCATGGCGGCGGCGGCGGAGGCGACCGGGGCGTCCTGCAGCTGCCGGAGGGCGTCACGATCCGCCGCATCGAGGGCCTCAGCGGCAGCCGCGTCGACCGGCTGTTCCTGAGCAGCAGCGACGGCCAGCGCATCGGCGGCGGCGGCGATGCCGGCGACCGCCCGGTGGACTGGACGGTGCCCGAAGACTGTGTGGTGCTGGGCTTCAGCGGCCGCAGCGGCCGCGAACTCGATGGCCTGCGGGCCGTGGTGGCCCGCTTCGGGCCCCTGATCTGGCAGCCACTGGAGGAGGAAGCCGACGAGCCAGAGCACCGGTAGGTTGGCGGCCGCCGCAGGGCCGCACCGATGGAGATCAGCCTGCTGGGCACCGGCCTGCTGGGGGCGGCGATCGGCGAGCGGCTGCTGCAGGGCGGCCAGCCGCTGACGGTGTGGAACCGCCACCGGGAGCGCTGCGCGCCGCTGCAGGCCCTGGGTGCGCGGGTCGCGGCCACCCCAGCCGAGGCGGTGGCCGGAGCGGAGGTGGTGATCACGGTGCTGAGCGACGGCCCCACCACGCGGACCGTGCTGCTGGAGCAGGCCGGCGCGGCCCTGGCAGGCCGGCTGGTGCTGCAGGTGGCCACGATCGCGCCGGAGGAAAGCCGGGAGCTGGCCGCCGCGCTGGCGGAGCGGGGCGCGGAGCTGCTGGAGGTGCCGGTGCTGGGCAGCCGGCCGGAGGCCCTGGCCGGCAACCTGCAGCTGATGGTGGGCGGTGAGGCGGCGGCCCTGGAGCGGGCCCGGCCGGTGCTGGCGGCGCTGGGCGGTGAGCCCCGCCTGCTGGGCCCGGTGGGGGCGGCGCTGACCACCAAGCTGGCCCTCAACCAGCTGATCGCCAGCCTCACCCACAGCTTCAGCCTCAGCCTGCATCTGGTGCAGCGGGCCGGGGTGGACGTGGAGGCGTTCATGGCGATCCTGCGCGCCAGCGCCCTGTACGCCCCCACCTTCGACAAGAAGCTGGCGAAGGAACTGGCCGACGATTACGCCAACCCCAACTTCCCCACCGCCCACCTGCGCAAGGACCTGCTGCTGTTCCTGCAGACGGCGCGCGGACTGGGACTGGAGACGGAGGGACTTGATGGGCTGGCGACGCTGCTGGAGCGGGCGACGGCTGCAGGGCTGGATGATCTCGACTACAGCGCCCTGCACAGGCTGACGGCGGGGACGTAGCTGGGCGAACAGGGCGTGATCGGGTCCGCCAAGTGGATTGGAAGAATCGACTGGTGCAGGTATGGCAGCAGATCTTGGCTAAGGCATCAGAATGAACATGTGGTTCACGGGTCCGAGAACCACGTGTTCATGGGGGACAACTCGAGGTGAAACATGATGCCCTGCAATTGCTATCGAAGGACTCCCACCTGCGGACTCGCCGTGGTTCACGGAAGGGAGGTGCGTCTAGGCCATGGCTCTCGGAAATCGTCCAATAAGCGCTAGGTTGGCTAACGCTGGCAAACCACAAAGCCAGAGCGGAAACATAGCTTTTCTGTTGAAGCCTACAGGGGAGAAGTATTCTCATTCCAATACCATTCCACCGCATATTCATAAAGGCTGTCAAGAACCTCAGAAAGCTGTTTCCCGCGCTCAGTCAATTTATATGCAACTCTAGGAACCGTGCCTTGCTCAACTTGACGGTCGATAAGCTGAATGGATTCCAGCAAGCGCAATCTATCTGAAAGGACCTTTGTGGATATTCCATCAACCTTCCGCTTCAGTTCACCAAAGTGCAATTCGCCATGGGAGCTTAGGATCCACAAGATGTAGATCGACCACTGTGCTGAGATATGGCCAATTAACAATTCAAGCGGGCAGCACATCTGCTTGACCATTGGACGGAGTAGGTAGTTACCGAATGGAAACCAATTGACTTTTGTGTCGGATGGCGCGAGGTTTGCGCTGTCCTGAGCACGCCCAACGCTAGTCCATGGGAACGCTACTGCACATTGACTCAAGTCCTCGCGGCGAGAATTCAAGCTCGCGACTACTTGCCAGCACTTTCATTGCAGCATGGAAGGAGAGCCATCCTGACGAACAAGTAGTCTATCGTGACCTGAGGAATACATGTATACCTCATATCACAGAAGAATGGATCGCCGCAGATTTTACTCCAAGGGATGCATTGACAGCGGAGGCGCGTCAAGTGCTTGAGCTGTCCGACATATTGGTAGATGAGTTCCTTGCCGCAGACAGATGTTTATACAGCGTTCCGATGTACAATTTCGGAATCCCATCCAGCTTTAAAGCCTACATCGATAATCTTGTTCGCTTTGGTCGAACATTTACATCTGATCATGGATGCTACCAAGGGCTTGCAAAAGAGAAAAAGGTTCTGTTTGTCACGGCTCGTGGCGTTGAGTATGGCTCAAACTCGCCCTACCACGGATGGGATGCACAAGAGCCTGGGCTAAAGTATGCATTCCAGTTCATGGGAGTTTCTGACATCAGCTTTATTCATGCATGTGGCCTAGACTTAGGAGAGGAGTCTCGGCGCAGCAGTATTGACAAGGCAAAAGGCGAAGTTATGAGCTTTATATCATCCTGGTAGTTGACGAGCAGCCCAACACCATGATCCAGCGGACGAGATCAGTAGAGTGTCCAAGTCGTCCATCTCGTGCTCGCCGCTGATCTTGAGCGTTGGAAAGATGAAAGCAGACACCCCGAGCAGGAAAAGATACTGAGCATGTCAGGGATGTAGCTACAATTACCTCCCTCATCCCAGCACTGAAAGCGAGGCTAAGCTGTCAGGCAAGTCGGGAGGCCTACTTGTCACCAACCGTCTTTCGAGAAGGCGAGTTTCGGTTTTTCTTCTTTTCGCGAGAGGAGAGCCGTCTGCACATCCATGTCAGTCATCCAGATGGTGAGGCGAAGTTCTGGCTCAGGCCGACCATTGAACTCGCTCGCAACATTGGGCTAAGCTCATCAAAGATCAAAGACGCAGAACGCCTAATCGAGTCCCGCCAACAGGAGATCACCGATGCCTGGAACAACCACTTTGGGAGCTGAGGTCACGAATGTCTCTGGCCACTGCGTCTGGATGCTTATTGACGATGAAGAGCTAGCGCTTCCATACGCCGAGTTTCCTTGGTTCAAAGCCGCCACGATTGAGCAGATCCTGAACGTCTTGCGCCCGACTGCCGACCATCTCTATTGGCCTGATTTAGATGTTGACTTATCTGTTGAGTCTATACGCCATCCTGAGAGATTTCCGCTAAGGGCGATGATCACTTTCCAACCATGCCATTCAGCCGATTCGCCGCCGGAGAATCACTGATTCCATGGAGAAGATGGAGACCATGCTCTCTCCGACTAGGTGATGGCAAGCGTTGAACAAACCTGGAATTCCTGCCATGGCTAACGTCGCGGTCATTGGAAGCAGCAGAGGAATTGGGGAGGCCGTGTCGCGGCACCTCGTTACCAAATCAGAGCGAGTACTGTCTGTATCGCGCACTGTCTCAATGTATGGCGAGTGGATCAAGGCTGATGTTTCGACTCTCGAGGGAGTCAATACGGTTGCCGAAGCTGCTGGGGAAGGAAGTCTAGATTCACTCCTCTACATGGGAGGCACTTGGGAGACAGATGCCTTTACGTCATCATATTCATTTTCAAGTTGTTCTGACGATGACATTACAAGAGTTCTAAATGTCAATCTCTTGGCACCGATCAGAATCGTAAAGGCATTGCTGCCTGCCTTGCGAAAGTCCAGCAATCCGAAGATCATCTTCATGGGAGCGCTTTCCGGGCGTGACAACTTTCCCAGCAGAGAGGTCGCAAACTCTGCATCGAAGTTCGGACTCCGAGGCGTGGTCCACTCACTGCGTGAAGAGCTTCGGCCCGATCGGATATCTGTGACAGTGATCAATCCAGGCAATGTGGGAACTCCAGAGGTGCTTTCGGACTTGGGAGAGATTGGAGCTCCAGCAACAGATTCGATTCCGCTTGAAGATCTCCTTATGATTATCGACTGCGTTTTGTGCTTATCCCGCCAAACCTGTATCAAGGAGATTGATGTGCCCGCCATGTCCAGCAAGGGTGCCTAACATCACTGCTCACCTGAGCCGCCACCGCAAGTCCTGTTGGGCGATAGAGTTTGCGACGAGGTGATAGGAAGCGCTAGGCCTGGCGACCGAATCGCTATGTCTTCTCCGGTTTCCATGAGCTGATTGCCCGAACCGACCACCGATGTATTCCCCAACCGTTGACGGTTTCTCGATTCGTGGATCGGACCTGCGCTACAGCGAGTGCCCGCCGACCGATGACCTGACCGAAGTGGTCCACTGCTTCTGGGAACTGCGGGCACTTGCCACGCTGCCGGAGGACTTTCACTATCACGCGCTACCCGACGCCTGTGTCAATCTCCTGTTCAATCTGGTCGAGCCCACCATCGCCGGAGTCACGGCACTCCATACGCAAGCGACAACACTCAACCTTGGAAGGTCATTCCACTACGCAGGGGTTCAGTTCTATCCAGGCGCCTGGCAGGGAGACCGGTCCGAGATCGTGGACAGGTATGTCGGATCGCCATACCTGGGTACGTTGCCGCTCGTTGAAACGTGCCGACGACTCGTAGGTCTCGATTTTTCGGACATGGTGCCAGTCCTGGCTGAGCAAGTGCGGTGGTGCATGACCCATGGTCACGCCCGAGCGAACGCCATCACTGCGTGCATACTGTCGAATCTTGACGCCATCCGATCCGTTGCCGACATGGCGGCTTTGGTCGGACTGTCCACTCGGCAGTTGCAGCGTACGCTCCAGCGACTCACGGGATTCGCACCGCATGATCTGATCAAGGTTCTACGAGTGCAAGAGTCATTCCGCAAGCACTATCTTGATCTATACGCCGACCAGGCCCACTTCACCCATGCCTTCCGGCAAGCCACCGGCTATACCCCGGGCCAATACCAAAAGCGCTTTGGTGTCTGATCCATACAAGACGGTTGCGGGCAACACCGATAACCTCACGGCTTCACTTGCAACAACGGAGCTTGCGATGGTTATGCAGAATGCAATTGGTTGGTTCGATTTATATGTGGACGACATGGATCGCGCCACGGCCTTCTACGAGGCCGTCTTGCCGCACCGGCTGGAGCCGATTGACGACCCGACCGGAGACACCCTGATGCGGGGCTTTCCCGCGAACATGACCGCCTACGGCGCTGCTGGCGCACTCGTGAAATCTCCCCATGGTCATCCAGGAACTGGCGGCACCATGATCTACTTCAGCGTGAATGACTGCGCCGTGGAAGAAAAGCGGGTAGTGGCGGCAGGCGGCAAGATCCTGCGCCCTAAGTTCTCCATCGGGCCATTCGGTTGGGTCACTCTGTGCATGGATACGGAGGGCAACATGTTCGGATTGAACTCGATGCAGTAGCTGCAGCGCCGCCGACGGCGGCCTGACCCCTCGTTCAACCCTGACTTGCAAACGCGCCTGCCTCAGCGGTCAGGGTTGACTCGAAGGCCGCATCGGATGGCCGATGCCGAAGCGCCGCAGTCGGTCGCCTCCGAAGACAACCGGCCTCAACCCAGATCCGCCAGCCGCTGCCGCGCCAGGGCCGCCTGGGCCTCGGCTTCGGCCAGGTTGGCCTTGCACTCGGCCACCACCTCCGGCGGCGCCTTGCCGGCGAAGTTGGGGTTGGCGAGGCGGCCGGTCAGGCCACTGATCTCCTTGGTGGCCTTGGCGATGTCCTTCTCCAGGCGCGCCCGCAGGGCATCGAGGTCGACCAGGCCCTCCAGGGGCAGCAGCACCTGCAGCTCGCCGCTCACTGCGGCCAGGGCCCGGGCCGCAGGGCGCTCGGCTGCCGCCGCCGGATCGAGCACGGTCACGCTCTCGGCGCGGGTGAGGGTGGTGATGTCGGGGCTCCCTTCCCGCAGCACCGCCGCCAACTGCTCGCGGCCGGTGATGAACAGCACCGGCGCCCCCTGGGAGGGCTTCAGGCCCGCCACGGCCCGCAGGTTGCGCACCACCCGGATCGCCTCGATCAGCTCGGCGAACGACGCCTCCAGGCCTTCATCGAGGGCGGCCGCCTCGGCCGCCGGCCAGGGCTGCAAGGCCAGGAAGGTAACCTCGGGGGCGCCGGTGAGTCCGTGCCAGAGCTCCTCGCTCAGGTGGGGCATCAGCGGATGCAGCAGCACCAGCAGCTCCGCCAGCACCTTGGCCAGCACCTGCCGGGCGACGCGCTGGTCGGCCAGCACCTCGGCGGTGAGGGGCTCGCCTTCGACGGCGGGCCGCGGGTTGAGACGCCGTTTGAGCAGCTCGATCGTCCAGTCGCAGACCTCGTTCCAGGCGAACTCGTACAGCCCCTTGGCGGCTTCCCCCAAGCCGTAGCTGGCGTAGCGCTCGGCCGTCTCGCGCTTGACCCGCTCCAGCCGCGACAGGATCCAGCGGTCGGCGAGCTGCAGGTGCGCCGGGTCCGGGGCCCCCAGGCCGGCGGGCGTTTCACCGCCCAGATTCATCAGGGCGAAGCGGGTGGCGTTCCAGAGCTTGTTGGCGAAGTTGCGCGCCGCCTCCACCGTGGCGGAGCTGCCGTCGTTGCGGTCGTAGTCAAGGCGGATGTCCTGGCCGGCGCCGGCCACCTCCCGCACCAGGGCGAAGCGCAGGGCATCGGCGCCGTAGCGCTCGATCAGCGGCAGCGGATCGATGCCATTGCCGGCGCTCTTGCTCATCTTGCGGTTGTTCTCGTCCCGCACCAGGCCGTGGATCATCACGTCGGCGAAGGGCATCCAGGCCTTGCCGGCGCCGAGGGGCTGCATGGCGCCGGCCAGCATCGTCATGCGGGCCACCCAGAAGAAGATGATGTCGAAGCCCGTCACCAGCACGCTGGTGGGGTACCAGCGGGCCAGATCGGCGGCCTCCGTCTCGGGCCAGCCCAGGGTGGAGAAGGGCCACAGGCCGCTGGAGAACCAAGTGTCGAGCACGTCCGGGTCCTGCTCCAGCTGCAGCTCCCGGCCCGCGGCCCGGGAAGCCTCGCCGTGGGCCGCTTCCGCCTTGGCGGCGGCCTCCGCGGCATCGCGGGCCACCACATACGGCGTGGCCTCGGTGATCACGCCGCCGGTCTCGCTGACCACGAACCAGGCGGGGATGCGGTGGCCCCACCAGAGCTGGCGGCTGATGCACCAGTCGCGGATGTCGGTGAGCCAGTCGCGGTAGACCTTCTCCCAGCGCTCCGGCACGAAGCGGGGCGCGCCGCCGTCGAGGGCCTCGCGGCAGCGGGCCGCCAGCGGTTCGGCACGTGCGAACCACTGGGTGGAGAGCAGTGGCTCCACCGGCACCTTGCCGCGATCCGAAAAGGGCACGCTGTGGCGGTGGGGCTCCACCTTCACCAGGAACCCCTCGGCCTCCATCGCCGCCACCACCGCCTTGCGGGCTTCGAAGCGATCCAGGCCGGCGAAGCGTCCGGCGGCCGCATTCATGCTGCCGTCCTTGGCCATCACCGTGATCAGGGGCAGGCCGTGGCGGCTGCCGATGGCGAAGTCGTTGGGGTCGTGGGCGGGGGTCACCTTGACGCAGCCCGTGCCGAAGGCAGGGTCCACGTGCTCATCCGCCACGATCGGGATCTGGCGCCCCACCAGGGGCAGGGTGATCGTCTGGCCCACCAGGGCGGCGTAGCGGGGATCGGTGGGGTGCACCGCCACGCCGGTGTCGCCCAGCAGGGTCTCGGGGCGGGTGGTGGCCACCACCAGGTGGTCGGTGCCATCGGCGGCGGGGCCGCCGCTGAGGGGATAGCGGAAGTGCCAGAGGTGGCCGTCCAGCTCCTTCATCTCCACCTCCAGATCGCTCACCGCCGATCCCGAGGCCGGGCACCAGTTCACCAGGTATTCGCCGCGGTAGATGAGCCCCTGCTCGTGCAGGCGCACGAAGGCCTCCACCACCGCCGCGCTCAGGCCGGGATCGAGGGTGAAGCGCTCCCGGCGCCAGTCGACCGAGTAGCCCAGCCGGCGCAGCTGGCCCACGATCGTGCCGCCGCTCTCCCCCTTCCAGGCCCAGGCCCGCTCCAGAAAGGCGTCGCGGCCCAGGTCGTCCTTGCTGCCGCCCTCCGCCTTGATCTGCTTCTCCAGCAGCGTCTGCACCGCGATCGAGGCGTGGTCGGTGCCGGGCAGGCACAGCACGTTCTTCCCCTGGAGGCGCTGGAAGCGCACGATCGTGTCGATCAGGGCCGTCTCGAAGCCGTGGCCCATGTGCAGGCTGCCGGTCACGTTCGGCGGCGGGATCACCACCGAGAACGGCTCCCCGGGCGCCGTGGGGTCGGGGTGGAAGGCGCCGGCCTCCTCCCAGGCCGCCTGCCAGCGCGCCTCGGTGGCGGCCGGGTCGTAGGTCTTGGGCAGGGGCTCGGCGGACACGTGGGGCCTGGGGCAGTGGGCCCATGGTCGCAAAAGGTGGGCCACTCCTAGCCTGGGTCCATGGCTGACGGCTGGGAATCACGGCTGGAGCGCTGGCGGCAGGCGGGCCTGATCGCCCCCGCCGGCGCCGAGGCGATCCGGGCCTGGGAACGGGCCCAGCCGGGCCGCCCACGGCTGCGGGTGCCGGTGCTGGTGGCGGTCGCTCTCGGGGGCGTGCTGGTGGCCGCCGGGCTGCTGCTGTTCGTCTCCACCCACTGGGCGGCCCTCGGACCCGGCCAGCGCTTCGGCCTGCTGCTGGCGCTGGTGGTGGGCCTGCACGGGGGCGCCGCCGCCGTGGAGAGCCGCTTCCCGCCCCTGGCGGTGAGCCTGCATGGGGTGGGCACGGTGGCCCTGGGGGCGGGCCTTTTCCTGGCGGGCCAGCTGTTCCACCTCGAGGCCCACTGGCCCCTGGGGCTGCTGCTCTGGGCCATCGGCGCGGGCCTGGGCTGGGCCCTGCTGCGCCAGTGGCCCCAGCTGGCGCTGCTGGCCCTGCTGGGGCCGGCCTGGCTGCTCAGCGAGTGGCAGAGGGCCGTCGACACCGCCACCGAGGCACTCCAGCGGGGATCCGGGGATCCGACGGCCGTGCTGGCCCCGGCGGCGGGTCTGGTGCTGCTCAACCTCTGCTATCTGGCGGCCCCAGCGGGGGCGGGCCCCGCCCCGGCGCCGCGGCGGGTGCTGCTCTGGCTGGGTGGGCTGGGCCTGCTGCCGGCGGGCCTGCTCTGGCA
>NZ_NQKY01000043.1 GCF_002252675.1 Synechococcus sp. BO 8801 | reverse complement strand
TCGATGCCGATCCACAGGCCCGCCACCGCCAGCACAGCCAGCAGCGTCTCCCACCACCACTTCAGTGGATAACGCCGCACCGGCTGCTCCACCAGCCCGTACGCCGCCACCGCCAGCACCACGCTCCCCGCCACCGCCACCACGTACTGCCACCACGTCTCCATCCCCCACGTCCACCGCAGCAGCACGATCACCGGCCAGTGCCACAGGTACAGCGAATACGACAGCAGCCCGCACGTCAGCAGCACCCGCTCCAGCCAGCGTCCCGGCAGAAATCTCCCCCCCTCTCCCGGGCCCGCCTGCAGCACCAGCAGCGTCCCCACCACCGCCGGCAGCACCCCGGGCACCGGGAAGCCCTCACGCTCCGACGTCATCACCACCGCCCACAGCAGCAGCGCCGCCCCCGCCAGCCGCGGCCAGCGGCCCTTCATCCACTCCGCCCCCAGCAGACCCCGCCGCTGCGACACCAGCAGCAGCGAGCCCACCGTCAGTTCCCACAGCCGGCTCGGCATCAGGAAAAACGCCGCCATCGGCGCGCTCTGCGTCCACCACCAGCTCGCACCCAGCGACAGCACGATCAGCGCCGCCAGCAGCGGCACGCTCCGCCGCACCCCGTAGCCGATCCCCACCATCAGCAGCGGGAACACCAGGTAGAACTGCTGCTCCACACCCAGCGACCAGGTGTGCAGGAACGGATTCAGATCCGAATCCGTCGCGAAGTAATCCAGCTGCCCCATCAGGTAGTTGTTCGACCACCCGAACAGCGCCTTGAGGGCGACGATGAAATACGGCCCGCTCTCCAGCGGCGGGATCAGCATCGCCACCCCCAGGCTCGTCACCGCCAGGCACACCAGCAGGTTCGGCAGCAGACGCCGCACACGCCGCAGATAGAAATTCCCCAGCCGGGGCCACAGCGGCTTGCTCGCCTGGCCCAGCAGCGAGCCCATCACCACGTAACCCGAGATCACAAAGAAGATGTCCACCCCGGTGAAGCCACCCGGCAGCCAGGCCTTGTTCAGGTGGAACACCAGCACCGCCAGCATCGCCGCTCCCCGCAGCGCATCGATGTCCGGCCGGTAGGCGAATGCTCCCCCCTTCCCGCCGCCTCCGGACGCCGGGACGCTCGCCGCTGCGGCGGCTCCGGTCGTGGCGGTGGGGGCCACCGCCATCAGCGCCCCCCCGGAATCAGGCCCGCCTCGGACAGGAACCGCTGGAACGGCCCCGCCAGCGAGCGACTTCCCGTGACACTCAGGTGGTGGGAATCGGAGTAGATGATCTTGCCCAGGTCATTGCGGTAGCGCACGCGGCCATCCGGGCCCAGCAGATAGGGGGTGGGGTCGAACACATGCACGTTCGGCAGGCCCGCCGCCGCCGCCGCCAGGGTGAGGCGCACCGCCTGCTGGCCCGCGGCGGTGGCGGCGGGGTCGGGGGCGCAGCTGGTGGCGGAATTCTTCGGGCAGGCCACGATCTCACGGGCGAGGGTGGGATTGTCGACCACCAGCACCAGCTGGATGCCCCGGGCCGCCAGACGCTGGGCATAGGCCCGCATGCTGAGAATGTGGGCCTGACGCATTTCAGCGACGTTAAGCCTCCGGCCTGAGAGGTAAGCCGGCTGCCCCTGGCTGGTGCCACCGGGGTCGGCGCTGCTCAGGTAGTTGTTGAGGTTGCTGGAGATCATGACGATGTCCCCCGGCTTCAGACGTTCGAGAGCCCGCTCCATCTCCCCGGCGGCGAAATCGGTGCAGGGCTTGTAGGGACGGTTGTTGAGGAACAGCGTCAGCTGGGGATCGATGAAACAGGAGCGCTTGTTGGTGAAGGTGATGCGCTGGCCTGTGGCGGCGGTGACCAGATCGAGCATCGGCAGCAGATGCTCGGCATGGGAATCGCCCAGCAGGAAGATCTCCCCGGCACCGGGCCGACCGGGCTTGCTGCAGCGTTCGAGATCGGAGCGGCTGGCGGGGCTGTAGGGGGTCCAGTAGGGAATGGCGCAGTTCTGATCGATCCGGGTGCCGGGCAGGGTGGGATTCCACTCCTGGACCCGTTCATGCAGGGGAACCGGATCCCGGTCGGTGCCGATGAAGAAGCGGCCGCGCACCGAATAGTGGAGGGTGTCGATGGCCGTCCACAGGCCCGCCACCGCCAGCACAGCCAGCAGCGTCTCCCACCACCACTTCAGTGGATAACGCCGCACCGGCTGCTCCACCAGCCCGTACGCCGCCACCGCCAGCACCACGCTCCCCGCCACCGCCACCACGTACTGCCACCACGTCTCCATCCCCCACGTCCACCGCAGCAGCACGATCACCGGCCAGTGCCACAGGTACAGCGAATACGACAGCAGCCCGCACGTCAGCAGCACCCGCTCCAGCCAGCGTCCCGGCAGAAATCTCCCCCCCTCTCCCGGGCCCGCCTGCAGCACCAGCAGCGTCCCCACCACCGCCGGCAGCACCCCGGGCACCGGGAAGCCCTCACGCTCCGACGTCATCACCACCGCCCACAGCAGCAGCGCCGCCCCCGCCAGCCGCGGCCAGCGGCCCTTCATCCACTCCGCCCCCAGCAGACCCCGCCGCTGCGACACCAGCAGCAGCGAGCCCACCGTCAGTTCCCACAGCCGGCTCGGCATCAGGAAAAACGCCGCCATCGGCGCGCTCTGCGTCCACCACCAGCTCGCACCCAGCGACAGCACGATCAGCGCCGCCAGCAGCGGCACGCTCCGCCGCACCCCGTAGCCGATCCCCACCATCAGCAGCGGGAACACCAGGTAGAACTGCTGCTCCACACCCAGCGACCAGGTGTGCAGGAACGGATTCAGATCCGAATCCGTCGCGAAGTAATCCAGCTGCCCCATCAGGTAGTTGTTCGACCACCCGAACAGCGCCTTGAGGGCGACGATGAAATACGGCCCGCTCTCCAGCGGCGGGATCAGCATCGCCACCCCCAGGCTCGTCACCGCCAGGCACACCAGCAGGTTCGGCAGCAGACGCCGCACACGCCGCAGATAGAAATTCCCCAGCCGGGGCCACAGCGGCTTGCTCGCCTGGCCCAGCAGCGAGCCCATCACCACGTAACCCGAGATCACAAAGAAGATGTCCACCCCGGTGAA
>NZ_NQKY01000042.1 GCF_002252675.1 Synechococcus sp. BO 8801 | reverse complement strand
GCCCCGCCCCCAGCGTCGCCCGGGCCACCCCGGCACCAACGCCCCGACCCCAGCCCGCCACGGTGGCGGCCGCCCCCCGGCCCGCCAGCACCGCCACCCCCGGCAAGCCGGACTGGCGCAATTACGGCCCCCTGCAGGTGGACTGGGCCAACTGGCAGCCGATGGGCGGCAGCATGGTGGCCCCCACCCTCAATTCCCAGGGGGAATCCCTCTATCTGGCCGTCAACTGCAGCGCCCGCAAGCTCAATGCCACCAGCCAGGCCGGGCAGTGGAAGAGCTGGGACGACCCCCAGGCCGACTTCGAGCAGCAGCTGGTCTCCGACCTCTGCAAGGCCCGCAGCTGAGCGGCGGCCTGGGGCTGACGCTTCAGGCCGACCAGCGCAGGGGCCAGGGATCCCGCAGGTAACTCCGGCCCACCGGGCGCAGGTACAGGCGCTGGGCCCCGTCATCGCTCTCGCTGATCAGTTCCTCCTGCACCAGCCGGCGGGCCAGCCAGGCCCAGGAGGGTTCCTCCTGCCCGTGGGCACCGGCCAGGTCCTCGGCCAGGCTGCGCAGGTCGCGGCCGCTGCGGTCCTCCAGGGCAGAGAGCAGCACGGCGGCCTGCGGGGCCCAGTCGTTGCTGGACCGGGCCGAGAGGCAGTTGTCGCAGCGGCCACAGGGAGGGGAGATCTCCCCCACGGCCAGGAGCAGGGCCTGCTCCCGGCAGCCCTCCCCTTCGGCCACCGCCTCGATGCGCCGCAGCTGCTGCTGGGCCAGTTCGAGCCGGTGGCGCTCCAGCAGCCGCTGGTCGGGGGGCAGTTGCTGGCCGGCGGAGCGCATGGCCCAGCCCAGGCTGGTGCGATCGGCCGGATCGAAGAGCACCAGGCAACGGGCGGGCAGCCCGTCGCGGCCGGCCCGCCCGGATTCCTGCAGGTAGCCCTCGGCGCTGGCGGGCAGGTCGAGGTGCAGCACCAGCCCGACGTCGGGCCGGTCGACCCCCATGCCGAAGGCGACGGTGGCCACGAGCACCGGGGCGGGATGCTCCTGGAAATGGCGCAGGGCCAGCTGGCGGCTCTCGGGGTCCATGCCGGCGTGGTAGGCGATCGCCTCCACCCCGGCCGCCGTCAGGCGCGCGGCCCACTGCTCCACCGAGCGACGGGTGCGGGCATAGATCAGCACCGCCCCACGGGCCTCGCCGATCGCCGCCACCACCTCCGTCAGGGGATCAGCGGGGCGCCGCCGCATCGTGTAGGCGAGGTTGCCGCGGCGGGCCGATCGCACCTGCACCAGGGGTCGCCGCAGCTGCAGCAGACGGATGATGTCGGCCCGCACCTGGGGGGCGGCGGTGGCGCTGAGGGCCACCAGCGGCACGCCCGGGCACAGCGCCCGCAGCTGGCCCAGGCGCCGGTAGTCGGGGCGGAAATCATGGCCCCAGGCGCTGATGCAGTGGGCCTCATCCACCGCCAGGGCCACCAGCCGGCCGGTCTCCAGGGCCTCGTCGAGCAGCTGGCGGGTGGCCTCCGCCTGGGCCCGTTCGGGGGCCAGGTAGAGCAGGCGCAGCCGGTTGGCCGCCAGGCGCTGCTGCAGCTGGCGGCGCTGCCCCGGATCCAGGCCCCGGTGCAGGCAGGCCGCCGGGATACCGCGGGCCTGCAGCTGGCTCACCTGGTCCTGCATCAGGGCCACCAGGGGGGAGATCACCACCACAAGGCCGTCCCGCACCAGGGCGGGAAGCTGGAAGCAGAGCGACTTGCCGGCACCGGTCGGCAGCACCGCCAGGCAGTCGCGGCCGGCGAGCAGGGCCTCCACCACCGGCCGCTGACCGGGCCGGAAGCTCTCCCAGCCGAAATGGCGCTGCAGGCTCTCGGTGAGGGGATCGGCCCCCAAGCTCACTCCACCGCTGGTACCGCCAGACCCTAGCTCCCACCAGATGTGGGGGGCGCCGCATCAGTGCAGCGGGGGCGGCTCCAGCTGGTCGGGGGACTCCTCCACCAGCTGGAGGCGCACCCGCTTGCCCCCGGCCAGTTCCCCCAGGGACACCCGCATGGTGGTGCCGCTGAGGCTCTGCAGCACGGTGAGCAGCTCCCGCAGATGGGGCGTGCTGCTGCCGCTCTCCACCCAGAGCCGCTCCTGCAGGCCCCCCAGCCGGCGCCAGCTGGTGTGGAGCTTGAGCACGGCGCTCTCCAGGGCCTGGGCCTGGCCGACGGCATCGGCCAGGAGGCCGAGGGCATCGAGGCGCTGGGCCTCCTGCAGGGCCTTCTCCAGGTCGAGGTTCCCCTGCTGGAAGGCCCGCACCGCCAGGCCCGCATCGGCCGCCTTGCTGAGCCAGCGGGCCGTGAGGGTCACATCCTTGACCCGCTCCAGCTCCGGTTCATCCCGCAGCACACGACGCAGGTCGTCCTGCTGCTCCTCGGGCAGCTTGGCCAGTTCCCGCACCAGGGGCGCCACGGCCCGGGGAGGCAGCAGGTTGTCGGCGGTGCGCTGGCGGATCTCCTCCGGCAGCAGGGGGCTGGTGGCGGCGGTGAACTCGTCTGTGAGCCGTCGCACCTGCTTGCGGGTGATCTGCTGGCCCTCATTGGCCGCCTCGCTGATCATCAGCTGGACCTCCGGGTCCGCCTGGGCCGTCTCCAGGAAGGCCCGCTTGGAGAAGTTGTTGACACTGGCCTCCTCCAGCAGGCCCTCGCCCACCAGGCCGTCGGCCGACTCCGCCAGCTGAATCAGGGTGTAGGCCCGGGTCTTGCTGATCTCCCGCTCCCGCAGCCACTGCAGGAAGCCGGTACCGCGGCCCTCGCCGCCCCGGCGTTCCCGGTCGCGCACCGAACGCAGGATCCGTCCCCGCCAGATTTCGGTCTGCAGGTCGAAACGGTCGCAGACAGCCCAGGCCTCCTCCAGCCGGGCCAGGAACTCCATCGTGCTGAGGGTGTCGCTCTCCGGATCAGGCAGATCCAGGCGCAGCTGGGGGGCCTCGGGCAGGGCCATGGACGGGACCATCGGCGGGGCCGGCGGTGGGTGCGGGGATGCTGCCACGGGGCCGGCAACGAACCGTGACATCGCCCGGGCACGGGCCCCTGATCGCCGGTAGTGTCGCTCCGCAGACCACCCGACCTTCCAGCCCAGCGATGGCCATCTCCCGCGGCGACAAAGTACGGATCAAGCGTCCCGAGTCCTACTGGTACAACGAAGTGGGCACCGTGGCGTCCGTGGACACCTCCGGCATCCGCTACCCGGTCGTCGTTCGCTTCGAGAAGGTGAACTACAACGGCTACAGCGGTTCCGACGGCGGCATCAACACCAACAACTTCGCCGAGAGCGAGCTCGTCAAGGCCTGAGCGTCGCTCCCGGCCCTCCACGCCCGGCCCTACGATCCCGGGCATGCCCGAGCTCCCGGAGGTCGAAACCGTACGCCGGGGGCTTGAACACCAGACGTCCGGTCTCGTCATCGACCGCGTTGAGGTGCTCCGAGCCCGCGCCATCGCCAGCCCCGAAGACCCTGCCGATTTCTGCAGGGCTCTTCGGGGCCTTTGCGTGGGCCGGTGGCATCGCCGCGGCAAGTACCTCCTGGCCGATCTCGAAGCCCCGGACGGCAGCCCCGCGGGCCGCTGGGGCGTTCACCTGCGCATGACCGGCCAGTTTCTCTGGCTGGCCGAGGACCGTCCCCCCTGCCCCCACACCCGGGTGCGGGTCTGGAGCAAGGGAGGCGAGGAACTGCGCTTCGTCGACACCCGCAGCTTCGGCCAGATGTGGTGGGTGCCGCCCGGGGTGGCCGACGAGGAGGTGATGGGCGGTCTTCGGCGTCTGGGGCCCGAACCCTTCGCGGCGGCGTTCAGCGGGGCCTACCTGCTGCAGCGGCTCAAGGGCTCACGCCGGCCGATCAAGAACGCCCTGCTCGATCAGTCGTTGGTGGCGGGGGTGGGCAACATCTACGCCGATGAATCCCTGTTCGCCGCCGGGATCCTGCCCCAGACGCCCAGCGGCCGTCTGCCGCTGAGCCGCCTGGAGCGGCTGCGCCTGTCCCTGGTGGAGGTGCTCGAGACCAGCATCGGCGCCGGTGGCACCACCTTCAGTGATTTCCGGGACCTGCAGGGCACCAATGGCAACTACGGCGGCCAGGCCTGGGTGTATCGCCGCGGCGGGTCAACCTGCCGCCGTTGCGGCACGGTGATCCTGCGCGAGAAGCTGGGGGGGCGAAGCAGCCACTGGTGCCCCTGCTGCCAGAGCTGACCAGGGGCGCGTCCCCGTCATCGCTTCGTTCGCCAGCCATTCCCTTCGTTCCCAAGCCCGCGTGACCAGCGCCCTCGCCGAACAGCTCAGCCAGACCATGGCGGCCGTCCACGCCCGCGGTTGGTGCGACGGCACCGGCGGCAATTTCAGTTGCGTTCTCTCGCGCGACCCCCTGGTTCTGCTGATGGCCCCCAGCGGCGTCGACAAGGGCACGGTCGCCCCGGAGGCCCTGATCCAGGTGGACGCCCATGGGCAGGTGATGGCGGGCGAGGGTCGGGCCAGCGCCGAGACCCTGCTGCATCTGGAAATCGTGGCCCGCACCGGCGCGGGCGCCGTGCTGCACACCCATTCCCACGCGGCCACCCTGCTCTCCGACTGGTGCCTGGGGGAGGGGACGGACGCGGGATCCCTGCCGCTGCAGGGCCTGGAAATGCTCAAGGGACTGGCGGGCATCGACAGTCATTGCCACCGGGTAACACTGCCGGTGCTGGCCAACGACCAGGACCTGGCGCGGCTCAGTGCCGCCGCCGGCCCGCTGCTCGTGGACGCTCCCCACGGCCTGCTGATCGGCGGCCATGGTCTCTACGCCTGGGGGCGCGACCTCGCCGAAGCCCGGCGACACCTGGAGATCCTGGAGTGGCTGCTGGAGCAGCGCTGGCGCCGGCTGCTGCTCGAGGCCGTGGGCCAGCGGCATCCCAAGGCCAGCGGAATCCGGGCCGTGCTGCTCGACATTGAAGGCACCACCTGCCCGGTGCCCTTCGTGAGCCAGGTGCTCTTCCCCTACGCCCGTGAGCGGCTCGATGGCTTTCTGCGGGCGGCGTCCGATGAGCCGGCACTGGCCCCGCTGATCGAAGCCATCGATGCGGCCATGGCAGCCACAGGAAACGACAGCAACCAAGGCGAAACAGTCAGCCACCTCAGGAGAGTCCGGTTCCTTCAGGAACTGATCGATCAGGACCGCAAGTTGCCGGCCCTGAAGGAGCTGCAGGGCCTGATCTGGGACCAGGGGTATGCGAGCGGCGAACTGCGCTGCCCCATCTTCGACGATGTGGCCCCCGCCTTGCGGGCCTGGCGGCGGGCAGGGCTGGAGCTGGCCGTCTACTCCTCAGGATCGGTGAAGGCCCAGAAGCTCCTCTACCGCCACAGCAACGCCGGCGATCTGAGCGGCCTGTTCAGCCACTGGTTCGATACAAGCACCGGGACCAAGGGAGATGCCGCCAGCTACCGGGCCATTGCTGCCGCCATGGGTCTGGAGCCCGGGGCGATTCTCTTTGTGAGTGATGTCAGGGCCGAGCTGGAAGCCGCCCGAGCCGGCGGGATGGCGACACGCTTCAGCCGGCGCGAGGACAACCCGGAACAGGATCCCGGTCCCTTCGAGGCGATCACCAGCCTGGCGCAGATCAACGTCTGATCCTGCTCAGCGACAGGAGCAAGGACGAAAGCGACGACGCCATGTCACGACAGAACCATCGGCAGGGGTTGGGGCTGCAGCATGCCTGCATCCTGCCCTCTCCCAGGCCCGGGGCCCAT
>NZ_NQKY01000041.1 GCF_002252675.1 Synechococcus sp. BO 8801 | reverse complement strand
TTCCAGACGCCGGTGCAGCCCCTGGCCCCCCCGCCCCCGGTCACCGGGGAAGCCCCCCCGGCCACCCTGCGGCCCGGAACGGCGGACCGCCGGCCGGAGCCGCCCCGCCGCTTCGATGCCTCCCTCGATGCCTTGGTGCGGGAGGGGGTCGTCACCCCCGCGGAGCGGGTGCGGGTGCGCGGCTCGCTGCTGTCGCCGCAGGAGGCCGCCACCCGCAGCCGGGCCTGCAGGGCCGGCGCCCTCTCGGCCCAGGAGTGCAGCACCGGGGTGATCATCATCGGCCGCGGCCGCAAGGATGGCCTCAGTGACGGACTGGGCGAGGGGGATCTGGTGGCCGGGGGTCGCGGCGCCGGTTTCGGCGGCTTCGGCTTCGACGCCTCGCCCCTGCCGCCGATCACCGTGCCCGTCAGCGCCCTGCTCACCGGCGCCGGCGGCAGCTTCCGGCTCACCGACGTCTTCCGCGTCACCCCCCGGCCCGCCCCGATCATCGGCAACGGCAACCAGCGGCTGCTCTTCCCCCTGATCGGCTCGGCCGTCACCACCAGCGGCTTCGGCTATCGCCTGCATCCGGTTCTGGGCAGCTGGCTGATGCACGCCGGCCGTGATCTGGCGGCGCCAGAGGGCACGCCGGTGGTGGCCGCCCTCTCCGGACGCGTCGTCAGCAGCGGCCTGGCCGGCGGCTACGGCCTGGCGGTGGAGCTGGAGCACGACCGGCCCCGGCGCCGCACCCTCTACGGCCACCTCTCCGAGCTCTACGTCAAGGACGGGGAGATGGTGCGCCAGGGCGAGGTGATCGGCCGGGTCGGCAGCACGGGCCTGAGCACCGGGCCCCACCTGCATTTCGAGCTGCGCCTGCCCCAGGACGGCGGCTGGGTGGCCACCGATCCGGGCGATCTCGACCCGGGCGGCGGCCTGTTCGCCGGCCTGGGCGGCGCGGACGGCAGCGGTCCCACCGACGCGGTGGCCCTGCTGATGGGACAGCTGATCGCCACCCTGGAGCGTCCCCGCTCCCCCCTGCCCCTGCCCGGGGAGAAGCTGGGCGTGCCCCCCGCCGCCCGCCCGACGCCGGGCTGAGGGCGCCTCAGGCGCTGATGCGGCCGTCGCGGAAGTGCACTACCCGGTCGGCCCTGGCGCCGACCTCGGTTTCATGGGTCACCAGCAGGATGGTGATCCCCTGGGCATTGAGATCACCGAACAGGCTCAGCACCTCCTCGGTGGTGTGGGAGTCGAGGGCACCGGTGGGCTCATCGGCCAGCAGCATGGCCGGATCATTGATGATCGCCCGGGCCAGGGCCACCCGCTGCTGCTGGCCCCCGGAGAGCTGGTTGGGCTTGTTCTCCAGCCGGTGGGAGAGGCCCACCCGATCGAGGGCCGCCAGGGCCCGTCGCCGCCGCTCCTCCTTCGGGACACGGGCATAGATCATCGGCAGCATCACGTTGTCGATCGCGCTCAGCTGGGGCAGCAGGTGGAACTGCTGGAACACGAAGCCCAGCTGCTGGTTGCGCAGGTCGGCCAGCTCGTCGTCGTCGAGGCTGTCCACATCGGTGCCGTTGAGCCGGTAGCTGCCGGAGCTGGGCCGGTCCAGGCAGCCGAGGATGTTCATCGCCGTGCTCTTGCCGGAGCCGCTGGCCCCCATCACGGCCAGGTAGTCGCCCTGCTGGACCGTCAGGGACAGGTCGTCGAGGGCGCGGACCTCCGTGTCGCCGCTGCCGTAGACCTTCGAGACGTGGACCAGTTCGGCCACCGGTGGGGGGAGGGACTCCATGGCCGCCAGGCTAGGGAAATCTGCCCCCGAATCAGCCCAGCGGGGCGATGGCGGCGGCGGCGATGGCCTGCTGCAGGATCGGGGTGCCGGCCACGGTGGAGCTGGCCCAGTCGAACAGGGGGCTGGAGAGCACCCCTCCCACGGCGGTGATCACCACACAGCCCACCAGGGCGGCCCGAAGCGGCTGCATGCCGGCCAGGTTCCAGGTGATGGCGGGATAGGCCTTGACCACATCGGAGGCCTCCTGGGGTTCCTTCACCACCATCATCTTGATCACCGAGATGTAGTAGTAGATCGACACCACCGAGGTGACCAGACCCACCACGACGAGCAGGTACTGGTGGTCGGCCCAGCCGGCGAAGAACAGATAAATCTTGCCGAAGAAGCCCAGCATCGGCGGGATGCCGCCGAGGGAGAGCAGGCACAGACTCAGGCCCAGGGTGATCAGGGGATCCTTCTGATAGAGGCCGGCGTAGTCGGCGATGCGGTCGCTGCCGGTGCGCAGTGAGAAGAGGATGATGCAGGCGAAGGCGCCCAGGTTCATGAACAGATAGGCCGCCATGTAGAGCACCATCGCCGAGAAGCCGTCCTCGGTGCCGCACACCAGGCCGATCATCACGAAGCCGGCCTGGCCGATGGAGCTGTAGGCCAGCATCCGCTTCATCGAGGTCTGGGCCAGGGCGACCACGTTGCCCAGCACCATGCTCAGCACCGCCAGCACGGTGAACAGGAACTTCCACTGGGCATCGAAGCTCTCGAAGCAGCCCACCAGCAGCCGCACCGCCAGGGCGAAGCCAGCCGCCTTCGAGCCCACCGAGAGGAAGGCGACGACGGGGGTGGGGGAACCCTCATAGACGTCGGGCGTCCACTGGTGGAAGGGCACGGCGGCGATCTTGAAGGCCACGGTGGCCAGTACGAACACCAGGGCCAGGGCGGTGATCGGCGAGGCGCTCGTCTGCAGGGCCTGGCCGATGGTGGCCAGGCTGGTGGCACCACCGCTGAGGCCGTAGAGGAGCGAGGCGCCGTAGAGGAACACCGCGGCGGCGGCCGATCCCACCAGCAGATACTTCAGGGCCGCCTCGGAACTGCGGGCATCCCGCTTCATGTAGCCCGCCAGGAGGTAACTGGCGACCGAGAGGGTCTCCAGGGAGATGAAGATGCTGACCAGGTCGGTGGAGCCGCACAGGAACATGGCCCCCAGGGTGGCGGCCAGCAGGATGGCGGCGTATTCCCCCATCGGTGTGCCGCTGCGCTCCACGTAGCGCCAGCTCAGCAGCAGGGAGATCAGGGTGGAGGCGGCCACCACCGCCCGGAAGGCGATGGCCAGGTTGTCGGCCAGGAAGGAGCCCAGGAAGGAAGGCTCCAGCGGGCTGTTCCACTGCAGGGCCAGCAGCACCAGGGAGGCGCCCAGGCCGCCGTAGCAGATGGGCGGCACCCAGCGGCTGGCGGCCTTCTCGCCGGCCAGGTCGACGACGAGGCACACCACCAGGGTGAGCAGCACGGCCGCCTCCGGAGCGATCGCTCCGGCGTTCAGCTGCAGCGCAAGGGCGCCGGTGCCCAGACCCGAGACGATGGCCTCGGCGGCGGAAGCGGCGGTGGTGGCGGAGTTCGCTGCTGCCAGAAACAGGTCGGCCACAGGGTTCGGGTAGGCGCGCGATGTGGCGGACTGTAGCCGCCATCTGGAGGGGCGGTCTGGTGCCCGGATACCCGCCGGGCCCGTCGATGCGATAAAGAAGGAAGCGGTATCGCGCCTTCCCGTGGCCCACACCCTGGTCATCGTCGAGAGCCCCACCAAGGCCCGCACCATCCGGGCGTTCCTGCCCAAGACCTTCCGTGTGGAGGCGTCGATGGGCCACGTGCGTGATCTTCCCAACAACGCCAGCGAGATTCCGGCCGCCCACAAGGGCGAGAAGTGGGCCAACCTCGGCGTCAACACCGCCAACGGCTTCGAACCCCTCTACGTGGTGCCGAAGGACAAGAAAAAGGTGGTGAAGGAGCTCAAGGACGCCCTCAAGGACGCCGACCAGCTGCTGCTGGCCACGGACGAGGACCGGGAAGGGGAGAGCATCAGCTGGCACCTGCTCCAGCTCCTGGGGCCGAAGGTGCCGGTGAAGCGGATGGTGTTCCACGAGATCACCAAGGAGGCGATCGGCCGCGCCCTCGACCAGACCCGCGACCTGGACATGGAGCTGGTCCATGCCCAGGAGACCCGGCGGATCCTTGATCGGCTGGTGGGGTACACCCTCTCGCCCCTGCTCTGGAAGAAGGTGGCCTGGGGCCTCTCCGCCGGCCGGGTGCAGTCGGTGGCGGTGCGGCTGCTGGTGCAGCGCGAGCGGGCCCGGCGGGCGTTCCGCAGCGGCAGTTACTGGGATCTCAAGGCCCGTCTGGAGCAGACGGCCTCGCCCTTCGAGGCCAAGCTCACCCACGTGGGGGCCGAGCGCATCGCCGGCGGCTCCGACTTCGACGAGACCACCGGCGGCCTCAAGCCCGGCAGCAAGGTGAAGCTGCTCAGCGAGGCCGAGGCCGCCGCGCTCAAGGCCGCCGTCGAAACCTCCCCCTGGCGGGTGGCGGCGGTGGAGGAGAAGCCCACGGTGCGCAAGCCCGTGCCCCCCTTCACCACCAGCACCCTGCAGCAGGAGGCCAACCGCAAGCTGCGGCTCTCGGCCCGCGACACCATGCGCACGGCCCAGGCCCTCTACGAGCGCGGCTTCATCACCTACATGCGCACCGACTCGGTGCACCTCTCCGACCAGGCCCTGACGGCGGCCCGCAACTGCGTCGGCGCCATGTACGGCAAGGAGTTCCTCAGCCCGGCGCCGCGCCAGTTCAGCACCAAGGCCCGCAACGCCCAGGAGGCCCACGAGGCGATCCGGCCCGCCGGCGAGAGCTTCCGCACCCCGAAGGACACCGGCCTCGACGGCCGTGACCTGGCGCTCTACGAGCTGATCTGGAAGCGCACCGTGGCCAGCCAGATGGCCGATGCCCGGCTCACCCTGCTGGCCGTCGACATCGAGGCGGCGGGCGCCACCTTCCGGGCCAGCGGCAAGCGCATCGACTTCGCCGGGTTCTTCCGCGCCTACGTGGAGGGCAGCGACGACCCCGATGCGGCCCTGGAGGGCCAGGAGGTGCTGCTGCCCTCGCTCGCCGTCGGTGACGCACCCCTCTGCCGGGGCGTCGAGGCCCTCGGCCACCAGACCCAGCCCCCCGCCCGCTACAGCGAGGCGGCCCTGGTCAAGACCCTGGAGAAGGAGGGCATCGGCCGCCCCTCCACCTACGCCAGCATCATCGGCACCATCGTCGATCGGGGTTACGCCACCCTGCAGAACAACTCCCTCACCCCCAGCTTCACGGCCTTCGCCGTGACGGCCCTGCTGGAGGAGCACTTCCCCGACCTGGTGGACACGGCCTTCACCTCGAAGATGGAGCACACCCTCGACGAGATCTCCACGGGCAAGGTGTCCTGGCTGCCCTACCTGGAGAACTTCTACAAGGGGGAGAAGGGCCTGGAGACCCAGGTGCAGCAGCGGGAGGGTGACATCGACCCCGGCATCTCCCGCACGGTGGTGCTGGAGGGCCTGCCCTGCGTGGTGCGCATCGGCCGCTTCGGCGCCTACCTGGAGACCAAGCGGGTGGCGGACGACGGCAGCGAGGAGCTGCTCAAGGCCACCCTGCCCCAGGAGATCACCCCGGCCGATCTCGACGCCGAGAAGGCCGAGCTGCTGCTGCGCCAGAAGGCTGAGGGGCCCGAGTCCCTCGGCGAGGACCCCGAGACCGGCGAGCAGGTGTACCTGCTGTTCGGCCAGTACGGCCCCTACGTCCAGCGCGGCCAGGTGAGCGAGGAGGTGCCCAAGCCCAAGCGGGCTTCCCTGCCCAAGGGTGTCAAGCCCGAGGACCTCAGCCTGGAGGACGCCCTGGGGCTGCTGCGCCTGCCCCGCCACCTGGGGGAGCATCCCGACGGCGGCAAGGTGCAGGCCGGGCTGGGGCGCTTCGGTCCCTACGTGGTCCACGACAAGGGCAAGGGCGAGAAGGACTACCGCTCCCTCAAGGCCGAGGACGATGTCCTGGCGGTGGGGCTGAGCCGGGCCCTGGAGCTGCTGGCCATGCCCAAGAAGGGCCGCGGCGGCCGCACGGCCCTGAAGGATCTGGGGGTGCCCGAAGGCTCCGAGGAGGCCATCCAGCTCTTCGACGGTCCCTACGGCCTTTACGTCAAGCAGGGCAAGGTGAACGCCTCCCTGCCGGAGGGCACCACCGCCGACACCATCACCCTGGATCAGGCGGTGGAGCTGCTGGCCGCCAAGGCCGCCAGCGGCAAGGGGGCATCCCGGGCCCGGGCCGGCACCAAGGCCGCTGCCAAGCCCGCCGCCAGGAAGACCGCCGCCAAGACGGGAGCCGCCAAGGCCCCCTCCACCAGGAGCGCGGCCGCCAAGGCCACCGGCACGACCACCGCCGCCGCCAAGAAGCCCCCCGCCACCACCAAGTCCGGTCGCCTGCGGGCCAGCGCCGTGCGGGTGATCAAGCCCGCGGCCAGCTGATGGCCCATCCCCGCCCCCCCCTTTCGCTGGCGGGACCCCTGCTGAGCCTGCCCTTGCTGCTCTCCGCCTGTGGCGGCACGCCCTTCGGCGACGCCCTCTCCCGCAGTTTCTCGGGCGCACCGGCGGCTCCCGCCGCCCCGGCCCCCGTGACCCGGACCGCCGCCCCGGCCACGCCGGCTCCCACCCCCGCCACCCCGAAGCCTGCGGCCGGCAAGGAGCCTGCGGCGAACGGGGCGC
>NZ_NQKY01000040.1:0-5000 GCF_002252675.1 Synechococcus sp. BO 8801 | reverse complement strand
CTTAGCGGAGACCTGTGTTTTTGGTAAACAGTCGCCTGGGCCTCTTCACTGCGACCACCTTGCGGTGGCACCCCTTCTCCCGAAGTTACGGGGCCATTTTGCCGAGTTCCTTAGAGAGAGTTACCTCGCGCCCCTCGGTATTCTCTACCACCCCACCTGTGTCGGTTTCGGGTACAGGCCGTCATGCCTTAACGGGTATAGGGCTTTTCTTGGAAGCTTGACGTCACCCACTTCGCTGCCGTAGCAGCTCGTACTCACGCCTCAGCTCAAAGTGTTTTCGCCACTTCTCAACGCCTCGAACGCTTGAACCAGTAACCAACTTCTGGCTGGGCTAGCCTTCTCCGTCCCCCTTCCCAAAACATGACAGGTACAGGAATGTTGACCTGTTGTCCATCGACTACGCCTTTCGGCCTCGCCTTAGGTCCTGACTAACCCTCCGCGGACGAGCCTGCCGGAGGAACCCTTAGGGTTTCGGGGCATGGGATTCTCACCCATGTTTTCGCTACTCAAGCCGACATTCTCACTTCCATGCAGTCCACGCCCGCTTACGCTAACGCTTCGCCCCACATGGAACGCTCCCCTACCATTTAACAAGTTAAATCCGCAGCTTCGGTACAACGCTTAGCCCCGTTCATTTTCGGCGCAGGATCGCTCGACCAGTGAGCTATTACGCACTCCTTTGAGGATGGCTGCTTCTAGGCAAACCTCCTGGTTGTCTGGGCAATCCCACCTCCTTTATCACTGAGCGTTGATTTGGGGACCTTAGCTGGCGGTCTGGGCTGTTTCCCTTTCGACCATGGAGCTTATCCCCCACAGTCTGACTGCCTAGTTTCACACAGGGTATTCAGAGTTCGTCTCGATTTGGTACCGCTCTCGCAGCCCGCACCGAAACGGTGGCTTTACCCCCCTGCTATAGCACTAGACGCTACGCCTCAACGTATTTCGGGGAGAACCAGCTAGCTCCGGGTTCGATTGGCATTTCACCCCTAACCACAGCTCATCCGCTGATTTTTCAACATCAGTCGGTTCGGACCTCCACTTGGTATCACCCAAGCTTCATCCTGGCCATGGTTAGATCACCCGGGTTCGGGTCTATAAACACTGACCAACGCCCTATTCAGACTCGCTTTCGCTATGGCTCCACCATTTCCGGTTTAACCTGCCAGTGCCTATAAGTCGCCGGCTCATTCTTCAACAGGCACACGGTCATCCTATGAGTAGGACTCCCATTGCTTGTAAGCTCACGGTTTCATGTTCTATTTCACTCCCCTCCCGGGGTTCTTTTCACCTTTCCCTCGCGGTACTGTTTCGCTATCGGTCACACAGGAGTACTTAGCCTTACGAGGTGGTCCTCGCGGATTCACACGGAATTTCACGTGCTCCGTGCTACTCGGGATACAGCTAGGCCAGTTTCGCTTTCGCGTACGGGGCTTTCACCCTCTATGGCGCGCCTTTCAAACGCTTCCACTAACGTCCCTGGTCCACGTTGCTGTCCCACAACCCCGATGGTCGAAACCATCGGTTTAGGCTCTTCCCCGTTCGCTCGCCGCTACTTAGGGAGTCGTTTTTACTTTCCTTTCCTCCAGCTACTAAGATGTTTCAGTTCGCTGGGTTGGCTCGCGCCACCCTATGGATTCAGGTGGCCGTTCTAGGGGTTGCCCCATTCGGAGATTCCCGGATCAAAGCGTGTTTCCAGCTCCCCGAGACTTTTCGCAGGTAACCACGTCCTTCATCGCCTCTGTGTGCCAAGGTATCCACCGTGAGCCCTTTGTAGCTTGACCAATTAACACTCCCAACGTTCAGGGTTGTTGAGACCCATTCTCCTGCTTTCACCTGCTTTCGCCTTTCATGCAACAATCCACCGCTGCGGTTGCCCGTCGCGGTCTCTCGTCCCATTCAAGCTCAAGCGGTTTGAAAGGCAGAATCTGACTCTTCCCTCCTCGGCGGAGCGAAAAGACGCTGGAAGCTCTCGGCTCTAAACTCAAGAATCTTCCCAGTCAGCCGTCTCCATCACCTGGGGTTACCAGGATCTGTCCACGTCCGTCTGGGCATCCATGAGATGCTTTCTTTTCCAGACTCACCTATGCAGTTGTCAAGGTTCTTTGCTGGCTACACTGACTCACCCACTCCCATGAACATGTAAGTGGGTGATCAGCGAGTCCAGCTTCCTTTCAACCACATCTGAACAAGGCATCACACATCGTGTGAGCTCATCCATCGGGAATGAAAGGAGGCTGGAGTCCTCAGCTGAACATGTCCGGTCACTTCACCCATCAGAATTCCTCCTGATGCAGCTTCATGTTGTGGTCTTAACCTAGCTGGATGGAGGTTAGCGGACTCGAACCGCTGACATCCTGCTTGCAAAGCAGGCGCTCTACCAACTGAGCTAAACCCCCAAACACGAATGGGCCATCCTGGACTTGAACCAGGGACCTCACCCTTATCAGGGGTGCGCTCTAACCACCTGAGCTAATGGCCCAGGAACAATCACTCTGACAGTGGTTCCTCCACACACCCTTTGCTTCATCTCCCTGGCGGGATCCGAAACGTTGGATGTCTGGCAAAACCCTTGGTGGGGTGACCTAGACAAAGTTTAGGAACTGAAAACGAGTCCATCACAATATCCTCGGCCTTCTCCTTCCTGCTCTTGCGAGCTCTCTGGAGTCGTCCTTGGCTTTAATGGCTCACCTTGAGGTACCGATCGACCTTCGAGATGACAGGACCGTGGCCTGAGACAAATGTGCTTCCCAAACTTACGCTTGGTCGGCGCTCAGACATCACGATCAGTTGTGTCTCCCTGTTAGGAGGTGATCCAGCCGCACCTTCCGGTACGGCTACCTTGTTACGACTTCACCCCAGTCATCAGCCCCACCTTCGGCGTCCTCCTCCACAAGGGTTGGAGTAACGACTTCGGGCATGGCCAACTTCCATGGTGTGACGGGCGGTGTGTACAAGGCCCGGGAACGTATTCACCGCAGTATGCTGACCTGCGATTACTAGCGATTCCTCCTTCACGTAGGCGAGTTGCAGCCTACGATCTGAACTGAGCCACGGTTTATGGGATTAGCTAACTCTCGCGAGCTTGCAACCCTTTGTCCGTAGCATTGTAGTACGTGTGTAGCCCAGGATGTAAGGGGCATGATGACTTGACGTCATCCACACCTTCCTCCGGTTTATCACCGGCGGTCTCTCTAGAGTGCCCAACTGAATGCTGGCAACTAAAGACGTGGGTTGCGCTCGTTGCGGGACTTAACCCAACATCTCACGACACGAGCTGACGACAGCCATGCACCACCTGTCTCTGCGCTCCCGAAGGCACTCCCTCGTTTCCAAGGGATTCGCAGGATGTCAAACCCTGGTAAGGTTCTTCGCGTTGCATCGAATTAAACCACATACTCCACCGCTTGTGCGGGCCCCCGTCAATTCCTTTGAGTTTCACACTTGCGTGCGTACTCCCCAGGCGGAACACTTAACGCGTTAGCTACGACACCGAGGGGGTCGATTCCCCCGACACCTAGTGTTCATCGTTTACGGCCAGGACTACAGGGGTATCTAATCCCTTTCGCTCCCCTGGCTTTCGTCCATGAGCGTCAGTTATGGCCCAGCAGAGCGCCTTCGCCACTGGTGTTCTTCCCGATATCTACGCATTTCACCGCTACACCGGGAATTCCCTCTGCCCCTACCACACTCAAGCCTTGTAGTTTCCATCGCTGAAATGGAGTTAAGCTCCACGCTTTAACGACAGACTTACAAGGCCGCCTGCGGACGCTTTACGCCCAATAATTCCGGATAACGCTTGCCACTCCCGTATTACCGCGGCTGCTGGCACGGAATTAGCCGTGGCTTATTCCTCAAGTACCGTCATGTCTTCTTCCTTGAGAAAAGAGGTTTACAGCCCAGAGGCCTTCATCCCTCACGCGGCGTTGCTCCGTCAGGCTTTCGCCCATTGCGGAAAATTCCCCACTGCTGCCTCCCGTAGGAGTCTGGGCCGTGTCTCAGTCCCAGTGTGGCTGATCATCCTCTCAGACCAGCTACTGATCGTCGCCTTGGTGCGCCATTACCACACCAACTAGCTAATCAGACGCGGGCTCATCCTCAGGCGAAATTCATTTCACCTCTCGGCATATGGGGTATTAGCGGCCGTTTCCGGCCGTTATCCCCCTCCTGAGGGCAGATTCCCACGCGTTACTCACCCGTCCGCCACTAACCCGAAGGTTCGTTCGACTTGCATGTGTTAAGCACGCCGCCAGCGTTCATCCTGAGCCAGGATCAAACTCTCCGTTGTAGATCCAACCCTCTTGGTCCGCTTTCGCTTCCCTCAGCTGGATTTGCCTCGTGCCATCCCCGCAGACTGGCGTCTACGGCAACGTCTGGGCCACCAACGCTCTCGCGATGGGTTCAAAGAGTGCACTGGTCGCTTCCTGGTTCGCTCCCCTTTCAGGCAGCTCACCCCTCAACGCCCCGTGACTTTCCCGAATCTCAGATCCGGTTCGCAACCGGTCTCACAACCAAAGGGCCTTCCATCCAACCTCGGCTCTCTCTTGCAAGATTGCTCGGTGGGATCGCTCCCATCGGATGGCGCCTCTCTTGGCCTTGCTGCGTCGTGAGAACGCACCTCGGCTCCTTGATCGCTTCGACCCGTCGCTTGTTTCTTTTGACGGGACCTCACACCTCCACCGCTCTTCGTCCGTTGCTTCCCCTCTCGGGAAATCCCTTCCCTCCGCGGTAGCGAAGGACACAGGCGCTTCCGGCGTAACCACCTACGGTCTCCCGCAACTGATCCCCTCCTTCCGCAGCAACCGACGCAGTGGAAGCGTCAGTTCCTAAACTTTTTTGGTTGTCCAGGTTCGACCGCTCCACCCCTTCCGGGGCTCTCGCGGCGCGTCGCCTCCCGGCGACTCAGAAAACTTACAACACCGTCGGCTCGCGCCTCTCGATCCCGTAAGCCTGCCCCCCGCTCGAGCTCTCGCTCTCTGGGGCGCAGTCCAAAATCATATCAC
>NZ_NQKY01000009.1 GCF_002252675.1 Synechococcus sp. BO 8801 | reverse complement strand
AGGGCCGCCTGCTCCCGACCGCTGAGCACCAGTTCCGCGCGCCAGCGGGCCAGCAGCTGGCGGCAGCGCTCGGCGGCGGGGGGGGCGGCGATCGCCGCTGCCGGTGCCGCCGTCGTCATGGGGCGGTCTCCGCGGCGGAGGCGGGCCGGCGCCACCAGCCCGCCAGCACCGCCAGCACGGCCTCGGGCCCGATCACCCCCACGAAGCCGCCGAATTCATCGACCACCACGCGAACCCCGGAGCCGTTGCGGCGGAAGCTGGTGAGCAGCCGGTCGGCCCGGATCATCTCCGGCACGAACTCGACCGGTTCGCAGAGATCGGCGGCCTGGCTGGCCCCCCGTCCCTCCACCAGGGCGGTGAGCAGCTGCTCGCGGCTGGCCACCCCCAGCACCTCGTCCACCTCCTCCCCCAGCACCACCCACCAGGCGGTGGTGTGGCGCAGCAGGGTGGAGCGCTGCTCATCGAGGCTCTGGTGGCCCGCCAGGGTGGGGGCCGACACCCGGGGCAGCATCAGGTCCCGGGCGGTGAGGTCGTTGAGCTGGAACACCTTGGCGATCATGGCGGCCTCGTCGGCCTCGATCTGGCCCTTCTGGGAACCCAGCCGGGCCAGCAGGCGGATCTCCTCCTCGTCGGTGCTGATCTCGTTCTCGGCCGTGATCGCCGGCAGGATCCGCTCCAGCAGCAGCACCAGGGGCAGCATCAGCTTGGTGAACAGCCCAAGCCCGGGGGCGACCGCCAGGGACACGGGCAGGGCAAGCTTGCTGCCGATCGCCTTGGGCAGGATCTCCCCCAGCAGGATCACCAGCACGGTGAGGGCAACCGAGAACAGGGGCAGGGCGGGACCGCTGACGCCATAGCGGGCAAAGACGACGCTGGCGAAGCCGCCCACCATCAGGCTGCCGAAGATGTTGAAGATGTTGTTGGCGATCACCAGCACCGCCAGGGTGCGGCCCAGGCGCTGACGCAGGGCCTCCAGCCGCCGGGCCCCCGCCACCGGCCGGGGGCGGCTCGCCAGTTCATGCACCTTCACCGGATTGACGGTGAGCAGGGCCGCCTCCACCCCCGAACACAGAAAGGACCCCATCAGCATCCCGACCACCGCCAGCACCAGGAGCAGGAGATCGTTCATCCGCGGCTGATCGAAACAGACAGGATCGGCACGTGCAGGTTCGGGGGGATCACGTGTATTTAATCGGCTGTGCCATCTTCTCGCTGTCCACCCCTTCGCTTCGATGCCCCCGACCCCCCCGATCGACCTCGCCCTGCTGGCCCGCCGTCGCCAGCGGTTTCTGCAGCAGCTGGGCGGCGCGGCCGCGGTGATCCCGGGGGCGGCGCTGGTGACCCACCACGCCGACGTGGAGCACAGCTTCCGCCAGAACAGCGATTTCTGGTATCTCACCGGCTTCGACGAGCCCGGTGCCGTGGCCCTGTTCCTGCCCCACCGGCCCGAGACCCCCTTCGTGCTGTTCGTCGAGGCGAAGGATCCGGGGGCCGAGGTCTGGAACGGCTTCCGCTGGGGCTGCGACGGGGCCGTCAGCACGTTCGGCGCCGATGTGGCCCATCCCCGCAGCGAGCTGGCCGAGCGGCTGCCGGAGTACCTCGATGGTGCCGAGGGGATCGCCTTCCGGGTGGGCCGCCATCCCCTGGTGGAGCCCCTGGTGCTGGCCGCCTGGGGGCGCCAGCTGGATCGGGCCCCCCGCAGCGGCAAGGCCGCCCTCGGACTGGTGGCCCCCTGCCCCCTGCTCCACGAGCTGCGGCTGCGCAAGGAACCCGAGGAACTGGCCCGCCTGCGGGAGGCCGCCCGCATCTCCGCCGAGGCCCATGAACTGGCCCGGCAGGTGGCCCGGCCCGGCCTCAGCGAACGGCAGGTGCAGGCCGTGATCGAGCAGCACTTTCTTGAGCAGGGAGCGCGCGGGCCTGCCTACGGATCCATCGTGGCCGGGGGCGACAACGCCTGCGTCCTGCACTACACCGCCAACGGCGACCGGCTGCGGGACGGCGACCTGCTGCTGATCGATGCCGGCTGCAGCCTCAGCGATTACTACAACGGCGATATCACCCGCACCTTCCCGGTCAACGGGCGCTTCAGCGGCGAGCAGCGGGCCCTCTACGAGCTGGTGCTGGCCGCCCAGGAGGCGGCGGTGGCGGCGGTGGCCCCGGGCCAGACCGCCGAAGCGGTCCACGACACCGCCGTGCGGGTGCTGGTGGAGGGGCTGGTGGAGCTGGGCCTGCTGAACGGCGCGGTGGACGGGCTGATCGAGCAGGGGGCCTACCGCCATCTCTACATGCACCGCACCGGCCACTGGCTGGGGCTCGATGTCCACGACGTGGGCGCGTACCGGCTCGGCGAGCACCACGTGGCCCTCGAGGCGGGCATGGTGCTCACGGTGGAACCCGGCCTCTACATCAGCGACCGGCTGGCGGTGCCCGAGGGCCAGCCCGCCATCGAGGAGCGCTGGAAGGGGATCGGCATCCGCATCGAGGATGACGTGGCGGTGAGCGACCACGGCCACGAGGTGCTCACCGCCGCCGCCCTCAAGGCGCCGGCGGCGATGGAACGCTGAACAGATCCAGCACCTGGGTGGTGGAACCCAGGATGCGGTCGGCGCCCGCCTGGCGCAGCTGGTGCTCGTAGCGCTGCCGCTCGGCCTCCCGGCCGGCCTGCTGCAGGTGGGGCGGCGCCACGGCCAGGGCCTCGAAGCGCTGGCCGGGCACCCGGGCGCGGGCCCGGCGCACCGTCTCCACGTCGGCCACGGTGTCGCCCAGGTAGGCCACGGGCGGGGCCCCGGCCCCCAGGGGCCCACGGGCCAGGGTGGCCGCCAGGGCCAGCAGGCCGGTGGGGTCGGGCTTGTCGGGGGCCTGGCCCATGGCCACCAGGGGCGGCGCCACCAGCTGCAGCCGCTGCTCCAGCACGAAGCGGGCGGAGGGGGGCTCGGCGCCGCTGACGAAGCCCCAGGCGATCCCCCGGTCGCTGAGGGCAGCGAAGAAGGGGGCGTCCACCAGCAGGGGCTCGCTGCCGATGAAGCCGCGCCAGAGGGCGGGGTCCCCCTCCGGATCGCCGCCGAAGTAGTGGTCGCTGAACACCGCCACCAGGCGATCCCAGGCGGGCAGGGGATCGGTGCCGTGGCGACGCAGCAGCTCCATCGAGGCCTGCCAGTCGTTGTTCCAGCAGCCCTCCCCCTTGAGGGCGTCGATCACGGCGCTCTCCGGGGCCCAGCCGCTGAAATGGCAGACGGTCTCGACGATGGCGCGCCGGTAGCTGCCCGCCACATCCCTGATCACGCCGTCGATGTCGAAGAGGAGGACGGCGCGGGGGGCGGCGGAGGCGGCCAGTGGGGTTGCTGCGAATCGGCTGGTAGGTTAGGCAATTGCCGTTTCTCCTTGAGCGCCGAAACCGTGACAGCCCCTGAGAGTGCCGAGGCCGCTGCCCTGAGCGCCATCCCGGCGGCCATCGCAGCCGACACGACCGAAGGGCGTCCGGTGCTGCGCGGCGGCAGTGCCGCCCTGGCCACCGCCACCATCGACGAGGACGGGGTTCCTTCGGGCTACACCCCCAAGGCCGATGAGGGCCGCTTCCTGGTGAAGATCCTCTGGCTCCCCGACAACGTCGCCCTGGCGGTGGATCAGATCGTCGGCGGCGGGCCCAGCCCCCTCACCGCTTACTTCTTCTGGCCCCGGGAAGACGCCTGGGAAACCCTCAAGGGCGAGCTCGAGGCCAAGAGCTGGATCACCGACAACGAGCGGGTCGAGATCCTCAACAAGGCCACCGAGGTGATCAACTACTGGCAGGAGGAAGGGCGCGGCAAATCCCTCGAGGAAGCCAAGCTCAAGTTCCCCGACGTCACCTTCTGCGGGACCGCCTGATCCCCGGGCCTCAGGTCCCGGCCGCGTCACGCTCGAAGCCCTCGGCGGCCGCGGCCGTCTCCGGGCTGCCGAACAGGCCGGCGGCGATCGCCGGGCTGATCGTGTGGTGCGCCAGACCGGCGGCGGCCAGCCGGGCCAGATCCTGCGGCTGGCGCAGGCTGGCCACCAGCAGCCGCGTGCTGGATCCCACCCCCTCCAGGGCCCGCTGCATGGCGATCAGTTCGCCGTGGCCATCCCGGCCCAGATCGCTGATCCGCCCCAGGTAGGCGGCGATGCCATCGGCGCCCAGGGCAGCGGCCACCAGCACCTGGGCCACCTCGTAACAGGCCGTGAAGGTGACCGGGACGCCCTCGGCGATCAGGTCGCGCGCCACCACGGCACCCTGGCGGGTGATCGGCACCTTCACGAACACCCGCTGGGGATCGAGGGCGGCCAGGGCCCGGCCGTTCGCCAGCTGCTGCGAACCATCGCCGCCCCAGGTCTGCAGATGGATCTCCCGGCAGTCGAGGGCCGCGGCCCGTGCGCTCAGCTGCGCCAGGTGGTCGAGGCGGCAGGGCTGACCGGCCCGCCGCAGCAGGGTCGGGTTGGTGGTGACGCCCTGGAACAGGCCGCTGGGCAGCCAGCGTTCCCACTCCAGGGGGTCGGCGCAGTCGAGCAGCAGACGCAGGGCCATGGGGTTCAGGGGGTAGGGGCGGCCGGGGTGACGGCCCATTGCCGGTCGAGGGCCTCCAGCAGGGCGGGGCAGGCACCCAGTGCCCGCAGGGGGCGGTGGGGTCTGGCGGCAGCAGGTTGGGCGGCCGGGAGTGTCCCGTCGCGGTGATCGACCGCCGGGAGATCGGCGGCAATCAGGGCGGCGAGGGGATCGGCGGCGGCCGCGGCCTTCAGCGGGGCGGGATCCTGCCGGCCCTGGCGCAGGGCGACGAACAGCTCGCGGCGGCGGCGCAGCTCCAGGGGAATGGCGGCCGGCTGGCCGCAGAGCCGGGGAGCTGGGCACCGCCGGCAGAGCTGTCGGGCTGCGGGGCCAGTGCCAGGCCAGCCAGCTCCCCCCGGCGCCGGCCAGGGCCAGGCCGATGGCCACCGCCCGGCCGATCGCCGGACGTCCTCGCCGGGGAGTGGGTGCCTGGGCGGGCTCCGTTGCAGGGGGCTCCGGGGTCGCCAAAGGAGCCGGTGCGACGGGCGGCGGGGGCTGGGGCGGGGGTGGTGGCGGCCCGCCGCCTGGGCTCCAGACACGACCAACCGCCACGGTCACGTCGTCGCCGCTGCCCTCGCGGCTGATCCGGTCCAGCGCCGCCGGCAGGGTGCCGGCCGCCTCGGGGTCCGCCTCGCCGTCGCCGCGGGCCAGCCAGGCCGCCAGGGTGAGGAAGTCGCCATCGGTGGCACAGGACTTGCGGATGCCGTCGGTGCAGAGCACCAGGGCAAACTCGCCTGCTCCGCCATCGATCGGATGCAGCCCCGCCCGGCGGGCGAACAGGGAGGCGGCCCGGGGCTGGCAGAGGCTGCAGGTGGCCTCCCCGAGGGCGGTGGGCTCGTTCTCCTCCTCCAGCAGCCGGGCCTGGCCGTCCGCCTCCACCCGCACCAGATCCCAGTCCCCCAGGCCGGTGTGGCCCCACCAGCGGGGGGTCATCACCACCAGGCCCAGGGTGCTGCCGTAGAGCAGGGCCTCGAAGCCGCCCTCCCCCGGATCGCTCTGCCAGTGGGCCGCCACCGCCTCCAGCCAGTCGCGCTGGATCGCCTCGGGCAGCTCCCGCTCCAGCCAGCGGCGCCAGCCCTCCTCCCCCGTGTCCAGGGGCCTGGCCGCCAGGGCGCCCTGCACCGCGGCCAGGGCCGTTTCGCAGGCCAGGCGACTGCCCACCTCGCTGCGCCGGTAGCGGCGCCCGCCATGGCCGTCGGCCACCGCCATCACCATCACCGGCTGGCCCTCGAGGCCCCGCAGCTCGCGGCAGAGGACGGCGTCCTGGCAGGGCCGGCCGGCGCGGCGGTGGGCGGCCCCGGTCCGGCTGGCACCGATCGGCGCCACCCAGCGGTTCACCACACCACGGGACCGACGTCGTCGGTGGGATCGAGCACGGTGGGGGGCAGATCCGGCAGGGGGATGTTGCCCGCCGCGGGCTCCAGGGGCGTCTCGCTCACCCGGCTGGCGGGCATCGAGGCGGCCCCCACCACCGCCGTGGAAGCCCACTGGATGTACTGGGCCAGGGAGGTGGCGTTGCCCGCCTGCAGCGGTCGGCGGGGGGAACGCCCCCCCGTTGCCGGCTCGCTGCCGATGAACCGCTGCAGCACCTCCAGGTCGGCGTCGTGGCCGAGGGCGATGGCCAGGCGCACCGCCTTCTGGGCCCAGGGCACCCGCCGCAGGGCCTCGAGGCCGCCGGCGAAGTCATCGGTGGGCTGGCCGTCGGAGATCAGCACCAGCACCGGCGGCAGGGCGCGCACCTCCATCGGCGGGGTCTGGAGTGCTGCCGCCACCAGCTGCAGGGCGGCCCCCATCGCCGTGATGCCTCCGGCCTGCAGATCGCGCCACTCCAGCTGATCCACCGGCGTGGGGGTCTCGATGTGCCAGGCGGCACGGTCGGCGAAACTCACGGCCCGCACCAGCACCCGGGCCTCCGGGTTGTCCCGGGCGACCGCCGCCATGCCCGGCAGCGACTGGCGGATGGCCTGGTTGAGGGCCTGCATCTTGCCCGAGGCGGCCATGGAGCCGGAGCAGTCGCAGAGGTAGAGGAAATGGAGCGGCCGGTTGGCCAGCTTGACGTCGGGAAACGGCATCTCTCAGGCGGCGGGGGCTGGCGGGATGGGGCGCTGCACGGCGATCGGACCCGCCGGGGTGAGGATCCGGGTGAGTGCCGCGAGGCTACAGCTCTCGCCAGGCCCCACCGGCCAGCTGCGGCCGTCGGCGGCCTCGGCGCTCCAGGCGGCGGCCGAGAGATTGCACAGACCCAGGCGACGGGGCTCCTGGGGGTGGGCCACCACCCGGGCGAGCGGCCGGCGCAGATCCTCCCCGACCAGGGCATCGAAGTGGTGGGGGTGCAGCTCGTTGTCCGGGGCGGCCAGCACCGAACCCCGGGGCAGGGCCAGGGTGATCGGCTCCGGCAGGGGGCTGCCGCAGCTCCAGCACAGCGCCGGGGCGCCTGCGGCCTGGAAGTTCTCCTGGCCGCAGGCGGGGCAGAGGCTGCGTTGATCGAGGGTGCGGGCCAGCTCCTGCTTCCACTGGCCGGTGAGGGCCCGGCGCGAGGGCTGCTTCATGCCGCGGCAGAAGGTCTGCTCGAACAGGGCCTGGAGGGGGCGGGGATAGATGGGCCAGGTGATCAGGGCGGCCGCGTGCTCGATCGGGTCGGGCCTGTTGCGGGCATCCACCGGATCGAAGATGAACACCGGGTCCTCGCCGCAGAGGCGCCGGCGGGCCGGCTCGTCGAGGCAGCGGATCGCCAGCTCCATCTGGCCCTTGAGGGGATCGTGGCGGGTGAGCAGCCGGAACAGCAGCACCGCCAGGGAGAAGAGGTCGCTGTCGGCCCCGGGCCGGGCCTGCCCCAGCAGCACCTCGGGGGCCATGAAGCCCGGGGTCCCCAGCACGGCGCCGTGGTCGGCCCCATCCACCGCGACGTTGTCGTTGTCGCAGATGAGGATGCCGCCGCCGCCGGGCTCCAGGAAGAGGTTGCCCAGGGAGACGTCCTTGTAACAGAGGCCCGCCAGGTGCAGGGCGTGGAAGGCGTCGGCCAGGCCGAAGCAGGCCCGCAGCACCTGGCGCAGGCCGATCGCCAGCCGGCCGGCGGCATGCTCGCTGGCCCCCACGTAGGCGGCGGGCCGCAGGGGCATCAGATAGCCGAAGCTCTCCTCGCGGATGCGGATCAGGGGCCGGCTGGCGGGGCTGGCCCGCAGCAGGGCGATCGGCCAGAGGAAGGCGTCATTCGGTGCGGTGGCCCGGATGCTGGCGGCCAGGCGCCGCTCCAGGCCGGCGTCGCGGGCGATGCAGGCCGGCAGGTACCACTTCAGGGCCAGCCGCTCCCCCTCCAGCTCCACCTCGTACACCTGGCCCTGGGTGCCGCCCCCGAGGCCGCGGACGATCCGCAGCGGGGCGGCCAGCCCCTCGAAGTCGAGGCTGGCGCCCTCGGGCAGGATCCAGTTCACGGCCGCCTCCCGGCCGGGGCCGCCGCCGCCATCGCCCGGCGGATGCCGTTGCGGTGGGCCAGGGCCGTCGCCAGGCTGTCGAAGCGGTGCCGGTAGGCCAGGCCGTCCTGGAGCGTCACCTCAAGCAGATGCTCCCAGCGGGAGCCCAGCACGATCCAGCCCGCCAGCGCCCCCGCCTGCAGCGGCCAGAACAGCCAGGGGAAGGGGAGCAGCAGCAGCCCGCCCAGGCAGAGCAGCAGCCACCAGCTGAAGGCCTGGGGATGGCGCCGGCGGCTGCGCACGTAGGCCGAGCGGATCCGATCAAGGGGCAGGGAACGGCCGGCGAAATCCAGCTGTCCGGCCACCGCCGTCGGCACCGGCGCCGGCCGCCCGCGGGTGGCAGCGGCGGCAGGGGCCGCGGGGGGGGCGCTGGGGGAGCCGGCGCGGAACTGGAGCACCGGCCCGTTCAGGCCCAGGCGGATCTCGTCGCCGTCGGAGAGGGGGCGGCAGTCTTTGAGTCGGGCCCCCTCGAGATAGGTGCCGTTGGCACTGCCCAGGTCGCAAAGCAGCCACTGGCCCGGCCGGGTGCGCGACACCCGCACCAGGGCATGGTGGCGGGAGACGCCCCGGGCCTCGGCCAGGCAGAGGCTGCTGGCCGGATCCCGACCGATGGAGAGGGGCGTGCGGGGATCCAGCGGCACGCTCCGGCCGGGATCGTCACGCAGCACCAGGCGGGGAAGGGCGCCCATCAGGGGTCGTCCACCGCACCGCCGCGGCGGCCGAGCCGGCGATCGGCCAGGAACCGGCCCCACCAGCCCACCGGTTCCCCCTCCCGCCAGGGGACAACCCGCCCGGGGAACAGCAGCGCCCAGCTGGCCAGCAGCAGGGCCACCAGCAGCAGCAGCAGCAGCACCCAGCCGGGGATCGCCCCCACCCAGGTGGCGGCGAAGCTGGCCCGCACCGCATACACCCCGATGGTCAGGGCGATCCAGATGCGGAAGGGTGCCCATGGATCCCGGCGTTGCTCCACCTGGCCGGCCGCTCCGATCGCTGCGGGTAGCGTATGGGAGCAAGGCGGACGGGCCCGGGATGGTGGGGACGACGGAGCAGGCGTCGCCGGGCGACAGCACTTCACCCAGCACCGCACCCAGCGCCGCACCTGCCACCTCTGTTGACGCCGCACCAGCCGCCGACTCCCCCAGCGCTCCGGCCGGAGCCGCCGGCTGGGCCGGCCTCTGGCGGGCCCTGACCGCCCCAACGGCGGGCGGGCGACGCCGGGACCTGACGGCGGCCCTCGGGGGGCTGAGGCACCACGGCGCCTGGCTGGAACTCTGGATCGGCGGCCAGTGCCGCCGGCGGCTGGCGCTGGAGGGGGGCCGCTACCGCATCGGCCGGGATCCCCTCTGCGAGCTGCAGGCCGACGCCACCGGCGTCAGCCGGGTGCACGCGATCGTGGAGCAGGAGCGGCCCGGTGACCGGGATTACGTGGGCGAGGACTTCGGCTCGGCCAACGGCCTGTTCCACCGCGATCGCCGCATCCGCTCCCTCCGCCTGCGGGACGGGGACCGGCTCCAGCTCGGTTCCCCGCTCAAGGGGGAGGCGCCCACCCTGGTGTACCGCCATCCCCGCAGCCCCCTGGGGCAACTGGTGCACTGGGGCGCCATCGGTGCCCTGGTGGGCTCGGGCGTTGCCCTGGGGGGCCTGCTGCTGGCCACCACCGTCGCCGGCGGCTCCTCGATCCGCTCGGTGAGCGGACCGGTGAAGGTGTTCTCCACCGACGGCCGCCAGATCGATGCGGCCGAGGGCTCCTCGACGGCCCTGCCGACCCTGGCCGACTACCCCCTGCACCTGCGCCAGGCCCTGATCGCCTCCGAGGATTCGCGCTTCGGCTGGAACAGCGGCATCGACCTGTTCGGCACCCTGCGCTCCCTGGTGCAGGGCACCGGCGGCGGCAGCGGCCTCACCCAGCAGGTGGCCCGCATGGTCTACCCGGCGGTGGGCACCGACGTGTCGGTGGCCCGCAAGCTGCGGGAGCTGTGGGTGGCCTGGCAGCTGGAGGCGGGCTTCAGCAAGAACCGCATCCTCAAGATGTACCTCGACCGGGCCTACCTGGGCCTGGGGGCGGAGGGCTTCGAGCAGGCGGCCCAGCTCTACTTCCGCAAGTCGGCCAGCGCCCTGGACGTGGCGGAGTCGGCGTTCCTGGTGGGCCTGCTGCCGAGCCCCAACAGCTACAGCCCCTGCAACCGGGAGAACCCCACCTGGGGCCGGGAGCGCCGCGACCTGGTGCTGGGGCGGATGCACGCCGAGGGCTACCTCTCCGACCAGGCGCTGATCGACGCCCGCCGCCGGCCGCTGAACATCGACCCCTCCGCCTGCCGCGAATCCACCTATTCCAGCTACCCCTTCTTCAGCGACTACGTGATCGGTGAGCTGGAAGGGCGCCGCTTCGCCCTCGACCTCAGCAGTGCGGAGGCCCGGGGCAACTACGCCGTGATCAGCAGCATCGATCCGCGCCTGCAGGCCATCGCCCAGAAGCAGCTGAAGGCGTTCCTCGAGGGGCCGGGGGGCCGGGCCGGGCTCACCCAGGGCGCGATGATCTCGATCGACTACGCCACCGGCGCGATCCTGGCCTACGTCGGCGGCGGCGATTACAGCCGCTCGAGCTTCGATCGGGTGCAGGCCCTGCGTCAGCCCGGATCCACCTTCAAGCTGTTCGCCTTCCTGGCGGCCCTGGAGGCCGGGGCCAAGCCCGGCGATGCCGTCTCCTGCGCCCCGCTCTCCTACGTGGCCGGTTGTCGGGGCGGCGGTGGCAGCACCAGCGTGGCGGCGGGCTTCGCCAGCTCGGAGAACGTGGTGGCCCTGCGGCTGGCCCAGCAGGCCGGCCTGAACAAGGTGGTGGCCAAGGCCCGCCAGCTGGGCATCAGCACGCCGATGGAGGAGAGCTTCTCGATGGTGCTGGGCGGCAAGGAGACCTTCCTCTACGAGCTGGCCCGGGCCTACGCCGTGGTGGCCAACGGCGGCCGCTCGGTGCCCCTGCACGGCGTGACGCGCATCTACGACCTGGGCATCTGCGGCTCGGTGCGCTCCCTGGCCACCTGTCCGGCCGCCGGCGTCACCACACCGATCGGCGAGCGACCCCAGCAGCTGATCGAACCGGCGGTGGCCGCCGAGATGGATGCCCTGCTGCGGGGGGTGGTGAGCGGCGGCACCGGCCGCGCCGCCGGGGTGGTGGCCGATGCCCGCGGCAAGACCGGCACCACCGACAACGGCGTCGATGTGCTGTTTGTGGGCTACTCCCCCTCCAGCCGCATCCTCACCGGCATCTGGATGGGCAACGATGACAACCGCCCCGCCGAGGCCGCCTCCGGCGCCCTGGTGGCCGAGCTCTGGGGGCGGTACATGCGCGCCCTGGCGGGCTGAGAGGGCACCGACCCGACACTCAGCCCAGCCAGCCCAGGCTCCTGCCCAGCTCCTGGGCGCGGGTCACCAGGGCCCAGGCGACGCCGGCCACGGTGCCCCAGCACCAGGGGCTGCTGAGGAGCCGGGCCAGGGGGGTGCTGGTGTCCTGGGGGTCGCGGCGGGGCAGCTGCCAGCCCAGCTGCAGTGCCCCGTAGACCACCAGCAGCACCCAGGCCGGGAAGTCGACCTCACCGACCGGGAAGGGGTGGACCTTCCAGTGCAGGAGGCTGAGGGTGCAGGCCAGGGCGATCAGGCCGGCGATGGGCCCGGAGGCGCCGTCCCACTGCCGCAGCACCCGGGCCCGGCGGGCCACCAGCACCGCCGGCGCCGTGGTGGCCAGGGCGACGAGCGCGTAGCGCAGCAGCAGGGAGGAGAGGGGCAGCGGCGAACGGCCCAGCACGATCACCAGGATCCCCAGGTTGAGCAGGGCCTCGCCGTTGGCGGCATGGATCCAGGGGGCGGTGATCCAGCACCAGGCGCGGTGGGGGTCAGCGCTGGCCTCGAGGGTCAGGGGCCAGCGGCGGCGCAGGGGCCTCAGGGGGCCGAGGGCCAGGGCCTGGATCAGTGCCAGGGCCAGCACCAGCACGAGGCCGCTGCTCCAGCCCCAGGGATCGAAGAACCACGTCTCCAGCTCCCCGCCGGCCCAGAACAGCACCGGGGCCGAGGCCGCGGCCAGGGCCAGCCCCGGGCCGAGGGGCCGCAGGATCTCCAGCCAGCCCAGCGGTGTGGTCGGGGCAGCCACAGGGGAGCCGGAAGCAATCGAATCGGAACCCGGCCTGGAGGAGGCCACACCGGAGCTGGCCTCGAGCAGGTCGAGCAGTTCGGCCAGCACAGCCGGGGCATAGATCCCGGCCAGATGGCTGCTGAGGGCAGCGATGGCGCTGCGCTGGGGCCCACCCTGGAGCTGCAGTACCCGCTGCAGCAGGGGCTGGGTGGCCAGGTCCCGGACGGGACCGCGCAGAGACTCCTCCGCCCCGAGGGCGTCGATCAGGCGGTTGGCGAGGGCCTGGGGGTTGTCCAGGCTGACGGAACCGGTGGCGATCCACTCCCGCAGCTGCAGGCCCAGCTCCCGACCCTTGCCCATGGCCGCGGCGTCCCGGTCCGCTGGGGCGCGATCAGGCGCCCGTGCTGGCCTGGAGACGGGCGCGGGCGCGGGCGAGGGCCTGCTGGGCCTTCACCTTCTCGGGGCTGGGGTCGGAGCCTTCCAGCGCCGCCGCGGCCTGCTGGGCCGCCTCGAAATCGCTCTGGGCGGCAGCGGCGTTGATGCTGCTGCCCAGCTCGGCACCGTTGACGAGCACGGTGACCTCATTGGCCACCACCTCGGCGAAGCCCCCCATCAGGGCGATCGACTGCCAGTTGGCGCCTTCCCGCACCCGCAGCACGCCGCTGTCGAGGGCGGTGAGCATGGAGACGTGGCCGGTGAGGATGCCGAGCTGGCCGGTGGTGCCGGGCAGGATCACTTCGTCGGCGGTGCCGTCGAAGACGCTCTGATCGGGGGCGAGGACGCGCAGGGTGAGGGTCATGGGGTTTCCCGGATCAGGACTTGGCTGCGGCGAGGATCTTGGCGGCCTTCGCCCTCACCTGGTCGATGTTGCCCACCAGGTAGAAGGCGGCTTCCGGCAGATCGTCGAGTTCGCCGGCGAGGATCATGTTGAAGCCCTTGATGGTGTCCTCGAGCTTCACGTACTCACCGGACTGGCCGGTGAAGATCTCGGCCACGAAGAACGGCTGGGAGAGGAACTTCTCGATCTTGCGGGCGCGATCCACCGTGCGGCGGTCGTCCTCGGAAAGTTCGTCCAGACCCAGGATCGCGATGATGTCCTGCAGTTCCTTGTAGCGCTGCAGGGTGGACTGGACGGCCCGGGCGGTGCGGTAGTGCTCGTCGCCCACGACGGCGGGCTGGAGCATGGTGCTGGTGGAATCGAGGGGATCCACCGCCGGGTAGATGCCCTTGGAGGCCAGACCGCGGCTCAGCACGGTGGTGGCGTCGAGGTGGGCGAAGGTGGTGGCGGGCGCCGGGTCGGTGAGGTCGTCGGCGGGGACGTAGACGGCCTGGATCGAGGTGATCGAACCCTCCAGGGTGGAGGTGATGCGCTCCTGCAGCTCACCCACGTCGGTGCCGAGGGTGGGCTGGTAGCCCACGGCCGAGGGCATGCGGCCCAGCAGGGCGCTCACTTCGGAGCCGGCCTGCACGAAGCGGAAGATGTTGTCGATGAACAGCAGCACGTCCTGCTTGTTCACGTCACGGAAGTGCTCCGCCATGGTGAGCGCCGACAGACCCACGCGCATGCGGGCGCCGGGGGGCTCGTTCATCTGGCCGTAGCAGAGCGCCACCTTCGACTTGGAGAGGTCGCCGGCGTTGATCACGCCCGACTCCTTGAACTCTTCGTAGAGGTCGTTGCCCTCGCGGGTGCGCTCACCCACGCCGCCGAACACCGAAACGCCGCCGTGCTCCTTGGCGATGTTGTTGATCAGCTCCTGGATCAGCACGGTCTTGCCGACGCCGGCGCCACCGAACAGACCCACCTTGCCGCCCTGGCGGTAGGGGGCCAGCAGGTCGATCACCTTGATGCCGGTCTCGAAAACGCGGGGCTTGGTCTCGAGCTCGGTGAGCTTGGGAGCCTGGCGGTGGATCGGGGCGGTCATGGTCGTGGAGACCGGACCCTGCTCGTCAACGGGCTCACCCAGCACGTTGAAGATGCGGCCCAGGGTGGCCTCACCCACGGGGACGGAGATGGGGGCGCCGGTGTCAAGGGCGCTCATGCCGCGCACCAGGCCGTCGGTGCTGCTCATGGCCACGGCGCGGACCCGGTGGTCGCCCAGCAGCTGCTGCACTTCGGCGGTGAGGGCCACCTGCTGGCCAGCCGAATTCTTGCCTTCGATCCGAAGGGCGTTGAAGATCTTGGGCAGCTTGCCCGCAGGGAATTCAACGTCGAGGACCGGGCCGATCACCTGGCGCACGGTGCCTTTGGTACCAGGGACGGCGGGAGCGGCAGCAGCCATAGGTAAGGAGGGAAGGAGGGGTGCCAGCGGGATCCAACCACCCGTCTGAAGCCGCGCAACCTTACCACTGCAGGGTGCCTGGCGGCCTGGGGTTCGGTCACCCGCACAGCCCGGGGATGGCGTCGCAGCGAAGGCGCCACCTAGGTTGGCAGTCGAAGGGCGCGAGTGCTAACTCGCCCCGTCCCAGCGACGCGCCGGCCCCGGTCGTCTTCCGTCGCTGCCTTCGCGTCCATCCATCGCGTCAATTCATGGCTGCCGTTTCTCTCAGCGTCTCCACGGTCAAACCCCTCGGAGATCGCGTCTTCATCAAGGTGTCCGAATCGGAGGAGAAAACCGCCGGTGGCATCCTTCTGCCCGACACCGCCAAGGAAAAGCCCCAGGTGGGCGAAGTGGTCCAGATCGGTCCCGGCAAGCGCAACGACGACGGCTCCCGCCAGGCCCCTGAAGTGGGCGTCGGCGACAAGGTGCTCTACAGCAAGTACGCCGGCACCGACATCAAGCTCGGCACCGACGAGTACGTGCTCCTGTCCGAGAAGGACATTCTGGCCGTCGTCAACTGATCTGACGGCGTTCCCGTCGGCATCACCTTCAACCAAGCAATCTTTTTTCTTCCATGGCCAAACGCATTATCTATAACGAGCAAGCCCGCCGGGCGCTCGAACGGGGCATCGACATCCTCGCCGAAGCCGTTGCCGTCACCCTCGGCCCCAAGGGCCGCAACGTGGTGCTGGAGAAGAAATTCGGCGCTCCCCAGATCATCAACGACGGCGTGACGATCGCCAAGGAGATCGAGCTGGAGGATCACATCGAGAACACCGGTGTGGCCCTGATCCGTCAGGCCGCCAGCAAAACCAACGACGCCGCCGGTGACGGCACCACCACCGCCACCGTCCTGGCCCACGCCATGGTCAAGGCGGGCCTGCGCAACGTGGCCGCCGGCGCCAACGCCATCACCCTCAAGAAGGGCATCGACAAGGCCACCGAGTTCCTCGTCGGCAAGATCGAGGAGCACGCCAAGCCGATCTCCGACTCCAACGCCATCGCCCAGGTGGGCACCATCTCCGCCGGCAACGACGAAGAGGTGGGCCGCATGATCGCGGACGCCATGGACAAGGTGGGCAAGGAGGGGGTCATCTCCCTCGAGGAAGGCAAGTCGATGACCACCGAACTGGAGGTCACCGAAGGCATGCGCTTCGACAAGGGCTACATCTCGCCCTACTTCGCCACCGACACCGAGCGGATGGAAGCAGTGCTCGACGAGCCCTACATCCTGCTCACCGACAAGAAGATCGGCCTGGTGCAGGACCTGGTGCCCGTGCTCGAGCAGATCGCCCGCACCGGCAAGCCCTTGCTGATCATCGCCGAGGACATCGAGAAGGAAGCCCTCGCCACCCTGGTGGTGAACCGTCTGCGTGGCGTGCTGAACGTCGCCGCCGTCAAGGCTCCCGGCTTCGGTGACCGCCGCAAGGCCATGCTCGAGGACATCGCCGTCCTCACCAACGGTCAGCTGATCACCGAGGACGCCGGCCTCAAGCTGGAGAACACCAAGCTGGAGATGCTGGGCACCGCCCGCCGCATCACCATCAACAAGGACACCACCACCATCGTCGCCGAAGGCAACGAGGCGGCGGTCAAGGCCCGCTGCGAGCAGATCCGCAAGCAGATGGACGAAACCGACTCCTCCTATGACAAGGAGAAGCTGCAGGAGCGTCTGGCCAAGCTGAGCGGCGGTGTGGCCGTGGTCAAGGTGGGCGCCGCCACCGAAACCGAGATGAAGGACAAGAAGCTGCGCCTGGAAGATGCCATCAACGCCACCAAGGCGGCCGTTGAAGAAGGCATCGTCCCCGGCGGTGGCACCACCCTGGCCCACCTGGCCCCGGCCCTCGAGGAGTGGGCGGCCGCCAATCTCTCCGGCGAGGAGCTGATCGGCGCCACCATCGTGGCCTCGTCCCTCACCGCCCCGCTCAAGCGGATCGCTGAGAACGCCGGCGTCAACGGCGCCGTCGTCGCCGAGCACGTGCGCAACAAGCCCTTCAACGAGGGCTACAACGCCGCCACCGGCGAGTACGTCGACATGCTGGCCGCCGGCATCGTCGATCCCGCCAAGGTGACCCGCTCCGGCCTGCAGAACGCCGCCTCGATCGCCGGCATGGTGCTCACCACCGAGTGCATCGTGGCCGACATGCCCGAGAAGAAGGAAGCTGCTCCCGCCGGTGGCGGTGGCGGCATGGGCGGCGACTTCGACTACTGATCGCCTCTGCGATCAGCGTCGGATCTCCGATCCTTCGCCTTCAGCACCAAGCGCCCCTGCGGGGGCGCTTTTTTTTGGCGTCGTGTTTTGGCGTCGTGTCCGTCCCAACGATGATGAGCGCGACCGGAGTGCTGGGAATCCGCCGTAGAACGGCTGCAATCACGGCGCAGATTTGAATCAGGCAGGACGGCCAGAAATCGCCGCTTCCGCTCCAGCGACCGGCCGGTGAGCGGACGCAAGAAATGTGTGGCGGCAGCGTGATTCTTCTCCGGCTGCCTACGTTCGATAGGAAGGATCGGACCGGCACCCGCGGCCGTGCCATTGCCATCGTGCTGCAGATGTGATGAACGCCCTCCTGCTCTATCCCCACTTCCCGAAAACCTTCTGGTCGTTCGACCGGTTCCTGGAGATGGCCGGGGTGAAGGCCTTCATCCCGCCGTTGGGCATCCTTACGGTGGCCTCCCTGCTGCCGCCGGATTGGAACCTCCGCTTCCACGACAGGAACGTGGCCGAGGAGCCGGAGGCCGACTGGCACTGGTGCGACCTCGTGATCGTCTCGGCGATGATGGTGCAGCGCGAGGACTTTCACCATCTGATCCGCAAGGCGGTGGGGATGGGGAAGAAGGTGGCGGTCGGTGGCCCCTATCCCACCTCCCTGCCGGAGCATGCGCTCCAATCAGGTGCCGACTATCTGATCCTGGATGAGGGCGAGATCACCGTTCCCGCCTTCCTGGCGGCCCTGGAACTAGGGGAGCCGGATGGTGTATTCCGGGCCGCAGAGAAGCCCGATGTGAGCCTCAGCCCCGTACCCCGCTACGACCTTCTGCAGCGTGAGGCCTACCTGATGATGGCGGTGCAGTTCTCACGCGGTTGCCCCTTCAACTGCGAGTTCTGCGACATCATCAACCTCTACGGGCGCAAGCCCCGGACCAAGGAGAACCACCAGCTCCTGGCGGAACTGCAGACCCTCTGCGACCTGGGCTGGCGGGGCTCCATCTTCATGGTGGACGACAACTTCATCGGCAATCAGCACAACGTCAAACGTCTGCTCCGCGACCTCATTCCCTGGATGCGGGAGCATCGCTACCCCTTCAACTTCTTTACCGAAGCCTCAGTGAATCTGGCCGAGCAGCCCGAGCTTCTCGAGCTCATGGCCCAGGCCGGCTTTTTCGGGGTCTTCCTGGGCATCGAGACACCCGATCAGGACAGTCTCGCAGTCACCCGCAAGCAGCAGAACACCCGCCATCCACTCGTGGAGGCCTGCCGGACGATCAACGCGGCGGGACTGGTCATCTACGCCGGTTTCATCCTCGGCTTCGATGGGGAACGATCGGGGGCAGGCGAGCGCATCGAGGCGTTCGTCGCCGAAACGGCCATCCCCCAGCCGATGCTGGGCATTCTTCAGGCGCTTCCGAACACGGCCCTGTGGACACGGCTGGAGCAGGAGGGGAGGTTGCTGACGAATGCCGATGGCTGGTGTGGCGACCAGAACACCCTGATGAACTTCGTGCCCACCCGGCCGTCGGAGGATATCGGCCGCGAGTATGTGCAGGCCCTCTGGCGGATGTACGAGCCCGCCACCTATCTGGAGCGCTGCCTGCGGCACTGCCTCGCCATCACCCCCAATCCCCACTGCTCCCAGCAGATCAACTACCCCCTCGCCAAAGCCATCCGGCTGATGGTGCGGCTGGTCTGGAGCCAGGGGGTGCGTCGGGCAGACATCCGCAACCAGTTCTGGCGCCAGCTGCTGGACATGGGGCGGCAAAAACCCAGGCTGCTGGCGCTTTACCTCAGCCTGTGCGCCGCCGGAGAGCACTTCTGGGAGTACCGCCTCCTGGCCCGCGAGCGCCTCGGAGCCCAGCTGGGTCACGATCCCCTGCTGCCGCCGCCGACCGTAGCCGCAGTCAGCCCCAGGGAGGCCGCCCTGGTGGGGGCGGAGTGACCGACCCGTTTCGCCTGAGCCTCAGCCCCCCGGCACGAAGGCCAGGGCCACGCCGTTGTTGCAGTAGCGCTTGCCGGTGGGTTTGGGGCCGTCGTCGAAGACATGGCCCTGGTGGCCGCCGCAGCGGCGGCAGTGGTATTCGGTGCGCGGCAGGATCAGCTTGAAGTCGGTTTTGGTCGCCACCGCGTTGGGCAGGGGTTGCCAGAAGCTGGGCCAGCCCGTGCCCGAGTCGAACTTGGCCTTGGAACTGAAGAGGGGCAGGCGGCAGCCGGCACACACGTACGTACCGCTGCGCTTCTCCTTGTTGAGCGGGCTGCTGAAGGGACGCTCGGTGCCCTCATCGCGCAGCACGGCATAGGCCGCCGGAGTGAGGCGCTTCTTCCACTCGGCCGGGCTCAGCTGCCAGGCCGGGTCACCAGCCTTCGCCGCCGCCAGGGCCCGGCCGGACGGCAGGAAGGGCAGCAGCCCCGCCAGGGGCGCCCCCAGCCGGGCCAGCAGGCTGGAGAGGAAGTTGCGGCGGTCCATCGGGTTCAGCCCAGCCAGCCGGCGCTCAGCACCACGGCCAGCCCCAGGAACAGGGAGAGCAGGGTCCAGGTGATGCGGTTGAGGGTGTTCTCGGCGCTGCGGGCGCTGCTGAACATCGAGCCGCCGCTGGAGGCCAGGCCCCCCATGCCATCCCCCTTGGGGCTGTGGAGCAGCACGCTCACGATCAGCAGCGCACCGCTGAGCATCCAGAGCGAAGACACAATGTTCTTTACCATCAGGCCTGGTTCTTGAACATTGGGCCAGCCTAGCCGCCGCAGGCCCGGAGCCTCAGGCGCCGAGGGTCTGGGGGATGCGGGCGGCGGGCACCGAGGCGGGCACCACCAGGGAGGTGCCGGTCATGCGGGCGGGCTTGGGCAGACCCAGGATCTCCAGCAGGGTCGGGGCGATGTCGGCCAGGCCGCCGTGTTCCCGCAGGGTGACGTCGTTGCCATGGCCCGGCAGCTTGCGTTTCTCGCCCTCCACCAGGATCACCGGCACCGGGTTGGTGGTGTGGGCGGTCCAGGGGAGGCCATCGGGGCCCTGCATCACCTCGGCATTGCCGTGGTCGGCGGTGATCAGCAGGCTGCCGCCCATGCGGGTGGTGGCCTCCACCAGCCGGCCCACGCAGCGGTCGACCATGGCGATGGCTTCGGTGGCGGCCTCCATCTGGCCGGTGTGGCCCACCATGTCGGGGTTGGCGTAGTTGATCACCACCAGGGAGTAGATCCCCTTGCCGATGGCGGCGATGCAGCTGTCGGTGAGCTTCTCCGCCGACATCGCCGGCGCCTGGTCGTAGGTGGCGACACGGGGGGAGGGCACCAGGTGGCGGTCTTCGCCGGGGAAAGCCTGCTCGATGCCGCCGTTCATGAAGTACGTGACGTGCGGGTACTTCTCGGTCTCGGCGGTGCGGAACTGGCGCAGGCCGTGCTCGGAGACCACCTGGCCCAGAAGGCCATCGAGGGATTCGGGCGGGAAGGCCACCCGCACGGGCAGGCCCTGCTCGTACTGGGTGAAGGTGACCACATGGAGGGGGCCCAGCCACTCCCGCGGGAAGCCATCGAACTCCGGCAGGACCAGGGCGCGGATGATCTGGCGCACCCGGTCGGGGCGGAAATTGAAGCAGACCAGCCCATCGCCGCTCTCCAGCAGCCCCTCGCTGAGGCGCACCGGCTCGAGGAATTCATCGGTGATGCCGGCGCCATAGGAGCCCTGCAGCACCTCCTCCGGCGTGAAGGGGCAGATCTCGGACGGCTCGGTCAGCAGGCGGTAGGCCTTCTGGGTGCGCTCCCAGCGCTGGTCGCGGTCCATGGCCCAGTAGCGACCGCAGAGGGTGGCGATGCGGCCGACGCCGGCCTCGTCGACCATCTCCTGGATGCGGGCCAGGTAACCCGGGCCCCCATGGGGAGCCGAGTCGCGGCCATCGGTGACGACGTGGATCAGGACGTCGGTGAGGCCGCGGCCGGCCGCCCAGCGCAGCAGGCCGCCGAGGTGCTCGACATGGCTATGGACGCCGCCGTCGGAGCAGAGTCCGATCAGGTGCAGGGGGCGGCCGCTGGCCAGCAGGGTGTCACCCAGATCGTTGAGGGCCTGGTTGCCGGCGATCGAGCCGCTGCGCACCGCCTGGCCGATCCGCACCAGCTCCTGGCGGATGATCCGGCCGGAGCCGATGGTGAGGTGCCCCACCTCGGAATTGCCCATCTGGTGATCGGGCAGGCCCACGGCGGCGCCGCTGGCTTCGATCAGGGTGTGGGGATAGGCGTGCCACAGGGCGTCCATCACCGGTGTGTCGGCCTTCCGCACGGCGTTGTGGTCGGTCTCCGGGCTGTATCCCCAGCCATCGAGGATCGCCAGAACCATGGGGGCGACGGGAGCAGCCGTCTCGCAGGAGACGCGTTCGCCGGTGCCGCTGGCGGACTGCTTCTGGGAGGGAGCTGCTTTCACCAGCGAGAAAATCTGCACGTTTCAACGCCACGCCAACCTACAGCCCTCCCCAGACATCACCTTCTTCCGGCACGGATGCGTCAGGCTTTGGTTACACGCCATACGCTTTGTGGCCAGAACTCAGGCCGGAACGGGACCCTCGGACAGGCTGGAACTGCTCTCCGCCCAGGATCTGGGACGCACCCTCGATCGGCTCGCCTCCCAGGTGCTGGAGGCCGTGGCCGACAGCCGGGACCTGGTGCTGCTGGGCATCCCCACCCGCGGTGTGGCCCTGGCACGGGTGCTGGCCGGTCGGCTGGAGGCGATCTGCGGCCATCCGATCGCCCACGGCAGCCTCGACCCCACCTTCCACCGCGACGACCTGGAGCGGGTGGGCACCCGTCTGGTGGAGGCCACCCAGCTGCCGGTGCCGGTGGACGGGCGCCAGGTGGTGCTCGTCGATGACGTCATCTTCACCGGCCGCACGGTGCGCGCCGCCCTCGAGGCCCTGCAGGGCTGGGGACGGCCGCGGCGGGTGGGGCTGCTGGTGATGGTGGACCGGGGTCACCGGGAACTGCCGATCCAGCCGGACTTCTGCGGCCGGGTGGTGCCCACCGCGCGCCACGAGACGATCCAGCTCTGTCTCCAGGCCATCGATGGCGAGGAGGGGGTCTACCTACTGCGCGACTGACTTCTGAGCGACTGAAGCGGCCCCAGACGGGGACTGTCAGACGGTGGCGAGCTCTTCCTCGCGGAAGTGGGCCCGGAACTTGCCGAAGGCGACCACAACGGGCAGGGTCGGGCTGATCGGGCGTCCCTTCCAGTCGTTCAGCACGTTGAACACCTCGCCCTGCTGCCCTTCCATGTCAAAGGCCTCACCCCGATGTTGGGGGTGGTTGTAGACGACCACACTGCGGCACACCCTGACCTGATCACCTGGCTGCATGTCCACCGGGACGCTCTGAGCGGCCATCCTGTCATGGGGCTCAGCGCTGGCAGGCGCTCTCCGGCCCGGCCTCCACCACCCGTCCGCCCAGCTCCTTGCAGGCCTCCTGGAAGGCCTGCCACTCGTCCATGCCGGCGCTGATGCGGCGCTGCACCAGGGCATCCAGCTTCTCCCCGGACACCGTGTGGGGCAGGGAACCGTGGCTGTCGTGCTCCCGGTCCTTGCCCTGGAGCTGGTCGAGGCCCTTCTTCACCTCCTGCCGCAGGGGCTCGCTCTGCTGGCGCCACCAGGGGTGGTCGATGCGGTTGAGGCTGTCGAGGGCCTCCCACCAGCGCTTCTGCTTCACCAGGAGCGTCGCCCGCTCCAGCTGGGAGCGGTTGCGGTTCCAGATCGCCTGCAGGTCGTCGCCCATGGCGCTGCCGTCGTCGTTGCGCTCCTCCCCCAGGGGGGCGAGCGCCGCCAGGGCACCCTGCAGATCGCCGTCCTGGAAGCGGGTTTTGGCCAGGTGGCGCAGCTGGCGCTGCCAGCGCGCCAGCCGTTCGCGGTCGGAGGGGGTGCCGGCCCTGGAGTTGATCACCTGGCGCTGCAGCCGCAGGGCCTCGCTCCAGTCCTCCTGGCCCCAGAGCTGGTCGGCCTTGGCCCGCAGGCACCGGCCCCGGTCGAAGGGGGTGCGGCCGGGCAGCCAGCTGAGGGCCGCCAGCTGCTCGCTGTAGCGGAGGCAGTCGTCGAGGCGGCCGGTGGCGGAGGCCTGCTCCAGGCGCACGGGCAGCTGGCGCTCCCACCAGTAACCCAGGCCGACGGCGGCGGCGACCGAACCCAGGGTGATGGCCAGCCAGAAGCGCGGGAGTCTGTGCCGGCGGAGGGCCAAGGGGGGAGAGAGAGCACGGTTCTCCACCGTTGTATGAAACGGCGGCCACCGGCGCCTGGTCGCGGGGGCAGCCTGGTCGGCGTCCACCGCCGACGGCGGCGATCGGCCAGGCCCGGTGGCGCCCAGCGCAGCGGTTCCCCTGGCGCTCAGCGCACCGGGCCCAGGGGCAGCGGCTCCCTGCGGCCGCCCTCGGCGAGGGCCTCCAGGTCGTCCCATGCCACCAGGAGCCGGGCCTGGGCGTCGATGGAAAAACGCAGCCGCAGCCGGTCGACGCCGCGCTGACCGGGGGAGGCCAGGGGGATGGTCAGCGGCGACGGGGACCAGGGCCGCACCGGGGCCGCCCCCGCCGGCCGCTCGCGCAGCACCGGCAGCCCCGCCTCGAAGACCACCTCGGCCCGCTCCTCCGGCAGGGGCTCCCCCAGCACCAGTTCCAGCTCCTCCTGGCCGTCCCGGCTGCAGGCCAGCACCAGCTCCAGGGGCTGCTCCGTCGGCCAGCTCTGGCCGGCCACGAACAGGGGATGCCAGCGGTGGGCGGCGCTGCGCCGGTCCCAGCAGCGCAGGGAGACGCCACGGGCCAGCACGTCCCGGACCTGGACGCCGGGGGTCAGGGCCAGGGCCCCCAGGGCCACGGCCTCCACTGGCCGCTCGCCGCGCAGGGGCACGCCGGGGCAGCGGCTCTCCAGCCAGCGCCGGATCAGGGGGATCCGGCTGCTGCCACCCACCGGCAGCACGGCGTCGATGTCGCCCGGCCCCAGCCCCTCCCGGCGGGCGGCCGCCAGGACCGCCTCCAGCAGACCGTCGAGCAGCTGGGGCAGGCCGCGCTCCTCCAGGAGCCGCTCGAGGGCCGGCCGGCTCAGGGTCAGCTCCCGGAAGGACCCGGCCGTCGCCTGGATCTGCCGGGCTTCGGGGGCCTCGCTGAGCTGGCACTTGATCCGTTCGGCGAGCTGCAGCAGGGCGCCGTCAGCGGGCCCGTCCGGGCAGAGGTGGGCCGCGATCCAGCGATCGATGTCCCGCCCGCCCAGGGCAACCCCCGCCTTGCCGATCACCCGGGCGCAGCGCAGGCTCTGGCCGCTGCGGGTCAGGTCCCGGCCGGCGAAGCGCAGCAGCTGGGCGATCGGCGCCGCCCGCCCCTCGCCGCCCTCCAGGGCCACCAGGGAGAGATCGATCGTGCCGCCGCCCATGTCCACCACCAGCACCCGGCTGCCGGGGGGCAGGCCGGCGCCGATGGCGGCGGCGGTGGGCTCGTCCACAAGGGCCAGCTCGGGCACCGCCAGGTCGCGGCTGGCCCGCTCCAGCCAGGCCCGGTAGCCCCGGTAGGTCTCGATCGGGGCGGTGAGCACCAGCCGCTCCGGCACCAGCTCCGCCGGCAGGGCCCGCCACAGCCCCTCCAGCAGCAGGGCACCGGCCCGCTCGGCACTGAGCCAGCCCGGCGAGGGGCCCGTCGCCGGGGCTCCGATGTGGCGCTTGAAGTCCCGGCAGAGGCCGGGGTGGTCGCCATCGGCCAGGGCCGCCTCGAGCACCTGCCGGCCGATCAGGGGCCGTTCGGCGTCGGGGGCCTCCAGCCACAGCAGGCTGGGCACCACGCAGGGGTCGCCGCAGCTGTAGGGCGGCAGGGGCAGCAGACCGGGGGGTCCCTGGCGGTCCTGCCAGGCAACCACGGTGGTGCTGCTGCCCAGGTCGATGGCGAGGGTTCCGGGCATGGGTCGACGGATGGCTCCCCTTCTAGGCCGGTGGCGGCTGGAAAGGGCGGGCCGATGGGCTGATCTAGGGTGTTGAGACTGATGATCAGGCCCGCATGCCGAGCAGCGAACTCAACGCCAAGGAACTGGCCCAGCGCGGGGAGAGCCTGATCCGTCACTCCAGCAACCGCTACCTGACCACCGTTCGCATCGCTTTCCGGGCCAAGCAGCGCCGCTTCGATGATTTCGACGGCCTGCTCGACGACTCGATGATCAAGCCGGTCCAGCGGGCCATCATCGAGCTCAGCGACGAGCAGGACCAGCCCGACCTGCTGCCCGGCTGAGGGTCCCCGCCACCACCCCGCCGTGGAGATCTGCGAGGGCCCGGGCTGGCGGCTGGTGGTGGATCCCGCCCGGGCCCCTTTCATCGCCCTCATCGGCGGGGACGGCTGGGCCAGTGAACTGACCGCGGCAGAGCTGGGCGCCCTGCAGCTTGCCGCCGGTCGCCTCACCGCCCAGCACCGGGCCATGGCCGACGTCCTGATGGCGGAGGAAGCCGTGGCCATGGAGGTGGAGCTGCCGATCGGAGAGCCCGAAGGGGGCGACGCCGGATCCCTGTGGCTGGGCCTGGAGGGTGACCGGCAGCACTGGACGCTGCAGCTGGTGCTCACCCCCGCCCCGGGACTGCGGGGCATCGAGGGGGGCTGGAGCGCCGCCGCCAGTGAGGCGTTCAGCGCCGCGCTGGAGCGCCTGAGACCCGCTGAGCAAGGCGGCGGGGATCAGGATTGGTGATCGTTGGCGGATTCCGCAACCGGCCCCCCGGTTTTGCACCGTTTCTCCCCAGGCCGGTGGCGATCGCCGCTGGCCACCGGCCCCGGATGGGGAGAAGCGGCCCGTGTCGCCGCTGCCGCTTGACAGGGAAAGGCGAGCGTTCCTGAGAAGCGGGAGTGGCCCCAGGGATGCTCCGAAACCCCTGCGGTGGCTGGTGTCTCAGGCTGGGACGGGGGACGGATGGCCGCCGGCGGCGGCGTTTGACGCGGCCCCCTGGGTGTGGAGAACTGGCTCACGCCCAGCCAGGAATTCGCAATGTCCCGCCCGAGAACACTGCCGCTGGACGGGGCCGAGTCTCTGGTGAGCCTGCGGGCGGATGTGCCCGCGCCCCTGCTGGCGGCCATGCGCGAGTTCATCGAGGAGCACCCCAACTGGGACCAGTACCGGCTGTTCCAGGCCGCCCTGGCGGGCTTTCTGGTGCAGAACGGGATCCGCAACCGCGGGGTGACCCGCTGCTACCTGGCCAACCTGTTTCCCGGCCACCAGGCGTTCTCGGCGCCGGCGGCCTGACCTCAGGCGTCCGGCTCCACCCCCAGCAGGCGAAACAGCCGGGCGGCGCTGGCGGCGCTCACCGGCAGGATCGAGAGGCGATTGCCCCGGCGCACCACCGCCAGGTCTTCGACGCTGAACTGTTCCCGCAGGGCCTCCAGGCTCAGCATCGCCGGAAAGGTGGCGCGATAGGCGAGGCGCACGCAGTCCCAGCGCGGGGCCTCCGGCTTGGAGGCCGGATCGAAGTACTTCGAGGCGGCGTCGAACTGGCTGGGATCCACCAGTCCCGTCTCGGTCACTTCCATCAGGCCGACGATGCCCGGGGGGCTGGCATTGGAGTGGTAGAAGAACGCCCGGTCGCCGATCTCCATGGCACGCATGAAGTTGCGGGCCTGGTAGTTGCGGATGCCGTCCCAGAGGGTGGTGCCCTCCGCCTGCAGGTGGTGGATGCCGTAGACATCCGGCTCGCTCTTCATCAACCACCAGGCCATGGTGCGTCCGCCTCAGCTGTCGGTGTCGAGGGCCAGCACCAGGCCGCGGAAGTGGTCGCCGCGGGCCTCGAAACTGGTGTACTGGTCGAAGCTGGCACAGGCCGGGGAGAGCAGCACCCCCCGGCAGCCGAGAGAGGGGGCCAGCGTCGCGGCCAGGGCCACCGCTCCCTCCAGGCCCTCCTCCTGCTTGACCACGCCGCCGTAGCCGCTGGCCTCCAGCAGGCCGGCGAACTCCTGCCGCGCCGCGCCGTAAAGCACCACCGCCGCGGCCCGCTGCCGGAGCTGCTCCAGCCAGGCCGAGGCCTCCCCCTGCTTCGACTGGCCGCCGGCCAGCACCACCAGGGGACCCTCCAGGGCCCGCAGGGCCACCTCGGCGGCGTCGTAGTTGGTGGCTTTGCTGTCGTTGAACCAGGTCACGCCGTTGAGGCTGCGGAGGCGCTCAAGCCGGTGGGGGACACCGGGGAAGGAACGGCAGGCCGCCTCCATCACCGCCGGCTCCAGCCCGGCATGGAGCCCCACCGCCACGGCCAGCAGCAGGTTCTGACGGTTGTGGGCCCCGGGCATGGCCAGGGCGGAGGCCGGGAACAGGGGGCCCTGGCGGCCCCGCACCTGGTCGTCGCCGTCGATCCAGAGCACCGGATCGAGGCCCGGCGGCAGGGCCTCCCTGGGGCCGGCGGTGATCCAGTCGGCCTGGTCCCAGCTGTCGGCGTGCTGGCGCAGGTCGGGGTCGTCGGCGTTGAGGATGCGGACGCGGGAGTTCTCCAGCAGGCTCCGTTTGATGGCCCGGTAGGCGTCCAGGGTGCCGTGGCGCTCCAGGTGGTCGGGGGTGAGGGTGGTCCAGACGCCGATCGCCGGTGCGACGGCGGGGGCGGCCTCGATCTGGTAACTGCTCAGTTCCACCACCAGCCAGTCCGGGCGGGGCCCCTGCTCGAGACGCCGCTGCAACACCACCTCAGCGGCGGAGATGCCGACATTGCCGCAGAGGGGCGCATCCCGGCCGGCCTGCTGCAGCAGGTGGTGCACCAGGCAGGTGACGGTGGTCTTGCCGTTGGTGCCGGTGATGGCGATCCAGGGCACGTCGCGGCTGGCCTGCCAAGCGGGCACAATCTCCCCCTGAACCTGCACTCCCCGGGAGCGCAGCGCCTCCAGCACCGGGTGGTTCCAGGGGATGCCCGGGCTGACCACCACCACCGACGGCGGCAGTGGCAGCTCCCGGAACGCCTCGAGGCTCAGGGGCACCCCCAGCCGCACCGCGATGGCCTCGCACTCCAGCTGGGCCGCCAGGGCCCGGTGCTCCGGCGTGTCACCGCTCTCGATGACCACCACCGTCTCGCCGCGGGCCTGCAGCAGGCGGGCCGCCCCCAGACCGGACCGGCCCAGACCCACCACCACCGTGCAGGAGAGAGGTGCAACGGCCTCGGCGGGACTCACGCTGGCAGACTCATACTCAGGATCGGCCGAGGGTAGCAGCGAAGGGATCGCTGAACCGAACCGGGCTCGAATCGGAAGAATTCAAATCAATCAATGGGCGATACTGGAATCGAACCAGTGACTCCTACCGTGTCAAGGTAGTGCTCTACCTCTGAGCTAATCGCCCGAGCTCGGAAATACCGAAGCGGCTCCATTTCAGACAACAATCATGGGTAGCCCGATGAGGGCCGAGCTGGATTGTCGTTGAAATGGCTGGCCCTCGAGATGGATGGTTCTCGGGGAAAAGAAAGCATCACCGACAGTTGACCTTTCACAGTCGATCCGTCGGGTCCGTCTCCAACCACGACTTTTCCTACTCGCCGGCCTTCCCTCCTGTCAACTTGCGCCGCCGGGCCCTCAATGGCGCTCCAGCCGGATCCGGAAACGCTCCCGCTTGGTGGCTTCGATGGCCAGCACCTCCAGCTCCCCCCGCCCCTCCAGCTGGACCCGCGCCCCCACGGCCAGGGGCTGGCTGGGACTGCTGACCACCTTCCAGTCGAGGCGGACGGCCCCCTGGCGGATCAGGGTGGCCATGCGATTCCGGGACAGCCCGAAGCCGGCCGACGCCAGGGCATCCAGCCGCAGGGAAGCCTCCACCGTGGTGAGCTGGCGGGGCAGCCGGCGGGCCGGCAGCTGCAGCGCCTCGATGGGCCGGGCCTCGAACCGCACCGGCACCGTGCGCACCAGGCCCTCGGTCCCGTCCAGCCGCCGGGCCAGGGCCTCGCTGACGATCGCCTGGCCGCCCCGATCGCCCCGCAGCCACAGGTCACCCAGCTCTGCGGCCCCGGCACCGGAGGCGGCCAGTCCCGCGGACATGTCGGCCGCCGAGGCGGGATCGAACAGGAAGTTGCCGCTGATCTCCAGCCCCAGCAGGGCGGGGGCCGTCGGCTCCTGTCCCGACCGTGCCAGCAGCAGGCAGCGGCGCTCGGCACCGGGATGGCCGCCGTCACTGGCGAGGCTCAGCTCGCTGAGGGCACCGAGCCGGTCCTCGGCCTCCTCCCGCACCGCCGCCTCGAGAAAGCCGCTGACCTGGGGCTCCCAGGTGCGCAGGGCCGTCTCCGCCAGGCTGAACAGGGCCCCGAGCTCCTCCGGGTGGCGACTCCCCTCCAGCAGGTCCCGTCGTGGAAGCATGGGCCCCGCGCCTCAGGTGTCGTCCAGTCGCACCACCGCCGTCGGTCGCGCCAGCTGGATGGTGGTCCAGGGGATCTCCCGGCCGACGGGGGCCTCCAGCAGCAATAGCCAGCAGCCCTCGTCGAGCCGGTTGCGCAGGATGCGGATGCGGTCGTCCTCCTCCGAGCTGACGCTGGCGGCGGCGGCAAAACTGCCCATCCAGCCGGAGCCCATGCCCAGCAGGCCGCCGATCAGGGGCTCCCCGTAGGCCCCGGCGAAGCTGAACGTGTGCAGATCGGTGATCTGGGTGAAGGTGAGCCCGGCCAGGAACCCGAAGGGCAGCAGCCAGCGCACCATCGATTGCTGGCGCCGCCGTCGGGCCGTGGCCGGATCCAGCCGCTCCACGTCCGACATGGTCGCCTCACCGCTGCCGATCGCCAGCACCCGGGTCGGGGCCGGCTGAAGTGCCTGCAAGCGATCCCGCAGGGCATACAGGCGTTCCCGGTCGTCCAGCACGACCACCACACTCAGGGACATGGGCTCGTCTCCGCACCGCTCTCTACACTGCACCTCCGGCCTGCCCCCCTGGGGGCGCACCCCCCGCCCTCCCCACCGCTGCCGGACATGACGAAGGTTCTGGTCTCCGATCCCATCGACCAGGCGGGGATCGACATCCTCTCCCAGGTCGCCCAGGTGGACGTGCGCACGGGCCTGAGCCCGGAGCAGCTGGTGGCGTGCATCGGTGAGTACGAGGGTCTGATGATCCGCTCCGGCACCCAGGTGACCGCCGAGGTGATCGAGGCCGCGAGCCACCTGCGCATCATCGGCCGGGCCGGCGTGGGCGTCGACAACGTCGATGTGCCCGCCGCCACCCGCCGCGGCGTGATCGTCGTCAATTCGCCGGAGGGCAACACGATCGCCGCCGCCGAGCACGCCCTGGCGCTGATGCTCTCCCTGTCGCGGCACGTGCCCCACGCCCACGCCAGCACCATGGCCGGCGGCTGGGACCGCAAGACCTACGTCGGCAACGAGCTCTACAAGAAGACCCTCGGCGTGGTGGGCCTCGGCAAGATCGGCTCCCACGTGGCCCGTGTCGCCCGGGCCCTGGGCATGGACGTGGCCGCCTACGACCCGTTCATCTCCGCCGAGCGCGCCCAGCTGCTGCAGGTGCGGCTGCTGCCCCTGCCCCAGCTGTTCGCCGAAGCCGACTACGTCAGCCTGCACCTGCCCCGCACGCCGGACACCGAGAACCTCGTCAACGCGGCGCTGCTGGCCACGATGAAACCCACCGCCCGGCTGGTGAACTGCGCCCGCGGCGGCATCATCGACGAGCAGGCCCTGGCCGATGCGGTCGAGAACCGCGTCATCGCCGGTGCGGCCCTCGACGTCTACGCCAAGGAACCGCTGGCGGCCGATTCCCCCCTGCGCCTGGTGAAGGAGCGGCTGATCCTCACCCCGCACCTGGGCGCGTCCACGGAGGAAGCCCAGGAGAACGTGGCCATCGACGTGGCCGAGCAGATCCGGGACGTGCTCCTGGGCCTGCCGGCCCGCAGCGCCGTCAACATCCCCGGCCTGACCCCCGAGGTGATGGAGCTGCTCAAGCCCCATCTGCAGCTGGCGGAAACCCTGGGCCTGCTGCTCAGCCAGCTGGCCGGCGGCCAGATCAGCGAGCTGGAGGTGCGGCTGCAGGGCGAATTCGCCTCCCACCCGGCCCAGCCCCTGGTGGTGGCCGCCCTCAAGGGCATCCTCTCGGCCGCCCTCGGCGACAGCATCAACTACGTCAACGCCACCCTGGAGGCCAAGGAGCGCGGCATCCACGTGCTTGAGGTGAAGGACGACGCCAGCCGCGACTTCGCCGGCGGTTCGCTGCAGCTCAGCTCCCGCAGCCCCCGGGGCAACCACAGCGTCACCGGCGCGGTGTTCACCGACGGGGAACTGCGCATCACCACCATCGACGAATTCCCGGTGAACGTGACCCCCAGCCGTCACATGCTCTTCACCCGCCACCGGGACATGCCCGGCATCATCGGCCAGCTGGGCTCCCTGCTGGGCGAGCACAACGTCAACATCGCCTCGATGCAGGTGGGCCGCCGCATCGTGCGCGGCGACGCGGTGATGGTGCTGAGCCTCGACGACCCGATCCCCCCCAGCCTGCTGGCGGTGATCCACAGCATCAACGGCATCCAGGCCGCCCACCCGGTCACCCTCTGATGGGCCTGGTCTGGTGGCGGCTGGAGATGGCCGCCCCGGCCGAACTGGAGGAGTCCCTGCTCTGGAAGCTGCCGCTCCTGGGGGTGGCACGGGTGGCGCTCCAGCACCCCCCCGAGGCGCCGGAGCAGCGCCAGCTGCTGGCCTGGCTGCCGGAGAGCGACTGGCCCGCCGACCAGCGCCAGGAGCTGGAGCGGGCCCTGGCCCCGCTGGGGGAGCCCTTTGACCTGGCGCTGCCACAGATCCACTGGCAGCGGCAGGCCGATGAGGACTGGAGCCTGAGCTGGAAGAGCCACTGGCGGCCCGATCCGGTGGGGGAGCGGCTGCTGGTGCTGCCGGCCTGGCTGGAGGTGCCGCCTGAGCAGGCCGGGCGGCTGGTGATCCGCATCGATCCGGGCAGCGCCTTCGGCACCGGCAGCCCCCCCCCCCCCCGCCTCTGCCTGGAGGCCCTGGAGGCCCTCGCCGGGGAGCGGGAACGGGCGGGCCTGGGTGAGGGCCTGGAGGGGCTGCGGGTGGCCGATCTGGGCTGCGGCAGCGGCATCCTGGGCCTGGCCGCCCTGCGGCTGGGGGCAGCCAGCGTGGCCGCCGCCGACACCGACCCCCTGGCGGAGCGGGCCACCCGGGAGAACGCCGCCCTGAATGGCCTGGGGCCCTCACCCATGGCGCCGGACGCCCCCTCAGCGCTGGCGGTCACCACGGGCTCGGCCGAGGCCCTGGTGGCGCTGCTGGAGGGACGTCCGGGGGATCTGCTGCTGTGCAACATCCTGGCGCCGGTGATCGAGGCCCTGATTCCCTGGTTCGGGCAGCTGCTGAGCCCCGGCGGCGTGGGCCTGCTCAGCGGCCTGCTGGTGGATCAGGCCCCAGGCCTGGAGAGGGATCTGGCGGCAGCGGGCTGGCGGGTGGAAGGGCGGGTCGAGCAGGACCGCTGGGGCCTGCTGCGGATCCGTTCGGCATCGGATGTTGCATAAGGCACGCTGATCTGTGTCCTGGCTTTGATTGGGCTTCCCGGCCTGCGAGCCCAAGATCGCCGGGAATGCCCCCTGTCGGATGTAGGAAGGGCGGGTCCTACAGGCCCTGGCTGCCGGGTGTCTGTGAGCTCCAATCTCTTCCATGGCTTCCTACAAGGTCACCCTCGTCAATGAGAGCGAGGGGCTGAACAAGACCATCGAGGTTCCCGACGACCAGTACATCCTCGACGCCGCCGAAGAGCAGGGCATTGACCTGCCCTACTCCTGCCGCGCCGGCGCCTGCTCCACCTGCGCCGGCAAGCTCACCGCCGGCACCGTCGACCAGTCGGACCAGAGCTTCCTCGACGACGACCAGATCGAGGCCGGCTTCGTCCTCACCTGCGTCGCCTACCCCACCTCCGACTGCACCATCAAGACCCACACCGAAGAAGAGCTCTACTGAGCTCCTCGCCGGGCGGTCCGGTTGGATCGCCCACTTGAACCCCGCGTTCTTCTCCGCCACCCTCAGGGGTGGCTTTTTCATGGCACTTCAGGTGGACACCGTGCTGGCCTCCGGCAGCGAGCATCCCAGCCCCGGCGGCCAGTACAGCTACCGGGTCCTGGGCCCCTGCTGCCGGCTGTTCGATCGGGAGGAGCTCCCCTGGCCCTGCTGCCGGCTGGCCTGGCGCAGCAAGGAACCCAGCTGGCGCCGCGTCGGCCGCCGCTTCGTGCCCGACCTGGCCGCCCGCCGCTGCCCCTCCTACGCCGTGGAGCTGCTGCAGCCGGGGGCCAGGCCCACCCGCACCGTGATCACCCTGTTCCCCCAGCGCCTGGCCCCAGGCCTGCAGGAGTGGTGGTACAGCAAGCTGCCGGGGTCGCTGGAGGCCGGCAACCTGGCCCCGCCACCACCGCTGCCGCTGCCGGCCCCGGCCCCCTGAGGCGCCGGCGTCCAGGCACAAAAAAACCGGCCGACGCAGGGCCGGCCGGCGGAGGTGGGCCGTGGGATCAGAAGTAGATCTTGCCGCCGCCCCACTGGATGCCCTGGACCTTGGGGGCCACCAGGATGTAGCCGGCGATCAGGCGCAGGTCCTCGTCGTCCAGATCGCGCATCTTCACGAACACGTCGCTGCTGCGCAGGCTGGGGTGCACGTCCGCGATGCTGTACTCACCGTCGTAGGAGGTGGGGTCCTTCATGTAGTCGACCAGGGCGTCCACCGAATCCCGGGCCGGGGTGGCCAGGGCCAGGGTCTCGGGGTCCAGGCCCACGTTCTGGTTGGTCTTGGTGATGCCACCGGCATGGCAGGTGCCGCAGCTTTCGTTGAAGAGCTTGCGGCCGGTCTTGACCTCCTTCTCGCTGAAGGTCACCAGGGTGCCGTCGGGGGAGACCGGCACGGTGAGATCCTCGGCGCTCCACTGGGCCGCGGCCGCGGGGCCCGCGAAACAGACCAGCAGGGCCAGGGGAAGGATCAGCAGCGTCCGGACCACGGCACGGAGGGCGCTGCGAAGGGGAGCGGTGCGACGGACGACTGACAGCGGGGCGGCTGAGCGAAGGAGGGGGGCCATGGGAGAAGCCGGCGGAATGGCGGTCGGACCGCAACTGAGACCTTGTATCACGGGCGACGGGTCCCCCGGAACGGAATCACGCGAACTGTTGCAGGCTCAGCCCCCGGTCCCCACCGTGAGGCTGAGGAAGTCCTTCGCCACCACCGTCTCGGGGAAGATGGCCCGGGCTTCGGCCACCAGGTCGTCGGGGGTCATGGGATTCCCCGCCACGTAGCGGGGGCTCAGGTGGGTGAGCACCAGCTGCTTCACCCCCGCCTCCAGGGCGGTCTGGGCGGCCATCGTGCTGGTGGAGTGCTGGCGGGCGATGGCCAGCTCCGCCTCGCCATGGGAGAAGGTGGATTCGTGGATCAGCAGGTCGGCGCCGCGGGCCAGGGCCACCGCCGCCTCGCTGAACACGGTGTCGGTGCAGTAGACGACGCTGCATCCCGGCCGGGGCGGCCCGCACAGGGCCTCGCCCCGGATCACCCGGCCGTCGTCGAGGGTGACGCTGCGACCGGCCTTGAGCTCGGCGTAGACCGGCCCGGGGGGAATGCCCAGGGCCCTGGCCCGCTCCACGTCGAAGCGGCCGGCCCGCGGCTTCTGATCCACCCGGTAGGCGTAGGCCGGCACCCGGTGGGTGAGGGCCGTGCAGCGCACCGTGATGTCGTCGTCGTCGAGCACCAGGGTGCCGCGGGCGGCGGCCTCCTTCACCCGGTGGGTGCGCAGGGGATAGCCGATGCGGGTCGAGGAGGTGCGCATCACGCCCTCCAGGTAGTCCCGCAGGGGATCCGGTCCGTAGAGGTCGATACCGGCGCAGCTGCCCGCCAGCCCCAGGCTGGCCAGCAGCCCCGGCAGACCGAAGACGTGGTCACCGTGCATGTGGGTGACGAAGATCCGGCGCAGCTGGGACACCCGCAGGTCGCTGCGCAGGAACTGGTGCTGGGTTCCTTCGCCGCAGTCGAACAGCCACAGCTCGGCCCGCTGCGGCAACCGCAGGGCCACGGCGGAGACATTGCGGGCGCGGGTGGGAACGCCGGAGCTGGTTCCCAGGAAGGTGACCTGCACACCCTGGCTGCCTCAGAGCGCATGCTGCCACGGCGCCGGCCGGTGTGCTGGCTGGCGCCGTGGCGCCCGCAGGATGACCCGTCCAGAATGAGCCGTTGTCGCTCGCGCACCCTCGTGACCCTCCTCCGTTTCGGATGGCGCGCCGGCCTCTCGCTGGCCCTGCTTCCCGCCGCCGTCGCAGCAGCGGTCCCCACGGAGGCGAGGGCGCCGGCCCCCGTGGTGCGGGTGCTGCTGCGGGAGGCCCCCACCCTGGAGCTGGAAGCCGGCAGCACCGTGCTGCGCCTCGGCGACGCCACGGGGCGCACCCTGGCGGAGCTGGCGCCGGGGGCGCGGCTGCAGCTGGTGGGCAGCGGCCCGGCCCTGGAGGCCAGGCTGGAGGGACCGACCGGGCCGCCCCGCCGGGTGGCGCTGCCGTCGGGCCAGGCCTGGATTGATCCCGCCCCGGGACGGGGTGCGGGCAGCGAGGCCGTGTTGACCCTGCAGCAGCGCCGCTACCGCGGCCGGCTGCTGGTGCGCAGCGAGGGCGATCGGCTGCAGGCGATCAACCTGATCGATGTCGAGAGCTACCTGCCCAGCGTGGTGGGCAGCGAGATGCCGGCCAGCTGGCCGCTGGCGGCCCTGCGGGCCCAGGCGGTGGCGGCCCGCACCTACGCCCTGCGCCAGCGCCGGCCGGCGGAGCCCTTCGACCTCAAGGCCACCGTCTCCAGCCAGGTCTACAAGGGGGTGGAGGCCGAAACCGACTCCACCCGCGAAGCGGTGCGCAGCACCCGCTCCCAGGTGCTGATGCATGGCTCGGCCCTGATCAACGCGGTCTTCCACAGCAGCAGTGGCGGCCTCACGGAGAACAGCGGCGACATCTGGCGCCAGCAACTGCCTTACCTGGTGAGCGTGCCCGATTACGACCAGGCCAGCCCGGTGCATGTCTGGCAGCTGCGCGTCGAGCCCGACAAGCTGGCCCGGGCCTTCCGGGAGATCGACGGGGCCTTCCGCATCGAGGTGCTCTCCACCACCAGCTCCGGCCGCATCCGCCAAGCCCGGGTGACAGGTCCCGGTGGCTCGCTGCTGCTCTCCGGCGCCGAGCTGCGCCAGCGGCTGGGCCTGCGCAGCACCCTGGCCCGGTTCGACTTCGAGGCGCCCCGGGCCGCCCCCTTCCCGCCGCCGCTGCCGTCCCTGCAGGGGGTCTTCACCCCCGAGGGGATCCGCTCCCTGGCCTCCGGCCTGGTTCAGGCCCCCTGGCGGGCCCCCCGCCCGCCCGCCGCGCCGACCCTGCTGGTGAGCGGCCGGGGCTACGGCCACGGGGTGGGCATGAGCCAGTGGGGCGCCTACGCCCTAGCCCTGCGCGGCGAAGACTATCGGCAGATCCTCCAGCACTACTACCAGGGGGCCAGGATCCAGCCCTACTCCGCCCTTTGAGGCACCCGTTGAGCCGCCACGCCCCCAGCGCCCCGGTCACAGCCCCTCTCACCGCCTCCATCGCTCCGATCGTGCTGGCCGATGCGGCGGCCGTGGGGGAGCGCGTGGCGGCCCTGCTGCTGGCTGATCGGCTGCGGCCGGGCCGGCCCCTGGGCCTGGCCACCGGACGCACCATGGAGCCCGTCTATGCCGCCCTGGCGCGACGGCTGGGGCGCCTGGAGCCCGCCCTGGCGGCGCAGGTGCGCCAGGGCTGGTGCAGCTTCAACCTGGACGAGTACGTGGGGCTGGGGCCCCAGGATCCCGCCTCCTTCGCCGCCACCATGGCCCGCCAGCTGGTGGAGCCCCTCGGCCTGGACCCCGGTCGGGTGCGGCTCCCCGATGGGCTGGCCTGCGATCCCGATGGCGAAGCGCGGCGCTACGGCGCCGCCGTGGCGGCCGCCGGCGGCATCGGCCTGCAGCTGCTGGGCCTGGGCCTCAACGGCCACGTGGGCTTCAACGAACCACCCGCGGGGGCGGCGGTGGCCTGCCGCTGCCTGGCCCTCAGCGACCACACCCGCCGCCAGAACGCCGGCGCCTTCGGGGGCGATCCCGGCGCCGTTCCCCGGCGGGCCATCACCCTGGGGATGGCCGAGATCCTCGCAGCCCGCCGGGTGCTGCTGGTGGTGACCGGCGGGGCCAAGGCGGCGATCCTGCGCCGCGCCCTGGGGGAGCCCCCCACGCCGGATCTGCCCGCCAGCTGGCTGCAGCACCACCCTGCCCTCACGGTGATCGCCGACGCCGAGGCCATGGGCTGAACCTCTGGCGCGGCAGAGGGCGGTGCGGAGGGCGGGGAGGTGGCCTCAGCCGGGCAGGGCGGCCTCCATCAGGGCCTCATCCGCCTCGAGATTGCTGGTGACGCTGCGCACGTCATCGAGATCCTCGAGCACATCCAGCATGCGCAGGCAGGCGGCCAGCACCGCAGCGTCCTCGAGGCGGCAGGGCAGGGAGGAAATCCAGCGATGCTCCCAGCCGGCCAGGGGCAGCCGCAGGTCCCGGAGCCCATCCTGGAGGGCTTCGAGGTCGGCATAGGCGCCGAACACATCGACGCCCTCGGCATCGATCTCGTAGCCCGCCGCCGCCGGGCCACCCCGCTCCTCCAGGGCCAGCAGGTCCTCCAGCAGGCGCTCCTCGTCGGCGCCGGGCAGGGCCAGCCGCACCACGGACCGCTGCTCGAACAGATAGCTGACACAGCCGGTCTCACCGAGGTTGCCGCCGTGCTTGCCGAAGGCCAGCCGCAGGTCGGCCGCGGTGCGGTTGCGGTTGTCGGTCAGGGCCTCGACCAGCACGGCCACGCCCCCCGGGCCGTAACCCTCGTAGCGCACCGCCTCGAACAGGTCGGCCCCGCCACCCCCCTGGCCGCTGCCCTTGGCCACGGCCCGGTCGATGTTGGCGTTGGGGAGCCCCGCCACCTTGGCCTTCTCGATCGCGGTGCGGAGCTGGAAGTTGCCGGCCGGATCAGCACCACCGCGGGCCGCCACGGTGATCTCCCGCCCCAGACGGGTGAACAGCGCTCCGCGCCGGGCGTCCACCACCGCCTTGGTGCGCTTGATCTGGGCCCATTTGCTGTGGCCGGCCATCGCGATGTCGCAGGGGGTTCAACCGGCGGCGTCGAACACCAGCCGGGGCAGGAGCAGGCCCTTGCCATCGGCACGGGCGATGCCGGCCAGGTTGCCATCCGGGGTGAGCACGGCAACCGCCCCCTCAGGCAACTGCTCCACCGTACGGGGCAGGGACCGGCCGCAGCGCCACGGGGACAGCTGGGCCGGATCGAGGCGTTGGCGCGGCAGATCCACCAGCACGTCGAGGGGATCCAGCAGCGGCGGGAGGGGGCCGCTCGCCAGACGCTCCATGGAAACGGCCTGGTGCAGCCCGAAGCCGAGGGCGGCGATGCGGCGCAGGCTGGCCAGGGCGCCGCCGCAGCCGAGAGCTTCCCCCAGATCCCGCGCCAGGGCACGCACGTAGGTGCCGGCGGAACAGCGCACCTCCAGCTCCAGGCGGCCGCGCTCGGCGTCCCAGCCCAGCAGGTCGAGGCCATGGATCCGCACCGGCCGCGCCGCCAGCGCCAGCTGCTCCCCCGCCCGGACCCGGGCGTAGGCCCGCTGGCCATCCACATGCACAGCCGAGACCTGGGGGGGGACCTGGAGGATTTCGCCCCGGAACCGGGCCAGGGCCAGCTCGAGGGCCTCGGGATCGAGGGGCGGAACGGCCGAGCGCTCCAGCACCTCGCCCTCGAGGTCGTCGGTGCCGGTGCGCACGCCCAGCTGGACGGTGCCGCGGTAGGTCTTGTCGCCGGGCAGGTAGGGCAACAACCGGGTGGCCGGGCCGAGGGCGATCGGCAGCACCCCGGTGACGGCTGGATCCAGGGTGCCGCCGTGGCCCACCCGCCGCAGGCCGTAGGCCCGCCGCACCCTGGCGACGCCGTCGTGGGAGGTCAGGCCGGCGGGTTTGTCGAGCACCAGAAACCCGCAGCCGTGGCGCGACGGAGGCGATGGCGGCAGCCTGGAGGGACCTTCTCCCATGCTCAGGCGCCGATGACGCTGCAGGACCGGCGCGAGGTCACCTTTCTGGTGCTGGCCGGCATCTTCCTGGGGACCATGGGCATGCTCAACATCCTGGGGCTGACCCGGTTCCTCCACCTGGGCAGCATCGGGTCCTTCCCGATCATCGTGGCGGTGGGGGCCCTGCCGTACCCCGTCACCTTCCTGTGCACGGACCTGATCAGCGAGATCTGGGGCGAACGGCGCGCCTCCCAGGTGGTGTGGGTGGGTCTGATGCTCAACGGCTGGATCGTCCTGGTGCTGTGGCTCGGTGGCATCCTGCCGGGCCTGGACGGATTCGGTGGGGTGGCGGGCCTGCCGGCCGACACCCACGCCGACGGGGTGCCGGTGTTCTTCGAGGTGCGCCGGCTGGCCTTCGGCGCCGTGGGGGCCTCCATGGCCGCCTACATGGCCGCCCAGTTCACGGACGTGCGCCTGTTCCATTTCTGGAAGCGCTTCAGCAACGGCAAGGCCCTGTGGCTGCGCAACAACGGCTCCACCCTGATCAGCCAGGTCGTCGACACGTCGGCGGTGGTGCTGATCAGCCACTACGCCGCCCATGTGCTGCCGATCAGGCCGGACGAGCCGGTGCTGCCCCAGCTGGGCGTGTTCATCGCCAGCGGCTACGTGTTCAAGCTGGTGGCGGCCCTGGCCGACACCCTGCCCTTCTACCTGCTGGTGGGCTGGCTCAGGCGCTATCTGGAGGTGCCGGGGGACGGCGCCGAACTGGCGGACGCCCCCCTGCCGGGGGCCTAGGCGGCGACGGCGATGTTGATGCGCTTGCGGTTGCGCAGGCCACGTTTGATGGATTCGAAGCTGACGACGCCATCCACCAGGGCGAACAGGGTGTCGTCGGAGCCGCGGCCCACGTTGACGCCCGGGATCACGGAGGTGCCGCGCTGGCGGATCAGGATCGAGCCGGCGCTGACGGTTTCACCGCCGTAACGCTTGACGCCGAGACGCTTGGAGTTGGAGTCGCGGCCGTTGCGGGTGGAGCCTGTGCCTTTCTTGTGGGCCATGGGAGAGCAGAGAAGGGAGAACGGGGGGGAACTGGAGGAGAGGCCGGGGGCCCGATCAGGCGATCGCCTTGCCGCCCACCTTGATCGACTGGACCATCACCCGGGTGAGCTCCTGGCGGTGGCCGTTCTTGCGGCGGGTCTTCTTCTTGGGGCGCATTTTGTAAACGATGATCTTCTGGCCGCGGCGATGGGCCAGCACCTTGAGCTCCACCGTGGCGCCCGTCACATAGGGCTGGCCCAGGGTGGTGCCGGAGGCGTCCTTCACCAGGAGCACGTTCTCCAGGGTCACGGTGCTGTCGACCTCGGCATTGAGGCGATCGAGATCGACGTAACGATCGGTCTGGAGCCAGAACTGCTGGCCGGAGGCCTCGACGATGGCGTAGGCGCCGGTGGCATCGCCCTGGGCACCGGTGGCGGGTGCGCTCAGGGTCTCCTTCTGGGGGGCTTGGGTCATCACTCAGGGGGCGTGGCCAGGCTGGCGGCAGGAAGCCACCATTGGGCCTGGACGCACGGAATCGAAAGACAGAACTAAGATCCTCCCGTCCGGGCCTCCCTTCCGTCAAGAATCAGCCCGGTCAGGGGATCTCCCCGCCGCAGCGGTCGATGCCCCAACCGGTTCTCAACATCCTCTCTCTCATCCAGACCCCGGCCCTGGCCGAGGCCTGCGTCCAGTGGCTCAGGGGCGGTCGCTACCAGCTGGTGCCGGTGGATCCCGCCGCCGGGCCCCTGGAGCAGCTGGAGCAGCGCCGCGAGGACTTCGACGGGATCCTGCTGGAGGAGGGCGCCGTCGACGGGACCTTCTTCGGCAGCCTCCACGACCAGGGCCTGGAGCTGCCGGCCGTGCTGATCGGCCCGGTGGACGGCGAGGTGAAGTTCCACGATGCGGAGGTCCGCCTCCCGCCCGACCAGCTGGAGCAGCTGAGCTACAGCCTGGATGCGGCCGTCTCCCGTTTCCTGCGCAGCAACACGCTGCCCGCCGGCAGCGAAGCCAAGGCGACCACCCCCGACGGCTGGAAACTGCCGAACCGGCTCAACGGGCGGCTCGGTTACCTGGGCGTCTACTACAAGCGGGATCCCTCCCGCTTCCTGCGCAACCTGGAAGCCGAGGAACGCAACGAGCTGCTGGACTCCCTGCGACGCACCTACCGGGACCTGCTGATCAGCTACTTCAAGAACCCCGCCGCGGCCAACCAGGCGATCGAAAGCTTCGTGAACACGGCCTTCTTCGCCGATCTGCCGATCACCAAGATGGTCGAGATCCACGTAAATCTGATCGAGGAGTTTCGAAAGATGCTGATGCTCAAAGGACAGAAGAACGATTTTCTCCAGGACTACCGGCTGGCCCTCCTCGATGTCATGGCTCACCTCTGCGAAATGTATCGACGCTCCATCCCGCCCGACCTGCCCATCGTGCCCGCCGTCGTGGCCGAATCCACCAGCCCCTCCGCCTGAGTCCCAGCCATGACCTTCCGCAAGACCTACATCCTCAAGCTCTACGTGGCGGGCAACACCCCCAACTCGATGCGGGCCCTCAAGACGCTGCGCGACATCCTCGAGTCCGAGTTCCGCGGCGTCTACGCCCTGAAGGTGATCGATGTGCTCAAGAATCCCCAGCTGGCGGAGGAGGACAAGATCCTGGCCACCCCCACCCTCGCGAAGATCCTGCCCCCACCGGTGCGGCGAATCATCGGCGATCTCTCCGACCGTGACCGGGTGCTGATCGGCCTCGATCTCCTTTACGAAGAGCTCACTGAGGATTTCAAGCTCGACATCGATGATCTGGAAGCCGACGATGTTCCCTCTCCCCCGGAAACCTCCTGAGCCCTGATCAAGGCCTGCCGCCGACTTCCGGACCAGGCCATCCCAGCGTCAACCCCGTTCCCCTTCAGACCCCTCGCGCTCCCATCTCTTCGATGCAGGATCCCAACGACCACGACGCCGCTGCCAATCGAATGCAGATGCAGAAACTTCCCACGGGGATCGAAGGTTTCGATGACATCTGCCATGGCGGGCTGCCGATCGGCCGATCGACCCTGATCAGCGGAACTTCGGGAACCGGCAAGACGGTCTTTTCCCTGAATTTTCTCTGCAACGGCATCCGGCAGTTCAACGAACACGGCATTTTCGTCACCTTCGAGGAGTCGCCCCTCGACATCCTGCGCAATGCCTCCAGCTTCGGCTGGAACCTGCAGGAAATGGTCGAACAGAACAAGTTATTTGTCCTTGATGCCTCCCCGGACCCCGATGGCCAGGAGGTGTCGGGCAGCTTCGACCTCTCCGGGCTGATTGAGCGGATCCACTACGCGATTCGCAAATACAAAGCCAAGCGGGTGGCGATTGACTCCATCACCGCCGTCTTCCAGCAGTACGACGCCATCTCCGTGGTACGCCGGGAGATCTTCCGGCTGATCGCCCGGCTCAAGGAGATCGGCGTCACCACGGTGATGACCACCGAACGGGTCGATGAATACGGCGCCATCGCCCGCTACGGCGTCGAGGAGTTCGTCTCCGACAACGTCGTGATCCTGCGCAACGTGCTGGAGGGCGAACGGCGGCGGCGCACGGTGGAAGTGCTCAAGCTCCGGGGCACCACCCACATGAAGGGGGAGTTCCCCTTCACCATGGGCGCCCACGGGATCAGTGTGTTCCCTCTGGGGGCGATGCGCCTCACCCAGCGGTCCTCCAACGTGCGCCTGAGCTCCGGCGTTCCCCGGCTCGATGAGATGTGCGGCGGGGGCTTCTTCAAGGACTCCATCATCCTGGCGACCGGTGCCACCGGCACCGGCAAGACCCTGCTGGTCAGCAAGTTCGTGGAGGACGCCTGCCGCAGCAAGGAGCGGGCGATCCTGTTCGCCTACGAGGAATCCCGCTCCCAGCTGCTGCGCAACGCCACCAGCTGGGGCATCGATTTCGAGCAGATGGAGCAGGACGGCCTGCTCAAGATCATCTGCGCCTATCCGGAATCCACCGGCCTTGAGGATCACCTGCAGATCATCAAGACGGAGATCAGCCAGTTCAAGCCGTCCCGGATGGCGATCGATTCCCTCTCCGCCCTGGCTCGTGGTGTCAGCCACAACGCCTTCCGGCAGTTCGTGATCGGGGTGACGGGCTATGCCAAACAGGAGGAAATCGCTGGCTTCTTCACCAACACCTCCGAGGAGTTCATGGGAAGCCATTCGATCACCGACTCCCACATCTCCACCATCACCGACACCATTCTGCTGCTGCAGTATGTGGAGATCCGCGGTGAAATGGCCCGGGCCCTGAACGTGTTCAAGATGCGCGGCTCCTGGCACGACAAGGGCATCCGGGAATTCGTGATCACGGGCAACGGGCCGGAGATCAAGGATTCCTTCGCCAATTTCGAGCGCATCATCAGCGGCGTTCCCCATCGGATCACCACCGACGAACGTGCCGACCTGGGCCGGATCATGCGCAGCGTCGACGGCGAGAGCTGAACCCGACCAGGGGCACCTAGGCGGGGATCCTTCGCTCCGCTTCGATCTCCGCCAGGGAGGCGGAGCGCTCCGCCTGGACCCGCAGTTCATCACCGTCGGCCTCCTCCAGGGGCAGGTCGAACCAGAAGGTGGTGCCCACCCCGGGCTCGCTGGCCATCCGGGCCTGGCTGCCGTGCTTCTCGAGGATGCCCCGCACGATCGAGAGCCCCAGCCCGGTGCCGGCTTCGGTGTGCACGGCGTTCTCGACCCGGAAGAAGCGCTCGAAGATCCGCGCCTGGTCGGCCTCGGAGATGCCGCAGCCGGTGTCGGCGATCTCGACCCGCAGCCGCGGCAGGCGCGAGGTGAGGGTGCAGGAGGGATGGTGCTCGGCTTCGCCGTCGGGATCCAGCGGGCAGTGGTCGGGCCAGGGGTAGGCGCGCAGCAGCAGCTGGCCGCCGCTGCGGGTGAACTTGAGGGCGTTGCCCACCAGGTTGTCGAACACCTGCAGCAGCAGATCCCAGTTGCCCCGCACCCGGGGCAGGTGCTGATCGCCGGCGAACAGCAACATCACCCCCTTCTCCTCGGCGTTGAGCCGGTAGGTGCGCAGGGTCTGCTCGATCGCCGGGGCCAGGTCCATGGGCTCCAGCTGCCAGACCCGGTCGGACTCCAGCCGTGACAGGTCGAGCACGTCGGTGACCAGACGCGAGAGGCGGTCGGTCTCGGCGTTGGCGATGCTCAGGAACTCCTTCTGCTCCTCGGCGCTGAGCAGGTCGCCCATGTCATGGAGCGTCTCCACGTAGCTCTTGATGTTGCACAGGGGGGTGCGCAGCTCGTGGGACACGTTGCTGATGAAGCGGCTCTGGGCCGCATTCAGCTCCACCTCCCGGGTGAGGTCCTGGATCGTCATGGCGATGCCCTTGAGGCTCTCGCCGCTGGCATCCCGCACCGACTGGAGCACGATGCGCAGGGTGCGGGGGGGATCCCCGAAGCTGCAGCGCACCTCGGTGGTGTCCCGCTCGCTGATGATCAGGCTCTCCAGCGGATCGTGCAGTTCCATCGCCAGCCGGTCCGGCAGTTCGGCGGCCAGCTCGCTGCCCTCCAGGTTGCGGCCCTCCCAGCGGAACAGGCGGCGGGCGGTGGGGTTGGCCAGCACGATCCGCCCCTCGGCATCGAGCAGCACGGCCCCATCGGCCATGGTGGCGATCAGCGACTGCTGCTTCACCTGGGCGGCGGTGAGCTCCTCGATGTTGGCCGCCTTGTAGACCTCCAGCTGGGAGGCCATGGTGTTGAAGCCGTTGAGCAGTTCCCCCAGCTCCCCACCCACCGGCAGGGCGATGCGGGTCTCGAAGTTGCCCCCGGCGATCGATCGCACCCCCCGCAGCAGCTCCTTCACCGGCTGGGTGATGGTGAGGGCGTTGAACACCGAGCCCAGGATCACCAGCACCCAGATCGAGATGAACACCGCCACCGTCACCTCCCGGGTGAGGGCGGCGCTGGCCAGGAGCGTCTCGTTGGGGTTGATGCCCAGGGCCACCACCCCCAGGTAGCGGCCGTCGCTCACCATCGGCACGAACACGTCGGTGACCTGGCCGTCAGGGGTGAGGTGCTGGCGGATCAGGGGGTTGTCGGGGCGGCGCTGGATGTCGGCCGGCAGCTCCAGGCGCCGGCTGAGCACGCGCTCGCCCATGCCGGTGCTGCCGCCCATCGGGATGCCGAGGTAGATCACCCCGTCGGAATCGGCGAAGAAGATGTAGCGAAGGCTGCGGCTGGACTGCCAGAAGCGTTCGGCCACCGAGGCCAGTTCCCGGTCGTTGCCCTCCGCCACCAGGGGGGTGACGTTGGCCGACAGCAGCAGCCCGAGATCCCGGGCGAAGCGGGTGTCGCTCATGCGGGCATCGCGCTGGATGCCGTTGAGGGCCAGGAAGGTGATGCCCGTCATCAGCAGGCTCACCACGAGGGTGGCGACCGCCAGCAGCTTGGTCTGGAGGCTGAACTCCGCCCACCAGCGCTGCAGCCGCGCCCGCCAGAGGCTGAAGGCTCCGGCGTCCTCGCTGCCGCCCAGGGTGGGACCGGAAACGGAGCGGGTCATGGCAGGGCCGGGCGTTGCGACCGCACCTGGTGGCCGATGTCGCGGCGGTAGACCATGCCCTCGAAACCCACCCGTTCCAGGCCGTCATAGGCCCGCTCGAAGGCCGTGTCGAAGTCGTCGGCCTGGGCCACCACCGCCAGCACCCGGCCGCCCGCCGTGACCACGGGGCCCGCCTCGGTGCGGCGGCTGCCGGCATGGAAGAGCTGCCGATCGGGGGCGTCCCCCAGATCGCCGTGGATCGCATCGCCGCGACGCACCTCGCCGGGATAGCCCTCGGCGGCCGCGATCACGCAGGCGCTGCAGCGCGGCGCGATCGTCAGCGGGGGGGCCTCCTCCAGGCGGCCGGTGGCGCAGGCCAGGAGCACCCGGGCCAGTTCCGGGCCGAGCAGGGGCATCAGGGTCTCGCACTCCGGATCGCCGAAGCGGCAGTTGAACTCGATCACCCGCAGGCCGGCCTCGGTGAGCATCAGGCCGGCGAAAATCACGCCGCGGTAGTCGATGCCCCGGGCCCGCAGGGCCGCCAGGATCGGCTCCAGCACCAGCTGGCGCACCTGCTCCAGTCCCGCCGCGTCCAGCAGCCGGGCCGGGGCGTAGGCCCCCATGCCGCCGGTGTTGGGGCCCGTGTCCCCCTCGCCGATGCGCTTGTGGTCCTGGGCCGGAGGCAGCAGCACCATGGAGCGACCATCGGTGAGGGCGAACACCGACACCTCCGGGCCGTGCAGGCGCTCCTCCAGCACCAGGGAGGGGGCGGCGGCGGCTTCCCCGGGGGCAGCGCTCTGGAAGCGGCCCGCGAACACCTCCTCGATGGCGTCGCGGCACTGCTCGAGGCTGTCGGCCACCGTCACGCCCTTGCCGGCGGCCAGGCCATCGGCCTTCACCACCAGGGGGCGGCCATGGCGTTCGAGGGCCTCCAGGGCCTGCTTGCGATCCGTCGCCGCCCAGTAGCCCGCCGTGGGCACGCCCGCCTCCTGCATCAGGTCCTTGGCCCAGCGCTTGCTGGCCTCCAGCAGGGCCCCGTCGGCCCCGGGACCGAAGACCGCCAGCCCCTCCGCCCGCAGCCGGTCCGCCAGGCCGGCCGCCAGGGGCGCCTCCGGTCCCACCACCACCAGGTCGATGGCGTGCGCATGGCAGGCCGCCGCCAGGGCGCCATGGTCGGTTTCGGCGATGGCCAGCTGGCCGCAGCCCGCCAGGGCGGCGGTGCCGCCGTTGCCGGGCGCCACCAGCACCTGCTCCACCCCCGGGCAGCGCGCCAGGGCCCAGCCCAGGGCGTTCTCGCGGCCACCGCCGCCCACCACCAGGATCCGGGCCGGCACCGGGGACGGGAGGGAAGCGTCGGAAGCGGTCAACGGGGCCATGGGGCGGAGGGGAAGCAGAACGGGGGTGGATCGGGGTGGAGAGCTCCCCTAGGTTGTGCGCCGGCACGGGTGCTGCACCGGTCGCCCTCACCAGCCTTGCTGCCACTCCCCTTTGCCATTCTCCCCGACCGCCGCCTCGACTGCCGTGCCGCCCAGCGGATCCGGGCCGACCCCCGTCCCGCCGGCGCCCCGGCTGGGCCGCGGCTGGTCCGTTCTCGGCGGCCTCGGAGCCCTGGCGTTGATGGGTCTGCTCCCGGGGATCGGGCCGGCGGCAGCCCGTGCCGCGGCCCCTGGGCCGGAGGCGGCGGTGACAAAACCCGCCCCAGCGGGAGCGGCGACCACCGCCACTGAAGCCAGCCCCAGCGGGCCGGCGGAACCCACGGGGGAGGCCGTCGAGGAGCGGCCGCCCCTCCTCACCGACAAGGAGTTCGCCGACCTGCTCCGCGACGGGGATCTGGAGCAGATCGACGTGGCCTGCCGGCAGAGCGCCGAGGCCGATCAGCTCGAGCGGCTTCGGCAGCTGCAGCAGCGGCTGCTGACGCTGCATCCGGCCCCCCAGCCCCTGGAGGTGGTGCTGGCCAATGCCGACGTGCTGCTCAGTTGCCGGGCGCCCAGCGAGGCCATGGACGTGCTCAACCGCTACGGCCCGGCTGCCGGAGCCGAGCGGGTCCAGTGGCTGCAGCTGCAGTGGCGGGCCGCCGCCGCCGGACTGGACCACCGCCGGGCGGCCCTGGCCCTGGAACGGCTGCGGAAGGAGAGCGGCACGTCCCTCGATGGCATCGCCCTGCCGCTGCAGCGCCGGGAGGATGGCACCGTGATCAGCCGCTCGGCCCTGGAGCTGCTGGCCCTGCACCTGGAATCGAGGGGCTTCCCCAGGGTCGGCGGCGAACTGCTGGTCCGGGCCCGCCAGGGCGGCCTGGGCGGGGCTCTGCGGCTGCAGCAGGCGGTGGGTCTGCTGGCGGAGCTGCCGGCGTCCCAGCGGGAGGCCCTGCTGGAGGCGGCCCTGGAGCAGGCGGCGGCGGCGAAGGCCTGGGGGCTGGTGGCCGAGCTGCTGGACACCCAGGCCGCCCTGCCCTCGGAGCGGGCCGTGGCCAGGCGCCTGCGGCTCAGCGGGCGCATCGACGACGCCTACGGCGAATGGCGCTGGCGGCGCGAGGATCCGGCGGCGGCGCCGCGCACCCGCCAGCTGGAGATCCGGCTGCGCTCCCCCCGGGATCCGGGCGGCCACGCCGCCGACCTTGCGGTGCCGGACCCGACTCCGACCCCGGCCCCGACCCCTACTCCGGCCCCGACCCCTTCCCCTGCCCCATGACCCTCTCCCCTGCCACCGGCCCCCTCCTCTACGAAGGCAAGGCGAAGCGGGTGTACGCCACGGACCAGGACGACCTGGTGGCGGTGGAGTACAAGGACGACGCCACGGCCTTCAATGCCCTCAAGAAGGCCCAGCTCCTGGGCAAGGGGGCCCTGAACTGCCGCATCTCCGCCCTGCTGTTCGAGCACCTCGAGCGGCTTGGGGTGCCCACCCACTACCTGGGTCTGCAGGGGGACCACTGGATGATGGTGCGGCCGGTGCGGGTGGTGCCGGTGGAGGTGGTGGTGCGCAACGTGGCCGCCGGTTCCCTCTGCCGCCAGATGCCGATCCCGGCAGGCACCCCCCTGGATCCGCCCCTGCTCGACCTGTACTACAAGGACGACGCCCTGGGGGATCCGCTGCTCAGCGAAGCGCGGCTGGAGCGCCTGCAGCTGCTCACGCCCGACCAGCTGGGGGCGATCCGGGAACTGGCCTTCCGGGTCAACGACGCCCTGCGCGATCTGTTCGCCCGGGTGGAGCTCGAACTGGTGGATTTCAAGATCGAACTGGGGTTCACCGCCGACGGCGCACTGGTGGTGGCGGACGAGATCAGCCCCGACACCTGCCGCCTCTGGAACCGGGCCGTGAGCGATGCCCAGGAGCGGATCCTGGACAAGGACCGATTCCGCCAGGACCTGGGCGGCGTTGTCGAGGCCTACGGGGAGGTCCTCAAACGGGTCCAAGGGGTCTGTCCCGAAGCGCGGGTCTACGGGTAAGGTCAGCGGAATTTGCGGCCTGGCCGCTCTGCAGACGACATCCATGATTGGCGTTCGCCTCGGCAGGCCCCACATCCTTCGAAGCGTCACGCCCCGGGCGGCGACCGCCTCCCTGCCCCTGCTCGTGGCCCTGCTGCTGGCCGGCGGCCAGGCCCGGGCCGCCGAAAGTCCCCCCGGCAAGGGCCAGGCCCCCGCAGGCCCCGTGGCCCAGGCCGGCGCAGGCGCCGTGGGCCAGGCCCCCGCAGGCTCACTGGCCCAGGCCGGTGCCGATCCCTTCGCCGGTCCGGCGGACGCCACCCCTCCGGCCGGGGCGACCCCGGTGACGCCCGCCCCCGCAGCCACACCGGCCCCCGCGACCACTCCCGCACCGGCCGCCACCCCCGGCGCCACGCCCAGCCCCCCCGCCGCCCGCGACGACCGGCCCGGCAAGCCCTCCCTGGGCCCGGCCCCCACCCCTTCGGCCTCCACCGAACCCCGGGTGCTGATCAGCGAGGTGGTGATCGAAGGCCTGGCCGACCATCCCGAGCGTGAGCGTCTCGAGCTGGCGGCCTATGCCGCCATGGCGGTGACCCCTGGCAACGCCATCACCCGCAGCGAGCTGGAAACGGACCTGCAGGCCATCTATGCCACGGGCTGGTTCTCCGACGTGCGGATCCAGCCCCAGGACGGCCCCCTGGGGGTGCGGCTGGTGGTCTCGGTGGTGCCCAACCCCGTGCTCACCAAGGTGAGCCTGGATCCGGCCGACGCCAAGGTGCCGGAAACGGTGGTGCAGGACACCTTCGCCAGCGATTACGGCAAGACCCTCAACCTGGTGACCCTGCAGGGCCGCATGCAGGAGCTGCAGAAGTGGTACGCCGACCAGGGCTTCTCCCTGGCCCGCGTCACCGGCCCCTCCCGGATCGGACCCGACGGCGACGTGCAGCTGCTGGTGCGCCAGGGCACGGTGAAGGGCGTGGAGGTCCAGTTCCTCAACAAGGAGGGATCGGCCACCAACGACAAGGGCCAGCCGATCAAGGGCAAGACGAAGGAGTGGGTGATCACCCGGGAGATCTCCATCAAGACCGGCGAGATCTTCAACCGCCGCAACCTGGAGGACGACCTCAAGCGCCTGTACGGCACCGGCCTGTTCAGCGACGTCAAGGTGACCCTGCGCCCTGAACCGGAGGATCCCGGCTCGGTGGTGATCGTGCTGGGGGTCGTCGAGCAGTCGACCGGCTCCCTCTCCGGCGGTCTGGGCTACAGCCAGAGCCAGGGCGTCTTCGGCCAGATCCAGGTGCAGGACAGCAACCTGTTCGGCCGGGCCTGGGACCTCTCCACCAGCTTCACCTACGGCCAGTTCGGCGGCCTGGCCGACATCTCCTTCAGCGACCCCTGGATCAAGGGGGACAAGTACCGGACGGCCTTCCGCTTCAAGGCCTTCGTCAGCCGGGACGCCCCCCAGGTGTTCCAGAGCCAGAACAACGGCAACTTCTTCACCGTTTCCGACTTCTACCAGGCCCCGGGCACCCAGGTCGCCTACAACATCTTCTCGCCGTTCAACCCCCTCCTCGACGTCTTCCCGTCGGTGACGGCGGCCCGCATCGCCGCCGAGACCAGCGGCCAGAACCTCAGCTGGTTCCAGTTCGACGGCAACAGCGTGCTGATCCAGCGCGTCGGGGCCAACGTCCAGTTCGTGCGTCCCCTCAACGGTGGCAACCCCTTCAAGCGGGCGCCCTGGACGGTGCTGCTGGGGCTGACCGGCCAGGTGGCCACGCCGATGGACTTCTCAGGCACCTCCCGCCGCTTCGCTCTGGCCACCCCGAACGAAGCCACCTCGCTGCTGGCCGCCCCCACCAGTTCGTTCATCTGCCTCGCTTACAACTGCGCCGCCCGCAACCAGCTGGTGGGCCTGCGGCTGGCGGCGACGATGAGCACCCTCAACGATCCCCGCAACCCCACCCAGGGCAACTTCCTCAGCATCGGCACCGAGCAGTTCTTCTCTGTGGGCCCCGATTCCCCCACCTTCAACCGGATCAGGGGCAGCTTCACCCACTACATCCCGGTGCGCTGGCTGAAGTTCTACAAGGGCTGCCGGCCGAAGGCCGGCGAGACCGAGGATTGCAAGCAGGCCCTGGCCTTCCAGGTGTCCGCCGGCACGGTGATCGGCGACCTGCCGCCCTACGAGGCCTTCTGCCTGGGCGGCGGCAACTCGGTGCGGGGCTACTTCGACTGCGATCTCGGCGTCGGCCGCAGCTTCGGCGAGGCCACGATCGAATACCGCTTCCCCCTGTTCAGCATCGTCAGCGGCGAGCTGTTCATCGACGGCGGCACCACCTTCGGCAGCCAGACGAAGGTGCCGGGCAACCTCGGCGGCCTGCTCAACAAGCCCGGTTCCGGCTTCTCGATCGGCACCGGCCTGATCGTCACCACCCCCGTCGGCCCGCTGCGCCTGGAGGTGGCCAGCCAGGACTTCACCGGCGAGTGGCGCTTCAACCTCGGCGTGGGCTGGAAGTTCTAGTGACCAGCTGGCCCAGCGACTATCGCCAGGCCTGGACCCTGCGCTCCTGCGTGGAGCGCACCGGGGTCGGGCTGCACAGCGGCGCCATCTCCCGGGTCCGTCTCGGCCCCTCGGAGCGGCCCGGCTACTGGCTGGGCTGGCTGGATGCGCCTGAACGCCCCCTGCAGCGTCTCGGCCCCACCCAGGTCAGCGACACCCGCCTCTGCACCTGCCTGCAGCTCGGCGATCGCCGCCTGGCGACGGTGGAGCATCTGCTGGCGGCCCTGGCCGGCACCGGGGTGAGCCAGGCGGAACTGTGGGTGGACGGGGAGGAGATCCCCCTGCTCGACGGCTCCGGCCTGCCCTGGGTGGAAGCGATCGCCGAGGCGGGCCTCAGCGAACGGGGCGAGCGCATCGAGCCCCCGCTGCCCCCGCTGCCCCTCACCCTGGGCCAGGGGCTGGGGTTCGTGACCGCCCTGCCCAACGACCGGCTGCGGCTGGCGGCGGCGATCGAGTTTCCCCAGGCGGCCATCGGCCGCCAGCTCTATGCCCTCGATCTCACCCCCGAGAGCTTCGTGTCCGAGATCGCGCCGGCCCGCACCTTCGGCTTCCGGGAGCAGGTGGAGCAGCTGCTGGCGGCGGGCCTGATCCGCGGCGGCGCCCTCGACAATGCCCTGGTCTGTGACGGGGACCACTGGGTGAATCCGCCCCTGCGCTTCGCCGACGAACCGGTGCGCCATAAGCTGCTGGACCTGCTGGGAGATCTGGCGCTGGTGGGCCTGCCGACGGCCCATGTCTTTGCCTACCGCGGTTCCCATGGCCTGCACACCGCCATGGCCGCGGCCCTTGCGGCCCAGGCGCCCCGCCTGCCCGTACCCGTACCGACCCACTGAATCCTTGACCGTTCTTCCCTCCGCCGCTCCCGAGGCCGCCACGGCCGCTGCCCCCGCCACGCCCGCGGGCCCCGCTGCGGACACGGCCCGGTCCGTGGTGCTCAGCAGCGAACAGATCCTCAACCTGCTGCCCCATCGCTATCCCTTCGCCCTGGTGGATCGGGTCATCGAGTACGTCCCCGGCCAGCGGGCGGTGGCCCTGAAGAACGTCACCTTCAACGAACCGCAGTTCCAGGGCCATTTCCCCGGCCGGCCCCTGATGCCGGGCGTGCTGATCGTCGAGGCCATGGCCCAGGTGGGCGGCCTGATCGTCACCCAGATGCCGGATCTGCCCAAGGGGCTGTTCGTCTTCGCCGGCATCGACGGGGTCCGCTTCCGGCGGCCCGTCGTTCCCGGCGACCAGCTGCTGATCACCTGCGAACTGCTCAGCCTCAAGCGCAAGCGCTTCGGCAAGGTGCAGGCCACCGCCACCGTCGATGGCGAGCGGGTCTGCTCCGGCGAGCTGATGTTCTCGCTCGTGGACTGACGCGATGTCGAGTGCAGCCATGACGACATCGGTGCATCCCACCGCCCTGGTCGATCCGAGGGCCCGGCTGGCCTCCGGTGTGGAGATCGGCCCCTATGCGGTGATCGGTCCGGAGGTGGAGATCGGCGAGGGCAGCCGCATCGGTCCCCACGTGGTGATCGACGGGCGGGTGCGGATGGGGAAGGGCAACCGGATCTTCCCGGGGGCCTGCATCGGCCTCGAGCCCCAGGACCTCAAGTACGGCGGCGCCCCCACCGAAGTGGTGATGGGCGATGAGAACACGATCCGGGAGTGCGTCACCATCAACCGCGCCACCGCCGAGGGCGAGCGGACCGTGCTGGGCAACGGCAACCTGCTGATGGCCTACAGCCACATCGGCCACAACTGCCAGCTCTCCGACCGCATCGTCATCGCCAACGGGGTGGCCGTGGCGGGCCACGTGGTGATCGGTGAGCGGGCCGTGATCGGCGGCGTGCTCGGCATCCACCAGTTCGTCCACATCGGCAGCCTGGCCATGGTGGGCGGCATGAGCCGCATCGACCGGGACGTGCCCCCGTTCATGACGGTGGAGGGCCACCCCGGCCGCATCCGGGGACTGAACCGCGTCGGCCTGCGCCGCAGCGGCATGGCCCTGCTGGACGACGGCGCCCAGTTCCGCCAGCTGCAGGATCTCTGGACCCTCATCTACCGCAGCGATCTGGTGCTGGCCGCCGCCCTGCGCCAGGCCAGGGAGCGGCCCCTGCTGGCCGCGGCCGACGAGCTGTGCGCCTTTCTGGAGGCCTCGGTGGGGCCGGGCCGGCGCGGACCGCTGCCGGCCCAGCGCTGATGGTGCGACTGCTGGTCAGCACCGGGGAGGTTTCCGGTGATCTGCAGGGCTCCCTGCTGGTCAAGGCCCTGCACGAGGAGGCGGCCCGCCGTTCCCTGCCCCTCGATGTGGTGGCCCTCGGGGGGAGTCGGATGGAGCGGGCCGGGGCCCAGCTCCTGGCGGACACCACCAAACTCGGGGCCATCGGTCTGTGGGAGCCGATCCCGCTGGTCATTCCCACCCTCAAGCTGCAGGCCAGGGTGCGCCGCTGGCTGAAGCAGCACCCCCCCGATGCGGTGGTCCTGATCGACTACATGGGGGCCAACGTGAACCTGGGCCTGCGCCTGCGGCGGCTGTACCCCCATGTGCCCATCACCTATTACATCGCTCCCCAGGAGTGGGCCTTCCGCCTGGGCGACGGCGGCACCACCCGGCTGATCGGCTTCACCGACCGCATTCTGGCGATCTTCCCGGAGGAGGCCAGCTTCTACGCCGCACGCGGCGCCCAGGTCACCTGGGTGGGCCACCCCCTGATCGACACCCTGCAGCAGCGCCCCTCCCGGCAGGACGCCCGCCAGCGGCTGGGCCTGCCGGCGGAGGCGCCGGTGCTGCTGATGCTGCCCGCCTCGCGGCGGCAGGAGCTGCGCTACGTGCTGCCGCCGATGGCCGCTGCGGTGGCCCTGCTGCAGCGGCAGCATCCCGACCTGCAGGTGCTGCTTCCCGCCGGCCTGCCGGGGTTCGAGGCGGTCCTGGCCGAGACCATGCGGGCGGCAGGAGCCACGGCGGTGCGGGTGATCCCGGCCGGTGAGGCCGATGCCCTGCGGCCCCTGCTCTGTGCCGCGGCCGACGCCGCCCTGACCAAATCCGGCACCGCCAACCTGGAACTGGCCCTGCGGGGGGTGCCCCAGGTGACCGGCTACCGGGTGAGCCGGCCGACGGCGTTCCTGGCGAAACATGTGATCCACTTCAACGTGGCCCACATCTCCCCGGTGAACCTGGTGCTGGAGGAACGGCTCGTGCCGGAACTGCTGCAGGACGATTTCACCCCGGACGCCATCCTGGCGGCCCTGCTGCCCCTGTTCGATCCCGCCTCCGGGGCACGGGAGCGGGTGCAGGAGGGCTACGTTCGGCTGCGGCAGAAGCTGGGGGAGCCGGGCGTCACCCGCCGGGCGGCGACGGCCATCCTCGAACCGTTCTCGGGACACACGCCATGCGACTGATCGCGCTGCTGCTGGGGTTGCTGCTCGCCCTCGGCGGGCCGGTGGCACCGGCCCTGGCGGCCACCGAGGAGGCCGTGCTGGCCGGGGGCTGCTTCTGGTGCCTGGAGCACGATCTGGAGGTGCTCCCCGGGGTCCTCGACGTGGAGAGCGGCTACAGCGGCGGCAAGGGGGCCAACCCCACCTACCGGCAGGTCTCGGCCGGCGGAAGCGGCCATCAGGAGGTGGTCCGGGTGCGCTTCGACAACACCGAGATCCGCTACGACACCCTGCTGCGGGCCTACTGGCGCAACATCGACCCCCTCGACGGCGGCGGCCAGTTCTGCGACCGCGGCGATTCCTACAGGCCCGTGATCTTCACCACCAGCGCCAACCAGGCCGTGGAGGCCCGCAACAGCCTGGTGGCGGCCGCCCGGGAGCTGGGCAAGCCGGCGGCGGCGATCAAAGTGACGATCCGGCCCCTGGCGAAGTTCTGGCCGGCGGAGGGCTACCACCAGAACTACGCCAAGCGGAACGGCGTCCGGTACAACTACTACCGCTGGTCCTGCGGCCGCGACCGGCGCCTGGACACGGTCTGGGGCCGGCGGGCCCGCACCAGCCAGCGCTGGCAGGGCGGCTGAGCCAGCGCCGGAGCCCTTCTGACGGGCCTTTGGCAGGGCGTACATCGGCGGTGATGCCGATCAGCCGCAGGGGAATCCGAACAGCCCTTCCCCCCCTGTCGCGACCGGGAAAATGCCTTAGCGTTTGTTCCATCACCGGAGGGCTTCTGTATGTATCTGCTGACCATCCGGGACGGTCTGCAGACGCGCCACATCGGGCCCTACGCGAGCCCGAGGCAGGCGTCCGACGATCTCGACAAGCTCCAGGCCCGTTTCGGTGACAAGGCCACCTGGCAGATCCACCGCCTCGAATCCCCCGCCGAACTGCACGCCCACATCCCCGGCAGGGGCGACACCGAGCCGGTGGCGGTCTGAGGGGTGGCTCAGGCCCGGGGCGGGGTGCGGGGATAGCCACGCAGCAGGCCGCTCTCGATCATCAGTCCGACCCCGGCGTTGATCAGGATCAGGCCCAGGGCCCCGTACCAGACCCAGGGGCCGGCCTCCGGCAGCGACTGCCCCTGGTCGGCCGCCGCCGCCAGGGCCGACCAGGTCTGGATGCCCTTGCGGATCACCCCCTCCCCGAAGAGGCAGAGCCCGGCGGGGAGCAGGAGCACACCGAGCTGGGCCTTCACGTACCAGCGGATCTTGTGAACGGCCATGGGGCGATGCGTTGTCTGGTCTGGAAGCAAACCTAGGCCGCAAGCTCCGGCCGCCAAAGCCGCCGGGGACGGCGGCGCTGCCGTTCAGACCGCGGCGCCCGCCACCAGCCAGGCCACCAGGGTGCGCACCCCGAAGCCGGTGGCCCCCGCCGGATCCAGCCCCCTCGCCTTGTCGCTCCAGACGGTGCCGGCGATGTCGAGGTGGGCCCAGGGCAGCCCCCGGGTCACGAAGTCCTGCAGGAAGAGGGCGGCGGTGATCGAGCCCCCGGGCCGCGGGCCGGTGTTCTTCATGTCGGCGACGTGGCTCTTGAGCCCTTTCTTGTAGGAACCGCGCAGGGGCATGCGCCAGAGGGCCTCGCCACCGGCCGTGCCGGCGGCGATCAGGGCCTCGGCCAGGCCGTCACTGGGGGACCAGAGTCCGGCGATCTCCTCGCCCAGGGCGATCACGCAGGCGCCGGTGAGGGTGGCGAGATCGACGATGGCATCGGGCTCCAGGCCGCAGGCGTAGACGAGGGCGTCGGCCAGGGTGAGGCGCCCCTCCGCGTCGGTGTTGTTGATCTCGATGGTCTTGCCGTTGGAGGCGGTGAGCACATCACCCGGGTGGATGGCGCCGCCGCTGATCATGTTTTCGCAGCTGGCCACGATCACGTGCACCTCCAGGCCGGCGGGACGGATCTCGGCGATGGCGCGGGCCGCCCCCAGCACCGCGGCGCTGCCGCCCATGTCGTACTTCATCATCTCGATCTGGGAGCCGGCCGTCTTGAGGTTGTAGCCGCCGGAATCGAAGGTGAGCCCCTTGCCCACCAGCACCACCCGCCGGGTCACCTCTCCGGTGGGCCTGATGGTGAGGTGGATGAACTTGGGGGGCAGGTCGGAGCCCTGGGCCACCCCCAGGTAGGCCCCCATGCCGAGGGCCTCACAGTCGGCCCGCTCCAGCACCTTGAGCTCGAGCCCGAAGGCGTCGGCGATGGCGGCGGCCTCGTCGGCCAGCGACTGGGGGGTCGCCTTGTTGGGCGGAGCCGCCACCAGCCGCCGGGCCAGTTCCACGCCGCTGCAGGTGGCTGCCACATGGGCCAGGCCCGCCGCCGCGGCCTCCCCCAGCCCGAGCACGGTCACCCGGGCCGGCAGGGGGCGGGGCTCGGCCTCGCTCTTGAAACGCTGGTCGTCATAGAGGCCGAGCCGCACCGCCTCCGCCATCGCCGCCGCCGCCGCCGCCGGCTCGAGCCCCTCCAGCGGGAACCACAGGCCGAGCTCCTCGGCACCGGCGCTGGCGGCCGTGCGGGCCGCACCGGCACCGGCCTGGCGCAGGGCGTCCAGCCCGAACTCGGCCGGATCCCCCAGGCCCACCAGGATCAGCGTCGCCGGGGTGCCGCCGGGCCGCTCCAGGGTGATCGTCTGGCCACTCTTGGCCTCGAAGCGGCGGCGCTGCAGCCAGCCCTCGAGGGCTTCCCCCACCAGCTCCTCGACCAGGTCCCGCCCGTCGCCGCTGCCGCCGCCGGCGAACAGACCCACCACCAGGGTGTCCCCCGTCCAGCTCTCCGTGAGGGGACGTTGGCCGTCCCGGTCAACGGCAAGACAGCGAAACTCCATGGACCCAGCGCAGGCGGCCCGTGATCGTAGCCAGGCCAGCCCTGGAATTCAGGCGGGATCGGCCGTGAACGGGGTGGCCCAGCGGTCCCGCGTCTCCTTGTTGAAGGGGGGCAGCCAGCGCCGGATCAGGGCCTGCTCCAGGGCCCGGCGGGGGGCGACCGCCGCCGGCACGTCCGACCAGAAGCGGATGCTCGGCCGCGCCTCCAGGCCCGCCCGCGCCAGGGCCTCGCCGTAGGCCGCCAGATAGTCCTTGCAGTCGTGGTCGCCCTTCCAGCGCTGGTCGGCCCGGCCCGTCTCGCCGACGTAGAGCAACAGGGGCAGCGACAGCTGGGGCGGGCGATCCATCACCAGATAGAGGGCCGCCCCCTGCTGGGGAAGCCGGGGCCAGCGCCAGAAGGACAGGCTCTGGGGGCTGAGGCTGAGGGGATCGAGGCGCCGCGCCTGCTCCAGGGGATCGCCGGGGTCGGCGGGGACGGGGAAGAGCTGCCCCTGCTGGAGGGGGGCGGCGGCAGCGGCGGCGGCACCGGTGGCGGCATAGAGCGGCGCCTGATGGTCGGCGAGTCGGGCCTGCCAGGCGAGCAGCTGCTCCCGCCACAGGGGCAGCGAAGCAGGCAGCGGGGCGCCGGCCACCGCCGCCGCCGGAAACAGTTCCCCCTGCCGACTCATCGGGCCCGCCCCGGGGCCGGGGGCAGCACCGGCCCCGGGGCGGCGTCGTAGCGGAACCGGCCGATCCAGCGCTCCACCTGCTCGGGGGAGATCTCCAGGCGGTGCTGGAGATCGGCCAGGTCCCGGAAGGGCTGGCGGGCCCGCTCCTGCAGCAGCCAGCGGCAGCGCTCCGGCCCCAGGCCGAGCCGCTCCTGCAGCAGCCGTTCAGAGGCCTGGTTGATCGCCAGTGGCGGCGGCAGGGGCGAAGGCCTGGGCTGGCCCCGGCGCCGGAAGCGCAGCACCGGCAGCCAGATCCCCACCTGGGCGGAGGACACCTGGAGCCCGGCGGCCAGATCCCCGGGGCCCGACCACTGCTGACCCTCGCCCTGAAGCCGGATCAGCCGGTCCACCAGCTCAGGGGGGCAGCCGGGCAGCCGCAGCCAGTCGCCGGCCTCGGCGAGGTTGACCTCGAGGCTCCAGCCCAGGGCAGCCGCCTGGCGCACCTCGGCCCCATCCCGGAACCGCAGCGCCGGGTTCAGGGCCAGCTTGAGGGCGAGCAGTTCCCGCTCGACCGCTTCTTCAGCGCCCATCCCGGCGGCCCCAGTCCCGGCGGCCCCTGGCTGCGGCGGTGATGGCGGCAGCGGCGGCAGCTGGCCGGTGGCCTCCAGCAGGCGGCGGGCCAGGGGATCCAGCCAGTGGCGTCCTGCCATGGAGGCCCAAGCGCGCGCACGTCGGGCCTGAAACTAGCGGGTGCCTCCCGGTCGGGGCCAGTCGACCAGGCCCAGCTGCAGGCCGATCACCACCGCCTGGATCCGGCCCCGGACCCGCAGCTTGAGCAGCACGTTGCGCACGTGGGTCTTGATGGTGTCGACGGAAACCATCAGCTCCCCGGCGATCTCGTGGTTCGTCAGGCCGTGCACCACCCGCTCGAGCACCTGCCGCTCCCGGGCACTGAGCGGCTCGGCGGCGTCACCGCCGGGCTCCTGGTCCGCCAGGACCGCCCCGACCAGCGCACGGTCGAGGTACAGGTCGCCGCTGAGCACGGCATGCAGGGCCTGGAGGCCGGAGCCGAGCAGCCGCGACTCCGACACGATGCCGTCGCAGCCCGCCTGCAGGGCCTGGCGGATCCGGGCGAAGCGGTGCTCCTGGGTCACCAGCAGCAGGGTGCGGACCTCGGGGTGGCGGGCCTTGACCTGCACCACCAGGTCGACGCCGCAGCCCTCCTCCAGCCGGTCGCTGACCAGCAGCAGGGCGGGTCGATGGCGGCGCACCTGGGCGAGCCCCTCGGCGGCGGTGGTGGCGGCCCCCAGGATCCGGGCGGGCGTGCCCATCAGCAGGGTGATCTGGGCCCGGCTGCCCAGGCACAGCACCAGCCGGACACCGTTGAGCAGCGCCAGTCCCCGGCTGAGGTCGTCACGCACCTGGGGCAGCAGGGGGGTGAGGTCCACGGGCGCAGCGGCGGGGACACCCCAGCGATGGGGGCCAGCCATCTTCACAAGGGAATCGGCTCCATTTCGGTATCGGCCATGGCGGGCCGGGCACCGCGATACGTGGATCCGCACTCCCCAGGGGTGCCCGGTCTCTGCAGAATCGATCTCTCCCGCAGTCCGGAGCAGACGTCCCCATGGCTTTCTTCGACTCCGAGATCGTCCAGGACGAAGCGAAGCGGCTGTTCAGCGATTACCAGCAGCTGATGCAGCTGGGCAGTGAATACGGCAAGTTCGACCGCGAGGGCAAGAAGCTGTACATCGAGCGGATGGAGGAGATGATGGAGCGCTATCAGGTGTTCATGAAGCGCTTCGAACTGTCCGAGGACTTCCAGGCCAAGCTCACCGTCGAACAGCTGCGCACCCAGCTGGGCCAGTTCGGCCTCACCCCCGAGAAGATGTTCGAACAGATGACCCTCACCCTCGAGCGCATGAAGGGCCAGCTGGATGCGGCGGGCTGATCCGGCGTGAAGGACGTCATCGTCGTCGGGGCAGGGCTGGCCGGGCTGGTGGCCGCCAGGGACCTGCGCAGGGCCGGCCTGACGGTGCAGGTGATCGAGGCGGCGCCGGCCGTGGGCGGCCGCATGGTGCGGGCGCCCCTGAACGTGGCGGGGGCCGGGCCAGCCGGGGGCCAGCTCGCCGCCTGGATCGACCTGGGCGGTCAGTGGGTGGGCGCCACCCACTCCCGTTTCCGCTCCCTGCTCGAGGAGCACGGCCTGCGCCGCTTCCCCTCCCCCCACGACGGCGAGACGGTCCTCTGTTTCGGCTCCCATCGCTGCACCTTCAGCGGCTTCTTCCAGGGGTTCCCGGAGGGGCAGCCACCCTCGGTGCCCAGGGCGGACTGGGAAGACGCGATGCAGGCCCTGGAGCGCTTCCAGGAGCTGGTGGTGTCCCTGCCGGAGGGCCATCCCCATCACCATCCCGACGCCGCCGCCCTTGACCGGCTGAGCTTCCAGGACTGGATCGAGGCCAACACCCACACCCCCTTCGCCGCCTGGTACTTCGCCTACTTCTGCCGGGCCGTCGGTTTTCTCGGGCCGGCGGAGCCGGAGCAGGTGTCGCTGCTGCACGTGGCCTGGGGGCAGCGCACGGCCTCCCAGGGCGACCACCCCGAGGAGGAGCTGATCCACGGCGGTGCCGGCCAGCTGCCGGCCTTGCTGGCCGAAGGCCTGGGGGACGCCCTGGTGCTGGGGGAGCCCGTGCGGGCCATCCACCAGAGCGAGGGTCCCTCGGGCCCCGGTGCGGAGGGCGCCATCACGGTGACCACCGACAACGCCAGCCACCGCTGCCGGGCGGTGATCGTGGCCATGCCGCCGGCGATGGCGGGCGCGATCCGCTTCACGCCCGAGCTGCCGGCCGATCGGCTCGCCCTCCAGGAGGGCATGGCCATGGGCCGCTGCACCAAGGTGCTGGTCGCCTACGACCGCCCCTGGTGGCGGGAGGCCGGACTGGCCGGCATCGGCATCGGCGATCGCCCCTGGGTGGAACTCTGCGCCGACAGCTCCGATCCCGAAACCGGTCTGGGGGTGATCGCCGCCTTCGTGGCGGGCCGCCGCCACGGGCGCTGGTCGACCCTGGACGCCGAGCAGCGCCGGGCGGCGGTCCTGGAGGATCTGGCCGCCTACTTCGGCCCGATGGCGCTGGAGCCGCTCGACTACGTCGAGAAGGACTGGCCGCGGGAGCCCTTCGTCGGCGGCGCCTTTGCCGGCTGGATGCCCCCCGGGCTGTGGACCGGCAGCGGCGACGCCCTGCTGCGGCCCCACGGCCGGGTGTTCTGGGCCGGCACGGAGGTGGCGGAGCGCTGGCCGGGCTTCTTCGAGGGTGCGGTGGCCAGCGGCGAGCGGGCCGCGGCCGATGTGGTGGCCCTGCTGGGCTGAGCGAGCGGAGCACCACGGCTGCCTACCATCCCCCCCAGGCAGGCGGCTGGTGTCGATGGGGGGAGCGGAGCACGCGAAACAGGCCGAACGGCCGGGAGATCCGCTGGCGGTGCCGCCGCTGGCCGACGCCCTGGCCCGGGGCATGGCTGACCTGTTCCCCGCCGGCAAGGATCCCGACCCGGATCAGCGGCTCGAGGCCCGGCTGGCGGAGGCGGAACGCCAGGGCCGGCCCCTGCGGGTAAAGCTGGGCATCGACCCCACCGGCAGCGACATCCACCTCGGCCACAGCATTTTGTTCCGCAAGCTGCGGGCCTTCCAGAACGCCGGCCACACGGCGGTCCTGATCATCGGCGACTTCACGGCCCGCATCGGCGATCCCACCGGCAAGAGCAGCACCCGCGTGCAGCTGGACGCGGCGGCGGTGGAGGCCAATGCCGCCACCTACCTGGCCCAGCTGGGCCAGGGCCAGCCCCCCGAGCGCTCCCTGCTCGACTTCGAGACCCCCGGCCGGCTGGAGGTGCGGCGCAATTCCGAGTGGCTCGCCGACCTGGCGCTGCCCCAGGTGATCGAGCTGCTGGGCATCAGCACCGTGGGCCAGATGCTGGCCAAGGAGGACTTCGCCAACCGCTACGGCTCGGGCACCCCCATCAGCCTGCACGAGTTCCTCTATCCCCTCCTGCAGGGCTACGACTCGGTGGCCGTCGCCGCCGACCTGGAACTGGGCGGCACCGACCAGAAGTTCAACGTGGCCATGGGGCGCGACATGCAGCGCCACTTCGGCCAGCGGCCCCAGTTCGGGCTGCTGCTGCCGATCCTGCCCGGCCTCGACGGGGTGCAGAAGATGAGCAAGAGCCTGGGCAACACGGTGGGGCTGATGGAGGACCCCCTCTCCATGTATTCCAAGCTCGAGAAGGTGCCGGACGCGGTGGTGGAGGACTACCTCACCCTGCTCACCGATCTGGACACGGCGGCCCTGCCCGCCAACCCCCGGGAGCGGCAGAAGGCCATGGCCCTGGAGGTCACCGCCAGCCGCCATGGGCGCGACGCGGCCCTGCAGGCCCAGGGGGATGCGGCCGGGCTGGTGGGCGCCGGCCTCGCCGGAGCGGGCAAGATATCGGGGGAGATAAGCGCGGACAGCGTGCCCGAGGCCTCCCTTGCCGGGCTGGCCTTCCCGCTGAAGGCCTTCTACCTGCTCAGCGCCCTGCAGGTCTGCGCCAGCAGCAGCGAGGGGCGGCGCCAGATCCAGGGGGGCGGCGTCAAGCTCGACGGCGAAAAGCTCAGCGACCCCAACCAGGAGTTCGCCAGCGCCGAGGAACTGGACGGCAAGGTGCTGCAGCTGGGCAAGAAAACCTTCCGGCGCCTGGTGGCCTGATGGTGGACGCTGCACGCCCCGGCACCGCCATGGAGCCCACCCTTGACCCGGCCGAGCGGATCATCCTCGCCCTCGACCGCCCCGACGCCGAGGCGGCCCTGGCCCTGGCGGCGGCGGTCCCGGAGCTGCGCTGGGTGAAGGTGGGCCTGGAGCTGTTCACCGCCGCCGGACCCGGCGTGGTGCGGGAGCTGCGGCGGCGGGGCCTGCGGGTGTTCCTGGATCTGAAGTTCCACGACATCCCCGCCACCATGGCCGGCGCCTGCCGCAGCGCCGCCCGGCTGGGGGCGGAACTCATCACCGTGCACGCCTGCGCCGGCAGTGAGGCCCTCGCCGCCGCCCAGGCCGCGGCCGAGGAGGGGGCCGCCGAGGAGGGGCTGGGCGCCCCCACCCTGCTGGCGGTGACCGTGCTGACCAGCTGGGACCCCGACCGCTTCCGCCACGAGCTGGCCATCGAACCTCCGCTGGAGGCCTACGCGGGTCAGCTGGCGGCGCTGGCGGCGGCCGCCGGCCTCACCGGAGCGGTCTGCTCCCCCCTGGAGGTGGCCCGGCTGCGGGCCGCCCATCCCCGGCCCTTCGCCCTGGTGACCCCCGGGATCCGTCCCGCCGGCAGTGACGCGGCCGATCAGCGGCGGGTGATGACACCGGCACAGGCCGTGGCGGCCGGCGCCAGCCAGCTGGTGATCGGGCGCCCGATCAGCGGCGCCGCCGACCCGGCGGCGGCCTTCGCGGCCTGCTGCGCCGAACTGGGCTGAATCAGCTCCGGCCGGCAGGGCCCTACGGTGCCAGGGGAGTCGCCTTGCCGTAGAGCCAGCCCTGGCCCCGCAGCCAGCCCTGGGAGGTGAGCAGACGGGCCTCCTCGATGGTTTCCACCCCCTCGGCCACGGTGTCGAGTTCCAGTCCTTCGGCCACCCCCACCAACGCCTGGGACAGCCGCAGGCTCTTGGTGTCCTTCGCCCGCATTGCACAGGTGAAGGACCGGTCCAGCTTCAGCCCGGCGATGGGCAGATCCCGGAGATGGCTGACCGAGGAGTAACCGGTGCCGAAGTCATCCACGTACCAGCGGACCCCACGGCCGGCGAGCTGCTCCATCTGCTGCCGGATCCGGTCGGTGACGCTGAGCAGGGCCGTCTCGGTGACCTCCAGATGCAGCCGATCCGGGCTCACCCGGGCGGCCTCGAGGGCTTCGGCCACCAGCTCGGGGTGATCGGGCTGGGCGAGGGTGGCCGCCGAGACGTTCACCGCCATGGTGAGGCCTTCGGGCAGCCGGGAGAGGGTCGCCAGGGCCTGGCGCAGCACCAGCTGGTCGATCCGGACGATCAGGCCGCGGCGCTCGGCGCAGGGCAGGAACTCGGCGGGAGTGACGTCGATGCCATCGGGGCGCACCCAGCGGGCCAGGGCCTCGTAGCCGGTGACCTCGCCGCTCGCGAAGCAGACGATCGGCATGAACCAGGCGGCGAACTCCTCCATCACCAGTCCGCGCTGGATCTCGGCCGCGAACAGCAGGCGCGTGTGGGCCTCGGTGGCCAGGGCGTCGTCGAGCAGGGCGAAGCAGTTGCGGCCCCGGGCCTTGGCCTGACGCATGGCGAGGCTGGCATCCCGCAGCAGCTCGTCGGGGAGGGCGCCGCCGGCGGTGGTGGCGATGCCGATGCTCACCGTGGGATCGATGGGCTGCCCGCCGATGGTGATCGACGCCCGGCAGGCCGTGAGGATCCTCTCGGCCGTATGGGCGGCCTCGGCCGCGGAGGCCAGATCACTGAGCAGGACGATGAATTCATCGCCGGTGCCGCGGCCCACCCGGTCCGGCTCGCCGATCTCCCGGACGATCCTCCCCGCCAGGAAGGCGATCAGCTGGTCGCCGCCGGCATGGGTGAGGGCATCGTTCACCGGGGTGAGCCCGTCCACGCCGATGCTGAGCACCGCCAGGATCGAGCCGGAGCCCGCCTGGCGATCGAGGGCCTGGCGGATCCGGGCCAGGGCGACGCTGCGGACGGCCAGGCCGGAGACGGCGTCGTGGCGCTGGCTGTGGTCGAGCTCCGAAAGCCGTCGGCGCAGGTCGGCCGGTTCGCTCGCCCCGCTCCATAGGCAGCAGAGCCACCCGCCGGCGGGGAACAGCCGCAGGGTCCGTGGCGCCACCGGGGCATCGCCCGGCCGGCCGGGGGCTGAAACCTCCACGGTCTGGCCAGCCTCGAAGGCCCGGACACCTTGCTCAAACAGGCCGCTGGGGCACTGGGACGGGTGGAGATCCAGCAGCCGGGCCCCCACGATCCGGTCGAGCTGGTGGCCATGGAGACGGCAGGCCGCCCCATTGGCATAGGTGCAGATGAAATCGTGGATGGCGCCGCCGGCGACCCGCTCGGGCCGCAGCAGCAGGAACGGATCCGGCAGGGCGTCGAGGATCGGCTGGAGGCCGGCCGCCGCACCCGCAGCCGCCAAGGAGGCGTCGGGAAGGGGAGAAGTCCGGGGCTCAGCCATCGCCGTCAACCTCTCCAGAAGAGGTTCACAGTTAACGGCAGTATCGCTGATCACCTTTTTGCGTTTTCTCTGCCGGGAAACCGGATGCAGGAAAGGAAACGTGTCGGAAAAGCCCATCGAAACCGTTCACCATCTCCATGGGGCGTGATGCAGATCCGGGGCAGAAGCACTGGGGTGAAGCAGCCCTTCTGCGGCAAATCTGTAGAGATCACAAAAAAAATGCTAGTCGACTTTCCTGGTTCAGCCACCGTGACGGCGCCGCCGTTGGCACCGGGAGAAGCAATGGATCCCCGGCAGATGTTTGCTGCCAGCGGATGGTTGATCCCCGCAGGATCCGGGCCCATCAGGTGTCCGGCCGCCGCGCGGCCGCTTCGGCCCCGGCCGCCTCGGCCCGCTCCAGCTGCCGGGCCGCCCAGCGCCCCAGCCGCCCGGAGCCGGCCAGCTGCTGGCGGAGTCGCTCCATCTCGGCGCGCCGCTGCCGGCGCCGCTGCTCCTCGCTGGGCACCCGGTCGTCGAAGGGCACGTGGGAGCGCATCGCCAGCCAGGCCCCCAGGTGGCGCAGGGGGGTCGGATCGGTGGCGTGGTCGTCGACCCGCAGGGGCGGATCGGGGGGCCTGAGGGCCTGGAGGCGGTAGGAGCGGTCCCCTTCGGAATCGACCAGCTCGACCAGCTCCAGGGCCCGGGCTTCCCCCAGGGTGCGCAGGCGCTGGCCGAAACGGCGCTGCAGCACCAGGACCCGTGGCTCCAGCCGCCACTCCAGGCGCCCGAAGGCCAGCCACAGCTGGCCCCAGCCGCCGGCCAGGGCCAGCAGCGCCAGCGGAATCCCCAGGGCCCAGAAGACCGGCCCGGCGGGGCCGCCCCGCAGCAGCAGGGCCAGCAGCCCCCAGAGCACCAGATTGACCAGGCCCATCACGCGGCGCTGCTGCCGCCGCAGGGCCTGCTCGGGCACCAGCAGCGCACTGCCGAAGGAGGGGGTGAGCTCCTGCCAGCCCGCCGGCAGGACCGGCACCGCGGGAATCTGGGCCTGGCCCGGGCCATCGGCCGGGTCTTCGGCGAGGGGGCGCAGGCCCAGCCGCCGGTTGAGCTGATCGGCCGCCTCCTGCCGCTCCCGCAGGCTGCCGAGCCGGGTGATCTCGAGGCTGCGACCGGACAGCTCGGCCACCAGCGGCCCCCCCCAGGCGCCCGCTCCGCGCACCTGGAACTGACGGATCTCCCGGCAGGGCATGGCCCGCCGGCGGCGGAAGGGTCCGCGATGGGCCTCGCGCACGAGACTGCCATCCGCCCCGAGCACCAGTCGATCCTCCGACCAGAGAGCGCCCAGCACCTGTCGCAGGGCAACGGCGCCGCCGACACTCCAGAGGCTGAGCCACACCAGTAGAAACAGAACCGCCGGCAGGGCCCACTGGCCGGTGGCCAGCCCACTTCCCAGCAATCGCCACAGGACCCAGAGGGCGAAGATCTCCCCCGCCAGCCAGCCACACAGCCAGAACGACAGGAACGCCGCCACGAAAAAGCGGCCGGGACCCTGGGGGCGGAAACGGAAGCTGGTGGTGCCGATCCCGTCACTCACCGTCTCGTCCGCCCCCGGCTGATGGGCCCATGCTGGCGACGCTTCGCCGTTGGGGCATCCTCCCGAAAACGGGAAGCCCCCGGCTCCTTTGCAGGAGTCGGGGGCGATCTGATCAGCGGTGGCGAGGCCTCAGCCGACGAATTCGCGGCTGGGGGCGGAGACGCCGGCGGGGGCGGTGCCCTTCAGGTAGGCCAGCATCGTGTCGGCGTCAGAGCACTCAAAGGGGTCGGTGGGGCAGTTGTCCTCGAGACCGGGCTCCACGAACATCTTCTCGACGGTGCCGTCGTTGACGAGCATCGAGTAGCGCCAGGAGCGGGCACCGAAGCCCAGGTTGTCCTTCTCGACGAGCATGCCCATCTTGCGGCTGAACTCACCGTTGCCGTCGGGCAGCAGGAACACCTTGTCGGCGCCCACCTGCTTGCCCCACTGGAACATCACAAAGGCGTCGTTGACGGACACGCAGACGATGCTGTCCACACCCAGGCCCTTGAACTCCTCGTACAGGGCCTCGTAGCGGGGCAGGTGGTTGGAGGAGCAGGTGGGGGTGAAGGCACCGGGGAGGGAGAAGACCACCACCTTCTTGCCCTTGAAGATGTCGTCGGTGGTCAGGTCCTGCCAGCGGAAGGGGTTGGGGCCGGGCACGGATTCATCGCGCACACGGGTCTTGAAGACGACGCTGGGGACCTTTTCGATGACAGCCATGTGAATGTGTGAAGAACGACTTGACGACGCGCCGCCCGGAGCAGCGATCGCAGAGAGCTTAACTCGCAATCGGTCCGCCTTAGGGGGGAAACCGGCTGAGTGTTTCTGCTCATCGCCGCTGCCGGGCCACCCGCTCGACCGGCCTACAGTCCGCTTCGCCTGCCCCCGGCCCCCGCCCCAGCCATGACCCTCTCGATGTTCGAGGCGGCCGTTCCGCCCATGGCCCGCAGCCTGCGCAACCTGGCGGCGATCCTGGCCAAGGCGGCTGCCCACGCCGAAGCCAAGGGGATCGATCCCGCCGTGCTGCTGCAGGCCCGCCTCTACCCCGACATGTTCCCCCTGGTGCGCCAGGTGCAGATCGCCACCGACATCGCCCGCCGCGGCCTGGCCCGGTTGGCCGGGGTGGAAAGCACATCCATGGAGGACAACGAAGCCGGCTTCGACGACCTCATCGGCCGCATCGAGACGACCCTCACCAGCCTGGAGGCCTTCACCCCCGAGCAGATCGACGGCACCGAAACCAAGGCGATCGAACTGCCGATCCGCGGCGAGACGCTCCGCTTCAGCGGCCAAAGCTTCCTGCTGCTCTTCGTGCTGCCCAACGTCTATTTCCACGTCACCACCGCCTACGACATCCTGCGCCACAACGGCGTGGAGCTTGGCAAGCGGGACTTCCTCGGCGAGCCCTGAGCCCCACCCTCAGCCTGGGCCTTTAAGGGTCGGCAGGGGCCGCCGCAGGGCCGCCGGATCGACGCCCTCCCGCAGGGCCAGCACGATCCCGGCCGCTTCGGCGTAGCTGGCGGCCGGGATCACCGGCAGCCCCAGGGCCTCGCCACCCACCTGCAGGAGACAGGGGTTCCCCTCCACGGCGATCACGGGCACGCCCCGCTCGGCGCAGGCCAGCACCGCCTCCCCCCCCAGGGCCCCCGCCGGCGCCACCACCGCCCCGAGATCGGCGCCGTGCAGCAGGCCGTTGCCGCTGGCCGGTTCGGGGCGCAGCGAGGGGGCCCGGCTGAGGCCCACCAGCACGCAGGGCAGGAAGGTGTGGCCCAGCTCCTCGGCCGCCGCCCGCGGATCCAGAGCGGGGTCGGGCGGCAGCGGCGCCAGGGCGGGGGCATGGGCACAGGGCACCCCCAGGTGGCGCACCAGCAGGTGGCTGATCACCGCCTCCGCCCCGGCCAGGCCATCCACCCCCGTGCCGTGGCGGTAGGCCGCCAGGGCGTCGCTGCCGGGCTCGTCGGGGAAGCGGGCCACCACGGCGATGGCCGTGGCTCCGGCCGCCAGCAGCGCCTCACCGGCCCGCAGCAGGGCGTCGGGGCGGCCGATGGTGCCCCAGCTGCTGCCACTGGGCCCGATCGAGAGGCTCACCTCCAGGGGGCCATCGCTGCTCAGCACCGGACCGATCGTCAGCCCCAGGCTGGCGCGGCAGGCCTCGATCACCTGGCGGTGGCGCAGCAGCAGCTCCGCTTCGATGCCCGCATCCAGCAGCACGCCCACCCGCTGGGAGGGCACCGGAGCGAGGGCCAGCTCGCCGGCGGCGAAGCGGTCGAGGCTCCAGCCCTCCACGTAGTGCAGGCGCCGGTCGCTCCAGTAGAGGGAGGCGGCGTTCATCACGTTGGGGTGGGTGATCAGGCAGCCGCTGGCCGCCGCCAGCAGCCGGGCCGCCGGCAGCCCATCGCCGGCGAAGCCGCCCACGGCGCAGCCCACCCCGGTGGGGATCACCAGCAGGGTGGGCAGGGGCGGGGCCGCCGCGCTCAAGGGCCGGGTGCCGGCACCGGCGCCACCACGATCCCCTCGAGCCGCAGGCCGCGGCGGGGATCCACCGCCGTGATCGCCCAGCGCAGGGGCTCGGCGCCCTCACCGGCCAGGCGGCGGGCCTCCCGGGCCAGCCCCTGCCGCAGCTGGGGCAGCAGCGGACCGGGGGAGGCCTGCAGCCACAGCTCCAGGGGCACCAGGGCGCTCACTTCTGGAACTGACCGAACTGGGCCTCGTAGAGGGCGTCCTCCTGGCCGGCCAGCAGGTCGAGGTCGGCGAGGGGATAGGAGACGCACAGCAGGGCATAGCCCTTGGCCTGCAGCTCGGCCTTGACGCCCATGGCATCGGGCTGGTGCACGGTGCCGCTGCGCAGCAGGGCGGCGCAGGTGGTGCAGACACCCGAGCAGCAGGAGCTGGGCAGGGGCACCCCGGCGGCCTCGGCGGCGCTCAGCACCGTCTGGTCGCTGCGGCAGGGAAAGCTGTAGGCGGTGCCATCCAGGCTGGCGCTGATCTGGAAGACGGGGAGCTCCGACGCAGTGGCTGGGCTCGTCGCTGGGGTGATCTCGGACACGGGGGATGGGGGTCGGGGAGGGGCGGCGTCGGCAGGGCGGCTCAGGCTCCCGGCTCGGTCCCATCTTCCCCGATCGCCAGCCAGCGACCGGGGTGGGGGGCGAGGTACTCGCCCGGATCGGGCGCGTTCGCCGGGGCCGTGAGCACGAAGTCGATGCTGAGCGAGAAGCGGGTGTCCTCCGGGTCCCCGTTGGGCAGCACCGCATGGTCCACCGACGAGGGGAACAGCAGCAGCAGCCCCGCCCGGGGGGCCACGTCGTGCCAGGGGCGGTTGAGGGCGGCATCGGCCCCGATCGGGCCGTCCTGGCCCACCGCCAGCCCCGGCACCAGCTCATTGACTTGCCGGGGAGCGAACAGGCGCAGGCAGCCGCTGCGGCCGCTGCCGTCACCATTGAGGTAATAGATCGCGCTGAGGTGGGCGTTGGGGTGGTGGTGGCGCCCCACCTGCTCGCCGGCCTCGCTGATCACCGGCCAGCTGCGCTGCACCTGCAGGGCCAGGCGCCGGCGATCAAAGCCCAGCGCCGCCAGATACTTCCAGGCATGGCCCGCCAGCCGGCCGATCAGGGGGGCGAACAGGGGGTCGCGGTGCAGTTCACCGGCGCCGCGCACATCGCCGGTCCAGGCCACGCCCTCCTCGCTGGGGTCCCGCTCCCGCAGCTCCAGGGCCCGCTGCAGCAGCAGGGCGGTGTCGAGGGGATCGGGGGCCAGCTGCACCCGGCCCAGGGCCATCGGGAACAGGGACTCGATCGCCAGCGCGGCGGGGGTGGCGGCGGGGGCGGCGGCATCGGCCATGGACGAACCGGGCGGGAACGGGACAATCATTCCCTGGCTTGAGCTCACCCCTCCAGTTCCACCATGTTCACCCTGGATCAGGTCGTCCCCTGGGGCCGCTCCTTCGAGGAGTACGGGGCCATGTTCGCCCTCTCGGCGGACGACCTGACGGGCCGGATCCTGGGCTGCGGGGATGGACCGGCCAGCTTCAATGCCGAAGCCAGCCGCAGGGGCACGGCGGTGATCTCCTGCGATCCGATCTATCGCTTCAGCCGGGAGGAGATCGGCTCCCGCATCGCCGCCACCTACGACCAGGTGATCGAACAGATCCGGCAGAACCACAGCGACTTCGTCTGGGAGGCCATCCCCACGCCCGAGGAACTCGGCCGACGACGCATGCAGGCCATGGGCACCTTCCTGGACGACTATCCGGCCGGTGTGGCCCAGGGGCGCTATGTGGAAGCCGCCCTGCCCTCCCTGCCCTTCGCCGACGCCAGCTTCGAGCTGGCCCTCTGCTCCCATCTGCTGTTTCTGTACAGCCTGCAGCTCGATGCCGCTTTCCATCGGGCCTCGCTGCTGGAGCTGGTCCGCGTGGCGCGGGAGGTGCGGGTGTTTCCGCTGCTCACCCTGGGCGGTGAAGTGTCGCCCCACCTGGAGGAGAGTGCGGCAGCCCTGCGCGCGGAGGGTTTCACGGTGGCGATCGAAGCGGTGCCCTACGAATTTCAGCGCGGCGGCAACGCGATGCTGCGGATTCTTCGCCCGGCGGGCTGAGGCAGACCTCCTGTTGGCCCAGGCCCTTAGGTTGGGCCCAGCCTTCCGCCACACCCATGCTGCGGCGCCTCGCCGATGATCTCTGGGTGGCCGAACAACCGCAGCGCTACTTCGGCCTGAGCATCGGCACCCGGATGACCGTCATCCGCCTGGAGAACAGCAACCGGCTGGTGATCCTTTCGCCGATTCAGCCAACCCCAGAGCTCGAAATCGAACTGGCCGCCATCGGTGTCGTCACCGACATCGTGGCGCCCAACGCCTTCCACCATCTCTATCTCCAGGCCTTCCAGCAGCGCTTTCCCCAGGCCATCAGCTGGGGTCCGTCCTTCCTGAGGCAGAAGTGTCCCCACCTGGAGCTGGACCGTCTGCTCAACGCGCAAGAGCCCTCCCCATGGCCGGGATTGCTGCTGTGCGGCCTCAGCGGGCTCCACACCCTGGGGCCCACCGGCCCATCGCCGCTGCACGAGGTGGCGTTCTGCCACACCCCCAGCCGGACCCTCGTCCTGACGGACAGCGCCTTCCACTTCGATGCCTCCGCCCCCTGGCTCACCCGCTGCCTCACCCGGATCGGCGGTGGTTACGCTCGCCTGGAGCCCACCATTCTCGAGCGCCTGGCCACCACCGACAGAGCTTCGCTGCTCAAGGCCATGAAAGCTCTCCTGCGGTGGGACTTCGACCGGGTGATCGTGGCCCACGGCGCCGTGGTGGAAACGGGCGGCAAGCAAGCCCTCTCCAGGGCCTATTCCTCCTTTCTCGGATCCCCCCTGCCATGAAGGCCGTGCTCGCCGAACGCTACGGGCCGCCGGAGGTGCTGCAGATCCGAGAGATCGCCACACCCACCCCGAAGGCCAAGGAGATCCTGATCCGGATCTATACCACCACGGTCACCTCGGCCGACTGGCGGATTCGGAGCCAGACGGTGCCGACGGGATTCGGCCTGATCATGCGGCTGGTGTTCGGCCTGCGAAAGCCCAGGCAGCCGATCCTCGGATCGGAGCTGGCCGGGGTTGTCGCGGCGATCGGCAGGGATGTCACCCGATTCCAGGTGGGGGAGCGGGTCTTCGCCTTCAGCGACATGGCCATGGGCTGCCATGCCGAGTACCTCTGCCTGCCCGAGGACGGCATGGTGGTGGCCACACCGCCCGGCCTCACGGACGCCACGGCCGCCGCGCTGTGCTTCGGCGGCACGACGGCCCTGGATTTCCTGCGCCGGGCCAGGGTGCGACCCGGCGAGAAGGTGCTGGTGAATGGGGCCTCCGGGGCGGTGGGCAGCGCCGTTATCCAGCTGGCCCGGAACGCCGGGGCCGAGGTCACCGGGGTGTGCAGCTCCGCGAACCTCGAACTGGTGCGCTCCCTGGGGGCGACCCAGGTCGTCGACTACACCCGGGAGGACTTCAGCCGCAACGGCGAAACCTATGACGTGATTGTCGACACGGTCGGCACGGCGCCCTTTTCTCGCTGCCGGCGCTCACTCCGGAAGGGGGGGCGGCTGCTGCTGGTGCTGGCCGGACTGCCCGACATGCTGAAGGGGCTGTGGGTCTCGCTGACATCCGGCCGCAGCGTGATCGCCGGCCCCGCGACCGTGAAACGCGACGATCTGCTCACGCTTGCCGCCCTGGCGGAGGCGGGAGCGTTCCAACCCGTGATCGATCGGATCTATCCGTTCGATCAGATCGCGGAAGCCCACCGCTATGTCGACACAGGACGAAAGAAGGGTAACGTCATCATCTCGGTGCGCGAGCCGAGCTAGTCATTGATGGCAAAGTCCGAGGCTTTCGCCCGCATCAAGGATCAGGTGCTCCGGATCGTCGCGGCGATTCCCGAATCGAAGATCACCACCTACCAATCCATCGGCGAGCATCTGGCGGTGATGCCCAGACACGTGGCCTACATCCTCAGCCAGTTGGACGACAACACGAAGCTGGACGTGCCCTGGTATCGCGTCGTGTCAGCAGACGGAAGCCTGGGCGCGACCAAGCGCGATCCCAACGGCGATACCCAGGCCCAGCTGCTGCAACGGGAAGGGATCGACGTGGTCGGCCATGCGGTCGCTCCCCCGCTGGAGGCCGTTGTTCTCCCGGCCGCCGCGTTGCCCCACGGGATCCCCAGACAGGTGCGTGGTCGCTGACCCAGGTGTAGCGTGAAAACAACAGAAAAGCATCGACCGCCGTTGCAGGTGCTTCGTGCTGATCTGCTCCTCTGGGAGTGACGGCGAGATGGACGCTGGCATAGGGAAGCGATACGGGCCCCGTGGCGGGAGGAAAAAGGGGGTGGCATCCCGCTCCCTCGAGGGTCTGAGGCTGCCCTTGGAGCTGGCCCTCATCGAACGGATGAAGGAGCTCCACTGCCTCCACCAGATCGAGCGCATCATCAGCACCAGCCAGGGCACGATCGACGAGATGCTGGCGGCGATCGTCACGACGATCCCGGCGGCCTGGCTGCATCCCGCCAGCGCCATCGCCCGAATCCGCCACGGCGACCGCCGCTACCAGACGGGTGATCTGGAGCGTTGCCAGTCGGTGCAGTCTTCGGAGATCAGGGTCAACGACCGGGTGTACGGCTCGGTGGACGTGGGCTACACCGACCGTTTCGAGGAGGCCAGCGAAGGGCCCTTCCTGGCGGAAGAGCGCTTGCTGCTGGACACGATCGCCACCCGACTCGGCAGCCTCGTTGCCAGGGAGCTGGCGGAGGCGGGCTGGATCGACACCCTCAGGGAACAGGAGCTGCTCTACCGGCACCTCGTCTCGGTGCTGGGGGCGATGGCGGAGATGCGGGACCCCTACACCGCCGGACACCAGAAGCGAGTGGCCAACCTGGCGGTCGCGATCGGGGAGGAGCTGGGGCTGGCACCGAAGGAGTTGGAGGGCCTGCGGCTGGCGGCGTCCGTGCACGACATCGGCAAGATCATGGTGCCGGCGGAAATTCTCTCCAAGCCCACCAAGCTGACCTGCCTTGAGTACGACCTGATCAAGGAACATGCCGAGGCCGGCTTCCAGATCCTCAAGGACGTGGCCTTCCCCTGGCCGATCGCGCGCATCGTCCATGAGCACCACGAGCGGATGGACGGCAGTGGCTACCCCAACGGCCTGACGGGCGATCAGTTGCTGCCGGAATCCCTGATCGTGGCCGTCGCCGACGTGGTGGAATCCATGTGCGCCCACCGCCCCTACCGGGCCGGCCTGGGCACCGAGGCCGCCCTCCGGGAAATCGAGAAAAACCGCGGCGTGCTCTACGACTCCCTCGTGGTGGACGCCTGTCTGCGGGTCTTCCGCGAGAAGGGTTACCGCTGCGCCTGTTCCAACGCCTGAAGAAGGGCGCCGCCACGCCATGCCGTACCGACCCCTCCGTCTACCGCCGGGCGTGGATCTGCGCGGCGAACTCGAACGGCTCGCTCAGGCGGACCCGGAGTTCTGCGGCTTCATCGTCTCTGGGATCGGCAGCCTGGAGCGTCCCGTGCTGCGCTTCGCCGATCAGGCCCGGGGGGTCGTGCTGGCGGGGCCGCAGGAGGTGATCACGCTGGCGGGCAGCGTGAGCAGGGATGGGGCCCACCTGCACCTGGTGGTGGCCGACGCCGAGGGGCACACCCTGGGGGGGCACCTCTGCCACGGAAGCCGGGTGCGGACGACAATGGAAATCCTGCTGCTCTGCCCGGAAGGCTGGCAGCTGGGCCGGGAGCGGGATGCCGCCACCGGCCACCTGGAGCTGACGATCAGCCCATCGCGGCCGCGCCACCCACCACTTCCAGGATCTCCTGGGTGATGGCCGCCTGGCGGGCCTTGTTGTAGTCGAGGGTGAGGGTCTTGGCGAGCGCCTTGGCGTTGTCGCTGGCGTTGTTCATGGCCGTCATCCGGCTGGCCAGTTCGCTGGCGGCCGCTTCCTGGAGGGAGCGCAGCAGCTGGTTGGCCAGGTAAAGAGGCAGCAGGGCATTGAGCAGCTGCTCCGGGCTCTGCTCGAACACGAAGTCGGGCTGCAGGGCCGGCTCGGCGTTCTCCACCTTGCCGATCTCCACCCCGAGTCGGCCGTCCCGGGTGATGAGACGGAAGATCTCATCGTCGGAGCTGGCGATGCCCTGGGGATCGAGGGGCAGCAGGGTCTGGACCACCGGCTGGGAGCTCACCAGGTTGATGAAGCGGGTGAAGACGATCTCCACGCGGTCGGTGCTGGCGGAGAGGAACTCGGCGAGCACTTCGTTGGCGATGTCGTTCGCCTCCTGGGAGGTGGGCACCTGCTCCAGACCGGTGAAGGTGGCCCGGATCGGGTAGGAGCGGTTGGTGAAGTAGGTGATGGCCTTGCGGCCCATCAGCACCATGTCCACCGTGAAGCCCTGGCCCTTGAGCTCGGCGAAGCGCTGCTCGGCCCGGCGGATCACGTTGGCGTTGTAGCCGCCACAGAGGCCCCGGTCGCCGGTGACCACCAGCAGGGTGATGGTGCCCACCGGCCGGCGCTCGGCCAGCAGCGGTGAATCGGCGCCCTCGAAGCCCATGCGGGATTCGAGGTTCTGGAGCACCCGGGCCAGGCGGTCGGCGAAGGGGCGGGTGCGCAGAACCTGCTCCTGGGCGCGACGCACCTTGGCGGCGGCCACCAGCCTCATGGCTTCGGTGATCTTGCGTGTGTTCTTGACCGAACTGATCCGGTCACGGATTGCCTTGAGATTGGCCATGGGTGGAGATTCCTCAGGCGGCGGCCAGCATCGTGGAGGTGACCTCGCGGATGGCCTCCTTGAGCATGGCTTCGGATTCGTCGCTCAGCACCTTGTCGGTCTGAACCTTGCTGATGTACTCGGGCTTGCTGCTCTTGAGGTACTCACGCAGTTCGCGGGCGAACTGGGGAACCAGCTCCACGGGCACGTCGTCGATCAGACCCTTGACGCCCGCGTACACCACGGCCACCTGCTCGGCCAGGATCAGGGGGCTGAACTGGGGCTGCTTGAGCAGCTCGCGCAGACGCTTGCCCCGGGCCAGCTGGGCCTGGGTGGCGGCATCGAGGTCGGAGGCGAACTGGGAGAAGGCGGCCAGCTCGTCGAACTGGGCCAGCTCCAGCTTCAGGGTGCCGGCGATCTTCTTGATGGCCTTGGTCTGGGCGGCGCCACCCACCCGGCTCACGGAGATGCCCACGTTGATGGCGGGCCGCAGGCCGGAGTTGAACAGGTCGGAGCTGAGGAACACCTGGCCGTCGGTGATCGAGATCACGTTGGTGGGGATGTAGGCCGAGACGTCACCGGCCTGGGTCTCGATGATCGGCAGGGCGGTCATGCTGCCCTTGCCCATGGCGTCGGACAGCTTGGCGGCCCGCTCCAGCAGGCGGCTGTGGCAGTAGAAGACGTCGCCGGGGTAGGCCTCACGGCCGGGGGGACGGCGCAGCAGCAGGGACATCTGGCGGTAGGCCTGGGCCTGCTTGGTGAGGTCGTCGTACACCACCAGGGTGGCCTTGCCCTTGTACATGAAGGACTCGGCGATGGCCGCGCCGGTGTAGGGGGCCAGGTACTGGAGGGCGGCCGCTTCCGAGGCGCTGGCCGCCACCACCACGGTGTAATCAAGGGCGCCGCGCTCACGCAGCACTTCCACCACGTTGGCCACCGAGGCGTTCTTCTGGCCGATGGCCACGTAGACGCAGACGACGTCCTCACCTTTCTGGTTGAGGATGGTGTCGATGCAGATGGCGGTCTTGCCGGTCTGGCGGTCGCCGATGATCAGCTCGCGCTGGCCCCGGCCGATGGGAATCATGGCGTCGATGGCCGTGATGCCGGTCTGCATGGGCTCATGCACCGACTTGCGCTGGATGATGCCAGGCGCCATCGACTCGATCAGGCGGGTCTCGGTGGTGGCGATCTCACCCTTGCCGTCGATCGGCTGACCCAGGGCGTTCACCACCCGGCCCAGCATGGCGTCGCCCACGGGCACCGCCGCGATGCGGCCGGTGGCCTTGACGGTGCTGCCCTCCTGGATGCCCAGGCCCTCGCCCATCAGCACGACGCCGACGTTGTCGTCCTCCAGGTTCAGCGCCAGGCCCTCGGTGCCGTCTTCGAACAGCACCAGCTCGCCGGCCATCACCTGCTCGAGGCCGTAGACCCGGGCGATGCCATCACCGATCTGCAGGACGGTGCCGACGTTGCTGACAGAGACCGACTTGTCGTAGTCGGCGATCTGCTTCTTGAGGATGGCGCTGATCTCGTCGGGGCGGATGGAAACCATGGGTGGGAGTCCCCGGAGGGGAGGCGATGAAGTGGGGAGGAGTGGGGGGGAGGGAAGGAAGCGTCAGCTCACGTTGGCGAGCGTCAGGCCCAGGCGCCGCACCTGGCCGGCGAGGCTGGCGTCGATCACCCTGGAACCGACACTGAGGATGAAGCCGCCGATCAGGGCAGGATCCACCGCGAGGCTGATCTCCACCTTGTCGGTGCCGGCCACGGCCTTGGCCTTCTCGGCGAGCAGCGCCTGCTGGTCCTCGCTCAGGGGACTCGCCGAGGTCACGGTGGCCAGGGCGATCTGGTTCTGCTCGCGGTAGAGATCCAGGAGCCGCTCCAGGACGGCATCGAGGAAACCGATGCGCTGGCGGTCGGCCAGCAGCTTGAGCAGATTCAGGAAGGAGGGGGAGATGTCCTTGCCGAAGAGTTTCTCGAGCGCCGCCTTCTTGCCTTCGACCTCGAGGACCGGGGAGGCCATCGCCTCACGCAGGTCGCTGGAGTCGTGCCAGAGGGCGAGGATCGCCCGGGCCTGATCGATCACCGCCTCGGTGTCGCCGTTGGCGTCGCACACCTGAAGGAAGGCGTCGGCGTAGGGGGTGGTGATGGTGTTGAGCAGAGGCATCAGGCGTTCCCCATCGATTGAATGGACTGATCGATCAGCTGGGCCTGGGTGCTGGCATCGAGGCGACCGGGCAGGCTGACCAGGGCCTTGGCGATGGCCATCTCGGCGGCCTCGCGCTGCAGCAGCCGGCTGACGCGGGAGACCTCCGAATCCAGGTCGGACTGGGAGTCCTGCTTCAGGCGCGCCATCTCCTCGACGGTGCGCTTCTCGCTCTCGAAGCGGATGGCCTCGGCGCGGACCTTGCCGTCGGCGCGGATCTTCTCGGCGCGGGTGCGGGCCTCACCCAGGCTCTTCTGGGCCTCGGCGAGGGAGGCGGTGGCCGCGTTCAGCCGCTCCTCGGCGTCCTTGAGTTCCCCCAGGATCCGCTCGCGGCGGCGCTCCAGGATGCCCCCAAGGAAGCCCCTCAGGAACCACGTCAGGCCGGCGATGACGATCGCCAGGTTGATGATGTTGGTCTCGAAGATGTCGAGGTTGAGGCCGAAGCTGCCGTGGCTCGCGAGGAGCGGCGGGATGGTGGAGGTGATCATGAGGCGGTCAGGAGACGGTCGACGATGAGGTCGGCGAGCTTGTCGGCATCGGCCTCGAGAGCGCTCAGAGCTTCGGCGCGCTGAGCATCGATCTTGCTGCGGGCGCTTTCGCGGCTGGCGATGGCGTCCGCCTGGGCCACCGCCAGGGCCTCACGGTAGAGACGGTCGGAATCCTGCTCGGCCTCCAGAATCACCTTCTGGGCTTCGAGCCTGGCCCCCTTCAGCTGTTCCTTGAGATCAGCCTCGAGGCGCTCGGCCTGGGCGAGCTTCTCCTTCGCCTGGGTCCGGCTGGTGGCGATGTAGCCCTCACGGTCCTCGACGGCCTTGCCGACCGGTCGGAAGAACAGGCTGTTGAGAATGAAGGTGAGGATCACCACCTGCAGCGCCATGAGCGGCAGGGTGGCGTCGAGGTCGAACAGACCTCCCTCGGGCGACCCTGCGGTCGCACCTGCCTCGGCAAGCAGAAGCCAGCTGGTCATGGGGCAATAAGGCGGGCGGTGGTGGAGGCGTGGATGGAGCCGGGGGTGGAGAAGGGCCGCAACGAACGGGCGGCCCTGTCATCCCCGCGATGGCCTCCGATCAGGAGAAGGGGTTGGCGAACAGCAGCACCAGGGCGACCACCAGGCCGTAGATGGTCAGCGATTCCATGAAGGCCAGGGAGAGCAGCAGGGTGCCGCGGATCTTGCCTTCAGCTTCGGGCTGACGGGCGATGCCTTCGACGGCGCCGCCGGAAGCGGTGCCCTGGCCGATGCCAGGACCGATGGAGCCGAGACCGACGGCAAGACCAGCAGCCACGACGGACGCAGCGGAAGTAAGGGAATCCATGGTGGGGTTAGAAATGTGGGGCGCCGGGGAAGCGCGGAAGGAACCTTGTCGAGAACCCTGCGCCGGGGACACCTGGGAAGGCGGGCCCGGATCGAGCCGGACCTGCGCGCAGAGAGTTTGCCAGACCGGGGGGACGGGCCGGCGAGGGGCAGACCTAGTGGTGCTCCTCGTGGACGGCCTCACCGATGTAGTAGGCCGCCAGCGTGGCGAAGATCAGGGCCTGGATGGCGCTGGTGAACAGGCCGAGGAACATCACCGGCAGGGGCACCACCAGGGGCACCAGGAACGCCAGCACCGCCACCACCAGTTCGTCGGCAAGGATGTTGCCGAACAGACGGAAGGAGAGCGAGAGCGGCTTGGTGAAGTCCTCGACGATCTTGAAGGGGAGCATGATCGGCGTGGGTTCCACGTAGTACTCGAAGTACCGGAAACCCTTGCGGCTCAGGCCCGCATAGAAGTAGGCCAGCGACACCAGCAGCGCCAGGGCGATGGTGGTGTTGATGTCGGCGGTGGGGGCGCCCAGTTCACCGCTGGGCAGGTGGACCAGCTTCCAGGGGATCAGGGCCCCGCCCCAGTTGCTCACGAAGATGAACAGGAACAGGGTGCCGATGAAGGGAAGCCAGTCGCGGTAGGCCTTCTCACCGATGTATTCGCGGGCGATGTCGCGCAGGTAATCCCAGAGGAACTCCAGCAGGTTCTGCACGCCCCTGGGATCGCGCTCCAGGCGGCGCGTGCCGACCACGACCACGGCGAGCAGGGCGCCGATCACGACCCAGGAACTCAGGAAGACCTGGCCGTGGATCTTGTAATTGCCGAGCTGCCAGTAGAGGTGCTGGCCGACCTCGAGGGCGGCGAAGGGAAGGGCTAGGGGCAACGGAGCCATCGGGGGTAGGGCCTGGCGGAACGTCTGGGCCGCCGGAGCGGCTGAAGAGGGCCGCCGGAGCGGCTGAAGAGGGCCGCCGGAGCGGCTGAAAAGGGATCAGGTGTCGAGGACGGCCTGAACGATCAGAGCGGGCTTGTAGAGGAGAAATCCCAGCACGGCGGGCAGGATCTCGAGGACGGGGAGCCTGGCGGCCGCGACCACCAGCACCACCGGCACCAGCAGCTGGGCCTTGCCCACCCCCTTGGTTTCGACGCCGAAGCGGGTCACGCTGCGGGCCAGGAGGCGGAGGTACAGGAGCCCCGCCAGGGCTCCCACCAGCAGACTGAAAGCGGTGGGAAGGTCGAACCACAGGGCCGTGAGGGGCACCGCCAGGGCGGTGACACAGACCGTGGAAAGAAGCATCCGGCGCTGCAGCCGCAGGTAACCGTCCATGCCGTTGTTCACCGTCGCCGGAGCGGCGGCGAGTTCAGGCTGGGGGGGAGGCTCGATGGTCGGATGGACTGCGACCTCTTCGGTCGACGTCTCCATGGGGGGGACGGCATCCGGGGAGGGGGTCAGGGCAGCCTGCAACCGACGAGGCTCCGTCTTGGCGTGCGGACTTTATCACTCGGCCCGTTCAGGCTCTAAGCAACAGAAGTACCCGCTCCTCCAGGAGCCGCCGCGCCGCCGCCAGCCGCTCGGCGGGGCCCTGGGCCAGGGGAAGCGCCCCGATCGGCGTGCCGGCAGGAGCCGCCTCCAGGGCCTCCATCAGGGCCCGCTCCTCCTCCGAGATGGTCAGGGGACGCAGGTCGGGACCCAGCAGTGCCGTGGAGGGCCAGCCCCACAGGCAGCGGTTGCACTCGCCCCCGGCCGCCAGCAGGGCCGCGTCGCTCCACTCCTGCGTCGCCGTGCCGCTCCAGGCGTCGGGCGCCCCGTCGCCGTCCTGGCGCCGCAGGAAGAACTCGAAGTGGCTGATGTCGGGATCGAGGCTCTCCACCAGGGCCCACTGCTGCCGGGGCGACAGCGCCCGGGCCCGCTCCAGCAGTTCCCCCTGCAGCAGCCGGGCCGGATCCCAGACCTCGGGATTGGAGAAGCCGGCGAAGCGGATGCCGGGCTGGTCGACGAAGCGGAACAGGCGCTCCAGGTCGTAGCTGGTCTCCTGGGGGTGGAGGTACATATCCGCGAAATTGGCATCGGCGGCGGTGTCGAGGGCCCAGCGCTGCTCGTGGTGCCGCCGCAGGCGGTTGGTCTCGGGCAGGGTGGCGAACAGCTCCCGGCCCAGCCGCAGACCCGCCGGTCCGGTGCCCACCCCCATCAGAGCCAGGGCCCGCTGGGTGCGGTGGATCTCCCAGCGGCCGCCGTCGGCATAGAGAAAGAGGTGCAGCAGGCCCCCCGGCCGCAGCAGGGGCACCAGGGCCCGCAGTCCCTCCTCGGGCCGGTCGAGGTGGTGCAGCACTCCCACCGAGTTGATGTAGTCGAAGGGGCCTTCCCCCGCCAGGTCGAGCAGGCTGCGCTGCTCGATGCGCAGCTCCGCCACCCGGGCGGCGGCCCCGGAGCGGGCGGTGCGCTCCCGGGCCACCGCCAGGGCACCGGCGCTGATGTCCACCGCCAGCACGCTGGCGCCGGGGTTGAGATGGCAGAGGTAGTCGGTGCTCACCCCGGTGCCGCAGCCGGCGTCGAGGATCCGCCAGGGCCGCGGCGGCGGCGGCAGGGCCCCGTCCACGGCCGCCACCACGCTGTCCACGCACCAGCGCCAGTTGTATCCAGGGGGCGGGCCGTCCTGGAGGGGGTCCCCCGGGTAGGGGAAGCGGTCGTAGAAGGCGCTGACCACCGGCGTGGCGGCATCCAGCGGGGCCTCCGGGGGGTGATCCATCAATGCCTTGGTGCGGGTTCCGGCAGCATTCCACGGCGCCGGCCGCCGTTCAGCGTGAGCGCATCAGAAGGCTGCAAACATTTGTTCATCCCGCCCCGGAGGGCCAGGGGGCCAGCCGTAACGTGACCCAGCCCGGCTCGCTCTCGTTCATGACCGTGACCGCCAGCAGCGGCAGCACCAGGGTCGCCCCCCAGCGCTACGACACCCTGCCGCTCTCCAGCGTCCGGAAGGCGGAGCAGCAGGACCGTTTCCCCGACGGCGGCGAACTGGACGCCCTGACCACCTTCTTCCGCAGCGGCCAGATCCGCGTCGAAGCCGCCCGACGGATCTCCGCCAACGCCGACGCGATCGTGGCCAAGGCCGCCAACCGGATCTTCACCGGCGGCACGCCCCTCTCCTATCTCGACGCCCCCCTCAGCACGCCGAGCGTGGGCGCCGCCGACGGGGTCGCCCTCGCCGCCGACCAGGCCGCGTTCCAGCGCTCGGTTCGCACCTTCGCCCAGGGATCGGGGGGCAGTGGTCTGCTCGGCCGCATCCTCGAGGGTGTCCAGGCCGACGCCGACGTGCGGGTCGTGCTGCCCAGCGGCTTCAACCCCATCTCGGTGGCGATCTACGGCAACGCCCGCATGCGCAAGTCGCTGCGGGACCTGGCCTGGTTCCTCCGCTACGTGGGCTATGCCGTGATCGCCGGTGATCCCAGCATCCTGGCGGTGAACACCCGCGGACTCCGCGACGTGCTTGAGAAGGCCTGCTCCCTGGCGGCCACCAACGTGGCCCTGCAGGAGATGCGTGCCGCCGCCGCCGGACTGTTCAAAGGGGAGCCGGACTCCCGCCAGCTGGTGATCGACTGCTTCAACGTGCTCCTCAAGGAGCTCGAGATCCCCACCCCCTCCACCCGAGCGCGCCTGGGCAGCCCCGTCAACCAGGGCCTGCAGCTGCCGGCGATCTATGCCCTTGCCGCCGAAGGTTCCCAGCGCTTCGTGATGAAGCCGGGCCTCTCCGGAGCCGAGAAGGCCGAGATCATCCGTGCCGCCTACCGCCAGGTGTTCGAGCGGGACATCGTCAAGGGCTACTCCCAGGTGGTGTGCCCGGTGGAGGCCACCCAGGTGCGCCAGGGCCAGCTCTCGATGCGGGAGTTCATCCGCGCCCTCGGCCGCAGCAAGGTCTACCGGCGCCAGTTCTACGGCCGCTTCTCCAACAGCCGGGTGGTGGAGCTCGCCTTCCGCCACTTCCTGGGCCGCGGCGTGAGCTCGATCGAGGAGTTCCGCCAGTACTTCGCCATCGTCAGCGCCAAGGGCCTGGGCGGCCTCGTCGATGCGCTGGTCAACAGCATGGAGTACGCCCGGGTCTTCGGTGAGGAAACGGTCCCCTACCTCCGCGACATCGGCGAGGAGGCCCAGGAGAGCGCCGGCTGGGGATCCAACCGCAACCTCTTCCGCTTCAGTGCGCCGTTCGAGGGGGCGCCCCAGTACATCACCCTCTACGCCTCCTACCGCCAGCCCCTCGCCGACCAGCACCCCTACGGCGGCGGCAACGATCCCCTGGCCCTCACCTACGGGGCGATCTTCCCGTCCAGCACGGCGTCGGTGGCCACCCGCCCGGCCCCCTTCAGCTACGACACCCGCCGGATCCTGATCGGCAACGGCATGGCCCAGCCCGGGCCCATGGACAGCGCCCAGTTCCGCAAGGCCACCCCGCGCCGAGTGGGGCCGAAGGTGGTGCGCCTGAGCCAGATCGCCACCGGCGGCAGCTCCACCCCCCGCCGGGGCGGCCAGCCCAGCATCCGCGGCACCGAATCCAGCACCCAGGCCGTCATCAATGCGGTCTACGTGCAGGTTCTCGGCACCGCCGGCTACGCCGGCGAGCGCAACAAGGTCGAGGAGATCAAGCTCGAGAACGGCGACATCAGCCTGCGGGAGTTCGTCCGCCAGGTGGCCCGCTCCAACGCCTTCCGCCGTCGTTACTGGAGCGGCCTCTACATCACCAAAGCCATCGAGGTGATGCACCGCCGCATCCTCGGCCGTCCCACCTTCGGTCGCTGGGAGATCAACGCCTACTTCGACACCGCCGCCCGCAAGGGCTTCTACGGCGTCGTCGACGCCATGATCGAAGGCCGCGAATACAACGACTGCTTCGGCGAGGACACCGTCCCCTACGAGCGCTTCATCACCCCGGCCGATCGCAACGCCCGCCGCGTCCCTGGTCTGGTGCGCACCCTCGAAACGGTTGCCGACATCACCCCCCTGCAACGGCCGACCGTGCCGGTGTCCCAGGAGATCCGCACCGTCGGCGATCTGGTCCCCCGCAACCTGACGGCCAGGCCCAAGGTGCGCGGCCAGTGGAAGGCGGATGTGGCCGGCGGCCAGAGTGCGTCGACCTCCATGGGCGTACCCAGCGGTCCCGGAACCCTCCGGGAGCCCCCTGCCCCCACCCGCAGCTGGAGCCAGTCCCCCTGGCAGCCCGGCGGAGGCGCCGCCCCCGTCTGGCGCAGCGGCGTCTCCACCGCCGGCAGCGTCAATGGCTACGCGGCCCCCGCCAGCATCGGCCTTGCCAGTGGCTGGAAGGCCCTGGTGGGCACCAACCTCCTGAGCGGTGTCGCCACCGCCCCCGACGGCGCCATGGCCAAGGCCCTCCGACCGGGCGCTCCCCAGGGATTCGGTCGCCGTCAGAGCCTCTCCAGGCCCGTGCAGCTGCTCCGCGATCCCAGCGAGACCCAGGTGCAGGAAGTGGTGCAGGCGGTCTACCGCCAGCTCCTCAACCGCGTGCCCTTCGCGGCCGAGCGCCAGATGGATCCCGAGTCCCAGCTGCGTGACGGCCAGCTCTCGGTGGCCGAGTTCGTGGCCCAGATCGCCGGCAGCGATCTCTTCCAGCAGCGGCTCCAGCGGATGGCCCCCCTGCGGGCCGCCTCCGCCGCCTACCTGGCCCTGCTCGGACGGGCCGCCATGCCGGGTGAGGTCAGCCGGTTCCTCGCCACCCGCGCCACCGCCGGCCAGCAGGCCGCCGTCGCCGAACTGCTCAGCGCCCGGGAGTACGCCACCGCCTTCGGCCAGGACACAGTCCCGTACCTGCGCGGCCTCGGCACCGAGGACGGTGTGCCCCTGACGACCGTGAACCGCACCGCCGCCCTCTACGGCGGCAACGCCGGGCTCACCCCCTCGCTGCGGGGCGCGATCTGATCCGCCCCCGAGCCATCCCGGGTCGCCCCTGAAGGAGTCCCTGCGGCTCATCCGATGATCCCCCGGGTCAGTCCCGGGGGGTTTCTTTTGCTCCGTCTCTACAACGAGACGGAGAGATTGGGCTGTCGATGCACTTGCGACGTCGTGGACGGCAAGCTCAAAAGATGAACAATTGCTGCGCTTGGACGGTGATAACAACTCCGGCCAAAGCCGTTGCAAGCCAAGGGATCTCGCGGGGCGATCCGCCGTGAAGAACTGTTACCGGCTGCCATGGGAGCGACGGCCCTTGCCACAGAATGATGCGACGGTCGGCCAAGCCGATCACCCTTACCCACCGGATACCGGTCTCCTTCACGGTGACCGCTTGTTTCGAGGCAGAACTGCATGAGCATCGTCTCCAACTCGATCATCAACGCGGACGCCGAAGCCCGCTACCTCAGCCCTGGCGAACTTGACCAGATCAAGTCGTTCGTGGCAGGAGGTCAGCGTCGTCTGCGCGTCGCCCAGGTCCTGGCTGAAAGCCGGGAGCGCATCGTGAAGCAGGCCGGAGGCCAGCTTTTCCAGAAGCGCCCCGATCTCGTTTCCCCCGGCGGCAACGCCTACGGGGAAGAGATGACGGCTTCCTGCCTGCGCGACATGGACTACTACCTCCGCCTGGTCACCTACGGCGTGGTCGCCGGGGATGTGACCCCGATCGAAGAGATCGGCGTCATCGGGGCCCGCGAGATGTATCGCGCCCTCGGCACTCCCCTCGAAGCCATGGCGGAAGCCGTGCGCGAGATGAAGACCGCAGCCACGGGCCTCCTCACCGGCTCCGATGCCGAAGAGGCCGGCTTCTACTTCGACTACGTGGTCGGCGCCCTCTCCTGAGGTTTCACCTCCCTATCGTCCAAAGCCATCAAACCCAGGATCCATGCAAGACGCCATCACCAACGTCATCAACCAGGCCGACGTCCAGGGGCTCTATCTCGACGGAGGCTCCATGGGCCGCCTCGAGCAGTACTTCGCCAGCGGTGAGCTGCGGGTGCGTGCCGCCGCCACCATCAGCGCCAACGCTTCGGCCATCATCAAAGAAGCCGTCGCCAAGGCCCTGCTGTACTCGGACATCACCCGTCCGGGCGGCAACATGTACACCACCCGTCGTTACGCGGCCTGCATCCGCGACCTCGACTACTACCTGCGCTATGCCACCTACGCCATGCTGGCCGGTGACACGTCGATCCTCGACGAGCGTGTGCTGAACGGCCTCAAGGAGACCTACAACTCCCTGGGTGTGCCCATCGGCGCCACGGTGCAGTCGATCCAGGCCATGAAAGAAGCCACCGCCTCCCTCGTCGGCCCCGATGCCGGTCGTGAGATGGGCGTCTACTTCGACTACATCAGCTCCGGCCTGGGCAACTGATCCCCAGCAACGCCCTCAACACGGCACGTTTTCCGAGGATCAACCCATGCGCCTGTTCAAGATCACGGCCTGCATCCCCTGCCCCGAGAAGGTGCGCAGTCAGAGGGAGCTGCAGAACACCTACTTCACCAAGTGGGTGCCCTATCACAGCTGGTTCGCCGAGCAGCAGCGGATCATGAAGCAGGGCGGCAGGATCCTGAAGGTGGAACTGGCCACCGGCCGTCGTCAGCAGAATTGCGGCAACTGAGGACGCCACGGCGTTCCCACCCACTCGCCCGGCCCATGGCCGGGCTTTTTTGTTGCCCTCGAGCGAAGCCAGCGGCGCAGGCGGCGAATTGTTCACCGCGGCTCGACAAACCCACCCCGGTCACGGCTGAATGGGCCATTCCCGGAACCCTCCCGCGGCCTTGTCCACCCCAGCACCCCGCCTGCTCCACGGCCGTCCCGGCGCCGGCTTCCTGCCGCTGCCCTGGCAGCAGTGGCCCGCGGAAGCCCGCCTTCTGCTCGGCCTTGTGGCCCTCTGGAGCCTGGTGGGCCTGCTGGTGCTCACGTCCGCCAGCTGGTGGGTGGCCGAGCGGGAGATGGGGGACGGGGCCTATTACGTCAAGCGCCAGGCCATCTGGCTGGTGGCCAGCTGGGGGCTCCTCTGGCTGGGCATGCGCACCTCCATGCGCCGCTGGCTGCACCTGGCCGCGCCGGCCCTTCTGGTCGGGGCCCTGATGGTGGCCGCCACCCTGGTGGTGGGCACCACCGTCAACGGGGCCAGCCGCTGGCTGGTGCTCGGCCCGGTGCAGCTGCAGCCCTCGGAACTGATCAAGCCCTTCATCGTGCTGCAGGGGGCCGTGATCTTCTCCCACTGGCGCCGCATCGCCCTCGACCAGAAACTGCTCTGGCTCGGCATCTTCGGGGTGGTGATCCTGCTGATCCTCAAGCAGCCCAACCTCAGCACCGCCGCCCTGCTGGGCCTGCTGCTGTGGCTGATGGCCCTGGCCGGCGGCCTGCCCCTGACGCTGCTGCTGGGGGCCGCGGGCGGCGGGATCGTGCTGGGCAGCATCAGCATCATGATCAACCCCTACCAGCTCGACCGGGTCACCTCCTTCCTCAACCCCTGGCGCGTCGCCCAGGGGGACGGCTACCAGCTGGTGCAGAGCCTGCTGGCCATCGGTTCGGGGGGCGTGCTCGGCTCGGGCTTCGGGCTCTCCACCCAGAAGCTCCAGTACCTGCCGATCCAGACCACCGACTTCATCTTCGCGGTCTTCGCCGAGGAGTTCGGCTACGTCGGCTCGGTGATGCTGCTGATGTTCCTGATGATCTTCGGGTTCGTGGGCCTGCGGGTGGCCATGGCCTGCCGGAGCAATCAGCACCGCCTGGTGGCCATCGGCTGCACCACCCTTCTGGTGGGCCAGTCGATCCTCAACATCGCCGTGGCCAGCGGCTCGATGCCCACCACCGGCCTTCCCCTGCCGATGATCAGCTACGGCGGCAACTCCCTGCTCAGCAGCCTGTTCCTGGCGGGCCTGCTGCTGCGCTGCTCCCTGGAGTCCTCCGGACTCGAGCCGGTCCGGCCCCGCCGGCGGGCCCCCCGGCCTGCCCCGATAGGCTGAGCCCTGCTGAAAATCTGGATCGGCCATGTTCAGCCCCGGGCTGCCGTTCGCCGACTGGGCCCGCAGCAGCGAACTGCTGCTCCAGGGTTCCCTGGCCCACCCCGGCCCCCTGACCCTGGCGGTGGTGTTCAGCGGCGGCCTGCTCACCAGCCTCGGCCCCTGCTCCCTCTCGCTGCTGCCCGTCACCCTGGCCTACCTGGCCGGCTTCGGCACTGAGGACCAGGGGCGTCCCCCCTGGCAGCGCAGCGCCAGCTTCGCGGCCGGCATCGTGGCGGCCCTGGTGCTGCTCGGCCTGGCCAGTGGCCTGATGGGCCGCCTCTACGGCCGCATCCCCGGCCAGCTGCCGCTGCTGGTGGCCGTCGTGGCCGTGGTCATGGGCCTCAACCTGCTGGGCCTGCTGCGGTTGCCGTTGCCGGCCGGGCCCGACCCCGAGCGCTGGCGGCGGCGGGTGCCGGCTCCTCTGGCCCCGCTGGCGGCCGGCCTGGCCTTCGGCCTGGCCGCCACCCCCTGCACCACCCCGGTGCTGGCCGTGCTGCTGGCCTGGATGGCCCAGGCCGGCAAGCCACTGGTGGGCATGGCGCTGCTCACCAGCTTCGGTGCCGGCCAGGTGATGCCCCTGCTGCTGGCCGGCACGGTGGCCGCCTCCCTGCCCGGACTGCTCCAGCTGCGCCGCCTGGGCCAGTGGGTGCCGCCGATCAGCGGCGTGGTGCTGCTCGCCAGCGGCGGCCTCACCCTGCTGTCGGTGCTGCCATGAGCGGCACGGCAGCCTCACCCTGGCGCCCCCTGCAGCGCCTGGCCGCCTGGATCTCCGACCTGCGCCTGGCGATCGGCCTGCTGTTGGTCATCGCCATCGCCAGCGGCATCGGCACGGCCATTCCCCAGAAGGAGGAGGCCGCCTTCTACCACCAGCTCTACGACCCCACCCCCTGGCTGGGGCTGCTGCACGGGGATGGGGTGCTGCAGCTGCAGCTGGATCACGTCTATTCCAGTGGCTGGTTCCTGGCCCTGCTCGCCTGGCTGGGCCTGTCGCTGATCCTGTGCAGCTGGCGCCGCCAGTGGCCCGCCCTGCAGGCCTCCCTGCGCTGGATCGACTACCGCAGCCCCCGCCAGCTCAGCAAGCTGAGCGTGGCCGAAACCCTCGTCACCGCCGAGCCCGTCGCCGGCCTCGGGCGGCTGGAGGCCGAACTGCGCGGTTCGGGCTGGCAGATCCATCGCCAGGACGACCGCCTGGCGGCCCGCCGGGGGGTGCTCGGACGGGTGGGTCCCCTGCTGGTCCATGCCGGCATGGTGGTGCTGATGGTGGGGGCGGCCTGGGGCGCCCTGGGGGGCCAGCGGCTGGAGCGCTTCCTGGCCCCGGGTCGGGAGCTGGAGCTGCTCGACAGCCGCGGCAGCACCCAGGTGACCCTGGCCCTCGACGACTTCCGCATCCAGCGTGATCCCGCCGGCCGGCCGGAGCAGTTCTCCTCCAACCTGCGGCTGATCACCCCCGGCGATGCGGCCACCACCACCGAAGCCGCCATCAGCGTCAACCACCCCCTGCGCTACCGGGGCATGACGCTTTATCAGGCCGACTGGTCCCTGGCGACGATCAGCCTGCAGCTGGGCCGCAGTCCGGTGCTGGAGCTGCCGCTGCAGACCTTCCCCCAGCTGGGCGACCAGCTCTGGGGGCTGGTGCTGCCCACCCGCCCCGATGGCACCGAGCCGGTGCTGCTGAGCCTCACCAGCGAACAGGGGCCGGTGCAGGTGTTCGGCCCCGATGGCGTGGCCCTGGCCCAGCTGGTGCCCGGCGGCGAGGCCCAGGAGGTGAAGGGTCTGCCGATCCGGGTGGCGAGCGTGCTGCCCGCCAGCGGCATCCTGTTCAAACGGGATCCCGGCGTTCCCCTGGTGTACACCGGCTTCGCCATCGCCCTGGCGGGCGGTGCCCTGAGCCTGGTGGCCACCCGGCAGCTCTGGGCCATCGCCGATGGGCCCGGCGGCCGGCTGCACGTGGCGGGCCTCTGCAACCGCAACCTCACGGCCTTCGCCGCCGAGCTGCCGGCGCTGCTGCAGCGGCTGGAACCCCAGCCCTGACTCAGCAGGGCCGGCGCTCGCCGTGGCTGACCCGCACCACGGTGTGGACGTTGCCGCGGGGGTTGAAATCGGCCTCCAGCTGCATCCAGAGGGGATCGCAGGCGGCCACCAGGTCATCGAGGATCCGGTTGGCCGCCTCCTCGTGGGAGATGGAGCGATGGCGGTAGCTGTTGACGTAGAGCTTGAGGGCCTTGAGTTCCAGCACCCGGGGGCCGGGCTGATACAGCAGCCGCAGGACGGCGAAATCGGGATAGCCGGAGAAGGGGCAGGTGCAGGTGAACTCCGGCAGTTCGATGGACACCTCGTAGGCGCGACCCTCGCGGGGATTGGCGAAGCAGATCAGCTGGGCCTCGGCGATGGCCCGCTCCCCGTACAGGGGGGTCACGGTCTGGGGCTGGTCGGCGACACCGGAAGCCATGGTCAGCAGGACTGGGAGACGGTTTTTGACCGTACAGGAGCTGGCCCATGGCGCGGAGCCCACGTCAAGGGCCCCGGCCGCCCGTCAGCGCCCCGGAGCTCGCGTAGCAACCGTTACGACGACCCCGGCAAGGCTCGGCGGTAATGGAGCCGTCCCCTCCTCAGGCGGGGACTCTGAGAGACTCCAACCGTCGCCTTCCTGACCGCAGCACAGCCATGAAGAAAATCGAGGCCATCATCCGCCCCTTCAAGCTCGAGGACGTGAAGATCGCCCTTGTCAATGCGGGCATCGTCGGCATGACCGTGAGCGAGGTGCGCGGATTCGGCCGGCAGAAGGGGCAGGTGGAGCGCTATCGCGGATCCGAATTCACGGTGGAATTCCTGCAGAAACTCAAGCTCGAGATCGTCGTCGACGACGACCGGGTGGCCACTGTGGTCCAGGCGGTGCAGGACGCGGCCCGCACCGGCGAGATCGGTGACGGCAAGATCTTCATCAGCACCGTGGATTCGGTGATCCGGATCCGCACCGGCGACCTCGACAGCGGCGCCATCTGAGCCCCCGCCCCTGCCTCCCTGACCCTGGCCGTGGGCCCCTCAGGCCCCGGCCAGGGTGTCCTTCACCAGGGCTGCGATCCTTTCGGGCCAGTCCATGCCATCGGAGGCGAGCTCGGCGCCCTCCCCGGGGGGCACCAGCCAGAGCAGGTATTCGTGGTTGCCGGCGGGCCCGGTCAGGGGTGAAGCCACCAGCCCTGCCGGGTGCCAGTCCAGTTCCCTTGCCGCCGTGATCACGGTGGCGATGGCATCGGCGTGGGCCGCCGGATCCCGCACCACTCCCCCCTTGCCCACCCGCTGGCGGCCCACCTCGAACTGGGGCTTGACCAGCAGCAGCGCCTCACCCGCCCCCGTCAGCAGGGCCCGCAGGGCCGGCAGCACCCGGGTGAGGGAAATGAACGACACATCGGCCACGGCCAGGTCGGGCCAGGCATCGCCGTCGCCATAGAGCAGCTCCGGGGTGAGGTGGCGCAGGTTGGTGCGCTCCCGCAGCACCACCCGTTCATCCGTGCGCAGGCTCCAGGCCGTCTGGCCGTAGCCCACATCGATCCCGTACACCCGCACGGCCCCGTGCTGCAGCAGGCAATCGGTGAAGCCGCCGGTGGAGATGCCGCCGTCGAGGCACACCCGGCCCTCCACCCGGATCGGCAGGGCCGAAAGGGCCCCCTCCAGCTTCTCGCCCCCCCGGGAGACGTACCGGGGGGGCTGCTCCACCTCCAGCGGCAGGGAGTCGGCCACCTCGGTGCCGGGCTTGTCGAGCACCTCGCCACCCCCGCGCACCCGGCCGGCGCGGATCAGCTGCTGGGCCTGCTGGCGGCTGGCCACCAGGCCCAGATCCACCAGCCGGCGATCGAGCCGCTGCTTACGGGCCATGCTGCTTTTCGGCCATGGGTCCTGCCGCTCCACCGGCATGTTGTCACCGAACAGCGACCCAAACCGAACAAAAACCGATGGGCAGACGGTTCGGCGCGGAACAGTCGCAGGATGGCTCCAGTCTTTTCCCGGTTCCCTCCCATGGCTGCCCCCGGATCCATGGCTGCCAACAGATCCAACGTGGTGGAGCTGCTCCACCCGGGAAGCTTCGTGCGGTTGCGGGACCATCCGGAGGATCTGCCCCCCTTCCAGCTGATCCGGCGCCGCGGCACCCGTTGCTGGGTGCGACAGCAGGCCTGGGGGTCGATGGTGCACCTGGAGCTGCCCTACCGCCGCCTCACCGCCGCCGCCTGAGCCGGTAAGGGCGGCTCGATAGGTTGGTGGATCGTTCGCCACCGCCCGGCCCTTGATCGAGCGTTACACCCTGCCCGAAATGGGCCGCCTCTGGAGCGAGGAAGCGAAGTTCCAGAGCTGGCTTGAGGTGGAGATCGCCGCCACCGCCGCCAACGTGGAGCTGGGCCGGGTGCCCGCCGAGGCGCTGGCCACGATCCGCGAGAAGGCGGCCTTCGAGGTGCCGCGGATCCTGGAGATCGAGGCGGAAGTGCGCCACGACGTCATCGCCTTCCTCACCAACGTCAACGAGCACGTCGGTGATGCGGGCCGCTACATCCACGTGGGCATGACCAGCTCCGACGTGCTGGACACCGGCCTGGCCCTGCAGCTGAAGGCCTCGGTGGCCCTGCTGCGCACCGAGCTCGATGGCCTGGCCGACGCCCTGCGCCGGCTGGCCCGGGCCCACAAGGACACGGTGATGATCGGCCGCTCCCACGCCATCCACGGCGAGCCGATCACCTTCGGCTTCAAGGTGGCCGGCTGGCTGGCCGAGACCGAGCGCAACCGGGAGCGGCTGGAGCGGCTGGAGCGGGTGGTGGCCGTGGGCCAGATCAGCGGCGCCATGGGCACCTACGCCAACACCGACCCCGAGGTGGAGGCGATCACCTGCCGGCTGCTGGGCCTGGAGCCCGACACCGCCAGCACCCAGGTGATCGGCCGCGACCGCCATGCCGAGTACGTCCAGACCCTGGCCCTGGTGGGCACCTCCCTGGAGCGCTTCTCCACCGAGATCCGCAACCTGCAGCGCTCCGACGTGCTGGAGGTGGAGGAGAACTTCGCCAAGGGCCAGAAGGGCAGCTCGGCCATGCCCCACAAGCGCAACCCGATCCGCAGCGAACGCATCAGCGGCCTGGCCCGGGTGCTGCGCAGCTACACCGTGGCCGCGCTGGAGAACGTGGCCCTCTGGCACGAGCGCGACATCAGCCACAGCTCGGTGGAGCGGATGATGCTGCCCGACTGCTCGGTCACCCTGCACTTCATGCTGCGGGAGATGACCGCCGTGGTCGAAGGGCTGGGGGTCTACCCCGAGAACATGGCCCGCAACATGAACGTCTACGGCGGCGTCGTGTTCAGCCAGCGGGTGCTGCTGGCCCTGGTGGAGGCGGGGCTGAGCCGGGAGGAGGCCTACCGGATCGTGCAGCGCCACGCCCACGCCGCCTGGAACACCGAGGGCGGCGACTTCCGCGCCAACCTGGCGGGCGATCCGGCGGTGACGGACCACCTGGGCCCCGAGCAGCTGGAGGCCTGCTTCGCCACCGACCTGCACCGGGCGAATCTGGACGTGATCTGGGAGCGGCTGAGGATCTGAGGGGGGCGGGCGGCGAGCAGGTGGGGTATTGGCTGGTGGCTGCCAACAGCCAATACGTCGCCGGTATTGGCCGATCAGCCAATACGTCGCCCTTCAGCTGAGGGCCAGCCGCGTCGCGCCGGTCAGCAGGTACTGAAGCGGTTCCCCTCCCCGGCGTGGCAGCACGTCCGCGGCACCCGAATGCACCAGTTGCTGCAACGTCTGGGACACCGAGGGCTGCTTGATCCCCCAGAGCTTCACCAGGTCGGCCTGGGTCAGCACCGCCTGCAGGTCCCGCTCGCCCCAGGCTTCCAACCGTTGCCAGAGGGTGGTGCCGAGCTGGTCCAGCAATTCCAGTCTGTAGCGACGGCTCAGCACGAGGGTGAGGTCGGCCAGGTCAATCGGCTGGGGGCCCTCACCGTCGCCGGTCAGACCGAGCAGGGCAGAGATGCCGTCCTCCAAGGCCTTGAGCAATCCGCGCAGATCGCCTCGGAACAGCTCATGCAACGCATCGATCACCGCACCCTGCACGGGCGCCTGCACCGGCAGGCTCGGTTCCAGTCGCAGGGATCGGTAGCGCGCCTCCAGCAACTGGTGAACCTCCTGCGGCTCCAGGGGTTCGAGCACCACCGGATCGCTGAACACCGAGCGCACCTGGGTGTGGCTCTGCACCACGATGCGGACGGCATCGGTGGTGCCCACCACGATCAAGTGCAGGCCATCGAGCAACAGGGCCTGGTCGCGGATGCTGCGCAGCAGATCGGCAGCACGGGTGGCATCGGCCTCACTGAGGTTCTCGAGATTGTTGAGGTGCAGCACCACACCGGAGGCGCCCTGCTCCAGCGCGAAGGCCAGCAGATCGCGCAAAACCCTGGGTCCATCAAGCAGCAGGGCCCCAGGGGGCGAGGAGACCGCCTGGGTGCTGGTGCCGCCCGCCCCAAAGCCGGCGGCCGACACCGTGAAGCCACCACCGCGCAGACGGATGGTGCGCACCAACTGCTGCGCAGCCTCCACGGCGGGTCCGCTCGCCTGCGGGCAGGAGGCGAGCACGGCATCAAAGGCGCCGGCGAGCAGTTGGCCGATCAGATCCTCACTGGTCAGATCCGCGGTGATCGGGATGATCTCGGCTGAGGTCCAGTAGCCGGCGGCCAGGGCGTCGGCCTTGGCGGCCTGCACCAGGGTGGTCTTGCCGATACCAGGCCGCCCCGCCACCGCCTGACGGGAACTGCGGGAGCCACCGATGGCGTTGAGCAGCCGCTGCCGCTCGTCCTGGCGCCCCACGAACAGGCTGAGGGGCGTGGCCTCCGAGTCCTGGCGGAGGGTGGCCTGGAAAAAGGGCGAGGAGCGAAGGTTGTAGAGCCTCCAGAGGTTCGGAAGTGCCATGGAGAGGGTATTGGCAGCGTCCGAACGCAAGCCAATACTGGCACCGTATTGGCCATTCCGCCAATAAAGGTCCTTCACCGCCAGCCCCGGCGGCCGCCCCTACCCCGCCGGCGGCCGCCCCCTAAGCCGCCGGCGGCCGCTCCGTCGCCGGATCCAGCTTGCCGTTGCCGCCCGCCAGCAGATCCTCGATCTCACAGACCGGGAAGCGGTTGATGGCCTTGAGGGCCAGCCGTGAGTTGCGGCGCAGCTGCTCGCTGATCGCCTCGCAGTAGGGAATCTGGGCCAGCAGATCGACGGTGCGGCGCAGGATCCGCACCACGTCGCCCTCGTCGAGGGAGGTGTTGGCGATCACGTCGTTCCAGCTGGCGCCCCTGGCCCAGGCGTGGACCAGGCCGGTGAGCTCGGGCTCCCACCACACCGGCACCACCACCGACGCCCGCTCCTGCTGGCGCTGCAGCTCGCGCCGCAGGCTGCGCAGGTCGTGGAGGGCCTCCTCGGAGGCCGGTGGCGGCGGGTAGCCGCACCAGAGGTCGGGCCGGTTCACCTCGGTGGAGATGGCCTCCAGCACTGCGGCCAGCTCGGCCGGATCCAGGGCATCGAGGTGGCCGCTCATCAGGGCCAGCCCCAGCCAGAGCTCGTTGTCGCCCCGCAGGGCCGCCACGGTGCGGCCCACCTCGGTGGGTTCCAGCCCCTCCTCGCCATCGAGGGCGCCGAAGAAGCGCAGGATGTCGATCAGGGACAGGAAGGTGTCCCAGTGGCGGTTGGCGCGGTGGTGCAGCAGCCGCTGCCGCTCGCCGATCTCCTCCTGGAGTTCCTCCATGCGGCGGCGGTGCTTCTTGAGGTGCTTGCGGTCGCCCCAGCGGTGGGCCGGGTGGGCCTCCAGCTCCTGCTCCAGCCGCTGCACCAGCTCACCCTGCTGGCGCACCTCGCCGGCCAGGTCGTAGCGGGGGGTGTGCATGTCGTGGCGGCGGGCCATCGAGGACACCGCCAGGGCCAGCCCGCCGCTGGCGTTGTCGCCATGGCGCAGTTCGTTGGCGTGGTGCAGCTCGGGCGGCTCCAGCTGGTCCACCTGCAAGCAGCTGAGCTCGGCGTGCAGGGTCACCACCGCGTGGCAGGGCAGCAGGATCCAGACGTTCTCGTCTGTGAGGCAGAGCAGCAGCGGGAACTGGCCGGATCCCGGCACCTTGGCCACGATCACCGCCGGCGTGACCCGGCTGCGCAGGGCCGGCGCCTTGACGCTCACCAGGGTGCCCTCGCTGGCGAACTGCAGCGCCAGGGTGAGCTCGTGGGCCAGGGTCTCCTCGGCCTGCTGCTGCAGGATCCTGTGCAGGCGGCGCTCCTCCCGCAGGCGGCCGCGGACCTTCTCGTAGTCCTCGAAATCGTCCCAGGGCACCTCGCCGCCGCTGGATTCGAGCGTGGCCAGCTGGGCCATCAGCTCGGCGATGCGGGCCTCGTCCTCGGCCAGATCCAGGCCCGCCAGGTAGCGGCCGAAGCTGCGCTCCACCAGCTCCCGGGCCTTGGCCAGGTCGTAGCGCTGCAGCAGGTTGAGCACCATGCCGTAGCTGGGGGTGAACTGGCTCACCAGCGGATCGGCCGGGCTGGTGGCCAGCGCCCCGGCCTCCCGCACCCCTTCGAAGCGGCTCTGGACCGTCACGACGTAGCCCTGGGTGTCGAGGCCGCGGCGGCCGGCGCGTCCCGCCATCTGCAGGAATTCGCTGCCCATCAGCGGCCGGTGGCCCCGCTCGGTGCGCTTGGAGAGGGCCGAGATCACCGTGGTGCGGGCGGGCATGTTGATGCCGGCGGCCAGGGTCTCGGTGGCGAACACCACCTTGATCAGCCCCTGCTGGAACAGCTCCTCGATCAGCTCCTTCCAGGCCGGCAGCACGCCGGCGTGGTGGGCGGCGATGCCCCGCAGCAGGGCATCGGCATGGCCGCCGTCGCGCACCGCCTCCGGGGTCACCGCCATGAAGGCGTCGAGCCGCTGGCGGATGCGCGCCTGCTCCTGGGGATCCACCAGGCACACCTTGGCCAGGTCGCGCACGGAGCGGTCGCAGTTGCGGCGGCTGAAGATGAAGTAGATGGCCGGCAGCATCTCGCGCTCCGCCATCTGGGCCACCACGAAGCCGATCGGCGGCGCCTCCGGCTGGGGCGGCCGCGGTTCCTTCGGTCCCTTGCGGCGGGTGGACTTTGGAGGGCGCCAGACCTTGCAGTTGGGGTGCAGGCCGGTGCCCTCGTCGTTGAGCAGGGGGTGCAGACCCTTGGCGCTGCAGAAGCTGAAGGCCAACGGGACGGGGCGGAAGTCGCTGTGGATCAGCCGGGTGGGGCCATGCACCCGCTCGATCCAGTCGGTGAGCTGGCCGGCATTGGCCACCGTGGCCGAGAGGGCCACCAGCTGCACCCGCGAGGGGCAGTGGATGATCGACTCCTCCCAGACCGTGCCCCGCTGGGTGTCGTTCATGTAGTGGCACTCGTCGAGCACCACGGCCTCCACATCGGCCAGGGGGTCGTCGTCGAGGTGGTCGATCTCCGCGTAGAGCATGTTGCGGAAGATCTCGGTGGTCATCACCACCACCTGGGCCTCCCGGTTCAGGCTCAGGTCGCCGGTGAGCAGGCCCACCTTCTCATCGCCGAACTGGTGGCGGAAATCGCGCAGCTTCTGGTTGGAGAGGGCCTTGAGGGGCGTGGTGTAGAAGACCTTCTGGCCATGGGCCAGGGCCCGATGGATGGCGTACTCGCCCACCAGGGTCTTGCCGGAGCCGGTGGGGGCGCTCACCACCACCGAGTGGCCCTGGTTCAGGGCATCGATCGCCTCGAGCTGGAAGCCGTCGAGGGGGAAGGGAAACAGCTGCTCCAGCGACGGCACGCCACCGGTGGTGGTGTCAGCGGAGCCGACGGTGGGGCTGGAGGGCATCGGGAGATCCTATGGCGCGGCCGCCCCGGGGCGCGCGGCTCAGGCGCCGTGGGCGCCGGTGTGCCGGTGCGCAGGAAGAGGTTGGTCACCAGTAAGCCTGCCCGTGGGCTCGTCCGGCGGCCCTGAAGGGGCGATCACGCTGGAAGGCCCAGAGGCGGTGGGCTGGACGGGGAGCGAGTGGGGCAACGGCCCGATCTGGCCGTCAGCCTTCATGCCGGGCGGCGCGCCCGGCCCTGGTCGCCCCCCATGACGTGACCGATTACCCCGAGCGCGGGCTCTGGTTCTGCGACAACGAGATCGACATTGGTGCCGCCTGCTGGCCGTTCGTGCGGCTGGCGCGAGCGCGCTATCAGCCCTGTTCCACCGAGGGGGGGCTCCTGTCCGAGGTGGTGCATGCCGAGGCGATGCAACTGGCCGCCGACCGCTCGCTGGTCGTGCGCGCGGCCGCGTACAGCAGCATTCCGACATCGACCCTCTGAGCAGGCAGGTGAATCAGGTGACGCCGTTGTCGCCACAACCGGTGGTGGAGGTGTGGCTGGAACGGCTGGCTCAGGGCCGCGAGCTGATCGCGGAGCGCCACTTCGCCGAAGCGCTGGACCTTGGGGTCGGGACGGAACACCTCTGCCTGCGCCCGCCGCTCTGGGAGGCTCGGATCGACCTGCCCGAGCCGGACAGAGCAGAACTACGCCTAGTGATCGCGGAGCACGAGGAGCACGCCATCGATACTCCAGCCCCGCGCCAGAGCAAGACAAGCACCAAAACCGGACGCCGGCTTGTGCTTGTGGAGCATGTGCCCATCTTCTGCGCACGCAAGCCCTGTATCGATCAGGCAGAAGGCTGATAAAGATACGGGGCTCCTAAAATGTCAAACGCGCAAGATCAGCGGCGGGAAGAAACACATTGCACCAATAAGACACTTCTGCGCCCGATTGCTGAATCTTTGTGCTCGCAGGCCTAAACACAATCTCTTTGCGAAAAGAAAGGCCATGTGAATACAAATACCAGAGGTGGGCCTAGGGACCCATCAAGAAATTTGGGACAATGCCATTCATGGCACTAATGTCGAAACTTCAATAAGTGACTAGGGTTATTCCAAGCCACTCAATATTATAGTTTTTAGACATAAAAGGAGATGACAGCTAATCATTAAAGCCATGAATTCTAAATCCGTGTACATTGTGAAGAGTCCAGACCTTTCCGTTCTTTTGGGGCTTTCCTGAGACTTGAATCATTTGGCCATCTCGGTGAGCATCACACGCCAGTTGATAGTCTTCTGCGGAGAGAGGGACCCGAATAGACTTGCCAGGAGCCCCTTCAGTGCTCCACTTGACTGTAATTACCCTATCAGCCTGCAGAAGCTCGAAAGCAGGAGTTACAGGCTCTTTAGACTTGAGCTGATATATCATTCCTTCAACAAGCTGATCTTCGCAATCATCCTTCTGCTCAAGCTGTAACGCAGTAGCCTTGGCAAACTCATAAGCTCTACCATCAAATACAAATGGATTAAGACCTGATAGGTCTTCTGCTACAGGAATTTCGGAGCTCCAGGCAAAAAGATATTCAATGCGTCTGCCATCTACGGCCTCATAAGCATCGGACAGTGCTCTACACATATTAGCGTTGAGACCAGTGCTATAAGATTCCAGCAGGATATCAATCGAATCCCCATTAACTGCATCACGCAAATTCCTTATACCCCTGGCAATTCTTTCGAACACTCTCCGCTCAAATGGTTGGCCTGCAGACGCCTCAAGCTCTGGAATAGATGGATTTACGAATACAGGAGATTCAATCGATAGTCCAAAGCTTCCCTTAAAAGTATGCCCAAACCTGCAGTGGTGGGCGAATTCAGAACCTAGCGCTCCTGTCTTTTCAAAAGATGGTCTGGGGTCATGCTCTGTATACGCTGAGGCAGCCAGCAATTGCTTCATCCGCAAAATCCATTCACTTGCAATATCCAGTGGCAGCGAGTCATCATGCCCTACCAGTCTAAACGATCTTGTACGAAGAACATCGGCAATATGCTGAACAAGAAATGCTGTCAGCGAGTTGACAGATATGTTAAGAGACTCTGACAACAAGGCCAGTGCATTAGATATAAGAGACTGAGCATCGACCAGGTCTGCCGTCGCCGGCAAAACTAGTTTGATATACTCCCCATTACGATCCAAGCCCTCAAAGACATTGATGCGTGCATTTGGATGATCCACTCTTTGCCAATCATTATCATCTAGTAAACGATAAAGCTTCTCGAGGCTAATTTGACCGGGGGATTGACTTGTCATGGCAAAAGGCTCCCGCATTCGATGTCATCAAGAAGTTGAATAACAGTGCCAGGGGAAAACGTATTGCTAGCCGGAATTTTCACTCGCTGCGAGGTCTGATTCAAACTAAAGCCAGAGCGTATTTGAAGCCAATATGAGCATTTTTGCAGTTTTAGCCTCCTAGTGTCAACATCGAGCCATCTGCCTTCCTCCCTATCGAGACACATTAGGATTAAAATGAGCGGCATTGCTCGATTGTCTTCGGATCGCTGTGCTAGATCGTTATAGTTATCTACTTCAAGGTCATAGATGACGTGGCCGTCGCGAAGCTCCCAGTCAGTAGACGCTTTTGCTTGGAAGTCAAATCCAAATCCTGCCTCGGTGCGTCTCCCGTTTCTGCTAATAATCCGTTTAACTTGCCCATCTACTCCGTAGTCATATTCGGAACCCCATTTCAATTGCTGTCGGGCACTGCCCACAATAGCTGTAATGTAAGCCCTGCTTAGACTCTCCTTGTAATGTTGAATCGTGAGCATAAAGCGGGAACATGAACTCACATAGTCTTCCGATTGTACAGGCTTCTAGGCCAATGCGCCAAGCCGTTTAGAGGATTCGCTTGGGCAGTAGTGAGCTTCTCATCCGCATGCCCGCAAGGCCATCATGAATTCTGGGCTTTCACTATACTGTTGAGGGGAAAGATGATGATGCTCCCACGTCAGCTCATCGCATTCTTGGAGGGTCGTCATCCCTTTTGATGTACTGAACTGATAAGCGATCTTCCAGGTTCTTCTCTTATGCGCAACTCGCAATGATTTACCACCCTCTTCTCGATAATGCATTTCCGGGCTCAAGGCAGCTTTAGACCTGTATTCTGTGTATGCTTGATTTTTCCGCAGAGCTAAGTTCGATTTACAATTACGCTTGACTTAGTCTATATAGTGCTAAACATAGATCCTTCGAACGCTCCAGATCAGAAGCGGGAAGATACGCACTGGCTGAAAAAGACAACTTCGCTCCCGTCTTCTGCATCTGGATGATAGACAGTGCAATATTAATGCTATTCGATTCTCATGGAACGCAGCCAAGCATACTTCACAGGATTTTTAGCCAGCAGATACTCAACGACAGCAACCCTGGCCTCCGGAGTTGATCTTTGAAGGGCAGACTTGATTTCATTATCCTGTTCTTCACGACTAGCCCCAAGGCTTATAGCAATTTCAAAGTGTTTGTCTCCAAGTTGCGGCTCCCCAGCTTGATAGTAAACTGCGCCCAGTAAGTTGTGCGGATGAAAGCTCTGAGGGTTAATCTTTACGGCTCCATGGCCATCACCCCTGGCACCCTCAAGGTCATGTAAATCACGTTTTGCCCCAGCTCTGTTTGTCAGCAGTGCACTTTTGACTTTGCAGGTTTGGATTCCAGATAGAAATTGATCCGTAACCAGCTCAATAACCTTGTCTGGCTTCCCAGCTTTTCTAAGACTCTTCCCAGACTTTGCGAGAGCCCAAAGATCTCCCGATTTCTGGAAGACCTTGTAACAAGCCCGGGCCGCCATTAGATATAGCTTTTTCTTGATTAGCCATTTGTAGTGTTCCTCAGATAATGAGCTTGCTTCATCGAGCTCTTGAAGAATGATTACTAGCGTGGAGGGCTCGTTGTCCTCAATAACCATTTCAGATGGAGCCCCATACTTCTCGGCCAAAGGTCCAAAGATGGCAATGGTCTGCTCCCTTATCAATCGCTTCTTGGCAATGATCTCTGCTTGTCTCTCTAGCTCTATTTCTCTTTCAATTTTTTGACGCCTTGCGCTTTCTTCAAGGTCTTTACGCTGTCGCTCGGCTAGGGGCCGGCAATAATTTATAATCGATATAACCTGTTCTTGAAAGCTGCTATCGCCTCTGCAGTCATTCCAAGACAGTATCGTCTCGGCACTACTTAGCGCACCAATAAAGTCGCCTATCTCCAGTCTAGGGCAAATCGCTTTTCTAGCAAGATAGCTCAATTTATTTGTTGGAGGATTGTCTCTCATGATCAATTAGCATTCTTGTCTAGCGTTGACACGTGAGGCAGGTCGAGGGCGTAGCCTTTATGCCGTCCTTACGATGGAACGGTTAGGCATCACTCGTAGTCCTCTATCGGAAGAATTATTGACTCATCGATTTCCCCAACTACTGAATTGATCGTGGACGCCTTGATACCGGCATGAAATGGCAACGATAATCGCGCTGACTCTGCGGTTAACTCTTCCGTGACGATGCCAAGCACATGGCCAGACGCGGAGATGATTGGACCGCCGCTGTTTCCGGGCCTTGCGATTGCAGAGTAGAGGAAGACTTCGGGGCCATGAAGCAAGGTCACCTCTGGTGAAGTTACTTCACCACTCTGCATGACCAAAGGCGCAGAACGAGCCAGCGGAACCCTTGGGTATCCCAGCGTATACAACTGATCAGCAAGACACGGGTCCCGAAATGCCAAGGATGGGAGCACTTGCAGCGTAGGCTCAACCTTGACTAGGCCGACGTCTATTGACTCATGCGGGAGTACGTCGATTACTTGATAGCTCTGCCCACCAAACTGCTGAGTATCATACACTGTCATGTCACGAATAACATGTGCACAAGTGAGAATACAGTTCGGTGCTATGGCGAGGCCAGTGCCTGCATGAACATCACCAGCTTCTGTTTCACCAGTTATCTGAACTGTGATCGAAGCGTACTGGCTGCGGACGAACTGGGGCCCAAGTGCTTCGGAAAGCCAGAGTAAGCCTTTCTTCTCCAGAGTCGTGAATTCTTTCAAGAAGTAGTACTTCTTTCCCAAGAAGAGGTCGTTGCCTTGGCCAAAGGGAATAAGCAACCCAGCACGCTCCAGACGCGAGAGCAATTCGGCAATCCGGACTTGATATCTACGCGGCTCAAATAAGGCGCCGGTTTTTTCTAGGTACGTCAGTAGCTTTGAGCCATCTAATGGCTCTGTTCTTCCTGGGGTGGGAGCGTGCCCGGTGATTTCGCAATTCTTCTCATACTCTATCGGGGAGAAGAATTTTAACGCGGCAATCGCGAGATTCGTCTGATCTTGCACGGATAAAGGTGCCAGCCGAGAGAAACGCGGGGGTCTTGGGATGTCATCCATGTGATTTCAGATGCCTAACGTCCGAGTTAACCTGCACGCGGAGGCAGACGACGACTGGCCGCGGAAGGCATCATGCCACGGGCGCCTGGAGCGGCCAGGTATTGGCTGCCGTAGCGCGTCAGGTTGAACGAGGGGTTAGGCATCACCGCGCAACGATTCTCTGAGCGGTCCAATCGCAACGGTAAAGCGGTCGTCCTGCTTACTGAGAATGTGTTCCGCTACCAGCGTCGACAGTACCGCTGCTGCGGCTCGCTTTGGAGCCTTTGACCCAAGCTCACTCTTCAGCAGCTTGTCTACCTGCTCTTTGGTTAGTCCAGTCTCTGATTTGCTTATCTCCTTCAGGATCTGCATCGTGGCGTCGGAGTACTGCGGGCCGACTTGCGAGGAGACGATCGCGGTGATACGAGGTATGAATGTCGAAGTGTCCAGAGCAAGGCGCTCAAACACCGCGTCAATGTCTGCGCGAGTTACGATGTTGGCGCCGGTCGGCGCGATTCGCGAGAGCGTGTGAGCGAACGCCTGAAGGAAGTAGGGATAGGTTGTTCCTAGGCGCTTGATAGCGTATAGCCGATCGTCCTCCTGAACCTCCAAACCACTCGATGCTAACGCTGTGTAAAGAAAATCCCCAGCAGTTGATTCATCGAAAGGCCGAAGCTCCACATAGTAGAGGTCATGTAACGCATTCCGGCTACTGTGCTCAAGCACATACTGGTGTAGCCGATGATTGCTCGTAAACAGCCAGCTAGCGGAGTTGCTCTGCCGTCCTATCTCGCACATCGCTCGGAACCAAGACAAGAACTCGGGCAAAGCTGATTGTTCTAAAGATTCGAGAAAACAGTCAAAATCGTCGACGATTATCACTGTATTGGACTTGAGCGACTCGAGCGAAGATAGGAGAACCTCGCCTGCGACCTTCCAGTCGCCCTCTTGTCGTCCCTTTGCCTCTTTATCGAACTCAAGCTTTAGCCCAGATAGTGAAACCTCAACTGCTGCAATCCCGGCTAAGCCGCTCTTGAGCTTTCTAGTTGCCTCCTTGATCGCGACCTCTGCGCTTGGGATCGCCTTAGCAGCCTTGTATAGACCAGAGACAAACTCTGATGGATTGCGTGCAACTCCAGCGTTTATGAAGGCGGCTGCAAAGCGTCGCTCTGCGGCACCGTCCCGAATCCTGTAAAGCAACGTGGTTTTCCCGCTACCGCGTGGTCCGTGAAGCGCGACGTCCCTGCCTGAGGAAAGCGCAGCCCAAATCTCTGCTATCTCTTGTGTGTAGCCAACAACGAAGGGGCGATACATATGCAGTTGGGGTGAGGGAGATGGGTTGATTGTGACGCCTAACGCTCAGCATCAACGGCGGCGAGGAGCGCCGTCCGCTGCATGCTGTTGTTAGCCATTCGCACCACCGGCCGCCCCCCAGTGAACGTGAAGGGCCCGAAGTTGTTCTGGTGTCACTCGCGTCCTGAACAGGCGCTCGACCTGGGCACCGAGTTCGGTATCTGGGGTCGCGAGATACCTTCGCGCAACACGATGCAGCACGCGCACGCGCCACGAGTAGAACGCGCGTGTGCCCGTTTGGGCCAGGACCTTAAGCAGTCCGTTCAGGCTTACCGCGTTAAAGGCATCTCCTTCGATTGCACTGTTGAGGTCAGGAATGTCAAGAGCATTACTGGCGAACTCAACCTGGCTGGACCCGTCGCTGTAGCTCCGTAGAGTCGCCCATGAGCGCCGCCAGGAGGAGATCGCCCCCAGTTTCTTCTTTGGCGAGAGCGTGTCGTCCGCCAAGTCGCTTCGCAATGATCGAAGCGAAGCGCGAAGGTCCGCATAGTCCTCTCGGATGTCCAGCGCGCGTGGGACGATATCATCGTACGACGAACACAGCTTCAGGACCATCAGCGGCAACGGAGGGACCGGCACCTCAAGAAATGAGGCCATAGAGAGCCGTGTTCGTGATCGCAGTTCGCCAAGTGCGGACGCCAAGTCTTGATACCGACCCATGAGGTCACATACGGTGTGCCGAGGCGCGGTTTGGCCACCCCGCTCATAAAATGGACGTTGTCGGATGAGGGCGAGGGGGGGACATCCAAGATCTTGCTCGGCACCGATAAGCCGTCCAGCCTCGTACCACGAATCAAGTTCCGTTGACCTCGCAATCATCGGAGCAGAGCCTCGACTAAGGTGTGCGCGGACATTAAAACCGCGTTCGCCTGCACTATCGGCTGGCTTCGGTCCAGCGTTGCCGGGACGAGTGCGTGGAGCCGCGACAAGCACGCCAGCATCTACAAGCGGTTTGACGAGACTGCGCCATCTCTCCATGCCCTGAGACCGAACGACTCCTGGTAGCGTTTGACGGGATGGAACCGACTGTTGATGAGGCTGTGTATCTAAAGGTCCAGAGACCAGCGAGTCGCCACCTACCACAACCAGGCGGTCGTGCAGAACGATACCTTCCAGAACTGCGCAGAGGTCAAGGAACTCTAGGAGCGAGAACGAGTGCCCAAGATCCCCGAGCGTCTTGCTTAGACCGCTGTAGTCCACCAAGGCGTCCGAGTAATGGCCTGCTGTCTGGTTCATCGCTTCTTGTCTCGACATGGCTAACAAGTCATTAGACGGTTCCGAGAACCACGCCCCAGTCACCTTTCCTTTCCGTGAACCACAGGTGCACCCCGAACATCAGCACGGCCAGAACACAGTCAGCCCACAGAGTATCCACCCCACTCACAAAGAGCTTGCCCCTGGTTCTCGGACCCGAGAACCACCGGTATCCCGGGCTACACCTATGAGGTGCACGTTTGCAGTGACGCGGCCCACGCGTTAACCCCATCAACGTCCAAACCGAGCCTCCATCCCACCCCCCATCCCAGACTGCCCCCTGTCATTGGTATCGGGCCGCCCTGATCCCTCCTCCCCCCACCACGGAGAGCGGCGACCCCACCGCCCCCCAGCCCCCCTGGCGACGGCAGCTGCGCGACGCCCTCGCGGCCCTGCCCGCCGTCCGCAGCCGCGCCCTGCGCACCCTTGAGCCCGCCGCCGCCGCCAGCCTCCAGCCCGCACCCCCTAGCGACGCGCTCCCCCTGCTGGATCTGGCCAGCAACGACTACCTCGGCCTGAGCCGCCATCCCGCCGTGCTCGCGGCCGCCGCGGCCGAACTGGCCGCCAGCGGCCTGGGGGCCGGGGCCTCCCGCCTGGTCACCGGCACCCGGCCCATCCACCAGCAGCTGGAGGCCGCCCTGGCCACCTGGCTCGGCCGCGAGCGGGTGCTGCTCTTTCCCAGCGGCTTCCAGGCCAACCTCGCCGCCGTGGCGTCCCTGGCGGAACGCCACACCCTGGTGCTGGCCGATCGGCTCATCCACCACTCCCTGCTGGTGGGCGTGCGCGCCAGCGGTGCCCGCCTGCAGCGCTTCGCCCACAACGACACCTCAGACCTGGAACGTCGCCTGGTCGCCGCCCGGCGCGAACGGCCCGGTGGCCGGTTGCTGGTGCTCTGCGAAAGCCTCTACAGCATGGAAGGCACCAGCGCGCCCGTCGCCGCCCTGGCGGCCCTCTGCCTCCGTCACGACGCGCCCCTGCTGGTGGATGAGGCCCATGCCCTCGGCGTGCTCGGCCCCGGCGGCCGCGGCCTCGCCCATGGCCTCGGCTCCGTGGCGATCGTGAGCGGCACCTTCGGCAAGGCCTTCGGCAGCGGCGGCGCCTTCCTCGCCGCCGACGCCCTGGTGGGCGACTGGTTGCTGCAGAGCAGCGGCGCCTTCCGCTACACCACCGCCCTCGCCCCGCCGCTGGCGGCCGGCGCCCTGGCGGCCCTCCATCACCTCCAGGCCACGCCGTCCGTGGGCCTGGCCCTGGCGGAGCGAGCCGCCCGCTGGCGCGACGCCATCGAAGCCGCGGGCTGGCCCCGGCCCCCCGGCGTCGGGCCGATCCTGGCGCTGCTCCTCGGCGTCGACGCCGAGGCCCTGGCGGCCCAGCGTCGGCTGGAGGCGGCCGGCCTGCTCACCGTGGCGATCCGGCCGCCCACCGTGCCGGAAGGCACCGCCAGGTTGCGGTTGGTGCTGCGCCAGGATCTCCCCACCGGCTCCCTCGATCGGCTGCTGGCCGCGCTCGGGCCCGGCCCCCTCGCCCCCCGCCATGCCCTCGCCCCCTGAGGCCACCCCGGCGTCGTCCCTGCAGGTGATCGCCATGCACGGCTGGGCCGGCGACGGCCTGGGCTGGGACCTGCTGCGCCAGGCCCTGGCCGCGCCGGACTGGCACTGGCAGTGCGGCGAACGGGGTTACGGCGGCCGCACGCCCGAGCGTCCCCAGTGGGCCCCCGGCGGCCGGCGGCTGCTGATCGGCCATTCGATGGGGCCCCACCTGCTGCCCCCGTCGCTGCTGGCCCAGGCCGAGGCCGTGGTGCTGCTGGCCAGCTTCGCCCGCTTCCTGCCCCCGGGCCGCGAGGGCCGCCGGCTGCAGACCGCCCTCGCCGGCATGGCGGCCCAGCTCGCCGAAGGACCAGACGAGTCCGACACGGCCCGCCGCGCCCAGCGCATGCTGCAGGCCTTCCTGGAGAAGGCGGCCTCCCCTGATCCGCCCGAACTCCTGCCCCACGGCCCCGCCAGCCAGCCGGTGGGACCCGAGGGCCGGCGGCGGCTGCGCGACGACCTGGAGCGTCTGGCGGCCTGCGCCGATCTGCCGCCCGGCTTTCCCGAGGACGTGCCGGTGCTGATCGTGGAGGCCGGCGCCGATCGGATCGTGGGGCCCGAGGCGCGGGCCCTGCTGCGCCAACGCCTGCCCCACGCGGAGGTGCTCAGCTTCGAGGGGGCGGGCCACTGCCTGCTGCAGGCGCCCCTGCCGAGGGAACTGCGCCGCTGGATCACCGGCACCCTCGGCCCATGACCGCCTTCCCCCTGCAGGTGTGCGGGGCCTTTGGCCGCCATGCCGCCGATTACGAGGGCCAGGCCGGCCTGCAGCGGGGCATCGCCTGGCGGCTCGCCCGCCTCTGCCGCGACCTGCCGGCCCCACCGCCCGACGCCCCCCGGGCCGATCTGGGCGCCGGCAGCGGTCTGCTCAGCCGCGCGTTGCTGCACCACTGCCCCGGCCTGGCCAGCCACCCCCTGCTGCAGCTCGATCTCTGCCCCGAGCTGCTCGCCCGCAATCCCCTCGCCACCGCCGGCCCGGCGCCGCTGGTGTGGGACCTCAACGGCGGCCTGCCCGCCGCCCTGGAGCCGGCGGGGCTGCTGGTGTCGAGCTTCGCGCTGCAGTGGCTGGAGGCGCCGGCCCGGGAACTGGAGCGCTGGGGGCGCGCCCTGGCCCCGGGCGGCTGGTTGGCGCTGGCGGTGCCCGTGCCGCCGCCGCCGGGGTGCCCTGCACCGCCCTGGAGCTGCCCGACGCCGACGATCTGATCGGTGCCCTGGCCCGCGCCGGCCTGGCCACCACCCTCCAGCAACGGCTGCGCTTCAGCCGCCCGGCCGGCAGCGGCCTGGCCACCCTGCGGCGCCTGCGCGATCTGGGCGCCGGCAGCAGCCGCACCGCGCCGCTGAGCCCCGCCCAGCTGCGCCGCCTGCTGCGCCACTGGCCCTCCGGTGCGGCAATGTCGTGGGACGTGCTGCTGCTGGTGGGCCGGAGGATCGCATGAGGCTGGTGGTCTGCGGCACCGACACCGACGTGGGCAAGACGGTGGTGAGCGCCCTGCTGGTGCAGGGGCTGGGGGCGACCTACTGGAAGCCGGTGCAGAGCGGGATGGAGGGGGGCGGCGACACGGGCCGGGTCCAGCAGCTGCTGGGGCTGCCGCCGGAGCGGGTGGTACCCGAGGCCTACCGCCTCACGGCCCCCGTCTCCCCCCACTGGGCGGCCGAGCGCGACGGGCTCAGCATCGACCCGGCCCGGCTGGCCCTGCCGACCGGGGACGGCCCCCTAGTGGTGGAGACGGCCGGCGGCCTGCTGGTGCCCCTACGGCGCAACTGGCTGCAGATCGAGCAGCTCGCCGTCTGGGGCTTGCCGGTGCTGCTGGTGGCGCGCAGCGGCCTGGGCACCCTCAACCACACCCTGCTCTCCCTTGAGGCCCTGCAGCGGCGCTCAATCCCCGTCCTCGGGCTGGTGCTCAACGGCGATCCCCACCCCGACAATCCCCGCACCCTGGCGGCCCTCGGCGGCGTGCCGGTGCTGGCGGAGCTGCCGCCCCTGGATCCCCTCGACCGGGTGGGTCTGGAGCGGCAATGGCAGCGCAGTGGCCTGGCCCGTAGCCTGCAGCCATGAGCCGCAAGCATCTGCTCGTGACAGCTGCCGTGGCCGCGCTCTGTGCGGGCATCCTGGTGCTGTTCACCGACATCGAGACCAGCGTCACCCGCTGGGTCAACTGCGGGCCGATCGCCACCGAGGGCGAACGCCGTTCGGAGGTCTGCCGCTGAGCCCCACCGTGACCGGACCCGGCTGGCATCCCCACCTCTGGCACCCCTTCACCCAGGTGGCCACCGCCGACCCGCCCCTGCGGGTGGTGCGGGGCGAAGGGGCCCTGCTGGAACTGGAGGACGGCCGCCAACTGATCGATGCCATCAGCAGCTGGTGGGTGACCCTGCACGGCCACGGCGAGCCCGCCATCGCCGAGGCCCTGGCCCGCCAGGCCCGCACCCTGGAGCAGGTGGGCTTCTCCGATTTCCGCCACCCGGCCGCCGAGCAGCTGGCCGAACGCCTGGCCGCCTGCAGCGGACTGGAGCGGCTGTTCTTCTCCGACAACGGCTCCACGGCGGTGGAGGTGGCCCTGAAGATCGCCTGGCAGTGGTGGCGCAACCGGGGCGAACCGCGCCGGCAGCTGATCGCCTTCGATGGGGCCTATCACGGCGACACCTTCGGCGCCATGGCGGTGGGGGAGCGCTCCCTGTTCTCCGAGGCCTTCGAGCCGCTGCTGTTCGCCGTGGCCCGGGCCCCCTGGCCCGCCACCTGGTGGGGCGACGACGGGGTGGAGGCGCGGGAGGCGGCGGCCCTGGAGCGGCTGGAGCAACTCCTGGAGACGCCCACCGCGGCGGTGATCCTTGAGCCGCTGCTGCAGGGGGCCGGCGGCATGGCCCTGGTGCGGGAGGAGTTCCTGCGCCGGGTGGAGGCGCTGGTGCGTGCCAGCGGGGCCCTGCTGATCGCCGATGAGGTGATGACAGGCTTCGGCCGCAGCGGCCAGCTGTTCGCCTGCCAACGGGCCGGCATCCACCCCGACCTGATGGCCCTCTCCAAGGGGCTCACCGGCGGTTTCCTGCCCATGGGCGTCACCCTGGCCCGGGAGGCCATCTTCGAAGGCTTCATCGGCACCACCCCCGGCCTGACCCTCTTCCACGGCCACAGCTTCACCGCCAACCCCCTCGGTTGCGCCGCCGCCCTGGCCAGCCTTGAGCTGCTGCAGGAGCGGCCGGAGCGCCACCAGGGGTTCGAGGCGCGCCACCGTCCCCACCTGGAGGCCCTGGCGCGCCACCCCCTGGTGCGGCGGCCGCGGCTGATGGGCAGCGTGGCCGCCTTCGAGGTGGCCACGGATCAGCCCGGCTACCTCAATCCCGTCGGCCAGCGGCTGCAGCGGCAGGCCCTGGAGCGGGGGGTGTTCCTACGGCCCCTGGGGCAGGTGGTCTATCTGTTGCCGCCGCTCTGCCTCGACGACGACCAACTGGCCCACTGCTATGCGGTGATCGAGGCGGCCCTCTCCAGCCTCTGAGCGGGCGCCGGATCCTGGGCGAGGGCGCGGGGGCGGGAGTTCAGGGGCCCGCCAGGATCGCGGCCTCCACATCGGCCCGCGAGAGTCCGTAGGGGAACTGGCGCGCCGTGGTGCGGCCCTCCTGGTGCCAGCTCACCCGCAGTTCCTCCACGTCCATCTCGATCCGGGCGCTCCACTCGGGGCGGTGCAGGTCCCAGTGGGCCACATTGCTGCGCGACTGGCTGGCGCCCAGCTGCCGCAGCCAGTCCTCCAGGGCGGGCAGGGGGTGGTTGTAGAGGGGGGTGGTGGGCTGGGGGGGCAGGGTCGCCATCGGATCGACAGGGGGAGGGATGGTCAGGCGGCGGGCGGCTCGGGGAGCGGGGGCGTCTCGGGCGCTGGAGCCAGGGGGGCCGGGGGCGCAGGCTCCAGGGTGGCCGGGGGGACTGATGCCGCCTCCAGCTCCGACCACCAGCTGGGCCAGGCCATCAGTTCGGTGCCGCGGGCCCAAGCCACCCCGAGCCCCAGCACCAGGCTGAGCACCAGGGCCAGGGCCAGCAGCAGCAGGGCGAACCACTCGCCGCCGGACAGGGCACGGCGCACGGGCACGGGCCGGACGACGGGCGCCGGGGGAGGCCGCAGCGGCGCCGGGGGGGGCGGCTGGGCCAGGGCGGCGTCGTAGAGCCGTCGGGCGGCCGGGTCGCTCAACACGGCGTAGGCCTGACGCAACTGCCGGAAGGCCACCTCGGCCTCGCTCGCCGGCAGGGCGGTGGTGTCGGGGTGGTAGCGCTTGCTGAGGCCCCGGAACGCCTGGCGCAGCTCCTGGTCGGTGGCGGTGGGCTGCAGCTGCAGCACCTGGTAGTGGGTGGGGGTGGAGGGCTTGGCTGTGGAGGACATGGTCCCTGAGGCGGCGGTGGCAGCCTGCCCGGCGTGAGGGATCCTAGGGAGAAGCACCACTGCCGTAGCGGATGGCCGCCAGCCCCGACCCCAGCCCCCCCGCCGATGCCGGCCTCTGGCAGGCGCTGGGCTGGACCCCCACCGATGACCAGCTGGCGGCGCTGGTGGCCCTGCAGGAGCAGCTGCGGCTGTGGAACGGCCGGGTCAACCTCACCCGCCTCGTGGAGGGCGACGATTTCTGGATCGCCCAGGTGTTCGACAGCCTCTGGCCCTGGGTGCCGCTGCTCACGGCCCCGGGCGGCGTTCCGGACGGCCTGGAGCTGATCGACGTGGGCACCGGCGGCGGTTTCCCCGGGCTGGCCCTGGCGATCGCCATGCCCACGGCCCGGATCACCCTGGTGGATTCGGTGGGTCGCAAGCTGGAGGCGGTGCGGGCCATGGCCCGCAGCCTGGGGCTGGAGGGGCGGCTGCGGTTGCGCTGCGAGCGGGTCGAGCGCACCGGCCGCTCCCGCGACTGCCGGGGACGCTTCGATCGCGCCATGGCCCGCGCCGTGGCCAGCGCACCGGTGGTGGCCGAATACCTGGTGCCCCTGCTGAAGCCCGACGGCCTGGCCCTGCTCTACCGGGGCCAATGGGGGACCGACGACCAGCGGGATCTGGAGGCGGCCGTGGGGGTGCTGCGGGCGTCGGTGGATCCCGTGCAGCGCCGCGACCTGCCGGCGGGCCGGGGCGTGCGCCACGGCCTCTGGCTGCGGCCGGTCGGCCCCTGTCCGGCCGCCTACCCCCGGGCCGTGGGAGTGCCCCAGAAAACACCGATCGCGCCGGGGGCCATCACGCCAGGGGCCTAGGCCACCTGCAGCCGCTTGACGGCCTCACCGCCCAGCCGCTGCCGCAGGCGCCGCAGCAGGCCTGGGATCTCGGCGGCCCAGGGGCTGGCCTGCAGCGCCGCCAGCAGCTCGGCCTCGCTGACGCTGCCATCGAGGGCCTCGGCGTTCTCCCCAGGAAACCAGTGGCTGCCCTGGCCCAGCAGGCCGTAGCGGGCGCGGCCGTAGGCCTCCAGATCCCAGGCCTCCAGAAGGTTGTGCAGCCAGAGCAGCACCGGCAGGTTGATCCGGCCGGGGGTGTCCTCCCAGGCGGGCAGGCCCCGGTCCCAGCTGGCCAGCCAGTCGTCCCCGAGGGCCTCACGGCGGGCCTCCTGGAGGCGGGCCAGGATCGGCGGCAGCAGCTCCCCGGCCCTGGGCAGCAGCGCCACCGCCTCCAGGTGCAGGTCCAGGTCCTGGGGGGACGCGGCGCCGACGCTGATCGTGTGGATGCCGGGGGCCGACAGGCAGAACAGGTCGTTGAAGACGATCGGATGCAGCGGCGCGCAGAGCTCGCAGAGGCGCTGGGAGGGGCTGTGCAGGTGGCCGCCCTTGTCGGTGGGGCTGATCACGAACACCCCCATGTCGTGGGCGGTGGCGGCCTCGATCGCCGCCAGGTTGTCCTGGCGGATGAAGTACCAGTGCAGGTTGATGAAGTCGAACTGGTCGCTGGCGATCGCCTCCAGGATCAGGGGCAGCGGCGCATGGGTGGAGAAGCCCACGTGGCCGATCCGGCCCGCCTCCTGCCAGCGGCGGGCCACCGCCAGGCAGCCGCCGGGGCGCAGGGTCTGATCGAGCAGCTCCGGGGTGTTGAGGCCATGGATGGCCAGCAGATCGACCCGGCCCTCTTTGCCATCCAGCCCCGCCTCGCCGTCCAGGCCCAGCCGCTCGAAACTGGTCCGCAGGTCGGCCTCGAAGGCGGCCGGGTCCGCGGCCGGGGGCACCTTGGTCTGGAGGATGCGCCGGGGATCCGGCAGCCGGGGCAGCAACCATCCCAGCTGCCGTTCCGAGGTGCCGTAGTGGCGGGCGGTCTCGATGTGGTGCAGCCCCGCCCCCATGGCGGCTCGCAGCGTGGCCTCAAGATTGGCCTGGCTGCCGGCCTCCACCGCCTCGGCCGGCAGGTCGCTCCAGCTCTGCTGGAAGCGCATCCCCCCCAGGGAGAGCACCGGCATGGCCAGTCCCGTGCGGCCGAAACGCCGGCTGGGGATCGTCACGGCGATGGCGCGACGGAGCGGGGCAGGGTGCGGCGGCGGCGACCATGGGAGGGGAGCCCCAGGGGCTGGATCTCCTGGTCGTCGAGCTGGGCCCTCAGGACCGGCAGCTGCTCGTAGGGAACCCAGTGGATGCAGTCCACGGGGCAGGTGTCGATCGCCTCCTGGATCCGCTCGGTGCTGTCGCCGTCCTGGCGCAGGGCCCGGGAGCGGCCCCAGTCGGGTTCCACCACGAAGGTGTTGCCGGCCACATGGGCGCAGTAGCGGCAGCCGATGCAGACGGCCTCATCGACCCAGACGGCCTGTTGGCGCAGGGCCCCACCCAGCACGGGCTCCCGGCCGGTAGCTGCCGACTCGGGGGCTACCGCGGTGCGGAAGGCGAGGGCGGGGTCGAGACCGGCGGAGGGGCCCGTCGCGCTCACGGGATCAGGCGTCCCAGCGAGTCACCACCAGTTCGATGCTGCCGTCCTGGTGGTTGGTCTGCTCGCTCACCTGAAAGCCCTCCTCGACGGTGCTGGCCAGGATGGTGCGCAGGGCATAGCGCTGGGTGAGCTTGGCCAGGAAGCGCTCCACCGGGATGGGCTGCTTCCAGAGCTCCAGGTCGGTGACCAGCTCGTAGCTGCCGCTGTCGGGGTTGAAGCGGAAGCCGATGTCGACACCGTCGGCCTGGGGGATGGCGAGATCGGCGGTCACCGTCTGGCCGCGGTAGCCGCGCACCTGGCAGGAGCCCTCGGCCGGAGGGTGGCCCAGGTCGCGGAGGGCTTCCACCAGGGCCTGGCGATCGCGCAGCTCGGTCTTGACGGTGCTGAAGTGCGACATGGGACGAAAGGGAAGGGGGAGCGGGGGCTCAGGGGCCGTGGTGCTGAACGACCACCTGGGGGTCCTGGAGAACGAGGGGGGGCGTCTGGAACGCTTCCGAGGTGCTGCGTCGTTGCTGCACGCTGCCCAGCCGGGCCTCGATCCGCTCCGTCAGCTGGGAGCACCCCTCGCCCTGCACGCCCTCCACGAGTTCCTCCACGCGCCCGTCGGGGCGAATGCGGAAGCGGATGGTGCGTTGGGCCATCCCGGATGGGCTGCACAGGTGAGACCGGGATCTTAACCGCGATTTCCGGAGCTCGCGGCCGCCGGACAGCCCTGGCCGGCGGCCATCAGCTGATCAGTCCCTCGTCCACCAGGGTCTGCAGCCGTTCGAGCACCTCGGGCTGTTCCAGCTGCTCGAGGGCCATGCGGGCTTCGTCCCGCACGGTGGGGTCGCCGTCGTGCAGCATCGTGTGCAGCAGGGCTTCCACCACGTCCAGCTGGCGCGGCTCCACCAGATCGGTGTAGAGGCGGCCCAGGGACCAGGCGCAGTTGCTGCGCACCGCCGGCTCGCTGTCGATGCGCAGGCTCAGCAGCAGCTGGGCGGCGGCGGGGTCGGCCTTGGCCACGCCGGTGGCGCCGGCATCGGCCAGGGAGCTGGCCGCCCACAGCCGCACCGCGGCGATGTCGAGCTCCAGGGCCCGGATCAGCGGGTTGAGCACCGGAGCCTCGGGGTAGTTTCCGAGGCTCCAGGCCACCGCCTTGCGGACGTAGCCGTTGTCGTCGGCCGCCAGCAGGCCCAGCAGGGGCTCCACCGCCAGGGGGTGGGGGTTGCGGCCGAGGGCGTAGACGGCACTCATCCGCACGATCGGGCAGCCGGCCTTCAGCAGCGGCAGCAGCAGGGGAATGGCCCGGGGGTCGCGGTGCTCGCAGAAGATGCGCAGGCCCTGCAGGCGCTCCTCCCGTCCCCCCTTCAGCAGCTCGATGCCGAGGTCGCACTCGGCGGCCACGTCGGAGCTGGAGGGGGCGACGCTGTCGATTTCATCGAGGGGATCACCCAGGAGCTCCTGCGCCAGTTCCCGGGCCAGCACCTCCGGATCGAGGGCCAGCGCGTGGGTGGTTTCGGGAAAGGGCAGGCCGTCGTCCGGCATGGAGCCATCCAGGTGAAGGCATCGTAAAAGCCGGGCGGCGCCGGATCAGCCCAGGGGGGCGGGATCAGCCCAGCGGGGCTGGGGCGGCCATGTCGCCGGGCAGCCAGATGCGGGCGCTGACGGCGAACAGGGCCAGGCCGAACAGCAGCACGATCGCGACCGGCAGCAGCGTGGAGCGCAGGAAGGACATGGGGGATAGGGACGGGGGTGCTGGCTGCATTGTGGTCCGACCGGTCGCCCCTAGGGTTCGGCGATCCGCGAGCGGCCATGGCCAGCCCTGCCTCCAGCAGTGTCCGCCCCTGGCGTCGCCTCCTGGCGGTGGCCGCCGAGGGGGTGGCCAGCGGCACCCCCTACATGGTGGGCACCAAGCTGCTGCAGGGCTGGCTCACCGCCAGCCAGATCCCCCTGGGCCTGATCGGCCTGCTGGGGCTGGCGGAGCTGCCGTACACCCTGAAGATGTTCTGGGCGCCGGCCCTGGACCGCTGGCCCCTGCCCTGGCCGGACCGCCGCCGCGGTTGGCTGCTGGTGCTGCAGCTCACCCTGGTGGCGGTGATCGGCGCCATGGCCCTGCTGCGGCCCTCGAGCGATCCGGCCAGCCTCACGGCGATCGGGGTGATGGCGGTGCTGCTGGCGGTGGTCAGCGCCACCCAGGACATCGCCGTGGATGCCTACCGCACCGACCTGTTGCCCGACCTCGAGCGGGGTGCCGGGGCCGCCGCCTCCAACCTGGGCTACCGCACGGCGATGCTGGCGGTGGGGGCCGGCGGCTTCATCCTGGCCGGCCGCTTCGACTGGCCCCTGGCCTTCCTGTTCTCGGCCCTGCTGATGCTGGTGGTGGTGCCCTTCACCCTCACGGCGCCGCGGCTGGAACCCCTGGCGGTGCCGGTGACCAGCCTGCGCCAGGCGGTGCTGGGTCCGGCGCGGGAGTTCCTGCACCGCAGCGGCGGCCCCCGGGCCGTGGCCCTGCTCACCCTGGTGCTGCTCTACCGCTGGCCCGACGGGTTGCTCGGCCTGATGGCGGTGCCGTTCCTGATCCAGAAGGGCTTCAGCCCTGAGGTGGTGGGGTCGGTGCTGGCCGGCTGGGGCATCGGCGCCACCATCGTGGGCACGGTGCTGGGGGGCGTGCTGTTCGGCCGGCTGGGCATGAACCGCTCCCTGTGGCTGTTCGCCCTGGTGGGGGCGGCGGGCAACCTGGCCTATTGGGGCCTGGCCCGCTTCGACGGCGGCATGCCGGCCCTGCTGACGGCCGTGGCCCTCGAGAACATCGGCGGCGGCATGGTGGGCGCCGCCTTCGTGGCGCTGCTGATGAGCCTCTGCAACCCCCGCTTCTCCGCCACCCAGTACGCCCTGCTCTCGGGCGTCTATGCCCTGAGCCGCTCCCTGCTGGCCGCCCCGGCCGGCCTGGTGGCCGAGCGGCTGGGCTGGCCGGGCTTCTTCCTGGCCACCGCCGCCGCGGCCCTGCCGGCCTTCCTGCTGATGCTGCGGCTCACCCCCTGGAACGGCCAGGGCGCCCGCGGGGCCTACAGCGCCGAGCGGGACGGCGGCTGAGCGCGCCGTTTCATGGGCGCGGTCACGCTCATTGCCGTGGCACTTGCTCCACGATCTGATGCACGACCCTGTGCCACGGCAGGCTGTTGATCAGCACACTGCCGTGCCCACGCAACGTGACCAAAAACAGACCTTCGCCGCCGAACAGCATGGTCTTGAGGTCTCCAGCCCGCTCGATCGAATAGTCCAGATCCGCGGAAAACGCCACCAGGGCACCCGGCTCGATGCGCAAGGATTCACCCCTCAACTCACGCCGCAACAGGGAACCGGTGGCATGGAGGAAGACCAGACCATCCCCTGAGATTTTCTGCAAGATAAAACCATATCCTCCGTAGAATCCGACGGTAGGTTTTTTCACCAGGGCGGCATCCAATTTCGTGCCCATCTCGGCACACACAAAGCTGCTGGCTGCACACAGAATCTGACCGCCCCAGGACGGCAGTTCTACCGGAACTAGCTTGCCGGGATTACTCGCACCGAAGACAACCTTACGACTGTTCTGAGTCAGATTGGTGAAGTGAGTGAGAAAGAGCCCGGCCTGGGACCCCATCCGCTTGGCGGCCCCCTTGAGGCTACCGAGAAGTCCCTGGCCGGCGGGCTCGCTCCCATCGGCCATCAGGGCCTGATACGTGATGCCCTCCTCCAGAAGGATCAGGGTGCCGGCTTCCGCGATCACTGCCTGGCCTGGGGCCAGGTCAATCTCGACGGCCTGCATGTCATCGCCAATCACCTGGAAGGACGGTGGAGAGCCCATCAGCAACTCACACAGAAGACAAAGTTTGCTGGCCCATACTGACCGAATCCCATCGCGCCAGAATCCACCACAAACAGTTTTCTCTCCGGCACAAAGAGCGGCATCAATGATTCATCCACGAGGTTATTCCGCTGAGAATCGGGTGTGAAGTTTCAGGCTCAGGATGTCACCGAGCCTCGAAGAGCTGCAGCTCAGGGGTCGCCGCGCAGCAGGCCGATGTAGCGCGGGGAGCCCTCCACGGCGTTGTGGCCCTCGACCGGCAGCACCACCAGGGACGCCACCCCGGGCCTGAAGCTGGACAGCAGGGCGTCGGTGTTGGCGCGGGGGATCACCTCGTCCCGTTCGGCCGCGATCAGCAGGGTGGGCGCCCCGACCCGGGGAGCCGCCTGGTCGGAGCGGTACCGGTCCTGGAGCAGCAGCCCCACCGGCACCAGGGGGAAACGCTGGGCCGCCACCGCCTCGATGCTGTCGAACGGCGTGACCAGCACCAGCCGGGCGACGGGGCGCCGGGACGCTAGGTGCACCGCCACGCCGCTGCCGAGGCTGCGGCCGATCACGGCGATCTGGTCGTGGTCAGGCCGGACCCGGTCGAAGAGGGCGAGGGCATCGGCGAACAGGGCCCGCTCCGAGGGCTGGCCGCTGCTGCCGCCGTAGCCCCGGTAGTGCAGCAGATAGAGGGCGTGCTCCGGAAAGGCGGCCGCCAGCAGGGGCAGCTGGCCCGCCACAGCCTCGGCATTGCCGCCGAAGTAGAGGAGCGCCTTCGGGCCGGGGCGGTGGCGGACCGTCACCAACACCCGGGCCCCCGGCGGGCCGCCTGTGATCGGCAGGGCCAGCAGCTCGCCGGGCGCATCGGCGGAGCGGGGCTGGGGGAAATAGAGCAGGGAGCGCTGGCGCAGGAACAGAAGGCCGCACAGGGCCCCGTAGGCCAGTCCGCCGGCCAGGAGGACCGCCAGGGCCGTGGCAGCGCGTGGCGGCATCGAAATGGCGATCACCCCGCCGGGGCGTCCATCAGCCTGCGGCGAAGCTGGCCGCAGGCGGCGTCCTGGTCGAGGCCGCGGCTGGCCCGCACGCTGACGGCGATGTGGCGCCGCTCCAGCTGGGCGCGGAAGGCCTCCACCGCCTCCGGAGCGGGGCGCCGGAAGTCCTCCTCGGCGATCGGGTTGTAGGCGATCAGGTTGACGTGGCTCTGGAAGCCCCGCAGCAGGCGAGCCAGGGCATCGGCCTGGCGGGGATGGTCGTTGACGCCCCCCAGCAGGATGTACTCGAAGCTGACCCGCCGGCCGGTGATGGCCACGTAGTGGCGGCAGTCGTCCAGCAGCGCCTCGAGGGGATAGGCGTGGGCGGTGGGGATCAGCTCCTCCCGCAGGCGCTGGTCGGGGGCATGGAGGCTCACGGCCAGGGTGAACTGGGCCCGCCCCAGCCGCTCAAGGGCCCGCTCCGCCAGGGTGGGCAGGGTGCGGGGCACCCCCACCGTGCTGACGGTGATCTGGCGCTGGGCCATGCCCAGGTCGGTGCAGAGGCAGGCGATGGCCTCCAGCACCGCTTCGGTGTTCAGCAGGGGTTCGCCCATACCCATGAACACCACGTGGGAGGGGCGCCGGTCCATGGCCTCGCGGATGCTGAGCACCTGGTCGACGATCTCGTGCACCGCCAGGGAGCGCTGCAGCCCGCCCTTGCCGGTGGCGCAGAAGCGGCAGGCCATGGGGCAGCCCACCTGGCTGCTGACGCAGACCGTGAGCCGGTCGCCGCTGGGGATGCCGACGGTCTCGAGGCTGAGGCCATCGGCGGTGGCCAGCAGCAGCTTGGTGGTGCCGTCGCTGGCGTCACTGCGGTGCAGCAGGGCCGAGCGGCCGATGCCGGTGCCGGCCGCCGCCAGCCCCTCGCGCCAGGCCTTGGGCAGCACCGTGATCGCGTCGAGGCTGCGGGCCCCCCTGGCGTAGATCCAGTCGTGCAGCTGCCGGCCCCGGAAGGCCGGCTGGCCCTGGTCACCGGCCCAGGCCTCCAGGGCCGCCTGGCCCATCCCCAGCAGGGGGGCAGGCCCGGCCATCAGGGCCAGATCAGCAGGCCGTGGCCCAGCTTCCACTCCACCGCCAGCAGGGCGATGAAGCCGAGCATGGCCACCCGGCCGTTGAGGCGTTCGGTGTGGGTGTGGAAGCCGAAGCGCGGCAGGCGGCGCACCGGCACGGGGGTGGCCCGGGCGGGGGCGGCAGGGGTGGCGACGGCGGGATCAGTCATCGCTGAGCAGTCCCTCCTCCTGCAGACCCTCGAGGGCGGCCGGATCGGCGATCAGCTCCTCCTCGAGGCCCTCCTCGGCGGTGGGACGGGCGAAGGCGGCGAAGCCGCTGGCGGCCGCTTCGATGCCGTGGCGGCTGCGGGTGGCCTCCAGATCCTCCTCGGAGGGGTCGTCCAGCACGGCGGCGGTGACCGCCGGGGCCGGCATCTCGACCGTGTAGTCGGGACGCAGGTTCTGGTTGCGGCGGTAGCCGGCGGCCTCCTCCTCGAGGATGTCGGGGTGGGGTCCGGCCTCGGCGCGCAGCTCCTCCTCGAAGCCACCGAAACCGGTGCCGGCGGGGATCAGGCGGCCGATGATCACGTTCTCCTTGAGACCCCGCAGCCAGTCGCTCTTGCCTTCGATGGCCGCTTCGGTCAGCACCCGGGTGGTCTCCTGGAAGGAGGCCGCCGAGATGAACGAATCGGTGTTCAGGGAGGCCTTGGTGATGCCCAGCAGCACGGGGGTGAACTCGGCGGGGGCGCCGCCGGTGATGCCCATGGCGGAGTTCACCTGCTCCACCTGACGCAGCTCGATCAGCTCGCCGGGAAGCAGGGTGGTGTCACCGGCATCCTCGATGCGGACCTTGCTGGTCATCTGGCGCACGATCACTTCGATGTGCTTGTCGCTGATCGAGACCCCCTGCGATTTGTAGACGTTCTGCACCTCCGTCACCATGCGGAACTGCAGCTTGGAAATCGCCTCCTGGGCCGCCTCCATGGTGGGCTTGCGGCTGCGCAGGTCCTCGAAGAAGCAGTCGAGCAGTTCGTGGGGGTTGATCGGTCCGTCGGTGAGCATCTCGCCGGCGCTCACCTGCTGGCCATCGGAGACCATCACGTTGCGGCCGAGCAGGATCGGGTACTCGGTGATGACGTCGTCGGTCTCGATCACCGACACCGTGATCGAATCGTCGTCCTCGCCCTGCTTGATCTGCACGGTGCCGCTCTTGCGGCAGAGCACCGCCGATTCCCGCGGGCGGCGGGCTTCGAGCAGTTCCTCGATCCGGGGCAGACCCTGAACGATGTCGCCGGTCTTCTGACGCTCGAACACCAGCAGAGCCAGGGGATCGCCACGCTGCACGAGTTCGCCGTCCCGGACGTGCAGCACCGAATCGGGCGACACCATGTAGGGCCGGCCCAGACGGATGGTGAGGGTCTTGCCGTCGATGGCCTCCACCTGGCCGCAGCAGGGGGAGAGCACCCCGTCGGCGAGCACTTTGCCGTCGACGATGCGATCGCCCACCGCCACCATCGGGGCGGCCGTGCCGAGATCCAGGCTGAGGGTGTCGTTGGCCCGCTCCACGATCAGGCGGCGGATCGGTTCACCGACGACGGGCTCGGGCAGTTGCACCACCCCGTCCCCGTTCTCCTTGCAGAGGATCTGGGTGGTGGCCACCACATCGCCCCGTTTGACGGTCATGCCGTCTTCCACCTGCAGTTCGGTGTGGGTGGAGCCGTGGCTGGCGTCGGAGAGGGTGTCGCGCCGCACCAGCAGGGTTTCCAGGATCACCAGCTGCAGCCGCTCGATGGTCTTGGCCCGCTTGTCGGCCACCGCCTCCACATCCACCGTCATCTGGGGGGTGGTGTCGAAGGTTTCCAGGATCAGCTGGGTGCGCAGCAGTTCCACCCCTTCCACCGACTTGATCAGCTCGCCGTCCTTGAAGGTGAGGCGCTGGGTGGCCTTCAGCCCCAGGGAGGGACCGCCGGTCTGCTTGACGGTGGACAGCTCGGGCAGGTGGGCGGCATCGGGAATGGCGTATTCCTCGACGGGGCGCAGCAGCAGGGCGCCGCCCTCGGGAGTGTCGACCTTCTCGACGAATTTCATCGCCTCGGCCTTGAGGCCGGGGGCGATCTCCTCGCCGGGGTTGACCATCTTGCCGTCCTCGCCATAGCGGCCGAGCACCTTGGCATCGGAGACCAGGTGCAGCTCACCGGAGCGCACGATGATCTCCCGCAGGATGTCGTTCTTCTGGGTGACGGTGACGATGCCCGCGGTCTGGCTGAAGATGTCCTTCACCACCTCGGTGCCGGCCTCGATCCACTGGCCGTCCTCGATCATCAGCAGGGAGATGTCCTTGTTGATCTCGTGGGTCTCCTGGGGAATCCACAGCAGGGTGCCGCCCTTGCTCACCTCGAAACCGTGTTTGGCGGAGCGGGCCTTCTTGATCGAGAGGCCGGGGGCGAATTTCACCATGCCGCCGGTCTGGGTGCGGAAGCGGTCGTCGGTGAGTTCGGCGATCACCTCACCGGCGCCGATCTTGGTGCCGGGCTGGGTCTTGACCAGGTAGCGGGTGTTGTCCTTGCCCTCCAGGTGCCAGCTCTCGCCGGTGTGGCTGGATTCACCCACCAGCTTGCAGTCCTTGAGGGTGAGGCTGGCGGTGACGATCTGCACCTCGCGGGAGTCGCCGGTGGACTCCCGCAGCCGCACGGCGCCGCCGTATTCGCTCTGCAGCCGGCTCTCGGCCAGCACATCGCCGGCGGTCACCGGCTTGTCGGTCTCGACGACGGGGAGGGCGTTGGGCGGCAGGTTGTAGACGTCGCCGCTGAACACCCAGAGGCGCCCGAGGCGCTGGGCCTTGTGGGTGATGTTGCCCTGGCGGTCGGTGACCTCCCGGGGCTGGATCACATCCTCGAAGCGCACCTGGCCGGGAAGGTCGCAGATGACATCCTTGGTGGCCTTCTCCACGCTCTTCTTCACCGCCGAGCCCGAGGAGATCTGGGCCAGGATGATGTCGTTGGCGACGGGATCGCCATCGGCCACGAACAGGATCGACCCGTTGGTGATGTCGATCTTCTGCACCTTGCCCTTGCCCGAGGGCTTGAGGGTGAGGGTGAAGTCGGTTTCGGCCAGCTTGGCCTCGACGCCGTGGGGGGTGCGGTGGTCGCGGACCCGGGCCTTGGGCCCGAATTCCACTACGCCATCCACCAGCGAGCGCACCACGCCGGTCTCGGCCGTGGACACACCACCGGTGTGGAAGGTGCGCATGGTGAGCTGGGTGCCCGGTTCACCGATCGACTGGGCGGCGATGATGCCGACGGCTTCACCCAGGTCGACCAGTTCGTTGTGGGCCAGGGCCCAGCCGTAGCACTTGCGGCAGACCGAACGGGAGGCCTCGCAGGTGAGGGGCGAGCGCACCATCACGGTGGCGATCGCCGCCTTCTCGATGGCGGCCGAAATCGCCGGGTCGATCTCACCGTTGCGGTCGACGATGACGACGCCGTCGCTGTCGACGACGGGCTGGGCGGCCAGACGGCCCACCAGCTTGGTGCCGAAGCGGCCCCGTTCGTCGGCGTTGATGGGGATGAAGCGGTGGGTGCCGCAGTCCTCCTCCCGCACGATCACGTCCTGGGCCACGTCCACCAGACGGCGGGTGAGGTAGCCGGAGTCGGCGGTGCGCAGGGCGGTGTCCACCAGGCCCTTGCGGGCGCCGTAGGAGGAGATCACGTACTCGGTGACCGTGAGGCCCTCACGGAAGTTGGTGCGGATCGGCAGGTCGATGATCTCCCCCTGGGGGTTAGCCATCAGGCCGCGCATGCCCACCAGCTGACGCACCTGGGACATGTTCCCCCGGGCGCCGGAGTTGGCCATCATCCACACCGAGTTGAGTGGATCGTTGTCGTTGAAGTTGCGGCGCACGGCCGCCACCAGGCGCTCGTTGGTCTCGGTCCAGGTGTCGATCACCTTGGTGTGGCGCTCCACCTCGGTGATCTCACCGAGCCGGTAGCGCTCCTCGGTGGCCGTGATCTGCTCCTCGGCCTCCTCCAGCAGGACGGCCTTGTCGCCGGGGATGCGCAGGTCGTCGACCGAGATCGACACCGCCGCCTGGGTGGCGTAGTGGAAGCCCAGATCCTTCAGCTCGTCGGCCATCGCCGCGGTGGCCGCGGTGCCGTGGTGCTTGTAGGCCCAGGAGACCAGGTTGCGCAGCGCCTTCTTGTCGATGATCCGGTTGCGGAACGGCGGCGCCTGCTTGCTGAGGGCCGAGGCGGCGAGTTCGGCGGCGGCGGTGGCGGCCGCCAGTTCGGCGGCGGCCTTGGCGCTCTTCTTGCTGATCTTCTTGGCGGGGGTGGCGGTCATGGCGGCGCGCGATGGAGAAGGCTGGAGGGAATCGGAAGACACGGGGCGCGGGTCTCGGCCCGGCCGGTGGAACTCAGGAGGCGGCCACGGCGTCGATGATCGTGTGGTTGATGACGACCCGACCCACGGTGGTCAGCAGGTAGCGGCTGATCAGGGCGCCGTCCTCATCGAAGCGGTCGCGGCGGAACTTCCACTGCTCGACGCGGGTGCCATCGGAGAGGGTGTCGGTGGAGACGGGCTCGTTGTCCTCGTCGTCGCTCTCCACCTCGCCGTTGAAGCGCACCCAGACCCAGTCGTGCAGGGTGAGGTGCTTCTCCTCGAAGGCGGCGATCACGTCCTCGAGGTCGGCGAAGGTGCGGGAACGGTCGCCGAAGGCGGGCTGCGCCTTCTCCCGGTCGACGGCGGTGAGGTAGTAGGCACCGAGCACCATGTCCTGGGACGGGGTGATGATCGGCTCGCCGGTGGCGGGGGAGAGCACGTTGTTGCTCGCCAGCATCAGCATGCGGGCCTCGGTCTGGGCCTCGATCGCCAGGGGCACGTGCACGGCCATCTGGTCACCGTCGAAGTCGGCGTTGAAGGCGGGGCAGACCAGGGGATGGAGCTGGATGGCGCGGCCATCGACCAGCTTGGGCTCGAAGGCCTGGATGCCGAGCCGGTGCAGGGTCGGGGCCCGGTTGAGCAGGATCGGGTGTCCTTCGATCACTTCCTGCAGCACCTGCATCACCTCGTCGTCGGCCCGCTGGATCAGCTTCTTGGCCGCCTTGATGTTGTTGACGATGTTCTGGCGGATCAGGCGATGGATCACGAACGGCTGGAACAGCTCGATCGCCATCTCCTTGGGCAGGCCGCACTGGTGCATCTTCAGCTTGGGGCCCACCACGATCACGGAACGACCGGAGTAGTCGACCCGCTTGCCGAGCAGGTTCTGGCGGAAGCGGCCCTGCTTGCCCTCGATGATGTCGCTGAGCGACTTGAGGGCCCGGTTGTTGGCCCCCACCACGGTGCGGCCGCGGCGGCCGTTGTCGATCAGGGCATCGACGGCCTCCTGCAGCATCCGCTTCTCGTTGCGGACGATGATCTCGGGGGCAAGGATCTCCTGGAGGCGCGCCAGGCGGTTGTTGCGGTTGATCACCCGCCGGTAGAGGTCGTTGAGATCACTGGTGGCGAAACGGCCGCCGTCGAGCTGCACCATGGGGCGCAGATCGGGGGGGATCACCGGGATCACATCCAGCACCATCCACTCGGGGCGGGCGTTGGTGGCGATGAAGTTATCGATCACCCGCAGGCGCTTGATCAGCTTGGCCCGCTTCTGGCCCTTGGAGTTGTTGATGTCCTCGCGGAGCTGCTCGGCCTCCTTCTCGAGGTCGAGGTCCTCAAGCAGCTGCTTGAGGGCCTCGGCGCCGATGCCCACCATGGGCTCGTTCTCGATCTCGGAATCCTCGGCGAAGATCTGGTCCTCGATCTCCAGCCATTCGTCTTCGGTGAGCAGCTGCTTGTAGGTGAGGTCCTTGTGGTCACCCTTGTCGAGCACCACGTAGCAGTTGAAGTAGACGATCTGCTCCACGTCCCGCAGGGGCATGTCGAGCAGGATCGCCACATAGCTGGGGATGCCCTTGAGGTACCAGACGTGGGAGACCGGAGCCGCCAGCTTGATGAAGCCCATGCGGTGGCGCCGCACCCGGCTCTCGGTGACTTCGACGCCGCAGCGCTCACAGACGATGCCGCGGTGCCGCACCCGCTTGTACTTGCCGCAGTGGCATTCCCAGTCCTTGGACGGGCCGAAGATCTTCTCGCAGAAGAGCCCGTCCATCTCGGGCTTGAGGGTCCGGTAGTTGATCGTTTCCGGCTTGGTGACCTCACCCACCACCTGTCCGTTGGGCAGCGTGCGCTGCCCCCACTGCATGATCCGCTCGGGGGAAGCGAGCGTGATCTTCACGTAGTCGAAGTGGTTTTCGGTGCGGAGGTTGCTGTTGGACATGGCGGGGACGCAGGGTGATCGAGAGAGACGGAGAAATCAGAGCCGGTGAATCAAGCGATCAGTCATCGTCGTAATCCGCGACACCGAGGGATTCGTAGGTGGGACGGCTGGGGGTGCTGCGGCGCGGGTTGACGTCCTGCATCAGGTCGACCTCCTCGCCGGCATCGGTGTAGACGGCGATGTCGAGGCCGAGGGACTGCAGCTCCCGCATCAGCACCTTGAACGACTCCGGCGTGCCCGGCCGGGGGATGGGCTTGCCCTTGACGATGGCGTTGAGGGCCTCGTTGCGGCCCTGCATGTCGTCGGACTTGACGGTGAGCAGTTCCTGCAGGGTGTAGGCGGCGCCGTAGGCCTCCAGGGCCCACACCTCCATCTCCCCGAGTCGCTGGCCGCCCTGCTGGGCCTTGCCGCCCAGGGGCTGCTGGGTCACCAGGGAGTAGGGGCCGGTGGAGCGGGCGTGGATCTTGTCGTCCACCAGGTGCACCAGCTTGAGGATGTGGGCGTAGCCCACGGTCACCGGCTGGTCGAAGGGTTCGCCGCTGCGGCCATCGATCAGCTGGATCTTGCCGGGGTTGGCGGGGTTGTAGACCCAGTCCTTGCCGGGCAGCTTGGCGGCTTCCTCGAGGTAGGCCTGCACCGTCTGCTTCGACTTCTCGGGGCCGTACATCTCATCGAACGGCACCACCTTGACGCGGCAGTCGAGGTGGGAGGAGGCCCAGCCCATCAGGCACTCAAACACCTGGCCCACGTTCATGCGGCTCGGCACCCCCAGGGGGTTGAGCACGATGTCGATGGGGGTGCCGTCGGGCAGGTAGGGCATGTCCTCCCGGGGAAGGATGCGGCTGATGATGCCCTTGTTGCCGTGGCGGCCGGCCATCTTGTCGCCCACCTGGATCTTGCGGCGCTGGGCCACGTAGACCCGCACGACCATGTTCGCGCCCGGCGGCAGTTCGTCGCCCTGCTCGCGGGTGTAGATGCGCACGTCGACCACCCGGCCCCGTTCGGTGCTGGGCACCCGCAGGGAGTTGTCGCGCACGTCGCGGGCCTTCTCACCGAAGATGGCGCGCAGCAGCTTCTCTTCCGGCGGCTGATCCGACTCGCCCTTGGGGGTCACCTTGCCCACCAGGATGTCGCCGGATTCGACATACGCGCCAATGCGGATGATGCCCATCTCATCGAGGTGGCCCAGGCTCTCCTCGGCCACGTTCGGGATTTCCCGGGTGATCTCCTCGGGACCGAGCTTGGTCTGGCGGGCTTCGATCTCGTACTTCTCGATGTGCACCGAGGTGTAGAGGTCGTCCTGGACCAGTCGGTCGCTCACCAGGATGGCGTCCTCGTAGTTGTAGCCCTCCCAGGGCATGTAGGCGATCAGCACGTTCTGGCCGAGGGCGATCTCGCCGCCTTCGCAGGCGGAGCCGTTGGCCAGCACCTGGCCGGCGATCACCGGATCGCCCTGGCGGACGATCGGCCGCTGGTTGAGGCAGGTGTCCTGGTTGGAGCGCTGGTACTTCTGCAGGAAGTGGGTGTGGTCGCGGCCCTGGTCGTCACGGATGACGATGGCGGTGGCATCGACGAAGGAGACGGTGCCGTTCACCTTGGTGATGGGCACCATGCCGGAGTCGCGGGCAACCTGGGTTTCCAGGCCGGTGCCCACCAAGGGCCGTTCGGGGCGCAGGAGGGGCACGGCCTGGCGCTGCATGTTCGAGCCCATCAGGGCCCGGTTGGCGTCGTCGTGCTCGAGGAAGGGGATCAGGGAGGTGGCCACCGAGATCACCTGCACCGGTGACAGCTGGACGTAGTCCACCTGCTCGGGGGGCACCTTCTCGAAGTCCTGGCGGTAGCGCACCGGCACCAGATCGACGGTGATGCGTCCGGTGGCGTCGGTCGGCACGTCACCCGGGGCCACCCGGCACTCGTCTTCGAGGTCGGCGGAGAGGTAGAGGGGATCGCCCTGCTTGAGGACGATGCCGTTCTCGACGCGCCAGAAAGGGGTTTCGATGAAGCCGTACTCGTTCACCCGGGCGTGGGTGGCAAGCGAGCCGATCAGGCCGGCGTTGGGTCCTTCGGGGGTCTCGATCGGGCAGATGCGGCCGTAGTGGGAGGGGTGGATGTCGCGCACGGCGAAGCCGGCCCGCTCCCGGGTGAGGCCGCCGGGGCCGAGGGCGCTGATGCGGCGCTTGTGGGTCAGCTCGGCCAGGGGGTTGGTCTGGTCCATGAACTGGCTCAGCTGGCTGGAGCCGAAGAACTCCTTGACCGCCGCCACCAGGGGTTTGGGGTTGACCAGCTGGGCGGGGGTGAGGGATTCGGTCTCGCCGACGGTCATCCGTTCCTTGATGATCCGCTCCAGGCGGTTAAGGCCAACGCGGACCTGGTTCTGCAGCAGCTCGCCCACCGAGCGCACCCGGCGGTTGCCCAGGTGGTCGATGTCGTCGAGGCAGGCGCCGCCCACATCGAGCTCCAGGTTGATCAGGTAGTCGATCGTGGAGAGGACGTCCTCGGCGGTGAGGGTGCGCACCGCATCGGGGATGGTGAGACGCAGCTTCTTGTTGATCTTGTAGCGACCCACCCGGCCCAGGTCGTAGCGCTTGGGATCGAAGAAGCGGCTGTGCAGCAGTTGCTGGCCGCCGCTCACCGAGGGGGGTTCACCGGGACGCAGCTTCTTGTAGAGCTCCAGCAGGGCCTGGTCTTCCGAGGAGATGCCCTCCTCGTTGGAGGCCTCGATCGACTTCTGGTAGTACTCCGGGTGCCGCAGCTTGTCGAGGACGTCGTTGTCGGACAGGCCGATGGCCCGCATCAGCACGTGGGCGTTGATCTTGCGGGTCTTGTCGACGCGCACGTGCAGCAGGTCGTTCTTGTCGGTCTCGAACTTGAGCCAGGCGCCCCGGTTGGGGATCAGGCTGGCGTTGAAGGTCTTGCGGCCGTTCTTGTCCTGCTCGTCCTTGAAGTAGACGCCGGGGCTGCGGACGATCTGGTTGACGATCACCCGCTCGGCGCCGTTGATGATGAAGGTGCCGCGCTCGGTCATCAGGGGAAGCTCCCCGATGAAGACCTCCTGCTCCTTGATCTCACCGGTCTCCTTGTTGACCAGGCGGCAGGTGACGTACATCTGGGAGGCGAAGGTCGCATCGCGACGCTTGGCCTCTTCCACGTCGTGGCGAGGGCGTTTCAGGCGATACTGATCGCCGATGAAATGCAGCTCCAGCTTGCCGGTGTAGTCGGTGATCGGGGAGAAGCTGTCCAGCTCCTCGATCAGGCCCTTCTCCAGGAACCATTTGAAGCTCGCCCTCTGTACCTCCACGAGATCGGGAAGGTAAGTGACGGTCTTGGCGACCTGGATCGCGCTGCTCATGCGGTGAACCTGCAGGAACGAGGTGGTGGGGCGGACCTGGACGGGGACGGACGGCGGGACGGGCCATGCCAACAGGCGCTCAGCCGAAACGTCCGCCCCTGGAACAGGGACGAACGATCCGGCGGGGGCGCTTACAGGGCTCGCTGCTGGTTTGCCGACTCAATTGATGCCGTCGTGGACAAAAGGAGCGCTTCCGCTTCCAGGCCAATAAGACATCATACAACCTGGAGGGGCAGCCTAAAAAGACGGGCCGCATTGGCAGTGGTGGTCGTCGCCACCTCGTGGAGCGTCTCGCCCCGGAGTTCGGCCACCCGGGCGGCCACCGAAGCCACGTAGGCGGGCTCGTTGCGCTTGCCGCGGCGGGGCACCGGCGCCAGGAAGGGGCAGTCGGTCTCGACGAGGTAGCGGTCGGCCGGCACCAGCCGGGCGCATTCATGGATGGGCTCGGCCCTGGGGAAGGTGACCGTGCCGCTGAAGCTGATGAACATCCCGAGTTCGAGGAAGCCGGCCATCTCCTCGGGGGTGCCCCCCCAGCAGTGCATAACCCCACGGGGGCAGCGGCCCTCAGACTCGCGCCGGCGCAGCTCGGCGAGCATCGGTTCGGCCGCATCCCGGCAGTGGATGATCACCGGCAGATCCAGGGCCACCGCCAGGTCCAGCTGGGGCCCCAGGGCCGCCAGCTGCTCGTCGAGGTTCGTGGCCTTGAAAAGATCAAGACCCAGTTCGCCGATCGCCACCACCCGGTCGTCGGAACGGGCCGCCGCCTCGAGGGTGGCGGCGGTGTCGCCATGCCAGTGCTGGGTGTCGAGGGGGTGGACCCCGACGGCATAGCGCAGTTCGGGGAAGCGATCGGCCAGGGCCCGGATCGCCGGAATCTCCGCCGGCTCCACGCAGGCATGGACCAGCGCCTTCACCCCCGCCTCACGCCAGCGGCCGGCCACCTCGTCGAGATCCGCCTCGAAGTTGCGGAACACGATGTGGCAGTGGCTGTCGACCAGGGATGGGGCGGCCTGCTGGGAGCTCACGGCCATGGGGAGGGCTTCAGGCGCCGGTGCTGCCGGCGGCGGGCTCGAGCACCTTCTTCACCGCCACGCTCAGACGCGACTTCTGGTTGGCGCCGGTGTTGCGGTGCACCACACCCACCTTGACCGCCTTGTCGATCTTGCTGAAGGCGGCGCTCATGCTGGACTGGACAGCGGCCTTGGCCTCCTCGCCGGGCTGCTGGCCATAGGCGCTGCAGGCGGTGAGGCAGCGCTTCATCAGGGTGCGCAGGGCGGACTTGTAGGTGCGGTTGCGCAGGCGATTGCGTTCGGCGATCTCGATGCGCTTCTTCGAAGACTTGTTATTGGCCACAGGCGTAGGGGCGCTGACTCGGCAAACGCGGATCCTACCGTGTGGGCCCCGGCCGTTTCCAGGCCCTAGTTTCAAGGCAGCCCTCCGCCTCCGGCACAGCCCCGTGGTCGCTTCCACCCCAACCGGCAGCAGCCCTGCCGGCACCACCCCCGCCCGTGCCGTCGCCCCTGCCGCCACCGGTGACGCCGATGGAGTCCGGCCGGCGCTGCGGATCACCTGCCTGCGGGACCGCCAGCGGGCCGGCGAACGGCTCGAAGCGATCGCCGCCCGCACCGAGGGTGGCCGGATGCGCGAGGAGGAGGCGCGGGTCGCGGCGATCCTGGCCGAGGTGCGGGAGCGCGGCGACGCGGCCCTGCTCGACTTCAGCGAGCGCTTCGACGGCCTGCGGCCCGATCCCCTGCGGGTGCCCCCCGAGCGGCTGGCCCAGGCCTGGCACGACTGTCCCGAACCCCTGCGCCGGGCCCTCGACCTGGCCCACGACCGGATCCTGGAGTTCCACCGCCGCCAGATGCCGGCGGATCTGGCCGTGACCGGCCCCCATGGCGAGCGGCTGGGGCGCCGTTGGCGCCCGGTGCAGCGGGCGGGGATCTACGTCCCCGGCGGCCGGGCCTCCTACCCCAGCACGGTGCTGATGAATGCGATTCCCGCCCGGGTGGCGGGTGTGGAACGGCTGGTGATGGTCACCCCGCCCGGCGCCGGCGGCGAGCCGAACGCCACCGTTCTGGCCGCCGCCCACCGCGCCGGGGTGGAGGAGGTCTACCGGGTGGGGGGCGCCCAGGCGGTCGGGGCCCTGGCCTACGGCACCGAAACGATCCCTGCGGTCGATGTGATCAGCGGCCCCGGCAACCTCTACGTGACCCTGGCCAAGAAGGCGGTCTACGGAACGGTGGGCATCGATTCCCTGGCCGGCCCCAGCGAGGTGCTGGTGATCGCCGACCACACCGCCCGGCCCGCCCAGGTGGCCGCCGACCTGATGGCCCAGGCGGAGCACGATCCCCTGGCGGCGGCGATCCTGATCACCACCAGCGAGGCGCTGGCCGCGGCCGTGCCGGCCGCCATCGAAGCCCAGCTGGAGCGGCACCCCCGGGCCGCCATCACCCTGCAGGCCCTCAACGACTGGGGCCTGATCGTGGTCTGCGACGATCTCACCGAGGCGGCGGCCCTCAGCGACCGGTTCGCCCCGGAGCACCTCGAGCTGCTGGTGGACGATCCCGAATCCCTGGCGGATCGGATCACCCATGCCGGCGCCATCTTCCTCGGCCCCTGGTCGCCCGAGGCGGTGGGCGACTACCTGGCCGGCCCCAACCACACCCTGCCCACCTCGGGCACCGCCCGGTTCGCCGGCGCCCTCAGCGTCGAGACCTTCCTGCGCCACACCAGCCTGATCCACTTCAACCGGGCGGCCCTGGAGGCCACCGGTCCGGCGGTGGTCACCCTGGCCGAGAGCGAGGGGCTGCACAGCCACGCCGAATCGGTGCGCCAGCGGCTCGGGGCCCCGGACAGCTGAGCGAACCGCTGCTCATCCGCCTGCGGAGGGCGGGAGCTTCCAGCCGGGCAGGTCCTCCGCCGGCATCGGCCGGGCGATGACGAACCCCTGGGCCAGTTCACAGCCCATCGCCCGCAACGCCTGCAGGTGCTCAGGCGTCTCCACCCCTTCGGCCACGCAGGTGCGGCCGAAGGCATGGGCCAGATCCACCACGGCCTTGACGATGGCCCGATCGGCGGGGTCCACCAACATCCTGGCCACGAACGAGCGGTCGATCTTGATCGTGGAGATCGGCAGCCTGCGCAGGTAGGTGAGCGAGGAGTAGCCGGTGCCGAAGTCGTCGAGGGCAAAGCTCACACCCAGCTCGCGGCAGTGGGCGATGTTCTGGGCCACCTGCTCCAGATCCTCCAGGGCGGCTGTTTCCAGCACCTCCAGCCTCAACGCCGAGGCAGGCAGATCGGGATGGCGGGCCAGGGCCGCGCCGATCCGCTCCGCGAAACCTGGATCGCGCAGCTCCCGGGCCGACATGTTCACGCTCACCGCCACAGCCAGCCCTGCCCGCATCCAGGCGGAGCAGTGGCGCAGGGCCTGCTCCAGCACCCAGTCTCCGAGGCGGCTGATCTCCGGTTGATCCTCGATCCAGCCCAGCCAGGCCTCCGGCAACAGCAGCCCCTGCTGGGGGTGCTGCCAGCGCACAAGGGCTTCGGCAAAGCACAGCTGCCCGGTGGCCAGATCGATCACCGGCTGCACGAACAGGCGCAGCTGCTGCTCTTCGATCGCCTGGCGCACCCGCTCCAGACGGAAGCGCTGCAGCGACTGGCGCCGTTCCAGCTCCACGTCGAAGTGGTGCATCCGCCCCGGACCATCTCGCTTGGCGGCATACATGGCCTGGTCGGCCTGGCGCAGCAAGGTATCCGGATCGGCATCGTCGGGAGGCACCAGCCGGAAGCCGATGCTGGTGCTCAAGGCCACGCAGAGCGTCTCGCCGATGAGCGTGGGCTCGGCCACCGCGCTGAGCAGCTGTTCCCCCAGCGACTCCAGCTCGGCCAGGCTGCTGAGGCCGGGAAGGATCACCACAAATTCGTCCCCCCCCAGCCTGCCCACCGTGTCGCCGGGTCGCAGGCAACGGCAGAGGCGCTCGGCGACGGCCACCAGCAACTGGTCTCCGACGGCATGGCCGTGGCTGTCATTGATGGGCTTGAAGTTGTCCAGATCGAGGTAGCCCACCGCCAGGTGGGTGCCGTTGCGCCTGGCCCGCTCCAGCTCCTCGCCGAGACGCTGACTCAGCAGGGAGCGATTGGGCAGGCGAGTGAGCGGATCCTCGTAGGCCAGCTGACGCAGTTGCTGGTCAATCAGACGACGTTCGAATCCCTGGGCGAAGCCGCTCACCACGATCGAGAGCACGGCCACTTCCTGCTCGCTCCAGCGGCGGCAGCCGCGGATGTGGTCAAAGCCCGCGAACCCCTCCAGCTCGCCTCGCCGCACCAGGGGAAGAACCAGCAGCGACTGAATGCCCTGGGAGCTGAGATGGGCACGCTCGGCATCGGCCCCGACGGGGAGATCGACCAGCGACTCGAGATTGATCGCCCGCCCCGCCCGCATTTCCCCCATCAACCAGGCGATGGACACCTCCGACACGTGCTGGAGATGCTGGACCTGCGGTTCCACCCCGGGCGCGCACCATTCGTGGGTGTTGCTGGCGAAACCCGGATAGCGCGTCAGGGAGAACACATAGGCCCGATCCACATCGAACAGGCCGCCGATGGACGCCAGGGTGCGATCAATCGTGGCGTCCAGTTCACTCGTGGGCTCGACGATGAACGCCTCTGCCGTCTCCGCCAGAAGCTGGAGCAGCGGCTTGCTGAGGTCGCCGTGGGGCACCGCTCGCCCAGCCCACAGAGGATCGCCCCATTCTGGGGGCCAACCGCCAGGCAGCCCAGCAGAAGAGCCGCTCAGCGCCTCGCCAAGTCGCGCACCCCGGCCTCGCCGTCCACGACCTCACCCACCAGCACCTGATCGGCGAGGTTCACGAACAGCCCGTTCTCGAGCACCCCGGGGATGTTGTTGATCGTTGCCTCCAGGGCGGCGGGATCGTCGATGCCCCCGTCGAAGGCCACATCCAGCACCAGATTGCCCTGGTCGGTGACCACCGGACCGGCCTTGCGCACGGCCATGCGCAGCTCGACGCGGCTGCCCATGGCAGTGAGTTCATCCCGCACCTGGCGCCAGGCCCCGGGCAGCACCTCCACCGGCAGCAGGAAGCCCAGGTTGAGGCGCTCCACCAGTTTGGTGGCATCCACCACCACCACGAAGCGGTCGGCCCGGCGGGCCACCAGCTTCTCCTGCACGTGGCAGGCCCCACCCCCCTTGATCAGCTGGAAGGAGGGATCCACCTCATCGGCGCCGTCGATGGCCAGATCGATGCGCTGCACGGCGTTCAGCGTCTGCAGGGGGATGCCCAGCTCGGCGGCCAGCACCTCCCCCTGGAAAGAGGTGGTGACCCCGACGATGCCGCTGAGTTCGCCCTGCTGCAGCTTGCGGCCGAGGGCCCGGATCATCAGGGCCGCCGTGGAGCCCGAGCCCAGCCCCACCACCATGCCGTCACGGATCTGATCCACCGCCGCCGTGGCCACGGCCTCCTTCATTCGGTCCTGAAGATCGGACATCGGGGTCTGCCGGAAATGGCGCAGACCGTAGCAAGGGGGACAGTCCAGCCCCCCCTGGCTCCTAGCCCGCCTGGGGCAGGGCCGCCGGCCGGATCGAGAGCTGCAGCTCCCGCTGGCCGCGCACCACTTTCAGCGGCAGGGGCTGTCCCACCTGGGACCGCTCCACCTGCTGGAGCAGGGCCGAGGGGGTATTGACCGGCTGGTCGGCGATGGCCACCACCAGGTCGCCGCGGTGCAGCCCGGCCGCCTCCGCCGGGCTTTCCGGCAGCACCCGCTGCACCAGGGCGCCGTCCCGCTCGGGGAGCTGCAGCAGGGCATCCGGATCTTTGTTGTTGTCGCGGGCCATCCGGGCCGTGAGCGGCACCAGCTGGAGGCCGAGGTAGGGGTGAACAACGCTGCCACCCTCGCCGAGCTGGTCGGCCACCTTCTTGGCCAGGTTGATGGGGATGGCGAAGCCCAGGCCGGCCCCCGGGCCGGAGCGCACCAAGGTGTTGATGCCGATCACCTCGCCGGCGGCGTTGATCAGGGGGCCACCGGAGTTGCCCGGATTGATGGCTGCATCCGTCTGGATCAGGTCGAGGCGCTTGTCGGCGAAGCCCAGGCTGTTGATGTCCCGATGCAGGCTGCTGACGATCCCCAGGGTGACGGTGCGCTCGAGGCCGTAGGGGCTGCCCAGGGCGATGGCCCAGTCGCCCACCTCCAGGGCCTCGGAATCCCCCAGGGGGGCGGCGCTCAGGCTGCCCTGGCCGGTGAGGCGCACCACCGCCAGGTCGGTCACCGGGTCGGTGCCCACCACGGTCCCGTCCAGCTGGCGGCCATCGGCCAGGGTGACGGTGACCCGGTCCACGCTGTCGACCACGTGGGCGTTGGTGAGCACCAGGGCGCGGCGGCTGTCGATCACCACCCCCGAGCCCTGGCCGCGTTCGCGCGTGCTGCCGGAGGGATCGCCGAACAGATCCCGCAGCAGGGGATCCAGCAGGGCCGGATCGAACGGGGGCCGGGCCACGTTGCGCTCGGTGTCGATCCGCACCACCGCCGGCCCCACCCGCCGGGCCGCGTCGGCCACGAAGCTGTGGGGGGTCAGGAGCGGGGGGGCCTCCTCGAGGGCCGCCGCCGGCAGGGGCAGGGCGGCGAACACCAGCAGCAGGGCCACCGCCATCAGGCCCCGCAGCCGCCGGAGCAGGGAAGACAGGGGGAAGGGACGTTGCATCAGGGGAGGCTAGGGCCGTCGCATGGCGCCCAGCGCAGCAACCGCTGCCCCAGGACGCCGTCGTCCCCCAGCGCCAGCCAGCGCCCGCCGGGATCGGCCGGCCGCCCCAGGGGACAGGGCTGCACGGGCCCGAAGCTGCGCAGGGTGGAAGGACAGCCCAGCAGGGGCACCGCCGGGCGCCCGGGCAACCCCGCCTGCCAGTGCTGGTGGACGTGGCCGAAGACCAGCCCCCGCAGGGCGGCCACCGGCCGCAGCAGATCCAGCAGGGCCTCACCGTCCCGCAGGCGGATCGCATCCATCTCGGCATCGCCGATCGGCACCGGGGGATGGTGCACCGCCACCACCAGGGGCCGCTCCCCATCGGCCGATCCGGCGGCCAGGCGGCGCCGCGCCCAGTCCAGCTGGAGCCGGCCCAGCTCGCCGGCTGTGTCGCCACTGCGGTGGCTGTCGAGCAGCAGCAGCTGCCCGCTGCCGCAGCGGATCAGGGCCGGAGCCACCACGGCGCGGCGCCCCAGGTCGGCCCGCAGCAGGGCGGGGTGGTCGTGGTTGCCCGCCAGCAGGGCCACCGGCAGCGGGAATTCCTGCAGCAGCTCCCCGAGGCGGGCGTACCCGCCCCAGCTCTCGTCATCGCAGAGATCGCCGCTGATCAGCAGCAGATCAGGGGCCTCGCCGGCGCTGCGGAGCTGGCCGAGGGCCTCGCGGAGCCCGTGGCGGAGCAGGGCCAGCGCCGGCCGGCCGTGGCAGCGACCGGCGGGATCGGCGAGCAGATGGGGATCGCTGAGTTGAAGAATTCGCATCGGAGACGGCTCCGGCCGGCCCGGGGCGGGACCACGCGACCTGAATCGGCTTAACTTTGCCCCCACTCCTCCCCGAGGCCATGGCCCCGATCCCCCCCGGCACGCGGCAGCGCTGCACCCTCTGCAAGGTGGAGATCCAGGGGATGGCCGGAGGCAACGACCTGGTCCACTTCAGCCAGGGGGCCCCGGGCAGCCGCGCCAAGCTCTGGGCCCGGGTGTGTCAGTACCTGCGCACGCCCGAGCAGTGCGGCCAGTGCCTCAACCAGGACCTCAGCCTGCGGGGCGAAGTCACCGCCAACGACTACTACGCCGAGGCTCCCATCCTGGAGATTCCGAGGCCACCGGAGGCCAATCCTCTAGGGTGAATTGGTGCCCGCCGGGCCTCACCCTTGTTCCGCACGGCCTTCCCCCTGACGGGAGGCAGCCTGGTGGTTGGGGGCAGTGAACACTGCAGCGCGCGGCGGACCATCCCGCCAGCGGGAGACCTCTCCCTACGCCGCCCGTCCTTGCCCCATCCCCTCACTGACGACCTGGAGACGCTGGCTCGGCCGGTGGTCGAGGCGGCGCATCTCCAGGTGCAGTCGGTCGAGGTGCTGGCCCACCGCATCCCCCTGACGGTCGTCGTGCGGGTGCAGCGGGCCGACGGGAGCGATGTCAATCTCGATGAGTGTGCCGCCGTGAGCGGTCCCCTCGCCGAGGCCATCGAGGCCTCCGGGCTGCTGACGATGGCCTACGTCCTGGAGGTGAGCAGCCCCGGCATCGGGGAGGATCTCCACTCCGACCGGGATTTCGTCAGCTTCCGGGGCTTTCCGGTGGAGGTGATCCGCCGGGACGCTGACGGTGCAGAAGTGCGGCGAATGGGCCTCCTGCTCGGCCGCGATGCCGAGGTGGTGCAGCTCAACGAACGCGGCCGCATCCTGCGCATCCCCCGCGACGACGTGCTGCGGGTGCGGCTCACCCAGGCGCCTCCCGATTCCTGAACCGCTCGGTTCACCCCCCCGTTCCCTTTCCTGCCCCCACGCCCCCGAGTTCATGGCCCTGGTTCTGCTCCCCGGTCTCAACAACCTGATCGAGGACATCAGCGACGAGAAGAAGCTGGCTCCCCAGGTGGTGGAGGCGGCCCTGCGGGAGGCGCTGCTGAAGGGCTACGAGCGTTACCGCCGCACCCTTTACCTGGGCATCAGCGAGGACCCCTTCGAAGAGGACTACTTCAGCAACTTCGACGTCGCCCTCGATCTGGAGGAGGAGGGCTACCGGGTGCTGGCCAGCAAGATCATCGTCGAGGAGGTGGAGAGCGACGACCACCAGATCGCCATCGAGGAAGTGCGCCAGGTGGCGGAGGACGCCCAGATCGGCGACACGGTGGTGCTGGATGTGACCCCGGAGAAGGACGATTTCGGCCGCATGGCCGCATCCACCACCAAGCAGGTGCTGGCCCAGAAGCTGCGGGACCAGCAACGCCGCATGATCCAGGAGGAATTCGCCGACCTGGAGGATCCGGTGCTCACCGCCCGGGTGATCCGGTTCGAGCGCCAGAGCGTGATCATGGCCGTCAGCAGCGGCCTGGGCCGGCCGGAGGTGGAGGCGGAGCTGCCCCGCCGCGACCAGCTGCCCAACGACAACTACCGCGCCAACGCCACCTTCAAGGTGTTCCTCAAGGAGGTCAGCGAGGTGCCCCGCCGCGGTCCCCAGCTGTTCGTCTCCCGGGCCAATGCGGGCCTGGTGGTCTATCTGTTCGAGAACGAAGTGCCCGAGATCCAGGAGGGTTCGGTGCGGATCGTCGCCGTGGCCCGTGAGGCCAATCCCCCCTCCCGCGCCGTCGGCCCCCGCACCAAGGTGGCCGTCGACAGCGTCGAACGGGAAGTGGATCCGGTGGGGGCCTGCATCGGTGCCCGCGGCTCCCGCATCCAGCAGGTGGTGAACGAACTGCGGGGCGAGAAGATCGACGTCATCCGCTGGTCCCCGGACCCGGCCCAGTACCTGGCCAACTCCCTCAGCCCGGCGCGGGTGGAGATGGTGCGCCTGGTGGATCCCGAAGGGCACCACGCCCATGTGCTCGTGCCCCACGATCAGCTGAGCCTGGCCATCGGCCGGGAGGGCCAGAACGTGCGCCTGGCGGCCCGCCTCACCGGCTGGAAGATCGACATCAAGGATGCCCAGGAGTACGACCAGGTCAGCGAGGACGAGAGGGTGGCGACCCTGATCGCCCAGCGCCAGGAGGAGGAGGCCCTGCAGGCCGAGGCCGAGGCCCGTCTGGAGGCCGAACAGGCCACCCGCGCCGAGGAGGACGCCCGCCTGCGGGAGCTCTACCCCCTGCCGGAAGACGATGAGTCCTACGGCGAGGGTGATGGCGAGGAGGGCGGCGAGGACGTCGCCCCATCCGAAGCCGAGCCGGACGACCAGCCGGAGCCCCCCATCGACGAGGCCGTCGACGGGGCCACCGAGGAGACCCCTGGTGAGGACGTCCGGTGACGGCGCCGACCGGGCGGCCGGTGCTGCGGCGCTGCGTCTCCTGCCGCCGCCTGTGCGACCGCACCCAGCTCTGGCGTGTGGTGCGCCAGGCGGACGGGACGGTGAGCCTGGATGGGGGGATGGGCCGATCGGCCTATCTCTGCCCGCAACCGAGCTGCCTGGAGGAAGCCCGCCGCCGTCGCCGTCTCCAGCGCGGCCTGCGCTGCGCCGTCAGCGAGGCCATCCTCGCCAGCCTCGAGGCACGTCTCGAGCGATCGGCACCGCGACCTCTGAGGCAAGATGAACCATGGTCGCCACGTGCGTGCGGCCCCGGGGTCCTTTCGGCCCCACCGTACGGAGACCTTTCTGAATGACCAGCAGCGGCAAAGTGAGAATCTACGAGCTGTCGAAGGACCTGGGCCTGGACAACAAGGACGTGCTCGATGCCGCCGAGAAGCTCTCCATTGCGGCCAAGAGCCACAGCAGCTCCATCAGTGATGACGAGGCCTCCCGGATCCGTTCCCTGATCGCTGTGACCGTCACCACCCCGTCACCGGCACGGCCCGAACCGCCGGCGCCCACCCCCCCGGCCAAGGCGATCCTGGCGGTGAAGAAGGCCGCTCCGGCTCCGGTGAGCGCCCCCAGGGCCAGCGCTGCGTCCCCAGCTCCGGCCAACGCCGCTTCAGCCGCCGCACCCCCGGCTCCCCCCGCCAGCCGGCCCCCCGCGCCCCGCCCGGTGGCCGCTACTTCGCCACCGGCCCCGGCCCCGTCCCGCCCCGAGCCCCCGGCGGCGCGGCCCAGGCCCGCTGGGGCCCCGGCACCCGCCCCGGCGCGCCCACGGCCTGTCGAGGCCGGCAAACCGGCCGGCCGGCCGCCCACGATCATGGGCAAACCCTCCGCCGCACCCCCGGCCTCCGGCCCGGCGGCGACGCCGCCCTCCCCCGGCGGCCCACCGGCCCGACCGGTCCCGGCGGCACCCGCCCGCCCGG
>NZ_NQKY01000039.1 GCF_002252675.1 Synechococcus sp. BO 8801 | reverse complement strand
CTGCCGCAGCGGCCCCCGCGGGGGCAGCCCCGGCCCCGGCGGCGGCACCCACGCCAGCCCCGGCGCCCGCGGCCGCTCCGGCGCCCGCACCGCCGGCAGCACCGACCCCAGCTCCCCCCGCCCCTTCCAACTGACCATGCCGATGCAACGGGATCCGGCAACTGGCCGTTTCGTCCGATCGCCGATACCATTCGTCGGATTCGGAGATCAGTGGAACGTGGCAAAACGTCAGTGGCGGCACGTTCTTTTCGCGTCTCTCGGCTTGGTGGCCCTCCAGGGATCGGGTGTCTCCGCCGCCTTCGCCGCGGTCGCCCCTGCACCCGCAGGTGGTGCCTCCGGCGCCCGGTTTTCGGAGATCGCCCAGGCCAGCGGCCCCCTCGACATCAAGCTCAGGCGGCTGCCTGATTCCGTTGAGGTGGTGATCGAGGGCACCGGCCCATCGCCGATGCTCCAGCAGACCACCCAGGGGGCCGTCTGGCTGGGCCGCCTGCAGACCGCCCAGCCGATGACCCTGCGCCGCGGCCCGGTGCAGCTCTCCCTTCCAGAGGCGGGGCTGCAGAGCATCAGCTTCGAGGGTTCGGGCAACGTCTTCGAACTCAAGGTCTCCCCCACCCCCGGATTCCCGGTGGGCCGGCCCGTGGTGAGCGGCGACGGCCGCAGCCTGATCCTCACCTTCAACGCTCCGGCGCAGACCACCCTCCAGACCCTCACCCCCAACGTCACCACCCCGGGACGGGTGCCCCAGCCCGGCTTCGTCCCGCCCCTGCAGCCGCGCGCGGTGGCCCCGCCGCTGGGGGACATGGCCGTGGGGACCATGACCATCAGCAATCCCAGCTACGTCAGCGTCAGTGGCCCGCCGGTCACCATGACCCTCCGCAACGCCCCGGCGAAGGATGTGCTGATGGCCCTCAGCCAGCTGGGCGGCTATGGGTTCGTCTATGTCGCCGACCCCGCCGCTGCAGCCACCGGTGGAACGGCCGCCGCAGCGGCGGCTTCTCCTGACCAGCGACCCATATCGATCTCCTTCCGTCGGGAGAACTACGGCCGGGCGATCAACTCGGCGCTTCTGGCGGCGGGCCTGCAGGGCAAGCGCGACGGCAACACGATTTTCGCCGGCCCCAACGTGCTGGCCAAGAGCTTCGGTTCCCAGCTCTCCAAGGTGTATCGGCTGAACCAGGTGCCCGCCAACTCGGCCGCCGACTACCTGGCCAACCTGGGCGCGCAGGTCACCAAGACCAACACGATCACCACGGCGGTGTCCGAGGGCGTCGCCGCCACGGCTGCGCCCACCGGTAGCCCCACGGCTGCCACCACCACATCCAGCACCACCACCACGGTGGAATCCTTCGGGGCCACCAATGGCCCCCTGATCGGCCTGCGGGCCACCACCGACACGCGCGCCTCGGCACCATCACCCTGGTGGGCGCCCCGCGGCTGGTGGCCATCGCCGAGCAGTACCTAAAGCAGCTCGATCTGCGCCAGCGGCAGGTGGCCCTGTCGGTGAAGATCCTGGATGTGAACCTCCAGAACGACACCGAGCTCTACAACAGCTTCGCCTTCCGCTGGGGCAACAATTTCATCGTCAACGACAACGGCACCCTGGCGGCCAATTTCGGCGGCGTTCTGGGTGGATCCTCCCTTCAGAGGGGCCTGGGAGAACCCCTGCTTCCGGGGCGACCGCTTTCTGGCTTTGTGGGGCAGACCAACCCGGGCGCTGCCGTCGGAGCGACCGGTCAGCCGCTGTACCCCAACAACAACTTCTTCGATTTCTTTCAGGCCCGCATCCTTGCTGATAATTCCAAGGTGCTGGCCAGCCCCACCCTCATTCTCCAGGAAGATCCATCCATCCTGCGAGAAGACTCCTCCGGTGGAGGAGGTGGAGCAGCAGGCGGAGGCGAAGGTTCCAGCATTTTCTCCTCTGCTTTCGATGACATCGATGCGCCCATCGGTCGCCGGAGGGGTAACGAAGGCGTGGTCCGGGTCGGAGTCAACGTCCCGACGGAAGTTTCCACCACCATCACGGGAACGGCCGGAGCCGTCACCTGTTCCATCGATCAGCTTTCCACCGCAGGTCTTGTGCTGGGGGCACGGGTTCAGAAGATCGATGACAACGGCTTCGTCACCTTCTCGCTCTCCCCAAGCATTTCTGCGGTGGAGAGAGAAATCGAGGCCGGTGGCTGCCCACCCATCAGCATCCTCCGGGTGCGTCGCCTGGATACGGGTGTGGTTCGCGTCCGCGATGGCCAGACCCTGATCCTCACTGGGGTGATCTCCGATTTCGATCGGGCCCTGGTGTCGAAATGGCCCATCCTGGGAGACATTCCCATCATCGGCCAGTTCTTCCGCGCCTCGAACAACCAGCGTGAGAAGAGGGAGCTCGTGATCATGGTGACGCCGAGGATCATCAATGACACCGAGGGCGGCACCTACGGCTACGGCTATCAGCCCTCCACCCCGGCCTCCCGCGCTTTCCTGGGAGGAGAGCCCCAGCCGGTCATGACCCCCTGATCGGGGACACGCCCTGATTCAGAAGGCCAGCGGCAGCAGGAACTTCATCGCCAGAGGGGCCACGGCCGAGGCGAACGAGGCGGCTCCGGAGAGCATCTGGCCGCCCATGCCGCTGCCCTGGTTGGCCTTCTTGCCGGGCTTCAGCAGGGCGGTGGCCACCTCGGTGAGCTGCTTCGCCTGGGCCTCCTCGCCGGCCTGGCCGTAGAGAACGGCGGCGTAGTTCAGGTCGGCGGCCGCCAGTTCGGTCTTGCCCTGTTCGGTGCGGCTGAGGCCCCGGGCCACCCAGCTGATCGCCGCGTCCGGCTGCAGCCGGATCGCCTCGGAGAACAGCTGCTCCGCCTGGGGATGGCGCCCCTCCAGGGCGGCGGTGACCCCGGCGTTGTGCAGCTCGGGGTAGCTCAGCACCGTGGGGGCCACGCCCCGGGCGTCCTGCCAGTGGCTGCGGGACAGTCCGCCGGGATCGATCTGGGCGCCGCTGAGGTCGCTCTGGCGCAGGTCGGTGCCCTCCAGATTCGCCCCGCGCAGATCGGCACCCCGCAGGGACGCCCCCTGGAGGCTGGTGAAGCGCAGGTCCGCCCCCTTGAGGTTGGCCCCATCCAGCCGGGCCTGGCCCAGGTTGGCGCGCTGCAGCTTGGCGCCCCGCAGGTCGGCGTCGCGCAGGTCGGTGTGCACCAGGTCGGCATCCTGCAGCTTGCAGCGGGGGCAGTTGCGCTGACCCAGCAGCCGCATCAGATCGGCGTCGCTTCCCGCCCGTGCCGGGCCGGCCAGCAGCAGGGCCAGCAGCGCCGGGCCGGTGAACAGCAGCCCCGTCAAGGCGATGCGGGCGAACCCTTGGGGCCGTGTCATGGTCGCCTGTTCAGGGGTGGTCCCGTTGTACCGCCTCCGCCGGCCTGTTGCCGGTCCGCAGGGAACGGCGCAGCACCCGTCCCAGACGATGGGCCGTTCGTCGTCCCGCCCGGCTGGGGGCGGCGGCGAAGCGCTGCTGCTGGTAGTTGGCCACAAAGGCCTCCAGGGGATCGGCCAGGGACGGCCAGCGCTGGCTCAGGCGCCGGGCGAAGCCGCCCAGGGTTTCCCCCGCCGCCGGTGCCATCCCCTGCCGGGCGAAGGCCCGCAGGGTCCGCTCCAGCTCCAGGCGCAGGGGATCGCCGCGGTGGCGGCGGCCCAGCCAGCCCAGGCCCCCCAGGCCGGCGGCCAGGCTGACGGCCACCGCCAGCAGCACCACCACCCCCAGCAGGTGCCGCTGTTCGCCCAGCAGCCGGGCCACCAGGGCCTGCTGCTGCTCGCCGTCGTACCCGAGCCACCAGCGGGCCCAGGCGATGTCGAGGCCCCACCACTGCTGCTGAATCCAGTCCAGCGGGCCGCCGCCGGCCCGGATCCCGGCGCCCGACGCCCCTGGGCGCGCCAGGGGGTCCCCCGCCGCCCAGGCGGTGGGATCGACGCGCCGCCAGCCCTCCCCGGCCAGCCACACCTCACTCCAGGCGTGGGCGTCGGCCTGGCGCAGGTCCACGTAGCCGGTGCCGCCCACCGGCTGGACCCACTGGCCACCGCGGTAGCCGCTCACCACCCGCGCCGGCACCCCCGCCGCCCGCATCAGGGTGGTGAAGGCGCTGGCGTAGTGGCCGCAGAAGCCCAGACGGCTCTCGAACAGGAAGTGGTCGAGGGGGGCCTGGCGGGGCAGGGCCCCGGGCTCGAGGGTGTAGCGGAAGGGCTGGCTGCGGAACCAGCCGCTGGCGGCATCCAGCCGCTCCCGGTCGCTGCCGAGGCGCCGCCAGCCGGCGGCCAGGGCCTCCAGCCGCGGGTTCTCGCCCAGCGGCAGCAGCAGGTCGACGGGGCCGGGGGGGGCGGTGCGCCAGCCGGGCTGATCCGCCGTCCGGGTCAGGGCGTAGACGCGTCGCTGGCTGCCCGGGGCCCGGTTCAGCAGTTCGCCGCTGCGCTGCAGGTTCAGGTCGGCGGACAGGGGCCGGCCGGAGCCGCTCCAGGGCACCGCCGCCAGGCCGCTGGGTTCGATCAGCCAGAGCTGGATCCCCTCCCCCGGGGCGGCGGGGGGCGGCGGCGGCGGGGTGGCCTGGCCGACCGCCGGTCGGGCGAAGGTGGGCGCGGCGCTGCGCCAGCTGCGGCCATCGAAGCGTTCATGCACCAGCACCCGCCAGTAGCGCTGCTCCAGGGGCGGGGGCTCGCCGCCGAGGGGGAAGGCGACGCGGGCGGCGGCCTGGCGGCTGACGGCCAGCCGGGCGATGGAGCCCGGCTCCATGCTGTCGCTCAGGCCGGTCATCGCCCCCATGCCCTGGCCCGCACCGAAGTTGGTGAAAGGCATCAGGCGGGGCAGCAGCAGGAACAGCACCAGGGCGATGGGCAGGGCCGCCAGCAGCACCTGCAGGCTGCGGCGCAGCAGCGCCTTCCAGTCGGGACCGGCCCCCAGTTCCAGGGCCAGCAGCCCGGCCAGGGCCATCAGGATGGCCAGGCCCTGCAGCAGGCTCGGGGCCAGTTCGGGGCGCAGGGCCGCCAGCAGGCCGGCGCAGACCAGCTGCAGCAGGGCCACCACCCGCCGTTCCTCGAGGCTGCGGGCCTCACGCAGCTTCAGGGCCGTCAGCACCGCCAGGCCGAAGGCCAGCAGGCTCAGGGACAGGGCCGGCGACAGGCCCAGCAGCCCCAGGGCCAGCAACCCCATGGTGAGCCACTGCAGGGGGGCGGCGGCGCGGCTCATCGGCAGCAGGCCAGGGCCGTCAGGCACTGGTCCCGGTGCAGCACCCCCCGGCCGGGCGCCACGCTCTGGCCGTTCAGCTCCAGGCCGTAGCTGAGGCCCCGGCCGTGCCAGCTCCAGATGCGCTCACTAAGGTGTTCGAGGGCCGTTTCCAGGGGCACCCCGGGTTCCGGGGCCAGCAGGGGGGCCGCTTCGGGGCGGTCCAGGAAGCGCTTGGCGTACTCGCCCCGCCCCTGGGCCAGCAGCTTCCAGGCCAGGCGGCTGGGGCTGTCCTGGGGGCGATGGGGGGCCAGGTCGCGCCAGTCGTCGCTGCCGTCCTGGTGGCTGGCCAGGGCCGGCTCGCCGACCACCGGTGCCGAGCCGGCGGGCAGCAGCCGCACCGGTCCGGCCCGACGGGCCGGGTAGATCAGCTGGGCCGTCTGCGGATGCCAGCGCGACCAGCAGCAGAACAGCCCCAGGGGCGCCGTCGTCTGGATCCTCAGCAGCCCGGGCCGTTGCCAGCCCCGGCCCGGCGGGGTCCAGGACACGGCCAGCTCATGCTCCCCCGCCGCCAGCGACAGGGCCGGACCCGGGGGCTCGCCCCCCAGCCGCAGGCGCACCCCCTCGCTGCGGCCCGGGCACCGCAGCCGGACGGGATAGGGGACCGGCTCGCCGGCGAAGCCCGGCGCCGGCGCGCCGCAGGCCAGCTCCACGCCCTGGAGGTTGAAGTGGGTGAGGTGCAGGGTGAGCAGGAACAGGCTCAGCATCAGGAAGCTGAGCAGCAGGGTGCCGTTGCTCTGCATCTGGACCCCCACCACCTGCAGCAGCACGGTGCCCGCCAGCCAGAGCCAGCCGAACCGCGTCGGCAGGATGTAGAGGTTGCGCATCCGCAGGCGCACCCGTTCGCCCTGCTGGGGCCTACCGAAGTCCATCGACGCCTTCCTGGAGCCGCTGGCTCAGCTCCCCCTCGCCGCCGCCGCGCTGGCCGCCGTCCATGCGGTGCTCGCAGACGGCCGCCAGCACCGCCTGGACGTCGTCCGGAATCACATGGTCGCGGCCCTCCAGCAGCGACCAGGCCCGGGCGGCGGCCAGCAGCGCCAGGCCGGCCCGGGGCGAGAGGGGATGGGCCTGGGACGGCTGGCGGCGGCTGCGCTCCAGCAGGTCGAGCACGTAGTCCAGCAGGGCGGTGCTGCAGTGCTGCCGGTCGCAGCGGTCCTGCAGGGCCAGCAGATCCTCCGGGCCGAAGGCGCCGCTGAGGCCGTCGGGCCGCAGGCCCTCACCCTGCAGCAGGGCCCGCTCGGCCTGGCGGGGGGGGTAGCCGAGGCTGAGGCGCATCAGGAACCGGTCGAGCTGGGATTCCGGCAGGGCCGAGGTGCCCCCCTGGTCGAGGCCGTTCTGGGTGGCGATCACCAGAAAGGGCCGGGGCAGGGGATGGCTGGTGCCGTCCACGCTCACCCGGCCGGCGGCCATCGCCTCCAGCAGGGCGCTCTGGGTGCGGGGGCTGGCCCGGTTGATCTCATCGGCGAGCAGCACCTGGCTGAACAGGGGCCCGGGCTGGAAGCGGAAGCTGGCGGCGGCGGGGTCGAACACGTTCAGACCCGTGAGATCCGCCGGCAGCAGATCGCTGGTGAAGCTCACCCGCTTGAAGCCGAGCCCGAAGCTGCGGGCCAGGGCTTCGGCCAGGGTGGTCTTGCCCATGCCGGGCAGGTCTTCGATCAGCAGGTGGCCGCGGGCCAGCAGGCAGGCCAGGGCCAGCCGCACCTGATGCTCCTTGCCCAGCAGCACCTCGCCGATCGCGCTGATGACCGGCTGGAGGGGGGAAGAGGGCACGGGGGAATGCGGTGCACCGGAGGCCCACCCATTGCAGCAGCCCGCTCACGCTTCCGTGTTACAACCGCCTTAATGTTCGCTGGAGCCGGTGCCAGCCCTCCACCCGGCGATGGGGACGCCTGAACCGCCCGATCCCCATGGCGGCAACCTGCAGGCGGCCGCCCGGCGGCTCGGCTGCCGCCCGCAGCAGCTGCTCGATGCCAGCGCCTCCCTGGTGCCCTTCGGGCCGCCGCCCCGGCTGCGGCGCCATCTGATCCGGGCCCTCAGCAGCGATCTGCGGGACTATCCCGACCGGGACTACACGGCCCTGCGCGACGCCATCGCCGCCTGGCACGGCCTGGATCCGGCCCGGGTCCTGCCCGGCAACGGGGCCGCCGAGCTGTTCACCTGGGCGGCCCGGGATGGGGCGGCCGCCGGCCTGAGCCTGCTGCCGGCGCCGGGGTTCGCCGACTACCGCCGCGCCCTGGACTGCTGGGGCGGCGCCTGGCGCCAGCTGCCGCTGCCGCTCGACTGGTCCGGGGCCGGACCGGGCCCCTGGCCCCTGGCCGAGGCCGCCACCAACGCCGCCGGGTCCGGCGCGGCCGTGCTCTGGCTCACCAATCCCCACAACCCCACCGGCCAGCTCTGGAGCCGGGCCACGCTGGAGCCCCTGCTGGAGCGGTTCGCCCTGGTGGTCGTGGACGAGGCCTTCCTGCCGCTGGTGCCCGGCGGGGAGGAGCAGTCCCTGGTGCCGCTGCTGACGGACCACCCGCGGCTGGTGGTGATCCGCAGCCTCACCAAGCTGTTTTCGATCGCCGGGCTGCGGCTCGGCTACGCCCTGGGCGACCCCGGGCGGCTGGCCCGCTGGGCCGCCTGGCGCGATCCCTGGCCCGTCAACGGGCTGGCGGCGGCGGCGGGCCGGTTCCTGCTGGCCGATCAGGCCG
>NZ_NQKY01000008.1:46316-141840 GCF_002252675.1 Synechococcus sp. BO 8801 | reverse complement strand
CTGCTGCTGCTGCTGGCCGGCGCCTGGGTGCTGCGGCAGCGCCAGAGCGCGCCGCCACCGCCCCCGCCGCCGGCTCCACTGCCGGCTCCCCCCGCCAAGCCTCCAGCCGCCAAACCCCCAGCCGCCCCGGCAGCCACCCCCGGGCCGGCGATCAGCCAGAGCCTCACGCCCCTCACCAGCCCCCGTCCGGATGCGGCTCAGGTCCGCCGGCTGCTGGAGAACTGGCTGACGGTCAAGGGCGATGTGCTCGCCGGTGAGCCCATGCCCCAGGGCCTGGATCGCATCGCCCGGGAAGGGCCGGTGGAGCGGCTCGCCAGCGAGCGCCGCAGTGATGCCGCCAAGGGCCAGACCCAGCGGCTGGACGTGCGGATCACCGACCTGACCCTTTCGGAAAGCGGGCCCAGGCGCATCGTCGCCGTCGCCCGGCTCCGCTACAGCGACCGGCGCCTCGATGACAAGGGGACGGTGGTGGAGACCACGGCGCCCATGGAGCTGCGCAATGGTTATGTATTCGGACGCGACGGCGACAGCTGGCGCCTGGTGGCCACCCAATCCCTCAACTGATGTTCGACGAACTCTCCCAGCGCTTTGAAGACGCGGTCAAGGGACTGCGGGGCCAGGCGGCCATCTCGGAGACGAACGTCGATGGCGCCCTCCGCGATGTGAGGCGGGCCCTGCTGGAGGCCGATGTCAGCCTGCCGGTGGTGAAGGAGTTCATCGAGGAGGTGCGGCGCAAGGCAGTGGGCGCCGAGGTGGTGCGCGGGGTGAGCCCGGACCAGCAGTTCATCCAGCTGGTGCACGCCCAGCTCGTCGAGACCATGGGCGGCGCCAATGCCCCCCTGGCCCGGGCCGCGGAAGGGCCCACCGTGATCCTGATGGCCGGCCTGCAGGGGGCCGGCAAAACCACCGCCACCGCCAAGCTGGGCCTGCACCTCAAGGAGCAGGGGCGGCGCGCGCTGCTGGTGGCCGCCGACGTCTACCGGCCGGCCGCCATCGACCAGCTCCAGACCCTGGGCCGCCAGATCGGTGTGGAGGTGTTCAGCCTGGGCAGCGACGCCGCCCCGGAGGCGATCGCCGCCGCCGGCGTGGCCAAGGGGCGGGAGGAAGGCTTCGACACCGTTCTGGTGGACACCGCCGGCCGCCTCCAGATCGACACCTCGATGATGGAGGAGATGGTCCGGATCCGGGAGGCGGCGGCCCCGGATGAGGTGCTGCTGGTGGTGGATTCGATGATCGGCCAGGAGGCGGCCGATCTGACCAGGGCCTTCCACGAGCAGGTGGGCATCACCGGCGCCGTGCTCACCAAGCTGGACGGCGATTCCCGCGGCGGGGCGGCGCTCTCGATCCGCAAGGTGAGCGGCGCCCCGATCAAGTTCATCGGCACCGGCGAGAAGGTGGAGGCCCTGCAGCCGTTCCACCCGGAGCGGATGGCCAGCCGGATCCTGGGCATGGGCGATGTGCTCACCCTGGTGGAGAAGGCCACCAAGGAGGTGGAGCTGGCCGATGTGGAGAAGATGCAGCGCAAGCTGCAGGAAGCCAGCTTCGATTTCTCCGATTTCGTGCAGCAGATGCGCCTGATCAAGCGCATGGGCTCCCTGGGCGGGCTGATGAAGCTGATCCCCGGCATGAACAAGATCGACGACGGCATGCTCCGCCAGGGAGAGAGCCAGCTGAAGCGCATCGAGGCCATGATCGGCTCGATGACCGAGGCCGAACGCCGCCAGCCCGAACTGCTGGCCGCCCAGCCCTCCCGCCGCCGCCGCATCGCCGCCGGCAGCGGCCACACCCCGGCGGATGTGGACAAGGTGCTCCAGGACTTCCAGAAGATGCGCGGCTTCATGCAGCAGATGACCCGGGGCGGGATGCCGGGGATGCCAGGGATGCCGGGCATGGGCGGCATGCCCGGGATGGGCGGCATGCCGGGGATGCCGGGGATGGGTGGCATGCCGGGGATGGGCGGTCCCGGTGGCCGCGGCGGCGGCCAGCCCCGCAAACCCCCCAAGCCGGCCAAGAAGCGCAAGGGATTCGGCCAGCTCTGAGCCGGCCTGTAGGATTGCGTGCTGCATTTCGAGCACCCTTTTCCAGATGATCAAGCTCCGGCTGAAGCGGTTCGGCAAGAAACGGGAAGCGAGTTTCCGTCTGGTGGCCACCAACAGCACCTCCCGCCGCGACGGCCGTCCGCTCGAGGAACTGGGCTTCTACAACCCCCGCACCAAGGAAACCCGCCTCGACGCCGAGGCCATCCGCGTCCGCCTGGGCCAGGGAGCCCAGCCCACCGACACCGTGCGCAGCCTGCTCGAGAAGGGCGGTCTGATCGAGAAGACCACCCGCCCCGCCGAGACCGTCGGCAAGCTCAAGCAGGCTGCGGCCCGTGAAGAGGCCGCCGCTGCTGCGGTCAAGGAAGCGGCCGCCGCCAAGGAAGCCGAGGCCGCCAAGCAGGCCGCTGAGGCCGCCGCCGCCGCCGAAGCGGCTGCTGCCGCCGCCGCCGAACCTGCCGCCGCCGAGGCCTGAGCGAGCTCTCCTCCACGTTCGCCCTGCCCGACAGCGCCGCCGCCATCGCCCTGGCCGGCACGGACGGTGCTTCGCTGCGTCGGCTTGAAGCCCTCACGGGTGCCCAGATCGTCCTGAGGGGCCTCGATCTTCAGATCCGGGGCCGCAGCTCCCAGGTGGAGCGGCTGCAGGCCCTAGTCCATCTTCTGGAGCCGCTGTGGCAACGGGGCGAGCCCATCGGACCGGTGGACATCCAGGCGGCCCTGACGGCCCTGGACACGGGGCGCTCCGACCAGCACCGCAGCATGGGGCTCCAGGTGCTGGCCACGAGCGTCACCGGACGCCCCCTGCGTCCCCGCACCCTGCGGCAGAACAGCTATGTCGAGGCGATTGAACGCCACGACCTGACCCTGGCGATCGGGCCCGCCGGCACCGGCAAGACCTTCCTGGCCACGATCCTGGCCGTGCGGATGCTGCAGGAGCGCAAGGTGGAGCGGCTGGTGCTGACCCGGCCCGCGGTGGAGGCGGGCGAACGGCTGGGCTTCCTGCCCGGCGACCTGCAGCAGAAGGTGGATCCCTATCTGCGTCCCCTCTACGACGCCCTCCACGGGCTCCTGGGTCAGGAGCGCACCAGCCAGCTCCTGGAGAAGGGCGTGATCGAGGTGGCCCCCCTGGCCTTCATGCGCGGACGCACCCTGGCCGATGCCTTCGTGATCCTCGATGAGGCCCAGAACACCACCTGCGCCCAGATGCGCATGGTGCTCACCCGGCTGGGGGAGAACTCCCGCATGGTCGTGACCGGTGACACCACCCAGATCGATCTGCCTCCGGGCCAGCTGAGCGGCCTGGTGGAGGCGGAGCAGGTGCTGGCCGGGATCGAAGGGGTGGCGATCTGCCGCTTCTCCGACGCCGATGTGGTGCGCCATCCGCTGGTGCAGCGGCTGGTGCAGGCCTACGCCCGCCGCGATGCCCGCCCAGGCCAACCCCCAGCCAGGAAGCGGACGGACGCCCCCCCTGCCCGATCGGAACCATGAACTCGAAACCATGAAGAGCGCTGAAAGTCTGCGCATCCCGGCCCAGATCGCGGTGGCCGCCCTGGTGGCCTACTCCCTGGGCTTCTGGTTCACGAGCCTGTTTCCCGGCTACCTGCCCAAGATCGGCGGGCTCTGGTCGGCGATCTCCGCCGTCGTCGTCACCCAGGTCACCCGCAAGGATGCGGCCTCCTCGGCCTCGCTGCGGATTCTGGGGTCGGCGATCGGCGCCATCACCAGTGCGGTGTACCTGACGCTGCTGCCCTTTCACCCCCTCGGCATGGCCCTGGCGATCTTCGCCACGGTGATGATCTGTGCGGCCATCAACGTGCCCAGCCACGGCCGTCTGGCGGCGATCACGGTGATCGTCGTGATGGTCACCGGCAGCCTCGATCCAGCCCTGAGTCCGGGGGTGAATGCCCTGCTGCGCTTCCTGGAATCCTGCATTGGCACGGGCGTGGCCCTGCTGGCGGTGTGGCTCTGGCCCGGATCGCTGCGCCAGCCTCTGGACGAGGCCTGAAGCCTGTCCGCACAAGGGGCCCGCATGGGGAGATCCGAACCGGCGCCCCCGCCGCAACCCTGGGGCCGCTGGCAAGATGGATTCAGTTTGAAATGCCAGCGCCATGCCGGCCCGCAGCAACTTTCAGGAAGCGATTCGCGAAGCCCAGTCCAGCGCCCTGGTCGGACCCAACGTGGTCAACAAGGCCCTCCCCTATGTGGGCGGCGGCATGGTGCTCACCGCTGCCGGGGTGGCCGGTGGTCTTGCCACCCTCGCCTCCCTGGGTCCAGTCGGCTTCCAGGGAATCTCCTTCGTGGCGATCATCCCCTGGTTCATTCTGTTCTTCGTCGCTCAGAACGCGGCCAACAGGGGAAACAACGGCACAGCCCTGCCACTCCTCGTGACCTTCAGCCTGCTCACAGGCTTCACGCTCACCTCACTGGTGGTGCGCGCTGTGGCCGTTGCGGGGGCCGGGGCCATCGGTACTGCGGCCCTTGCCACCGGGATCACGTTTGTGATCGCCTCTTTTGTGGGCCGTCGAATGAGCGACAGCATTGGCCAGGCCTTGAGCGGAGTGGTGAGCCTCGGCTTGGTGGGTCTGCTCATCGCCATGGTCGTTCAAATTGTGGGCAGCATCTTTGCTCCCGGCATGTTCGGCGGCAATGCTTTGTCTCTGATGATCGCCGGCTTTGGCACGGTGGTATTCGTGGGATTAGCCTTCGTCGACTTCTACACCATGCCCCGCACCTACAGCGACGACCAGTACCTCGTCGGCGCCCTGGGCATGTACCTCACCTACATCAACCTATTCGCATTCATCCTGCAGCTCATCATTGCCCTCCAGGGTGGCGGCCGCCGCGACTGAGCACCGATCGTTCTTCTCAGTCAATTCTTCCCATGGGCCTGTCCGTTCCGGATGGGTCCTTCTTTTTTTGTCGCGATCCATCGGCGCCGGTCAGCACGATCTCCCGCCCCACTACCGTCACGGCCACCTTCACAGCCACCGTCACGGCCGCCATCACCTCCCATCTCCAGCCGCCGCTGTGGCGACCATCGGCGGACGCCCCCCGACGGCCCGGCTAAGCTCCCACCGACTCCTGCCCGACCCGCCAGGCATGGCCCAGCACCAGGGGCAACCTGCACGCCGCCTCGGCAGGCGTGGCCCCATCACCTTCTGAACACAACGGAAACCCCATGACCAAAACGGCTCTGATCACCGGGATCACCGGCCAGGACGGTTCCTACCTGGCGGAGTTGCTCCTGGAGAAAGGGTATGTGGTGCATGGGATCAAACGGAGGGCCAGCAGCTTCAACACCGACAGGATCGACCACCTCTACCAGGATCCCCACGAACAGAATCCCCGCCTGGTTCTGCACTACGGCGATCTGACGGACTCCACCAATCTGATCAGGATCGTTCAACAGATCCAGCCGGACGAGATCTACAACCTCGGAGCCCAGAGCCACGTGGCGGTGAGCTTCGAAAGTCCCGAATACACGGCCAACTCCGATGCCCTCGGCACCCTGCGGATTCTGGAGGCCGTCCGCATCCTTGGGCTGACCGACAAGACCCGCATCTACCAGGCCAGCACCAGCGAACTCTATGGGCTGGTGCAGGAGATTCCCCAGAAGGAAACCACCCCCTTCTATCCCCGCAGTCCCTACGGCGTGGCCAAGCTCTACGCCTACTGGATCACGGTCAACTACCGGGAGGCCTACGGCATGTACGCCTGCAACGGCATCCTGTTCAACCACGAAAGCCCCCGGCGGGGAGAGACCTTCGTCACCCGCAAGATCACCCGGGGTCTGGCCCGCATCGATGCCGGTCTGGATCAGGGCCTGTTCATGGGCAACCTCGACTCCCTGCGGGACTGGGGTCACGCCCGGGATTACGTGGAGATGCAGTGGCGGATGCTGCAGCAGGAGAAACCCGAGGACTTCGTCATCGCCACGGGGCGGCAGGAGTCGGTGCGCCGTTTCATCGAGCTCACCGCCGAGGAACTCGGCTGGGGCGGCATCCTCTGGAGCGGCAGCGGCGTCGAGGAGACGGGCGCCCGGCGCGACACCGGCGCCACGGTGGTACGCATCGACCGGCGCTACTTCCGGCCGGCGGAGGTGGAGACCCTGCTGGGGGATCCCACCCGGGCCCGGGAGCGGCTGGGCTGGACCCCCACCACCACCCTGGAGGAACTGGTGGCGGAGATGGTGGCCACCGACAAGGAGGAGGCCGCCAAGGAGGCCACCCTGCGGCGGGAAGGGTTCACCGTCGTCGGCTCGATGGAGAATCCCCCCCAGGTCGGAGTGACGGCCGCCCCGTGAATCGGCCCGCGAAACGCCGCTATGGTCAGGGCCGTGACCCGTTCTCGTCGAAGCGGACCTTCGCTGGAACGACGCCCCCTCCCGCGGTCCGCAACCCCGCCCGGCAGCGCGGGGGCCTGACGATTTCCCCATGCTGATCTCAACGAACGATCGGATCTTCATCGCCGGCCATCGCGGCATGGCCGGCTCGGCCATCGCCCGGCGCCTGGAGGCGGAAGGCCACCGCCACCTGCTCCGCGTCGGCCGCTCGGAACTCGACCTCATGGACGGCCCCGCTGTGGCGGCCTGGTTCGCCGACCAGCGGCCCGACGTGGTGGTGCTGGCGGCGGCCCGGGTGGGGGGCATCCTCGCCAACGCCACCTATCCGGCCGACTTCCTGCTCGACAACCTCAAGATCCAGCAGAACGTGATCGAGAGCGCCTGGCGGCAGGGCACCCGGCGCCTGCTGTTCCTGGGCAGCAGCTGCATCTACCCCAAGCTGGCCGAGCAGCCGATCCGGGAGGAGGCCCTGCTCGGCGGGCCCCTGGAGCCCACCAACGAGTGGTACGCCATCGCCAAGATCACCGGCATCCAGCTGTGTCGCGCCCTGCGGCAGCAGCACGGCTTCGATGCCATCAGCCTGATGCCCACCAATCTCTATGGCCCGGGCGACAACTACCACCCCACCAACAGCCATGTGCTGCCCGGCCTGATCCGCCGCTTCCAGGAGGCCCGGGAGAGCGGCGCCGAGGAGGTGGTCTGCTGGGGCAGCGGCAGCCCGAGGCGGGAGTTCCTCCACGTCGATGATCTGGCGGATGCGGCCCTGTTCTGCCTGCGCCACTGGCAGCCGGGCGCCGAGGAGCTGCAGCACATCAACGTGGGAACGGGAACGGACGTGAGCATCAAGGAGCTGGCCACCATGGTGGCCGAGGCGGTCGGGTTCCGCGGACGGATCGCCTGGGACACCTCCAAGCCGGACGGCACCCCCCGCAAGCTCCTGGATGTGGGCCGCCTGGCCGCCCTGGGCTGGCGGGCGACGATCCCCCTGCCGGACGGGCTGCGCCGCACCGTGGCGGAATTCGTCAGCGAGCGGGCCAGCGGCGCCGAGGTGCGGCTGTGAGGATCCTCGTCACCGGGGGCGCCGGCTACATCGGCAGCCATGCCGTCCGGGCCCTGACCAGGGCGGGGCACCAGCCCGTGGTGCTCGACAACCTGGTCTACGGCCATGCCGACATCGTCGAAAAGACCCTGAAGGTGCCGCTGGTGCTGGGCCAGGTGGGCGACCGTGAGGTGCTCGAACCCCTGCTGCGCGGCCGCCATCCCGCCCTGGACGGCACCGCCCTGGAGGGCAAGCCGATCGAGGCGGTGCTGCACTTCGCCGCCTACGCCTATGTGGGCGAATCGGTGACCGATCCCGCCAAGTACTACCGCAACAACCTGGGCGACACCCTCACCCTGCTCGAGGCCCTGGTGGCCACCGAGCGGCCGCTGCCGATCGTGTTCTCCTCCACCTGCGCCACCTACGGCATCCCCCAGCAGGTGCCGATCACCGAGGACCACCCCCAGGCCCCGATCAATCCCTACGGCCGCAGCAAGTGGATGGTGGAGCAGCTGCTCACCGACTTCGCGGCGGCCTACGGCCTGCCCAGCGTGATCTTCCGCTACTTCAATGCCGCCGGTGCCGACCCCGACGGCGATCTGGGGGAGGACCACAACCCGGAGACCCACCTGATCCCCAGGGTGCTCGACACCATGAGCGGCCGGGAGCCCTACCTGCAGATCTTCGGCGACGACTACCCCACCCCGGACGGCACCTGCATCCGCGATTACATCCACGTGGCCGACCTGGCCGACGCCCATGTCCTGGGGCTGGAGCGGCTGCTGCGGCTGCGGGAACGGGAGGAGAGCGAGCGCCGACCGCTGATCTACAACCTCGGCAACGGCACCGGCTACTCGGTCCAGCAGGTGATCGAGACCGCCAAGGCCGTCACCGGCCGCGGCCTGCTGGCCCATGTGGCCAAGCGCCGCGACGGTGACCCTCCCCAGCTGGTGGCCGGGGCCACCCGGGCCCACCAGGAACTCGGCTGGCGACCCCGCTTCCCGGAGCTGGAAACGATCATCGAGCACGCCTGGGCCTGGCACCAGCGGCGTCACCAGGGCTGAGGCCACCGTCCACCGGCCAGGGCCTGGCCAGGGGCTCGCCGATGAACACCCCCTGACCGGGCATGGCCACGCTGCGCCAGTAGCTCTCGATCAGGGTGTCGCCGCGGAGGTAGTAGGTGAGCAGCAGGCCGGGATCGGGAAACTTGGCCGGGAAACTGCATGGTTCCACAACGGTGCCGTAACTGCCGGTGGCGCCGGCCTCGAGCCAGCGGAGCGCACTCATCTGCGGGCTGTCGGTCAGCTGCCCCCCGAACGAAGTGAGATGGTCGGCGACGGCTCCGGGCCGGAAGCGGTTGGTGCGCAGGCCCACGGGGAAGGCCAGCCCGGTGACGTAAGCCATCACGTCCTGGGCGCCCACCAGGGTGTCGCTCTCGATGATCCGCACCCGCAGGCGGGAGCCGATGGCCGCCATGACCCGGTCGTAGCCGGCGGCCCGTCGGTTGCGCCTGGCATCACTGGTGCTCAGCAGGTAGGCCGTCCCCGGCGGTGCGGTCCCGTCCGAGGCCACGCCCTGCTGGATCAGGCGCCTGGCCGCCGCGGCGCTGGTGGCCGCCAGCATCATGCTGGGCCGCACCCGCAGCTGATCCCAGGGGCGGCGCACGTCACCGCGGGCGAACAGGGGGCTCAGGGCGGTGGTGCGGCAACCGCTGGCGCAGAAGCGCGCATCGAGGCCCAAGCTGAAGGCGCTGGTGATCGACTGGCAGCCGACCCGGTACGGGGCCGCCCAGGCCAGCGCATAGACCTGGACATGGGCCGGGGTCTGCCGGTCGACGCTGGCCTTGATGCGGCGGAACAGCCCAGGGCTGAGCGAGGCCTCCCCGGACGGGAAGCGCACCCTGATCACCTGGTCCGGGGGGATCAGCCGGGCCGCCTGGTACTGCCGCCCGATGGTCTCGCTGAGGGGATCGGCGGCGTTGATGATGATCGCCAGGTGCCGGTGGTCGAGGGGACCGCGGGAGGGCGGCCCGGGGCCGAGGGAGCGTTTCCCGCTCCAGGGGCTGCCACTGGCCGCCAGGGCCAGGGGCAGCAGCAGCGCCACCCCCACGGCCAGGCGGCGACGCCACGCACGTGGCGGAGGAGGGGCCATGGCGGAAGCGGTGAGGCTGGGGGCTGGGCCGGCAGTGGCGGCTGCGCAGCCGGATCAGTCCTGGGAAGGAGGGGCGAAGGGAGTGGGTGACACGAGTTCAAGGGCTGTCGGACGGCGATCCAGACGACGTCCTGCCCTGCGGCGAGTCCAATCGTAGGACCAGCCCAACGTCGTGCAGGACTCCGGTAGCGGCCTAGATTTGAGGTCACCGGCGCCCCAGATCGTTGCCATCCCGATCCCCTGGTCCGCCGGGCTGATGCAAGCCTCAGATCTGAGCTCCCCTCGTGTGACCCGGAGGCGACTCCCCGACCGGAATCGGCACCCCGCCACAGCCCCGATTCCCCAGCCGCCGATTCCAGCTCCCTTTCCGCCTCACCGTTGATGCCGCTTCTCCATCGCATCGCCAGACGACTCCCCAGCCCCCTGCTAGCCCCCCTGACCGACCAGAGACCCGCAGCACGTCTGATCCGGCATTCGGCGAAGAAATACTGGAAGCTTCTGGCGCTCAACTTCTCCACCAGCCTGGTCGCCAGCCTCAGTGAGGGCGCCACCCTCGGGATCATCTTTCTTTCGGTCAGCCTGATCAGTGCTCCCGAGAACAGTGACTGGAGCAAGATTTCCGTCCTCGGATACCTGAACCAGCTTCCCTGGCTGCAGGACTGGCTGAACAGCACCCTCAGCAGCCGCTCCGGTCGCGACGGCATCTTCATCCTGCTCCTGGCCACCGCCGTGGCCCTGCAGGGCCTGATGGCCGCGACCAGTTACATCAACAGCGTCAGCACCGCCGTGATGGGGGCCCGGATGGGCACCGAAATCACCGCCAAACTGAACGATCGGGTCCTCTCCCTGACCTTCGGCTGTGCCAGCCGGTACCGGGTGGGCGACCTGCTGAATTATGTCGGCTCCGGCGGCAGCACCGTTCAGAAGGAGATCAACCTGGCCAACGGGCTGTTGATGAACAGCCTGCAGCTGATCATCTACCTGGCCATCCTGGTGGCCATCTCCCCATGGCTTCTGCTGGTGGCCTTCGCCATGGCCAGCGTCATGCAGGCCATCCAGAAAGTGCTGCTGCCCCGGATTCGCAGGAACTCACGCGAGCAGCAAAAGGTGGGCGTCGAACTGTCCAGCCATCAGAACGAGCAGATCCAGGGTCTGCGGCTGCTGCACAGCACGGGTCAGCTGGAAAGTTCCAGGCAGAAACTGAAGGCACTGCTCGGCGAAAGCAAACGTCTGTCCATCCGGCAGAGCAAGCTTTCGAACGTCGTTCAGCCGATTTCCAACATGCTGCCGATCATCTCGATCGCCATCATCGCGGCACTCAGTCTGATGGTGTTCAAGGATCGCAGCAGCGGCGTCCTGCCGAGCTTGGTGACCTTCATCATCGCCCTCCAGAGACTCAACCAGAGGGTCGGCACTCTCACAGGCCTGGCCACGGGCTATGCGGCCAACAGTGCCAATGTGGAGCGTCTGAACGAGATCCTGCGCGATGACGACAAGGAATTCATCCGCAACGGCGGCGTGCCCTTTACGGCACTCCGCGATCGGATTCAGCTGGACGACGTTTCCTTGCGCTACAGCCCCAATCTGCCGGAGGCCCTCTCCTCCATCCAGCTGACGATCGGCCGCGGCCAAACAGTCGCCCTGGTCGGCTCCAGCGGCGCCGGCAAGAGCTCCATCGCCGATCTGCTGGTGGGTCTGTACGAACCCACCGGCGGCCGAATCCTCGTCGACGGCGTCGATATCCGGACGATCAATCTGGCCAGCTGGCAGCAGCGGCTGGGGGTCGTCAGCCAGGACACCTTCCTGTTCAACGCCAGCATCGCCAGCAACATCGGCTTCGGCGTCGACAACGCCTCCATGGACGACATCATGGCGGCGGCCGCCAAGGCCCAGGCGTCCCGCTTCATCAGCGACCTTCCCGAGGGCTACGACACCAAGATCGGAGAACGGGGCTACCGGCTCAGCGGCGGCCAACGCCAGAGAATCTCCCTGGCCAGGGCGATTCTGCGCCGACCTGAACTGCTGATCCTCGATGAGGCCACCAGTGCCCTCGACAGCCAGAGCGAACGTCTGGTGCAACAGGCGATCGAACAGTTCGAGCGCCAGCACACCGTTCTGGTGATCGCCCACCGTCTCAGTACGATCGTCAATGCCGACGTGATCTGTGTGCTCTCCGAAGGAAGAATCGTGGAACGGGGCCGCCACCATGAGCTGCTGGCCCAGGAGGGTATTTACGCCAGACTTTGGAGTGACCAATCCAAACACCCCCAGCAAACGTCCCTGTCGACAGCACCCGTCTGATGGCTTTCCCACTCACTGAGCCGACCTTGCAGGAGCCCGAAACGTTCTCATGATCATTGCCTGCACGATCGACAACAACTACATCCGGCACTGCGCCGTGATGCTGAAGTCCCTGCAGCTCTCCAATCCAACAGAAAGCCTCAGTGTCTATATCCTCCACGGTGTCATCGATGCCGGGGAACGGGCACGGCTGGCGGCCTATCTCGGTGAGTTCCTTCCTTCAGTCTCCTTTCTGCAGCTGGATGAGCAGATGCTCGCGGGTTTTCCCGTCTTCGGCCACATCAGCCTGGCCACCTATTTCCGGCTGCTGCTGCCGGCGGCCCTTCCCCATGCGGTGGAGAAGGTCCTCTACCTGGATTCCGACCTGATCGTGGTCGACGCGCTGCGGGACCTCTGGGAGTCGCCCCTGGAGGGGAACAGCATCGGTGCGGTGGAGGAGCACAACCAGGACTTCGACCGCAACCGCCTCGGCCTGGCGGAAGGCTCCCTCGTCTTCAATGCCGGAGCGATGCTCATCGATCTGGGCCGCTGGCGCCGGGAAAACATCCTGGCCAACGGACTGGAGTTCGCCCGCACCCATCCCGAGCGGATCAAGCACTGGGACCAGGACGTGCTCAATTCCCTGCTCGAGGCCCGCTGGCGTCCCCTCGACTGGCGCTTCAATGCCCTGCCCCACCTCTGGATGCATCCGGAGTACACCGCTGCCGACACCCCCCTGGGCCGGCAGGCGGAACTGGCCCGGGCGAACCCCGCCGTGATCCACTTCGCGGGCTCGGGCGTGGCCAAGCCCTGGCACCATCGCTGCACCCACCCCTGGCGCCAGCGCTACCTGGAGATCCGCCAGCAGACCCCCTGGGGCCACCTGCCCCTGGAGGGCATCCCCAACCCCTCCCAGGGGGAGGGGTTCCGAAGCCTGCGCTCCCGGGTCAGGCGGGCCGGCAAGGCGATGCTCGGCAGGCTGGTCCCGCCCAACCGATGACCATCCAGATCGGTGACCACCGGCTCACCTGCATCGGCTACGCCGACAGCACCGAGGCGGATCTGCTGGGTCGCTTCCTGCGCCAGGGAAGCCGCGCCCTGGCCGAGACCCAGGGGGAGTACGCGCTGGTGATCGAGACCGACGCCGGGGACGTGACCGTGGTCACCTCGCCGGTGGGGGCCACGCATTACTACGTCCTCGAGCACGACGGCCGCCTCTTCCATGGCGACCGGGTCGTCGAGATCCTGCGCCGCAGTGGCCTGGCCTGGAGCTGGAACTGGCAGGCCCTCGGCGATCTCTGCCAGCTGGAGAACCTGACCGACAACCAGACCCTCCACCCGGCGATCCGCCGGGTGCCCCCCGGCAGCATCCTCCACTTCACCGATGGCAGGGTCTCCCTCCACTCCGTCGCGGTTCTCGACCACATCCCGCCGGCCCCCGCCGACCCCGATGACGCCGTCGACGCACTCAACGCCTCGGTCCTGCGGCTGGCGGGAGACAACCCCTATCTGTCGCTTTCGGGCGGGTTCGATTCGCGGGTGATCCTGGCGTCGATGCTGCGCCAGGGCCTGCGTCCCCATCTGATCACGATGGGGCGGGAGGACGCGACCGACGTCCAGGTGGCCCGCCGCATGGCCCAGCGCTTCGATCTGCCCCACCAGCTGATCAGCCTGGAGCTCGACGACGTCTTCGCCCACGCGCCCACCATCTCCAGCGTCACCAACGGCACCAAGACCGCCTGGCACTGGCACACCTTCCTCTATCCCCTCAAGGCCGAGATCCCCGCCGAGGCCACGTTCTTCGTCGGCACCCTGGGGGAATTCGCCCGTTCCTACTACTTCGACCGCGGCTGGCTGGGCCGCTTCGCTTCCCTGGCCCCCGACGTCGCCCTCGGCCGGTTCTGGAGGATGAAACTGAACCGGCACCCCAGTTTCTCCGCCGAGGAGCTGCAGCACCTGGCGCCGCCGCTGGCCGCCGAGCTGGTGGCCGAGGGTCGCGACCGTCGGGCCGCTCGCCTGGCGGGCTTCTGCCGCGGTGGGTTCCTGGAAGGCCTGACCCGCTACTACTTCGAGCAGCGGGTGCCCAACTTCTACGCCAACGGCATCCGCATGTACCGGGCCTCCAGTGCCTGGCGCTCCCCGTTCCACGACCGCCGCTGGATCGAGGCGATCTGGAACCTCCCCGATGGCTGGAAGCTGGGCTCCAACTGGCACCGCCATGCCATCGCCCGCAACTGCCCCGAGCTGCTGACGTTTCCGGAGGAGAACGGCTTCGACCGGCGTCGCATGCTGCCCAAGGCCCCTCCCCTCTACTGGACGCCGCCGATGCGGCGGGCCCGCTACGTGAGCTACGACCTCAGCGCCGACTGGTACCGCGACCCGCGGATGCATGCCTTTCTGCTCGAGCACGCCGGCCGGATCGACGATCTGGTCGATCCCGAGCTGATCGGGCGCATCCTGGAGGCCCACCGCAGCGGCACCGACCGGACCAGGACCCTGGCCTTCCTGCTCACCCTGATCGTCTGGAAGCAGGTGATCGCCCCATGAGGGTGCTGTTCGTCTCCCACATGGCCACCCGCAGTGGTGCCCCCCTGCTGCTGCTCTGGCTGCTGCGCTGGCTGATGGCGCAGAAGCGCGGCATCGAACCGGCGGTGGTGCTGCTCAGCGATGGCCCCCTGCGCCCCGATTTCGAAGCCCTGGCGCCCACCGAGGCCTGGAGCCGGCCGCTCTTCCAGCCCCTGCGCGAGCGTGTTGCCGCCCGGCTGGGGCGGGGAAGGGCCAGCAGTCCTGCCGCACTGCTGGAGGCGGCGGTGCAGCGCCACAGACCCGAGCTGATCTATCTGAACACCCTGGTGCTGGGCCAGCACCTCCGGGGCCTGGCCGCCGATCCGGCCCGCCCGGCCTGCCTCAGCCATGTCCATGAACTGGAAACCACCCTGGCCACAATGAGCAGCCCGGAGGCCGTGGCCCGCCAGCTGTCCATCTCCAGCGTCGTGGTGGCCTGCGCCGAAGGGGTGAAGCAATCCCTGCACACCCACCACGGCCTGCCCCTGCAGCGCTGCACGGTGATTCCGGGATTCCTGCCCTTCTCCGCCCCCGGGCAGGGCCAGCCCGGGCCGGAGCCGCTGCAGGCGGAGCCCGGCGGGGAGCCCGCACTGGAGCCCCTGGACGCCGCCCTGGCGGCGGGCACCTTCGTGTTCGGCTTCGCGGGCCAGGCGATCACCCGCAAGGGTTTCGACCTCTTCCCCCTGCTGGTCAAGGAATGTGAGCGGGTCTTCGCCGGCCAGCCCTTCCTGGCCGTCTGGCTCGGGGCCTCCCCCGGGCAGGAGCAAGTGCTGATGGCCCGGCGGGATCTGCAGCTGCTGGGACTCGAGCACCGGGTCCTGCTGCTGCCACCGAGGCCCTCCGCCATCGGCGTCATCGGCCGCTTCGCCGTCCATGGCCTGCTGTCGCGGGAGGACCCCTATCCCCTGGTGGCCCTCGAGGCCGCCGCCTCGGCCGTGCCGACCATCTGCTTCGAGGGCGGGGGCGGCATCGTCGACTTCGTGGCCGACGGCTGCGGGCTGGCCGTCCCCTACCTCGACCTGGCAGCCTTCGCCGCCGCCCTGCACCGGCTCAGCAACGACCCGGACAGCCGGCGCCGCCTGGGGGAGCGCAGCCGGGCCAGGGTGTGGCGGGAGTCCGGCATCGACGACGTGGCGCCCCGTCTGCTGGCCTGCATGGAACGGGCCGTCGCGGCCGGACCCCACCATGGCTGAGGTGCCCCTGCCCGAAACCCGTCCCCTCTACGGCTGGTCCGCAGACGCGGAGATTTCCGTGCCCGATCGGTTCCGCAGCGACCCGGACCGGCCGCTCTTCTCCATCGTCATCCCCACCCTCAACCAGGGGGCCTACATCGAGGACACCCTGCTCTCGATCCTCTGGCAGGGCTACGACAACGTCGAGATCATCGTCGTGGACGGTGGCAGCACCGACGACACCCCGGCGGTGCTGGAGCGCTACCGCCCCTGGATCTCGGTGCTGATCAGCGAGCCCGACCGGGGCCAGTCGGACGCGATCAACAAGGGGTTCCGCCGGGCCAGCGGTTCGATCCTGGCCTGGCTCAACTCCGACGATTTCTACCTGCCCGGTGCCTTCCACACCGTGCTGGCCTGCTTCGCCGCCCAGCCCGGCCGCCGCTGGGTGATCGGCAGCGGCGACATCATCAGCGCCGACCAGCAGTTCCTGCGCCATGTGCCGGGCCGGGAGGGATCCGAGGAGACCCTGCTGGCGATCGAGAATGGCTGCTTCCTGCTGCAGCAGAGCTGCTTCTGGAGCGCATCCCTCTGGCAGGAGGCCGGCGGGCAGGTGGACGAGTCCCTCAGCCTGCTGATGGACTACGACCTCTGGTGGCGCTTCTCGCAGCGCTGCTCCGGCAGCGTCACCCAGGAGAAACTGGGGGCGATGCGCTACTACCCCACCGTGAAGACCCGGCGCCAGGGGGAACGTTTTCCGGCCGAACTGGCCACCATCTACGCCCGCTACGGCGCCAGCGCCTCACTCGATCGCCTGGTGCAGCGGCTGCTGGCCGAGAAGTCCGCCCTCGGCGAGCGGCTCTCGGCCCTGGAGCGCCAGCTGCCGGTGCGGCTGCTGCGCCGCCTGCGGCTCCTCCCCCGACCATGACGACCCCCGAACTCTTCGTCGGCATCACCAGCTGGAACAGCGAGCTGTTCCTGCCCCACTGCCTGGAGGCGCTCCAGAGCACCACCCGGGGCCTGGAGACGCACGTCTGCGTGCTGGACAACGGCTCCACCGACCGCTCCGTGGCGATCGCCAGAGAGCGGGGGGCCGAGGTGGTGCAGCGCCGCTGCAGCCAGCCGGCCGCGCTCAATGCCCTGCTGAACCGTTCCCGTTCGCCGTACACGCTGCTGTTGCATGCGGACGTGATCCTGCTGGCACCGGACTGGTTCCAGCTGTGCCGTTCGCGTTTCAGCGAGGGGGTGGCGCTGGTGTCACCGCAGGACATCGGCTGCGGACCGCTCACCCGCCCCTTCGGTGCCGGCATGCCGGAGAGCTCCTTCCTGCTGATGCACACCCAGCGGTTCCGCCGCTGCCGGCGCCTCCACTGGCGGCGCAAGGGGCGGTTCCCGCGGCCGCGCTACGAGGTGGACTTCCAGGGCCCCCACATCACCCACCACCTGCCGATGGAACTGAAGCAGCGCCGGCTCAGCTGGGTGCCCATGGACGTCTATGTGTCCAACCGGGCCAGCGAGCCGTTGTTCACGCCGGCCTCCCCACCGGCGATCTGGAGCGACGAGCTGGCCTACCTGCGCTACGGCCTGGGCAACTTCTACGGGCTCGACGGCACGATCACCCACTACCACAACTGGTACGACCGGATCGCCGCCCGGGAGAAGACCGAAACGGCGCCGAACCCCTCGCGCAAGGATTTCCCGGTGGACTTCATCCGCTCCTACACCCACCGGCTGCTGGAGGACTACAGCGCCGGCAGGCTGGAGCTTCCCACCGACCTCAGCACCACCCGCACCCCCAGGGCGCTCTAGCCCCATCGTTTCCTCCATGACCGGTCCCTCGTCGCCACGGCCGATCGCCGCCCACTTCCTGCTGGTGCCGGAGCTGCTGCACTCGCCCCCCAACGAGGCGATCATCTCCGCCCTGCTGGAGAACGGCTACGACGTCCACGTCTTCGCCCCCGGGCCCTGCGGCAGCACCGCCCCCTACGGCGACCGGGTCAGCACCCACCCGGTGGCCTACTCGATGCGCTGGCTGCTCAGCCAGGCCTGGCGGCCGCGCTGGCGCCGCTACGCCTGCTTCTCGGGCACCACCGAGGATCCGATCGCCGTGGTGGGCGTGCTGGCCCGCCTGCACCGCCGTCCCTCCTTCGTCCTGGGGGACGAGATCCGCGCCGGCAGCTACCGGGGCCCCCGCTCGGAACGCTGGAAAGGGCTCTGCCTGCAGGCCTACCGGCGGGCGCGCTTCACCATCGTCAACGACACCCACCGGGTGGATCTGGTGCGCGACTACGCCGGCCTGCCGCCGGCCCGGCCCGTTCTGGTCTACCCCGGCTGTTTCCGGCAGCCCCCACAGCGGGATCAGGTCCTGCGCCGGGAGCTTCGCCAGCGCTGGGGCCTGCCACCGGACGCCCTCACCCTGGCCATCTCCGGGGGCTTCAACCTCACCGCCGGCGCCGACTGGCTGCTCGACGCCCTGCACGAGGATCCGGCGCTCTGCGCCGTGGTCCAGCCCCTGGGGGTGGATCCCCTGGCGCTCTACCTGCTGCGGCGCCTGAGCCTGGGGGGCCGGCTCCACATCGAGACCGGCCGGCTGTCCTGGCAGGAAGCCTGGCGATCGGCCGTGGGCTACGACATCGGCCTGGCCGTCTACACCAATCCGGCGCCCCAGTTCCAGGCCATGGGCGTGAGCTCGAACCGGCTGTGCATGTACCTGGCCATGGGGGTGCCGGTGATCTGCAGCCGCCAGCCCAGCTTCCAGTTCGTCGAGGACTTCGGCTGCGGGGTGATGGTCGACGACGGCGCCGGCTTCCTGGCGGCGGCCCACCACCTGGGGGCCGACCTGGACGCCCGGCGGGAGGACTGCGCCCGCTGCTTCCGCGATCACATCCGCCCCCAGGAGCGCTATCGCGCCCTGGTGGAGGCGATCGGCGCCCTGGGGCGCGCCTGAGGGAGCACCCACCACCGCCGCCATGAACCGCTCCTCCCTCAACCTGCGCCTCTACCTCGCCGCCCGCGCCGTGGTCCACGGCAGCCGCCGCCGCATCCCCAGGGTCCTGCTGCCGCCGCGGCGGCCCCTCGGCGGCCGCTTCAGCTTCGCAATCACCACCTTCGAGGCCCGCTACGAGACCTACTTCCGTCCCCTCTACCGCTCCCTGCGGCGCAGCTTTCCCGAGGTGCCGATCCTGGTGGTGGTCAACGGCCACGGCGATGGGGCCAGCCAGAGCCGCTACCTGGAGCGGCTGTGCCGCGAGCTGGCCGACGGCGAGCCGCCCCATCGCCGCTTCCTGCTGCATGAGCGGGTGGTGGGGCTCTGCCAGATGTGGAACGAGCTGCTCCAGGCCAGCCCCACCGCCACCACCCTGGTGCTCAACGACGATCTGCGCATCGACCCCTACCTGCGGCGCTGGGCCGAAGCGATGGACTGGGAGTCGGTGGACCTCAGCCTGCTGAACAACACCTGGTCCCACTTCGCCATCGCCCGCCGCTGCTGGGAGAAGATCGGCGCCTTCGACCAGAGCTTCAGCGGCATCGGCTTCGAGGACATGGACTACACCGCCCGGGCGTCCCTCGCGGGGGTGCGGATCGGCGGAGTGGCCTGTCCCTATCTGCACCATGCGAACGACCAGCCCGCCACCACCTCCTTCGACGGCCAGTCGGAGCGCGTCTGGGGCAAGTACACCTCCGCCAACCAGGAGGTGTTCGTCCGCAAGTGGGAACGCTGCCCGGAGCCGGAGGGGACCTACATCCGCCAGCTCGGCCACCACGTGCGGCCCGTCGCCCCCCTTCCGCACCTGCCCGTGCCGCCCCTGAACGCGGCCGGCCCGGGGATCGTGCACCTGGATCGGACGCCATGAGGGTGCTGGTGCTCGCCCCCTCCGCCTACCTGCTCGGCGGTGTCCAGGACTGGCTGGCGAACCTGGTGCCGGGCCTGCGGGAGGGGGGGCTGGAGGTGACCGTGGCGGTGCCCGACGGGGACCATCACCGCCATGGCCCCTACGCCCGGGCCTATCCGGCCCTGGCGGCCGAGCCGATCGTCAACCCCAGCGGCAGCGCCGAAGGCCGGATCCGCGCCATCGCCACCCTGCTCGGACGGCTCGACCCGGAGCTCGTGCTCGGCGTCAACCTGGTCGACCTCTACCCCGCGGCCCAGCGGGCCCGGCGCCAGGGCCGGTTCCACGGACGGGTGGTGATGACCCTGCATGCGCTGCAGGCGGACTACTTCGGCGACCTACGCGTTCACGGCGCCGGCATCGACGCGGTGATCGCCACCAACCGCCTGGCCTGCCGGCTGGCGAGCGGGCGGAGCGGGATGGATCCGACCCGGGTGCTCTACGCCCCCTACGGCGTGCCGGTGCCGGCCTGGCAGCTCCCCGGCGGCGATCCGGCCACCACCCTGCGGCTGGCCTGGGTGGGGCGGCTGGAGCAGCCCCAGAAGCGGGTCCACGATCTGCCGCCGTTGCTGGAGGCGCTGCAGGCCAGGGGCATCGACGTCCAGCTCAGCATCGCCGGTGACGGCAGGGAGCGTCCGGCCCTGGAGGCCTCCCTGGCCCCCTGGATCGAACGCGGCCGCGTGCGGATGCTCGGCCATGTCGACCAGGGCCGGCTGGCGGCGGAGATCTACGGCCATCACCATGCCCTGGTGATCACCTCCTCCTGGGAGACGGGCCCGATCGTGGCCTGGCAGGCCATGGCCAGTGGCATGGCGGTGGTGAGCAGCCGCTACGTGGGAGCGGGCCTGGAGGGGGCCCTGGTGCACGACGCCACGGCCCTGCTGTTCCCCTGCGGGGATACGGACGCCGCAGCCGGCGAACTGGCGCGGCTGCGGGACTCGGCCCTCCTGGAGCGGCTGTCCAGGGCCGGTCACGCCCTGGTGGCGGGGCGCTACAGCGGGGCGGCCTCGCTGGCCGCGTGGCGGCACGCCCTCGACCAGGTGATGGAACTGCCCCCCCTGCCGGACGCCCCCTCCGAGCCGGCGCCGGCCCCCGCCGGACGGCTGGACCGCTGGCTGGGCCGCCGGCGGGGCGAGGGGCTGCGCCGGCTGCTGGGGCTCCGCTTCCGCCACGCCAGCGCCGGCAGCGAATGGCCCCATTCGGGCGGCGCAGGCGCCGGCAGTGCCGCAGGCGGGGCGGTGGCGGCCAATGACTTGCTGGAGGATCTGCTGACGGAAGCGGCCCGCCTCGACGACCCCGGTGCGTCCCATGGCTGAAGCGGCGCGGCCCACCCGGCGGGAGCGGCTGGGGGTGTGGCTGATGGACCGGCTCCGCTACGAGGGACTGCTGCGCCGCCCGGCACCGGCCCAGCTCCGGATCGCCAACCGCCGCGAGCGGCTGGAGGCCGCCCCCGATGGCCTCGGCCAGGCCTGCCTGTGGCGCTACACCTCCCGCCTGCATGCGCCGGCCATCCAGACGGAGCTGGGCCGACGCCTGCTGCGCCGCTGCCTGGCGACGGCGCCGATCCGGCGCCGCACCAGCCCCGGCTGGGCCGATGGGCCGCCGGAGCTGAGCGTGCTGATCGGCCACCGGGGCACCGAGCGGCTGCCCCTGCTGCTGGCCACCCTCGAATCCCTCGCCGCCCAGGAGGACGTGCGGCTCGAATGCCTGGTGATCGAGCAGGACAGCGAGCCCCGCATCGCCGACCGACTTCCCCCCTGGGTGCGCCACGTCCATGGGCCCTTGCCGGACCCGGCCGCCCCCTACAACCGCTCCCACACCTTCAACCTCGGCGCCCGCGAGGCCCTGGCCCCGGTGCTGCTCCTGCACGACAACGACATGCTCGTGCCCACCGGCTACGCCCGCCGCCTGCTGGAGCGGATCGCCCGCGGCTACGCGGTGGTGAACCCGAAGCGGTTCGTCTTTTACCTCGACGAGGCCCACAGCGCGGCCGTGCTGGCCGGCTCGGGCGCCTATGACGCCAGGCCGGCGGAGGCGATCGTGCAGAACCTGGAGGCCGGCGGCTCGATGGCGATCACCGCCGAGGCCTATGCCGCCATCGGCGGCATGGATGAGGGCTTCGTCGGCTGGGGGGGCGAGGACAACGAGTTCTGGGACCGCTGCCTCACCAGGCCCACCTGGATCTGGGGCTACGAGCCGATCGTGCACCTCTGGCACCGCGGCCAGCCCCTCAAGCACCAGAAGGACAATCCCAACCTGGAGCGGGCCCGGGCCGTGATGCGGCGCCCCGCCCTCGAGCGCATCGCCGCCCTGCGGCCCTCCCCGGTGAGCGGCCTGGTCAGCACGATCATCCCGGTGCACAACCGCGCCGTCCTGCTGCGCGAAGCGGTGGCCAGCGTGCTCGAGCAGGACCACCGGCCGATCGAGGTCGTCATCGTCGACGACGGCTCCAGCGACGACACTGCCGCGGTGGCCGATGGCCTGGCCGCCGCCCATCCGGACCTCATCCGGGTGATCCACCAGCCCAACGGCGGGCCCGGCGCCGCCCGCCAGCGGGGCCTGGACCACAGCCGCGGTGAATTCGTCCAGTACCTCGACAGCGACGACCTGCTGCTGCCCGGCAAGTTCAGCGCCCAGGTGGGGGCCCTGCAGCGCTCTCCTGGGGCAGGGATCGCCTACGGCCCCAGCCTGGAGGAGGACCATTCCCGGCGGCCCGTCGAACGGCGCGGCCCGATGCGGGCCACCGGCCAGCACCTGGAGCGGCTGTTCCCCCGGCTGCTGCTGGAGCGCTGGTGGACCACCAGCTGTCCCCTCTACCGGCGCGACCTGCTCGACCGCATCGGCCCCTGGCAGCCCTGGATCAACGAGGAGGACTGGGAGTACGACGGCCGGGCCGGTGCGACCGGAACGTCCCTGGTGTGGGTGCCGGGCGAGGTGTCGGTGCGGCGGATCCACATGGGCGACGACCACCTCAGCGACCGGGGCCACCTCGACCCCCGCAAGCTGGCGGACCGGGCCCGGGCCCAGGACTCCCTGCTGCGCAGCGCCCTGGCCGCCGGCGTCGACCCCGATGGTCCCGAGATGGCGCGCTTCTGCCGCTCCGCCTTCCTGCTCAGCCGCCAGTGCGGCGCCGCCGGCGCCGAGCAGGCCGCCCGCCGACTGTTCCAGCTGGCCCGGCGCCACGGAGCCCGCCAGCCGCGGCGGCAGCTGGAGTTCCTGCTCTACGGGTTGCTGGCCACGGCCCTGGGCTGGGGCCGGGCGGCCCGGCTGAGCATGGGAGTCCGGACACGGCTGCGGCCAGGACCCCGCCCAGGGGGGAACATGACCTGAGGTGATGCAGGAGCCTGTGGAGCACGAATCCGGCACGGCCCCGCTGGTGTCGGTGGTGATGGGGGTTCGCAACGGCGGGGCCAGCCTCGCCGCGACCCTCGATTCGCTCACCGGCCAGGAGGGGGTGAGCCTGGAGGTGGTGGTCGTCAACGACGGCTCCAGCGACGACACCGGCGCCCTGCTGGCGGCGCGGGCCGCCGCCGACCCGCGGCTGCGGGTGCTGGAGCGGCCGGGCCGGGGCCTGACCCGCTCCCTGATCGAGGGCTGCCAGGTGGCCTGCGGGGTCTTCATCGCCCGCCAGGACGCCGGTGACATCTCCCTGCCGGGCCGGCTGCTGCGGCAGGTGCGCTGCCTCGAGCAGAACCCGGAAGCCAGCCTCTGCTCCACCCATGTGCGGCTGGTGGTGCCGGAAGGCGCCACGGTCCGCGTGAACGCGCCGGATCCCGGGGAGCTGGCCGATGGGCTGACCGGGCCGGCCATCCACGGCTCGGTGATGATGCGGCGCAGCGCCTATGAGCGTGCCGGAGGCTATCGGCCGATGTTCTATTTCGCCCAGGACATCGATCTCTGGAGCCGCATGGTGGAGCTCGGCGGTCACTTGGTGGTGCCGGAGGTGCTCTACGAGGCCACCCTCTCCCCCGGATCGATCAGCGGCTCCCGGCGCCGGGAGCAGGAGGCCTTCCATGCCCTGATCGTGGCGGCCACCCGGGCCCGCCGCAGCGGGCAGCCGGAGGCGCCCGTCCTGGAGGAGGCCGAGGCCCTGAGCGAACGCTGCCGGGGCCTGCGGGCCCAACCGCGCCGGCAGGCCGATGGGGCCTACTTCATCGGCGCCTGCCTCAGCCACGAGCGCCCGGACCTGGCCCGTCAGTACCTGCGCCAGGCCCTGGCCCTCAACCCCTGGCACCTCAAGGCCAGGCTCAAGCTGGCCGCCTTGCCATGACCCTCAGCGTCGCGATTCCCACCTTCGGCCGCGATCAGGTACTGATCGACAGCGTCGCCGCCCTGCTGGCCCTGGATCCACCCCCGTTCGAGCTGCTGGTGGTCGACCAGACGCCCCGCCACGATCCCGACTGCGAAGCGCGGCTGGGCGCCTGGCAGGCGGAGGGACGGATCCGCTGGCTGCGCTTGCCGACCCCCTCGATCACCGGCGCCATGAACGTGGCCCTGCAGGAGGCCCGCGGCGATCGGGTGCTGTTCCTCGACGACGACATCCTGCCGGACCCGGAGCTGCTCAACGCCCACGAACGGGCCGGTGCCGCTGACCCCGACGCCATGCTGGCCGGGCGGGTGCTGCAGCCCTGGCACCGGGGCGAGAGCGACCCGGAGGAGGGGCCGTTCCTGTTCAACAGCCTGCGGCCCCGCTCCGTGGAGGAATTCATGGGGGGCAACGTGGCCATCCCCCGCCGGCTGGCCCTGGAACTGGGGGGATTCGACCAGAACTTCGTGCGGGTGGCCTACCGCTTCGAGGCTGAATTCGCCTTCCGCTGGCGCCAGGCCGGCCATCCGATCCAGTACGTGCCCGGTGCCCTGATCCACCACCTCCGGGCCGAACGGGGCGGCACCCGCAGCTACGGCAAGCACCTCACCACCGTCAAGCCCGACCATGCCGTGGGGCGCTACTACTTCCAGTTGCGCACCCAGCCCCTGCCGGCGGCCCTGGGGGCCTGCCTGGGCGGCTGGCTGGGGTCGGTGCGCAGCCGCCACCACCTGCGCCATCCCTGGTGGATCCCCCCCACCCTCATCGCCGAAGGACGCGGCCTGCTCTGGGCCCTGCGCCTGCAGCGCAAGGGGCCGGCCCTGCTGCCCAGCCGCCGGCGGCGGCTGCTGATCGCCGGCAGCCACCCGGTGCAGTACCAGACGCCCCTGTTCCAGGCCCTCGCCGCCGACCCCGGCGTGGCCACGGACGTGCTCTACCTCACCCTTCCGGACGCCCGCACCCAGGGCCTGGGGTTCGGCGTCTCCTTCGAGTGGGACGTGCCGCTGCTGGAGGGCTACCCCTGGCACCGCGCCGCCAGTGGCCGGGGACGCGGGATTACCTCCGGCTACCGGGGCGTCTGGCTGACCCGGCCCCTGGGGGAACTGGGCTTCGGCCCGGCCCGGCAGCGACCCGATGCCCTGCTGCTGACCGGCTGGCACTTCCTGGGCATGGTGCAGCTGTTCATCGCCGCCCGGCTGCAGGGCCTGCCGGTGCTGCTGCGGATGGACTCCAATGCCTTCCGTCCCAGGCCCTGGCCCCTGAACCTCACCTACTGGATCCTGTTCCGCGGGGTGTCGGTGGGCCTTCCCGTGGGCACGGCCAATGCCCGCTGGTACCGCCAGTTCGGTGTGCCCCAGATCCGGCTGGTGCCCTCGCCCCACTTCGTCGACAACGCCTACTTCGGCGAGCGGGCCGCGGCCCTGCGCCCCCGCCGGGACGCGCTGCGCCAGGACTGGGCCATCCCCCGGGAGGCCTTCTGTTTTCTGTTCGCCGGCAAGCTCCAGCCCAAGAAGCGTCCGCTCGACCTGCTCGAAGCGCTCCGGCAGCTGGTGATGGAGCCCCTGTCCCACCCGATGCATCTGTTGATCGTGGGCACCGGCCCCCTCGAAGAAGCCTGCAGGGCACTGGCCAGCCAGCACGGCCTGCCGGTGAGTTTCGCCGGCTTCGTGAACCAGTCGGGCATGCCCTCGGCCTATGCGGTGGCCGACGCCCTGGTGCTGCCCTCCGACCACGGCGAGACCTGGGGGCTGGTGGTGAACGAGGCGATGGCCTGCGGTCTGCCGGCGATCGTGAGCGACCAGGTGGGCTGTGCCGAGGATCTGATCTTCGAGGGCCGCACGGGCCTGGTGAGCCCCGTCGGCCAGCCGGCGGCCCTGGCCGCGGCCATGGGGCGGATGGCCGCCGATCCGGCCGCCGCCGCCCGGATGGGGGAGACGGCGCGGGAGCTCGTCAACAGCCACTTCAGTGTGCGGAAGGCCGCAGACGGCATCCTGGCGGGGCTGACCCTGCTGGAGCGCCCCTGAGATGGCCAGGGCCCTGATCCTCTCCCTCCAGCCGCCCGGGGGCGGCGGCGTCCAGGCCCGCCGCTACGCCAAGCTCCTGCCCCATCTGCCGGCGGCCGGCTGGGAATTCCATGTCGTCGGCCCCGACCCCCGGCTCGATGCGGTCACCCCGGAGCCCTTCCCCGGCCAGGAGCGCTTCTGCCACTACAGCCGGCGGGTCTCCCGCTCCCAGCGCTGCGCCATCCGCAGGAACCGGCGCCGGCCAGGCACCCCGCTCCATCTCTGGTTCGGCCTGCGCCAGCTGATCCACCGGTGGCTGGAGCGCCTGGGGCGCCACGACCCCCAGGCCCATGCCCTCGAGGGCCTCAGGGCCACCGCCCTGGCGACGGCGGCGCGCCTCCCCTGCGATGTGGTGGCCGGCATCTGCCCGGATTTCCGCGTCCTTGAGGTGGCCCGGGAGGTGGCCGGGCGGCTCGGCAAACCCTTCATCGCCATCTACGACGATCCCTTCGGCCACCGGGAGAAGGGCCACTTCCATCCGGCCCACCCCGAGCGCCAGCGGGCCGTGCTGGCCGCCAGCGCGGGGGCCGTGTTCGCCTCACCCCTCACCCTGGAGCGCTACCGCGAGCAGGGGCTGCTGGGATCCACCCCGGCCCGGTTCCTGCCCGACTGCTTCGAGGTCGGCGAAGCTCCGCCGGCTGCCCTTCCAGACCCCGCGACCCTGACGTTGTTCCACCCCGGCAACCTGGGCCCCTGGCGACCGATCGAGCCCCTGCTCGAGGCCGTGCGGCGCTGGCGGCCCGAGGAGCAGGGCGGGCTGCGGATCCAGCTCTACGGCTATCTCTACGAAGCGGCGCGCACGGCCATCCGCAGCGACCCCCGCCTGCGCCAGATCGTGCAGGTCCATGCCGCGGTGAGCAACGAGCGCTCCCACCAGCTGGCGGAGGCGGCCGATGGCCTGCTGGTGCTGATCGGCCCCCGCCACAACGACAACCTGCCCTCAAAGTTCTTCGAATACCTGCCCCACGCCACGCCGGTGCTGGTGGCCGGACCGGCGGGCAACCCGCTGCAGGGGATCGTCGAAGGCCTGGAGAAGGGGATCTACTGCGACATCGAGAGCAGCGCGGCCATCTTCGACGCCCTGGTGGAGCTGCGGCGCCGGGCCGGCTGGTTCCGGGAGCGCCCTCGCCACAACCGTGACGCCATCGCCGCCTATGCCGCCCCGGCGGTGGCCGCGGCCTGGGGGGCGGCCTTCGACGGCTTCCTGGCGGCTCGCCCGGCGCCATGAAGGTTCTGCATGTCATCCCCTCGATCAGCCCGCTGCGGGGCGGCCCCAGCCGGGCCGTGATCGAGATGGTGACGGCCCTGCGGCTCCGGGAGGTGGACGCGGCCATCCTCACCACCAACGACCATGGCCCCGGGCTGCACCCCGATCTGGTCACCGGCCGCTGGCAGCAGCACCAGGGGGTGCCGGTGCTGGCCTTTCCCCGCTGGAGTCCACCGGTGGCCGCCCTGCGGGAGTTCGCCGTCAGTCCCGGTCTCAGCCTCTGGCTGGCCCGCCACCTGAAGGACTACGACCTGCTCCACGTCCATGCCCTGTTCTCCTACCCGTCCACCAGTGCCATGGCCCAGGCCCGCTGGGCCGGCGTTCCCTACATCCTGCGCAGCATCGGCCAGCTGAGCCCGTGGAGCCTGGCCCAGAGCCGCGGCCGCAAACGTCTGATGCTGCGCCTGATCGAACGGCGCAACCTGCAGCGGGCGGCCGCCCTGCACTTCACGACAGGCGCCGAACGGGATGAGGCCGCCGCCCTCGGCCTGGCTCCCCCCTCCCTGGTCCTCCCCCTGGGGGTGCGTGGCCCCGAGCCAGGGACCGCGGCGGCGGCCGGCCGGGACGGCGCCGCACCGGTCCGGTTCCTGTTCCTGTCGCGGCTGCACCCCAAGAAGCGGCTGGAGAACCTGCTGGACGCCCTGGCCCTGCTGCAGCGGCGCCAGCCCGACGCCCCGTGGGAGCTGGCCATCGCCGGCGACGGCGAGCCGCGGTACGTCGCCGGCCTGCAGGAGCGCAGCCGTCGGCTGGGCCTCGAAACCCGCTGCCGCTGGCTGGGGTTCGTGGAGGGGGAGGCCAAGTGGCGGGCGCTGCAGGCGGCTGACTGGTACGTGCTGCCGTCGGCGGCGGAGAACTTCGGCATCGCCGCCGTGGAGGCCCTGGCCGCCGGCACCCCGGTGATCCTGTCCCCGGAGGTGGCCGTGGCCGCCGATGTGGACCGCTGCGGTGCCGGCCTGGTCTGCGGCAGCGACCCCGAAGCCCTCGCCCAGGCCCTGGCCACCGCCCTGGTGCGGCCGTCCCTGTCAATGCGGGCGTCCGCCCTTAACCTGGCTCAGATGGAATTTTCCTGGAGCACGATCGCCCTTCAGCTGCGTGACGCTTACCGCCAGGTGCTGACCTCTTCCGCCGGCCGATGACCATCCTGCTGCTGATCGTGCTCTTCGGCGCCCTGGCCGCCGTGCTGCTCGACGGCGACTGGCGGGCCGGCCTGATGGTCACCCTGCTGATCGGCTTCGTGCAGGATCCCCTGCGCAAGATCACCCCGGACCAGCCCGGCTGGATGGTCGGCCTCGTGCTGATCGGCTTTGCCCTGTGCGGCGTGGTGCTGCTCGAGCGGGCCGGTCGCTTCAATCTGCGGGCGATGTTCTGGACCGTGCCGCAGTTCGACGCCTGGGTGACCGTCTACTTCACCCTGATCGCCCTGCAGAGCCTCAACAGCTTCGCCCGCTTCTCCGACATCCGCCTCACCGCCATCGGGGCCGCCTTCTTCCTGGCCCCGGCCTTCGGTCTCTGGGTGGGCTTCCAGGTGGGCTGCTCCCTGCCGTTCCTCAAGCGCCTGCTGACGCTCTACCTGATCGGCTCGACGGTGATGGCCTTCACCGTCTATCTCAGCTTCCAGGGGGTCGACCATCCCACCCTCCAGGAGGTGGGTGAGGGCCTGCTGATCACGTTCCGCCACGGCTTCTCCGCCCAGGGGGCCTCCGGCTTCTGGCGCACCAGTGAGATCGCCTCATGGCAGCTCTCGGCGGCGGCCTGCATCGCCGCGTCGATGGGCATCGCCAGCCAGAAATCCACCAACCAGTTCGGGCTGCTGCTGCTGGCCGCGGGCTTCGCCTTCCTGACGATCCTCACCGGCCGACGCAAGGCCCAGGTGCTGATCCTGGCCTTCGTGGCCATCTATCTGCTGCTCTTCAGCCGCCGGGCCAGCCCCGCCTCCAAGGAGCGGGTCATCACCAGTGTGCTCGGGGTTGCCGGGATCGCCTATCCCCTCTATGCCTTCATCCTCTCGGAGAATCTCGGCGAGAACTTCGGCGAGTACACCAACCGCTCCCTGACCATCCAGCAGGACCTGGTCGAGCGCTTCGATTCCCAGGGCATCGGCGCCACCCTGAGGGCCATCGAGATCTCCGACGGCATCGGCATGGGGGTGGGTGCCGGGGCCAGCACCGGCGGCCTGGTCAGGAATGCCGCCCGCGATGCCATCCAGAGCGTGGGCTTCGTCTCCGAAGGGGGCGGCGGCCGCCTCATCCTCGAACTCGGCATCCCGGGCATCGTGGTGCTCGGGGTGATCTTCGTGCTGCTGGCCCTGGTGCTGCTGCGCAACTTCCGTCTGCTGAAGCAGCTGCCCCAGTCCACCTCCGCCCTGCTGATGGGGCTGATGTCCTTCGCCCTGGCCAACGTGCCGGCGTTCTTCTCGGCGGCCCAGCTCTACGGCGACCCCTTCGTGCTCATCCTGATGAGCCTTTGCCTGGGTTCCTTCCTGGCCATCCCCACCCTGGTGTCCCAGCAGCAGGAGCAATGGGCCCTGTGGCAGGAGCAGCAGCGCCAGCGGCAGATCTTCCTGGAGCAGCACTCCCAGCCCCAGGCATGAGTCTGTCCGAGCCCCCTGCCGCGCTCCTCACCGCCCTGATCCTCACCCACAACGAAGAGGCCAACATCGGCCGCACCCTCGACCATCTGGGCTGGCTGGATTCCATCCTGGTGATCGACAGCGGCAGCAGCGACGCCACCCTCACGATCCTCGCCGGCCATGGGTCCGTCCGGGTGCTGCACCGGCCGTTCGACAGCTTCGCCGACCAGTGCAACTTCGGCCTCGACCAGATCAGTTCCCCCTGGGTGCTGAGCCTGGATGCGGACTACCTGATCCCGCCGCCGCTGGCCGCCGAAATCCAGGCGGTGATCAGGGATCCGGCCGCCACCGCGATGGCCGGCTATGCCATCCCGTTCCGCTACTGCATCGGCGGCCGGCCCCTGCGCAGCGGCATGCTGCCCCCGCGCACCAGCCTCTATCGCCGTGGCCTGGGCCGCTACCGCAACGACGGCCACGGCCACCGCATCGTCCTGTCGGGACCCGTGGGACGGCTGCGGCAGCCGATCTTCCACGACGACCGCAAGCCCCTGCAGCGCTGGCTGGCCTCCCAGGGCTCCTACCTGGCGATCGAGGCGGCCAAGCTGCGGACCACCCCCTGGCGCCAGCTGTCCCTGGCGGATCGGCTGCGGAAGCACACCCCCCTGGCCCCCTTCGCGGCTCTGCTGTTCTGCCTGGTCTGGAAGGGGGGGGTGCTGGAGGGCTGGCGCGGCTGGGCCTACGCCCAGCAGCGCATGTATGCCGAACTGCTGCTCCATCTGATGCTCCTGGAGGGCCGCTGCAGCCTCTCGACTCCCCCTTGAATGCCCACAGGACCCTGCAGGATCTGGAGGTTGCCCTAAGGTCCGCCCTGACCGCCGGTCTGCCCGCTTCGAGTCACCCGTCGATCCCCCCGTCTCGCTCTTCTCGATGCCCTCGATCCTGATCACCGGCGGCGCCGGTTTCATCGGCGTCAACGCCGCCCAGCACTTCGCTTCCCTGGGGTGGGAGGTGGCGATCCTCGACAACCTCTCCCGCCGGGGCACCGAGGACAACCTCCGCTGGCTGCTCGATCAGCATCCCGCCATTGCCTTCCACCGGGTCGACATCCGCCAGGCGGACGCCCTCGCCGAGGTGGTGGCCGCCGTCCGGCCATCCATGTTGCTGCACCTGGCGGCCCAGGTGGCGGTGACCACCTCCTACACCAACCCCCGGGAGGATTTCGAGATCAACGCCCTGGGCACGTTCAACGTGATGGAGGCCGTGCGGCTCCATTCGCCCGAGAGTTTCGTGCTCTATGCCTCCACCAACAAGGTCTACGGCGGCATGGAATCGGTGCCGGTGGAGATGACCCCCCACGGCTATCGCTTCCGCGATCTCCCCTCCGGCGTGCCGGAAACCCAGCCCCTGGATTTCCACTCCCCCTACGGCTGCTCCAAGGGGGTCGCCGACCAGTACACGATCGACTACGCCCGCATCTACGACCTGCACACCTGCGCCTTCCGCCAGTCCTGCATCTACGGCACCCGCCAGTTCGGCATCGAGGACCAGGGCTGGGTGGCCTGGTTCAGCATCGCCGCCCTGCTGGAACGGCCGATCACCCTCTACGGCGACGGCTGGCAGACCCGGGACGTGCTCGATGTGCGCGACCTGGCCCGGGCCTACGAAGCCGCGTGGCACAGCCGCGACCGCATCAGCGGCCAGGCCTTCAACATCGGCGGCGGCCCCGTCAACACCCTCTGCCTGCGGGATCTGCTGCGCTTCCTGGAGGAGGAGCTGGCCATCACGCTCTCCCCCCTCAGCGGCCAGTCCCGCCCCGGCGACCAGCCGGTGTTCATCTGTGACGTCAGCAAGGCCGCCGAGCAGCTGGGCTGGACGCCGGAGATCAGCGTCGATGCCGGCGTGCGCCACCTGATCCGCTGGGTCCGCGACAACCGCGATCTGTTCGGCTGGCTCAGGCAATGAGGCGGCCCCGTGCCCTGGTCAGCACCATCGAACCGGTGGACGGCGGCGTGCCCGCCATGACCACCGCGGTCACCCGGATGCTCGAGGAGCTCGACATCGAGCCCGTCTTCGCCTGGTATGCCCCCTGGAGCGCCCATCCGCGTCTGTCGGTGCCGCTGCATGCGGTCCCCAGCGGCCGAAAGCCGGGCCAGATGCAGCGCCGCGTCTACGGCGACCATGAGGGCCATGGCCTGGGGGCCTGGCTGCCGGAGCTGGAGTTCACCCACTACCTGCCGCGGCGGGCCTGGCGGGAGCTGGTGGCCGGCTGCGACCTGCACCTTTCGGTGACGGGGAATCCCCTCTGCGCCACCCCCTTCGCCCGCCTGGGGATTCCCTTCCTGGCCTGGGTGGCCACCCCCTGGAAGGAGGATCGCGTCGACCGCGTCAGGGGCTTCTCCCGGCCCCGGCGGCTGCTCGACCGGATGCTCAACGGACCGGTGCTGCAGCGGCTGGAGCGCCAGGTGCTGCGGGCCCCCCGCGGGCGGATCCTGGCGTTGAGCGGCTACACGGCCAGGGCCCTGGAGGCGCTGGCCCACCGCCCCATGGACGGCGTGATGCGGATGCCGGTCAATCCCGCCGTCTTCCGTCCCGCCCCCGAACGGGTGGTGCCCTGGCGCGTCGGCTTCGCCGGGCGCTACGGCGATCCCCGCAAGCACATCACCCTGCTGCTGGAGGCCGTGGCCCGCCTCGTCGCCGCCGGCCACCCCGTCGAACTCGTGCTGGCCGGCGAACAGGACGTCGATCGCCTGCGCGGCCCCCTGGTGGCGATGGGACTGGCCGAGCGGGTGCGCTGCCTCCCCTCTCTGGGCCCCGCCGCCCTGGCGGAGCTGCTGCAGACCCTGGATGTGTTCGTGATCCCCTCCCACCAGGAAGGGCTGTGCATCGCGGCCCTGGAGGCGATGGCCTGCGGCGTTCCGGTCGTCAGCACCCGCTGCGGCGGCCCGGAGGACTACGTGATCGACGACCGCACCGGCCAGCTGGTGGCCAGTGATCCCGCCGCCATGGCGGCGGCGATCGCGGCGATCGGCGCCGACCGGGACCGGCGCAAACGCCTCTCCACCGGCGCTCTCACGTGGGTGCGGGAGCAGGCGAGCCCCCAGGCGGCCCGGCGGACTTTCCTCGCCCACCTGGAGGCGATTGCCCCCCCCGGCCGGATCCCCACCCTGCGGGAGGCCTAGGGCCGATGTGCGGCATCGCGGGCCAGCTGGGCAGGGACCCGGGCGACTTCGCCGCCCGGGTCGGCCCGCGTCTCGCCCACCGGGGCCCGGATGATGCCGGCGTCTGGCAGGACGCCGGGGCCTGCCTGGTGCACCGGCGCCTGGCGATCCTGGATCTCTCCCCCCTGGGCCACCAGCCGATGGCCTCCGCCTGCGGCCGCTGGCAGCTGGTGTTCAACGGCGAGATCTACAACCATGCCGAGCTGCGGCGCCGGCTCGAGGCGGAGGGGCAGCGCTTCCGGGGCAGCGGCGACACGGAGGTGCTGCTGGCCTGGCTGGTCAGCCGGGGCCTGGACGGGCTGGGGGCGCTGCGGGGCATGTTCGCCTTCTGCCTCTACGACACCCGGGAGCGCAGCGCCCTGCTCGCCCGCGATCCCCACGGCATCAAGCCCCTCTATCTGCGCAGCGGCCCGGGGGGCAGCCTCGCCTTCGCCTCGGAGCTGCGGGCCCTGCTGGCGGCCGACGGCCAGCCGCCGAGCCTGAACCGCCAGGCCCTGGGGCGCTACCTGGCCACCGGATCGGTGAGCGAGCCCGACACCCTGGTGGCGGGGGTGCAGCGCCTTCCCTGCGGCCACGCCGCCACCTGGCGCCAGGGTCGGCTGACGGTGCAGCCCTGGGGGGCCCTGCCCGAGAGCCTTGTGGGCGCCACCGGCGCCGGCGCCATGACGGCGGCCGAGGCGGTGGCCCTCACCCGCTCGGCCCTCGAGGATTCGGTGGCGGCCCACATGGTCAGCGATGTGCCGGTGGGGCTGTTCCTCAGCGCCGGGCTCGATTCCGCCTCCCTGCTGGCGCTCGCCCCCCGGGGCCTGCACACCTTCACGATCGGCTTCGCGACGCCGGGCGCCGGCGGCTTCGATGAATCCGGGCCGGCGGCCCGCATCGCCGCCCACTTCGGCGCCCATCACACGCCCCTGAACCTCACGGCCGACCAGGCCCGCCAGTGGCTGCCGGCCTTCCTGGCCAGCCAGGACCAGCCCTCCATCGACGGGTACAACACCTGGTGCGTGGCCCGGCTGGCCACGGAGCACGGGCTGAAGGTGGCCCTCTCCGGGCTCGGCGGGGATGAGCTGTTCGGTGGCTACCCCAGCTTCCGGATGGTGCCGAAACTGCGGCGCTGGCGGAGCCTGATCGGCCCCGCCGGGCCGCCGGCGGCGTGGCTGCTGCAGCGGCTGCCCCAGGGGCGTGGCGCCCGACTGCAGCGGATCAGCGGACTCCTGGAAGCGCCCGCCTCCCTGGCGGAGGCCTACGGCTGCTTCCGGGGGCTGTTCTCCCCCTCCGAAACCCAGCGTCTGCTGGCGCACTGGGGGCTCCGTCCCGAGCCCGCTGCCGCGGTGCCGACGGCGGGTCGCGGCGGGATCGGGAACAGCCTTGGCGACGGCGGCGTTGCGCCGGGGGGCCGCGAGGGGGTCGCCTGGCTGGAGGGCAGCCGCTACCTGCGCAACCAGCTGCTGCCGGACAGCGACGTGATGGCGATGGCCGCCGGGCTGGAGCTGCGCCTGCCCCTGGTGGATGCCCAGCTGCAGCGCCGGCTGGCCCCGATCCCCGCCGCCCTGCGGCTGGCGGAGGGCAAACAACTGCTGGCCCGCAGCGTGCCGGAACTGCCCGACTGGTTCCTGAACCGCCCCAAGCAGGGGTTCCGCTTCCCGTTCCAGCTGTGGCTGGACGACCCGGCCTCGCCCCTGGCCCTGCGGCTGCCCTCGACACCCCGGGGGATCGATCTGGCGCCCTGGTACCGGCGCTGGAGCCTGATGGTCCTCCAGCACTGGCTGGAGGTGCACCTCGGCCTCAGCCTCTCGCCGGCGCCCCGCCCGTGAGCCGGTTCCCGGCGTGGCCGGCGGCGATGTCAGGGATGGCTTCGGAAAGGTCGCCTAGAATCCCGCCGCCGGCGGACCTCGTCTCCGCGGTTTCATCCGCTGCCCATCTCCATCCCTTGATCCGGTCCATCCCTTGATCCGGCCGTCCGACCGGGGATGTCGAGGCCGACCGGGTGGTGGGAACCATCGGGACGGCCCCAGCGCCTCTGGCCCGGACAGGGTTCCGCCCACCCCCCATTGCGGGACCGCTCCCCTCCAGACCGTCCTCCACCCGCCATCCGGTTCCGCAGCTCCATGACGCTCATCCTGGGCATCAATGCCTTCCACGCCGATGCGGCCGCCGCCCTGGTGCGGGATGGGGTGATCGTCGCCGCCGCCGAGGAGGAGCGCTTCCGCCGCATCAAGCACTGGGCCGGGTTCCCATCGGAGGCCATCGCCTGGTGCCTGGCCGATGCCGGCGTGGGCCCCGCCGACCTCGACCACGTCGCCATCAATTCCCAGCCGGGGGCCCACCGCTGGCGCAAGGTGGCCTACACCCTGGGGCACCGTCCCGATCCCCGCTTCCTGGTCGCCCGCTGGCGCAACAAGCGGGAACGGGCCGATCTGGGCCAGCAGCTGGCCCAGGCCTTCCCCGGGGCGGCGATCAGGGCCCAGCTGCACTTCGTGGAGCACCACCGGGCCCACCTGGCCTCGGCCTTCTTCGCCTCCCCCTTCGAGGAGGCGGCGGTGATCTCGGTGGACGGCTTCGGTGACTTCGCCAGCGGTGCCTGGGGGTATGGCCAGGGGAACCAGCTCAGCCTCGATGGCCAGATCTGGTTCCCCCATTCCCTGGGCGCCTTCTACACGGCCATCACCCAGTACCTGGGCTTCCCCAACTACGGCGACGAATACAAGGTGATGGGACTGGCGCCCTACGGCCAGCCCACCCGGATGGAGGCGATGCGCCGCATCGTGCGGCTGCAGGACGACGGCACCTACCGCCTGGATCTGCGCTACTTCCTCCATGCCACCCAGAAGCTGCCGCACCAATGGAGCAACGGCGCCCCAGTGGTGGGCAGCCACTGGAGTCCGGAGCTGGAAGCCCTGCTCGGCCCCGCCCGCCGCGCGGATCAGCCGCTGGAGCAGCACCACATGGACATCGCCCGCTCGGCCCAGGCGATGTATGAGGAGGCCTTCTTCCACCTGCTCCGGGCCCTGCACCGAAACCACCCCAGCGACCAGCTCTGCATCGCCGGGGGCTGCGGCGCCAACTCGGTGGCCAACGGCAAGGTGACCCTGGCCACCCCCTTCCGGCGCGTCTACGTCCAGGCGGCCGCCGGCGATGCGGGGGGAGCCCTCGGCGCCGCCCTTGAGGTCTGGCACGGCCTGGGCCAGCCCCGTTCCACGCCGATGCGCCATGCCTACCTGGGCAGTCAGCCGGCCCCCGGTGAAGTGGAGGAACTGCTGGCCAGAGCGGACACCCGCACAGCCCTGGAGCAGGCCGGATGCAGCATGGAGCGGCCGGAGGAGGGGGTCCTGTGCGAGCAGGTGGCCGCGGCGATCGCCGAGGGGCTGGTGATCGGCTGGTTCGACGGCCGCATGGAATGGGGACCCAGGGCGCTGGGGCACCGCTCGATCCTCGGGGACCCGCGCCGCGCCGACATGAAGGACATCCTCAACCTGAAGATCAAGCGCCGGGAATCGTTCCGCCCCTTCGCCCCTTCGGTGCTGGCCGAGGCAGTGGGCGAATGGTTCAGCCTCGACGGGGAGGTCCCTTTCATGATGCAGGTGTACCCGATCCGGGAGGAGCAGCGCCCCCGCATCCCGGCCGTCACCCACGTGGACGGCAGCGGGCGGCTCCAGACCGTCAATGCCGCCGACAACGGCCGCTACTACCGCCTGATCCGAGCCTTCGCCGACCTCACGGGCGTACCGATGGTGCTCAACACCTCGTTCAACGAGAACGAACCGATCGTCTGCACCCCCGCCCAGGCCCTCGACTGCTTCCTGCGCACCCGCATGGACCTGCTCGTGCTCGGCGACGTGCTGATCCGCCGGCAGGGGTGAGCGCCACACCGCCACCCGGCCCCGCCACCGGCGCCACGCCGCCCGACGGCGCCGCCACCGGGCTCAGCCTGATCGTTCCCACCCTCGATTCCCACCAGTTGCTGCCGCGGCTGGTGAACTCCCTGCAGCGCCAGAGCTGGCCCCACTGGAAGGTGCTGTTCATCGACGGGCCCAGCGGAGCGGAGCACCGGGCCTGGCTGGAGGCCCTCTGCCACCGGGACCACCGCTTCCGCTGGCAACCCCAGGATCCGGCGCTCCCCGGCATCTTCGGGGCCATGAACCAGGGCTTCCGGGAAGCGCCCCCGGAGGACTGGCTGCTGTTCTGGGGCAGTGACGACTGGGCGCCCTCCCGCACCGTGCTCGAGGAGGCCATGGAGGCGACGCAGCGGGGGCCCCGCGGGGTTCAGCCGCCGGATCTGGTGGTCTGCAGCGGCCGCTATGCGGGCAAGGGGCCGGACGGGGCCACGCGGCTGGGACGGCGCACCGCCTTCTCCAGCTGCAGGGCCTTCCGCCTCAGCCTGTTCCTGGGGTCCACCCCTCCCCACCAGGCCACCCTGATCGGCCCCGGGGCCCGGCGGCGCCTCGACCATTACGCCGAACCCTTCCGGCTCTCCGCCGACCTCGACTACTTCCTGCGCCTCAGCACCAGCCGGGACCTGACCGCCAAGGGCCTGGATCTGGAACTGGTCCACATGGGGGTAGCGGGGGCCAGCGGCCAGCAGACCGGCCGGCGGCTTCAGGAGGTCGCCCTGGCCTATCGCCGGTCCTTCGGGTGGCTCTGGGGGCTCCCCTTCGGCCTGCGCTACGTCCGGCGGCTCTGGAGTCGCCGGCCCGGGGCCGGACAGGGGCCGAGACCCCCCAGACGGGACCGATAAGCTTGGCCAGGCCTGCGCAGCGATTCCCTTGCCCGAGGAGGAGAGGCCACCTGGGGACGACCGGGAACCGCGGCGGCAACGGGTCCGCAGGAAAAAGCCGCGGCAGCGGGAGGGCTCCCTGCTGCAGCGGCTCTGGTGGAACCGGAAGACCCGGCTGGGGGTCCTGGCCCTGGGTGTCGCCGGCGGCCTCGCCTGGTTCTTCGCTCCCGCCTGGCAGGGGACACGGGGCGCCTCCCCCCGGCCGTCGCGGCAGGCCGTCACGAACGTCCCGAAGGCCCCCGCCACGGGCCCGGACGTCATCTCCGCCTTCATCGAGGATCCCTGGCGCAGCCAGTCCGCCATGCTGCTCTGGCGGGACCGGCCGGGCGCTTATCTGGTGCTCCAGGGCAACGCCGAGTACCAGGCCATCACCACCAACCACCTGAAGGATCGCCAGCTCTGGCCAAAGGACACCTCCAGGATCGTGCGACTGCTGCCGGCCTGCGACACGGTGGGCCTGGTCACCCATCTGGCCAAGCTGCTGGAGACGTGGCCGAAACCCGGCCAGGTCACGATCGTGACCGCCCCGACCCACATGGAGCGCACCCTGGCGATCGCCCGGATCGTCTATGCCGGCACCGGTTGGCGGGTGGTCGGCTCCGAAGCCGAGACCGGTGATCTGCGGCCCGAATCCGAGTTTCGCCTCCGGCGCGACCAGCTGCGCGCCTCCCTCTGGCGCCTCACAGGATGGGATGGCCGCCTCGACGGCAACGACTGCGTCTGATCCCCTTGGTCCCCCCCATGCCTGCGCCGATCACGCTCTTCGGGGCCACCAGCCCGAGCGGCCAGGCCCTGATCGCTCTGGCGGCAGGGCGGGAGCTGGTGGTGGCGGGGCGCCGGCCGCCGCTGCCCCCGGCCAGCGGCGGCAGCGGCGGTGGCGAGGCACCGCCGTTCCTGCGCTGCGACCTCGAGGACACCGGTGCCGGGGCCGAGGTGCCGGCGGGGCTGCTGGTCAGCTTTGCCCCGATCTGGTCGTTCGCCCCCTGGCTGGAGCGGTTCGCCGGCCGCGACCCTGCCCGCTTCGGCCGGCTGCAGGGGGTGATCGCCTGCTCCTCCTCCTCGGTGATCACCAAGCGCTTCGCCGCCAACCGCTTTGACCGCGATCTGGTGCGGCGGCTGCGGCAGGCGGAGGAGTCGCTGAGCCGGACCTGCGCCGCCCACGCCCGCCCCCTGCGGATCCTGGCCCCCACCCTCATCTACGGCCAGGCCGGCCCCCTGGGTGATCGCAACCTCAGCCGGCTGCGCCAGCTGCTGCGCCGCCTGCCCCTGCTGCCCCTGCCCGGCGAAGGAGGGCTGCGCCAGCCCATCCACTGCCGCCAGCTGGCCGCCGTGGCCCTGCACCTGGCCGACCGCCTGGCCGAGGACGGCTTCGACCCGTCCCAGCCGGTGCACCTCCCCCTCGGCGGCGACGACACCCTGAGCTACGCGGCCATGCTCCGGCGCCTCCAGGACGCGACCGACCGGGGGGATCGGGCCCGCCGCTGCCGCCTGCTGGCGTTGCCGCCGCGCCTGTTCCTGTCCCTCGCCTCGCCGCTGCTGCTGCTCTCCCCGAAGCGCTTTGAGGCGGTGCTGCGCATGGGCGCCGACCTGGCCGGCTTCACGCCGGCCCACCACCTTCTCGGGGGATCCCCCGAACCCTTTCCCGTGCTGCCGCTGGTGCCATGACCCCCCTGCACGGCCTGGCCTTCCTGCTGCTGGGCGCCGGCCTCGGCGCGCTGCTGCTGCACCGGCTCCTGCCCCTGCTGCGGCGCCGGCTGGTGGATCAGCCCAACGCCCGCAGCTCCCATCAGCGACCCACCCCCAGGGGCGGGGGGCTGGCCTTCGTCCTCGTTGGCAGCGGACTGGCTCCGTTCGCCGGGGAGGGCTGGCCGGCCTGGGTCCCCCTGATCTGTCTGCCGCTGGCCCTGGTGGGCCTGCTGGACGACCGCCTCGATCTGCCGGCCGCCTGGCGCTACGGCGTGCAGATCGCCACGGCCCTGGCGCTGGTGGCGATCTCACCCCTGGCCCTGCCCTGGTGGCTGGTGCCGGTGGCGGTGTTCGCGGCCACGGCGGTGATCAACTTCGTCAACTTCAGCGACGGGCTCGACGGCCTCGTCGCCGGCTGCGCCGCGGTGCTGCTGATCGTGGCCTTCCTGGCCATGACCCCCGATGGCGGCCACGCGCTGGTGCCGCTGATCGGAGCCCTGCTGAGCTTCCTGGCCTGGAACTGGAGCCCGGCACGGGTGTTCATGGGGGATGTGGGCAGCACCTTCCTGGGGGCGGTCATCGCCGGGATGGTGCTGCAGCAGGCCACGCCAGCCCTGGCCCTGGGTCTGCTGCTGGCGGGCTTCCCGCTGCTGGGGGACGCCTGCCTCTGCGTCCTGCGCCGGCTGGCTGCGGGGCAACCCATCTTCCAGGCCCACCGCCTGCACCTTTATCAGCGCCTGCATCAGGCCGGCTGGCCCCATGCCCGGGTGGCCCTGCTTTACATCGGCGCCACCGCCCTGCTGGGGGCGGCCCTGCTCCTCCAGGGCCTGCCCCTGGAGCTCGGCCTGCTGCTGCTGGAGCTGGCTCTGGGCCTGTGGCTCGATCGGCACCAGGCCGTCCCCTTCTCCCCCTGAATGGGCAGTAACGTCAAAAGGTGCAGGTATTGCCACGGCCATGATCCATTCCGGCATCACACTATTGGTGTGTGAGAATGACGATCTCCATGTGATTGCCTAGCCTTGCTCCGTCCAGTCGGCGCCAATCACCCCTCTCATGCATCTGCTGGCCTCCTGTTCGCTTGAGCGGAAGCGTTGCACGGGCAAGTCATCGAGGTAAGTCAACACTGGTGGGCAGCCATTCAGACGTCGCTTCCTTCTCTTCGCCGCAGCTGTTTTTTTCACCGTTGCATTCCCACTGCATCCCCACTGCATTTCCTGATTCGTCGATCACCGCCGAACTGAACGATTGATTCCCCAGCTCTCATTTCTTCGTTACGTGCAGAAGCAGCTGCTGGCCCGCCGGCTGCTGTTGGTGGTCTTCGATGGTCTGATGATCGTCGCCTCCTATCTCGGCGCCTTCATCCTGCGTCTGCCGGACGCCACCACCCTGAAGGGCTTCATGCCCTCCACGATCCTGCTGCTGCCCCTGGCCGTCATCACCGGCCTGCCCGTCCTGGTGGTCTCGGGCTGGTATCGGGGGCTCACCCGCTACGCCGGCAGCCACTCCCTCTACGGGCTGGTGCCCCGCTCCGGCGCGATGGTGCTGATCCTGCTGTTGAGCAGCACCCTGATCGGCGGTGCCCAGCCACCAAGATCCTTCTGGATTCTCTACTGGCTGCTGTTCACCGGCGGGGCCATCGCCAGCCGCATCGTGCTGCGTGACGTCCTGGTCCATCACCTCGATCAACGGGAGAACCACTCCCCCGGCGGCTCCCAGGGTGATGGCACCCTCATCTACGGCGCCGGCGCCTCCGGCATGGGTCTGCTGCTGGCCCTGCGCAACGACCCCCGCTTCCGCATCGTCGGCTTCCTTGATGACGATGAGGGCCTGCAGGGCCGGACCCTCCAGAACATGGCCATCCACTCGCCCCTGCGGCTGCCCCGTCTGATCGAGCGTCACGGCGTCCGCAAGGTCCTGCTGGCGATGCCCACCATGTCGCGGCGGCGCAAACGCCTGCTGGTGGATCAGCTCACCCACCGGGGACTGGAAGTCCTCTCGGTCCCCTCGCTGGCCCAGATGGCCACCGGCCAGAGGATCGTCTCCGACCTGCAGCCGGTGGCGATCGAGGATCTTCTTGGCCGCGAACCCTCTAACCCCGACCCGGTGCTGCTCAAGGCCGGCGTCGAGGGGAAGGTGGTGCTGGTGACGGGCGCCGGTGGCTCGATCGGCAGCGAGCTGTGCCGCCAGGTCGTGGGCCTGGGTGCCGCCAGGCTGCTGCTGGTCGAGCGCAACGAATTCGCCCTCTACGCCATCGAGCGGGAGCTGGGCTCCAAACCCTGCGGCGTCGAGCTCCATGCCGTCCTCGGCGATGCCTGTGACGCGGCCCGCCTCACCCTGATCTGCCGTCAGCACCGGGTCGACACGATCTTCCATGCCGCCGCCTACAAGCACGTTCCCCTCGTTGAGGCCAACCTCTGCGCCGGCATCGCCAACAACATCGGCGCCACCGAGGCCGTGATCGCCGCCACCCGGGCCTCGGGCGTGAGCCGGCTCACCCTGATCTCCACCGACAAGGCCGTTCGCCCCACCAATGTCATGGGAGCGAGCAAGCGCATCTGCGAACTGCTGATCCAGGCCGCTGCTGCCGAGATCGAGGACGGTGGCCCGATCCTCTCGATGGTCCGGTTCGGCAACGTGCTGGGCTCCTCCGGCTCGGTGATCCCCCTGTTCCATCAGCAGATCTCCAGAGGTGGGCCGGTCACCGTCACCCATCCGGCCATCACCCGCTACTTCATGACCATCCCGGAGGCCGTCCAGCTGGTGCTGCAGGCCACCGGCATGGCCATGGGCGGCGATCTCTTCCTGCTCGACATGGGCGAACCGGTCCGGATCGCCGACCTGGCCCGCCAGATGATCGAGCTGTCCGGGCTGCGGGTGCGCGACGAGCACAACAGCGACGGGGACATCGCCATCCAGTACACCGGCCTGCGGCCGGGGGAAAAGCTCTACGAGGAGCTCCTGATCAGCGCCGCCGACCAGCCCACCCAGCACCCGCTGATCCGCAGGGCCACCGAACCCCATCGGGACAGCGAACAGCTGGGGCCCCTGATCCAGCAGCTGCATGAGGCGCTCGCCCAGTGGGACGAAGCCGCCTCGAGCCAGCTGCTGCGGCGCCTGGTCCCGGAATACGATCCTGAAGAGGGTCTCCCGGCCTCCCCTCTGCTCGACGCCCTGGCCCGATGAGCAACACCATCGAGCGACTCTTCAGCGGCCTCCTTCAGAGGATTCCTCCGGGCTGGCGGGCCGCGATCCCGGCCGTTCCCCCGCCCACGCCCCGCAACCTCTGGCTGGCCCTGGCCGCTGCGGTGGCGGTCCAGAACATCGCCGTCTTCCAGAGCAGCCAGAGCGAGCACATCACCGTGTTCGCGGTGCTGGTGTGGGGGGGGGCGGTGATCTGCATGGAGGACCAGTTCGAGGACCTCCGGCCCAGGCCAGGCGCCTGGGGACTGGTCATCGGCAGCCTGCTGCTGGTCTGGGTCCTGGCCCGCTCGGCGCTGATCCTCCACTGGGACGGTCTGCTGTTCGCCCTGGCGCCGATCGGCGGCCTCAGCCTGGGTCTGATGGCGGAGAAACCGGCCAGCCTGGGCCGTTTCCGCGATCCGCTGCTCTGCCTGATGCTGCTTCCAAGCTTCGCCCTGCTGATGCGGACCCTGCCGGAAGCCCCCATCAGCCTGCTCACCGCGAGCCTCTCCGGTCTCTGGCTGAGCGTGCTCGGACTCGACGTCACGGTGAACGCTCGCAGCGTGCTGCTGCCAGGCGGCGGCGTACGGGTGCTCGGCCCCTGCAACGGGGTGGACCTGATGGCCCAGATCCTGTGCGTGGGCGTCATCTTCCTGCTGGCCTTTCCGATCCGCTCCTGGACCAGCCGTGCCGTGGTGCTGCTGATGGCGCCGGTGATCGGCCTGGTCTGCAACACCTTCCGCATCGCCCTGCTGGCGGTGTTCGCGGGCAACGGCCAAGGCAAGGGCAGCTGGCTGTTCGATTTCTTCCACGAGAGCACCGGCTCCCTGGTCTTTTCCGGAGTGGCGGTGATGATCTTCGGCATGGTCTACATGCGGCTGCTCGAGCGGGAACTTCCCCCCCTGCCCGCCCCGCCGCAACCGGGGGAAGGAGCGTGATCACCCCTCCCCTTCTGGTCCGCTGGTACGGCACCTTCGCCGTCGCTGCGGCCCTTCTGGCGACCCAGGCGATCCTGCTGCCGCGCTGGCCCGCGGCACCGCGTGCCCTGCCGGCTGAGCAGCTGGAAGCGGCGCTGCGCGGGGCCCAGCTGCTGCCGGAGACGGCCCCCAGCCTCGCCCCCCCCTGGCCGGCGAAGCGCAGCTACGAACTTTCCACCACGGCGCCGGTCGTCCTGCCCCTGCAGGAGGGGTTCGAGCTGACCCTGATGGGCGGCACGGTGCGCCAGCGTTTCAACTTCCAGACCAGTGTCATCGGGCGGGACCAGGCCAGCCTGAATCTCATCCAGCGCCGCCTGATCGGCAGCCCGGTCCCGACGGCAAGGGGACTGACCAAGGACCGCCCCACCCTCCAGACCTGCCTGATGTCAGGCCCTGGCCCGGAGAAGCCCTTCGGGGTCACCCGTGAACAGCTCACCACCCTCGCCGATCGTCTGGCGGTCGGGAGGGAGTCCGCCATCGAGAAGGTGATCGGGCTCCAGCCCCATCGCACCTATGCCTGCACCCTGATCAGCCTGCGTGGGCCCAAGGGAAAGCCCCCTTCCGACCGCCTCTGGCAGCAGGTGCTGGCCCTGGTGGAGCCGGTGCTGCGAACCCGGACGTGAGCGCAACCGACAAGCGCCACCCGTCGAGGGCACGCCGATGATGGGCCCCCTGCGGCAGTTTCTCCATAGCCTGAGGCAGGACCGGCCCCTGCCGCCGATGCCCGACCGCTCCCTGCCCTGCAGCTGGGTGCTCAACGGTCAGCTGGCGATCGGTCCCATGCCGCGCACGGCCAGGCATTGGCAACAGCTGGAGGAGGCCGGGATCCGCAGCCGCTTCAGCTGCTGCTATCCGGAGGAGGAAAGCGCCCTGATCGTTCCCCCCGGCTGGAGCAGCGACCGGGTCTCCCTGCCCGACCACAGGCAGCAGGAGCCGCTGCGCCAGGAGCGACTGGCCCTGGCCCTGGCGAGGGCGGAAGCGCTGGTGAACCAGGCCGCTCCCATCTATCTGCACTGCATGGCGGGGTACGAACGCTCCCCCCTTCTGGCGGTTGGCCTGACGGCCCGACTGCGCGGCATCGATCCGCTGGCGGCCCTGGCCTGGGTGCGTCGCTGCCACCCGATGGCCATGCCCATCTATGACCACCTGGTGATGCTCGAAATGCTGCTCTGCGCCCGCCCAGCCATGGGTGACGGTTTGGAGACGGGGCCGGTGGAGCCCCTCCTTGGCGGGGGGAAGGGCCCCTGAAACGGGCCCTCACCTGCAGCGAACCCTGAGCTGAAACGAACCGAACCCTCAGCCCCTGTTCCCGAAGCGCTTGCGCAGCCAGCCCATCGGGCCGCCACCACCATCACTGGAGGGACGGTGGCGACGGGAGGAAACCCTCTCGGCGGGAGGCAGGGAACTGGAGGAGCCGGCGCTGGGTCCGAGGCCGCCATTGGAGGCGACGGGCGCAGACCCCTGATCCTCGTCCTCGCGGTAGTAGGTCTTGACGTCGGATTCGCCCTCGTTGTAGCGGGCGGAGATGTAGGAATTGGTCGCGGCACCCTTCATGTAGCTGTCGCGATAGCGCTGCACATAACTGCCGAATCCACCGGTGGAAGGTTCGCTGGCGCTCTTGGCGTAACCCGACGCCGACGCGTAGGCGTAGTGGTAGTAGTAGCCGTATTCGTAGCCGTAATCGTTGAGGCGGCTGGGGAAATTGACCTGGTTGCAGATGATGCCGAGCACATCCACCCCGGAGGCCCGGATGCGACGGCTGGCCTGGGGAGCCAGCTCACGACTCACCTTGCCGAGGCCGACCAGGAAGAGGATGCCGTCGAGCTTCTCTCCCAGCAGGATCGGATCGGCCAGCATCAGGCAGGGAGGCGCATCCACGACGATGATGTCGTAGCCGGGAAGGGCACGGATCTCGTCCATGACTTCCTTGCAGCGGGTTGAGTTGAGCAGCTTGGCCGGATCGGGCGGCTTCGGGCCGGCCGGAAGCACGTCCATGTTCTCGGCGATGGAGTGGATGAAATCCGTCGGTTTGCGCGTTGAATCCGAGAGCAGGGTGGAAAGGCCGTCGCCCTGCTCCACACCCAGGTAGCGGGCCTGCATCGGCAGCCGCATGTCGGAGTCGATGACGAGCACCTTGAGGCCGAGGTCGGCCAGGGTGCGGGAAAACACCGCGACCGCGGGGGACTTGCCTTCCCCCTGGGTGGAGGAGGTGATGCCCACCATGCGGATGCTGCTGTCGGCGCGGAGCAGTCGGAAGGTGGTGAACAGGCTGCGCAGCGACTCCTTGATGGCGAAGCGCTCGCTCGAGGACATCTTGGAGATGCTGGTGGCGATGTCGACACCGGGCTCGAGGGGCAGGTAGGGGATCAGACCCAGAACCGGCAGCTGCAGGTCCTTCTCCACCTCCATGGGGGTGTGGAAAACGTTGTCGGTCCGCTCGCGGAGGATGGCGGCGCCGAGACCGGCCAGAAGACCGATCATGATCGCCCTCAGCAGGTTGCGCTGGATGTTGGGCTCCACCGGACTGCCGCCGAAATCGGGAGGTCCGATCACTTCCCAGGGGGAAATGGAACGGGCCATCTCGAGCCGGTAACGCTCCCTGGCCTGGATGTAGGAGGAGTACTGCTCCCTGGCGATCGAGAGCCGTTGGTTGATGTTCTCGAACTCCGACATCTTCTGGGGATTGTTCCGGAAGTTCTCGCTCAGCAGAAGGATCTGACGGTTGATCTCATCCTGCTGGGCCACGTTGGAAAGCAGCCGGGCCTTGACGGCGTCGGCAGCCTGCCGCTGCACAACGGGGAGCAACTGGTTGCGGCGGGCGATCAGGGACTGAACGATCGGAGAGTTGTCCTTGAACGTGCCCTTGGCGGTGGCCAGTTCCTGTTCAAACTGGTTGAGGAGGTCAAGGGGCGTCTTGGTGCCGCTGGCAGCCTCGGCTCCGGAAGATCCCCCCCTGCCCGGCACCAGAACGCTGTTCCGACCCAGCTGCTCAAGGGCGGTGGGGGCACCGCTGGGGGTGAACTGCAGCTTGCCGGTCTGGATCGATTTCAGCTGGCTGTCGAGCTGCACCTGCTCGTTCTGAAGGGTGCGCAGCTGGTTGACCAGACCTTCGCGGGCCCCGAGGATCTGGCTGGCCGCCGTGGCCGGGTCAACGAAATTGTTGCGTTCCCGGAACCTGAGCATCTCCTGGGAGAGCTTGGTGACCCGTTCCTCGATCGCGGGGGCCTGCTCGTCGAGGAAGCGGACGCCGGAGTTGACCGCCGCCTGGCGCTGGGTCAGGGAGAAGGCGGTGTAATCCTTGGCGAGCTGCCGCAGGATCGCCTTGCCCTTGGCTGGATCGGGCCAGCGCAGCGACACGTTGAGGACGTTGTCGACCCGGGCCGACTCCTGGTTGATGGAAAGGTTGCTCTCCAGGGCCCGGAGCGGCACGCCCTGACGCTGGGCGACCGGCCCGAGCAGCAGGGGGCTGCGCATCAGAACGATGAGACTGGGCACATCGGTCTTGATCTCGCTGCGGGCGATCGTCTCAACGGAACCGCCGCCGCCGCCGCCGCCAGGGTTGTCGAAGGGGTTGCTGATCTGCATCTGGAACCCCCCCTGGTAGACGGGGGAGAAGATGCGCTGACGCAGCGTGTTGATCGCCAGAACGCCGGTCACCACCGCGAAGGTGATCAGAAAGATGGACTGACGGCGCTTGACCGTCCGTACGAGGCCCCCCAGGCCGCCGCCGCCGGACTGGCCCTCGCCGATGGGGCTGAGGGGGCTCTGCTGCGACGGATCGAAAGCGCCTGGACCCGGACCACCCGCGGCGGGAAGGGACAGCGGGCGCGCGGTTCCACCCGGAAAGGTCTCAGGAGGAACACCCGTCGTTGTCACGTTATGAACCGCAGGGAAAGTTGAGCCGATGATAATGGCAACCAGCAAAGAATGCCCCCTTGACTCGGGCGTCTATGGTGGTAATCCGATTAATGTCCTTCGGTGGCTTCTCCTCCCAGAACATCTGTACGCCAGGGATCTGCAGGCCAGTCGGCACGCCGGGAATCTGCCGCAGGTCAGGGATCTGCAGCATCTGACGGAACCTCCCGTGGCAGGAGCCTTCGCCCCACGATCCGGCGGCGTCTTTCCTCCCTCGGCGCACTGGGTCTGGTCGGTGCGATGGTGGCTCCGACAGGACTGAAGGCCTCGGTGCCCCAGGGGGTGGCGCCCCATTCCCCCTGGCGCGGTGCCGCGGCCGTGAGCGCCGCTCCCCTGGCTGGCCCCGCCTCCTCGGCCCCTCTGCCCCTCACGGTCACGGAGGTCTACAACGATCTTTACGTCCTCGGCCCCGGGGATGGTCTGCAACTCACCTTCACCGACCCTTCCGCCTCCGCCATCGGCGGTGCGGTCTCCATCCTTCCCGACGGCACTTCGACCCTGTCGCTCCTGGGATCGGTGCAGCTCACCGGCCTGACCATCGGCCAGGCCACCCGCTGGCTCACCTCGCTCTACGCGAAGCAGCTGGTGCGGCCTGAGCTGATCCTCAGCCTCGTTTCGCCCCGCCCCGTGAAGGTGACCATCATCGGCGAGGTGGGTCGTCCTGGCCTCTACCCCCTGGCCTCCTTCTCCACACCAGTTTCCGCGATCCAGACCGCCGGCGGCGTCACCCTGAACGCCGACATCCGCAAGGTGCTGCTGCGGCGTCTGGCCGGGCCCGACGGCAGTCAGAAGCAGACCGTTCTGGACCTGGCCCAGGTCTTCCAGGTCGGCAACCAGCGGCAGAACCCGATCCTGTTCGACGGCGACACGATCGTGGTCGCCCGCACGGAGGATCTGATCCCCGAGGAAATCCTCCAGATCGGCGCCACCAACCTGGCCCCGGCCACCATCAATGTCTCGGTGATCGGCGAGGTCCGCAGCCCCGGCAACCTCAGCCTTCCCGCCAACACCCCCCTGGCCGAGGCCATCTTCCGGGCCGGTGGTGCGGAGAACTGGCGGGCCAACAAGAACGACATCGAGCTCGTCCGCCTCAACCGCAACGGCACCACCACCCGGGAGGTCTACAGCTACCGGGATGGGATCGGCGTCTCCAAGGGGCTGAATCCCCCGCTCCGGGACAGGGACACGATCATCGTCAATCGCACCTTCTACGCCGAGGCCCTCGACGTCATCAATCAGGTCATCGTTCCCCTCAGTCAGGCCGCCAGCTCCTATTATTTCTTCCGAGATACATTCAACGGCAACAGAAACAACAACAACTTCCGCTGAAAACCGCTTCTCGAGCCCTCCCATGTACCGCGAACCCACCATCAGCCCCAAAGCCATCGCCTGGGCCCTGCTGAGCCAGTCCATCTGGCTGCCGCTGCTGGCCATCGATGCCCACGACCGCTGGCAGTCGCGGGTCAAGGACATGACCATCCCCCAGCCGGCTGATCCGAAGGGGACGGACGAAGCAATCGCCTCAGCGCCGGAAGCAACGGCCACCACCCCAGCGCCCGACACCTCCTCGCCCCTCGACGACCTGGGCACCACCACCGGCCATGTGCTGAGTTCGGCCTCCGAAAAGATCGGTTCGCTGCTGGATGCCCCCCTCGCACGCAGCCTCGATCTCAGCGGTCCCTCCAACGTGTCGCGCGCCCGGCCCGATCCCGGTCGCCGTCCGGCGGTCGCCCGCCGGAGCACCGCCCCGGTCCAGTTGGCCAAGGCCCCGTCCCGCCCGGCGTCCTTCCGCATCGATGGGCCTCCCCTCGGCACCACCGGCCTGGGCAGCGCCCAGACCCTGCTGCAGCGCAACTTCTCGAATTCCGAGCTCCTCGGTGGTGTGCTCACCATCCAGGACCTTGGCCTGCCCGCCATGCCGACCGTGGCCCGGGCGGAGCGGGCCCGCTGGGCCAGCAGCGGCGATCCGATGGCTCCCATTCCCCAGAACCTGAGGGAACCGATGCGCCAGGCGATCCGCACCCTGCCGACCCCCACGCCCACCAAGACGGCCAAGCTCCAGCAGGCCCGGGTCATCCATGTGCCCTCGACCCGGGTCAGCAAGCCCACCCAGGTGCCCCTTGCGATCCAGGCCGACGGCAGCGTCGATGTGCTCAGCCAGCCGGACGATCCCGCGGTGATCGAGGACATCAAGGAGTGGTCCAGCCGCCAGCCGGCCCAGGCCCCCGGGACCGTCACCCCCACGGTCGTGAACCTGCAGCCGCTCCCTGCTGAGGACAGGGCCACCCCCGCCCCTGTGCGGGTCTCGCCGGTGGCCAGCAGCGCCCCGATCGCCCCGCCACCGCCCCCGGCCGCTGCCACGGTGGCCCCTGTGGCGGAAGCTCCCGCCCCCACCCCGGCCCCGGCCGGTCCAGCCGGCGCCGTGGTGGCCCAGTGAAGCGGATCCGGCTCCACCCAGGCGGCGGCGCCCTGGTCGGTCTGGCCTGGCTGGCCCTGGCCCTGGCTGCCGATCCGGGTCGGGCCCAGTCGCTGCCGGCGCCACCGGCTCCCTGGGTCCCCATCGCCCCGGAGCCCGCGGCGGCCGGCTGGGAACCCGTCACCGACGCGGCCACCCTTCCTGCCGACTACCTCCCGCCTCCGGCCAACCGGGATCCCGCCGAGCTGGCGATCGTGCCGCGTCAGGGCAAACCGATCGAGAACGTGGGCATCTACGGCATCGGTGGGGGCGTCAATTTCGGCAGTGACCTGCCCAACAGCGGGGTGTTCACCGGTCGGATCGGGTACAAACTCAATGAAACCCTGGCGGTCTCCCTGCGTCCCAGTGTGATCTTCGGCAACCGTGATGTGCTGGGCCGCTACAACGGCCAGACCTCCTTCCAGTTGCCCCTCACCCTGGATCTGTTCCGTCGCTCCGTGGTCTCCCCCTACCTGGGGGGCGGTATCGCCACCAACACCTATTCCACCGGCCAGACGAACGCCATGCTCACCGGCGGCGTCGATCTGAACATCACCCAGAACGTGACCCTCGGGTTCAACGTCAACTACGTCTTCCTGCCCGATGGCGTCACTTTCGACGCCCTTCAGGCCATGACGCTGCTCTACCTGAAGTTCTGAGGCCCAGGCCAGGATGTTTGCCGGGTTCGTGGCTCAGTCAGCCACGGCCTCGATGGCGGCGGCGATTGCCTGACGCTGTTCGGCGTCGTACCCCCAGCGGTCGAGGAAGGCCCTGTCCTCCGCCACCACCGCCTCGGTTGCACCGTCCTCCGCGGCGGCCGCCAGCAGGGTCTCGAGGCGCTGCTTCACGGCCACCGGCTCCAGCTGGCGCAGCAGCTCGGTGCTGCGCAGCTGGACGCGCTCCGAGCCGGCCTGGTGCTCCAGGTCCCCTGAACGGCGGTGGTGCAGCACCATCGCCGTGCTCATGGCCAGATTGCGCGCGGTGAGATCCACCACCCCCGGACCCACCTGCCGCAGGGCGACCACCAGGGGTTCCGGCAGCCGGTCGAGCAGGGGCGCCTCGCCGGTGAGGCCGACCACGAAAAAGCCACGGGCCCCGTCCCGGCTCGCCACCAGCTCCCCCACCCGATCGGCCAGCACCTCATCGCTGAGTTCCCCGGCTTCCCAGAGACCGATCCACTGGGCCGCGATCTCCATCGCCTGGGGGAAGCTCGGCGCCAGGGGGGTCCCGTTCAAGGGGGTCTCGGTCAGCGGGGCGTCATCGGTCATGGCGGCGGACGGGCGGCGGGGCCCGCGGACTGGCAGTGTTGAGGCTATGGACCCGAGCGCCCCGACCGCCAGCCCCGGCGATGCCCAGCCCGATGAGGGCAACCCTGAAGCGCCTGTCTTCCGTTCCGGCTTCGTGGCCCTGATCGGCCGGCCGAACGTGGGCAAATCCACCCTGCTCAACCAGCTGGTGGGCCAGAAGGTGGCCATCACCTCCCCCGTGGCCCAGACCACCCGCAACCGGCTGCGGGCCATCCTCACCACCCCCGCCGCCCAGCTGATCCTGCTGGACACCCCGGGGATCCACAAACCCCATCACCTGCTGGGGGAACGCCTCGTCCAGAGCGCCCGGGGTGCCATCGGCGAGGTGGATGTGGTGCTGCTGCTGGTGGATGCCAGCCAGCCGGCCGGCCGGGGGGACGGGTTCATCGTCGACCTGCTCCGCCACAGCCGCGTGCCGGTGCATGTGGCCCTCAACAAGAGCGACCGGGTCGGCGCCGACGCCGAGGATCTGGCCGCCACCTACCGGGAGCTGATGGCGGAGGGTGGCGATCGCCCCGTGACCTGGCCCCTGCACCCCTGCAGCGCCCTCAACGGCGATGGCTGCCAGGCCCTGGTGGAGGCCCTGGCGGCCGACCTGCCGCCGGGCCCCCTGCTCTACCCGGCCGACACGGTCAGCGACCAGCCGGAGCAGCTGCTGCTGGCGGAGCTGATCCGGGAGCAGGTGCTGACCCTCACCCGGGAGGAGGTGCCCCACTCGGTGGCGGTGCGGATCGAGCGGATCGTGGAGGAGGAGGCGAAGGGCAAGGTGCGCACGGCCGTGCTCGCCACCGTGCTGGTGGAGCGCAGCAGCCAGAAGGGCATCCTGATCGGCAAGGGGGGGCAGATGCTCAAGGCGATCGGCCAGGGGGCGCGGCTGCAGATGCAGAAGGTGTTCGACGGTCCGGTGTACCTCGAGCTGTTCGTCAAGGTGGTGCCCAACTGGCGCAGCCATCCGGGCCGGCTGGCCGAGCTGGGCTACCGGGGCGACTGAGGCCGCCGGCGCTCTGCAGCCCCCACAGCGCACCCCTGCAGCGGGGGGTTTGCGAGGATCCCAACCGGGGCCCACCGGCCCCGATCTCCCGCCGCCCCCTCCGTGACCAGCGCGACCGAGCCGCCCGCCGCCCCCTTCCCTCCCGAGACGATCGCGGCGTTCCTGGCCTTCTGCGCCGGCGACTGGCTCTCCCTGCGCAGCTGCTTCAGCCTCGAGGAGGCGGCAGAGGCGGCGCGGGAGGCCGAGGCGGACGAGGCCAGCTGGCACAGCTCCGAGCGGGGCGAACTGACGGTCACCTACCTGGCCCCTGAGCAGAGCGGCGAGCCGGGAGGGCTGGAGATCACCCCACCCGGCGGTGGCCGCCACCGGCTGCTGTTCCGTCCCGACGGCGGCTTCCAGGGCAGCGCCCCGGACGGGGCCGCCAGCACGGGGCACTGGCAGCTGTGGCCGGATGGGAGCCTGGAGCTGACCAGCGAGCGGGCCGGGGCGTCGGTGCGGGAGCGGATCTGGTTCACCAAGGCCAACCTGCGCCTGCGCAGCAGCGTGGAGCACCACCCCGACGGCCGCCCGGGCCGGGCCAGCTTCAGCTCCGAGATCCGGCGGGTCAGCCGACCCGCCGGCTGAGCTCCCCATGCGCTTCGACGTGGTGAGCCTGGTGCCGGACGCCTTCACGCCCCTGCTGGGGCTGGGGGTGATCGGCCGTGCCTTCGCCGCCGGCATCGCCGAGGTCCACACCCACAACCCCCGCGACCACGCCACCGATCGCTACCGCAAGGTGGACGACGTGCCCTACGGCGGCGGTGCCGGCATGGTGCTCAAGCCCGAGCCGGTCTACGCCGCCTTCGAGGCGATCCCGGTGCTGCCGCGCCGCCGCGTGCTGCTGATGAGCCCCCAGGGCCAGCCGCTGCACCAGCGCGACCTGCGCCGCTGGGCCTCCGAGCACGACCAGCTGGTGCTGCTCTGCGGCCACTACGAGGGCTTCGACGAGCGCATCCGGCCCCTGGCGGACGAGGAGGTGTCCCTGGGCGATTTCGTGCTCACCGGCGGGGAGCTGCCGGCCCTGGTGGTGATCAGCGGCGTGGTGCGGCTGCTTCCCGGCACCGTGGGTTCACCGGACTGCCTCGAAGCCGAAAGCCACAGCAGCCTGCTGCTGGAGCACCCCCACTACACCCGGCCGGCGGAGTTCCGCGGCATGGCGGTGCCGGAGGTGCTGCGCAGCGGCGACCATGGCGCCATCGCCCGCTGGCGCCAGGAGCAGCAGGTGGCCCGCACCCGCGAGCGCCGCGCCGACCTGCTGGCCCAGTGGCAGGCGGAGCAGGAAACCTGAGGCGCGCCATCGCCCCGCACCGGCGACACTGGATCCGCCCCCACCGCCCCCCATGCAGCTGCGCATCGGCAACGGCTACGACATCCACCGGCTCGTCCCCGGCCGTCCCCTGATCCTGGGCGGCGTGCGCCTGGAGCACCCCGACGGCCTGGGGCTGGACGGCCACAGCGACGCCGACGTACTCGTGCACGCCCTGATGGATGCCCTGCTGGGGGCCCTCAGCCTGGGGGACATCGGCACCCACTTTCCGCCGGAGGACGAGCGCTGGCGTGGCGCCGACAGCCTGGTGCTGCTGGAGCAGGTGGTGGCGCTGGTGGCGGAGCGGGGCTGGCTCGTGCTGAACGTCGACACGGTGGTGGTGGCGGAGCGGCCCCGGCTCAAGCCCCACATCGCCGCCATGCGGGAGGCGATCGCCGGCCGCATGGGCCTGGCCCCTGAGCAGGTGGGGGTCAAGGCGACCACCAACGAGGGACTCGGGCCCACGGGCCGCCAGGAGGGCATCGCCTGCCATGCGGTGGCGCTGCTGCAGCGGCCGTGATCCGTCGACCGAACCGCTGGCTGGCTACCTTGCTGGCCGCGTTCTTCCTGCTCACTGTCGTGCTGGTCGGCCTTCCCGCCACGGCCCAGGCCGCCACCCCGGCCGCCCTCGCCCAGCCCCAGGGGCCGGTGGTGGAGCACCTGAGGGTGAAGGTGCCCGCCGACGCCCGGGGGGCCTGGCTGCAGGCGGAGGAGGAGAGCTGGGGACCGTGGCTGCAACGCCAGGACGGCTTCCTGGGCCGGGAGCTGCTCTGGGACGCGGAACGGGAGGAAGGTCTGCTGCTGATCCGCTGGCGCAGCCGCCGCCAGTGGCTGGCCATCCCGGCCAGCGAGATCGATGCGGTGCAGGGTCGGTTCGAGGTCGCGGCCCGGCGGGCCCTGTCCCGCGATCCTGAGGCCCGGTGGCTGGCCGGGGCCGCCAACCCCTTTCCCCTGGTCCACGCCGGCGAATTGGAGTGGGTGGCTCTGACCCCGCCGGTGGAGGAGGAGGGGCGTTGAGCGAGGACGCCCGGCTCGACCTGGGCCGCCGCGGGCGGCTCGGCATGGTGGAGGCGGTCTGGGGCGAGCACAAGAGCGTCGAGCAGATCGCCGCCGTGATGCTGGAGATGCGCCGGGCCGGGGAGCTGGCCCTGGTGACCCGCATGTCGGCGGAGAAGGCCGCGGCGGTGGAGCGGCGGCTCCAGGAGCGCTTGGACGCCCTTGGGGCCCTCGGGGACGGGGAAGCCCCCGTCCACCATCCGCTGGCCCGCTGCCTCACCTGGCCCGCACCGCCGCCGCCGGATCCGGCCCTCGGGCGGGTGGCGGTGCTCGGCGGCGGCAGCAGCGACCTCACGGTGGCGGCCGAGGCGCGCCTGGGCCTGGCCTGCCATGGGGTGGCCAGCGACCTGGTGCTCGACGTGGGCGTGGCCGGACTGCACCGGCTCCTGGGGCAGCTGGAGGGGCTGCGCCAGGCCCGGGTGCTGATCGCCTGCGCCGGCATGGAGGGGGCCCTGCCCACCGTGCTGGCCGGCCTGCTGCCCCAGCCGGTGATCGGGGTGCCGGTGGCGGTGGGCTATGGGGTGAGCGCCGGCGGCCAGGCGGCCCTGATGGGCATGCTGGCCAGCTGCGCCCCCGGGCTCACCGTGGTGAACATCGACAACGGCTACGGGGCCGCCATGGCCGCCCTGCGGATCCTGCAGCTGGACCGGGCCGGCTGATCAGCCGCCGGGACGCAGGGGACCCGCCGGAGGAGCCTCCAGCTCCAGCACGGTCTGGAGCCAGAGGGCCAGGGGGCGCGGCAGACGGCCCTGCTCGTAACGCTCGATGGCCTCCAGCAGCACCGGGGAGTTGATCCAGCTGATCCGATGGGGAGGCATCGGCGCCTGCGGCTTCTGCCGCGCAGTGTGGGGGACGGCAGGCCGGCCGGCAAGGCCGCAGGTTCAGAGATGCTGCAGGTTGGGGTAGGCCGTGATCACCTGCTCGGTGGTGAGCACCTCGCCGGCCCCTTCCGGCTGCCAGATCACCTCGATGGCCAGCAGATCGTCCGCGCCGACTGCACCGAGTTTCTGGAGCGAATCGCGCAGGTCGTCGGCGGTGCCGGCCCCCTTGATCGCCAGGTTGCGCCGGCTGGCCACCAGCAGGGTGACGACGATGAAATCGCTGGCGGCATCGCTGGCACCGGGGGCCACGGGGGCGGGCTCACTGAAGCGGCGCCCGGCCACGTTGGCGGTGAGTTCGCGTTCCAGCTTGCTGCGCTCCTGCATGGAGAGCCGGTTGAAGGTGGATTCGGCGCTGGCGAAGGGCACCTGGCCCACTTCGCCGTTGGCGTACACCCAGAGATCGGGATGGCGCAGCAGGGAGAGGCTGGTTTCCTGCAGCACCCGCTGCAGGCCGCTGCTGCTGGAGGTGTCCGACGAACCGGCCAGCCGGCGCAGATCGTCCTGGAGATCGCGGGCGGACGCCAGCAGGCCCACCTGGACCTGGGCGATCGAGACCGGCCCGTCCGGGCGTGGCCTGTAGGAAAGCTCGGAACCGGAACCCGCCAGGGCCGGGCCGCCGCCACCGCCGCGCAGGGCGTTGACCACCACGCCGGCCACGGCCATCAGGATCAGAAAACCGAACAGGCCGCCGCCACCGAAACCGAAGATCGGCACGATGAAGGGGAAGCCGATGCCGCCGCCCCGGTAGCCGCCGCCGCCGAAGCTGCCGCCCCCGTAGCCACCGCCGCCGCCGTAGCTGCGGGGCATGGAGGGCGCCGAACGGAAGCTGCCACCACCGATGCGACCACCGCTGGCGGCCTGGGCCGGCGGCGGGGAGGCGATCACCAGGCCGGCCACCAGCACGGGCACGACCATCAGACCGGCCAGGCGCCGGAACAAGCGGGAACCCATGGGGTACGACGTTGCGATGGCAGGAATCTAGGAACCGCCCCCCACGATGGTGACCACTTCCAGCACATCGGATTCCACCACAGCCTGGGCTGGCCAGCGATCCCTGGGCAGGATCTCACCGTTGAACTCCACCACCACCAGACGCGGCTGGTAGCCGAGCGCCACGAGCACGGCATCGAGACACAGACCCGCGGGGCAGCGGCGCGCTTCCCCATTGACCCGCAGCAGCAGGTCTCCCGTCATGCCACCCGTCATGCCTCAGCCTCCAGCCCCGCCAGCAGGGCGGCGACCGCGGCGCCGGGGTCGGCGGCGGCCGTGATGGCCCGCACCACCGCCACCCGATCCGCCCCGGCACGGCGCACGGCGGCCAGGTTGCCCGGATCGATGCCGCCGATGGCGAAGAAGGGCAGGGGGGATTCCGCCGCCGCCTGGGTCACGTAGGCCAGCCCCACCGGCTCGCGGCCGGGCTTGGTGGGCGTGGCGTTGACGGGCCCCACCCCCACGTAGTCGCAGCCATCGGCGACCGCCTGGCGCAAGTCCTCGAGCCGGTGGGTGCTGCGGCCGATCAGCCGGTCGGGCCCCAGCAGGCGGCGGGCCACCGAGGGCGGCAGGTCGCCCTGGCCGAGGTGGACGCCGTCGGCCCCCACCGCCAGGGCCAGGTCGATGCGGTCGTTGACCAGGAACAGGGCGCCATGGCGGTGGCAGAGCTGGCGCAGGGCGCTGGCCTGGGCGAAGCGACTCCGGTCATCCAGGGGGGCGTCGGGTTTGGCGCGGTACTGCACCAGCTGCAGCCCCGCCGCCAGGGCGGCGGCCACCACGGCCTCCAGGCCGTCCACCGGGCTGGTCACCAGGTACAGATGGCAGCGGCGCAGCAGGGCCCGGCGCCCGTCGCCGTCACGGCCGGCCTGGAGCAGATCCACCTCCACGTCGTAGAGGGCGTAGCGGATCGACGCCGCCTCGGCCGCCAGCTCCGGGTCCTCAAGCCGGCCGAACTCCTCCAGCACCCGCAGGGCCTCCTGCACCCGTCCGGCGTTGGCGGCCAGGACACTGGCGCCGTCCTGCCGTTCGGCCTGGGCCGGATGGGCCAGGCCCGTGGCCGGGTCGCTGGCGGTGTGCCGGGCCAGCTTGTAGGAGGTCCGGTGCAGCCGCCCCAGGCGCTGGCGCAGGTCCTTGGTACGGGCCACCAGGTCGGGACGGTCGAGGGCGAAGCGGGCCCAGTCCTCCAGCACCCGCAGCCCCTCCCGAGCCCGGTCGAGGTTGGCATCAAGCAGCCGCTCGATGGCGGCACGCTCGCTGGCGGCACGGTGGGTGGAACCACGCTCACGGCCGGACAGCGGCGGCGACGGGACTGGAGGCTGGGGCGTCACCGGACCGGGGCGGGTGAGGCCTCCAGGGTATGGGAGGGCTTCTTCGGGCGGGAGGAACTGATGTCCTGCCCCTAGGTGGAAGCCTCCCCAGGGGGTCCGAGTGTCCGGCAGAGATCGCCGGCCCGATCGGCATCCAGCCGGATCTGCTCGCTGAGGGCCTCGAGGCTGGCGAACGCCTGCTGGCGCCGCAGCAGCCGCAGGGGCTGCACGGTCAGATGGGCCCCCACCAGCTCCAGCCGGCGCTCCAGCAGGTGCACCTCCACCGCCGATGGGGCCAGGGGATCGACGGTGGGCTGGGGGCCCAGGTTCATCACCGCCGCCATCGGTCCCTCGCCGCCGTCGCGCCAGGCCAGGGCCGCATAGACCCCTTCCAGCGGCAGGAACTTTCGGCCGTCCACCGCCAGGTTGGCGGTGGGCCAGCCCAGCTGGCGCCCCAGGCCCCGACCGCTCACCACCTGGCCGCTGAAACGGTAGGGACGCTCCAGCAGCCGCGCCGCCTCGTCGATGTCGCCGGCCGCCAGGGCCCGCCGGATGCGACTGCTGCTCACCCGCTCGGCCCCATCCCACAGCATCGGCACCACCTGCACGTCGATGCCGAAGCTGGCGCCGATGCGGGCCAGGTCGTCCACGTCCCCGCGGCGATCGACGCCGAAGCGGAAGTTGGTGCCCACCGCGATCCTGCGGGCCTGGAGCCGTTCGGCCAGCACCTGGCGCACGAAGGGCTCCGGGGTCAGCGCCGCCAGCTCGCGGGTGAAGGGCACCAGCACCAGCTGCTCGATGCCGAGGGGTTCGAGCAGTTCCAGCTTCTCCTCCGGGAGATCGAGCCGCAGCCGCGTTTCGCCGTGGAGCACCTCGCGGGGATGGGGCCAGAAGCTGACCACCGTGGGCACCGCCCGCTCCTGGCCGGCGGCCATGGGCGCGGTGACGGCGGCGATCACGCTCCGGTGACCCCGATGCAGGCCATCAAAGCTGCCCAGGGCGACGGCGGTGGGGCGCAGGGCGCTGGAGGGGTCGTGAAGCGGGATCAACGGCCTCGGCCCTCGCCGGCTGGATCCTCCCATGCCAAGTTTGGGGCCTTCGCCCTTCTCCCCATGGTCGACACGCTGGATCTGCAGCGCATGGCCGATGCCCTGCGCCGCATGGGCTGGGTGCGCTTCTGGGTCCAGCTCGCCCTCGGAGTGGTGGTGGTGGGGGTGCTGATCTTCAACAACATCGGCGGCCAGATGGCGGCCAACTCCTCCCGTGCCCTGGGGCTGGGCCCCGGCCTTTCCCTCACCACCCTGTCATTCCTGGTTCTGCTCTGGAGTCTGTGGCAATCCTGGCTGGTGGTGCGCTGCGGCCGCGCCCTGGCCAGCCCGGCACGCCCCAGCAAGGGCGAAACCACGCGCCTGGTGAAACGCGGTCTATTGGCCGACCTGGGCGGGCTCACCCTCGCGGCGGTGGGCTATCAGGCCCTGGCCGGCAGCCTCTTCGTGCAGGCCTCCCAGCAGGTGCCGGGCTTCTTCGGGGCCCAGATGCAGGGGACCCCAGGCAGCGGCGGCCGGGTGGTGGGGCTGCCGATCACCTCGATCGAGATGCTTTCGGTGCTGAGCAACACCCAGGTGCTGTTCGCCCACCTGATCGCCCTGATCCTCAGCTTGTGGCTGCTGCAGCGGATCTATCGCAAGACCTGATCGCCCAAGGCCTCCACGGCCGGCAATGAGGCGACGGAGCCCCGCCAGAAGAGTTCGGGCTGCAGGGGCGTCAGGGACGGTCCGCCCTGCTGCACCCAGGCCACATCGGTGGGCCATTCGGCCGGACCGGCGCCGGTGCCCTCGAGGTCGTCGACCACTTCGCCGGCCAGCCAGTAGTAGGTGCGGCCACGGGGATCGGTGCGTTTCTCGAACTGATCGATGTAGCGCCGCACGGCCGTGCGGCACCAGCGCAGCGGGGCGAGGTCTGCGGCGGGCCGGGGCGGGACGTTGAGATTGAGCAGCAGCCCCTCGGGCCAGCTGGTGGCCAGCATCCGCTCGGCCACATCAAGGGCCAGGGCCGCCGCCGCCTCGAAGCGACGCCAGTGGAAGTCGGCGCTGCTCACCGCCAAGGCCGGCAGTCCCTCGATCGTGCCCTCCATCGCCGCCGAGACGGTGCCCGAATAGAGCACGTCGGTGCCGAGGTTGGGGCCGTGGTTGATGCCGGAGAGCACCAGGTCCGGCGGCTGCTCCAGCAGCCGGAACAGGGCCAGCTTGACGCAGTCGGAGGGGGTGCCGCTGCAGGCCCAGGCGGTGACGCCCGCCGCGAAGAGTTCGTCGGCCCGCTCCGCCCGCAACGGGGTCTGGAGGGTGAGTCCGTGGCCGGTGGCGGAGCGCTCCCGGTCCGGGCAGACCACGGTGACGGTGTGGCCGCGGCCGACGGCCTCGGCCGCCAGGGCCTGGATGCCGTCGGCGAACACCCCGTCGTCGTTGCTGATCAGGATCCGGAGCGGTGCCATCGGCCTCGACCGCGTGGACTGCCGGCAAGCTAGACGCTGCTGCCTACAGTCGCTTCCTCCCCCCGATCCGTGCCGTGAGCACCACCGTCAGCCTGCAGCAGCTCACCGACCAGCTGGAGCGCCTGGAGGCGGAGGCCGCCGCCGCCATCGCCGCCGCCGGGGACGCCACGGCCCTTGAGGAGCTGCGGGTGGGCCTGCTGGGCAAGAAGGGACGGCTCTCCGGGGTGCTCGGTGCCATGGGCCGCCTCCCCGGTGAGGAGCGCCCCCTGGTGGGCCAGCGGGCCAACCTCCTCAAGGACCAGGTGCAGCAGCTGCTGGGCGCCAGGCTCGAGGCCGTCCGCAGCGCCGCCATGGCGGAGCGGCTGGAGCGGGAGCGGATCGATGTGACGGCGGGCTGCAGCTACGTGCCGCCGGGCCACCGCCATCCGCTGCAGAGCACGATCGAGGAGATCGTCGACATCTTCGCCGGCCTCGGCTACCGGGTTTCCGAAGGGCCCGAGATCGAAACCGACCACTACAACTTCACCGCCCTCAACATCCCGGAGCACCACCCGGCCCGGGACATGCAGGACACCTTCTACCTGGGGGGCGACCGGCTGCTCCGCACCCACACCTCCCCCGTGCAGATCCGCCACCTCGAGGCCAACCCCCCGCCGGTGCGGGTGATCGCCCCCGGGCGGGTCTACCGGCGCGATGCGGTGGATGCCACCCACTCGCCGGTGTTCCACCAGGTGGAGGTGCTCGCCCTCGACGAGGGGCTGGATTTCAGCCACCTGCGCGGCACGGTCACCACCTTCCTGCAGCAGTTCTTCGGTGATCTGCCGGTGCGGTTCCGGGCCAGCTATTTCCCCTTCACCGAGCCCTCCGCCGAGGTGGACGTGCAGTGGCGGGGCCGCTGGCTGGAGGTGATGGGCTGCGGCATGGTGGACCCGGCAGTGCTGGAGGGCCTGGGCATCGATCCGGAACGCTGGAGCGGCTTCGCCGCCGGCCTGGGGGTGGAGCGGTTCTGCATGGTGCGCCACGGCATCGACGACATCCGCCGGCTGTTCAACAGCGATCTGCGCTTCCTGGAGCAGTTCTGAGCCGCGTTCTCTGAGATCGGCCGTGCACCCTGGTCGATCGCACCCTCCTGATTCAGCCTCCTCAGATCGCTGAACTCCTGGGCAGGTCTGCGGCGAGCTGCTGGCCCATTCGATAGAAACGGTGGTTGAGACGTCTGGCCGGGCCGTTGATGAGATAGGCCAAAAGAATGGCGTCATCGGTGAACCAGCGCTGGTCGTAGCGGACACGGCTGCGATTGCGCATCAGGAAGTCCTTGTTCCCCATGGCGATGTGCGATCGCGTGTTGGCGATGTCCAGGCTGGGGAGGGGGGCTTCTTCAACCATCGCCAGCAGCGCGTTGACCTGACCCAGCGTATCGAGACAGAGGTGTTCGTAAAGGTTGATGCGATGGGGGATGGAAGGATCGGCGGCCAGAACCTTCAACCACTTGGTATTGGCATGGGTCCAGTAGTTCATCGAACGGAAATCGGAAAGCAGCCCCTTGCCGCCACTCTTGCGCTTCATCGAAGCCGTGAAGCTGCGCACATCCTTGGTCACGAGGATCAGCCCGAAACGATCCTGGCTGGCGGCTTCGCGCCGCAGGGCACTGCGCAGGGCGCCCAGGGCTTCCACGGACTTGGAAGAATCCGTCACCAGCACATCATCACCAAGCTGGCGTCGGATGAATCTGATCAGCTGGGCATATTTCTCGTCCAGAGGAAGGTCTGAATTCAGGCCATTGAGATGGGTGAGCTGTCCCCAGAAGGAACAATCCTCCCAGTCACTGCCACAGGAACAGCGACGCACGTCGTCATGATCTCCCCAGGCACGGAGATAGGCCTTCATGTGGGAGGGAGAGAAGAAGGAAGCGATCTCTCCCAGGCTGAGGCTGCGGGAATGGCTGCTCAGCAACTGCTCGGTGAGGGTGGTCCCGCTGTGCTCGAGACCACCGATGTAAAGAAGCTTCACCGGCAGCAGCCGACGGGACGAAGTGCCCGGATGTTAACGCTGTCGCTTTGTCTTCAACCATCCGGGCACTGGCAACTCGGCCTGCAGGCCCTGTTCGGCGACGACGGCCAGGGAGGCCGAAAGGCCATCTCCCCAACCTGGTTTCGCCCGTCCCCTGCAGCCGTGGCTGCCGTTCCGCGTCCTCCTAGAGTCTGTCTGCCATTCAGCCTGCGATCGGTGCCCCGGGTCGGACTGATCGTCAATGACGGCAAGGATCTGGCGATCAGCACCGCCGACCTGATCGAGAACCGGCTGACCGCCGCCGGGCTGGAGGTCGCACGGGTGAGCAGCTCCGGTGGCGTGGTGGGTTTCGCCAATCCCGACCAGCACCTGCGCTCCCGGGGCTACGCCGCCTGCGTGCCCGCCAGCTTCGATGAGGAGATGGCCCTGGCCCTGGTGCTGGGGGGGGACGGCACCGTTCTCTCCGCCGCCCGCCAGACCGCCCCGATCGGCGTGCCGATCCTGACGATCAACACCGGCCATCTGGGGTTCCTGGCGGAGGCCTACCTCAAGGACCTGGACCAGGCCCTGGCCCAGGTGGTGGCCGGGGAATGGACCGTGGAGGAGCGCTCCATGCTGGTGGTGAGCGTGATGCGGGGCGAGCAGCGGCGCTGGGAGGTGCTCTGTCTCAACGAGATGGCCCTGCACCGGGAGCCGCTCACCAGCATGTGCCACTTCGAGATCGCCATCGGCCGCCACGCCCCCGTGGACATCGCCGCCGACGGGGTGATCCTCTCCTCCCCCACCGGCTCCACCGCCTACGCCCTCAGCGCCGGAGGGCCGGTGATCACCCCCGACTGTCCGGTGCTGCAGCTGACACCGATCGCCGCCCATTCCCTCGCCTCCCGGGCCCTGGTCTTCAGCGACCAGGAGCCGGTGACCGTGTTCCCCGCCACCCCCGAGCGGCTGATGATGGTGGTCGACGGCAGCGCCGGCTGTTACATCTGGCCCGAGGACCGGGTGCTGGTGCGCCGCAGCGAGCATCCGGTGCGCTTCGTGCGGCTGGCCGACCACGAGTTCTTCCAGGTGCTGCGCAACAAGCTGGGCTGGGGCCTGCCCCACGTGGCCAAGCCCTCCAGCAGCCACGCCGACGCCCCCCTGTGACCACGCCACCCTCGACCACGCCACCCTCGACCACGTCCTCACCACCGACCGTGGTGCTGCTGGTGGGCCCGGAGGCCGCAGGCCTCGCGCCGCGGCTGGAGGTCTCCGGTTACCGGCCGCAGCTGCAGGAGTCCGGGGAGGAGCTGCCGGCGGCGGTGGTCCTGTCGCCCGGCAGCGAAGCGCGGATCCCGGAGCTGCGTCGCCGGCTGGGGGCCCGCCCACTGCTGCTCGGCATCACCAGCGACAGCGTCGAGAGCCGCAGCCATTGCCTGGAGTGGGGCGCCGATGATTTCTGGCTGCCCAGCCTGGGCACGAGCGACCTGCTCACCCGGCTGCGGCTGCACCTGGGCTTCGCCCGGCGCCAGGCCCCCATGCCGGTGTCCACGCTGCTGAAGGTGGCGGATCTGCGCATCGATCCGGTGGCCTGCCAGGGGTGGCGCGGTCAGCGCCAGCTCAGCCTGACGGCCCGGGAGTACCAGCTGCTGCTGCTGCTGCTGCGTCAGAAGGGAACGGTCGTGAGCCGGGAGCAGATCCTTGAGGAGATCTGGGCCGACCAGGGCGGAGGTGCCAGCAACGTGATCGAGGTCTACGTGCGCTATCTGCGCCAGAAACTGGAGCAGGACGGGGAACCGCGGCTGATCCACACCGTGCGGGGGCGGGGCTACTGCCTCAGCGACGGGCGTCCCCCCGTGGGGCCCGTGCCATGAGCCGTTCCCTGCTCCGGAGCCTGACCATCGCCGGCGTCGTCGGGCTGCTCGGCTGCGGGCCGGGTCTGAGCCAGAGCCCGCCCCAGTTCCTGCCCATCACCGCCCAGTGGTGCCTGGAAGGGCCGCCACCGGCGCGCTGCATCCAGCTGGAGGTGCCCCGGGGCGAGCGCCAGTACGCCATGGGGCTGCAGATGCGCCCGCCCCTGCCCCACCTGCGTGGCATGTGGTTCCCCTATGCGCCCCCCGCCGTGGCCCGTTTCTGGATGCACCGCACGCCCGAACCCCTGGACATGCTGTTCATCCGCGACGGTCGCGTGGCGGCCCTGGAGACGGACGTGCCCCCCTGCATGAACCTGCCCTGCCGCAGCTACGGCCCCGACACGCCGATGGACGGAGTGCTGGAACTGGCGGCGGGCCAGGCCGCCGTGCTCGGCATCAGCGTGGGCACCCCGGTGCGGATCACCCCGCTGCCGGGCGCGACCCCTTCAGCACCAGCACGGGATTGAGGGGCGCCAGGCGGGTGCCCTCCGCCAGGGGGGCGCCGCGCCAGGCCTGGATCTGGCTGACCGTCACCGCCAGCCCGGCCTGCTCCAGCTGGGGCCTGAGCTGGGCCAGGGCTTCGACCGTGGCCAGGGGCAGAACCACCACCCCGCCGGGCCGCAGCCGGTCCAGCACCGCCTCCAGCACCACGCGCCGGTCCCGGCCGCCGCCGCCGATCAGCACCCGGTCGGGATCGGGCAGGGGGGCCAGGGCGGCCGGGGCCTCCCCCTCCAGCACCGCCGTAGGCCGCACCCCCAGCCGGTCCGCGTTGGCGCCGATCAGGGCGGCGGCCCCGGGCCGGCGCTCCACCGCCCACAGCTCCAGGGCGGGGCGCAGGCGCAGCGCCTCCAGCCCCACCGACCCCACCCCGGCGCCGATGTCCCAGAGCACCCCTGTCTCGGGCAGCTCCAGATCGGCCAGCAGCTGGATACGCACCTCCCGTTTGGTCATCAGCCCCGGCTGATCGGGGTGCTGCAACCAGAGGCCATCGGCCAGGCCGAACAGCGGCAGGGCCTGAGGCGGAGGCACGGCGGGCTGGAGCGCGATCAGCAGCACCAGGTGCAGGGGATCGAGATCGGGCGGCAGGGGGTCGTCGGGCGCCAGCCGCTGCAGCCGCTCCGCCGGATGGCCCAGGCGCTCCCCCAGCCAGAGCTCATAGGCGGCCTCCAGCCCCGACGCCCGCAGGATCCGGCGCACGGCGTCGGCGCCGCCCCGGGCCGGATCGGTCAGCACCGCCAGGGCGGCGGGCCGCTGCTGCAAACGGGCCGCCAGCGGCTCGGGGTCACGGCCATGGAGGCTGATCCAGGAGGCGTCCTGCCAGGGCCGCCCCAGACGGGCGAAGGCGAGCTGCAGGGAGGTGGGGGCCGGATGGAAGCGGAGGCGTTCGGCCGGAAGGTGCTGCAGCAGCAGACGGCCGATGCCGAACCAGAGGGGGTCGCCGCTGGCGAGGAGAACCACCCGCTGGCCGGTGGAAAGGGCCCGCTCCAGCCGGGGCAGCAGGTCGGCGGGCCGGTCGCTGGCCAGCAGCTCCGGCGCGGGGGCCTCACCCCGCCAGGCCTCGAGGTCCGCCAGGAGACGCCGGGGGGCCGCCACCAGATCGGCCTGCCGGATCCGGTCCTGCCAGTGGCGGGAGAGACCCGCCAGGCCGGCGGCATCGGTGCCCAGCACCTCCAGCAGCGAACCCTCCAGCCGTGCCCCTGTGCCACTTATGGCCATGATGCTCCCGGACGTGCCGGCCCCACCCCCTGCCCATGAGCGATCGACGCCAGCGGATCCACAGCCTGGTGGTCGCCCTGCTGGCCCACCAGAGCGATCTCGAGCTGCTGGATGACGACCGCTCAGGCCCGGGCGGCCACCCACTCGGGGGCGGTGGGGACGCCGGCAGCTGGCTGGAGCGCAACCGGCGGGTGGTGCAGCGCTACCAGTCCCTGGTGCGCAGCGCCGTGACCCTCGATGCCCTGATCGAGCAGGAGCTGGGCAGCGATCAGCTGGGGAGCGATCAGCTGGGTGGCGGCGCCCCGTCCGCCTGACCCTCGAGGAAGGCCATCAGGCGGGGATAGAGCAGCAGGGCACCCGCGTTGGTGAGGTGGGTCTCGTCGCTGTAGAGGGGCGTCCCGGCCCGGACGCTGGAGCAGACGGCCTGGGTCGGCGGGCAGATGCTGTCGAAAGGGGTGAACAGGCGTGTGCCGGCCAGGTCGCGGATGGTGCGCTCCTGCAGGCGCTGGGCCGGAGCGATCGCGGCCAGCTCCTGCCGGCGCGGCCGCAGCACCGGCTGGCACTGGGAACCGAGGGACCAGGCGGGACGGAACCACTCCGTCTGGCAGAGGGTGAGCGGACCGCCGATCTTCAGCTGGGGGAAGGTGGGCAGGGGGCCGAACACCACCACGTCCGCCCCACGGCGACGCACCTCGGCATCGAATCGCCGCAGCGCGGCGGCATAGGAGGCCTCGGCGTTCAAGCGGGTCTCCCCCTGGATTCCCTTCAGGTGGCCGGCCAGATTCGACACCAGCACGACCCGGTCTCCAGGCCGCAGGCGGGCCAGCACCCGGCGCTCCTCGTTGTCGGCATAGGGGCGGCAGCGGCGGTAGCGGGTCTGCTCCGGGGCGCCCTCCGCCCAGCGGGGGAAGAAGGGCACCGGGCAGCCGCCCCGGGCCATGAAGGACACGTTGAAGCGGCCGCTGGCCAGCAGCTTCTCCCCGAGGGGAATCAGCACGTGGGTGTGGCTGTCCCCCAGGAAGAAGAGGGTGGGAAGGTCCTTCCCCTTCGGCCCCAGGGCCAGGCAGGGGTCGGGCCCATCGCCCCTGGCCACCGGATCGGTGGGCTCCTGGAAGCAGTGGACCGTGTCGACGGTCGTGCCGCCGATGCGCTTCATGTTGGCCGTGGTGCCGATGGCGTGGCGGCGCTCACCGACGAAGATCCGGCCCAGCAGCGGCCCCTGCAGGCCCGCACTGAAGACGGCGACCAGCACGGTCATGGCCGGATAGAGAAGGCCGGGGATGGCGGGGTGGCCGTAGCGGAACAGGCACTCCAGCCGGTAGGAGAGGGCCGTGCACAGGGTGATCAGCACCAGCACCGGCAGCAGGGTGACGGCGTTGAAGCCCACCGTCCAGCGGGCCAGCACGATCACCGGCCAGTGCCAGAGATAGAGCGAGTAGGAGACCATGCCGATGGCCAGGCAGGCGGGATGGCACAGCCAGCGGCCGATGCCCCCGGCGGGCTGGAGCAGCAGCAGCAGCAGCGCCGTCAGCGCCGTGATCCCAACGGTGGTGCCCAGGCTCCAGGCCTCCGGCAGCAGCAGCAGGGCCAGCGACGCCACCAGGGCCAGCAGGGCCAGGGGCTGGCGCCAGCGGGGCAGGGCCAGCTTCTGGCCCAGGTCGCGGGCGCTGCCGCTGCCGCGATGCAGCAGGTAGGCCACGCAACCCGCCGTCAGTTCCCAGAACCGGGCGGTGGTGAGGAAGAAGGCCCGTTCGGCGTTGCCGCCCAGGCTCAGGCCCAGATAGAGGGCCAGGGACAGGGCCAGCAGCAGCAGGCTGGCCAGCTTGAGCCGCCGCAGGGCGCCGCTGCCGGCCCCGGCCACCCCCAGACCGCAGAGCAGCAGAACCGCCGGCCAGACCAGATAGAACTGCTCCTCCACCCCCAGCGACCAGGTGTGCATGAAGGCGTTGAAGTGGTTGTCGGTGGCGAAGTAGTTCGAGCCCTGACGGAGCAGGTAGAGATTGGAGACCCCGAACAGGGCCGCGGTGCCGGTCCGCATCACCGGCGCGAAGAAATCATCGAGCGGCGAGACCAGCATCGAGAACAGGGCCGAGACGACGGCGATGTTCACCACCAGCGCCGGCATCAGGCGTCGGATCCGGCGGCCGTAGAAGCGGCGCAGGAACTGCCAGCGGCTGCCATCCCGCCGCGCCAGCAGCGACGAGGTGACCACATAGCCCGAGATCACGAAGAAGATGTCGACGCCGAGGAAGCCACCCGGCAACCAGCGGGGATCGAGGTGGTTGATCAGCACCGCAATGACGGCCACGGCCCGCAGGCCGTCGATCTCGGGCCGATAGGCCCTGGAGCGCTGCGGCGGCAGGATGCCCGTGCCGAAAAGCCGCACAAGAGAATTCACGCCGCCCCGACGATTGCAGGCAGGGTAATGGCGATCCGGATGGGCACTCGCTGAGGGGCCAGCTCTGACAAGCTGGGCCCACCTCGTCTGGCCCCATGGCGCCCTTCGGCCTCTCCGCTCTCCACAACCTGCGGCGCGGCAGGAGTCCCTGGCAGCCCCCCGAGGCCAGCTGGTCGCGACCCTTCGGCCAGGGCTGGAGCCAGCCCTATACGGTGCGTTACGCCAGCAACCTCGACGACGGCCCCAACCACGGCATGCCCCTGGGGGGCTTCGGCGCCGGCTGCCTGGGCCGGGGCATCGACGGCGCCTTCAACCTCTGGCACCTCGACGGAGGCGAGCACTGGTTCGGCGTGCTGCCCGACTGCCAGTTCGCCCTCTTCGAGCAGGACGGCGAAGGGCGGCGGGCCCATGCCCTGGCCACCACCCCCGTCTCTGACGCGTCCCGCCCCGACGCCGGCCCGCCGCTGGCCGCCTGGAGCTGGTACCCCGCCGCCACGCGGGAGCAGCCGAGCGGCACCGTGGCGGTGCGCTACCCGATCAGCTCCCACCACTACGCCGCGGTGTTCAGCGCCGACGTGCGCTGCGAGGCCTTCAGCCCGATCCTTCCCGGCGACTATCAGCGCACCAGCTACCCCGTCGCCGTCTTCGCCTGGACGTTCAGCAACCCAACGGATCAGCCGCTGGATCTGTCCCTGCTGCTGAGCTGGCGCAACACCGTCGGCTGGTTCACCAACACCGACCCGGCGGCGGAGGTCCACTTCCGGGATGACGGCAGCCCGGAGCACAACTACGTGCCGGCGATCGGCCGTGGCAAGGGGCAGCGCAACCGCTGGGTCGACGGGGCCGGCCTCAAGGGCCTGCTGCTGGAGGGCGAACGCTCCCAGCCCCTGGCCGAAGGGGAAGGGCAATGGTGTCTGGCGGTGCCCGACGAGGCGGCGCTGAACCACCCGGGGCTGGAGGTGTTCCGCTGCAGCCGCTGGGATCCCAGCGGCGACGGGGCGGAACTCTGGGAACCCTTCAGCCGTGACGGCTCGATCCCCGACAGCGACAACGACCGCCGCAGCACCGGCGACGATCCCCTCAGCGCCGCCCTGGCGGTGCGCTTCCGGCTGGAGCCGGGCGCCTCGCTCGAGATCCCGGTGGTGATCAGCTGGGACCTGCCGGTGACGGCCTTCGCCACCGGCACCCGCGCCCTGCGGCGCTACACCGACTTCTTCTCCGCCGAAGGCGACAACGCCGCCGCCATCGCCGGTGAAGCCCTGGCCGAATGGCGCGATTGGCAGGCCGCGATCGAGGCCTGGCAGGCGCCGGTGGTGCAACGCCACGACCTGGCGGAGCCCCTGCGCATGGCCCTGCTCAACGAGCTCTACGACCTGGCCAGCGGCGGCAGCCTCTGGACGGCCGCCAGCCCAGGCGATCCGGTGGGTCGCTTCGGGGTGCTCGAGTGCCTCGACTACGCCTGGTACGAAAGCCTCGACGTGCGGCTGTACGGCTCCTTCGCCCTGCTGCAGCTCTGGCCCGAACTCGACAAGGCCGTGCTGCGCAGCTTCGCCCGCGCCATCCCCGCCGCCGATCCCACGCCGCGGCCGATCGGCTGGTACTTCACCCAGGGGCGGGGCCGGGTGGAGGCGGCCCGCAAGGTGGCCGGCGCCACCCCCCACGACCTCGGGGCCCCGAACGAGCGCCCCTTCGACGCCACCAACTACACCGCCTACCAGGACTGCAACCTCTGGAAGGACCTGGCCAGCGACTTCGTGCTGCAGGTCTGGCGCACCTACCGCCTGGCCCCCAGCGGCCCGGACATCGCCTTCCTGGCGGACTGCTGGCCGGCGGCGGTGACCGCCCTCGACTACCTCAAGCAGTTCGACGTCAACGACGACGGGCTGCCCGACAACGGTGGTGCCCCGGACCAGACCTTCGACGACTGGCCCCTGCAGGGGGTGAGCGCCTACTGCGGTGCCCTCTGGATCGCCGCCCTGGAGGCGGCCCTGGCCATCGGCCAGCAACTGCAGCTGGAGCTGGGGCTCGACACCGCCGAGGAGCAGCGGCGCTTCGGCGGCTGGCTGGAGCAGTCCCGAAGCCATTTCGATGCCCTGCTCTGGAACGGCGAGTACTACAAAATCGATGCCGGCAGCGGCACCCCGGTGGTGATGGCCGACCAGCTCTGCGGCGACTTCTACGCCCGCCTGCTGGGGCTGCCGCCGGTGGTGGCCGACGAGCGGGCCCGCTCGGCCCTGAACGCGATCCGCGAGGCGTGCTTCGAGGGGTTCGAGGGGGGCCGCCTCGGGGTGGCCAACGGCCTGCGCCGCGACGGCACCCCCCTTGATCCGAAGGGCACCCATCCACTGGAGGTCTGGACCGGCATCAACTTCGGTCTGGCCGCCTACTACCGGCTGATGGACCAGAGCGGCACCGCCTTCGCCATCACCGGCGCCGTGGTGCGCCAGGTGTACGAGGGGGGCCTGCAGTTCCGCACCCCGGAGGCGATCACCGCCGCCGGCACCTTCCGGGCCTGCCACTACCTGCGGGCGATGGCGATCTGGGCCCTCTGGGCCACCCACACCGGCTGGCAGCCGATCCCCGGCGCCGAGCGCCAGCCATGAGCCAGCGGACGTTCGGGCGGATCGAGGTTCTGCTGCTGGCCCCCCTGCTGGCCCTGATCCTGGCCATCGCCCCGTCGGCGGCCCTGGCCCAGGTCCATGCCCACCCGGACGCCGAGGGCACGCCGGTGGTGCGCAGCCTGGAGAGCCTGCGCGACCTCGACGACCAGAGCTGGCAGGTGGTCGCCTACCGGGAAGGGCCGCCGGGTGGACCGCTGCGGCTGCGGATCGTGGGCTACCCCGGCAAGGTGCGCCTCGACCATCCCACCGCCCTGGAGGTGCGCAGCGGCCGGCTGCGCTGGGACCTGGAGGACGTCACCCTGGCCAGTGCCGCCCTGGCCCGGGACAACCGCTCCGCCGCGGCCGAGTTCGACCTGGCTCCGCTGCTGGCCGATCTGGAGCGCAACCGGCCCCTGCGGCTGCGGCTGCCGCGGGTGTTCAGTGAACTGGCGGTGCCCCCCTACGTGGTGGCCGAATGGCGCAGCCTGCCGGACGCCCCCGCCCCATGAGCCCCGGTTCCCCCTGGCATCGGTGGATGGCCCGGGCCCTGCAGCTGGCCGCCCTCGCCGAGGGCCGCACCAGCCCCAATCCCCTGGTGGGCGCCGTGGTGCTCGACCCAGGCGGGCAGCTGGTGGGGGAGGGATTCCATGCGCGCGCCGGTGAGGCCCATGCGGAGGTGGGGGCCCTGGCCCAGGCGGGGGAGCGGGCCCGGGGCGGCACCCTGGTCGTGACCCTGGAACCCTGCTGCCACCACGGCCGCACCCCCCCCTGCAGCGAGGCGGTGCTCGCCGCCGGCATCGGCCGGGTGGTGCTGGCCATGGCCGACCCCAACCCCCGGGTGGCCGGCGGCGGCATCGCCCGGCTGCGGGCGGCGGGCCTGGAGGTGATCGAAGGGGTGATGGAAGCCGAGGCGCGCCGGCTCAACCGGCCCTTTCTGCACCGGATCGCCACCGCCCGGCCCCTGGGGATCCTCAAGTGGGCCATGAGCCTGGATGGCCGCACGGCGCTGCCCAACGGCGTCAGCCAGTGGATCAGCGGTCCGGGGGCCCGGGACTGGGTGCACCGCCTGCGGGCCCGCTGCGATGCGGTGATCGTGGGTGGCGGCACGGTGCGGGCCGACGACCCCCTGCTCACCAGCCGGGGGCGGCGCACGCCCGAACCGCTGCGGGTGGTGCTCAGCCGCGGCCTGGATCTGCCGGCGGCGGCTCAACTCTGGGATCCGGCCCCGGCGGCGACGCTGCTGGTCCACGGACCGGAGGCGCCCCAGGATCGCCGCGACCGGTTCGATCGGCTGGGGGTGGAACGCCTGGCCCTGGAGGCCTGCGAACCGGCGGCGCTGGCGATCGCCCTGGCCCGGCGGGGCTGCAACCGGGTGCTGTGGGAGTGCGGGCCCGCGCTGGCGGCGGCGGCCCTGCGCCAGGACTGCGTGCAGCAGCTGGCCGCGGTGATCGCACCGAAGCTGCTCGGCGGCCACGCCGCCCGCACCCCCCTGGCGGACCTGGGCCTGGAGAACCTGGAGGACGGCTGGTCCCTGGGGGACGCGGCCATCGGCTGGCTGGGCCGGGACCTTCTCTGGCAGGGTGCTGTGGACGGGCCAACCTGAGGGGCAAAGTCAGCGCCTCAGCTGCTGAACCCCCACAAGACGTCGCCGACGCCATGCCCGCCATCCGCCCGCTGCGCTGGTCAGACCTGAAGCGTCGGGCGAAACGACATGTGGTGGGGTGGAGAGCGGCGCAGCAGGCCTGGGGCCTGCTGCGCCGGCTTCGGCTGCAACGGAGGAAACTGCGCCTGAGCCTTCCCTCCGGAGCCGCGACCTTCACGCTGGCCCAATGGTACGGAAGAACCGGGAACAACATCCAGCAGCTGATCGTGGTGATCGCCCATGCCGAAGCCTTCCGGGGATCGGTGCAGGTGGACGAGGACTTCATCCAGTCCGGCCCACTGCGCAACATCGTGAAGGCGTTCAGCCTTGACTTCCGTATCGACACCTCTGCGGCAGCCCGGACGCATCTGTCTGGCCTCTTCTTTCACTACATGGAGTACGGTTTCTCCCGCTCAGGCCATCAACGCATGGCCTTTGCGAAGGGCGATAAGCCACGTCGTGACTGCCTTCTCGGCCGTCAGTACATCCACCGGCAGGCGCACCGCATCGCCCGCACCCATCTGCTCCCGCACATCCGCAAACCTCTACCGGGAACGTTTTCAGGCGCCCAACTGGAGAGCACGCTGGTGATTCATCTGCGTGGTGGAGATGTGGCGAACCTGGAGAATCGGTACTACATCACCAACCCTCTCCACTTCTATCGAGAGCTCAGCGAACGGCACCGCAGGGCCATCATCGTCACGGAACCAGGCACCACCCACCCGCTGCTGGATGCCGTGCTCTCGTTGTTCCCCATCCATGACCTTGTCTGCGGATCCGTCGAAGACGATTTCCAGCTTCTGCGCCACGCCACCCATCTGGCCACCTCCGGAGTCGGCACCTTCGCCCTGGCCGCCGCCCTGCTCTCTGAGCGCATCCGCCAGTTCCATTGTACGGATGTCTTCCTGATCGAACATCTGAACCCAACCATGCTGGACTCCGACCGGGTGAACGTGGAGATGCTGCGGCTGCCTGGCTATGCCGATGCATGGCAGCGCTCCTCCAACCGCCTCGACCTGCTGCTCCACTGGCGACTCCCGACGGGGGCAGGGGCGAGGTCCGCACTCAGCGCAGCTCCGGATGCCGCGGATCCCCCTTGAACGGGCCCTCCACGGCGCTGGTGATCCAGCCGCCGTAGAAGCCGCCGGGCTGGGGGACCACCCGCTCCCCATCCACCCAGCAGCCGTCCATCAGCGCCGGGTAGCAGGCCAGCCAGCCGGCCAGGGCCTCGAAGGCCGGGGTGGGTGAGGGGTAACTCCACAGCGCCCTTCGCAGGCGGCGCTCGCCGCCCGCGCCGTCCGGGGCCACCAGGTCGAAGTAGCGGGCCACGCCCTTCCATTCGCAGAAGCTGGAGCCGGCCGCGGACTCCAGCAGGGTCAGATCCACATCCTCCGGAGAGAGATAGAAGACGGGGGGATGGAAGGTTTCGAGCACCTGCAGGCTGCGATGGGTGTCGCACAGCACCCGCCCCAGGGCCTCCACCCGCACGTGCTGGCTGCAGGTCAGCAGTGCCGGGGGCCGGGGATAGCTGGCGACGGGCTCGGCCATGGGGATCAGCCGGGAATGAAGTGGCGCAGGCGCCGGGCCTCGGCCCCCGCCCGGGCCTGCAGCTCCTCGTCGCTGAGGCCGGCCTCGGCCCGTTGCTGGGCGGCGATCACATCGGCCTCGTCGACGGCGAAACCGGCGCCGCGGGCCAGGGCCAGAAACGCCGCCAGATCCGGGGGGTCGGCCGGGTCGTGGAGGCGGCGATCGAGGGCGGCATCCGTCCTGGCGTGGGCCAGAAACGCATCCAGCTGGTCGAGGCTCATGGGACCGGCATCAGGGCCATCCCTCTCTAGCGGCCCGGCGGGTCGCCCGCTGGCTCGTCCGTCGTGGCGGCCAGCAGATCGAGCTGAACGGTGGCCGGCTGCCCCATCTCCAGCTTCACCGCCTCCCACGGCGCCGGGTCCCAGGGGGCCATCAGGGGTTCCAGGGCCCGCAGGGCCGGGCCATCGACGGACTCCAGCCAGGCCTCCTCCAGCCCGTCGGGGATCACCACCGGCATGCGGTCGTGTACCCGGGCCAGCAGGTCGTTGGGGGCGGTGGTGAGCACGACGCAGGTCTCGAGCTCACCACCGTCCGCCCCCAGCCAGCGGTCCCAGAGCCCGCCGAGCCAGAAGGGGCGCCGATCCCGGCGACGGAACAGCCAGGGCTGCTTGACGGCACGGCCGTCCACCGTCCTCGTCTGCCATTCGTAGAAGCCATCGGCGGGGATCAGGGCCCGGCGGTGGCGCCAGGCGCCGCGGAAGAAGGGTTTCTCCCCCACCGTCTCGCTGCGGGCGTTGATGGGTCGGCGGCGACCCGCCGGGTCAGGGCACCAGTCCGGCACCAGCCCCCACAGGGCCAGGGCCACCTCCAGGCGGCCGTGCTCCTGGCGCTGCAGCAGCACGGGCTCCCCCGGCCGCACCTGGGTCCGGGGGGCGTAATGGTCCTCCAGCCCCGGGGGCAGCGGGCCCTTCAGCCGGGGCAGCAGCCGGTCGAGGCGGGTGGCCAGGGAGTAGCGGCCGCACATGGGGGGTGGGAAGCCGAGGGCGGGGCGTTCGGTTCTCCCGACCGGGGGTGGGAACGGCGGGTGACGACCAGACCTAGCTTGGGCCCATTCGACGTTGCGCGCAGCATGGCCATCCGTCAGGACGACAATCGCCCCACCAGGCGTTTCGGCATCGTCAACCTGCTCCTGATCGGCTTCGGTGTGCTGCTGCTGTTCAGCAACTTCCTGCCCAACCCCGCCACCCAGGTGCCCCGGGTGCCCTACTCCCTGTTCATCGATCAGGTGAACGACGACAACGTCAAGCGGGCGTACATCACCCAGGACCAGATCCGCTACGAGCTCACCAAGCCCCCCGAGGAAGGCGCCCCCACGGTGCTCTCCACCACGCCGATCTTCGACATGGAGCTGCCCCAGCGACTGGAGCAGCACGGGGTCGAGTTCGCCGCGGCGCCGCCGAAGCGGCCCAGCTTCATCACCACGGCCCTGAGCTGGGTGGTGCCGCCGCTGATCTTCATCCTGGTGCTGCAGTTCTTCGCCCGCCGCAGTGGCATGGGTGGCGGTGGCGCCCAGGGGGCCCTGAGCTTCACCAAGTCGAAGGCCAAGGTCTACGTGCCCGATGAGGAGTCGCGCGTCACCTTCGCCGATGTGGCCGGCGTCGACGAAGCCAAGACCGAGCTCACCGAGATCGTCGACTTCCTCAAGACGCCCCAGCGCTACATGGACATCGGCGCCCGCATCCCCAAGGGCGTGCTGCTGGTCGGCCCCCCCGGCACCGGCAAGACCCTGCTCTCCAAGGCCGTGGCCGGTGAAGCCAGCGTGCCCTTCTTCATCATCTCCGGCTCCGAATTCGTGGAGCTGTTCGTGGGCGCCGGCGCCGCCCGCGTGCGCGACCTGTTCGAGGAAGCCAAGAAGAAGGCCCCGTGCATCATCTTCATCGACGAACTCGATGCCATCGGCAAAAGCCGCTCGGGCTCCATGGGCGTGGTGGGAGGCAACGACGAGCGGGAGCAGACCCTCAACCAGCTGCTCACCGAGATGGACGGCTTCACCGCCCAGGACAAGCCGGTGATCGTGCTGGCGGCCACCAACCAGCCGGAAACGCTGGATGCCGCCCTGCTGCGGCCAGGCCGCTTCGACCGCCAGGTGCTGGTAGACCGTCCCGACCTCTCCGGCCGCAAGATGATCCTCGACATCTACGGCAAGAAGGTGAAGCTGGCCGAAGGCGTCGACCTCGACAAGATCGCCCAGGCCACCAGCGGCTTCGCCGGCGCCGACCTGGCCAACCTGGTCAACGAGGCGGCCCTGCTGGCGGCCCGGGCCTACCGCACCACCGTGGAGCAGGCCGACCTCAACGAAGCCATCGAACGGGTGGTGGCGGGCCTCGAGAAGAAGAGCCGCGTGCTGCAACCCGATGAGAAGAAGGTGGTGGCGTATCACGAGGTGGGCCACGCGATCGTGGGCCACCTGATGCCCGGCGGCAGCAAGGTGGCGAAGATCTCGATCGTGCCCCGCGGCATGGCGGCCCTCGGCTACACCCTGCAGCTGCCCACCGAGGAGCGGTTCCTGAACTCCAAGGAGGATCTCGAAGGCCAGATCGCCACGCTGCTGGGCGGGCGGTCCGCCGAGGAGGTGGTCTTCGGTGAGGTCACCACCGGCGCCGCCAACGACCTGCAGCGGGCCACCGACATCGCCGAGCAGATGATCGGCACCTACGGCATGAGCGAGACCCTCGGTCCCCTCGCCTACGACAAACAGGGCGGCAGCCGCTTCCTGGGGGGTAACTCGAACCCCCGCCGGGCCGTGAGCGACGCCACCGCCCTGGAGATCGACAAGGAGGTGCGCGGTCTGGTGGATCGGGCCCATGACCGGGCCCTGGCGATCCTGCACCACAACCGCGAGCTGCTGGAAACCATCTCCCACAAGATCCTCGAGAAGGAGGTGATCGAGGGCGACGAACTCAAGCAGCTGCTGGCCTCCAGCCAGCTGCCCGATGCGGCGGTGCTGGAGGGGGCCGCTACCTAAAGAGCAGACGACGGGACGGGCCTGGGAATCAGGCCTAATGTCCCGAAACTGGTCTCCTGCAGCGGTGTGATGGTGGTCGGGACAGAGCCTTCGGGGCCCCCACCCGCCACCCGACCGCTCCAGCGCCCTCCCCGGCGACTTCTGACCGCCGTCCTGATCCTGGGTTGCCTCTGGGCAGCCGGACAGGGGCTGACCACGGCCTATTCCTACTGGTCCGATGAGATCTGGTCGGTGGCCGCCAGCAGCGCCGACTGGGGCGTGCTGTTCCAGGACTGGCTGCTCCCCGATACCCATCCCCCCCTCTACCAGGTCCTGCTGAAGCTCTGGATCGGGATCTTCGGCGGCGGAGAGAGCGCCACCCGCAGCCTCAGCTTTCTGATCGCCGCCCTCGGCCTGGTGACGGCGGCCCTGGGCAGTTCCGGACGCGGCAGCGGTCGCCGTCTTGCGACGGTGGCTTTCCTGGGCACCAGCCCCTCCTTCCTCTTCTATGCCCAGGAGGCGCGCAGTTACGCCCTCTCACTGGCGCTGTCGACGCTGATGCTGGGCACGGCCCTGCTGCTGCGCCAGCGGCCGGGACGCCACGAGGCCGCCCTGCGCTGGGGCTTCGCTCTGGCCTGCGTGCTGCTGTCCCTGACGCACTACTTCTCGCTGCTGTTCGTGCTGGTGGTGCTGGCGGTGAGCGCCGCTGATGGACGGGTGCTGCGGCGACGGCGGGACGCGCTCGGCCTGGGGCTGCTGCTGCTGCTGCCGCCCCTCGGCCATGGGCTGACCAGTTCGATCAGCGCCAAGTTCGACCGGATCGACTGGATCGAGGTGACGCCGATCATCGGCACCCTGGAGCAGTTCAGCCGCGGCCTGCTTCCCGTGCTGGACCTGGACCAGAGAGACCTGGCCGTCCTGGGCCTGGTCGGCCTGGCCGTGGGGATCGGCTGCGCCTTCGGCTCCTGGCGGAACCTGCGCCGCTTCCTCGTGGGGCCGACCCACCAGCTGCCCCAGGCCCTGGGGGAGGCCCGCTACCTGCTGCTGGTGATCGGCCTGTTCCTGGCGCTGATGCTGGTGATCGATCCGATCAAGCCCATGAGCCAGGCCCGCTACACCATCGTGGTGCTGCCGGCCGTGGCCTACCTGGTGGGGACGGGCTGGGAGCTCAGTGCCGGTCTGGGCCGCTTCCGCCGCCGCTGCCTGGCCGTTCTGCTCGCCGCCGTGCTGCTGCTGCAGCTGCGGACCGGCCAGCGCTTGCTGGCCGAGAAACAGACACCACTGGAGAACTATCGGGCCATGGCGGCCTTCGTGAACAGCACCGGCCTCTGCGCCGGTGGTTGCTGGAGCACGGGCTGGCGCACCGATGCCCTGATGGGCACCTACTTCCGGCCCGGCCAGCTGCGGGATCTGACGGAACGGGACACAGCGGACCCCGGGCCCCTGCAGCAGCCGCTGCTGGCGTTCCACGGCAGCCGGGAATGGATGGAGGAGCTGGGCGCCGCCAACCCGCAGCTGGCCTGCTGGGAAGCGCCGGGAGCCTGGCAGGCCACCTCGTTCATCCTGCTGCCCCGCACCAGCCCGGCGCAGCCCGCGCGCCACGGCCTGCGCCCCTGTCCCCCTTGACGTGGGGGGGGTCGATCTCGCATAAGGGTTCTTTGGGACGTGGGCCATGGTGTCCCCCTCAGCCCCGCTCGCCGCCCTCAAGGGCGGCGACCTGCTCTCCTCGGCCGACCTCGACGGTCCCCAGACCCTCGCCCTGCTGGAGCTGGCCCGCCACCTGAAGGGCGGTGAGCGGCGTATCGACCTGGCCGGCCGGGTGCTGGGGCTGATCTTCTCCAAGGCCTCCACCCGCACGAGGGTGAGCTTCATCGTCGCCATGGCCCGGCTGGGCGGCCAGACGATCGACCTCAACCCAGCCGTCACCCAGGTGGGGCGGGGCGAGCCGATCGCCGACACGGCCCGGGTGCTGAGCCGCTACTGCGATGCCCTGGCGATCCGCACCTTCGCCCAGGAGGACCTGGTCGACTACGCCCACTGGGCCTCGATCCCGGTGATCAACGCCCTCACCGACCTGGAGCACCCCTGCCAGGCCCTGGCCGATGCCCTGACGATCCAGGAGAGCTTCGGCCACGGCCCCACCGACCTGCACGGCCTCACCCTGGCCTACGTGGGCGATGGCAACAACATGGCCCACTCGCTGATGCTCGTCGGGGCCCTGCTGGGGATGGACGTGCGCATCGGCAGCCCCGACGGTTTCGCCCCCAGCCCGGCGGTGGTGGAGCAGGCCCGGACCCTCAGCGGCGGGCGGAGCTCGATCACGGTGCTGCAGGACCCCGTGGCGACGGCCCGGGGGGCCCATGTCCTCTACACCGATGTCTGGGCCTCCATGGGCCAGGAGGAGGAGCAGGCCCAGCGGGAGCAGGCCTTCAGCGGCTGGTGCCTCGACGAGGACCTGCTGGCCGAGGCCGATCCGCGGGCGATCGTGCTGCACTGTCTCCCCGCCCACCGGGGTGAGGAGATCAGCGCCGGTGTGATCGAGGGGGCCGCCAGCCGGGTGTTCGACCAGGCGGAGAACCGCCTGCACGTGCAGCAGGCCCTGCTCGCCACCCTGCTGGGGGGCGTCAGCGACTGAGGGCGCCACCGGCGGGCTCCGGAGGGCAGCGGCAGGCCCGGCCCTGGACAAACCGCGCGCGGGATGGCAGAAAGGGAGTGGTTCATCCGTACTGCCCGTGGTCGCCACCCACCAGGAGCTCACCGAGGCCCAGCGGCAGCTCTACGACTGGCTCGCCGACTACATCGGCAGCCACCGCCACAGCCCCTCGATCCGCCAGATGATGGAGGCCATGGGCCTGCGGTCGCCGGCGCCGATCCAGAGCCGCCTGCGCCACCTGCAGCAGAAGGGCTGGATCACCTGGCAGGAGGGCCAGGCCCGCACGCTCCAGCTCCTGGGCCACGCCCCCGCGGGCATCCCCGTGCTCGGGGCCGTGGCGGCCGGCGGCCTGGTGGAAACCTTCGACGACGTGCAGGAGCACCTCGATCTGGCCCCGGTGCTCGACACCCGCGGCCTGTTCGCCCTCACCGTCAACGGCGACTCGATGGTGGACGCCCACATCGCCGATGGCGACGTGGTGCTGATGGAGCCCGTGGCTGATCCCTCCCGGCTACGGGAGGGCACGATCGTGAGCGCCCTGGTGCCCGGCAGCGGCACCACCCTCAAGCACTTCCACCGCCAGGGGGCCCAGGTGCGGCTGGAGGCCGCCAACCCCGCCTACGCACCGATCCTCCTGCCCGCCGACCAGGTGAGCGTGCAGGGCCGCCTGGTGGCGGTCTGGCGTCAGGTGTGAGCACGCCCGAGGGGTGGGATCGGCCACGTTGTAAGCTCCTCAAGCACCGGGAAACCGGCGCACCAATGGGGCCATAGCTCAGCTGGTAGAGCACCTGCATGGCATGCAGGGGGTCAGCGGTTCGAGTCCGCTTGGCTCCATTTCCTTGATCCAGGGCTCCCCTGGGGGTTTTTTGATCGGGCCCCTGGGGGGCCTTGGTGCTGTGGGCAAGCTGGCTGAGCCGGAAATGGCCGGCGCCAGTGCAGCCGACAGGATGGCCGGATCTCCTGCCCGCTGCCCCTTGACCACCCGTTCCCCCCGGGCCCCATGGCGGCGACGTCGGGCCGCAGGCCTCGCGGCGGGACTGGCCCTGCTCGTCCCGTCCATCGGCCAGGCGCAGGGGATCGTGGAACCCAACAACAGCTCCCTGGCACCGATCGATCGGGAGGCCTTCCGCCAGCAGTACGGCCAGGAAGGCCTGTTCCGGCTGCGGCTGGGGGTGGATGCGGCCGAACAGCTGCCCAAGGCTGGAGCCGCTCCCCAGCCCTGCCCCGCCGCCACCTGGGCCGGCTCGCCGCAGAAGCAGCGCTACGACGCGGCGATGGGCCTGCGCAAGTACTACCCCGCCGGAGAGGCCCTGGGGGAATGGCGGCGGCTCTGCCCAGCCAGGCCCTGAGCCCCGTCAGGGGGGTGGCCCCCCGCCTCACTCACTCACTCGCCGCCTTCGTGCGCATCGCCGCCTCCAGGCTCCTGATCTCCTCCGGCGACAGCTTGGGCCGATCCAGCTTGAGAGTGAGCTTGTCGAGGGTGCCGGTGAAGCGGAACGGCGGCTGGTAGTCGGCGTCGTTGACGCCGGTGAGGGTGTCGGAGCCGATGTCGAAGCTTTCGTCCCACTGCAGGATCATCGGCAGGGTCTTGGCCATGGTTTTGGTGGCCACCGCCTTGCCGTCCACCTTTAGGGTGCCGGTGCCCGGGCGGCCGACGCCACTGAAGTCGTTGAAGGCCAGGGTGCCGGCCCCCTTGCCGTCATAGACGAAATCGAACTCCACCTTGTGCTTGCCGGGGGCAAGGGCCTCGGTGCCCTCCCACTTGAGGCGCTCCAGATCGACCATGTTCCAGACCCACACAGGCCTGCTGTTCTTAAGGTAGAAGCCGTAGCCGCCGAAGCGGCCGCCGGAGGTGAGCAGCATGCCCTCGGCGCCGCCGGCCGGCACCTCGATGTCGGCGCTGACGGTGTAGGAGGTGTTGAGCAGCATGGGCGACGCCCCCTGGGGCAGGCCCACCATTGGATGGGTGTAGACGAATTCGCTGCGGCCGGCGGTGATGTTGGGCCGGGGCGCCACGATGCGCGCCGCCACCGAAGCATCGAGCGGGAACACCTGGTACTTGTTGGCCTCGGCGATGAACGCCGCCTTCATCTCCTTCACCTTCTGCGGATTCTGGGTCGCCAGGTCGGTGGTCTGGCTGAAGTCACGGTTGAGGTCGTAGAGCTCCAGCGTCTGGTTGTTGAGCGGATCGGGGTTCGCCGGGCCGAAGGCATCCCAGGGGGCCCGGTTCACCTTGGTGCTCAGCAGCCAGCCCTCGTTGTAGAGCGCCCACTGGCCCATCATCTCGAAGTACTGGGTCTTGTGGCGCGAGGGCACCTTGGCATTCTTGCCATCGAAGGTGTATAGGAAACTGGTGCCTTCGATCGGCTTCTGCGGGAAGCCGTCCACCACCTCCGGCGCCTTCAGGCCGGCCGCCTCGAGGATCGTGGGCACCACATCGATCACATGCACGAACTGCTCGCGCAGACCGCCCTTGTCCTTGATGCGCGCCGGCCACGACACCACCATGTTCTGGTTCACACCACCGAGCCGGGAGGCGTTCTGCTTGAACCAGCTGAACGGAGTATCGAAGGCCCATGACCAGCCCGCCGACATGTGGTTGTAGGTGAGCTCGGTGCCCCACGCGTCGTAGAACTTCATCTGCACCTCGACGGGCAGCTTGCTGAGGCCGTTGAACCAGGCCACTTCATTGGGGGTGCCCAGGGGACCGCCTTCGGCACTGGTGCCGTTGTCGCCGTTGATGTAGATGATCAGCGTGTTGTCGAGCTTGCCGAGGTCGTCGAACTGCTGGATCACCCGGCCGATTTCGTAGTCGCTGTAGGCGGCATAGGCGGCGAACACCTCCACCTGACGGATGAACAGCTTCTGAGCCTCCGGGCTCAATTTGTCCCAGGGGGTGATCACATCGGCGGGCCAGGGATCGAGCTTGGCGTCCTTGGGGATCACGCCGAGCTTCTTCTGGTTGGCGAAGATGCGCTCCCTCAGTTTCTCGTAGCCGTCATCAAACAGATGCATCGCATGGATCCGCTCCACCCACTCCTTGGTGGGGTGGTGGGGCGCGTGGGTGGCCCCGGGGGCGTACTTGATGAACAGCGGCTTGCTGGGGTTGATCTGGTGCATCCTCGCCATGTAGTCGATGGCGTCATCGGCCATCTCTGTCACCAGGTTCCAGCTGCCGGGCTCCTTTCCCTCAAAGGGATAGATCTGGGTGGTGTTGCGGAACAGGTTGGGCTGCCACTGGTTGGCGTCACCGCCCACAAAGCCGTAGAAGTATTCGAACCCCATGCCGGTGGGCCACTGATCGAAGGGCCCGCTCTGGCTGGCCTGGAAGGCGGGGGTGTTGTGATCCTTGCCGAACCATGCCGTGGAGTAGCCGTTGTCCTTGAGCAGGCGGCCGATCGTGGCCTTGTCGGGCTCGATGATGCTGTTGTAGCCGGGGAAGCCGGTGGACTGTTCCGAGACCACCCCGAAACCGGCGGAGTGGTGGTTGCGGCCGGTGATCAGGGCGGCGCGGGTGGGGGAGCACAGCGCCGTGGAGAACATGCGGTTGTACCGGAGTCCCGCCTTGGCGACGCGGTCCATGGCCGGGGTGGGGATCACCCCGCCGAAGGTGCTGGGCACGCCGAAACCGGCGTCGTCGGTGATGATCAGCAGCACGTTGGGCGCGCTTTGGGGCGGCACCACACGGGGCGCCCACCAGGGCTTCGACTGCAGCGCCCCGTCCTTGATCACCCCGCCGAAGGGGGGCGCCGGGGCGGGCAGCTGGGTGCCGGAGATCGTGGTGGTGGCATTGGGGGCTCCGGGCGTGCCGGTGATCCGCTGGGCCAGGGCCGGCACGGCCCTGAACGACCAGCCCACCAGGGCTAGGGCCAGGCACGCCGGCACCAGGCGCCGCAGCAGGCGGCCGAGCGCGACGCTCAGGCGGGACAGGGGCCGTTCAGCCATGGGTCGTCAGTAGAGGGGAAACGAGTCGGAAACCGATGTGGGAGGTGCCGGTGTCGGGGCTTTCGGCCTCCCGTGCCGCCGGCCGGTAACGGCTGCAGTAGTTCGGGGCGCACAGGAAGGAGCCCCCCTTGATGACGTGCTTGGCCACCCCGGGCTCCCGCGGGTCGCTGCTGGCGGCCGGGTCGGCCAGCACCGGGTCGTCCTGGCCGGCGAGGCGATCGTGGCCGGGCCGGTACCAGTCCGCCGTCCACTCCCAGACATTGCCGGTCATGTCGTGGAGCCCGTAGCCATTGGGGGGGAAGCTGCCCACCGGAGCGGTGTCGGTGAAGCCATCGTCGGCGGTGTTGCTGACGGGGAACTCCCCCTGCCAGGTGTTGGCCTGGCCTGGCCGCCAGGTGTTGCCCCAGCTGAAGGCCCGATCCCGCAGGCCGCCCCGGGCGGCGAATTCCCACTGGGCCTCGCTGGGGAGGGCGGCGCCGGCCCAGGCCGCGTAGGCCTCCGCATCCGCCAGCGACACCTGCACCACCGGATGGTCGAGACGGTCGTCGATGGAACTGCCGGGGCCCTCGGGGTGGCGCCAGTCGGCCCCCGGCACCCACTGCCACCAGCTGAGCTCCGCCAGGGGCTCTCCGGGGGACGCCGGCCGGAACACCACCGAGCCGGGGCGGCGCTCGGCGGCGGACAGCTCCGGGAACTGCTCCTGGGGCAGGGGCTGCTCCGCCTGGGTGCGGTAGCCGGTGGCGGCCACGAAGGCGGCGAACTCGCGGTTGGTCACCTCCGTGCGGGCGATGCAGAAGGGCTGCAGCCGCACCGGCGCCTCCGACGGCGCCTCCTCCGGCAGGCGGCCCGCCGCGCCGATGCGGTAGCGACCGCTGGGGATGGGGGCCATCGACGGCGGGCATGGGTCCGCCGCCGGGGCGGGAGCGGGCCACAGCAGCACCACCCCCATCCCCAGAGCCAGGATCAGCAGGGCGGCCAGCACCGGAAAGCTCCAGGCCTCAGGACGATGCACGAGCAAGGATTCGAACAAGCACGGATTCGCTGGGCCCTGCGGATGGCTCACGGCCCGCATTGTGGGGGCGTGAAAGAGGGGTTCAGGGTCGCATCGATCACCTTCGACACACTCGTTGGCACAGGCTGCGGCGGCCCATGAACGCAGGACGGCAAGACTGTCGCAGCGGCGCAGAAATGCGGCGCGAATCCTGTCAGAAAAGGTGTGAAACGTGGCACGCTGATCCGTCCCAAGATCAGACCCAGGCCAGGAGGCGGCGGAGGCACAGACCGCCGCCTGCCTTCACGGCCCTGCCTGCGTTCACGCCCCGGCCCTGGTTCCGCACCTTCACCCATGACCTCCCCCCTGTTCCGCCACGCCAGCTCGGCGCTGCTCGCCACCCTGGGCCTCGGCATCGCCATGGCCTGTCCCGGGGCAGGGGCGCAGCCGCAGGCGAGCCCTGATCAGACGGCGGCGCTCAACGCCGTGGCCCGGATGATGGAGGCGCAGCGCACCTACTACCAGAAGAACGGCGCCTTCCGGGCCACGGTCTCAAACATCCAGCAGGATTTCGGCATCACCCTGCCGGCGTCCTTCGACTACGCCGTCCGCACCACCACCGAAGCGGCCTACAGCTATGTGATTCCGGCCCAGTCACCCAAAATGGGCCAGCTCAATGCCTATGTGGGAGCCGCTTTCCTCACCCCCACCCAGAACCCGAGGATCACCACGATCATCTGCATGAACATCCAGCCCGGCCAGATCCGTCCGGCGGACCCCCAGCTCGTGCTCGGCAGCCTGGTGGCCAATCCCACCGGCCGGATCGTGCAGTGCGGAGATGCCTCGGTCGAGATCACGGCCTCAATCGTCAACGAATGACGGCTGCAGCCCCGCTGACGCTGCTGGAGTCACGGGCGGTGGAGGTGAGGGACCCCGACGCCCTGCTCAATCGGGTGGCGCGGGACTTCCCCCTCAACGCCTTCCTGGAGAGTCAACGCAGCGGGGGCTTCTTCCATCGCAGCGGCATCCTCCACGTGGGGCAGATCGCGGTGTCCTGCAGCCGCCACTCCCCCCTGGAGATCGGTTTCGACGATTCCCCCGTCGCGACCCTCACCCTGCCCCTGTCCGGCGTTGGCGAGGTGACCAGCGACGGCCAGCGGCTGAAGCTCGAGGCCGGCCCGATGGCGGCCTACCTGCCCGGCGCCGCTTTCAAGGCCAGCACAGGCACTTTCGAGGAGGTGATGATCTGCCTCGATCGCCGCCGGCTGACCGAGACGGCCTTGGCCATGGGCGGCTTCGGCGACGGCCCCGGTGGCCGGGCGCCGGCCTTCGAGCGCACCCTGCGGGTGGACGGCAGCGCCTCACCCGAGCAGGCCGACCTGCTGCGCCATCTCCACCTGGCCCTGCGGATGCTGGAGGCCCCGCTGCTGCGGTCGGTGGGAGGACTCAGGACCTGCCAGCTGGAAGATCTGCTGTTCCGGCTGGTGGCCGCGATCGTCTGCCCGGAGACGCTGAAGGGAAGGGATCGGGCTGTTCCCGACCACCGCGGCGATCGCCCCTTCGACGACCTGCTGGAGTGGATCCAGGCCAACCTGCACACACCGATCACCCCCACGGAGCTCAGTCGGCGCAGCGCCTACTCGCAGCGCAACCTGCAGGTTCTGTTCCAGCGGCGGTTCGGCTGCAGCCCCATGCAGTGGGTGAAGCGCCAGCGGCTGAGCGGGGTGCGCGCCGATCTGCTGCGGGCCCAGCCGGGCGAGACCGTGGCCGCCATCGCCCGCCGCCACGGCTTCGTTCAGATGCCCTCCTTCGCTGCCAGCTTTCGGGAGCGCTACGGCATCACCCCCTCAGTGCTGCTGCGCCGTTCGCGCCTCGACGGCGGCTGAGGCCAGCGGAACCCCACCGGTGGTGGAGCGCTTCGCTACCGACAGGCCTCCCCCCGCAGACTTAGAGCAAGGACAGCACCTTCCCCTGCGCACGCCGATGTCCAGCTCCTTCACCCAGGCGGTCGAGGCCCTCACCGCCCAGGCCCAGAGCCTGATCGCCGCCGCCACCAGCGAAGTCGACGCCCTGCGGGAGGAACTGGAGCAGGAGCGCCGTTTCCGTCGCCACCTGGAGTCCGCCGCCGCCATCAGGGCCCATGAGGTGGCGGCCCAGCTGGAGGAGGCCCGGCTGGAGCGGGAACGGCTCGCGGCCGAGCTGGCCGAGGCCCTTGAGGGCCGGCGCCTGGCGGAAGCGGAAGTGGAGCGCTTCCACGAGGCCATCCGGCAGCAGCTGGCCATCGCCGAAGCGGAGCAGGCCGCCCTGGAGGAGGCCGAGCGGGAGCGGGACCTCCGGCGCGAGGAGGCCGCCGAACGCCAGCGGCAGGCGCTGCTGCAGGAGCTGGAGCAGGAGCAGCGGGCACGGCGGAGGCTGGAGCGGCGCCTGGCGGGTGTTCGCCAGGCCGTGATCGAGCTTCTCGATCCCCAGGACGAAACCCTGGAGGGGGCCGGGACCATGGCGGAGCCCGACGACACGGGCACGGAAGGCGGTCCCATCGGCCAGCCCGAGCACCCCGATGGGGCCGCCCGCCTGGCGCTGCGCAAGATCCTGGTCTCCCGGCCGGCCGGCCACGGCTCCCTGCCGGTGCTCACCTGAGGTCCGCCCGGCCGAGGCGCGTCCGGCCCTGTCGCCGCGGCAGCCATCTGCTGGCCCTGGTGGCCCTCGCCCTTCTGCTCGTTCTGGCCCCCTTGCATGGAGCCGTTGGCCAGGAGCGGCCGGAACCCACGGCCTACCTCCAGTTGGACGGCATCCGCCTGTTCCCGGTCAGCACCTCCAAGGACTTCTCGAGCGAGCAACGGGTGGAGCGGGCCAACCGTCTGCTGCAGGAGGCGATGGCGACCCGTAGCCCGGCCAGGATCGGGGTGCAGGAGCTCCATAACCTGCCGGTGATCACCCTCGATGACGAAGTGATCCTCACCGTGACCCGCCGCGACACGCAGGAGGGGCTTTCGGTGCAGGGCCAGGCTGAGGTGTGGCGCCAAAGCCTCACCGCAGCCATCAACAGGGGACGGTCGGAGCGACAGCCCGCCCACGTGGTTCGCATGATCTCCTTTGCCCTGGGGATCCTTGGGGCAACACTCCTGCTGCAGCGGCTCCTGTGGCTGCTGTGGCGGCGCTACCTGCCCTCGGCCCTCACCCAGTCGTCGGGAAGTGAACCCGGCAGCAGCCAACCTCTGGGCCCCAAGGACTGGCTGCTCCATGGGGCACTGGTGGTGCTGCGGCTTGGACTCTGGGTGGCCGCGATCCTTTTGATCTCCAGCTTCTTCCCGGTCACCCGGCTGCTGACAAGCCGTCTGCTGGAGGCCCTCACCGAGAGCCTGGGATCCCCCTTCCTGCCCCTGGGGGGACGCCGCTATTCCGTGCTCGACGCCGTCGTCCTGGTGGGGCTGTTCCTCGTGCTGGTGCGGGGGGTGGCGTTGCTCAAGGACCTGCTCAGGGTCCGTGTCCTGCAGCGCACGGGCATCGAACCCGGCTCCCAGGAGGCCATCGCCTTCATCGTTCAGTACGGCCTGTTGTTCCTCGGCACGTTGGTGCTGCTGCAGCTGTGGGGCCTGGATCTCACCTCCCTGGCCCTGTTCGCCAGCGTCCTGGGGGTGGGAGTGGGGCTTGGCCTGCAGGGGATCGCCAAGAACCTGATCAGTGGCCTGATCATCATGTTCGAACGGCCGATCAAAGTGAATGATTTCGTCGAAGTGGGCGACCTCCAGGGCACCGTCACCCGCATCAATCTGCGCAGCACCGAGGTGGTGACCCTCGACCGCATCTCGATCATCGTTCCGAATGTGGAGTTTCTTGAGTCCCGGGTCGTCAACTGGAGCCACGGGAGTTCAGTGGCACGTCTCAAGATTCCGGTGGGAGTGGCCTACGGTTCTGATTGCCAGGTGGTGCGTGAGGCCCTGCTGGAGGCCTGCCAGGATGTCTCCGACATCCTGGCAACCCCATCACCCCAGGTGTTCTTCAAGGGCTTCGGGGAGAGTTCCCTGGATTTTCAGTTGCTGGTCTGGATCAACCAGCCCCGGCGACAGTACGAGATCCGCAGCGAGCTCAACTTCCGCATCGAAGCAATCCTGCGCCGTCACGAATTGACCATTCCGTTCCCCCAGAGAGATCTGCATCTGCGCAACGAAAGCATCAACGTAACCTTCCCCCTCGCCATCACCGACGCCTTGTTGAGTCGGCTGACCCCACCGCCAGCATCGCCGCCAGCTTCGTCGTCGGACGGGGAAGCCTGAGCCTGCGCGAGCGCCAAGGCAATGTGGTGATGGACATCAGCCGATCAGAATCCTTGCTTGGACTGATGGACCCGCTCTTGAACCCATCGATGCAGGCCGCGGGATTCGCCCTGCTCATGGCCCTCGCCAGGGTTTTGATGGGTTCGCTGGGCGTGTGGCTTCTGGTGCGGTTACTGAGCCGCTGGCTGCGGCGTGCCGTTCCCAGACCGGACACCCTGCCGGACGGACTGATCGCTCCCCTGCTGTTGCGCAGCCTGGCCTCGCTGGGTTATCTGGCCATGGTGGTCTGGGGCTGGCGCTCCTTGGTGCGCGGCTGGGAGGTGCTGCGGATCGATCCGGGACCCGATCGGCTGGTGGAGGGCGCCGCCCTGCTGGTGGCGGTGGTGCTGGTGGTGCGGCTGATCAACCGCAGCCTGCTCCTGCTGCTGGAACGGTCTCTGCAGCGCCTGGGCAGGGAGGAGCAGACCAGCACCCTCAGGGCCCTGGCTCCAATGATCCGGGCCCTCTTCTGGGGGCTCGGGAGCCTGGTGTTTCTTCAGAAGCAGGGGGTCCCACTCGGCGCCATCTACGCCTCACTGGCGGGTGCCGGCATCGGGCTTGGACTGGCCCTGCGGGGGCCATTGAGCCACTTCCTCAGCTACCTCACCATCGTCATCGACAAGCCTTTCCAGATCGGCGATCTGATCGGATTCGCCGATGTCCTCGGGCCGGTGGAGCGGGTGGGAATCCGCTCGTCTTCCATCCGCAGCCTGGGCGGAGAGCGGATCGTGATCGGCAACGAGGAGCTGCTTCAGAAGACGATCCGCAACTTCGGTGATCTGCCCCGGCGCCGGGCCGCCCACACGCTTCTGGTGTCCGACCAACTGCCGGCGGAGCAAGCCGCCGCCATTCCAGGGCTCGTGGAAAACGTCGTCCAGGCCCATCCGCCGGCCACGTTCGACCGCTGCCACTTCACCCGCTTCGTTGACGACGCTCTGGAGTTTCAGTTCGTGTTCTTCGTTCCAGACAGCAACGTGGGGGTATTTCTGGACCTGCAGCAAGCCATCAATCTGGGCATCCTGCGGGCGTTCCAGTCCCGCGGCATCGCCTTCACCGCCCCACCCCAGGACCCCGCGGCGCCCCACCCACCGCCGTCGCCATGACGCCGCTGGCGGTCGTGGCGATCCAGCGCCAGGCCCCCGCCAGCAGGGCGAGGCCGATCAGGGGCTTCTCGCCCCAGCGGTCGTAGGGGGTGAGCGTTGAGCGCTGCTGCACGGTGAGCAGGCCGGTGGCGGGGCGGCCCGGGGGCAGCGTCTCCAGCACCTGTCCGCCGGCGTCCACCAGCAGGCTCGGGCCGGTGTTGGCGGAACTCACCAGCCAGCGGCCGGTCTCGATGGCGCGCAGCTGGGCCAGGGCGGCGAACTGCCCCTGCAACTGCAGGGGGTAGGGATCGAGGTTGGCGCTGGCCAGCAGCCAGCGGGCCCCCTGGCGGGTGGCGGCGGCCAGGGCCGCCCCATCGGAGAGCTCGTAGCAGATGGCCACGGCCACATCCCCCCCCGGCCGCGACAGCAGCCGGGAGGCTGTCCCCGGTTCAATCCCCCCCACCGCCGAAAGACCGCTCCAGCGCCACAGGCTCGCCAGGGGCACCCATTCGCCCAGGGGCACGACCCGGTGCTTGTCCACCCAGCCGCCGGCCTGGCGCTGGTCGGGCTCGAAGCGCAGCAGGCTGCTGCGCAGCTCCAGGCCCTCGCGGCGGAAGCCGCCGCTGAGCACCTCCACCGGCGCCGCCTCCGGCAGGAGCTGGCCGAGGGCCAGGGATCCTTCGGGCAGCAGCACCCCCTGCACCGGTGGTTCGGCCGCGGCCGCCTGGCGCTGGGCGAAGGCCAGCCGCTGCAGCAGCCGGCGCTGCTGGTCGGCCTCGAACTTCTCCCGGGTGGGGATGGCGGGCTGCAGCACCAGCCAGCGCTCAGTCCTGCCACCATCGCCACGGCCATCACCATCGCGATGGCCCTCGGCCCCGGCCTGGGCCAGCAGGGCCAGACCGGCCAGGTGGCAGGTGGCCACCAGGGCCAGCGTGACCAGCAGCCAGCGGGCCCGCTGGGCGGGCAGGGCCCGCAGCGCCCGCCAGAGGCCCCAGCCGATCAGCAGCTGCAGCGCCGCCAGGAACCCGGCTCCCCCAAGGGCCGCCAGGCCGGCCAGGGCCCGGTCCCCCGGCAGGGCCGCCGCCCCCAGCCCCAGCCAGAACAGGGGACCCTTGGCCAGCAGCACCTCGCTCAGGCCCCAGAGGGCCGCCGCCAGCAGGGCCGTGCTGGGTCGTGCGGGATCAAGCCGACCCACCAGGGCCGTCCAGGCCCCCACCAGCAGGGCACCGGCCAGGCCGATGGCCAGCCACAGCGCCAGGCAGATGGGCAGGCTCAGGGGGCCCGGCACCCCGATCCAGTCGAGGGGGTGGAGCCAGAGCAGCCAGCGATGGCTCACCAGCACCGCCGCCAGCCCCCACAGCCCGCCGCGCCGGAACCGCCGCGGCGCCGAGACGCTGCCGATGCGACTCTCCGTCAGGGACCAGAGCAGCACCACGGCGGGCCAGAGCAGCCAGGGCCAGCCCACCGGCGGCAGGGCCGCCCCCGCCAGCAGCCCACCGGCTGCGGCGGCGACCCAGCCGGCACGCCGGTCATTGCCCATGGTCGCCGGGCGCAGGAGGCGCCAAGGTCAGGGAAGAGTCACGCCGTTTCCCCAAGGAAACCTCTTTCATGGACCAGGGCAATCTGCTGCAGATGCTGCTGCTGCGCGGCCTCGGCACCACCTCGCTGGTGGCCGACCGGCTCAAGTACGTCAGCCAGGAATGGGTGAGCAGCGGCCGCCTCGACCCCAGCCACGCCTCCGCCCTGGTGGAGGACGTCATGCGCGCCCTGCGGGGCGAGACGCCGGAGGTGGAACAGCAGGCCGAACGCCAGCTGGAGCGCAACCGTGACCAGCTGCTGCAGGACCTGGGCCTGGCCCGGCAGCGTGAACTCGACGAACTGCGCGGTCGCATCGACCGGCTGGAGCAGGCCCTGCGGCAGCGGCAGGCGAACGGCGAAGGGAACGACTGATCGCACTGGCAGAATCCCCCCATCCGGGTCCTTCCGCATGCGCGACATCCTGATCAGTTCGTTCGTCTGCGTGGCCTGTCTGATGCTGGCCTTCGTCAGCCAGCTGGTGTCGCCCTCCCAGGTGGAGGCCGCCGCACCGGCCCCGGCCGAGGCCGGCGTCCAGCAGGCCCTGGCCCGTTCCGGCCCCGCCACCGCGCCCCAGGCCAACCCCGCACCGGCGGCGAAGCAGGCCGTGGCGGCCCCGCTCGAACTCGACCCCGACGTCCCCAACCCCACCCTGTTCACCATGGCCCCCGATTCCTCCAGCGCCGATCTGGCCTCCAGCGGGGCCGCGGCCTTGGGCGGCGAGCTCGTCTCCCCCACCGAACGCACCACCCCCAGCGGCCTGCGCATCACCGACCTGGCCATGGGCGAGGGCGCCGAGGCCAAAAGCGGCCAGACCGTGGTGGTCAACTACCGCGGCACCCTCACCAACGGCAAGGAGTTCGACAGCAGCTACGGCCGCGGCCCCTTCTCCTTCCCCCTCGGCGCCGGCCGGGTGATCCGGGGCTGGGACGAGGGCGTCGCCGGCATGAAGGTGGGCGGCAAGCGCAAGCTGGTCATCCCCCCCGATCTGGCCTACGGCGAGCGTGGCGCCGGTGGCGTGATTCCCCCCAACGCCACCCTGGTGTTCGAGGTGGAACTGCTGGAGGTCAAGGGCTGAGCCCCTGCCCCGGGCAGCCTGGATTCGGGTGACGATCGTTACAATGCCGCGTAACCCCAACCCTCTCCCATGGCTCACCAGCTGCCCGAACTGCCCTACGGCCTCGACGCACTCGAGCCCCACATTTCCCGGCAGACCCTCGAGTTCCACCACGGAAAGCACCACGCCGCCTACGTCACCAACCTCAACAAGCTGATCGAGGGTGGCGAGCTCGAGGGCAAGAGCCTCGAAGAGGTGATCCTGGCGGTGGCCGGTGATGCCTCCAAGGCGGGCGTGTTCAACAACGCCGCCCAGGTCTGGAACCACAGCTTCTACTGGCAGTGCATCAAGCCCGGTGGCGGCGGCGCCCCCACCGGCGCCCTGGCCGAGAAGATCGCCGCCGACTTCGGCAGCTTCGACGCCTTCGTCGAGCAGTTCAAGGCGGCCGGTGCCACCCAGTTCGGCAGCGGCTGGGCCTGGCTGGTGCTCGATGGCGGCACCCTGAAGATCACCAAGACCGCCAACGCCGATCTGCCCCTGGCCCATGGTCAGAAGGCCCTGCTCACCATGGATGTGTGGGAGCACGCCTACTACCTCGACTACCAGAACCGCCGTCCCGACTACATGACCACCTACCTCGACAAGCTGGTCAACTGGGACTTCGTGGCCGCGAACCTGGCCGCCGCCTGATCAGGCTTCGGCACCAACCACCAGCCCCCGGGGATCCCCGGGGGCTTTTTTTCAGGCTGGCCTGGCCCCTGGCAGCACCGCCTCCGGCGCGATCCACATGGCATCGCCGTAGGAGAAGAAGCGGTACTGGCGCTCGATCGCCTCGCCGTAGAGGGCCAGCAGGCGCTCGCGGCCGATCAGGGCACTCACCAGCAGCAGCAGCGAGCTCTTCGGCAGGTGGAAGTTGGTGAGCAGGCCCTGCACCACGGCAAAGCGGTAGCCGGGCTGGATCACCAGGTTCACCGGGCCGGTGTGGGGCCGGAGCTCGCCGCCGTGCAGCTGGGCCACAGCCTCCAGGCTGCGCACCGAGGTGGTGCCGATGGCGATCACCCGGCCACCGGCTTCCCGGCAGGCCGCCACCGCCTCCACCAGCGCCGGGCTGACCTCCACCCATTCGCTGTGGAGCTCCAGAGCGCTGAGGTCTTCCGTTTCGATCGGCCGGAACGTGCCCAGGCCCACGTGCAGGGTGGTGGTGGCCACCCCGACACCCCGCTCCCTGATCGCCGAGAGCAGCTCGTCGCTGAGGTGCAGGCCGGCGGTGGGGGCGGCCACGGCGCCGGGACGGGCGGCATAGCGGGTCTGATAGCGCTCGTTGTCGCTGGCGTCGTGTTCGTGGATGTAGGGCGGCAGGGGGATGGCGCCGTACTGCACCAGCAGGGGCTCGAGGGCCGCCGCATCGGCGCATTCCGGCGGGAACTGCACGATGCGGCCGCCGGTGGAGGGATCGCTGCCCACCACCGCCACCGTCAGGGGCGGCTGGCCGCCGGCCACCACCTCCAGGCGGTCACCGGGCCGCAGCTTCTTGGCGGGCCGCGCCAGGCACAGCCACTGCCCCGCCCCGCCCGGCCAGGGCTCGAGCACCAGCAGCTCCACCGCACCGCCGCCGGGCCGCCGTGCCTCCAGCCGGGCCCGCAGCACCCGGGTGTCGTTCACCACCAGCAGGTCGCCGGGCCTGAGCTCGTGCTGCAGATCCCAGGCGCTGAGGTGGCGGGCCTGGGGGGCAGGCCCGGCCCCCGCCGGGTCCACCACCAGCAGCCGCGCGGCGTGCCGGGGCTCCACCGGCCGCTGGGCGATCCGCTCCTGCGGCAGGGCGAAGTCGTAGCTCGACAGGCGCAGGTCGGCGGGATCCGGCACGGCGGGGGTGACCACGCGGAAGGGAGATGTCCTAGAGGGCCAGGCTTTCGGGCCGGTTCTCGATCAGGTCGGCGAGATCCTTGAGGAAGGCGGCGGCATGGGTGCCGTAGATGACGCGGTGATCGGCAGTGAGGTTCACCTGCATCTGGCGCCGCACCGCGATCGAACCGTCCTTGAGGGCCGCGACGACGGGCCGGGAAGCGGCAACCGCCAGGATGGCGCCGGTGCCAGGGGGCAGGATCGCGTCGAAGCGATCGACCCCGAACATGCCCAGGTTGGAGAGGGTGAAGGTGCCGGTGGTGTACTCCTCCGGCTTGAGCTGCTTGGAGCGGGAGCGGGCGACCAGATCGGCCCAGTTGCGCGAGAGGGAATAGAGGTCGGTGCGGTCGGCGGCAGCCAGCACCGGGGTGATCAGGCCGCCGTCATCCATGGCGACGGCCACGGCCACGTTGACGGAGGCGGGGTAGGCCATGCCGGCGTCGCTGGCGGAGGCATTCACCTGGGGATGGCGGGCCAGGGTGACGCCCACGGCCTTGGCCAGCAGGGCCGTCATCGTGACGCCCTTGGCCTTCACCTGCTTGTAGAAGGCGTCGAGCCGGTCGGTGGTGATCGTGTAGCCGACGTGGAAGCAGGGGACCGCCAGGCTGGCGTTCATGTTGCGGACGACCGCCTGCTGCAGGGTGTTGAAGGCCACCGTCTCGCCGGCACGGCCGAAGGACTGACCGGCGGGGGCGGCAGGGGCGGCCGCCGCGCCGTTGCCGGCCGGGGCGGCCATGGCCGGAGCGGTGCCTTCGGCCACCCGCGGCACGCTGACGGGCTGGCCGGTGGCCTGCTCCACGTCCTCGGCCTGGATCCGGCCGTTGGGGCCGCTGCCCCGAACGGAGGCCAGGGCCACACCGAGCTGGGCCGCCAGTTTGCGGGCCCGGGGGGTGGCCACCACCCGGCCGTCGCTGGCGGCGGCAGGAACCGCCACCGGCGCCGGGGTGGGCGCGGCCACGGGGGCCGGAGC
>NZ_NQKY01000008.1:0-46227 GCF_002252675.1 Synechococcus sp. BO 8801 | reverse complement strand
GGCCGGTGGGGCGGCTGCGGGCGCCACCGCTGCGGGGGCCGCCGCGGCAGGGGCCGGGGCCGCGGCCCTGGCCGCCGCGATCTCCGCTTCGGTTTCCACGATCAGGCCGATCGTTTCGCCCACCGGCGCGGTGCTGCCCGCCTCCATCAGCACGGCCGCCAGGAACCCCTCCTGGAAGGCCTCCACATCCATGTCCGCCTTGTCGGACTCGACCACGAGCACCGACTCGCCCCGCTCGACCCGCTCACCGGGTTTCTTGAGCCACTCCACGATCTTGCCCTCCGTCATGGTGGAGCTGAGGGCCGGCATGAAGATTTCGTGGGTGGCCAACGGGGGACTGCCTCTGTGATGGGGGGGATTTTAGGTGGCGGAAGGATCAGCCCCCCTCGATCGCCTCAATCACCCCATCCCGCACCAGCACCGCCACCTGCAGCTTCTGCACCAGGTTGTCGCCCACCTGGACGTCGCAGAAGCTCTCGATCTGGCCCTGCTCCACCACCTGCTCCATCTCCAGCTCCCGCACCTGGCGCTGCTGGTCGAGCACCTGGCGCTTCTGTTCCTCGAACTCGGCGCGCTTGGCCGCCACCTGCTGCTGCACCGAACCCACCTGTTCCTGCACGCGGGGATCGAGGGGATTGGCGCTCTGACGACGGATCTCATCGACCAGCCGCTGCCCCTCCTGCTCCAGCTGGGCCAGCTGCTGGTCGAAATTGGTGAGCGCATTGCTGAGCTCCCGCTCGGCATCCTCCTTCCAGCGCGGCGTCACCACGGCGCGCACCGTGATCGATCGCTTGATGTTGAGGCTGTTGCCGTCGGCCATGGGACTTCAGGTGCAGGGCTCAGGCTGTCAGGCGACGGGGGATCCGGTCAACCATGGGGTCAGCTCTCGCCGTAGAGCGCGGCGATGGCGCCGCGGTCCCGCTCGGCGATCCGATCGCGGCGTTGCTTGAGGGTCTGGGTGAGCAGGCCGTTGTCGATGCTGAAGGGCTCCACCAGGGACACGCCGCCGAGGCGCTCGTCGGCCCGGGAGCCCGGCCGGGCCGCCAGCAGGCGGTTGCACTCGCGGCAGAGGGCCCGCAGCAGGGCCGGATCGGCGCCGGCACCAGGCTCCCCGGGCTCAGGGCAGGGGAGATTGGCCTCGGCGGCGAACGCCTGCAGCACCTCCGCCTTCGGCACCACCAGGCCCCCGAGCTGCTTGCGGTCCTGGCCCACCAGCATCACCTGCTCCACCAGCGGCGAGGCCACCAGGGCCTCCTCCAGGGGGCCGGGCTCGATGTTCTCGCCACTGCTGAGCACGATCGTGTCCTTGGCGCGGCCGGTCAGCACCAGGGTTCCATCGGCCAGCAGCAGGCCCAGGTCGCCGGTGTCGAACCAACCCTCGCCATCCAGCACCTTCGCCGTGGCCTCGGGCTTGTTGTGGTAGCCCCCCATCACCTGGGGCCCCCTGGCCAGCACCAGCCCCCGCTCGCCCACCGGGAGCGAGGCCCTGGTGACGGGATCCACCACCTTCAGGGCGGTGTCCGGCAGGGGCTGGCCGGCGCTGCCACGGCGGTTGCTCCAGGGCCGGCGGCAGGCGAGAACCGGGCTGGTCTCGGTGAGGCCGTAGCCCACCAGCAGCTCGATGCCGACGGCCTCAAAGAAGCCGTCCACGTGGATGGCCAGGGCCCCGCCGCCGCTGATGGCGGTGCGCAGCCGACCGCCCACCAGCTGGCCGCGCACCTTCGGCCACAGCAGGGCGCCGGCCGCCCCATGCAGCGGCCAGAGCAGCAGGGCGCCGCCGGCGGCCAGAAGCCGGTCGGCCGCTGTTTCCTGCTTCAGGGTGAGATCGAGGGCCACCCGCCGCCGCCGGTGGAAGGCCCGGCTGACGGCGAGGGCCCGGCGCAGCAGGCGCTGGCGGGAGGCGGGCATGGCGGCCAGGGCGTCCTCGAAGCCCGAGAGCAGGGCCTCCCACAGCCGCGGCACGCTGATCAGGTACTGGGGCCGGACCTTCTGCAGGTCGGAACGCAGCTGCTTGAGGGTGGTGTAGGTCTGGCGGCAGCCGCAGCTGAGCAGGAAGTACTCGGCGGTGCGCTCGTAGGCATGCCAGATCGGCAGCACGGACAGCACGTGATCGCCGGGGCTCGGCGACACCGCCACCCCCAGGGTGCCCAGCTGGTGCAGGAAGTTGGCGTGGCTGAGGGGCACGCCCTTGGGCTGGCCGGTGGTGCCGGAGGTGTACAGAAGCGTGGCCAGCCGCCCGGGCCCTCCCGTGGGGACGGGCGGCAGGGGGCTGGCGGCGCCGCGCTCCAGCAGGGCCTCCCAGGTGAGGCAGGGCAGCGACAGGGGAACGGCCGGGGCCTCCCCCTCCAGCAGCACGATGAAGCTCAGCCGCTGCAGGGCCGGCCCGTCGAGGGCCAGCCGCTCGAGCAGGGCGGCCGACTCCAGCACCGCCCCCACCGCGCCGGCGTCCTCGAGGATGTAGCGCAGCTCCTCGGCCGGCGCCGCGCTGCCGCGCACGGCATCGGCCGCCCCGGCCCGCATCAGCCCCTGGTCGGCCACCAGCCAGCGGGGACCGTTCTCCGCGAACAGGGCCACCACATCGCCGGGCCCCACCCCCAGATCGGCAAAGGCCGCCGCCGCCCGGTCGATCGCCTGGCGCAGCTCGTCGTAGCGGAGCATCTCCGGATGGCGGCCGTGGGGGGCTTCCAGGGCCACCCGGGGGCCATGCAGCCGCTCCAGTTCCGGCCAGAGGCCCTCGAGCCCCTCGAGCCAGCTCCAGTCAGCGCGACCTTCAAGGGCACGGCGGTCCCGTGGGCTGCCGCCCCAGTGGATCTCGGCTCTGGCGTTCATGGGCGGCCGGTGTGGAGCAACGGGAAATCAGGATTCTCCCAGTCCCGACCGGTCTCCCCCCTCCCCCAGGCCAGCCAGTCCCTCCTGTGGCCCCGGCGGCCGCAGGGTCAGTCCGAAACGGCGGGCGAAGGCCGCCAGCAGCAGCGGCGCCACCTGCTCGGGGGTGAGGCAGGGCCGCCAGTCCACCAGCCGTCCCACCGGCCGGTCGCTGAGCCCGCAGGGGACGATCGCGCCGAAGCCCTCCAGGGAGCAGTCGACATTCAGCGCCAGGCCGTGCTGGCTGATCCAGCGGCGGGCGCCGACCCCGATCGCCGCCAGCTTGCGGCCCTCCAGCCAGACCCCGGTGAGGCCCTCGATGCGCTCCCCCTCCAGCCCCAGCTCCTGCAGCACCGCCAGCACCACGTCCTCGAGGGCCCGCAGATAGAGGTGCAGGTCGCCGCCGTGGCGCTGGAGATCGAGCACCGGGTAGAGCACCAGCTGGCCGGGCAGGTGGTGGGTCACCTCGCCGCCGCGGTCGATGCGGTGCAGCGGCAGGGGCGGATCGGCCGGATCGAAGCCGAGGTGCTCCAGGCTGGCCCCCCGGCCCAGGGTGTAGCAGGGGGTGTGCTGCAGCAGCAGAAGGGCGTCGGGCACGGCGGGATCGTCGAGCCGGCGCCGCTGCAGTTGGCGCTGCCACTCCCAGGCCAGCGGGAAGGGCACCGGAGCCGGGGCTTCAAAAAGAATTGCGGGAGTGTTGGGGGCCATGCAACAGCGTTCCTAGCTTGAGGTTGTCCCAGAGCCAGAATTCCTCTGGAGGCAGGCACCCGAATGAAACTGCTGATCCACGGCCGCAATCTCGACGTCACACCGGCGATCAGGGAGTACACCGAAGCCAAGCTCAATCGCGCCATCAGCCACTTCGATGGCATCGTCAAGGAAGCCGACGTGCATCTGTCGGTGGCCCGCAATCCCCGTGTGCCGCAGCAGACGGCGGAAGTCACGGTCTTCGCCAACGGGGTGGTGATCCGGGCCCAGGAACGCAGCGAGAACCTCTACGCCAGCATCGATCTGGTGGCCACCAAGCTGAGCCGCCAGCTGACCCGCTACAAGGACCGTCTCCAGGAGCGCACCCAGGGTCCGGTGCACCGCTCCGCCGCGGCCGAGGAAGCCGGGGCTGCCACGCTGCCCGACCCCGGGGGCTCCCTCACCGATGGCCTCGAGCCCGCCGTGCCCCACCGCGGCGTACGCCGCAAGTACTTCGCCATGCCGGCGATGGACCTGGAGGAGGCCCTGCATCAGCTGGATGTGATCGATCACGATTTCTACGTGTTCCGGGACGCGGCCACGGGCCAGATCCAGGTGGTCTACCGCCGCAACCATGGCGGATTCGGCGTCATCCAGGCCCGTGACACCTGAGCGGGAGCCCGAACGGCCCGACCTCGCCCCCCTGATCGACCACGCCCTCCTGGACCCCCACCGGGGCCGGGAGGCCATCCTCCGCTGCTGCGATGAGGCCCGCCACTTCGGCTTCGCCGGGGTGTGCCTGGCCTCCCGCTGGCTGCCGGTGGCCCGTGAGCGGCTGCCGGTCGACGGGGCGGTGAAGCTGGTCGCCGTGGTGGGTTTCCCCTTCGGGGCCATCCCGGCGGCGATCAAGCGGGCCGAGGCGGAGTGGGCCGCCGCCGCCGGTGCCGACGAGCTGGACGTGGTGCCCGATTTCGGGGCCCTTGCCGATGGCGATGGCACCGCCGTGCTCGACGACCTGGCGGCCATCACCGACCTGGGCCTGCCGGTCAAGGTGATCCTGGAGATGGGCCGCCTCGACCCCGAGGCCCTGGAGCTGCTGGTGGAGATCAGCATCGATGCCGGGGTGCGCCATCTCAAGACCGGCAGCGGCTTCGGCCCAGCGGTGACCCCGGAGCAGGTGGCCCGGCTGGTGGCCCTGGCCAGGGGCCGGGCGGCGGTGAAGGCCGCCGGTGGCATCGCCGATCTCGACCAGGCCCTCGCCCTGGTGGCGGCCGGTGCCGGCCGGCTGGGCACGAGCCGGGGCGTGGCCCTGATGCAGGCCCTGCGCGCCGGTGCCTGAACAGCACCTGGAGGGCCTCGCCCTCACCTGCCGTCCCCTGGGGGAGCACGACCGGCTGCTCACCCTGCTGAGCGAGGCCGAAGGGCTCACCCGGCTGGCGGTGCCGGGGGCGCGACGGCCGAAGAGCAGCCTGGCGGCGGCGGTGCCCCTGGCCCATCTGGTCCTGCAGGTGGGGGGCCGCGGCGGCCTGCGGCGGGTCCGGCAGCTGCGGGTGCTTCGCAACTACAGCGGCCTGGCCCAGCGCCTGGAGACCCTGGCCACGGCCCAGGCCCTGGCCGAGCTCTGCCTCAAGCTCGTGCCCGCCGAGACGCCCGCCCCGGGGGTGCTCGCCGACCTGCTGCTCCAGCTGGGGCGCCTGGAGGCGGTGGTGACGGAACGGTCCGAGCGGGTGGAGGCCCTGGCGGTGGCCGTGCAGGGCAGCATCCACCTGCTGGCCCTGGGGGGCTTCGCCCTGCCCCTGCAGCACTGCGTCCGCAGCGGCGCCGCGCTGGTGCCGCCGATCGGGGACTGGTCCTGGCGCTGCAGCCTGCTGCCCAGCGAGGGGCTGGCGATCGGAGCGATCCCGGGGGCCAGGGTGATGCTCAACCCTTCCGAACTGGCCCTGCTGCAGCGGCTGACACGCCCCGCCCCACCGCGCCGCCGTGACGGCCAGCTGATGGGACCGGAAGCGGTGTGGCTGCACCTGCTGGATCTGGTGGAGGCCTGGTGCGGCGAGCATCTCGGTCAGCGACCGCGAGCCTTCAGACTGCTGCGGACCGCCTGCGACCCCATGCCCTCCCATCCGTCCGAGCCAGCATGAGCCCGAGCGGCAAGACCGAGAGGGGACTGGCCGCCGTCCTGGCCCTGCCGGGATTCCGGCGCCTCTGGATCGGCCAGGTGTTCTCCCAGCTGGCGGACAAGTTCTACATCGTGCTGATGGTGTTCCTGATCGCCCAGTACTGGGTGACGGACACGCCGCAGAACAACGCGGCCCTCGCCGAGGCGGCCGCCGCCTTCCGGATGAGCTTCGAGACCCGGGCCCAGATGATCACCCTGCTGGCCACCGGCATCTACGTGGCCAACACCGTGCCGGCGATGCTGCTGGGGACGGTGGCGGGCGTCTGGGCCGACCGCTGGCCGAAGCGCACCGTGATGGTGGCCTCCAACGGCCTGCGGGCCGGCCTGGTGATGCTGGCCCCCCTGTGCCTGCTGCCGGGGCCGATGTGGCTGGGGCTGAGCTGGGGCTACTGGGCCCTGGTGGCCATGACCTTCTTCGAGTCGGTGCTCACCCAGTTCTTCGCGCCGGCCGAGCAGGCGGCCATTCCCCTGCTGGTGAGCTATCCCCAGCTGCTCGCCGCGAATTCGGTGTACCAGGCCACCAGCATGGCCGCCACCATCGTCGGTTTCGCCCTCGGCGACCCGATCCTGCGGCTGCTGCGCACCCTGCTGGCCCAGGTGGGCATCCCGGGCGGAGAATTCGTCTTGCTGCCGCTCTGCTACGGCGCCGCGGCCTTGGCCATCGCCGGGATCGAGATCCAGGAACCGCCGCGGGAGCCTCGCTCCATCTCCGTCTGGGAGGAGATCGGCGAAGGGGTGCAGGTGCTGCGGGAGCGGCCCAAGGTGCGCAGCGCCATGATCCAGCTGGTGCTGCTCTACAGCCTGCTGGCGGCCCTCTATGTGCTGGCGATCAGCCTGGCGGCGGCGATCGGCGGGCTGGGTCCCACCCGCTTCGGCGTGCTGCTGGCGATGAGCGGGGTGGGACTGGCCCTGGGGGCCCTGGCCATGGCCCAGCTGGGCGAACGCTTCAGCCGCCGGGGGCTGGCCAGTGCGGGGCTCGGGACCATCGCCTGGTGCCTGGTGCTGCTGGGCCAGCTGCGGGGCAACCTCGTCTTCACCCTGCTGCTCTGCGGCCTGCTGGGGGTGGGTGCGGCCCTGCTGGCGATCCCCGCCCAGACCACGATCCAGGAGGACACCCCGGAAAACCAGCGCGGCCGGGTGTTCGGCCTGCAGAACAACCTGATCAACATCGCCCTCAGCCTGCCCCTGGTGCTGGCGGGCACCGTGGTCAGCCGCTACGGGCTGCTGCCTGTGCTCTGGGGGCTGGCGGCCATCGCCGCCGTCGCCGCCCTGAGCGAACGCCCCTGGCGCAGCAGCTGAGCGCCCGCCCCTGTCGCAGCAGCTGAGGGCCTTCGCAGCGCTGCTAAATTCCGCTGTTGCGTGGGGCCATACAGGTGATGCACATTGCCTGGCTGGGCAAGAAGTCTCCGTTCTGCGGCAACGTCACCTACGGCCTCAGCACCACCGAAGCCCTGCGGCAGCGGGGCCACGCGGTGAGCTTCATTCACTTCGACACCCCCACCCCCTCCCTGGGACGGCCGGAAGCGGGGGCAGGCGAGCTCGATCCCCCGGACGGGCCGGAGGCCAACCCCGAGGTGGCCCTGCCCTACCTGGTGAAGTCGCAGATGTACACGATCCCCTCCCCGGGGGCCCAGCGGGAGTTGCGGGAGTCCCTGGAGCGGCTGCGACCCGATCTGGTGCACGCCAGCCTCACCCTCTCCCCCCTCGACTTCCGCCTGCCCGACCTCTGCCAGCAGCTGGGTCTGCCCCTGGTCGCCACCTTCCATCCCCCCTTCGACGCCGGCCTGCGCAACCTCACCGCCGGCACCCAGCAGCTCACCTACCAGCTCTACGCCCCCTCCCTGGCGAAGTTCGACCGGGTGATCGTGTTCTCCGAGCTGCAGGCCGAGGTGCTGGTGCGCCTGGGGGTGCGGCGCGAGCGGCTGGCGGTGATCCCCAACGGGGTCGACACCGACACCTGGGCGCCGGCCGCCCCAGGCGGCGAATCCGACCTGGCCCAGCTGCGGCTCAGGGTGGGCGGCCGCCGCGTCTTCCTCTACATGGGGCGGGTGGCCACCGAGAAGAACGTCGAGGCGCTGCTGAAGGCCTGGCGGCTGGTGCGCCCCCAGGGATGCGTGCTGGTGATCGTGGGGGACGGGCCGCTGCGCTCCTCGCTGCAGAGCGGCACGGAGCCTGATGTGATCTGGTGGGGCTACGAGGCCAGCCGGGCCCGCCGGGTGGCGCTCCTGCAGCTCGCCGAGGTGTTCCTGCTGCCCTCCCTGGTGGAGGGGCTCTCCCTGGCCCTGCTGGAGGCCATGGCCTGCGGCACCGCCTGCGTGGCCACCGATGCCGGAGCCGACGGAGAGGTGCTGGAGGGGGGGGCCGGCATCGTGATCAGCACCCAGGGCGTCACCACCCAGCTGCGCACCCTGCTGCCGGTGCTGCGCGACCAACCCGTGCTCACGGCGGAGCTGGGGCGCCGGGCCCGCCAGAGGGCCCTGGAGCGCTACACCCTCACCGGCAACATCGACGCACTGGAGCGGCTCTACGGCGAACTCTGTCCCCAGCCGGTGGCGGTCTGACCGCAGGCTCCGGCCCGGTCCCGGCGCTGCCGATCGGCCCGGATCGCGGCAAGATGAGGCGAGGTTCCAGGTGCGATGAACTCCCCCCTCCCCCTCCAGGGACGTTCGGTACAGCAGGCGATCGTCCCGATCGCCACCCAGGTCGGGACAGCCTCCGACGGGGCAGTCGCCGCTCGGCCCACCGTCTCGATCGTCGACGATGACCCAAACATCCGGGCCATGGTGGCCGAGGAGCTGGCGGACTCCGGCTGCGAGGTGGTGGCACTGACCAACGGCCATGACCTGGAGAAAAGGCTGACCGAGGGGGGGATCGATCTCGTCTTCCTCGACGTGCAGATGCACGACTGCGACGGCATCGAATGCCTGGGGGACCTGCGCAGCCGTGGCTGCACCGTACCGGTGGTGATCTTCACCTCCCTGAATGACCCGGAACGGCGCCGCCAGGCCCAGGAGGCCGGAGCCGACGACTACGTGCTCAAGCACGAACTTCTCGACAGGCTGCCCGCCCTGCTGGAACGGCTCCTGCCCAGGAGGAGCGAGAACCGCCACCTGTGACGAGCAACCCACCGATGGCCCCCCCGACCGGGGCCCCTCCCCGTGGCTGGCGTCACCGGATGTTCGGAAGCCTGCTGGGCCAGCTCCGGCTGGCGGCCTTCACGTCCGTCTTCCTGGGCTTCAGCGCCGCCTCCGCCTTCACCCTCCTGATCAACCGGGACTGTCTGCTGCATCACCAGCACCATGACCAACGGCAGGAGGCGGGTTCCCTGGCCGACGCGCTCGACCGGCTCGTCGCCGATCCGTCCGCCAGCCACTCCGCCCTCCTGGGCGGGGAGCTGGAGCGCCGCAGTTCGCCGGAGCGTTTCTTCTGGGTGCGGCACGGGGATGGCTCCCTGCTGCTGCCCAGGCCGCTCGCCGGTGAACTGGTGGCCCTGCCCGGCCTGGTCGGGCAGGCGATGGCGGCGCAGGGCGGCACCTGGTCGGTCCGATCGTTCACGCCCCTGCTGGTCGGCACGGATCGCCGCCTGGTGAAGGATCCGGAGGGCAACAGTTTTCTCACCTACACCCTGCACCAGTCCCCCGGCGGCAGCCAGCTCTGGGTCGCCGAGGACATCAGCGACAACGTGTCCAGCCTGCGCAACATGCTGCTGGGGCTGGCCGTGGTGTGGATCCTGTGCCTGGTGCTGACCCTGGTGGCGATCTCCGTGCTCACCCGCCGGCTGCTCCAGCCGCTGCGGGATCTCAACCGCATGGCGGCCGGTGTCACCACCGAAAGCCTGGCCAGCAGCCATCTCAAGCTCGAGAAGGCTCCCCTGGAGGTGGAGGAGCTGGCCCAGTCCTTCAATGGGCTCCTCGACCGGCTGGCCCTGGCCTGGAGCCAGCAGCGGCACTTCGTGGGACTCGTCTCCCATGAGCTGCGCAACCCCCTGATGATCATCGGCGGCTACCTGCGCCGCCTGCAGCGCCGCGGCCAGAACCTGGATCCGGAGCAGATGCGCGCCCTCGCCACCACCGAGGCCGAGACCCATCGCATCACCCGCATGCTCAACGACCTGCTGGATCTCTCCCGCAGCGAGTCCGGCCAGCTGCAGATGGTGCTGACCCCGGTGGCGGTGGATGAGGTGCTCACCACCGCCTGCGACCTCGCCCGCAGCCAGCTGTCACGCCCGCTGCTGCTCACCCTTCCCGAGGAGGCCGCCGAGGGGCCGATCCGGGCGGTGGCCGAGACCGATCGCCTCCAGCAGGTGCTGCTCAACCTGATCGAGAACGCCGACAAGTACTCCCCGCCGGGTCGACCGATCTGCCTGGAGCTCACGAGGAACGACGCGGAACTGTGCATCAGCGTCCGGGACCAGGGCATCGGCATCCCCCCGGAGGACATCCCCAAGGTGTTCGATCGCTTCCACCGCGGCCGCAACGCCATCGAGCATGAACGGGGCTCGGGCCTTGGGCTGTCGGTGGTGAAGCTGCTGGTGGAGGCGATGGGGGGCTCCATCGCTGTCGACAGCGAGATCGCGGTGGGGAGCCGTTTCCACATCCACCTGCCGGCGGCTCAGTAACGCTCCGGCCGGGGGTCCTGCCAGTCGGGGGCGAACCCCTTCAGGCGCAGCATGGCGACGGAGTCCTCCAGGCGGCGTCGATCGAGACGCCACAGCCGGTAGACGCCGGCGCTGTCGAGTTCGCTGGCGCCGAGATGGCGCCAGAAGGGGGCACGGGCGGTGGTCTGATCGATCACCACCAGCACGGTGGGCTGGTCCTCCGGCGTGCTGGGCCGCTGGCCCACCCGGCGCTCGCGGCGCAGCCGGTCCGCCAGGTTGAGGGGACCCTCCACGCCGATGCCCTCGTAGATCACCACCCGCCGGCTGTAGTAATGCAGGGAGGGCTTGAGCACGCCCACCATCGCCACGGGTTCCCCCGGACGGCCCTCGCGCTGCAGGGCCGCCGCCATGCGGCGCACGGGCTCACCCCGCAGGCGATCGCCCACGCTCCACAGCGGCAGCAGGGCCGCGGGCACGAACAGCACCAGGGGCAGCTGCAGGGCCAGCAGGCGCAGGGGTGGGCGGCGGCGGCGGGTGGTCCAGCCCAGCAGGGCGGCCAGCAGCCAGCAGGCGGCCACCACGGGCACCAGGGGACTGCCCCGGAGCTCCGTCGCCAGCGTCGGCATCTCCGGATCCTGGATCAGCGGCAACCACAGGGGAGCCGCCAGGAACGCCAGCCCCAAGCCGCTCACCAGCAGCAGGCTGAGGCCCCAGGCCCAGCGCTCCCAGGGCCGGCCGCCAGCCTCTCCGCCATCGACGGACCAGCCCGTCTGGGCCGCCAGGGCGATCAGCAGGGCAGCGGCGGGCGTCGCCGGCAGCCAGTAGCTGGGCAGCTTGGTGGCGGCGGCGGTGAAGAACAGCAGCACCGCCAGAAGCCAGCAGGCGGCGAAGCGGGCCAGGGAGGCCGCCGGGGGCTGGGGCCAGGTGGGGCACCAGGAGCGGCGCAGCGGTCCGATGGCCCGGGCCAGGCCGACGAGCAGCAGCGGCGAGACGGGCAGGCTGGCCACCAGCATCACCGGCACGAAGAACCACCAGGGCTGCAGGTGGCGGTTCACCACCTCGGTGAAGCGCTGCAGGTTGTGGTAACCGAAGAAGCTGTCCCAGAAGGGCTGCCCTTCGCTGTACAGCGCCAGCAGGTACCAGGGGGCCGCCACCAAGGCCGTGAGCGCCAGGCCCCGCAGCGGCCGCAGCCGCCGCCACAGCCCGGCGATATCGGCCTGAAGCCAGCCGAACAGCAGCAGGGTGAGGCCCAGGAGCACCACCGCCACCGGCCCCTTGGCCAGCACGGCCAGCCCGAGCACGGGCCACGGCAGCCACCAGGGCCGTCCGGGGTCGGCGTAGGCCTGCCAGCAGAGCAGCAGGGCCAGGGCCACCAGGCCGCTGAACAGGGAATCGCTCACCGCCGTGCGCCCCCAGGCGAGCGCCAGGGGCGAGAGGCCGAAGGCCAGGGCGGCGGTGAGGGCCGTCAGGCCCGGACGCTCCGTCGCCGGAGGGGAGGCGTCGGCGGGGGCGGCGGCCGGGGCGGCAGTGGAGGCGGCCTGGAACGGTGGCTGGGACCAGCGCAGCAGGGTGTCCGCCAGGGCCAGCATCACGCCGATGGCGGCCAGGGCGGAGGGGAAACGGGCGGCCCAGGTCCCGAGGGGGTTCCACTGCTCCTGGCCGGGCAGGGCATAGACGAGCCCCATCAGCCAGTACACCAGCGGCGGCTTGTCGTAGCGGGGCAGGCCGTTGACCCGGGGAATCAGCCAGTCGCCCGTCTCCGCCATCGCCCGCGCCGAGGCCGCGAACAGGGGCGGCGTCTCATCCACCAGCCCCGTCGTCCCCAGCTGCCAGGCGAACAGCGCCAGGCCAAGGACCAGGGTGATCAGCAGCAACCGGCGGCGCTGGCGACGGGGCAGGGCGGGCAAACCGGCTGGGCGAATCGGAGGGAACCTATCGCTCCCCAGCCGTTCCGTCCTGTGTCGCCGATCCGGCCATCAGCCGATCCACGAGCTCCAGCTGCCGGGGCAGACAGACCCGGCGCAGATCGAACCCTTCCACCACCGTCCGCCGGGCCTCCCTGCGCAGCCCGGCGTGGCCGGCGGGGTCGGCCAGCACCGCCGCCAGCCGCTCGGCCAGGGCCCGGTGATCGAAGAAATCCACCAGCAGACCGTTGCGGCCGTCCTCGATCACGTCCTGCACCGGGGCGGTGGCCGAGCCGATCACCAGGGCACCACAGCTCATCGCCTCCAGCAGGCTCCAGCTGAGCACGAAGGGAACGGTGAGATAGACGTGGCAGGCCGTGACCCGGAACAGCTCGTGCAGCACCGGGTGGGGCACGCGGCCGACGAAATGGACCCGGCGCCGGTCGAGGGCATCGCCCAGCTCCCGCAGCATCGCCTCCTTCCAGCTGCCGCCGCCGGGGGGCGCGGCGCCGTAGCTCACCCCATCGCCGCCCACGATCACCACATGGGCCCCGGGCCTGAGTTGCTGGAGCCGGGGCAGCATGCGCATGAAGGTGTGGAAGCCCCGGTAGGGCTCCAGATTGCGGGCCACGAAGCTCACCACCTCATCGCCGGGCCCGAAGCTCAGGCCGGCGCGCTGCAGCTGCAGGCGGGCGGGGCCCTGGGGGGCGATCGCGGCGGTGTCGATGCCCTCATGGATCACGCTCAGCCGCTGGCGGTACGGGGCCGGCACGGTGCTGGCCTGCCAGGGGGTCGGAGCCAGACCCCAGTCCAGGTCCTGGAGGGCCAGGAGCTGGGTGGCCCGCCGCAGGCGCAGGCGGGCCCGGGGGCGCCAGTCGGCGTCGGCGAACTCCGGGTCGAATCCCACATCGCCGCCCGCCAGCTGATAGATGAACTCCACCTGGTGCAGGACCGGCACGGCCGGCAGCAGGTCCTTCACCACCAGCAGCTCCCCCCAGCCCGGATGGCCCACCACCAGATCGGGCCGCAGACCGTCCTTCAGCAGCGCCTCCAGGCAACGGGCCACCGCCTCGGCCCGCAGGATCTTGGTCTGGAAATCGGCCGCCCAGGGATGGCAGGGCGGCACCCCCCCGGCGGGCAGGGGGTCGTAGCGGTGCAGGGGGATGGCGGGCAGGGGCTGGCTGCTGGGGCCGCCGATGGCCACCACCCGGTCGCCGCGGGCCTGCAGGGCCGGCGCCAGGTGCCGGTACTGGCCGGGGAAGTTCTGGTGAACGAAGAGAACCGTGCGGGTCATGGCGGCACCGGCTCCGTCCGCCCGCCCGGCTGCCAGAGCCGGCCGCGCTGGTTGATCAGCAGCACCGAAAGCAGGGCCAGGGACGCCCCCAGCCACTGCAGCGGCCCCAGCCGCTCGTCCAGCAGCAGCACCCCGCAGAGCACCGCGAACACCGGCGTCAGGAAGGTGAGGGCGGTGAAGCCGGTGAGGTCGCCGCTGCTGGCGAACCAGAAAAACAGGCCATAGGCCAGGGCACTGCCGAGCAGGGCCGCGTAGGCCATCAGGCCCCACTCCAGCGGGCTCCAGTGGGGCCAGAAGCTCACCGTCTCCGGGCGGAGCAGCGCCTCCCCGCCGGCCACCAGCAGCAGGGGCACACCGCCCAGGAGCATGTGCCAGCCGGTGACGGCGACCGGATCGCTGCGGCGGGTGGCAAAGCGGCAGAGCACGGTGCCCAGCGCCATCGCCGCCGCCGCCGCCAGCATCCAGGCCTCGCCGTGGCTCCAGGCCTGCCCATGCAGGGCCGGGGGCCCCTGCAGCCACCAGTGGCGCAGCACCTCCCCCGGCACTCCCAGGCAGAGGATCCCCAGCAGGCCGATCAGCAGGCCCAGCCAGCCCACCGGGTTGATCGCCTCGCCGAACAGGGTGCGGGCCAGCAGGGCCACCAGCAGGGGCTGGGAGTCGATCAGCACCGAACCCAGGCCCGCCCCGGTCTCGCCCAGCCCCCGGGCCAGGAGCCCCTGGAACAGGCTGCCGTCGACGGCGGCGAACAGCAGCAGCCAGGGCCAATCCACGGGATCGACCCGCCAGGAACGCCCCAGCAGGCGGGCCGCCAGCAGCAGCACCACCCCGGCCGGCAGCAGCCGCAGACTGGCCAGCATCGCCGGCGACGCCCCACCCAGCAGCGGCTTCATCGCCGCCATCGCGGTGCCCCAGAGGGCGAAGGGCAGGAGCATCAACACCCAGCGCAGGGTCCGGGGCATGGGGCGTGAGTCCTGGGGCGGCGGTGGAGGGGCGGAGGGCGGCGAGCAGGCCCGTCCAGGCCTTCTTTTTAAGATCCAGCCACCGCGCATCTCCACAATGCCCTGGCCCTGGTGCCGCAAGTCCCGACGAACCCTGGCGCGCATCGCCATCGAGGGGCCGATCGCCGGGGGCACCCGTGTCCGGGTGTTGAAGGCCATCGAGCAGGTGCAGCAGCGGGAGTGCCCCGCCCTGCTGCTGCGCATCGACACTCCCGGCGGCACCGTCGGCGACAGCCAGGAGATCCATGCGGCCCTGATGCGGCTGCGGGAGAAGGGCTGCCGGGTGGTGGCCAGCTTCGGCAACATCTCCGCCTCCGGCGGCGTCTATGTGGGTGTGGCGGCGGAGAAGATCGTCGCCAATCCCGGCACCATCACCGGCTCGATCGGCGTGATCCTGCGGGGCAATGATCTGTCGCGGCTGCTGAAGCGGATCGGCATCCGCTTCGAAACCGTCAAGAGCGGCCTCTACAAGGACATCCTTTCTCCCGACCGCGCCCTCTCCGAGGCGGAACGACAGCTGCTGCAGGAGCTGATCGACGCCAGCTACGGCCAGTTCGTGGCCGCGGTGGCCGCTGGCCGGGGCCTGGAGCCGGACGTGGTGCGCGGCTTCGCCGACGGGCGCGTGTTCAGCGGCGCCCAGGCCCTGGAACTCGGCCTGGTGGATGTCCTGGGGGACGAGGAGAGCGCCCGCCGCCTGGCGGCGGAGCTGGCGGGGCTGGATCCGGAGAAGGCCCGGACGGTCAGCTTCGGCAAACCGCCCAGGAAGCTGCTCGGGCTGCTGCCGGGCAGCACACTGATGCAGCAGCTCTCCCAGTCCCTGAGCCTGGAGCTGGCCTGGAGCGGCCAGCCCCTCTGGCTCCATCGCCCCTGACGTCATGAAGCCTGGTCTCGAGCTGAGGGCCCTGCGGGGAGCCACCACCGCCAGCGCCAACACCGGCGAAGCGATCGCGGAGGCCGTGGCGGAGCTGATCGAGGAGTTGCTGCAGCGCAACGACCTGGCGGGGGACCGGGTGCTGTCGGTGACCTTCTCCGTCACCGCCGATCTGGACGCCTGCTTCCCGGCCGCCATCGCCCGGCGCCGGGCCGACTGGGGCCGGGTCGCCCTGCTGGATTGCCAGCAGATGGCGGTGGCCGGAGACCTGCCCCGCTGTATCCGGCTCCTGGCCCACGCCTGGCTGGATGCCGGCCGGGAGGAGGTCCACCCCTATCTGCGGGAGGCGGCGCGGCTGAGGCCCGACCGGGCTGATGCGGGCCAGCCTTCGGCCCCAGCCAGCTCCCCCGCCGACCACTGAAGGCGCGGCAGACGCACGGGCGTGTTGAGACTTTCAGCATGAAGTTCCTCCCAGCCATGCCGTCCTTCCCGCGCGAGCGGTCCCAGCCCCTGGCCCTGATCGGCCATCTGGGCACCGCCGGCCTCGGAGCGCTGGCCGTCGCCACCGCCACCGTCCTCTCCCCTGTCGCCACCACCCCGTCCATCGCCCAGGGCACGCCCGGCCTGATGGAGTTCCGCTGGGAGAACAACAAGGACTACCGCAAGCTCTACTTCTTCACCACCGACACCGTCCGCATGCAGCGGGCGGAGTACTACCTGATGCTGCGGCCGAAGGATCGCAAGACGGCCATCCTCAAGCTGAGCATCAGTGTTCCCAGCCACTTCGACACCAAGATCGATCCGAAGCAGGTGAAGCTGTGCCGGATGAGTGAGGGCGGGATGCTCAAGAGAACCCGCTGCCTGGAAACGATCCCCGCCACGATCGAGGTGTCGGAGAACGGGCGATCCATCGAGATCTTTCCGGAAACCCCCGTGTCCGACAAGGACACGATCGGTGTCTACATGAACGTGTTCAACCCGTTCAACGCCGGCATGTATCAGTTCAACGCCCTGGCCCAGGCCCCCGGCGACATCCCGGTCTCGGGCTACCTGGGCAGCTGGCTGATCCAGATCGTGCCCAACAACACCAACTGATAGGGTGACCCACTGAGCAAGCAGCAGCATGACGAAGCGCACCCTTGAAGGAACGAGCCGCAAGCGCAAGCGCGTGTCCGGCTTCCGGGTGCGGATGCGCACCCACACGGGCCGTCGCGTGATCCGCACCCGCCGTCGCCGCGGCCGAGCCCGCCTGGCGGTCTGAGGCCGGCCGGGAAGGTCCGTGGCCCTGCCGCAGCAGCACCGGCTGAAGGGCCGACGGGTCTTCGATCGTCTGTACCGCCAGGGACGTCGCTACCAGGGACCGGGGCTGCTGCTCCGGGTCCTGGCGGCGGAGCCGTCCCTGTTGCCCCCCGGTACGCCCCTCTCCGGGACCTCCAGCACGCCCCCCACCGCCAGCCCCTGGCGCTGCGGGATCGTGGTCAGCAGCAAGGTGAGCAAGCTGGCGGTGCGTCGCAACCGCCTGCGGCGCCTCTTCCACGACCATCTGCGGCGTCACCCGCCGGCCCCGAGCCAGCCCCTGTGGCTGCTGATCACCCTCAAGCCCGGCTGCCTCGAGCGCAGCGAGGACCAGCTGCTGGGAGAATGCGCCCAGCTGCTGCGCCAGGCAGGATTGCTCGATGACCCCGGAGGACAGGGTGGAGAACAAACTCGAGATCAATGAGACGGTCTTCTACGAGGGCGGTCCCGCCAGGGGCGACCTGATCATCAACCTGCTGTTCGGCCTCACCCTGATCGGCATCCCCTTTGCCGTGGGAGCCATCGTCCGGGCCCTGTGGCTGCGCTTCCGCATCACCAGCCGGCGCATCAGCGTCAGCGGCGGCTGGCTCGGCCGTGACCGCACCCAGGTGGTCTACAGCCAGATCCGCGAGGTGCGCTCGGTGCCACGGGGCTTCGGCGCCTGGGGCGACATGGTGGTGGTGCTCAACGACGGCGCCAAGCTCGAAATGCGGGCGGTGCCGCGCTTCCGGGAGCTCGAGGCCTTCATCGAGGAGCAGCGCGAGAGCCGCGGCAAGGCCGCCTCCCGCAGCTCCGGAGCCACCGGTGCCGCCGGCTTCGCCCCCCCGGCCCGTGAAAGCGCCTGACCACCGGACCCCCATCCGGTCGCCCCGGTCGGGCACACTGGCAGCCGAGATCCACCACCCCAGCGCACCCCTGCCGTGATCGGCTACATCTCCGACAACCTGCTGCTCCCGATCCTCGATTTCTTCTACGGATTGGTTCCGAGCTATGGGCTCGCGATCGTGGCCCTCACCGTGGTCATCCGCCTCGCCCTGTTCCCGTTGAGCGCCGGCTCGATCCGCAGCGCCCGGCGCATGCGCATCGCCCAGCCCGTGATGCAGCAGCGCCAGGCGGAGATCAAGGCCAAGTACGCCAACAACCCCCAGAAGCAGCAGGAGGAGCTGGGCGGTCTGATGAAGGAGTTCGGCAGTCCCCTCTCGGGCTGTCTGCCCCTGCTGGTGCAGATGCCGATCCTCTTCGCCCTGTTCGCCACCCTGCGGGGGTCCCCCTTCGCCGACGTCCCCTACGCGATCAACCTCAAGGTGCTCCCTGCCGAGGAGATCGCCGCGGTGGAGGCCAAGCCCTTCAACAGTGCCAGCCACTCGATCTTCATCAGCGAAACCGAGCACGTGCCGGTGATCGCCAGCCTCGAGGGCGGCACCAAGCTCGGTGTCGGTGACAGCACCCAGGTGGAGCTGCACGGCAAGGACGGCACCAGCTTCGCCTCCCTGCTGGGCACCGTGGAACATGGTGACAGCTTCACCCCCAGCTGGGTGGTGACCAAGGGCGAGAGCGTGGTGAAGGTGGATGACCAGGGCAGGATCACGGCCCTGGCCCCCGGCGACGCCACCGTCGAGGCCCGCATCCCCGGCCTGGCGGCCCGCAGCGGCTTCCTGTTCATCAAGGCCCTGGGGCAGGTGGGCTTCTACACCGATGGCGCCGTCAACTGGGACATCGCCATCCTGGTGGGGGCCTTCGGCGCCACCCTGTTCGCCTCCCAGCTGCTCTCGGGCATGGGCATGCCCGCCAACCCCCAGCAGGCGACGGCCAACAAGATCACGCCGGTGATGATCACGGCCATGTTCCTGTTCTTCCCGCTGCCCGCGGGGGTGCTGCTCTACATGGTGGTCGCCAACGTGTTCCAGGGCGTCCAGACCTTCCTGCTCACCCGTGAGGCCCTGCCCGACAACCTGCAGGCGATCCTCGACAAGCAGCTCGCCCAGCAGCCGGCCACCGCCACGGCCGGCGGCGGCAGCGCTGGCGGCCGCCTGCCCTTCGAACCCAAGACCAAGAAATGACCCGGCTGCAGCCGCTGCCCCTGCAGGAGTTGCGGCTGCTGGGCGAGGGCCGCACCTGGCCGGTCGACCAGGCCATCGCTGGCCTGGCCAGCCTCACCCCCGTGCGCGGCCGGGTGCGGGCCCTTCACCACGGCACGGTGCTGGAGGTGGAGGGCACGGCCGAGACGATCGTCACCCTCTGCTGCGACCGCTGCCTGCAGACCTACAACCACGCCCTGGCCGCCACGGCCCGGGAGCTGCTGGAGATCGCCGTGGCCGGCCCCGAAGAGGAGGAGGTGGTGTTCGCGGCCGAGGATCCGGTGGAGTGCCTCGATCCGGGGAGCAGCTTCGATCCGGAGCGCTGGCTGTTCGAGCAGCTCAGCCTGCAGCTGCCCCTGGTGAACCGCTGCGGCCCCGACTGCCCCGGCCCGCCGCTGCCCAGCGCCGACGCCGACGGCGATGGGGACGGTGACCCCCGCTGGGCGGCGCTCCGCTCCCTGCGCTGAGCCATGGTCCACGACCTGGGCGATCAGCTGGATCTTCTGATCCGCTCCCGCACGCCGATCCTCTGGATCCGCAGCCTCGAAGAGGAGCGGGTGGAGGGTCTGCTGGAGCGGGCCGCCCAGCGCCTGGGGGGCCGCACCCTGCTGCGCTGGGACTTCATCGGCGGGCTGAGCGGTTCCCCGGGCCTGGAGGGGCAGGCGGTGCGGCAGCCGATGGCGGCCCTCGGCGCCCTCGACGGGCTGCCGGCCGAGCAGGGGGCGATCCTGCTGCTCAAGGACTTCCACCGCTACGCCGACGATCCCGGCGTCTGCCGGCGCCTGCGCAACCTGGCCGCGGGCCTGCGCCAGGTGCCCCACACCCTGGTGATCAGCGCCCCGGAATGGCAGCTGCCGCGGGAGCTGGAGGACAGCGTCACCCTGCTGGAGCTGCCCCTGCCCGAGGCCGGGGAGATCGGCCGCCTGCTGCGGGCCATCGCCGAGGCCAGCGGCCAGCCGCTGGAGCCTGGGGTGCTCGAGCAGCTCACCGCCGCCTGCCACGGGCTGAGCGAGCAGCGGGTGCGCCAGCTGGCGGCCCGGGCCCTGGCCCGGCGGGGGCAGCTGGGCATCGAGGACCTGGCGGAGGTGCTGGAGGAGAAGCGCCAGGCCATCGCCCGCAGCGAACTGCTGGAGTACTGCCCCACCGAAGCCACCCCGGCCGACATCGGCGGACTGGAAACCCTGAAGCACTGGCTGGAGCAGCGCCACCGAGCCTTCAGCGAGGAGGCCCAGCGCTACGGCCTGCCCCTGCCCCGGGGAGTGCTGCTGATCGGCCCCCAGGGCACCGGCAAGTCGCTCACCGCCAAGGCGATCGCCCACAGCTGGGCCATGCCCCTGCTGCGGCTCGACGTGGGCCGCCTGTTCGCCGGCCTGGTGGGGGCCAGCGAGGCCCGCACCCGGGAGATGATCCAGCGGGCCGAGGCCATGGCCCCCTGTGTGCTCTGGATCGACGAGATCGACAAGGGCTTCGGCGGTGGCGACGGCCGCAGCGACGGCGGCACCAGCCAGCGCGTGCTGGCCAGCCTGCTCACCTGGATGGCGGAGAAGAGCAGCGCCGTGTTCGTGGTGGCCACCGCCAACGCCGTGGAGCGGCTGCCGGCGGAACTGCTGCGCAAGGGCCGCTTCGACGAGATCTTCCTGCTGGAGCTGCCCGATGCGGAGGAGCGCCGGGCGATCCTGGATCTTCAGCTGCGGCGGCGGCGGCCCCGCCATGCCATCCCCCTGGAGGTGCTGGTGGACCGCACCGCCGACTTCTCCGGCGCCGAACTGGAGCAGACCGTGATCGAGGCCATGCACCTGGCCTTCGGCGAGGGCCGCGAGCTCGGGGAAGCCGACCTGATCGCGGCGGCCAGCCAGGTGGTGCCCCTCTCGCGCACGGCCCGGGAGCAGCTGGAGGCCCTGCGCAGCTGGGCCAGCAGCGGCCGGGCACGGCCGGCCTCAGGGGCCGGGCGGGCTTCCTGAGGCGAATCACCACGAAAGTGGAAGACTTTCAATGCATCGATGGGGCCCGATGTAACGGCTTCATGAAGAACAACCACGCCTGGTAACAGCTTCGCCGTGCTGGCGGTGATGAACGATTCATCGCCCGTAGCGTCAGGCCATCAATCGTGACGAAGCCGCCGTGACCCCGAGCCCCAGCCCCCGCTCCGGCAGCGAACTCACCTCCCAGCTCGCCGTGGCCAGCCTCGGTGCCGGCGTGATCACCACCCTGGCGGTGGCCCAGGGCCAGAGCCCCCTGACGGCCCTCGGCATCACCCTGTTCTCGGCCGTGGCAGCCGTGGTGGTGGGCCAGGTGATCTCCAGCAACTGAGACGAAGAACGGAAGTCTCTCCGGGCTGAATCGTTCCGCTGATTGTTTCCTCTGGAGCTGTCAGCGTTGAACCTTTCTGCGTAAATCAATTCAGCGTTGAATTTTTCAACGTTGAGAAGTCGATCGCCGGGCGTTGGAAGGCCGACAAGCAGCCCAAGGGTGAGCCTCCGATGGGTTCGCTGGAGCTTCCAGCGTGAAGCGTCCACTGCCATGCTTCACCGGCGCCTCCACCCCTGCCCTTGCCCGCCGAGACCGCCATGCCCCTGCGGGCCCTGATGCCCGCACTGGCCAACAAGACCTACTTCAACTACGGCGGCCAGGGCCCCCTGCCCTCCCCATCGCTGGCGGCGATCAGCGAGGCCTTCGCCACCATCCAGGAGCTGGGCCCCTTCAGCGACAGCGTCTGGCCCTACGTGAACCGCACGGTGGCGGGGCTGCGGCAGCGGCTGGCGGCCTGGTTCGGCGTGGTGCCGGAGCGGGTGGCCTTCACCGAGAACGTCACCTCGGGGTGCGTGCTGCCCCTCTGGGGCCTGCCCTGGGAGCCGGGGGATGAGCTGCTGGTCGGCGATGCCGAGCACTACGGGGTGGTGGCTGCCCTCGAGGAGCTGGCCCGGCGCCACCGGCTGCGGATCACCTCCCTGGCGGTGGCCGATCTCACCGGTGACGCCGCCGCCACAGCCGCGGCGGTGGGCGAGCGGCTGGAGGCGGCCCTCACCCCCCGCACGCGGCTGGTGGTGCTCTCCCACCTGCTCTGGAACACCGGCCAGACGATGCCGATCGCGGCGGTGGCGGCCCAGCTGGCCGGCCATCCCCGCCACCCCTGGCTGCTGGTGGATGCGGCCCAGTCCCTGGGGAGCCTTCCGGTGGCTGAGGCGGCCGCCGCCGCCGACATCTATGCCTGCACCGGCCACAAGTGGTGCTGCGGCCCGGAAGGGCTCGGGGCGGTGGCGGTCTCCGAGCGGCTGCTGGAGGCGAGCAGCCCCACCCTCATCGGCTGGCGCACCCTGGAGCACGACGGCCCCGGCGCCGGCGGCTACCACCGGGACGCCCGCCGCTTCGAGGTGGCCACCTCCTGCACCCCCCTGTTCGCCGGGCTGGACAGCTCGTTGAAGCTGCTGGAGGCCGAAGGCGATGCCGACGTGCGACTGGGTGCAATCCGGGAGCGCAGCCGCCAGCTGTGGGAAGGCCTGCAGCGGATTGGCGGGGTCCGCACCCTGCTGGCGGTGCCCCCGCCGGCGGGGCTGGTGAGCTTCACGATGGCCGAACCCGGGGGAGAACCCCTGGATCCGGCCGCCGTCGTGAAGCGGCTGGGGGATCGGGGTACCTGGCTGCGAACCCTGGAATCCCCCCGCTGCGTGCGGGCCTGCACCCACCTGGTCAGCACCGCTGACGAGGTGGAGCGGCTGCTGGCCCAGCTGACTCAGCTTTCGGTGGGCTGAAAGGCGGCCCTACGGAAGTTCAGCTCTGGAGAGTCCCGGGCGTGGGAACTCAGTTCCCGCCCTGGGCCATGCCGACAGGGATCCGCGGCACCGGGAATCCATGTTTGCCAAGGACCTCCACGATCATGCGGTTGGTATCGAAGTAAACCTGCCAGTAGTGGTCGGTGTGGGTGTAGGGACGCACTGCCAGCCGGGGGCCCCGCTCGCTGAACTCGAGCACTTCGATGTCGGCCGGGGTGTTGGGATCCTGGTTGGGAACGGCCTTGATCCCTTCCTTCAGCAAGGCGATGGCCTTGCCCACGTCGGCGCTGTTGTCGAGCTGGGCGACCAGATCGACCCTCCGGTAGGGGTGGGAGGAGAAGTTCTGGATGGTGTCGGAGAACAGCTTGCCGTTGGGGACAATGTTGCGTACGCAATCCAACGCCTGGATGGTGGTGACGAACATGCCGATCTCCTCCACAGTTCCTGTCACGCCGCCGGCGGTGATGAAGTCGCCGACACTGAACGGACGGAAGACCTGCAGGAACACCCCTGCCGCGAAGTTGCTCAGCATGCCGCTCCAGGCGGCGCCGATGGCCACACCGGCACCGGCCAGAAGGGCGGCGAAACTGGCGGTCTGGATGCCGAAGAAGCCCAGGATCGCGACCACCAGGATGACCCGGAGGACCGCTCCCAGAATGTTGATCAGATAGCCGATGACCGTGGGGTCAAGGGTGCCGGCGGACAGCCCTCTCTTGAGGATGCGAAGGGCAAACCTGATGCACCAGCCACCGGCAATCCAGAGGGCAACGGCACCGGCGAACTTGAACAGAAAGGGGATGACGACACTCGCCACCAGAGCCAGGTTTGTCGGCATCAGACCAGAGACGGCGCTCAATTCCGGATCAAGGTATCAACGCCGTTGCAGAGCGGCAGTGATTCCTCCGGAAATCTTCCGACATCCCCCCACACCATCGATCCCCTTTTCCTGACAGGGTCCATGCCGACGGCCGGGGGGAGGACGCCGAGGCGAGGGCGCCGGGAAGCGGATGCCGATCAGTGCTCCCCCGCCTCCAGCAGATGGCGCTGCACCCAGCCCGCCAGGAGCGCGCCCACGATCGGGGCGACCCAGAACAGCCACAGCTGACCGATGGCCTCACCCCCCACCCAGAGGGCCACGCCGGTGCTGCGGGCCGGATTCACCGACGTGTTGGTGACGGGAATGCTGATCAGGTGGATGAGCACCAGTGACAGGCCGATCGGGACCCCGGCGAAGTCCTTGATCGCGTCCCGGTGGGTGGCGCCCAGGATCACCAGCAGGAAGAAGAAGGTCAGCAGCACCTCGATGATCAGGGCCGCCCAGAAGCCGTAGCCCCCCGGGGAATGGGCACCGAAGCCGTTGGTGGCGAGGGGGTTGCTGCCGATCAGCTCAAACCCCTTGCGGCCGCTGGCGATGCCGTAGAGGAGCCCGCCGGCCAGGACACCGCCGAGCACCTGGGCGACGACATAGGGCAACAGGGCCGAGCTGGGGAAGCGGCCGCTGGCCCAGAGGCCGAAGCTCACCGCCGGATTGATATGGCACCCAGAGACATGGCCGATGGCGTAGGCCATCGTCAGCAGGGTCAGGCCGAAGGCCAGCGCCACCCCGACGAATCCCAGACCCAGCGGATTGGTGTCCCCCTGGCCGTAGGGGAACACGGCCGCCAGGACCGCACTGCCGCAGCCGCCGAACACGAGCCAGAAGGTGCCGAGCAGTTCCGCCAGGAACCGCTTCGGCATCGGAACGGGAGCAGACATGGCGGGGAATGGCCTGAGGACGCCTCACTATCCCCCGCCGTCCCCCCGGCTCAGCCGCCGGCGCGGGCCATCAGGGCCCTGGCGGCCTCCTCCCGATCATCGAAATGCACCTTGGTGGTGCCGAGGATCTGGTAGTCCTCATGGCCCTTGCCGGCGATCAGCACCAGGTCCTCCGGCGCCGCCGCGGCGATGGCGGCGGCGATCGCCGCGGCCCGGTCCCCTTCCACCACCAGGTCGGTGCCGGCTGGGATCCCCGCCACCACGTCATCGAGAATCCGCTGGGGGTCCTCGGTGCGGGGGTTGTCCGAGGTCACCACCACCGCGTCGGCCAGGCGGGCGGCGATCGCCGCCATCAGGGGCCGCTTGGTGCGGTCCCGGTCACCGCCGCAGCCGAACACGCAGATCAGTCGCCCCTGGCTGAAGGGCCGGCAGGCCGCCAGGGCATTGGCGAGGCCGTCGGGGGTGTGGGCGTAATCCACCAGCACCGACGGCAGGGGCACCCCCGCCGGCCCGCCGACCCGCTCCATGCGTCCCGGCACACCCCGGAAGCTGGCCAGGCCGTCGAGCAGCGGCGGCAGGGCCAGACCCTGCTGCAGCAGGGCCCCCACCGCCTCCAGCAGGTTCATCAGGTTGAAGCGTCCCACCAGGGGCGAGCGGAAGGTCCCCTCCCCCAGCGGGCTGTGCAGGCGGCCGCTCACCCCGTCGGCGCCCATCACCAGATCACTGATGTGCAGTTCCACCGCCGGATCCTCCAGGGAACTGCGCCAGCAGGGGCCGGCGCCGGATCCCCGGTCGGCCGTCCCGAGCCGCTCGGCCAGGCGGGCCCCCCAGGGGTCATCGACGTTGACCACGGCGCCCCCGTCGAGCAGATCCGAGGCGAACAGCTGCGCCTTGGCCTCGAAGTAGGCCTCCATCGACGGATGATAGTCGAGGTGGTCCTGGGTGAGGTTGGTGAACACCGCCCCGGCGAAGCGGCAGCCGGCCACCCGCCGCTGATCGAGGGCGTGGGAGCTCACCTCCATGGCGGCGATGCTGCTGCCGGCCGCCACGGCCTGGGCCAGATCGGCCTGCAGCAGATCGGCGAAGGCGGTGGTGTGGGTGGCTGTGGCGCTGTAGCCCGGCCAGCGGTTCTGCAGGGTGCCGAACAGGGCGGACGGGTGGCCCGCCGCCGCCGCCAGATGCTCGATCAGGTAGGTGGTGGTGGTCTTGCCGTTCGTGCCGGTGACACCGATCAGGGCCAGACGCCGGCTGGGCTGGCCCCAGAATTCCGCCGCCAGCCGACCGGCCCAGAGGGCCAGAGGCGGCTCCACCACCAGCACCGGATCGCCGGGGGCCGGGGGCTGGACAGCGGCCGCCGCCGGCCCGATCACCGCCGCCACCGCACCGGCGGCCAGCACCTCGGGCCAGAAGCTGCCGCCATCCACCGCCGTGCCGGGCAGGCCCACGAACAGGGTGCCGGGGCCGACGCGGCGGGAATCGCAGCTGACGCCGCTGACCACCGCCTGGGCCAGGGCGCCGGTGGGGTCGGGCAGCGGCGGCAGGCCCACCTGATGCAGGAGCGGCTGAAGCAGCGGGGACATGGCGGCGCCGGCGGCGTCCGGCGGGACGGAGCTGGCGCCTGTCATAGCGTGGCCCTCAGCGGACCCCCTGCTTGATCAGCCAGGCCTGCAGCTGGGCTCCCGCCAGCCGGGGGGATACCCGGGGAAGCTCCCGCAGGGGGCCGTCGGCACCGGCCGCCACCGCCAGCACGGGCACCGCCAGCCCATAGCGCCCCTGCAGGGCCGGATCGGTGTCCACGTCGATCAGCTGCAGGGGCTGGGGGGGGTCCAGGGCCCCCAGCTTCTCCTCGAGGCCTTCGCACAGGCAGCAACCCTGGCGCGTGAACAGCAGCAGCTCCTGCATCAGTCCGGAACCGGGTCGCAGCCGCAGGGGGTGAAGGGATGGCAGCGGCAGACGCGCTTCACGGTCAGCCAGCCGCCGCGCCAGGGCCCGTGGCGGCCGATCGCCTCCAGCCCGTAGGCGCTGCAGCTGGGGATGAAGCGGCAGCGGGGGCCGAGCAGGGGCGAGATCCAGCGCCGGTAGGCGCCGATCAGGGCCAGCAGCACGGCGGCCACGGCGGCGGAGAGGGGGGCGGCCGGAGGGGCCGGTAGGGCGCCCTGGAGGAGGCCGGGACCGTCGCCGCCTAGGGTGGGTGGTTGGCGCAGCACGCGCGGGCATCCGGGTTTCCCCAGCATGCCGCAAGCGTGAACCACGCCGTCCGGCCCCAGGGCCGCACCATCCACCTCCGTCACCTTCCCTTATGTCTCGCTACCGCGGCCCTCGCCTGAGGATCACGCGGCGCTTGGGGGACCTTCCCGGTCTCACCCGTAAGGCCGCCAAACGGTCTTATCCCCCCGGTCAGCACGGCCAAGCCCGTCGCAAGCGCTCCGAATACGCGATCCGTCTCGAAGAAAAGCAGAAACTGCGTTTCAACTACGGCATTTCCGAACGTCAGCTGGTGCGCTACGTGAAGAAAGCCCGTGCCCAGGAGGGTTCCACCGGAACCAACCTGCTCAAGCTGCTCGAGAACCGACTCGACAACATCTGTTTCCGCCTCGGCCTCGGCCCCACCGTTCCCGGTGCCCGCCAGCTGGTGAACCATGGCCACGTCACCGTGAACGGCCGTGTGGTGGACATCCCCAGCTACCAGTGCAGGGCCGGCGACGTGGTCGCCATCCGCGAGCGCAAGTGCAGCAAGGCCCTGGCCGAAGCCAATCTGGCCTTCCCCGGCCTGGCCAACATCCCGCCCCACCTCGAGTTCGACAAGGCCAAGATGACCGCCAAGGTGGGCGGCCGCATCGAGCGCGAATGGGTCGCCCTCGAAATCAACGAACTGCTGGTGGTGGAGTTCTACAGCCGCAAGGTCTGAGCCGCTTCCCCATCCGAACCCTTCCCAGCCCCCGCCCACCAGCGGGGGCTTTTTGCGGCCTATGATCGCGAGCCATCAGAAAGAGAGCATGGACAAACGAATTGTCCTGGTCGCCAATCTTCCCTGTTCCGCAGGCACCTACCTCTTTCACTACATCGCCAAAGTCCTGGATGGGAACGCCTGGCTCACCGGCGAAACCAACCCTTACTCCTACAACTCACCGACAACCTATTTCCCAGAAGATCCCTTGCATCGGGTTCGAGCCCTGGAGCTGTTCACCAGGGAAGAGGCCCTCCAGGAGTACAAACGACGGCTTGATCTGCTCGTCGACAGCTTCCTCGCCCATCAGGAGGCTTCCGTCCTGATGATCCGCGACCACACCTTTGGCGAGGGCTGGAGATTCCGGCATTTCCCTGATGGCTCAGCCGCACCAAGCCTGGTGGAGATGCTTGACGACCGCCAGATTCCCCATACCTGCTTTTTCACCCATCGCGACCCTTTCGACACATGGCTCGCCATGCGCCGCTCCTTCTCTTCGATGGCGAACGCCTTTGAGCGCCTCGATGACTACGCAGACTTTTACTTCAACAGCTGGCTGGCGTGGAGCAACCACAGCCACCCCCTCATCAACCTGCACATCGAGACCCTCGCCCTGCATGAGCAGCGCGAAAGGGATCGGATCCGTTCCTCTGTACTTGGCGACGCCGCCGCATCCCGCCTGGAAGCGGCGGAACATCCGATCCAGATTTCACGCGCTGAGATGGGCTCCGGGGCCAGTGGCCGCAAAGCCGAACGCCCACGGCTCATGAAGCGCCACCCCTTCACCACAGCGATCTTTCGGGAAGCCACGCAGTCACAGTCGCTGCACAGATTGCGCGAGGCCCTGGGCTATGACGACCCCATCGCCTTGACAACGAAGACCAGGATCTCCTGCCTGATGCAGGATCTGAAGTCCGTCGCCCGTCGCCTCAAGCAGGGCGTCGCATCAGGCAGGCGTTGACGCCCGCGGCCGTCCGCCTCCACTGCCGCTAGGTATGGGCGCAGACGGCCTTGCTGTTGACACCTGTGCAGCCATTCAAGCCCGGGGCTTCGGCCCGGCCTGAGGCTCCCCCGATCCCCTGGGGCCTCGTCGGGGGTGTGGTGGCCCTGCAGGCCTGCCTGCAGCTGGGGTGGATCGTCTACAGCACCTACCAGCCCGTGCTGCTGCAGCGCTTCGGCTTCACCGACCTGCTGGCGGTCTTCGCCCTGCTGGGCGGCTTCCTCGGCCTGGTGGTCGAACCGCTCAGCGGGGCCCTCTCCGATCGCCACGGCGACCAGGCCCGCGGCCGGCTGCTGCCGATCACCGTGGCGGTGACCTTGGCCGGCCTGATCTTCCTCACCACGGCGGGCCTGCTCCAGCAGGGATCCCCCTGGTTCAGCCCAGGCCTGCCGTGGCTGATGGTGCTCTGGGTGGTGGCCGTGCAGTGGGCCTCCAGTCCCAATCTGGCCCAGCTGAACGAAGCGGTTCCGCTGCGCTCCCTGCCGCTGGCCGTGGCGGTTCTGACCGTGAGCCAGGGGCTGATCGGTGCCTTCTCCGGCGACCTGGCCCGCCTGGCCCTGCGGCTGGGCCCCGCTGCCACCTTCCTGTTGGGCGCTCTGGTGCTGGCCCTGGGCCTGACGGTGCTGCGGTCGGGCCGGTCATCTGCCTCCCTGAGCTTCCGCAACGGCCAGGGCCCCGGCGGCCGCCAACGGCTCGCCACCCCCCTCGGCCCCGCCGACCTGGTCCAGGCCGCCCTGCTGCTGGGCCTCGCCCTGGCGGTGGGTGGCCTGGGCCAGATCCTGCTCGACCTGCTCCCCCGCCTGGCCCGATCGGCTGCGCCCGGACCGGAAACCTGGGGCCCGGGATCGGTGCTGCTGCTGTGCTCGGCAATCGGCGCGCCGCTCACCGCCCGGGCCGTGGGCCGATGGGGGCGGCTGCCCTCCCTGGCGGGGGGGATCCTGCTGCTGGCCGGGGTCCTGGTGGTGGGCCTCCTGCTGCCCCGGGGGCCCGGCCTGCCGCAGCTCGCCCTGCTCGGGGTGCTCCACAGCCTCGTGGTCACCAGCCTGACGGCCACCTCCCTGACGGTCCTGCCGATGGGACGGAGCGGGCTGGGGGCAGGGCTGGCGCTGGGGGGAACCGGACTCGCCGGCAGCCTCGTGCGGCTGGGATTCGGCGCGGCCGGGCCGGTCGGATCCGGACGGGTGCTGGTCCTGCTGGCGGCCAGCACCGTCACCGCCCTGGTGGGCTGCCTGCTGCTGGCGAGGCGGCATCGCCGGGGGGTGGCATGAGCGGGGGCTTCACCGATCACTTCGGCTCGGTGGCCGGGGCCTACGCCCACTACCGGCCCACCTATCCGGCGCCCCTGTTCGCCTGGCTGGCCGGGATGACCCCCGCCCGCCAGCGGGCCTGGGACTGCGCCACCGGAACGGGCCAGGCCGCCATCGGCCTGGCCGCCCACTTCACCGAGGTGGTGGCCACCGATGCCAGCGCCTCCCAGCTGGCCGCCGCCCGTCCCCATCCCGGTGTGCACTACCGGCTGGCGGAGGCGGAGAACTCCGGCCTGGAGGCGGACAGCCTCGATCTGGTCACCGTGGCCCAGGCGGCGCACTGGTTCGATCGGCCCCGGTTCTTCAGTGAGGTGGAGCGGGTGCTGCGCCCCGGCGGCGTGCTGGCCGTCTGGAGCTACGGCATCCCCGAGCTGGAGGGGGAAGGGCCCGATGCGCTCCTGCAGCACTTCTACGCCGACATCGTCGGTCCCTACTGGCCCCCCGAGAAGGCGCTGGTGGAGAGCGGCTACCGCGACCTGGTGCTGCCCTTCGAGAGCCTGGAGACCCCGCCCTTCGCCATGGAAGCCACCTGGACCCTGGAGCAGTTGCTCGGCTACTGCTCCAGCTGGTCGGCCAGCGCCCGCTATCGGGCCGCCCTGGGCCACGATCCCCTGGAGCGGTTACGTCCGGCCCTGGCGGCCGCCTGGGGGGAGACGGCGCTGGGGCGGCGCATCCACTGGCCCCTGACCCTCAAGGCTTCACGCCGGGGCCCGGCTCAGGCTGATGGACCAGCCGGGACGGCAGCCTCCCCGGGCTGAGCGGCCGCCACTGCGGGCAGAGCGGCGAGGGCCTGGATCTGCTGCAGATAGCCGGCGTAGGTGGGGGAGCCGGTGGCGGCGTAGTTCAGGTTGCGGTACAGACCCGTGAGCCGGGTGTAGTGGTCCCGGGCGGCTGTCTTGTCGGGGAAGGCGCGGTCACGGTGCAGCAGGTCGAAGACCAGGTCGAAGGAGGTCTTCTGGCGCTCCAGGGGCGTGGTGGAGTCGACGGCATCGAAGGCATCCTGCTGGAGGTACACCATGTCGAGGAACTGGGCCTTCTGGAAGACGACGAAATCCTCCAGACTCACCCCCTCTTCCCCCGTCACCTGGATCATCTGGCTGACCCGGTCGCCCTCCTTGAGCAGGGCGTTCATCGCGGCGACGCGCCCCACCCAGTCCGGGGAGAGATGCTGGGAGAACCAGCCCTCGAGCTGCTGGAAATAGCGCGACCAGGAGAGCAGGATGTCGACGGCCGGATAGAAACGCTTGTAGGCCCGCTCCGCACTCAGCCCCAGGAAGGCCTTCACCGTTCCCAGGGTGCACTGGGTGACCGGCTCCTCGAAGTTGCCCCCCGCCGGCGACACCGTTCCGATCATGGTGAGGCTGCCGACGGAGCCGTCGTTGGTGCGGATGATGCCGGCCCGCTCGTAGACACTCTTGATCGAGGAATCGAGATAGGCGGGAAACGCCTCCTCACCAGGAATCTCCTCCAGACGTCCGGAGGTTTCCCGCATCGCCTGGGCCCAGCGGGAGGTGGAATCGGCGATCAGCAGCACGTTGTAGCCCATCTGGCGGTAGTACTCACCCAGGGTGAGTCCGGTGTAGATGGAGGCCTCCCTGGCCGCCACCGGCATCGAGGAGGTGTTGCAGATGATGATGGTGCGGTCCATCAGCGAACCGCCGGTTTTTGGATCGGAAAGTTTGGGGAATTCGGTGATCGTTTCCACCACTTCTCCAGCACGCTCCCCGCAGGCCACCACCAGCACGATGTCCACATCGGAGTGGCGCGAAATCAGGTTCTGGAGCACGGTCTTGCCGGCGCCGAAGGGCCCCGGAATGCAGCCGGTGCCGCCCCGGGCGATGGGCAGAAACGTGTCGATGATCCGCTGGGTGGTGATCATCGGCTCCTGGGGGTAGAGCCGCTCGCAGCGGTGGGCCTCCAGCAGCGCCTGGGGCAGGGGGCGGCGCACCGGCCACGGCTGCGTCAGCGTCAGCGACCGCGTCGCCCCGGAGGCCTCGGTGATCCGGGCCACGGCGGTGTCGATCGTGAAACTTCCCTGTTGGATCCAGTCCAGGGTGACGGTCCCCTGCTGGTCGAAGGGAACCATGATCTTGTGGGTGAACCGGCCTTCCTGGACGGTGCCGATCCCATCCCCGGCATGGAGGGTGTCCCCGATCCGGGCCGCCGGCTGGAACGACCACTTCCTCTCGGTGTCCAGCGGCGAGACTTCAGCCCCCCGGGGCAGAAACGTGCCGTAGCCGGCGGCGAGCTGGGCCAGCGGATTCTGCAGCCCGTCATAGACTTGGCCCAGCAGACCGGGGCCAAGGGTGACGGAGAGCTGCTCGCCCGTCTGCTCGACCGGATCGCCGATGCCGACCCCCTTGGTGCTCTCGAACACCTGGGCATCGGCCAGGCGGCCCCGCACCCGCAGCACCTCAGCCTTCAGCTTTTCCTGGCGTTCGCCACCACGGTTCTGCAGGCAGATATAGATCACCTCATTCTTGAGCAGGGGCCGTGGCTTGGCCTCGGCCATCTGGATCGTGACGAGATCATCCTGAACGGCCACAACGCTGGCAGGGTTGTAGTCAGGGAGAGACTCAATGCTGCTGTTCATTGAGATGCACCTGAAAAGAGTTCTTTGTGATTTCCGAGCCCCGCATCCACCAGCTCACGAAAACGGGCGACGGCCGCTTCTCCTTTGTAGCATGACCAACGGCTGACCAGACTCCAGCGCGCCAGATAGATGATCAAGGCTTCAAAATCAAACTCATGGCCCGCGGCAAGGCGATTCAACATCGCCCAGACGACGGAGAACTGCAACTTCTCAAAGCCGATCAGGTCGTCCTTCTCCAACAGGTCGTGAGCCTGCCTGAGCCAGGGAAAGATCGCCTCCATTTGGAATGCCGGGGCACTCCAGTTGCGCTCGATCATTCCCACCCATTCACCGAACCCCCAGATCTCACCGCTGGGCGGCTGGGCTTCGCCGTGGCGACGGCGGCGCAGGGCCGCCACGATCGTGCGCATGTCCAGGCGCTGCGTCACCAGGCTCCGCAGGGTGGGGTTGCGGTTGGAGGTCAGGAAGCCATGGGCCTCCTGGATGAACGCCGCATCACTGCGCTCCAGGGGCTGGGACGACCAGGCGATCAGATTGGCGATCTGCTCGAGGGTGTGGCGATCAGGGGACTCCAGCAGTCCCAGGCGGTGTTCCAGCTTGAGCCTGGAAATCGGTGGCGTCGCGGCTTCAAACAGCGACCCCAGGGGCGGCAGGCTGGCCATCAGGACGACGTACTTCATCGGGCGCTCACTTCACCACCCCCTCCAGCAGGGCCCGGAACCGGGGCTGCAGGTGGGCCAGCAGGGTCTGGGCGATCGCCGCATCGGTCAGATCCAGCACCACATCCCGGTCGACCAGCTTCAGCTTCAGTCCGGCCTGGGGGCCCTTCGAAACGCCGAAGCTGACCCCCTCCCGCAGCAGGCCCCGGGCGGTGAGGCGCACGAAGCGGCTGAGGATGCCCTGCTCCAGCTCCTCGGGATGCTGGCTGAGTTCGGCCAGGCCGGCGATCCGCCGAGGCAGCAGCACCTCCACCTGCTGGGATTGGTCGGCTTCCGGGCGGAGCGTGCCGACGATCTCCAGGATCATCCGCTCCAGGATCTCCTGCTTCTCCTGCTCCTCCCCGACGAGCTGGCGCACCTCACCGGTGAAGCGGTCACTGAGCTGGGCCTTGAGGGCCAGGTTGGCGTCGCGGAAAGCCAGTTCCAGGGCCTGCTGCCCCGCGGTCTGGAGGGAGGCGGCCTCGGTCCTGGCCCGATCGACGATCTGCCGGGCCTGCTCCTCCGCCTGGGCCAGCAGGGCTGCGGCCTTGGCCTGGGCCTCCTTCAACAGGGCGTCGGCCTCCGTGCGGCCCTGCTCGACGCCCTGGTCCCGCAGGCGCGTGATCAGGTCTTCCACGCCGGAGGCCACCGCCAGGGGCGTGTCATGCCGGAGCTTCTTCGGGTTGGCCATGGGAACTGCCCGGCTGGGGAGGAAGAACGGAGAAGGGAAAGGAGAGCGGAGAAAGGAAAGGAACCCAGGCGCCAGCGCCAGAGAGGCGCCGCAGAGGCCCTATTTGGGAATGCCCCCGGCCGCCACCAGGGCGAAGACGAAGGCAAAGACGGCGAAGCCCTCCACGATGGCGGCCGGCGCCAGGGACAGGCCGAAGATCTCGGGCTTGGCCTTGGACCCGGAAATGGCGGAAGCGCAGCACAGTCCCTGGTAGATCGCCGCCATCAGGAACGCCAGACCCGACAGCAGGCCGATGCCGAAAAGGCCACCGGAATTGGCCGGAGTCACCGGTCGGTTGAGGATGAACATCACGACGATGCCGTAGATCGACATCGATGAAGGCAGCGCCGACAGACCGACGAAACGTCCGTAGCCGCTGCTGACCTCCATCATGGCGCCGATCGCCGCCTGCCCTGCCGTGGTGCAACCGATGGAGGCACCGATCGCCGCCAACGCAACCGGCGCATAGATACCGATCCAGCCAAGGACCAGAATGGATGTGTCGTTGTTCATAAGGCCGTCTCCTTTTTACTGAAGGGTGCGAAGGGGTAGCCTTCCTCGTCAAGGCTCCAGTTGAAGAACTCGATGAAGTTGAGCCGCAGACCGTGGACGAAGCCGCTGATGATGGCAAGCAACAGATTGATGCCATGACCCAGAAGCAGGATCAGCAGCGCAATGACGACCCCAAGGGGCACATCAGAGCGATAAACTTCAGCCGCCAGCTGATTGAACGTCAGGGCCAGAGAGGCACTGGCCAAGCCTAGGGCAAACAACCGCAGGTAACTCATCACGTCGCCGAAAAGTTTGGAGAGTTCCGCCAGTGAGGACAGCCCATCAAACAATCGCAGCAGCACAGAACCGAAGGAATCCAGGGGCCGCTCGCTGCTCAGCAACAGAATGGTGAGCAGCCCGCCGCTGCCGAGGCCCAGGCCCAGATCCCGGCCCACAGGCGTGCCCGCCCCCAGGTAGAGACTGAGGCCCGCAAGAATGATCGCGATCCAGCCGATGGGCTTGGCCCGCTCAGCGATGGAACCACCACGGACCGCCACGATTCCATTGGCCAGGATCAGATGCAAAGCGCCCACCACGAGCGAGACCTTCATCATCGTGTCGAAGTCGTCCAGGTTCAGCACATGGAGGTGGGCCAGAAGAGAGTCGGGCGGGGGAGCCGCTCCGAAATAACTCCCGGCCAGCATTCCGTAGAGCAACGAGAACAGCAGCCCGACCGCCGCCAGGACACGGAAGCGACGCGAGGATGGCCTGGACCCCATGCCTTTCCAGAAAACGGCAAGCAGCACACCCAGCACCAGGGCATAGCCCGCATCCGCCAGAATCATGGCGAAGAAGATGGCGAAGGAGAAGAACACCACCACCGACGGATCCCAGTCGCGATACCCCGGTGTTTCGTAGAACGTGACGAGATCTTCGCCGCCCGCCAGCACATCCGGATTCGTCATCAAGGTGGGAGGGGAGTCGTCTGAGGTCGGACTTTCCGCCCAGGTGGCCAGCCCCATCCCCTCGGCGAAGCAGGTGAGCCGGGGAAGGTCCTGGCGCGGTATCCAGCCCTGCACCTGAAAGACATGGCCCAGATCAGCGGTCTTCTGGCCGGCCTGACCCAGGGCCACCTGTTCATCGGCCCGGACCAGGTGCCTGGAGAGCAGGAAGATCCAGCGGCTGAGGGCCACATGCTCCGCTTCAATGTCATCGAGAGCGACATGGGCCTGGTCCAGTTCGGCCCTCAACGCCTCGGGAGACTCGGAACCCACATGGGCCCGCCTCACCGGCAGGAGGTTCTGGTCGGGCTCCTGTTCGGCGATGAGCACGACATAACCGTGCCGGGGGCTGGCGTGGACCCGCTGCCACGGCAGTGCCAGCCCATCGAGCGCCTGCTGGAAGGCCGCGAGCTTGCCATGGGGGACCCGATAGAACCACAGCCGCTGGCCGCCGAGGTCCGCCAGTTCGGGCAGCCGGAAGTTCCCCCACGGGGCCAGTTCGGCGAGATGGTGGCGCAGGACAAGAATTCTGTCCTCGGCAGCCCGCTTGCGGGAGCGGTTCTCCAGTGCCTTCGCCACCACGGCATCGAGCCGGAACGTGGAATCCACCTTCAACGGGTAGCGGCGCTGGCGCACATCCATCAGGTAGCGCAGGGCTTCGCGGGCCTCAACGGCCGGTTGGGACGAGGTGAAATCAGCCGGGGCCGCCGTTGGTCCCAGATCAATCAGATGCAGACATCCAAGGGCCTGCAATCCTTCCAGCACCACCTGCTTCTGGGCCGCAAGACCGAAGACAGAAACCTTGGCCAGGGCAACGATCGTCATGGTGTCTGGCGCTCCTTCTTGCGTTTGGCAATCTTGGAATTGACCACACCCGCCCGTTCCGCATCCGCCAGATAAATTGAGATGTTGCGAATCGTCTTTTTGGCCCTTGGAATCAGCACCTTGTCAAACAAGTTATAGCGCTGTGTCACGATCCGCTCGGCCCGCTCAAGACGTTCGACGCGGCGATGGGCCACCTGGATGCGAATCGTCTGCTCCATGGCCTGCTGGAGAACAACCACCAGCGCGTCGACCCAGAACGGCTTGGTGAGCAGGCCATAGGGGCTGACCTTGAACGAAAGGCTCTGGAGGACCGGCAGCCGGGTACCCATCAGGTTCTCTTCGCCGATCTCCAGCGCGGCGATGGTCACCAGATTGGAGAGATCGATCGCCGTGTTGGCGACCATCGGCAGCCGGGCTGCCACGTCCGGCTCGAGCGCCGCCGCCTTCGCCAGGGCCTCGGCCAGCAGGCGGCGGGCCTTCTCCCGTTCCGCGCCGATCTGGCGGCGCTTCATGTCCAGGGACGGCAGGACGTCCTGAAAGGTCCGCAGCAGGGACTTCTCCTTGGTCAGCGAAGCCTTGGTGAGCGAGAGCCTGGCCATGGGACTTACGCGGTGGGAGGGGGCGTCGGCCTGTTGCCTGGGAAGTACTTGTCCAGCAGGTCCTGCTTCATCAAAAGTTCACTGGCCTGGAAGCACTCGGCCAGGGTGGTCCAGGCCAGGTCCAGGGCCTCCTCCAGGGGGATATCCACGTTGATGTCCATGAACCTGGCCTTGAACAGCCCTCCGAATCGGATCAGCCGCTGGTCGTACTCGGACAGCTCGAACGCCATGGCCTGCTTCTGCTCCGCATCCCGTGCCCCCGAGTAGAGGCGGATGCAGGTGTTCATGATCTGGTTGTGGTCCTCGCGGGTGACCTTGCCGATCACGTTCTGCTTGAGCCGGGACAGGGAGCCGAAAGGATCGAGGACGCCGTCATGCAGATAGAACTGCCCTTCGGTGATGTAACCCGTGTTGTCGGGCACGGGGTGGGTGATGTCATCCCCGGGCATGGTGGTGACCGTGAGCAGGGTCACCGATCCGCCCTTGGCATAGTCGGCCGCTTTCTCGTAACGGCGGGCCAGTTGGGAATAGAGATCACCCGGATAGCCCCGGTTGGCCGGGACCTGATCCATGGCGATGCTGATCTCCTTGAGGGCATCGGCGAAGGAGGTCATGTCGGTGAGCAGCACCAGGACCCGCTTGCCCTCTTCCACGGCGAACCGTTCGGCCACCGCCAGGGCCATGTCCGGAATCAGCAGACGCTCAACGATCGGATCGGAGGCCAGGTTGACGAACATCACCGTACGGGCGAAGACGCCGGCATCCTCGAAGGTTTTCCGGAAGGCGTAGTAATCGTCGAAGATCAGCCCCAGGCCGCCGAACACGACCACATCGGCGTCGGCCTGGATCCCGATGCGGGCCAGAAAGGCGTTGAAAGGCTCCCCCGACACCGAAAAGATCGGAATCTTCTGGCTCTCCACCAGACAGTTGAATACGTCGATCATCGGCACGTTGGTGCGGATCATCTTGGAGGCCAGAATCCGGCACATCGGGTTGACGGATGGACCTCCGATCGGGACCTTGGGATCCTCCTCAAGGCCAGGCCCCCCATCGATCGGCTCACCGGTGCCCCGAAACACCCGCCCGAGGATGTTGCCGGAGTAGGTGGCCTGCATCGGATGGCCGAGGAAATGCACCGCCGAGTCGGTGGCCACCCCCTTGGTGCCGCGGAACACCTGCAGCGACACGGAATCCTGCTTCAGGGCGATCACCTGGGCCAGGGAGGAAGTGCCATTGCGGTTCTGCACCACGGCCAGATCGTTGAACCGGGGCGCCCCTTCGCGGTGGGTGGCGTCGGCCGGCACCTCGACCCGGAGAATATCGCCGACGATCTCCAGAATCTTCGAATAACTGACCAGGGAGGCGGGCATTGGCGATCGACCGAAGAATCAGGGAAAGGGCCGTCAGAACGCCGGTCTGTTCTCCGCCTTCAGTGTAATCAGCGACCCTGAAAAACCATCGGGATAAGGTTTGTTCTTCACGGCTGACGACCCCACACACCGTGGCTAGGGTGAAGGATCGGACCTGGCAGATCGCTGTCTGTTTGCGGATGGGATGTGAACGGTCCGCGAATGGTTTACGAATGATGGCGACCGGATCTGGGACCGCATGCAGACGACTTAACACTGGAAACGAGGCAAGGAGAGAAGGGAATGGAGAAACAGGACTTCCTCGAGCGCGCCAGAACATTCGCCAGGCCCTTCCGGATTGAGGATGGGAAGGATTTCCATCTCAAGAACTTTGATCCCGGCGATACGTTGCATCTGGATCAGGAAGACAAACCCCGCGCCCAGGAGGCACTCTCCATGGGCGTACAGATGCTGGCACACTTCCAGGATCTTCTCTATGCCCAGGATCGCTACGCCCTGCTGCTGATCTTCCAGGCGATGGATGCGGCGGGCAAAGACGGCACCATCAAGCATGTGATGAGCGGGGTCAATCCCCAGGGATGCCAGGTGACCTCCTTCAAGGCGCCTTCATCGGTGGATCTGGATCATGATTTCCTGTGGCGATCCAACAATGCCCTGCCTGAACGGGGCCGGATCGGCATCTTCAACCGCAGCTATTACGAAGAAACGCTGGTGGTCCGGGTGCATCCGGAGATGCTGGCCCGACAGACGCTTCCGGCGGAGCGCATCACCAAGAGCATCTGGGACGAGCGTTTTCAGGACATCAGGAACTACGAAACCTACCTCAGCAACAATGGCATCATCGTCCGGAAGTTCTTCTTGAACGTCTCCAGGAAGGAGCAGCGCAAGCGCTTCCTCAAGCGCCTCGACCGCCCCGAGAAGAACTGGAAGTTCTCCGCCAACGACATCAAGGAACGGGCCTTCTGGGATGACTACATGGACGCCTACAACGAAACCATCCGGCATACCGCCAGCCGTCACGCCCCCTGGTATGTGGTGCCCGCCGACAACAAGTGGTTCACCCGCATCGCCGTGGCGGCCGCGATCATCGAAACCCTCGATTCCCTGCACCTGCGTTATCCCGAGGTGAGCCCGGAAGCCCGCGCCCAGCTGGATGCGGCCCGGGCCATCCTGGAGAAGGGCTGAGCGCCCCCCGCCACCCGCGGCCCTGAGGACCTCAGCCCCCGATCAGGGTCTCCAGGGCCGCCGTCACGTCGTCCTGGCGCATCAGCGCCTCCCCCACCAGCACCGCGTCGGCGCCGGCGCCGACGGCCCGATCCAGATCCTCCCGGTTGAACAGGCCCGATTCGCTCACCAGCAGGGCACCGCGGGCACGCACCTGCTCGCCGAAGCGTTCCATCAGTTGTTCGGTAGTGGCCAGATCCACCGTGAAGCTGGCCAGATCGCGGTTGTTGATGCCGATCAGGTTCACACCCTCCAGTTGCAGCACCCGCTCCATCTCGGCCGCGTCGTGCACCTCCACCAGCACCGCCAGCCCCAGGCCCCGGGCCACCTTGAGCAGATAGGCCAGATCCTGGTCGGTGAGGATCGCCGCGATCAGCAGGGCCGCATCGGCCCCGGCGGCCCGGGCCTGGAACAGCTGGTAGGGCGTGAGGATGAAGTCCTTGCAGATCAGGGGCAGTTCCACCGCCTCCCGCACCGCCACCAGCACCTCGAAGCCCCCCTGGAAGAAGCGCTTGTCGGTGAGCACTGAGAGGCAGCTGGCCCCGCCGTCCCGGTAGCCCCGGGCGATGGCGACGGGGTCGAAGTCCTCCCGGATCACCCCCTTGCTGGGGCTGGCCTTCTTGATCTCGGCAATCACCGCCGGTTTGCGGCAGCTGGCCCGCAGGGCCGCCAGAAAATCCCGGGTGGGGGGCAGGTCGGCCACCTGCTGCTTGAGGGACTCCAGGCTCACCCGTTCCCGGGCGGCCGTCACTTCCCTGTCCTTTTCCCAGACGATCTCCTCGAGGATGTGGCGGGGGCTCTCCTCGGGATGGGGGGTGCCGAATTCCAGGTGGGCCACCCGCACCGAGGGGTTGGGGGGCCGGCGACGGATCTCCATCTCAGGCACCCACCGCCGTGGCCAGGCTGGCGGCGGCCTGCTTGTAGGCCACTTCCACCACCTCGCTCAGCGTGGGGTGGGTGTGTACCTCGCTGGCCAGCTGCCGCACCCCCTGGCGCCGGGCCACCGCGTTGGCGATCTCCTGGATCAGGTCGGCGGCATGGAGGCCGTAGATGTGGGCCCCCAGCACCTCGCCGGTGTCCTTGCGGAACAGCAGCTTCAGCAGGCCGTCGCTCTCCAGTTCGGCCAGGGCCTTGGAGTTGGCCTTGAAATAGCTGCGCACAGCTCCCAGCTCGAAGCCCTCGGCGGCGGCCAGCTCCTTGGCGTCGGCTTCCGAGAGCCCCACCGAACTGATCTCCGGGTGGGTGAAGGTGGCGGCGGGGATCGAGCGGTAATCGATGCGGCGGGCGTGGCCGAGGATGTTCTCGATCGCCACCGTGCCCTGGGCGGCGGCCGTGTGGGCCAGCATCATTTTTCCGGTCACATCACCGACGGCCCACAGGTGGGGCACCGGCGCGCCACTCGCCAGCACCCGCAGGCCATCGTCGACGGGGATGAAGCCCCGGTTGGTCTCCACCCCCATGCTGGCCAGGTTGAGGTCCTTGCTCACCGGCACCCGGCCGGTGGCCACCAGCACCGCATCCACCTCCAGGGTCTCCACCGGTTCGCGGGTGGCCATGTCCACCAGTTCGATCTTCACGGGGCAGCCGGGGGTGATCTTGCTGGCCAGCACGCCGGAGCGGGCGTCGATGTCGCGGCCGTCGATCAGATGGCGGGCGGCGATCTTGGCGATGTCCGGATCAAAGGTGGGCATCACCCGGTCGAGGGCCTCGATCATCGTGACCTCACAGCCCAGGGCCGTATAGACGTCGGCGAATTCCAGGCCGATGTAGCCGCTGCCGATGATCGTGATCCAGCGGGGCAGCCACTCCAGGTTGATGGCCTCATCGCTGGTGAACACGGTGCGGCCGTCGGTCTCGATGCCGGGCGGCACGAAGGGATCGGAGCCGGTGGCGATGATCACCTCCCGGGCCGCATACACCCGCTCCACGCCGCTGGCCTCGCGCACCGCCACCCGCTGGGGCCCGTCGAGGCGCCCCTTGCCCCGCAGGATCGTGGCGCCGGCCCGCTCCAGGGTCTTGGTGAGGTTGGTGCGGATCGTGGCCACCAGCTGGGCGGCGTGGTCGGCGATCTTCTGGCGCTCGAAGCGCACCGGCGCCGCATGGATGCCGAACCCCTTGAGGTGCTCGGCGTCGCCGAGCTCCCGCACCCGGCCGCTGGCCGCCAGCAGGGCCTTGGAGGGAACGCAGCCCCGGTTGACGCAGGTGCCGCCCATGTCACGGGATTCCACGATCGCCACCTTCAGGCCGTGGTCGGCGCCGTGCTTGGCCGCATCGAAACCGCCATAACCGGCACCGATCACGATCACGTCGAAATCGAACCCGGAGGGAGGGGAGGCGGGTGCTGCGGTCACCGGACGGGGCTGCATGGGTAGCGGCATTCTCCCCTGTCAGGCCCCGGGCCGGCCGTGGGCCTGGCGGGGGCGCTCCAGCAGCAGCAAAGCGGCCGCGGCCGCCACATTCAGCGACTCCACCGCCGGGCTGTGGGGGATCGTCACCCGCCGGTCGGCCAGCTCGGCCAGTTCCGGGGCCAGCCCCGCCCCCTCGTTGCCCAGCAGCAGGGCCGTGGGGCGGCCCCAGTCCAGCTCCCAGTAGGGCTGGGCGGCGACAGCCGCCTCGGGCACCACCGCCGCCACCAGCTGCATGCCCCGCTCCCGGGCCGCGGCCAGGCGGCCAGGAAGATCGGTGGCCGCCATCCGCTCGATCGGCAGGGCCAGGGCCGCGCCGCTGGAGGCGCGCAGCACCTTGGGCTGCATCGGGTCGGCCCCCTCCGCCAGCCATACCTGCTCGACCCCCGCCGCCAGCGCCGTGCGCAGCAGGGTGCCCAGGTTGCCCGGATCCTGGAGCCTGTCGAGGACCAGGACGAAATCGGGCGGCGTTGCCGCCGGGGCGGGCAGGTCGTCGGCCGCCAGGGTCAGCAGCACCCCGTCGGGGTGGCCGGTGGTGGCGGCGGCGGCCAGAACCTCGGGGCTGGCGATCCGCAGCCGGCCCGGATCCGGCAACCGCTCCAGCAGAGCACCATGGCGCTCCAGCCAGTCGGTCGTGGCCAGCAGCTGCCGAGGCCGCAGACCCAGCCCCAGGGCCTCCTGCAGAAGATGGGTCCCCTCCAGCAGGATCAGCCCCTGCTCCTTGCGGCCGCTGGGCCGGTGCAGGCGCCGCAGGGCCTGGACGAGGGGATTGCGGACGCTGCGGATCGGCTCGCTGCCCGGCGGCAGCCCGCGCTGATCAGGGGAGGAACCCGGGGATGTCAGATCGTCTTGCGGCGCCGGAGCTTGAGGTGATCGTGGATGACCAGGTCGTCGTCGCTGAGATCGAGCCCCTTGAAGGCCGCCACCTCACCACGGATGCCCTCCGCCTTGAGGTTCGCCACGAGGCGATCGATCACGATGTCCTCCACCTTGTTCTGGTCGTACTCGTCCGGAGTCAGACGCTCCAGAAACCGGCCGATGTTCGCGGCGACGACGTCGGAGGCGTTGGTGATCTTGAGGACAATCATAAAATAATGATGCGGATGGGGAGACTTGAACTCCCACGACATTGCTGCCACTAGTACCTGAAACTAGCGCGTCTACCAATTCCGCCACATCCGCGGGCGTTTAGCCGCCACGGAAGCCGCGGCGCTGAACGGAGCATAAATCATCACCGGCGACCCACCCCTCCGGACCCTGGCGGCAAGCGGGTGGCAAGACAGTTTGAGCGGCGACCCCCTAGACGACGGGATCATTCGTTGTCAAGATGCCCCCGAAATTGATACCAGGACTCCTGTCCATGACCGTATCCCCCATGCCTGTCAAGGCCATCGCCGGCACCAGGCTGGAGATCAGTGGTGGACGGCGTCTGGAAGGGGAAATCAGGGTCAGCGGCGCCAAGAATTCAGCCCTGGTGCTGATGGCCGCCTGCCTGCTCACCGAGGACGCGCTGCGGCTCAGCAACGTGCCTCCCCTGACCGACATCACGGCCATGGGGGAGATCCTCTCCGCCCTCGGGGTGCGGGTGCAGCGCGGTGGCGACGCGATCGTCCTCCACGGCGACCACATCACCACCGCCGCCCCGCCCTATGAGCTGGTCAACAGCCTGCGGGCCAGCTTCTTCTGCATCGGCCCCCTCCTGGCCCGCATGGGGATGGCCCAGGTGCCCCTGCCCGGCGGCTGCCAGATCGGCACCCGGCCCGTGGTGGAGCACGTCAAGGGGCTCAAGGCCCTCGGCGCCCAGGTCACCATCGAGCACGGTGTGGTCACCGCCGTGGTGCCGGGCCGCCAGCGCCGCCTCACCGGCGGCCATATCCACCTCGACTGCCCCAGCGTCGGCGCCACCGAGACCCTGATGATGGCGGCGGCCCTCGCCGACGGCGAAACGGTCATCGACAACGCCGCCCAGGAGCCGGAGGTGATCGACCTGGCCCGGCTGCTGCTGGCCATGGGGGCCAAGGTGCGCGGCGCCGGCACCCCCACCATCACCATCGTCGGGGTGGACCGTCTGCACGGGGCCGACTACGCCGTCATCCCCGACCGCATCGAGGCGGGCACCTTCCTGCTGGCGGGCGCCATCACCCGCTCCCGGCTGCGGGTGTTCCCCGCCCTGCCCGAGCACCTCGGTGCCGTGATCACCAAGCTCGAGGAGGCGGGCTGCCGCATCGAGGCCGACGGCCAGGGCCTGATCCTCACGGCCAGCAAGGTGCGGGCCGTGGATCTGCGCACCCAGCCCTTCCCCGGCTTCCCCACCGACCTGCAGGCCCCGTTCATGGCCCTGCTGGCCACCGCCGAAGGCACCAGCATGGTGGTCGAGAACATCTTCGAGAACCGTCTCCAGCACGTGGCCGAGCTGCAGCGCATGGGCGCCTCGATCCGCATGCAGGGCAACACCGCCTGCGTCGAGGGGGTGGCCCGCCTCAGTGGCGCCCCCGTCCACGGCACCGACCTGCGCGCCTCCGCCGCCATGGTGCTCGCCGGCCTTGCCGCCGATGGCATCACCACCGTGCGGGGCCTGGAATACCTCGACCGGGGCTACGCCGATCTGGAGGGCAAGCTCAACGCCGCCGGCGCCTCGATCCGCAGGCTGCCCACCCCCGCCGCCTAGAGTCCTCCCTTCGGGAGCGTGCCGGAATTGGTAGACGGACTCGACTCAAAATCGAGCGCCTTCGGGCATGTGGGTTCGAGTCCCACCGCTCCCATCCAGCCGGTGATGGACACCTACGGGCGCTATCCCCTGTCTCTGACGCGGGGCCGTGGCGTCTGGCTCTGGGATGACCAGGGACGGCGCTATCTCGACATGGTGGCCGGCATCGCCGTCTGCACCCTGGGCCACAGCGATCCGGTGCTGCAGCGGCGGCTCTGCCGGCAGCTGGGCCGTCTCCAGCACATCTCCAACCTCTACCGGATTCCGGAGCAGGAGGCCCTGGCCGCGGCCATCACCGCCCGCAGCTGCACCGACCGGGTCTTCTTCTGCAATTCCGGCGCCGAGGCCAACGAGGCTGCCATCAAGCTGGCCCGCAAGCACGGCCACCAGGTGCGCGGCATCGCCGATCCGCTGATCCTTACCGCCGAGGCCAGCTTCCACGGCCGCACCCTGGCGGCGGTGACCGCAACGGGCCAGCCCAAGTACCACCAGGGCTTCGAGCCCATGGTGTCGGGCTTCCGCTACTTCCCCTACAACGACACGGCCGCCTTCGAAGCGCTGCTCGCCTCCTGTGAAGCCGAGGGGCCCCGGGTGGCGGCCGTGCTGCTCGAACCGATCCAGGGCGAGGGCGGCGTCAACCCCGGCGATCCGGCCTTCTTCCGGCGGGTGCGGGAGCTCTGCGATGCCCACCGCATCCTGCTCATCTTCGACGAGGTGCAGATCGGTGTCGGCCGCAGCGGCCGCTGGTGGGGCTACGAACAGCTCGGGGTCGAGCCCGATGCCCTGACCATGGCCAAGGGCCTCGGTGGCGGCATCCCCATTGGCGCCCTGGCGGTGAAGGCCGCGGCCGACCACTTCCGCCCCGGCGACCACGCCAGCACCTTCGGCGGCAACCCCTTCGCCTGCCGCGCCGGCCTCACGGTGATCGAGGAGATCGAACGCCGGGGACTGCTGGAGAAGGTGAGCGCCAACGGAGCCCTGCTCCAGTCCCTGCTCCAGGAGCTGGTGACCCGCCACCCCGAGCGGCTGGCCGGCGAGCGCGGCTGGGGTCTGCTGCGGGGCCTGGTGCTGCGCGAGGGCGGGCCCACGGCTGCGGAGATCGTCAAGGCAGCCATGGCCGAAGGCCTGCTGCTGGTGCCGGCCGGGCCCGGGGTGGTCCGGTTCGTGCCGCCGCTGGTGGTCAAGCCCCGCCAGCTGCGCAAGGCGGTGAAGCGCCTGGAGAAGGCTCTCCACAGCCTGCCCTGATCCGTTCCTGTCCGTGCCGTCCCCGCTGCCCCCCCCGGTCGACCTGGGCGACCTGCTTGAACCCTTCGCCCGCCGCGGCGTCGACCTGGGCCTGGAGCGGCTGGCCGGCGCCCTGGCCGGCGGGGGCCACCCGGAGCGGCGCTTCGCCGCCGCCCAGGTGGCCGGCACCAACGGCAAGGGCTCGATCTGCACCTTCCTGCACGCGATCCTGCGGGCCGCCGGCGTGCACGTCGGCACCTACCGCTCCCCCCACCTGGTGAGCTGGTGCGAGCGCATCCAGGTGGATGACGCCTGGATCACGCCCACCACCCTGCGGGACGACCTGGCCCGCTGGCAGCCCCTGGCCCGCCAGCACCGGCTCACCCCCTTCGAGCTGATCACGGCCGCGGCCTTCGAGCACTTCGCCCGCGAGCGGGTGGATCTGGCGGTGCTGGAGGTGGGCCTGGGGGGACGGCTGGATGCCACCACCGTCCACCCGCGCCGGCCGGTGATCGGCTTCGGGGCCATCGGCCTCGACCACCGCGAGCACCTGGGCGACACCCTGGCCGCCATCGCCGCCGAGAAGGCCGCCGTGATGGGCGCGGGCTGCCGGGCCTTCAGCTGCGCCCAGGAGCCCGAGGCCCGCCGGGTACTGGAGGCTGAAGCGCTGCGTTGCGGCTCCAGCCTGCAGTGGCTCGAACCCCTGCCCGCCGTGGCCGACGGCGGGCCCCGCCTGGGCCTGGCGGGGGACCTGCAGCGCCACAACGGCGCCGTGGCGGTGGCCATGGCCCGGGCCCTCACCGCCCCTGGCGGT
>NZ_NQKY01000007.1 GCF_002252675.1 Synechococcus sp. BO 8801 | reverse complement strand
CCGTGCGGCGTCTGCCGTTCCTGGGGGCCTGGCCCGCCTGGCAGAGGGCCCTGGCCGCCGAGCTGGCGGCGCTGCCGGCGCCGGTTCAGCCGGCCGGAGCCCCTGCCCAGCCAGCACCCTGGCTGCTGCATCACCCGCTGGAGGGGCCGCTGGGGGCGGCGTTCCTGGCCCACCTGGAGGCGGTCACCGGTGGCCGCTGCCGCGCCACTCCATACAGTGCCCCCAGTCCCGAGGACGCTCCGCTGCCCCTGTCTGGCCCCGCCCTGCCCCTGGCCCTGGCCGCCAACCGGCTCACCGACGCCCTGCCGCCGTCGCTGGGCCTGCCGCTGCTGCAGCGGCCCCGGTTCCGGGCCGTGGTGCTGGAGGCCCTGATGGCGTTGCCATGACGGAGCCATGACGGACGAGACCCTGGCCCCCAGCGTCGATGACGGCCCCGGGACCGTGTACCTGGTGGGGGCGGGCCCGGGGGATCCGGATCTGCTCACCCTGCGGGCCCACCGGCTGCTGCAGCAGTGCGATGCCCTCGTCTACGACTCCCTGGTGCCCACCGCCCTGCTGGACTTGGTGCCCGAAGGGTGCGAGCGCCATTTCGTCGGCAAGCGCCGCGGCCACCACTCGGTGCCCCAGCCCAGCACCAACGCGGTGCTGCGGGAGCTGGCCGGCCGCCACCGGCTGATCGTGCGCCTCAAGGGCGGCGATCCGTTCCTGTTCGGCCGCGGCGGTGAGGAGGCGGCCCACCTGGCGGCCCACGGGATCCCGGTGCAGGTGGTGCCGGGGGTCACGGCCGGCATCGCCGCCCCCGCCTACGCCGGCATCCCGGTCACCCACCGGCGGGCGGGATCGAGCGTCACCTTCGTGACCGGCCACGAGGAGATCGACAAGCGCCGCCCCGGCGTCGACTGGCGCGGCCTGGCCCGCAGCAGCGACGGCCTGGTGATCTACATGGGGCTGCACAACCTGCGCCACATCATCGCGGAGCTGATCGAAGGCGGGCTCGCCCCCAGCACCCCCGCCGCCGTGATCCAGCAGGGCACCGTGCGGGGCCAGCGGCAGCTGGTGGCCACCCTGGACGTTCTGGCCGACCGGGTCGAGGCCGAGGCGTTCGCCTCCCCTTCGATCGTGGTGGTGGGCGCCGTGGTGCAGGAGCGGGTGCCGTCCTGCGCCCCGTCGCCGGCCGATGTGGCGATGCCGATACCCTTCTGAGGCCTCCGACTGCGCCGCCGATGGCCACCCCCCTGCCCCGGCGCGCAGCGGTTGCGGTTCTGCTGGCCGGACCTCTGCTCGTCGTTGGCCTGGTGGCCGCGGCGGGCGGCCGCCAGGGCGAGGCCAGGGCCGCGGCCCCGCCGCTGCTGGTGAGTGCGGCGGCCAGCCTTTCGGGGCCGCTGCAGGACCTGGCCGTTCCCTTCACCAGGGGCCAGGGAACGGCGCCGCCCCAGTTCAACTTCGGCGCCTCCGGTCTGCTGCAACAGCAGATCCAGCAGGGGGCCCCGGCGGATGTGTTCCTCTCCGCGGGCGCCCGGCCGATGGACACTCTGGAGCGGGCGGGCCTGCTGCTGGCCGGCAGCCGCCGGGATCTTCTGGGCAACCGGCTGGTGCTGGTGGTGCCGGCCCGGGCGCCGCGGCGCCCCCTGGACGTCACGGGACTGGCGGGCCCCGGGGTGCGGCGCATCGCCATCGGTGACGGCACCGTGCCGGCCGGCGACTACGCCCGCCAGGTGCTGGCCCACAAAGGACTCACTGCGGCCGTGGCCCCGAAGCTGGTGCCCCTGGGGTCGGTGCGGGCCGTGGCCCGGGCCGTGGCTGACGGCAACGTGGACGCCGGTTTCGTGTACCGCAGCGATGCGGTGCAACTGGGGGGCCTGCGGGTGGTGGCCACCGCCCCGCTCACCAGCCATGCCCCGATCCGCTACAGCGGCGCGGTGCTGCGCAGCAGCCGCCAGCCCCAGCTGGCCCTGGCCTATCTGCGCTCCCTGGGCAGCCCCGCCGCCCGGGCCCTGTTCCGTCGCGAGGGCTTCGAGATCCTGCCCGGTCGGGCCCCCTGATGGAGGCCGGCCCCGGCCTGTCGCCCCTGGTGCTGTCGCTGCGCAGCGCCACCCTGGCGGTGCTGCTGGTGCTCCCGGCTGGGTTCCTCGCCGCCGATCGGGTGCGGCGCTGGCGGGGCGCGCGGCGCGCCACGGCCGACCTGCTGCTGCTCTCCCCCCTGGTGCTGCCGCCCACGGTGCTGGGGTTCGTGCTGCTGCAGCTGCTGGGCCGTTACGGCCCCCTGGGGGAACCCCTGGCGCGGCTGGGGCTGGAGCTGGTGTTCAGCTGGCCCGCCACGGTGCTGAGCGCGGCGGTGGTGGCCTTCCCCCTGATGTACCGCACCCTGCTGGCGTCGCTGGAGCAGCTGGATCCCGGCCTGGAGGGGGTGGCCCGCAGCCTGGGGGCTGGGCCGTGGCGGGTGTGGCGGCGGATCACCCTGCCCCTGGTGCTGCCAGGGCTGGGGGCAGGCCTGAGCCTGAGCTACGCCCGGGCCCTGGGGGAGTTCGGCACCACCCTGATGCTGGCGGGCAACATCCCCGGCCGCACCCAGACCCTGCCCCTGGCGATCTACGCGGCCGTCGATGCCGGCGACCTGCCCCGGGCCTGGGCTTGGACCGGCCAGGTGCTGCTGCTGAACGGGCTCTGCCTGGGGCTGGTGCAGCTGTTCCTCAGCCGCTCCCGCCGGACGCGCCGGCCGGGCACACCCGCGGCTGCGCCTGCCCCGGCCGTGCCCCCGTCGCCGCCGGGGCCTCCAGTGCCCCCCCTGGTGCTCGAGCGCCCCTTCGGCCTCCGCTTTGCGCTCCAGCAGTGCCACGGTGACTTCCGCTTCGAGCTGGCCCTCGACACCTCCTGCCGCCGGCTGGCGATCCTGGGGCCCTCCGGGGCCGGCAAGAGCCTTCTGCTGCGCCTGCTGGCCGGGCTGGAGCGCCCCCGGGCCGGGCGGATCGAGCTCAACGGCCGGGTGCTGTTCGATGCGGAGCGGGGCATCGACCTGCCTCCGGAGCGGCGCCGCATCGCCGTGATGCTTCAGAACGATGCCCTCTTCCCCCACATGAGCGTGGCCGCCAACGTGGGCTTCGGCCTGGCCAACCTGCCGCCGGCCGAACGCCACGCCCGGGTGGCGGCCCAGCTGGCGGCGGTGGGGCTGCAGGAGCAGGCGCGGCTGTTCCCCGCCCAGCTCTCGGGGGGCCAGCAGCAGCGCACGGCCCTGGCCCGGGCCCTGGTGACCGATCCGGATCTGCTGCTGCTGGATGAGCCCCTCTCCTCCCAGGACACCCACCGCCGCCAGCATCTCCAGCAGCTGATGGAGGACCTGACGGCCCGCTCCGGGGTGCCCACCCTGCTGGTGACCCACGACATGGAGGAGGCCTACCGCCTGGGCGAGGAACTGCTGGTGATCGACCGGGGGGCGCTGCTGCGCCATGGCCCCCGCGAGGAGGTGTTCGAGCGGCCCGGGGCCGTGACGGTGGCGCGGCTGACGGGCTGCAGGAACATCTCCGCGGTGCAGTGGCTCGGGCCCACCCGGCTGCGGGCCCTGGCCTGGGGCCTGGACCTGGAGCTGCCGGAGCCCCTGGAGGCGGCCGTCAGCCACGTGGGGATGCGGGCTCACCAGCTGGAGCTCGCCGCCGCTGCCGTGCCAGGGGCGGCCCACCACTGGTCCTGCCGGGTGGTGGGGGTGAGCGAGGGGCCGCGCCATGTCAGCGTCTCGGTGGTGCCCCAGGCCAGCCCCGCGGGGCCCGGCCTCCCGGGGGGCGGGCCACGCGAACCGATCCTGGTGGAGCTGCCCCGAAGGGCCTGGAGCGTCCTTGCCCCGGCTGCGGCAAGCGGCCCCCTGGTGATCTCCCTGCCCGCGGGCGGGCTGCTGCCGCTGCGATGAGCGCCATGCTGGGGGCACCGTCCCGACGCTTGCGCCCCGGCATGAACCAGCCTGGCCTCTCGCACCTCAACGCCGCCGGCCAGGTGCACATGGTGGAGGTGGGCGACCGGCCCGCCAGTGACCGCCGCGCCGTGGCCGAGGGCTGCATCTCCATGGCGCCGGAGGTGCTGGCCCTGGTGCTGGAGGGCCGGGCGGCCAAGGGGGATGTGCTGGCGGTGGCCCGGGTGGCGGCGATCCAGGGCGCCAAGCGCACCTGGGAGCTGATTCCCCTGTGCCATCCGATCGCCCTCACCGGCCTGGAGGTGTTGATCGAGCCGATGGCCGACGGCAGCGGGCTGCGGCTGGAGGCCAGCGCCCGCACCACCGGCGCCACCGGCGTGGAGATGGAGGCGCTGACGGCGGTGCAGGTGGGCCTGCTCACCCTCTACGACATGGTCAAGTCGGCTGATCCGGCCATGACCATCGGCCCGGTGCGGCTGCTGCGCAAGGAAGGGGGGCGCCGCGGCCCCTGGCAGCACCCCGACGTCCGGGGCCTGGCCGGGGAGAGCGATGGCTGAGCCGTTCCCCCGCGAAGGCCTCCCCCTGGAGGAGGCACGGCGCCGGGTGCTGGCGGCGATCACCCCGCTGACGGGCCGTGAGCGGCTGCCGCTGGCGCGCTGCCTGGGCCGGGTGAGCGCCGAGCCGGTGCGGGCCGCCGAGGCCGTGCCGGGTTTCCGGGCCTCGATCATGGATGGCTACGCCATCGCCGAAGCCGAGGCCCCCAGCCCTGGCCGCCGCTGGTCCCTGGTGGGCCGCTCCGCCCCCGGCGCGCCCTACGGAGCGGTGCTGGCGGCGGGGGAGGCGATCCGGATCCTCACCGGCGCGCCCCTGCCCGAGGGGGCCCAGCGGGTGCTGCCCCAGGAGCTGGTGACGCCCGATCCCGCTGCCGACAGCCTTGTGCTCACCGGAGAGGCGGGTCCCAACCCCTGGATCCGGGCCCCGGAGGAGGAGGCCGCCGCCGGCGACGCACTGCTGCCGGCCGGGGTGCGGCTGGGGGCCGCCGCCCTGGGGCGGCTGGCCAGCTGCGGCGTGGCGGCGCTGGAGGTGCGTGTCCAGCCGCGGGTGGGGCTGCTGATCAGCGGCGATGAGCTGGTGGCGGCCGGCGCGGCCCGGGGGCCGGGGCAGATCTGGGAGAGCAACGGCACCCTGCTGCGGGCCCTGCTGGAGCGGCTGGGCTACCCCGTCAGCGAGCAGCGGGTGGTGGCCGACGATCCCGCCGCCCTCCGCCGGGCGCTGCGGGAGCTGGCCGCCGGCTGCGACGTGGTGGTCAGCACCGGCGGCGTGTCCGCCGGCGACAGCGACTGGATCCGGCCCCTGCTGAGCGAGCTGGGGGAGGTGGGCTTCTGGAAGCTGTTCCTCAAGCCCGGCCGGCCCTTCGCCTTCGGCCGGCTGGGGACTCGCCCCTTCTTCGGCCTGCCCGGCAACCCGGTGGCCGCGGCGATCACGGCCCTGCAGCTGCTGTGGCCGGCCCTGCAGCAGCTGGAGGGGGGCGAGGTGGTGCTGCTGCCGCGGCTGAAGGTGCGGCTGGCCTCGCCCCTGAAACGGGGCGCCGGCCGGCCCGAACTGGCCCGGGCCCGGTTGGCGGTGGCTGGCGACGGCGCCCTGCTGGCGCTGGTGGAGGGCAGCCAGGCCTCCTCCCGCATCGGCTCGCTGCAGGGGGCCGACCTGCTGCTGGAGATCCCCGCCGAGGTGGGTGCCCTGGAGGCCGGCACGGAGCTGTGGGCCCAGCTGCTGCGGCTGCCGCTGCTCTGAGTCAGTCGCTGCTGGCCTCAGGCGCTCCGGGGGCGGTGATCGGCGCCGGAATCGGGGCGGGGAGGCCGTCGATGCTGCGGCGGTTCTTGCGCTTCCAGTAGCGCTCCAGGCCGTCGTTCCCCTTCCGGCGCGCCCAGCTGTCGAGCTCGGTGCGGTCGCCGCCGTAGCTGTAGCGGGGCACCGCCATGCCGCAGGAGGTCTGGACCCGTTCGATGGCCAGGTCGAAGATCTGGCGGGCGCCGGCCAGGGGCTCGAAGTGGGCGTACAGGCCGTCCCAGCCGGCCTCGCCCCGCTGGATGGTGCGGGCGGTGCCGTAGAGCCGCAGGATCTGGGGCGGGCCCTCGAAGGCACAGAACATCAGCGTCATGCGCGGGCATGCCTGCACGTGGGCGGCGGTCTCGTTGCCGCTGCCGGTGAGGTTGAGCCAGATCACCCGGCGCTCGTCGAGCACCCGCAACGCATCCCGCCCCTTGGGGGACACGTTCACCGTGCTGTCCGCGGTGGCGGTGCCGACGAAGAAGAGCTTCTGGGCGGCGATGAAGGTGATCTGGTCGGCCGAGAGGGCGTCGCTGGACTGGCCCATGGAACGGGGTGCGAAGGGAGGGGAGTGGAAGGGTTCACAGCGGTGTGTTGCCGGCCACCCAGGTGCCGCGGCCGCCGCTCCACTCCCGTTTCCAGAAGGGGGCGTGGTGCTTGAGATCCTCCAGCAGCTCCTGGACGCAGCGCAGGGCGGGACCGCGGCGGTCGGCCTGGACGGCCACCAGCACGATGGCCTCCCCCGGCCGCACCCGCCCCACCCGGTGCGCCACCAGCACCGCGCCCGCCCCGTGGCGCGCCGCGCAGGCCTCGGCGAGGCTCCGCAGCTGGGCCTCGGTCATGCCGGGATAGTGCTCCAGTTCCAGGGCCTCGAGGGGCTCGCCGGCGGCGGTGGTGGGGCGGACGCGGCCGATGAAGTGGCTTTCGGCGGCTGAGCTCGTGGCGTCGGGCCCCTCGGCAGCCAGGCTCCGCTGCCAGGCCGCCAGCCGTTCCAGCGGCTGGAAGGGGGCCTCCAGGAGCTGCACCACGATCGGGGCTGCCGGGCGGACGGGGCTGGTGGTGGACATCGGTCAGCCTCCGGTGATCGGGGGCAGGAAGGCCACCTCGTCGCCGGGGGACAGGGGGCTGTCGGGGGCGGCGAAGGCCTGGTTGATGGCCACCCGGACCGTGGCCGGCAGCTCGGCGCCCTCCTCGCCGGGGCCGCCGTCCAGGGCCAGCTGCCGCCAGAGATCCGCGGCGGTGGTGCGCTGGGCACCTGGGCGGGCGTCGAGCTGGATGAGCCGTTCGCCCCAGCCCGCCTGTTCGCGCAGGCCGGCGAACAGGCGCACATGCACGGGGGGGACGCTCGGGTGGGTCATGGGGTCAGGCGGAGAGGCCGACCTGGCTGTGCAGGGACCGGCAGACCACCCGGTTGCGGCCATGGCGTTTGGCTTCGTAGAGGCAGTCGTCGGCCAGCTGCAGCAGCCTGTCGGCGTCGCACTCGGCCATCGAGTTCGGATCCCAGGCCGCGATGCCGATGCTGACGGTGAGGACGTTGCCGGTGGCGACTCCCGGGTGGTAGATGCCCTTGTCCTGGATCGACTCGCGCAGCTTCTCGCACAGGAGCAGGGAGGCATCGGCATCGGTCTTGGGCAGGATGATGGCGAATTCCTCGCCCCCCAGCCGGGCCACGAAGTCGCTTTTTCGGCGCAGGGACGTCCGCAGGGCATCGGCGATCTCCTTGAGGCATCGGTCGCCGTAGGCGTGGCCCAGAACATCATTCACCACCTTGAACTGATCGATGTCGATGAGTGCCAGGGACAGGTTGACCTGGGCGGCTCTGGAGGCGGAGACATTCCCCTTCAGGAAGGAATCGAAGCTGCGGCGATTGGCGAGCTGGGTGAGGGGATCCAGCATCGCCAGCCGCTTCGAGCGCTCGCTCTCGAAGGCATAGAACAGCAGGCTCAGCAGGCTGCTCATCGCTTCGATGCGTTGCACCTCCTGGTCGCTGAAGACGCTGCCTTCATGCAGGGCGATCGTGAGCACCGGGATGGAAACCCCGCGTGAGTCCAGTCGGATGCCGAGGTAATCGCTGCAGCCCACCTCCCTGAGGGAGTCCAGAAAGGGGAAGCCGTTGTCCTTCGTGGCGACCAGCTGCTGCCGAAACACCTTGCTCCTGGTGGCGATGAAATGCAGGGGGCTGCGCAGGTGTTCATCCTGCTCCAGGAAGTCCCGCTCCATGCGCAGGGTGCTGACAAGGCCCGGCCTGGAGCTCACCCAGACATACTGGCTGCAGTCGATGTCATCCTGGTCGGGTAGGAAGGCCAGGGAGAAACGGTGGATCTCCAGGCCCCAGGACTTCAGTTCATTGACGAACAGGAGCACGAACTCCTCGAGGCTGCGCAGCCTCGACCAGTTGTCGATGATGTAGCGCTCCAGCGGAATTTTCCTGTCGGAGGTGTTGAATTCGTCGCCATGCCCGGAATCGCGCAGTCTTGATGTGGCACGGATCTGCTCCAGCGTCTGCTGCAGGGAATCGCGGTCCGCCCATTCGGAGGATCGGATGAACGACTCCACCTCCTCCAGGGGAAGGGGTGGCGAGACGAGGAACCCCTGCAGGGCATCAGCTCCCAGCCGGATGACGGCGGTGAGTTCGTTGTGGGTTTCGACGCCCTCACAGACCACGGTCTTGCCGAGGGCGTGGACGGTGTCGATGAAGGAGCCGACATAGCGCTGCAGCCGGAAGGAACGATCGACCCCCTTGATCAGATCAATGTCGAGCTTGATGGCGTCGTACCAGGCTTCGCTGATGCGTCGGTAGTTGGAGAGTCCGGAGCCGAAGTCGTCGATGAAGATTCTGAAGTTCAGCTCCCGCATCAGCCGCTCCGAAGCCGTTGTCACCCCCTCCGATCCCGCCAGAATGTCCGTGGCGGCCATCTCCGTGATCTCAATGCAGAAAATCGAGCTGTCGATGCCATGGTGCTTGACCAAACCGATCAGCTGGTTGAGGCGCTGATCGGTGGAGACGGAATCAGAGCTGATGTTGACGGAGACATACTCGATGCGATGACGCAGAAACTCCGAGGCATTGATCTGCTGTTGCACGTCGTTGAGCCTGCTCACCACAAGGGCATCGATCTTGTGGGCGATGCCGATGTCATGGGCCAGCTGAATCACGTGCCCCGTGCCGAGCTTGCTCAGGGCCGGCGGCAGGAAGCGGATCAGCAGTTCAAGCCCGAAATGGCCTGGATTGCTGAGCTGAAGAATCGGCTGGAAGCGCAGTTCCAGGTCACTGGCCTTCAGGGACGTGAGTTGGCTTCTGATCTCGCCCTTATCCTTGACGAGCAGATCATCACCGCTCTTCACGAGGCGGTAGGAACGTCTGTCTTCGGCCGCCAGTATCTCCCCGAAGGCCTGCATCGTCAGCAGGGTTTCGGGTGGGGCATCCAGCTGAAATCGCTGCCCGGTGATGGTCACATCGTCCCAGGCGAGCACGGTATCGCTGGAGATCTGGATCGATCCGGAGACAATGCCGAGCAGACGGGCCAGGAGCGCCTCACAGGCAGCGTTGTCATCGATGGGAATGCTGCCGGAGGCCCGCACGATCAGGGCGATCTTGTTTTTCGAGACGTGGTAGAAGTTGAAGCCGGGATGCACAGCCCATCCCTTGTCAATCGCCCGACAGGCTTTCGTGAGGATGTCGTTGATCTCCACCTCACTGAGATAGCCGCGTTGCCGTTCGAGATAGCGGAAGTCGATGGTCACCAGGAAGCCGTCTTCGCCGCGTTCCGCGTGCTTCCTGAGGGCCGATGCCTCAAGATCCTTCACCAGGGCGTAGTGCGTCAGGAAGGACGTCTGGCCGTGCTTGCGGAAGCTTCCGGTCACCGGTTGCTCCTTCCTCCGGTTGTGGCTGGAACGCCAGGCGATCGCCACGCTCGTTCCGATCCCCAGCAGCCCCAGGGTCAGGGCGAGGTTGCGGACGCGATCCGCCTGGGTGGGCAGGGCCGGCGCCAGGGTCAGCCCCACCGCCAGATCCCCGAAATCCACCCGGTAGAGCGAACCGGCCGGCGCTCCCTTCACGATCCCCTTCGCCTCCAGGGCGGTCCATGGGGCCAGCCGGATCTGCCTGTCGCCTTCTTGATCGCGGTTGACCAGGCTGGCCCCGGAGAGCCGGATCCATTCGGGGGCCCGCCGGCGGGCGGGGCCCGTGGTGAAAAGCAGGGCATTCCCCTGGCTCGGTTCGTCCGCCACCACCAGCACCAGCCGGGTGAAGCGTCGGGGGCAGACCAGGGGCCTGCCCTTCAGGGTCGCGGACCCCGTTGCCATCACCGCCGGAACGGGGGAGTTCGCCAGCTCCGCCTCGGCGACGGACTGCAGCCCCAGGGAGGCCAGGGGCGGCCCCGGGGTGCTGAGGCTGCGCTCGACGCCCTGCAGGGCGGTGCACAGCCGCCCGGCGATCCGATCATCCTGGCGGCGTAAGTCGTTGGAACTGCGCTGATCCAGCAGGTGGGTGAAGATCAGAAGCGAGGTGCCCGAAAGAAGCGCTCCACTGATGATTATCAATGTGGTGCGTCGGCGCATGTTCCTTCCTCACCAGCCTCACCTTAGCCACCGTAGGCGTGGCGAGCTTCCAGTCCTCGCAGGTTCCCTGCCCGGTGGAACCGTTCGATCTTCTTCCCGGCCGTTCTTTTCCCTGGGTTTCCTCACCATTGCTCAGGGAAAACTCAGGCTTGCTCGCTGAGCGCTGGAAGGTGACTACGGCGACGTCCACAGGTTTGCCGTGGCCCCTAACATTCGCGGGCATGCATCCTTTCTGGCCGTGGGCGCCGCACGGATTACGAGTTCAGCGGTTGGGTCGGCAGTTGGGTGGCCGGGTGTGTCAGCACATCCCTGCTTGATCACCGGGCATGTTTTCATCTTGCCGATGGATCTTCAGCCGTGATCCATACAGCTGTGGTGGGAGGCGGCGCCTGCGGGCTGGCCGTGGCCAGGGGGCTCTGGCAGCAGGGCCGTCCCGTGCGCGTCTATGAACGGGCCCTGGCCTCCCATCTCCATGGCCATGGCTTCCTCCTGCTGGCCAATGGTCGCGCCGCCCTGCGCCGGCTCGGCTGCGACCCGGACGGCACCCTGGGCCATCCGATCACGTCGGTGAGGATCCTCTGCTGTTCAGGCCAGGTGCTGGTGGAGCACCCGCTCGAGGGGGCGGTGGCGATGCTGCGCCACCAGCTGCTCAATGTGCTGCTACGCGGCGCCCCCGACGATCTGGTCCACTACAACCACCCGTTCGAGCGCTTCGACTGGGACCGGGAGCGGGCCCGGGCAGTGTGTTTCCAGAACGGTCGCTCCCACCCCGCCGATGCCTTCGTCGCCGCCGACGGGGTGCGCTCCAGCTGCAGGCTGTCCCTGGGATGCGGGGCGATGACCAACCCGGGCCGGGTCAAGGAGATCGTGGCCCACGTGCGCCAGCCCCTGGTGGCGGCCGAGCTGGGCCACCGCTTCCTCAAGGTGCTCGATCCCTCCGGGGGACTGGCGGTCGGCCTGGTGCCCCTGGGCGATGACCGGCTGGTCTGGTTCGTGCAGTTCGACAGCCAACGCTTCACCGTCCCCCAGCCCTCCGAGGTGGGGGCCTTTCTCGAGGCGCACTTCGGGGGGTTCCCCGCCGTGGTGCGCCACGTGCTGGCGGCCACCGATCCGGCCCGCGCCCATGTGTGGCACACGGTGGACGAGGATCCGGCCACCCGCTGGAGCAAGGGCAACGTGGCCCTGGCGGGGGACGCGGCCCACCCGCTGCTGCCGTTCACCAGCCAGGGGGTCAACACCGCCCTGGAGGATGCGGTGGTCCTCAGCGACCTGCTGCTTGGCTGCCGGGATCCCGCCGATGTGCCGGAGCTGTTCAGTGCCTACGAACGCCAGCGGCGGCCGGCGCTGCTGGGCTGTGTGGAGGCCGGTCGCGAGATGGCGAGGTCGTTCGTCCAGCCGTCGGCCACCCGGCTCCAGCTGCCGCTGATGGCATGAGCGATCGCTTCGCCGACAGCTTCCGCGACGGCGCGGTGCCGATGGAGCTGCTGCGCCAGCGGGCCCACAACCTGCGCTGGGCCGAGCAGGCCCCCGGGGTGATCCCGCTCACCGCCGCCGATCCCGATTTCCCGGCGGCGCCGGTCATCCGCGACGCCATCGCCGACTACGCCCGCTCCGGGGTGTTCAGCTACGGCCCCGCCGGCGGGCTGGCCTCCTTCCGGCAGGCGGTGGCCGGCTACCTGCGGCAGCGGGGGGCGTCGGTTCCGCCTGAAGGGGTGCTGGCGGTCAACAGTGCGGCCGCCGGTCTGGCCCTGGTGACCCGCCACTGGCTCTCGCCCGGCGACGAGGCGATCGTCTGGGATCCGGTCGACTTCCTCTTCGCCCACACCGTCCGCAGCGCCGGCGGGGTGCCGGTGCTGTGGCGCATCGATCCCGAGGCCCCCCTGGATCTGGCGGCGCTGGAGGCCCTGGTGACCAGCCGCACCCGGGTGCTGTGCCTCTGCAACCCCCACAACCCCCTGGGCCGCTGCTTTCGCCGCGACGAACTCGAGGCCCTCGGCCGCTTCTGTCTGGAGCGGGGGTTGCGGGTGCTGAGCGATGAGGTGTGGAGCGATGTGGTCTACCCGCCGGCCACCTTCACCAGCTGGCTGGCCCTGGAGCCGGAGCTGGCCGGCCTCGGGGCGGTGGTGCATGGCTTCTCCAAGTCCTTCGGCCTGGCCGGTCTGCGGGTGGGCTACGTGGCGATGGCGGATCCGGAGGCGGCCGCCCGGCTGCTGGCCGACAGCGAGCTGCCCTCCACCGTCGATGGCGTGGCCACCCTCAGCCAGGTGGCGGCCACGGCGGCCTACAGCCCCGACGGCCTGGCCTGGCTGGAGGCCTTCCTGCGCCACCTCCAGGCCCGCCGCGACCAGGCCGTCACCCGGCTGGCGGCGATCCCCGGCCTGCGGGTGCAGCCCCCCGCGGCCACCTTCGTGCTGTTCGTTGGCCTGCCGCCGCTGCAGGAGAGCGTCGAGGAACTGGTGGAGCGGCTGCGGCGGGAGCACGGGGTGGCGGTGGTGCCGGGGAGCCCCCGCTGGTTCGGCCCCGGGGCGGCGGGCCATCTGCGGCTGAGTTTCGCCACCTCCGAGGCCCTGCTGGGCGAGGCCCTCGAGCGCCTGGCGGCCGGGCTGGCCCCGGCGCCCTAGCCAGCGGCGGGCCGCTCAGGGCAAAAGCCGCACCGGATCCCCAACCGCCACCGGACCGGGGCTGACCACACTCAGGCGGATGCCGGCCACCACGCCGTTGTGACGGGCGGTGGCCCGCAGGATCTCCAGGTTTTCCTCCAGGGCGCCCTGGGCCAGGGTGGTGACGACGCAGCGGGGGCAGCCGCCGTCCACACGCAGCACCAGCTGCTCGCCGATCTGCAGGCAGGCGCCGCTCCAGCCCTCCTCCACGAAGCCGGAGGACTCCGGCGGCGTGGCGATCAGCAGGTTGGGGCGGAAGCGCTCGACGGCGAAATCCAGCTGGGGTTCGAGCTGGCGCAGCCGCTCCAGGGTGGCGGTGGTGATGGCGTGGATGGGGCAGGCATCGAAGAAGGTGCCTTCGGGCAGCTCCAGGGCGTTGGTCACGTCCTGGAAGGCGCGCTCCTTCACCGGCGGCCAGTACTGGTCGAGGCTGGCCCCCTCCGGCGGGGTGTCCAGCAGGCTCACCCTGCGCCCGAACAGCTCGCTGAAGAAGGCGTCCACATCGTCCTCGCCGCTGCAGAGCCCGGCGCTGCCGTCGTCCTCGCGGGGGGCGATCAGCACCGGCGGCAGGGGCGCCGCCGGCGTCGGTTCCTCCCGGAAGCGGGCCCGGTAGCCCAGCAGGCCCTGCCAGAGCCGCGGGTTCTTGGCGCTGGCCACCCGGCCGCTGGCGTGGTCCCAGAGGGCATAGGCCCGGTCGCCCCGGATGCCGCGGGGGTCGACGTCGAGCTGGCTGGGGGTGTCCCCGAGCATCGACTTCACCGGGTAGCGCCAGAGCGCCTGCACCGTTCCCACCAGATCCTGCACGCCCGTCGCCTGTCGTTGCCGGCGCACTCTGGGGGCGGAGGCGCGCCAACGCCGGTAGCAGCACCTACCGTCCGCAGGGCGCACGCCGGGATCCGCTCTCCTGGGCCATGAAGGACTTCATCCACCTGCGATCCGCCCGCTTCCCCGAGCTCCCCGGCGAGGCCGGGGAGATGGTGAACCCGGGCACGGTGGGCAAGGCCCTGGCGCTGCATCTGCAGGAGCGGCTGCGGGCGAACGGCCGGCAGGTTCCTTTCCTCTGCTGCGAGGACTGGGGCTGGTGGGTGGAGCTGGCCGACGCCCCCTTCCGTTTCGGGGTCTGCATCTACAGCCAGCCGGCAGAGGGGGAGGCCATGGAGTTCTGCTGCACCGACGGGGCCGTCGCCGAGCGGATCTGGCAGTGGCGCCGCTTCCGCATCATCGACACGGCCCCCTGGGCCGAGGCACTGCACGGGGAACTGCTGGCGATCTTCCGCGACGATCCGGAGGTGGAGCTGCTCGGCAGCGGTCCCACGTTTCCCTTGGGGGCCCCCTGAACTGGCGCGCCCTGTCAGGGGCTCCAGAAGCCGCGGGAGTTGAGCCACAGCCCGAGCACCAGCAGCGGCAGCAGGAACCCCGCCAGGATCTGCAGCCGCGGCCGCAGGCCGGTGGCTTCCGGTGCGGCCCCGGCGACGTTCTGCCGGGGGGGCGTGCCCTTGCCATGGGTGGGCGTGCGTCGGCGCGATCGCGAAGCCATGGACTCGGGCGGTGGGCCCTAATTCTTCACCAGCACCTGCTCGAGCGAAAGACGATCCCGGATGTCACCGGGGAGGTGGGTCCAGTGGCGGGAGATCAGCTCGGCCAGCTGGTGGCCGTTGACGAGGCTGATCCTGGCAAAGCCCTCCTCGCCGGCCGCCGTGGTCGCCGCCGGCTGGAAATCGGCGGTGGTGATGAAGACCCCATGGCCGCCGAAGGGAATGAACTGGCGCAGCTCCCGCACCGCGTCGGCGCCGATCCGGGCGCCGAGGTTGCCGCGGTGGAAGCGGGCATGGATGCGGATGCGGGCCGGCAGCGCGAGGCTGATGTCGCCGCAGGCATCGAACACGTCACGAAGTGCCCCGCGGTGCTCGGTCCGCTCCCAGTCCTGGAAGCCGAGGGCATCGAGCAGGTGGACCACCAGCCGCTCGAATTCGGCGGGATCCAGCTGCAGGAGCTGTTCGAGCACGCTGCGGTGGGCCTCCTCCTTCCGGGTGGTCGCCCGGGCCGGGGTGGCCGTTTCCTGGCGGCCGATGGCGCGGATGAATTCGGCCTGGTGCTCCACCAGGAACACCGTCAGCAGGGAACGCATCCGGGTGTGGGCCGGAACGGTGAGCAGGGTGCGGATGGAATTGCGGAACGGCGCTGAGAAGTGGTCGAGCCGGAGCGGTTCGGGCGACCAGGTGACGGGACGCCGGTGGCGCAGGGGACAGCCGTCGTCGCCGGTGGGGTCGTAGTAGGCGCAGCCCTCATCAACGACGCCGAAGCGCAGCAGGTCGGCTTCCGCCGCCGGGATGATCACGTGGTCGCCGGGGCGGATCTCGAACAGGAAGCGGTGGATTTCGTTGACGTAGTTGGACAGCAGGATCGCGCTCTGGATGTCCGGGAAGTAGCGCCGCACCACCGAAAACAGCTGCTCCCGGTTCCTGATCGGGCCGAGATCCTCGGTGATTTCCCGCCAGCCGATGCCGACGAAACCGCCGCTGAGGAAGTTGTCCGCGTAGATGCCGCCGCCTGCCCGAACGCACCAGACGTTGGTCATCGCTGCGCCCCGGGCGGGCCCGCCAGTTCTCGGCTCATCGGAGGAAAGCGGGTCGGGAGGGCAGGCCAGCGGACGCCATGGCGGGAGCGAGGGCGCCTAAAGCTTCCGCAGTGAAGATCCCTGAGATTGTCGCGAATCTTGCCGGGAAGCGCATCCTCATCAACCCTGAGACACAGGAGAACGGTCTGATACCTCGGATCTTAAGGCATCGCTCACCTTATTTTCAGTTCTCTGGGTTGAGGCGGCGCACGGCCCGCTCCAGGGACGGGGCCAGGCCGCGCCGCTGCTGCAGCCTGGGGCTCCAGATCAGGCCGCTGCGCAGCTCCTCCAGCCCGGCCAGCACCATGTCCTGTCCCTCGTTCAGCTGCAGCTCCGAGAGGGGCACGGTGAGGGGGCCGCGGAAGTAGGAGGCGCTGAGCTGGTCGTCATGGTGCTCGAACCAGAGGGGCAGTTCTGGCGCCCCCCAGCCGATCTCCTCGCCCAGCTCCCGCAGGATCGCCTGCTCCGGCCGCTCGCCCGGATCGAGGTGGCCGCCGAACAGGCCCCAGCAGCCCGGATGGACGATCCCCTCGATGTCGTCCCGGAGCTGCAGCAGCCAGCGGCCCTCCCGCTCCAGCATCGCCAGCGCCACCGCGAAGGTCATCGGTGGGGGCGGTCCATGGGGTGCAGGCCTGCGGTCGATGGGGGGATTCTGGAGTGGGATTCCGGCCGGCGCCCGGTGGCGTGGCAGACAGCGGCCGCCGCCTTTGTCTCCCTAGCTTTCCGGGGGATTGCCCAGCCCGTGAACTCCGCCGATCTCACTTTCCTGCTGCTGCGGGCCGCCACGGCGGTGCTGTGCGGGTTGGCGGCGAAGGAGTCATGGGGGCGCTCCCGCCTGCCGGGTCAGCCGCGGCAGCGGCGCTGGCGGTCCCGGTTCGGCGCGGCCGTGCTGCTGGCCCTCGGGGTGTTCGCCCTCGAGGATGGGGTGGGTGAGGCCCTGGGCCGGCCAGGCGAGCCGCTGGGCTGGCGCCGCTGGGTGTGGGTGATCCTCGATCTCTCCATCCCCGCCCAGGTGCTGGCGGTGCTGGCCACCCTGCGCCAGCGCGACCGACTGGAGGCCGAGCTGGCAGCCGCGGTGCGGCGCGATCCGCTGACCCTTCTGCCCAACCGGACCGGCTTCGCGGAGGAGGCCACGGTGGCCCTTGCCACCGCCGCCCGCGACGGCCGGCCGGTGGTGGGGGCCATGCTCGATATCGACTTCTTCAAGGCCATCAACGACGGCTGGGGCCATGGTGCCGGCGATGTGGTGCTCCGCGACGTGGCCGCCGCCATGCGGGCCATGTTGCGCCCCGGCGATGTGCTGGCCCGCGTCGGCGGTGAGGAATTCGCGCTGGTGTTGCCGGGTGTGGATGTGAAGGGGGCGGAGCCCCTGCTGGAGCGCCTCCGGGCGGCGGCGGCGACGGTGCCGCACCCTGGGGCGCCGGGGCAGCGCGTCACCCTCTCGGCCGGCCTGGCCGTGGTGCAGGGCACGGGCCTGGCAGCCTTGGAGAGCGGCCTGCGCAGCGCCGACGGCGCCCTCTACGCCGCCAAGGCCGCTGGGCGGAACCGGGTGATGGTGGCGGGCTGAGGGGCGCCGGTAAGATTCTTACCAGTTCCGGCAGGCGGGCACGTCCATGCGGATCACCTCCAAGGGCCAGGTGACCATCCCTCTGGACATCCGGCGTCAGTGCGGGCTTCTGCCCCACACCGAGGTGGTCTTTCGGGTCGAGGAGGGGCGGGTGCTGCTGGAGAAGGCCCCAGAGCAGCAGGAGCCAGGGGCCGAGGCGATCCAGCGGCTGCGCCGGGCGCGGCTGCGCACCCGCCTCAGCACCGATGAACTGCTCGCACTCACCCGGGGAGATGGGGGCTGATGGTGCTGGTCGACTCCAACGTGATCCTCGATATCGCCACCGACGACCCCCATTGGAGCCGCTGGAGCACCCATCAACTCAGCCACTGCCTGGACCGCGGACCGGTGGCGATCAACGCCATCGTCTACGGCGAGATCGCCTTTGCCTGCGAGACGATCGAGTCGGTGGATGAGCTCCTGCCTCCCCATCTGTTCGACTACCGGGCTCTGCCACGGGAGGCGGCTTTCCTGGCCGCCCGGGCCCATGCGGACTACCGCAGCCGCGGCGGAGAGCGGCGCTCGATCCTGCCGGAATTCCTGATCGGCGCCCATGCGCTGGTGGAGCGCATACCGCTGCTCACCCGCGATCAGCGCCGCTACCGGCAGGCGTTTCCGGGGCTGGAGCTGATCAGCCCCTGAGCGTCGTGACCACGACGGGATTGATGCCCCCTCAGCCGATCCCCCCCACCATCGGCCACCAGGCGTCCGCGGCCACGAGATCCGCCTCACTGCAGCCCGCCGCGCGCCGCACCTCCGCCGCCTGGCTGTCGCACAGGGAGCCGTGCAGGGCCTCCCCCAGGGCCTGGCGCAGCAGGCCGCTGGCGGCGAAGGCGGCCGAGGCCTCCGCCAGGCTGGCGGGCAGGGGCGGCACCGTCCCGGCGGGCAACCGGGCCGGATCACCAACCACCGGCGGCGGCAGGGGCCGGGGACGCGCCAGGCCGTCGACCACCACGGCCGCCACCGCCCCCAGCAGCAGGTAGGGGTTGGCGGCCAGATCCGCCACCTTCAGCTCCAGGTGGGCCGGGGCGCCATCGGCCGCGGCGGGCACCAGCCGCAGGGCCGCCTCCCGGTTCTCCACGCCCCACACCTGAAACGGGGCCGACCAGGAGCCCGGGGCCAGCCGCCGGTAGGACACCGCCAGGGGGCAGGCCAGGGCCAGCAGGGCCGGCAGCTCCGCCAGCAGCGCCGCCAGCACCCCGGCGCCAGCGTCGCTGAGGCCGGCCTTGCCGTCGCCGCCCTCCAGCAGCGCCGCCCCGTCGCGCCGCAGGCTGAGGTGCAGGTGGCCGCCGTTGCCCACCCGCTCCAGGCTGGGCTTGGGGCTGAAGCTGCAGCGCCAGCCGAAGCGGCGGGTCACCCGCTGGATCAGCAACTTGGCGTGCACCTGCCGGTCGGCGGCCTCCAGGGGCGTGCCCGGCGCCAGCGACAGCTCGAACTGGCTGGCGCCGTACTCCGGGTGGAACTGCAGCCAGGGCAGGTCGGCCGCCTCCAGGGCCTCGAGCAGGGCCGTGGCGTAGTCGAGGCCCTCCACCAGCCGATCGGCTCCGTAGGGCCCCCCGGGAATCGCCGGCGCCGGCGTGCCGTCTGCCGCGGGGCTGGCCACCAGCCACTCCAGCTCGAAGCCGGCCCGCAGTTCCACCCCGGCCTGCTGCAGCTGCTCCATCTGGCGGCGGCACAGGTGGCGCTGGTCGCCGGCGTAGGGCGCGCCGCTGCGCTCGTAGCGCTCCCCCGGCGCCCAGGCCCAGCCGCTGGCCGGCTCCAGTGGCGCCAGGGCCGCCGCATCCGCCCGCAGGCGCAGGTCGCCGTCGGGCCGGGCCAGGCGATGGCCGGCAGCGATGGCGCCGTCGGCGCCGAAGGCATCGGACACCGGTGAGAAGCCCACCCCCACCGCCACCGCCGCCTCGAAGCCGGCCAGGGGCACCACCTTCACCAGCGGCGCCCCGGCGTGGTTCACCCAGGTGATCGCCACCCAGCGGATCCCCTGGGCGGCCAGGGCCGCGGCCATGGGGGCGGGGGGAGTGGACACGGGCCCAGCAAGCGTCTGCCGCCATGATTGGACGGATCGCCGCCGCCTGCATGCCGTCGTGCCCACCCGCGGAGTGGCTCCACCCAGGCGGCACCGCTCTGCTGCTCGTGGATCTGCAGCAGGGCACCTGCGGCGACGCCCAGCCCCGCCCGGATGCGGACTTCGATCACCGCTTCCGCGCCACCACCCTGCCGAACGCCCAGCGGGTGCTGGCGGCGGCCCGCCGCGGCGGGCTGGAGGTGATCCACACCGTGATCGCCAACCTCACCGCCGACGGGCGCGACCGCAGCCTCGACTACAAGCGCTGCGGCATGGGCTTCCCTCCCGGCAGCCGCGCCGCCGAGGTGATCGCCGAGCTGGCGCCGGTGGCCGACGAGCTGGTGCTCCCCAAGAGCTCCTCCTCGCCCTTCAGCTCCACCGTCCTCGACTACCTGCTGCGCAACCTCGGCATCCGCACCTTGGTGGTGATCGGCCTGCTCACCGACCAGTGCATCGACCACACCGTGAAAGACGCCGCCGACCGCGGCTACCGGGTGGTGTGCGTCCACGACGCCTGCCAGGCGGTGACCCCGGAGCGCCATGCCGCCGCCCTGGCCTGCTTCGCCGGCTACGGCGAGCAGATCAGCTGTGGGGAGTTCGTGGCGGTACTGAACGCAGAGCCCCGCCCTCAGGCGACCGGCTCCGGGTCGTAGTAGACGCCGGAGGCGTTGAACGGGGGCACGCTGGTGACGTACTCCGTCGTCAGGGTGGCGGGGTCGAAAGCGATGATCGTCCGGGTCCGGTCGAGCCACTGCACCCGGTCGGCGCCGGTGACCTTCAGGGTGGCCACCCAGGGGCCCACGACGTTGTCGTTGAGATCGAAGTCGCCACCCTCGGGGTGGCGCTCGTACAGCTTGACGACGCCATGGGCCAGGACCCGCTCCGGGTCGCACAGCCAGTAGCCGGTGCGGCCGGCCAGGATGACCTCGGACACCCTGGAGTGCCCGGCCGCGGCGAAGCTGAGGTGGACGGCCATGGTGCGCTGGGCTGCTGGGGTCTTGCTGTGTCCCGGCGTCCCGGCTTGGCATCGGGAGGCCGCTCGGGCTACGCCCTGACCTGACCACTTTCCCCTGCAGCACCCTCGGCCCGCATCCCCAGAACGGGGGATTCGGCTCAGCCCGTGACCGGGGTGCGACCCTCCATCGCTGATTCCAGGTTGATCAGCCCGGCGGCGATCGACTTGACGACCGCCTTGGTGCGGTTGTCGACCTGGAGCTTCTGAAAGATGTGCTTCACATGGGTCCTGACGGTCTCGGGGCTCACCACCAGCTCCTGGCTGATCCGCTGGTCGGTCAGGCCCAGCATCAGATGGTTCAGCACCACCCGCTCGCGTTCGGTCAGTGGTTCGATCGGGGCCGCGGGCGGCTGCTGCCGCAGCACCGCCGCCACCGGTTCGGGGTAGTAGATGCCGCCGCCGGCCACCACCCGCAGCGCCGGCATGAACAGGCCCGACTCGAAGCAGATGCCGTTGCAGCCGCGGGCCAGGGCCTCCCGCACCAGGGCCTCGTTGGCGTCGTCGGCGACCAGCAGGGTCCGGATGGCGGGATCCAGCGCCTTCGTGCGCTCCACCAGCGCCAGCCCGGTGCCCTCCTGCAGCCTCTGGCTGACCACCAGCAGGGATGGCCGGTGGCGCTCCACCTGTCGGAAGCCTTCCTCCTCCGTCGTGGCGGCCCCCACCAGGCTTTTCTGGACCGGGGTGATGCACATGAAGGCCCCCAGCCATTTCATGTGCTCCAGGCAGGCGACCGTGGTGCGTCCGGCCAGGATCCCCTCCAGCTCCTCCAGCAGGGCGGGGATCCCCGGGATCAGATCCGTGAGGTCCACAGCGGGAGGAACAAGCGGCGTTCATGATCGCCTGGCCTGGGTGCGTCTGGGGCTCCAGGGTCTTTGCGGCGGGGCTTGCCGCCAGACGCGCGTCAGTCAGCCCCGACCAGCTGGGCTTCGAGCCCCAGCTGCCGGGCGGCCCTCACGAACGGTGCATCCAGGCTGCAGAGGGTGGCGCCCCGTCCGGCGGCGATGGCCAGGTGCAGCGCATCGGCCGCCCGCAGGGCCGTGATCCAGCCGCGCAGACAGGCGCTGGCATTCCTGAAGTCCTGGGGTTCCACCTCCAGCATCAGGAACCCTGGGGCCAGGCTGCGTTCGAAGCCTTCGAGCACCGCCTCGGCCTGCAAGGGACTCAGGGCCCCGGTGCGCACCTTCAGCCCGAGAGCGGAATGGAGCTCGGTGGCACTCCAGGGGCTGATCGCCAGTGGCGCAGGGGCCTGTTCGAGAAAGGCCGCGGCGGCGCCGGAGTGGGCCTCCGGTGTGAGGGCCGCCAGCAGCACGCAGGTGTCCAGGTACAGCATCAGGAGCCGACGTCATCCCGCAGGGCGCGCATCGTCTCCACGCCGCCGGTGGCCTGATGGGGCAGGGAGTCCCGCAGAGCCTGGAGCTGGGGCAGGAGATCGCGCACGGCCTGCCGCGGAACCAGCTCGGCGATGGCTTTGCCGCGGCGGGTGATCACCACCGGCTGGCCTTGCTCTACCGCGTCGAGAAGGCTCGACAGCTGGGCTTTCGCCTCCGCCACCGTGACCTGTCGCATGGTGTTGGTCATCGAGATGACCAACTTTAGGGCGGGTTTTGGTGTCATGGCCCGATCTTCCCAGCCGCTGGCAGTGCCAGGGAACGGTCTCAGCTCCGATCGGCCTGCCGATAGACGGCCTGGCGGTCCCGCTTGCCGATGGCGATCACCAGCACGAGCAGTTGCTGGTCCCGCACCTCATAGACCAGGCGGAAGCCAGCGGCGCGGAGCTTGATCTTGTAGCGATCGCTGGAGCCCCGCAGCTTGCTGGCGGGGATGCGCGGCTGGATCAGCCGTTCAGCCAGCTTCTTCTTGAACGTTTCCCGGATGTCGCCGGCCAGCTTGTGCCACTCGCGCAGGGCCTCGGGGTGGAAGGCCAGCTCAAAGCTCATCCATGGTCACGAGCACCGGATCCTGCCCATCCGCCAGACGCGTGTCGGCGATGCGGTTGAGCTGCAGGTCTTCGACCAGGTCCATCAGGTCCTCATAGGCCTTGGCCGGCACGCAGTAGAACGCCGGTTCGTTGCGGTTGAGAACGGCCACCGGCAGCCCTTCGCCAGCCGCCACCGTGGCCATCGGATTCTTCTTGAGTTCCGAGATGCTCACGGCAGTCTCGGCCAGCATGCGATGGGCCATCAACCTCTCAGACCAGCTCGTGGATCCACCTTAGGTCCCACAACAGGTCTCGAACAAGGTCTCGGAGCAGGTCCCCTGAGGTCTGGCGCAGCCGGTGTGATGCCCGATGCCGGTTTCGAACCAGCGACATCCTGCTTGTAAGGCGGGTGCTCGGGCGTGAAATGCACTGCAGTGTCTGGCCTGGAGGATGGAGATGGCGGGCGACGCGTGAAATCTGCGTGAGGTTGCGGCTTCTGGCGGGCCTTTCTGGGCCCTATTGGGCTTTTCTGCGGCGCGGGTGGCGGAGGCGGGGCGATCCCCAGCCCGTGACAGGGCCCGCGCGAACCGCCGGCCCGGCAGCCGCTGGAGGCCCCGCTGAGGATGAGGCCGCCCCACCATCGGGGCCGAAGCTGAATGATCAGGCGGCGCCTCTACTGGTCATCAGTGGGGCCTGCAGCAGCACGAGGGCGATGGGGTCAAGCATTGAGGTGCAGCAGCTTCGCTTCAGCATTCCAGGCTTTAGTCAGCGCAGAACCTTGTTCGCTCTGACTTCTATCTGAGTGGTAACTCCAGGAGTCACCAAGCGTTTAGCCAAATTCATCAAGGCTGTGGCTGCTCAGTCCTGGACGTGGGAGGAGATAGATCTTGTGTATTCTTGTGGCGCTCGACATAAATAACTGCTGCGATAACGAGGACCCAAACAATGGATGCGAAAACATTGGTCGCAAGACTTGCTCGCAATCCTTGCCATCCAGTGAGCCCACAAACTTTGGAGTGAATTTGCTGAAGAGTATTATTCTCAACGCTTGCTAAAATCTTCTTCTCAAGCAGTGGTATCTCTCTTATAATTTCTTGTTCACGGTATGTCTCGATAATGTTGCACGCCTTTTGCCGATACAGATCTATTTGTGTAGTAGTAGAGTGAATGTCGGACCATTGGTACGCTTCATCATCCCATGCATCTCTACCCTTCTCTTGATTGAACTTCTTTAGGTGCTCAACCTTGGCAGCTTTGTATAGTGCATATGCTATTAGGCCTGGTAAGTCGTCTTCGCAATTTACAAACTTGCTAAACGCATAGCTATATCTTCTGCTCCTTGGGCGGGTCATTGCCAATCATGCCCTAAGGTTTAAATGGAATCAGCATTTAAGTTAGGTAGGCGCTCGACCTTCCCTTCGTCGATTGCCTTGCGGAATGCCGAACGAAGTCCTTCGGATACTTGTTCGTTGGTTTGAGCTTTTGGTTTCCAGTCGGCAGGGATTCGTTCGGGTGTTCTTTCGAGCAGTGCCATGAGTGATCTGCAGCAGGGGACTTAAGAGAGGCAGAACCAGAGACTCGAGCGTTGCTGGGGCTTGGTTTGGGGATTTAAAGCGTAGCTGAGGGCCTGGGTCAATGGTGGCTCTCATTAGTCCACAGGCTTGGTCGTAGGCCGATAATGCGAAGTTCCACTACGTCTCAACCTAAGACAGCTTTCTCTGATTGACTTCCCAGGAGGTAGCGACGAGGCAATGGCACTCTGGGGACGTTAGGTATCTGCCGGGATCTGGTCTTGGCCGAACCCCTTCATCTAGGTGTTGCTAGCCGCTCACCTGCTGGAGGGGGGGCGCCGGGTGATCACCCGGCGGCTGGTGCTTGGGTTGGGAAGGGCCAGCAGCAGCAGGTCCAGGGCGAGGGGGTCAGGCATTAAGGGGCACCAGCATTCCTGGCGGCGGTCAGCGCAGCCGCTCGCAGGCTTCGCCATCGCTGTCACCATCGAGATAGGTGTGCCCCTCACGCAGAAGCTGTTGGGCACGCTCCCAGGAGCCAACTTCCCGGCACCGCCAGCGACGGTCAGCGATTGCGGACGGGGGTGGCTGAGCGACCGGCTTCGGGTCGTTGATGATCGTCAGCGTTACCGGCCGCTGCGTCGGCTGCCGCGGTGCGCCTCGGTTGGCGGCTCTCCAGTCCCATGGGGGCTGGATCGCTTCGTCGAACCTCCAAACCCCTACTCGGTATCGCCTGGCCAGCCCCTCCCGATCCAGGTAGGCCCACTCGTCGCATTGCTTCAGGTACTGGCGGTAAGCGAAGGCATGGCCCTGCTGCACCAGGGCGAGGCCCGCATTGGTCCCGTTCTGGGTGAACACCTCCGCCACGGTTCGGCCGTAGCGGTCCCTGGTCTGTGCCTTCAGAGTCACCGTGGAGCCGACCGGCACCAGCTCCTGGAGCGCCTGCCGGGCCTGCTGCCCGTAAGGAGCCTGCGCCATCTCGGGCGCGTCGATGCAGGCCACGCGGACGGTGATGTTCTTCCCACGATCTGCGACCCGCAGGGTGTCCCCATCGCCCACTGAAATCACCGTGGCGGCTCCAGCGGCCAACGGCGTGAGCAACTGGAGGGCTAGAAGACTGGCAGCAGATAGGAGCCGCATCCGGGGCGAAAGAACCAGGGCACCATCATCGCCGCGGCAACCACCGGCCGGCGCCTACGGGTGCCCTGGCAGGTGGGGTCCTACGGGTGGCCAGGCGCCTCAGAGGGACCACAGCCCGCAGGGAGCGAATCTTCCCCCGGTCTTTCCGTCCACACCTTCCGCAGTCTGCGGCTTAGGTCGTCCAACCATGCGGCCTCTTCGGCGCGTGCCTGCGCTTCCTGCACCCGTATCCGTGCCAGTTCGCGACGACCCCATGGGCCACTGGCTGCCAACATTTCTTCGCAGGAAGCGACTAGCGCGCGGATCTGCTGGCAGGTGGGATCGGGCGTGTTCGCAGGATCGAGTGTGCTCACTTCGCCGCCTCCCGTATTTCGCGTCGCGTTGTTTCGTTCAGTCGTCTCACACCTTCCTCCGAAAGTTGCGTCAACACGTCGGTTACCTTCTGGTGCAACAGAATGTTCATCTGTCCTAGGTCGCCATTGCAGCGTTTCAGTTCGGGCGGGAGGATGATCGCCAGCCGCAGCAACGAATCGCGCGCCTGACGGCATGACTCGAACCAATCCCTTTCGACCGCGTCGCGACTCAACAGCAACCCCTGCATCCGTTGCACCTCTAGCTCAGCCTTGATTGCCAGTGCCGCCTCACGGCGCGCCTTGCTTACGTGCCACGACGGCACGTCCTCGCCCGCGTCGTCGTCGGCCTGGGGCGCGTTGTCGGCCGCTTGACGCGCGATTGCTTCGAGCTTCGCAACATTGGCGGGCTGAGGATGCGCAACGCGCAGCCAAGCCGCTTCGAGCCCGTCGCGTCGGTACTTGACCCGCCGACCGATCGTCGTCGTCTGGCCCATTTCGGTCAGCGCATCGACGTGGCGCCCCAGGCTGCGCTCAGAAACCCCCAGCACTTCGGCGGCCTGTTGACGGGTGAGCAGGGCCACGGCCACGCGATAATGCACCTGCTGAATATAGGCGGCGTCGCCCGGATTTTTTGTGCAATGCCCGCGCGTCGTCGGGGGCCTGGGGGTTCGTGTGCGCGAAATCTCTTGGTATCCCTGGCCTTGTGGGACACGTTTTTTGGGCTGGCGCTAGCGAAAATCTGCGACACGGTGGCCGCGGAAACGTTTTCTTCTGGGAAGTACCTTTTACTTCCCCCGGAGGGGCCCCCCGCCAGCCGCGTGCACTTCCACCGCGGCGCGAATGATGCATCGATGAATGGATGTTTCTCCGCCCATTGCGACAACTGCTGTAAGCGAATGCACAGCGCGGCGATAGATCGTGTTCCAAGTGGTGGCCATGGGCATGGGTGGGGGCAGGGCTGGGGGCGATGGGCAGGGGCAGGGCGGTGACTACTCGAGCTAACCAGCGCAGGACCGCGGGAGGTGGAAGGGGTGGCCCGGGGGTGGTGGCGCTGGCCGTGGTGGGCTCGGCGGAGCCAGGGCTGGCGGGGTGCCTCCGGAGCCCCTGCGCTTGAGACTGCTGAGCGTGGCCTGCGGCGGCCGGCAGCGGGGCGGCTGAGGAGGGTGGGTTATGGGGCTGGATTGGCTGACCTCCTGTCAGGACTGGAGCCGACGGTGGGGCGCGCGGGGACAGTCGAGGGCTTCCGGTGCGGCAGGGTCTTCCCCAACCCCCGCCACCTTGGCCCCGCCCCCGCCTTGAGGCAGCCCCCCAACTTCGAGGCCACCCCGGGCTGTTGATGTGGGTCCCCGGCCGCAGGTGAGGGGGGCAGGGGCTTAGCTCCCTAGCAGTTCGGTTCGTTGACCCACGGCAAGATGCGGGAGCCTGCAGACCAAAACCCTCTGCGGCATGGTTTGCGGGGTCTCCTCCACTGCTACTCTCTCTAGAATTCACTGAAATGCAGACGAGAATCTAGGCAATTCTCGGAATCAACCAATCAGTATTTAGATGACAACAAAATTCCCCATGGCCTGGCAGGAGTTCGCACTGCGTCTGATCGAATTATTGCGGCCCCGCTTCTATAACCAAATTACATGGCTGGTTGTCGTAGGTGGCTTGGCAATGATGTCCACCCAGCTCTGGGAATTGGTTGCCATTGAGTTATTGAAGCGCGAGTTTGATATTTCAGTTTCAGGTAGCAACGATGCTGCTTGGGGTTTCGCATTGTGTGTCCTTGGCCTTGCTTACCACATGGCGAATAGTGGGTTCTATGAATTATTGAAGGACAATACTCAGCGTGCACGCAACGAACAAGAGCGAGTCCACGACCTTGAGATATTTCGTGAGGCGCGCCGAATCCTGAATGACCAGCAAATCGAAGATTTCGTCACCGTTCTTCAGTGCGACCATGCTTACTGCATGGATATGTATAGTCAAGTCAACGATTTCGCACGCTTTTTGGCACAAACGAGCAACCGGCTCTTGACTCCTTCAATTGCCACAGCCTCTGAAAAATACCTTGTTGCTTGGAGAGAAGCTAGAAGCTTTCTCGTCGACAACTTCTTTGTACATCCAAATAACCAAACTGAACCCCCTCTTCGGTTGTGCATGGATCCTCGACTCAACATGGATCGTGAGGGAGATGGCAGCACCGAGCAGAATGAGGAATATGATCATCTTACCTCGGAACTTCAGCGCATTTCAGATCAGCTTATTGTCGAGTACCGCACTTTGAGAAATGAGTTTAAGAATGTCTTGGTCATCTAGCCCTTTGCTTCACCGGCACTGGGCGATAAAGCTGCACAGCTCAGTCGACCTCCGCTTTAAACAGTCTTGCGCTTCAAGCGTGAGCCCAGAATGCCTCTGTTATTCCGCGCTATTGTTCAACCTTACACAAGCGTCTCTGAGGCCAGATGTTAGTGCAAAGATTTCTTCTCTCTGAGCACGAAGAGCCTTGGACGGAAGAACAAGTAATCAAGGCTGTTGCTTTTGACTTCCAAAAGGCAAGGCGCGATATTGATGGAACTGTTGGAGCTCGTATATGGGCGGCATTGGGAGAGGTCAAGGACAGTCACTGGATTCTGGATCATGCGATTGATGACTTGCTGGAGGGAATAAATCGATTTTCCCACCGAAGCCAATATCAAGACTTCTGGCTCCGCATTAATGAGGATGAGCGTGATGAATACACTAGGAATATGAAGAGAAATCTGTTTAACGCATCATCGGCTTTGACTGCGCTTGTTGATCATACGCGGAACTTTTCTAGGGCTTATCCTGTGCCTTATATAGCCGAAATGAGACGCAAGATTTTCGGGGAGGACAACTTACATCGCTTTCTCTTCGATCTTCGCAACTATTCGGTTCACTGGAGGCCTGCACAAGCCAACTGGAATATCTCCGTGGCGGCTGGTGAAGCTGGTGTATCTCGCACGGTTCAGTTCTTGCTATCGAAGTCTACATTGCTGGAATGGAATGGCTGGAAGTCTGATGCCATTGAATTCCTGAAATCTAGGCCTGAAAAATTTGATGTTCGCGAACTCTTCGTTGAATATCAATCTCGTGCCCGTGAATTTCAGTCGTGGCTTCAATCGGCAGCGACATTTTCGCATTATCCACATCTAAGGCAATTCTTTGAGTACAAGAGGTGGCATGAGCGCTTCCTTGATTCATGCGAATGGAATGCAGCTGTGGCATTTCGTGGAATGACCAAAGAGCCCTATGAACTACTGCAAGACTATCTTACCCCGAGAGCAATAGAGGTCATCTATTCGTATGACTTGAAATCAGACGAACAAATCGACAGAATAGTTGCGCTTGTCGATCTTTATGATGCAGTGGATGATTCGTTGCGCGCTAAACTGCATGACTTCTTGCGACAAGCTCCACACTCTAGCAGCGGCGAAGAAACTGTCTAACCTCAAGATCCACCTGCCACGGTTCTTGGAAAACCCTAAAGGTTCAGCTCAGATTCGTGCGTGCGGGTGATCTTGAGCGTTCAGCAGACGGACTCAGGGATTCCGGATGATCCACGTGGGCTTCTGTTCGCCGCTGAATGTGGCGTTGGGCCAAAGGAGTTATTGAGTTGTCCACTCTGTATGAACATTAGCGCATCGCTGGAAACGTATAGAAACTCATTGCGGTTGAAGTGTCTTTCCCAGGTGATGCCAAGCCACCTGTAGAGTATTAAATGGCAACTCAACTTCATTCTTGCTTTCTGCGTTTGTAGGTGCAGCACTCATTGCCTCGCGACCCAGGCGGCCAGGGCGGCCGATGTGGCCAGGCCGGAAACTGTGCCCCACTGCTGGGCAAGCGGAGCGCCAACGTGGCCGGGTGGGCGTTCGGCCATGCATTTCGTAGGGCCAGCAGGTCAGGCAGCCAGAGCGGATCGCCATGAGAGTCGGTGAACATGAGACGGTGGGCATGGTGTGGTGAGTCGAGGTCGTGGAGATGGCTTGGCGATCGGGCATACGGTGCCGGGGGGCTGTTTCATCTGCTCCAGACCACTTGCCAGTGATGGCGTGGGGTCTGGGGCTGTGATGGAGCAGGTGGAGCAAGAGCCGCTCCAAACCACTCGCCAGAGGTGGCAGTCGGTCTGGAGGCTTTTTGGAGCGATGGAGCACATTCCTGGGTGAGAGAGTCCGCCCGCAAGGCAGGGCACCGAGAAGTGAAGTGAGAGAAAGAGAGAGCAAAAATTGCCTCTTATATGGCGCTCCGTGCTCCAATACAGCCCCACTCGCCCTGCGGCGCAGTCGAAGTGCCTTGGAGCAGCCGCTGCTCCACCAGTTCCGAAACGGCCCTACTCGCACTGCGGCGCAATGGGATTGCCTTGGAGCAGCGATATGCTCCATTTCTGCGGGGGCCACCGGCTTGATTCATTGGGCGTCACCAGGCGGCAGCCAGACCAGGGCGCTGCCCTGCCCCTCCACGGCGCCGCAGCCCGGTGTGGTAACCACCTGCCGCAGCCAATCCCTTACCGCCTTGATGCTCGCGTTCCGCTCGGGCATCCCCCAATTCCTGACCGTGCGGGCCGGCACCGGTGCCGAGCCGTGCTCCTTGCGCCACTCCTTGCCCTTGTCGAGCAGCCGCTTAATTGCTCCGCTCCTTCCCCCAGCCACCAGGGCTAGGGCCTTCTGACGCTCCGCGAAAAACAGCAAAGTGAGCAGGATTCCACCTTCCAGGTCTTGGCGGGAGATGAGGGTATCCAGGCCGAACCCATTGCCGGCCTGGCGGGCGGCATGGAGCGCCAGGGCCAGCCGGAGCGTGTTGCCCCGCTGCTTGCCTAGGTACTGCTGAGCAGCGGGCTCCCGTGCGGCGCGTTTCATCGCCTCCAGTTCGTCGACCCACTCCACGAATAAAGGCAGCGCATCGGGGGCCAGGGTGACTACAGGCGGCCGGTCGTCATGCCCCGGGGGCAGCGCGGCGGCGGCGGCGTCGATCTGCTCGTACAAGGTCCGCAGCACAGGCGCCAACTTGCGGCTTGACCGCCGGTAGCGGTAGCTCCAGTCGGGCAGGTTGACCAGCAGGAAGCGTGACCACAGGCCATCACCATCAGCTTGCCCATCGTTCGCGGCAGCGTCGGCCTTCCACAGGGCCTCCAGTCGCTGCGGCTGCAGGTTGCCGAAGATCGACACGGCCGGCCGATGCACCAGCACCCCTTCGCGGCCGATGCGGTCGGTGATGATCGCGCTACCGGGGTAGAGCCCCAGCCACTTTGCGCGGTCGTTCTGTTGCTGGCTGCGGCACAACTGGGAGAACCATCGCCCCATCTCGTCATGGAGGGCCAGCAGACCGGGGGTAGAGCCTCCCGCCAGCATGGTTTCCAGTTTCTCGAAGGTGGCGTCGTTGGTCAGTAGATGCCGCTGCTCGGGCTGCGGGTTGGTGGACAGGAACACGCTAATCGCTTCGGCGCCCCCTTCCTCGGCTTCGGCCTTGTCATTTTTCCATCTTGCCAGGGCGGCGGCATGTTTTTCCCTTTCGCGTATCTGCCACGGCACTAGCGCATCTTCCGTCGCTGGTTTGGCGGTGGGTGACTTGCCGCCACTGGCGGGGGCAAGGTTGATGCCCCATAGGATCGCCGGCTCGGTCCAATCGTTACCGGGCTCTGCAGCAACAACGGCGCGGTTTCCGACCACGCTGCTGATCGTGGTGAGGATCGGCAGCAGGAAACCTCGCGGGTCCAACTGCTGCTGCTCCGCGTAGAGGCTGATTTCCTTTGCCAGGCCAGGCGAGAAGAGCCGCTCAATCGAGGCCTGGTCGGCAATGCTGTCCACCCCACGGAACCGGCTCAGGTCGGCGGCCAGTTCTTCGCATTCTTCGTCGTGATCCTCCAGCATCGTGTCGGCCTTGGCCTGATAGTCCGTCATCGGCCCGCCCCCACCTGATGCCAGAAACTGCCGGCGGTGATGCCGGTCCAGTCGTAGTTCCAGTAATCGGCGGCATCGATGACACCGGGGCTGTGCTCCAGAGCCAGGGCCAGGGCGTCGGCATCGCTTCCGCCGGCCTCGCGAACCACGGCCCGCAACCCACCAACGAACCGCCGAAACTCGCGGCGCTCGCCTTGCTTGGAGGCATAGGGCGGGATTCGATCCAACCCGGCGCGGATCTTCTCCATCGTCACCAGGCCTCCCCGGCGCCCACCAGCCGCTGGCCGTGGCCGGTGCTGCTTCAGGGGTGGTGCCGATGGTTGGGGCGGCTGGAGGCCCTGCAGCCGGGCCGCCAGGGCGTCGGCATCGATAGCGGTGCCGGTGGCGGTGTGGATCGAGGCGAGCACCCCCGTTCGCGGGTGGAAGCCACCAGCCAGCCGAAGGACCCGGTTCGGATTGGACAGCGAACCATCCACCGCACAGTCCGGCTCAAGGTGCCGGTAGGCGGTGACTGCCAGCTTCTGCAGCACGGTGAACCGCTCCAGGGTGATGGGCTCCACCAGGCGCCAGTAGCAGTGGATCGACTTCCCGCCGGTGCTCACGCTGAACGTGGGCGGTGCGCCGAACACGGCAGCGGCCAGGGCCAGTTGATCGGCGCCGCTCATTCCCTCGCGGTCGCATTCCGCGAACAGCCACAGGCAGGGGGCGATGTGGTCGTAGCGGGAGCCCCAGTAGATCGGCCGGCACCAGGGCGCCGCCGACCCACTGACCCAGGCCGCGCAGCGCCGCTCACGTTCGGCCTGCTGCTGCTCTGCCGTCTGGGGCACCCCGTCGCGGATCTTCGGGGCGTTGAAATGCTCCGGCCTGCTCCCCCAGTCCGCAGGCTGCGGGTGCGGTTCGCTGACGATCAGCCCCAGGCTGTGCCCCGGGTGCCGGTGCAGGTCCGCCTGGATGGCCGCGGCCAGCCCGGGATCCCCGGCCAGCAACTGCGCCGTGGTGGCCAGGTAATAGGTGCTCCAGCCGCGGGGCTCACCCGGTGCGGGCTGGGGCGGGAACAGGGTGAGCAACACCAGGGCCTCAGGCCGCTGGCGGCTGCGCAGCAGCGCCACATGGGTGGCCACCGCGGGCCAGTGGAAGAGCGCTGTAGGGGGCGCCGCAGCCCCGGGGCTGGTGTGGCTGGAGGTCGTGGCCGTCATGGCAGGACCTCGCCGGCTCCGGCCAGGTCCTGGGTGGGGTGAACGTCGCGGACGATCCAGCTCCAGCCGATGCGCCGGCAGAACTCGATCGCGTGCTCCGCTGTGCCGCAGGTGCCGAGACTGTGTGATCCGTCAGGGGTGAACACCCGCCCGGTGGGGGTGACGATCAGGGCCGCGGCTGTGCCGGGCTGGCGCTCGATAGAATCCTTCGAGAGGAGACCAAGCGTGGTCTCGATTTGATAGTTCATGATGGGTGAACTCGGTTTCCTGTAGTGGGGTGATCGGGTGGCCTTCTCGGCCTTTCAGAGGAACCAGGGCCCCGGCAGCGCCAACTGCACGGGGTCTTTCTCTGTCTGCTCACGCGGCCGGCTGCGCTTTCTTCCGCGCCGGGTTGTGGTTGTCGTGCTTGGGCGCCCCTATCTGCCTGGAGCGCTTCTGCAAAGTGGCCTCGACAGCTGCGAGGTCCCAGCGAAGACTCGCCCTTAGGCTGCCGGTTCCCAGCGCGACGAAATGCACGCCGGGCCGGAAGATCCCGTCGGCACGCATTCGGGCGAGGGTGTTTTTGCTCACGCGCAGGGAGTCCCGCACGTCACCAGTGGTGGCGGTGAAAATCATGATTGAAGGGGAGGGATAGTGAGGCCCGAAGGGGCCATAGCCCCGTGACCTGCAATCACCCTAAGGGGCAATCGCGCTCCTGCAACGCACTTCCGGGAAACTCATTTCTGCCCGATCTAGCATCCAACGGCTGAACGTAATCAGGGCAATGGTTCTACGCGGTTGGATCAGGAATGCGCACGAAAAAAAACTTTGAGAATTGGCTCGTACTGTTCTCTTTTCAGTGCGTAGCGTTCGCTTTTCGGCGCGTAACCTCGCTTTCCCGGCTCGTATTTTTCACTTTCCGGCGCGTAACTTCACCAGCTCGGAAACCTTGGACTGCAGGGCGGGGCCATCCAGCCGCCGCCCATAGGTGGCCAGGTGCACGGCTGGCGAATGCCCCATCAGCTCGGCTGCCTCCCTGACGTGCAGCCCCAGGTCGAGGCCCAGCCGCAGGGCGAAGGCATGGCGCAGCCCGTAGGCAGTCAGCCCCTCCGGCAAGTGGAGTCGACGGAGCTGCTGGGTCAGCAGCTGACCCGGGGAGCGGGCCACCAGCAGCCCCGGCGGTAGGCCGTGGTGCTTCCATCGCTCCAGCAGCCTGCGGCAGTCCGCAGGCCACCCGGCGGGTGGTACAGCCGGGACGGTGCGGGCGCCGCTGCTCCCATGGCTGCTCCGCTTGCTGCGGCTCACCACCGCCACCAGCACCCCATCACGGCGCTGCAGCTCCAGGGCCTGCAGTTCCTTCGGCCGCAGCCCGAAACAGATCAGGCAGTCCCAGGCCACCAGGTCGGCGGCGGTGAGCTTGCTTCCTTCGATCGCCTCGCGGAGCTGCTGGGTCTCCTCATCGGTGAAGGCCCGCACCCCCTCGGGATCGGCGGCCGCCTTGCCGTTGCCCCTCAGCGGCGCCAGCTCCTCAGGCCAGCTCCAGCCCGCTTCCTTCCACAGCCGGCGGGCCCGGTCGTAACCCATTTGCCGGGCCCTGCTGTTCGGCTCCCAGCCCCGCAGGTAGGCCGACAGGAAGGCGCCGTCGTTAGGCCAGCGGCGCTCCCCTGCCGCGGCCGCCAGCCGGCTCAGGTAGGGGGCCCAGGTGCGCTCCCAGGTGGTGGCCGCCATCTGCTCCCCCACCAGCCGGCCCTGCAGGTTCTCGATCAGGCGCCCCAGGTGCTCGGGCGCCAAGTGCCTTGGGTCGTCTCCCGCCGGGGTGGCGGTCGGATCAGGCCATGCCCAGGTGCCGGCCATGACGGCATCGAACACGGCGCAAGCCTCCGCCAGGGCCGCGGCGCCCGTAGCTGGGCCGGGTGGGCTGGTGAGGGTGAGTGCCCGGCGGGTGGTGGCTGATCCGGGGGGCTCCCCCGGTCGCAGCGGTAGCTCTGCGGAGACCACCCGCAGCCGGTCCCTGTTCACCTCGACGTACCAGCCGGGCCGCCCCAGTCGGTGGGCCTTGAAGCCCTGGCTCAGGGTCCGCAGCCAGGGAGAAGAGGCCATCGTTTCATCCGTCGCGTGAAATCCGCGTGAAAGCTTGGCATCAACCTGGGCTTTTGGGGCCTTTCTGGTCCCATGGCCCAGGCCACGGGCCCCGCTGAGAGGCCCTGTCCTGAGTCGTTTTCTCCAGTCAGGACAGGGCTTTTCTGGGAATGCCCGATGCCGGTTTCGAACCAGCGACATCCTGCTTGTAAGGCAGGCGCTCTACCGCTGAGCTAATCGGGCGGTGGCACCATTCTGGCGGAGGGGGCGCCGGCGGCCGGCGGCCGGTACCTTGCCGGCAGCGTCCGGAGCCCGGCCATGGCCAGCGGCCGCCGCCACGATCGCGCCACCCGCTGGCTGGCCCTGCCCTTCGGGCTGCTCTGGGGGCCGGCCCTGGGGCCGGCGGGGGTGGCCGTCGCCACCGGCGCCTTCCTGCTGGGCGGCCTCTGGCTCTCCCCCGACCTCGACACCCGCTCCAACGCCACCCGCCGCTGGGGTCCCCTGCGGCTGCTCTGGTGGCCCTACCGGCGCCTGCTCAGCCACCGCTCCCTGCTCTCCCACAGCCCCCTGCTGGGCACCAGCCTGCGACTCCTCTGGCTGGCGGCGCTGGTGCTGGCCGCCTGCGCCGCCCTCGGGCCCCTGGGCGCCCCGGCGCCCGGTGAGCTGCTGCAGCGGGGCCGGGAGCTCTGGGGCTCCCAGAGGCCCCTGCTGATCGCGGCGTTCGTGGGCCTGGAGGCCAGCAGCTGGCTGCACCTGCTCCAGGACGGCGATCCGATCCCGCGGCTGCCGCGGCCCCTGCGCGCCCTGGGGCGTCGGCTCAGCCGCCTCAGCAGCAGGAGCCGCCGCTGGCGGGGGCCGGCGCGGCGGCGGGGGCGTCGGCGGTAGCCGCGCCGGTGGCATCGAAGGGAATGGCGCTGCCGCAGCCCTCGAACAGGCCGTAATGACGGCTGAAATCGCCGATGAAGTCGAAGTGGGGCGCCAGCCGGCTCTCCGCCAGCATGCGGAAGGTGTTGCCGCAGACCGGAAACACCCGGCCCGTTTCGATGGGGTGGTGCTTGTCGAAGGGCAGGGCGTCGGGGTGGCCGGCGATGCTGCCCCGGTAGATCACCGCCTGCCCGTGGTCCTCGCAGGCGTCCTCAAGGGTCTCGATCTGGAACAGCCGGTAGGTGGCGGAGAAGAAGCGGATCGCGCCGGTGCGGGCGGCCAGCTCCTGGTCGGTGATCTCCAGGGGCCGGTCGTCCACCAGGCGCGGATCGGCGAAGCCGGCCTGGCGCGCCAGCCGCAGGAAGTCGTTCCAATAGAGGGCGCCGCTGAGGCATTCGCCGTGCAGCACCGGGTCGTGGCGCAGGGCCTCGGGCACGCGCCGGTCGGCGTAGACGTCGGCGAAGAAGAACTCGCCGCCGGGCTTGAGCAGCCGCCGCACCCCGTTGAGCACCGCCAGCTTGTCCGCCGAGAGGTTGACCACGCAGTTGGAGATCACCAGATCGAAGCTGCCGGGCTCCAGGGGCAGCGCCTCCAGCTGCTCGATGCGGCCCTCCAGGAAACGCACGTTGGCGTAGCCGAACACCTCGGCGTGGTGGTCGGCATGGCGCCGGGCCACCGCCAGCTGCTCCGGCGTCATGTCAACGCCCACCACCTCGCCGCCGGCACCCACCAGCTGGGCCAGCAGGTACACATCCCGGCCGCTGCCGCAGCCCAGGTCGAGCACCCGCAGGCCCTCCAGCAGCGGCGGCGCCACCAGGCCGCAGCCGTAGTAGCGGCTCAGCACCTCGGGGTGGAGCCGGGCCAGAAGGGGCCGCAGCGCCGGCGGCACGCTGCTGGCGTCGCAGCAGGCGCTGGTGCGCAGATCGTCGCTGCTGCTGAGGGTGGAGCCGTAGTACTCCTGAACGCTGCGGTGCAGATCGGCGGCGCTGGTCATCGGGGAGGGGGCGTGGGGGTGGATGGGGGCGGTGTCGGGCTCAGCCGCGGCGCCGCCAGGCGTGGTAGCGGCGCAGCCAGGGCAGCAGGTGCTGGGGCACCCGTTGCTTCTTCCAGGCGGCTGCGGTGTACTTGCTGGCCTCGGCCAGGGTGGGGTAGGCGTGGATCGTCCCGAAGATCCTGCCCAGTCCCAGGCCCCATTTCATGGCCAGCACGAACTCGGCCAGCAGTTCGCCGGCGTGCTCGGCCACGATCGTGGCGCCCAGGATCCGGTCGCTGCCCGGTGGGGTGAGCACTTTCACGAACCCCCGCTCGGCGCTCTCGACGATGGCACGGTCGAGCTCGTGCAGGGGGAATCGGGTCACCTCCACCGCCATCCCTCGGGCCGCCGCCTCGGCTTCGGTGAGCCCCACCGTGGCCACCTCTGGGTCGGTGAACGTGGTGCGCGGGATGACGCGGTTGTCCACCTGGAAGGAGCGCACCTGGCCGAACAGGGCGTTGACCGCCGCATACCAGGCCTGGTGGGCGGCGGTGTGGGTGAACTGGAACGGCCCGGCCACATCGCCGGCGGCGTAGATGTTCGGGTAGAGCGTCTGCAGGAAGGCGTTGGTGGTGATCGTGGCGCCGGTGGGAATCCCCAGCTCCTCGAGCCCGTAGCCCTGCAGCCGGGCGCGGCGGCCCAGGGCGCAGAGCACGGCGTCGCAGGCGATCCGCTCCCGCCGCTCCCCCTGCCGCACCAGCACCGTCACCGCCCTGGCGGGGGCGGGACCCCGCTCGAAGCCGAGCACCTCGGTGTCCATGTGCAGGGTCACGCCGTCCTCCTCCAGGGCCTGGCGCACCTCGGCGGCCACATCGGCGTCCTCCTTGCGCAGCAGGCGGTCGCTGCGCTGGATCTGGGTGATCGGCAGGCCCAGCTGGGCCAGGGCCTGGGCCAGTTCACAGGCGATCGGCCCGCCCCCCAGCACCACCAGCCGCGGCCGCTCCAGCGGGCACTGGGCCAGCCAGCCCCAGACGGTCTCGCTGGTCAGCAGGGGCACCGCCTCGCTGCCCGGCCAGTCGGGCCGCACCGGTTCAGCGCCGGTGGCCAGCACGGTCGCCCGGGCCGTAAGCCGCTGCTCGGTGCCCGCGCCGGTGCGGATCGCCACCGTCCAGGGATCGAGCAGGCGGGCCTGGCCGCGCAGCACCTCCACCCCCAGGCCCTCGTAGCGCTCGACGCTGTCGTGGGGGGCCACGGCCGCCACCTTGGCGGCCACCCGCTCCAGCACCCGGCGCAGGTTGAACCGCGGCTCCTGCGGCTCGAGCCCGTAGCGGTCGGCCCGGCGCAGGCGCGCCGCCAGCCGCGCCGAGCTGATCAGCGCCTTGCTGGGCACGCAGCCGGTGTTGAGGCAGTCGCCGCCCATGGCGCCGCGCTCCACCAGGGTCACCCGCGCCTTGACGGTGGCGGCGATGTAGGCGGTCACCAGCCCCGCCGCTCCGGCGCCGATCACGATCAGGTTGCGGTCGAAACGGCGCGGCCGCGGCCAGCGGCGGTAGAGCCGCCAGGTCTGCCAGCGGCCCAGGGCCGCCTTGGCCAGCCAGGGGAACAGGGCCAGCAGCAGCAGCGACCCCAGCAGCGGCGGGCTGAGGATGCCGCCGATCCCGCGCAGCTGGGCCAGCTGGGTGCCGGCGTTCACGTAGACGAAGGTGCCTGGAAGCATGCCGATCTGGCTGGTGAGGTAGAAGCTGGCGGCCCGGATCGGCGTCAGCGCCATCAGCAGGTTCACCAGGAAGAAGGGGAACACCGGCGCCAGCCGCAGGCTGAGCAGGTAGAGCACCCCGTCGCGGGCCACCCCGGCCTCGATCGGCGCCAGCTGGCGGGCGAAGCGTCGCCGAACCGGATCCCGCAGCAGAGTGCGGGCCACCAGGAAGGCCAGCAGGGCGCCGATGCTGGAGGCGAATGACACCAGCAGGGTGCCGAGCCCGACGCCGAACAGCGCCCCGCCGGCCAGGGTGAGCACCGCGGCCCCCGGCAGCGACAGGGCCGCCACCAGCACGTAGAGCAGCAGGTAGGCGCCCGCCACCGGCAGGGGGGTCTGGAGGCGCTGCTCCAGCAGGGCGCCATGGGCCTCCTGCAGGGCCTCCAGGGTGAGCTGGCGGTGCAGGCCCAGCGTGAAGAACAGGATCACCACCAGGGCGATGGCGGCGATCAGCAGCAGCTGGCGCCAGCGGGAAGGCGAGAGCGGTGGGGCCATGGGGAAAGCCGTTCCCCCTTCCTACCGGCGAGCCGCCGTTTCGGATGGCCCCGGCCCCGGGCGGGCGGCCATCCATTCGCTCCCTTCGCCGGTACGTTCATCAGCAGGGGAATTCCATGCCCAATCCGGGATCGGCCATGGCGATGGGGGCCATCCAGGTGGTGATTCCGGCGCGTGACGAACGCCAGACGATCGGCCACGTCATCGGCCAGCTGCGCCGCCAGGGACTCGACCGCATCCGGGTGGTCGACAACGGCAGCAGCGATGGCACCGCCGCCATCGCCCGCCAGCTGGGGGCTGAGGTGCTCAGCGAACCCCGTCCCGGCTACGGCCGGGCCTGCTGGCGGGGGTGCCTCGATCTCGCCCCCGACGTGGACTGGCTGCTGTTCTGCGATGGCGATGGCGGCGACCCGCTCGAGGAACTGCCCCGCTTCCTGGAGCTCATCGACGACCACGACCTGCTGCTCGGCGACCGCACCGCCACCGCCGTGGGCCGCGCCTCGCTCACCCCCCTGCAGCGGGGCGGCAACCGGCTGGCCACGACGCTGATCGGCCTGGGCTGGGGGTTCCGCTACCGCGACATGGGGCCGCTGCGGCTGGTGCGGCGCGAGGCCTTCGCGGCGATGGCCCTGCGCGACCGGGGCTATGGCTGGACCCTGGAGATGCAGGTGCGGGCCATCGAGCTGGGCCTGCGCATCCGCGAGGTGCCGATCTCCCATCGCCCGCGCCTGGCCGGCGCCTCGAAGATTTCCGGGCGCTGGGGCGCCAGCCTCCGGGCCGGATGGGTGATCCTCACCACCCTGGGCGGCCTCTGGCTGCGGCGACCCCTGCAGCGAGGCCAGCGGTGATGGCGCTGACGGCCCGGCTGCGGCGCCTGCAACTGCCGGCCAGTGCCCTGCTGCTGATCGGCGGGGCGTTGCTGATGCGCCCCCACGGCGACCTGTTCGATGCCGCCCAGCTGCTGCCGTTCTGGCGGGCGGCCGCGGTGATGGGCCTGGGTTTCGCCCTCTCCTGGTCGTTGCCCACCATCCCCCGCGCCCTGTTCTGGGCCGTGGCGGTGCTGACGCGGCTGGCCCTGCTGGCCATGGAGCCCGGCGACGACATCTGGCGGTACCTCTGGGAGGGGGGGATCCAGCTGCATGGGTTCAGCCCCTATGCGCTGCCCCCGGACGCCGCGGCGCTGGAGGGGTTGCGCACCCCCTGGTGGTCGTCGATCAACCACCCCGATACCACCGCCATATACCCGCCCCTGGCGCAGCTGCTGTTCCGGCTCCATGCCGCCGTGGCCCAGCAGGTGCTGCTGTTCAAGCTGTCGTTCACGGCCGCCGACCTGGCGATCGCCGGCCTGCTTGCCGCCCGCTTCGGCGCGGCGCGGGCGGCGCTCTACGCCTGGAACCCGCTGGTGATCTATGGCCTCAGCGGCGGCGGGCACTACGACAGCTGGTTCCTGCTGCCGCTGGTGGCCGGCTGGCTGCTGGCCGAGCGCAATCCCCCGCCCCAGGGCCAACGCCCCCAGGCCTGCATCGACCTGCTGCTGGGCCTGAGCGTGGCCATCAAGTGGATCACCCTGCCGCTGCTGCTGCAGAGGGCCTGGAGCCGCTGGCGCCGGTTCCGGCGGCCTGCCCCGGTGCTCGCCACCCTGCTGCTGGGGCTGGCGCCACTGCTGCTGGGGGCGTCCCTCTTCTGCGGTCTGCGCAGCTGTCCGCTGCTGCCCACCGGCTCCAGCTTCATTCGCCACGGCCGCAGCGCCGAGTGGCTGCCGCACTGGATCGGCCAGCTCTGGCCCTGGACCCTGCAGACCAATGCGGTGCATGGGTTGCTGCTGTTGCTGGTGCTCCTGGTGCTGCTGGCCACCAGCGCCCGGCTGGGGGTCTTCGCCTGGCGCTACCTGCTGGCCCTGCTGCTGCTCTCGCCGGTGGTGCACGCCTGGTACTTCATCTGGCTGATGCCCTTCGCCGTGCCCAGCCAGAACTGGGGGGCGCGGCTGGTGAGCCTTTCGGCGTTCGTCTACTTCGTGCTCCCCTCACGCCTGCCGGACTGGCAGCTCACCACCGCTGAGCGGCTGCTGCTGTGGCTGCCCCTGCTGCTGGGGCTGCTGCTCAGCGCCCGGGATCGAACCGAATCGGCCCCTAGCCGGTAAACCCGTGGTGTTCCTCCGCTTCGCCATGGTCCGTGTCCGCTCCCGCACCCCGCTGCTGCTGGCCTGCGGCCTGGTGCTGATCACCGCCACGGGCTGCGGCGGCGGGCCGGCCCCGTGGACGTCCGCCGAGGCCGGCCGCCCGTCCCCGGTGGCCACCGCCCCCCAGCCGCCCCTTGATCCCGGCCCCTACAACGCGGTGCTGCGGTCGGTGGTGGATGGCCGGGGTCTGGTGGATTACGCCGCCCTGCAGCGGGATCCGGCCCAGCTCGATCGCTACATCAAGGCGCTGGGCGCCCTGGCCCCCGAGCGCTTCGCCTCCTGGTCGGAGGCCGAGCAGATCGCCCTGCTGATCAACGCCTACAACGCCTTCACCCTGCGCGCGATCATCGACAACGATCCGATCCGGCCCAGCATCAGGGACATTCCCGGCGTCTGGAAGTTCCGCCGCCACGAGTTGATGGGCCGCGGCCTCACCCTCGATGCGATCGAGCACGAGATCCTGCGGCGCGAGTACAACGAACCCCGCATCCACGCGGCCCTGGTGTGCGCCGCCATCAGCTGCCCGCCCCTGCGGCAGGAGGCCTTCACGGGGGCGGCGCTGGAGCGGCAGCTGGAGGATCAGACGACCCGCTGGCTGGCCAGCCCCGTGGGCCTGGCGATCGACCGGGCCGCCGGCACGGTGGGGATCTCCGCGATCTTCCAGTGGTTCGCCGAGGACTGGCTGCGGGCCGATCCGCAGGCGGAGCCTGTGCCGGGCCACGAGAAGCAGAGCGCCGTTCTGCGCTTCATCGCCCGCTACCGCCCCGCCGCCGAGCGCGCCCTGATCCTGGGCGGCGACTACCGCTTCGCCTACCTCCCCTACAACTGGGACCTGAATCGCCAGAGCCCCTGAGGCCTGACCCCTCTCAAGGCCCTGGCGACGTGCTGGCTGTCGCTCAGGCCACCGGCTCGTTCAGCAGGGCACCGATGCGTTCGGCCAGCTCATCGAAGCAGGCGGAGAAGGCCCGTCGGGCCTGCTGAGGCTCCCGGTGGGCGGCTGGATCGGCCAGGCCCCAGTGCACCCTGGCCGGGTCCCCCGGGAACGTGCCGCAGCTTTCGGCCGCATGGTCGCAGACCGTGACCACCAGATCGAACGGTGTCGTCGCCGCCTCCAGCACCGACGCCAGGCTTTTACTGGCGTACCGGGACGGGTCCACGGGAAGACGGCCGATCTGCTCCAGGGCCATGGGATGGACCTGACCCGTCGGGGCACTGCCGGCGCTGACGACCTCGATCGCCCCCGCTCCCAGGGTCTGGAAGAGGGCTTCGGCCATGATGCTGCGCGCCGAGTTGCCGGTGCAGACCACGAGCACCCGCCGTTGGGCGGCCCCGCCGGGGCGGGTGGATGGCATTGGAATGGTCATGGTTGGGAAAGGGGGATTCCTGTCACTCGCTGGCTCGACCGGGGGCTTCAGAGCGGCCCGTGGGGCCTCAGCTCAAAGCCCCGCCGCAGCTGGAGCCGGCGCCGGCGGTGCAGCCGAAGCAGTGGTCGGCCACGGCGATCGGCTCCCCATCAGGGTCCTGCTCCAGCAGCTGGCGCAGGTGGGCCCGGGGGCTGCCCTGGCCGATGGGCAGGCCGAGCATCTGGTTGAAGTCGCAGTCGTACAGGAAGCCCTGCCAGTCGACGCTGAGGGTGCTGCGGCACATCACCTGGGCCAGGTTGGCCGGATTGTGGTGCTGGCGCAGCAGCGCCATGTAGCCCTCCAGCTGCCCCTGCTGCCGCAGCACCGCCGCGAAGCGCTGGATGGGCATGTTGGTGATCGTGAACAGGCGGTTGAAGCGCAGCCCGAAGCGATCGGCCAGCTCCCGCCGGTAGTCGGCCTCCAGGGCCTCCTGGGGCGGCGGCAGACTGGGACCCTGGGGGTTGTACACCAGATCCAGCTCCAGGCCTGCGTCCGGATCGCCGTAGCCGAGGGCGTTGAGCTGGCGCAGGCCCGCGAGGCTGCGCTCGAACACGCCATCGCCCCGCTGCCGGTCGACATTGTCGGCGAGGTAGCAGGGCAGGGAGGCCACCACCTTCACCCCCTGCCGGGCCAGGAAGACGGCCAGGTCCTCCTGGCCGGGCTCACTGAGGATGGTGAGGTTGCAGCGGTCGATCACCGCCACCCCCAGCTCCCGGGCCTGGCGCACCAGCTCGCGGAAGCCGGGGTGCAGCTCCGGGGCGCCGCCGGTGAGATCCAGGCTGGCGATCGCCCGGGCCCGCAGCACCGCCGGCACCAGGGCGATGGTGGCCGCCTCCATCATCTCGGTGCGGCTGGGGCCGGCGTTCACATGGCAGTGGCTGCAGCTCTGGTTGCAGCGGTAGCCCAGGTTCACCTGCAGGGTGTCGAGCCGGCTGCGGCGGAGGGCCGGGAACGGCGGCGCCAGGGTGGTGGTGGGGCCGTTCGGATCGGCAACGCCCATGGATGGAGGGGATGGCTACCGGAGGTACCGGCCGGGCGGCGAATCGGATGGGCCTGGCGGCAGCTCAGCTGGGCTGGGGTGCCGCCTCCTTCTGACCTCCGATCACAAGCCTCAGCAGAATCGGGGCGAGGAAGGTGGTGCCGATCACCATCAACAGGATGGCGGCTTCCAGGGCCGGAGTGAGGATGTTGGCCTGGGTTCCCAGACCCAGGAAGATCAGTCCCACCTCGCCGCGGGGCATCATCCCCAGACCCACCACCAGGCGGTTGGTGGGGTCCTTGCTGGTGTAGGTCCAGCCGGCGGCCACCTTGCCGGCCACGGCCACCACCAGCAGGAACAGGGCCACCACCAGCCCCTCGCGGTTGGCGGGATCGAAGGGGTTGAGCACCGAGAGGTCCATGCCGGTGCCGATCAGCACGAAGAAGACCGTGGCGAACAGGGCCACCAGGGGTTTGACGGCGGCTTCGATGTCGTGGGTGTGCTTGGAGGCGCTGAGGATCAGGCCGGCGGCGAAGGCCCCCAGGGCGGCCTCCAGGCCGATGGCCTGGGCGGCGAAGCAGCAGAGGGTGAGCACCACGAAGCTGGCCACCGCCACATCGCCGGGGGCCTTGAGCTGATCCACCACCCAGTCGAAGCCGGGGGCGGCGAAACGGCTGAGCACTAGGGCGACGGCCACGAAGACCACCGCCGCAACGCACAGCTGCACGACCGGCCCGAGGGTGAAGGAACCGCCACCGGCCAGGGAGACCACCACCGCCAGGATCACGATGCCGAGGATGTCATCGAGCACGGCGGCACCGATGACGATCTGGCCCTCCTTGCGCTTCAGCCACTGCAGCTCACCGAACACGCTCGCCGTGATGCCGATCGAGGTGGCCGTCATGGCGGCGCCGGCGAACACGGCCGGGATGAACGGCACATGGAAGAGGTAGTAGAGCCCGGCGGTGCCGGCGGCGAAGGGCAGCACCACGCCGGTGAAGGCCACGGTGCCGGCCTGGATGCCCACGGCCACCAGTTCATCCAGCTCGCTTTCCAGGCCCGTCAGGAACAGCAGGGAGAAGAGGCCGATCTCGGCCACCACCTTGAGGCTGGAAAAGGTCTCGCTGTAGAGAGAACTGATGGACTCCGGGGTCATGCCGCCCAGGGAGCTCAGCATCCCGAGCAGAGCGCCGCTCAGCTGGGCCTGGGCCTCGGGGGGCACCACCAGATGCAGGCCGGAGGCGCCGATGATCACGCCGGCGACCAGTTCGCCGAGGATGGTGGGCAGCTGGAGGCGCACCATCAGCTCCGCCATGAAGCGGGCCGCCACGAAAATCACGAGAAAACGGCCAACCCCGATCAGGGTCTCCGTCACTTCAACCTGGTGGCTGCCGACTTCCATCAGCAAGGTGGGCAGCAGATCCATCAGGTGGGGTACGGGTGGGTGCAGTTTTAGAGGGAAGGAGGCTTGAACTGTTGTCTGGACGACACCAGAAACCAAAGGATCCCGTGATGGATCCGATCAGCGCTGGTGATCGATGGCGTTGATCCAAGCCAGGGTGGCCTGGAAGAACCCCACCCGTCCGGGCAGGAACGGGTGGGGACTAAGGAACCCGATGGATCAGAACTTGTGGTCGCGCAGGGCTTCCACCTGGTAGATGTAGGTGATGATCGAGTAGTCGGCGTAGAACTTGGCTTCGATCTGACGGGTGATGGTGTCGGCCAGTTCGCGGGTGCCGGTGAGCACTTCGATCTTCACATTGGAGAGGGTGTGGGACACACTCGGCTCGCCCGTGGAGCGCACATTGCGGCTCCCCTCACCGCCGGCGGCGTTGACGGTGTAACCGGTGGCACCGGCAGCCTTGATGAGCTTGATGAGTTTTTTGGAGAGGATTTCCTCTCCAACGATCACCAGCTTCCAGACCTGTTGACTCATGGGTTTGACCTCTTGACAGTGGTTGATTGTAAATGAATATCAGGTATGGAGATCAACGGCCGAGCATCACCTCTGCAATCCCGATGAACAGGGGGATGCAGATCGCGATCGCGACGGGGGTGCCGATGGCGGTGGATGCGCCGATGTAGGCCGAGGGATTGGCCGAGGGGATGCCGGCACGCAGGGTGGGCGGACCCGAGATATCCGAGCTGGAGGCGGCGATCACCGCCAGCACGACGGCGCCACCGATGCTGAAGCCGGTGATCTTGTGGATGATCAGGCCGACGCCGAAGGCCAGGAAGCCATGGACGATGGGGGAAATGAAGGCATAGATGGCAAACCATTGGGCCACCTTGCGCAGCTCGTTCATCCGTTGGGCCGCCTCCATTCCCATGATGATCATGAGAATCGCGAGGAAGCCGCGGAACAGGGGGTTGAAGAAGCTCTCGTAGACGGGCTCGGGCTTGGTGAGGATGCCGAGGGCCACGCCCAGCAGCAGCGAGGTGACGGCCGAACTCTGGATGCTTTCCTTGATGATCGGCCAGATTTCGATCTTCTCGGCGGTGTTGCCCGTCTTCTTGGAGAGGTAGACGCTGGCAACCACGATGGCCGTCACCAGCGCCGGAATGTCCATGAAGGGGTAGAGGGCCGCCGTCCAGGCCTCATAGGGGATCTTGGCGGAGTCCAACTGGGGCAGCACGGCCGCCAGGGTGGAGCCACTCACCGCGCCGAACAGACCGCCGGTGGCCACGGCGTCAGGCACGCTGATGCCGGGCAGTTTGCCCAGGGTCCAGCGGGCGATGAAGACAATAACGATGCCAACCAGCACCGCTGCCAGCGCCGGCAGAAAGATCTCGGTGGGGTTGGAATTGCGAATCGCGATCCCGCCCGTCAGGCCGATCTTCATCAGCAGGAAAAAGCTGATGAACTTGTAAATCGAATCGGGGATCGCCAGCTGGCTGCCAAGGGCGGCCACGATGATGCCGCCGATCAGGAATCCCAGGGTCGGGGACTGGACCTGCTCCAGGAAGAGCGGGAGGAAGTCGGAGATGAATGCCACGTGGTGTCTGTGTTCTCTTCGGTTGAGTGGCGGGAAAGGTAGCAGCCGCCACAGCCGGCCTGTCGAAAGTAACAAAGTGTTAAGCGCGCCCCTCGCGGGTGGTGCTTGCCTGTTTTTGAGCTTCTGCTGTATCGGAAGACGGCGGCCGTTGATGCAATCAAGCCTCCGTAAACTCTGCGCCGCTTCTGTTATTCAGTAGCCTTGAGGTGGCAGCCTTTCCGTGATTCCAGAATCCGTTCTGTTCTGTGGCTGGAGCGGGGCATTGTCTGTGTTCGCGGATGGATCGTCTCTCGCTGGTCCCATGGGGCTTCTGCCGCCCCAATCCATTGCACCGCAGGACCTCCGGCGGTAGCCGGATGATGGCAGGGTGATCGCATGCCGCCGGTTGGGGTGATTGTGGGCGGCCCCACCGCCAGCCGATGGATCATCGCTTCACAGCGCGATTGATCGCTCCGGAACCTTGTCCTGTGGTCGCCGCTGCCAGCCCGGGTGTCGCCGGCCACCAGCGCCTGGCGACACCCCTCGGCGGCGCCGGGTGGTGGTGGGATGGGGTCGGTGTCGCTCTCAGGTTGGGGCGGGCCTGAGGATCGGACCCGCGCCGATCCCATCCCCGAGGTAGTCGCAGCCACCGCCATGGGTATCCGCAGCCACCGGAAGGGTCCAACCGGCCCTGCCGTCAACGCCTGTGACGCCATCGCCAAGGATGGTTCCCTTGGTTCGCGCCTCCCTGCGATGACCGGTTCCCGGCCGCTTCCCGCTTCTGATGCCGATGGGGCCGGGGAGGCCCTGGCCGAGTTGGTGGCGATCGTGGACCGCTTGCGGGATCCCCAGGGCGGCTGCCCCTGGGACCTGGCCCAGACCCACAGCACCCTGATTCCCTACGTGCTCGAAGAGGCCCACGAGGTGGCCGATGCGATCCGCCAGGGCGACGACGATCACCTGGCCGAGGAGCTGGGGGACCTGCTGCTGCAGGTGGTCCTGCACGCCCGCATCGCCAGCGAGGCGGGGCGCTTCGACCTGGCCGCCGTCGCCCGCGCCATCGCCGCCAAGCTGGTGCGCCGCCACCCGCACGTGTTCGATCCGGCGGCGGAGCGGGCCGACGATCCGGAGGCCGTGCGCCGCAGCTGGGAGGCGATCAAGGCCGCCGAGCGCCAGCAGCCAGCCAGCGCCAGCCCCCTCAGCGACCGCCTGGCGGAGAAGGTGCGCGGCCAGCCCGCCCTGGCCGGCGCCATGACCATCTCCCGCAAGGCCGCCGCCGCCGGCTTCGAGTGGGACGCCATCGAGGGGGTGTGGGCCAAGGTGCAGGAGGAGCTGGACGAGCTGCGGGAGGCCGTGGCCAGCGGCGACCGGGCCCATGCCCAGGAGGAACTGGGCGATGTGCTCTTCACCCTGGTGAACGTGGCCCGCTGGTGCGGCCTCGACCCGGAGGAGGGCCTGGCGGGCACCAACCGCCGCTTCCTCGACCGCTTCTCCCGGGTGGAGGCCGCCCTGGGCGGGGATCTCGGCGGCCGCGGCCTCGCGGAGCTGGAGGGCCACTGGCGGGCCGCCAAGGCCCAGATCCGCGCCGAGCAGGGTCCTGGCCCTACCCCTCCTCAGGCGGACCCTGCCGGCGGTGGTTCTTGATCGATCCCCGCTGGCGTTTGGCCTTCAGCCGCCGCTCCACCGAGCCCCGGCTGGGCTTGGTCGGCCGGCGGGGCGGCGGCGGCGGCGCGATCGCCGCCTGGATCAGCTCCACCAGGCGCTTCTGGGCCGCCTGACGGTTCTGCCACTGGGAGCGGTGCTCCGCCGCCACGACCACCAGGCCCGCCGGGGTGAGCCGGCCGGCCAGCCGCCGCAGGGCCCGCTCCCGCAGGGCGGGGGGCAGGGCATCGCTGGTGGCCAGGTCGTACACCAGCTCCACCCGGGAGTCGGTGGTGTTCACCCCCTGGCCGCCGGGACCGGAGGCGCGCGAGAAGCGCCAGCCCAGCTCGGCAGCCGGGATCACCCGGCCGTTCCCCAGGGGCAGATCGCCGCTCACACCAGGCTCACTTCGCCGCTGCCAATGTCGAAGTAGGCGGCCTGGATGGTCAGGCGCCCCTCCGTCACCGCCTGGCGGAGCAGGGCACTGCGCCGGGGCAGGGCGCTGGCGGCGGCGGCGGCGTTGTGGCGCACCGCCTGGGCCAGGTCGGCGCCCGGCTTGAGGCTGGCCCGGATCGGCGCCACCAGCTCCTCCAGCAGGGGCGTGAGCGGGTTGCTGGCCATCGCGGCGGTCACCGCGCCGCAGCCGCTGTGGCCCATCACCAGGATCAGGGGCACCGCCAGCTCCGCCACGGCGTACTCCAGCGAGGCCACCCCCGCATCGAAGGCCGTGTTGCCGGCGCTGCGCACCTCGAACAGTTCCCCGGCCCCGCAGGCGAAGATCCACTCCGGCGCCACCCGCGAATCGGCGCAGCAGAGCACCGAGGCCCAGGGCCGCTGGCCGGCGGCCAGGGCATCGGGGCGCACCTGGCAGTGCATGGGCCAGGTCTCGTGCAGCAGGGTGGCCCGCGACAGGGGATCGGCGCTGCGCTCGGCGCCCTGCCAGGCCTTGCAGAAGTCACGGTTGCGGCGCAGCAGCTCCTGGAGCGGATCGCCGCCGGGGCGGCACACCGAGAGCCGTTCCGTCAGGGTGCCGTCCGCCGCCGCGGCCGCCGCCGGCCGGGGCGCCAGGGTCTCCAGGGCCACGCTGGCGCCCGCCAGGGCGAGGAGCCTCAGCAGGTGGCGTCTGGAATGTGCCATGGCGCCGTGACAAGGGGTCCTGCCGAAGGTTTAGCTGGAAAGCCACGAGCCAACCGCATGGGACCGCAACAGCCACCGGCCGACGCCTGCCCCCCGGGCGCCTGGGTGGACGAGGAACTGGGCGGGGTGCGCTACGGCCTGGCCGCCACCGTGGTGGAGGAGCACACCAGCCCCTACCAGCGCATCACCATCATCGACAGCCACACCTACGGCAAGGGGCTGCTGCTCGACGGCTGCTGGATGACAGCGGAACGGCAGGAACGGCATTACCACGAACCCCTGGTCCATCCGGCTCTCTGCGCCGCCGCCTCCATCGAGCGGGTGCTGGTGATCGGCGGCGGTGACGGCGGCACCGCCCGCGAGTGCCTGCGCCACCCCGGTGTCGCCCACCTCGACATGGTGGAGATCGACGGGCTGGTGGTGGAGCTCTCCCGCAAGCACCTGCCCAGCCTGGGCGGCGCCGCCTGGAGCGACCCCCGCTTCCACCTCACCGTCGGCGACGGCATCGCCTGGGCGGCCAACGCCCCTGACGCCAGCTACGACGTGGTGCTGGTGGACGGCTCCGATCCCGCCGGGCCGGCCGAGGGCCTGTTCAACCGCACGTTCTTCGAGAACTGCCGCCGCCTGCTGCGCCCCGGCGGCGTGTTCGCCACCCAGAGCGAATCCCCCGAGGCCTTCCGCCAGGTCCACATCGATACCGTGCGGCTGCTGCGGGAGGTGTTCGGCCACGCCGATCCGATGTACGGCTGGGTGCCGATGTACCCGAGCGGCTGGTGGAGCTGGACCTTCGCCTGCCCCGACGGCCCCCGCTACCGCGAGCCGCTGCCGGAGCGGGCCGCGGCGGTGGCGCCGGGCTGCAGCATCTGGTCGCCCCGCTGGCAGCGGGGGGCCTTCGAGGCGGTGCCGGCCTTCGTGGAGCGCGCCCTGGTCGACGCGGCGAGCCAGTCATGAGCCAGGAGCTGTTCGACACCGAAGGGGCGATCTACATGGGCGCCCGCCGCGACCCCCTCGGCTGCGCCGTGGGCCTGTTCGGCGTTCCCTACGACGGCACCACCTCCTTCCGTCCCGGCGCCCGCTTCGGCCCGGCGGCGATCCGGGATGTGAGCAGCGGCCTGGAGAGCTACGACCCCCAGCTCGACCGCGACCTCGAGGACCTGGCCTTCGCCGACCTCGGGGCCGTGGCGATCCCCTTCGGCGCCCCCGAGCCGGTGGTGGAGGCCGTGGGCCGGGCGACTGAGGCGGTGCTGGATCTGGGCCTGGCGCCGTTGATGCTGGGCGGTGAGCACTCGATCAGCAGCGGGGCGGTGGCGGCGGTGGCGCGGCGCCATCCCGATCTGGTGCTGGTGCAGCTCGATGCCCACGCCGACCTGCGCCAGGAGTGGCTCGGGGCCCACCACAGCCACGCCTGCGCCATGCGCCGCTGCCTGGAGGTGCTGCCCAGCGGCGAGCTGCGCCAGATCGCCATCCGCAGCGGCACCCGCGAGGAGTTCCAGGAGCTGCGCGTCACCGGCCGCCTGGTGCCGATCGACGCCATGGCGGCGGCGCTGGCACCCCTGCGGGGCCGGCCCCTGTATCTCACCGTTGACCTGGACTGGTTCGATCCGGCGGTGCTGCCGGGCACGGGCACGCCCGAACCCGGAGGCTTCCACTGGCCCCAGTTCGCTGAGCTGGTGGAGGAGCTGCGCCAGCACCGGCTCGTGGCCGCCGACGTGGTGGAGCTGGCCCCCCAGCTCGACCCCAGCGGCGTCAGCGCCGTGCTGGCCGCCAAGGTGACCCGCAGCCTGCTGCTGCTGCTCGGGCGGCCGGTGCCCTCAGGCGCCCCGGCTCAGTAGCAGCAGGTGCCGCTGGCGCGCTGCTCCCGCAGGCGGGTGTGCTGCTGCCCGATCAGCTGCACGGCCAGGGTGGGGTGGTTGTGCAGCAGGTTGAGGAAGCGGAGCCGGTCGAGGCGCAGCACCTCCACGGGGGTGCGGGCGAAGGCGTCGCTGCGGTGGCTCAATTCGCGCCAGGTGATGTCCTGGTAGCTGAACAGCTCACCGGGGCGGTAGCAGGTTTTTTCGCCCTGCTCGCCCACCAGCTCGACGATGCCGCGACGCACGGCATAGATGGCGTTGGCAGTGGCGCCACGGGAGAAGACGTGGGCGCCGGTCGGGAGGGTGAAGGTCTCACAATCCACATGAACGGCCATCAGCTCAAGGGGTGATGGGGATGTGGCGGTTCTGATCAATGCAGGGGACCTCCGTGGTCGGGGTGGACGTATTGAGCCTTCCTAGGGCGGAACGGGGCGTTCCGCTAGGAGAAGCCGGGGTGAAACGGCGGAAGAATGCCAAAAAGGCATCAACCGACACATGTTTTCGTCCGCCTGACGTCAGGAGAGGCCGGTGGCCAGGCTCAGCTGCTGGCTGGCCACCGGATGGCGGGCTTGCTTGAGCAGGGCCTCGGGGGACACCACCGGCAGCCGCGGCGGACGGGCCGTCCAGTGGTGGCACCACAGCTCGGCCACCAGCTCGGGGTGGATGGGGAGCTGACGCAGCTGGCACCATCCCATCTCCACCCCGGCGGGAGGGGTGCAGTGGCGGCAGCTGCGGCAGTTGGGACGGTTGCCCATCCTCTTGACCCATTGGGCCATTCAAGGTACGCATTTCCTTGCCGGTGTGATAGGGGTGGAAGCCGAATCACAGGCTTTCTTCGGTATTGGAGGCCCCACCTCCAGTACTGGCGGCGCTCAGTCCATAGGATCGCGCCACCCTGCTCCGGCGTCCCCCTGGCCGGCCGGTCGCCTCCGATGGATTCCACCTCCCTGCGCCGCACACCCCTGGACGCCGCCGCCACCGCCGCCGGGGCCCGCATGGTGCCCTTCGCCGGCTGGCAGATGGCGATCCAGTTCGCCGGCCTGGTGCAGGAGCACAACGCCGTGCGCCAGCACTGCGGCGTCTTCGACATCTCCCACATGGGGGTGCTCACCCTGCGGGGCCAGGGCACCAAGGACGCCCTGCAGCGGCTGGTGCCCACCGACCTGTTCCGGATCGGCCCCGGCGAGGCCTGCTACACGGTGCTGCTCAACGAGGCCGGCGGCATCCTTGACGACCTGATCGTCTACGACCGCGGCCGCGTCGCTGGGCCCGAGGGGGAGCGCGATGAAGTGGTGCTGGTGATCAATGCCGCCTGTGCCGAGGCCGACACCGCCTGGATCGCCAGCCAGCTGGAACCCGAGGGGATCACCATCACCGACCGCAAGGGCGACGGGGTGCTGCTGGCCCTGCAGGGCCCGGAGGCCCCCGCCCGCCTCGAGGCCCTGGTGGGCACGAGCCTGGCGGGCCTGCCCCGCTTCGGCCACCGGGAGCTGGCCATCGACGGCGCGCCGGTGTTCGTGGGTCGCACGGGCTACACCGGTGAAGACGGCTTCGAGCTGCTGCTGGCCCGCGAGGCCGGCGTGGCGCTGTGGCAGCGGCTGCTGGCCGACGGCGTCACCCCCTGCGGTCTCGGCGCCCGCGACACCCTGCGGCTGGAGGCGGCGATGCACCTCTACGGCAACGAGATGGACGCGGCCACCACGCCGCTGGAGGCGGGCCTGGGCTGGCTGGTGCACCTGGAAATGCCGGCGGACTTCATCGGCCGCGCCGCCCTGGACCGCCAGACCGCCGAAGGGGTGGGCCGCAAGCTGGTGGGACTGAAGCTGCAGGGCCGCGCCATCGCCCGCCATGGCTACCCGGTGCTCCTCGATGGGGAGCCGGTGGGCGAGGTCACCAGCGGCACCTGGTCCCCCACCCTGGGGGAAGCGGTGGCCCTGGCCTACGTGCCGGCGGCGGCGGCGAAGCCCGGAACGGAGCTGGCGGTGGAGATCCGCGGGCGGGCCGAGCCGGCCGTGGTGGTCAGACGGCCGTTCTACCGGCGCGGCTGAGCATCCTTTCTGCGCTGGTCCGGCCCCTCCAGAACTGCCCGCAGGCGCCCTGTGGGAAACTCGCGGATTCGTTCTGCTTGCCACCATGCGCAGCCACGGGTGCGGCGACCTGCGCAACGACGCCATCGGCCAGCAGGCCCAGCTGTGCGGCTGGGTCGACCGGCGCCGCGACCACGGCGGGGTGATCTTCATCGACCTGCGCGACCGCAGCGGCACCGTGCAGATCACGGTGGATCCCGACCTGGCCCCCGCCGCCTTCGCCGTGGCCGAGCGGCTGCGCAACGAGACCGTCCTGCGGGTGGAGGGCAAGGTGCGGGCCCGGCCGGCCGAGTCCCTCAACGAACGCCTGGCCACCGGCGCCATCGAGGTGCTGGCGAGCGGCATCACGGTGCTCAACGACGTGCGCGGCAACCTCCCCTTCCCGGTGTCGGTGCATGACGAGGAGAACACCCGCGAGGAGCTGCGCCTGCGCCACCGCTACCTCGACCTGCGCCGCGAGCGCATGGGCCGCAACCTGCGGCTGCGCCACGCCACCGTGAAGGCCGCCCGCGGCTATCTGGAGGGGGAGGGCTTCATCGAGGTGGAGACCCCGGTGCTCACCCGCTCCACCCCCGAGGGCGCCCGCGACTACCTGGTGCCGTCGCGGGTCTGCGGCGGTGAGTGGTTCGCCCTGCCCCAGTCGCCCCAGCTGTTCAAGCAGCTGCTGATGGTGGGGGGCATCGAGCGCTACTACCAGGTGGCCCGCTGCTTCCGCGACGAGGACCTGCGGGCCGACCGCCAGCCGGAGTTCACCCAGCTGGACATGGAGATGAGCTTCATGGACCAGGAGGAGATCCTGGCGCTCAACGAGGGCCTGATCGCCGCCATCTGGAAACAGGTGAAGGGCATCGAGCTGCCGCGGCCGTTCCCCCGCCTCACCTGGCACGAGGCGATGGCGCGCTACGGCACCGACCGGCCCGACACCCGCTACGGCATGGAGCTCACCGACGCCTCGGACATCGTCCGGGACATGGGCTTCAAGGTGTTCTCCGGCGCCGTGGCGGCCGGGGGCTCGGTGAAGTGTATCGCCGTGGCCGGCGGCAACGAGGCCGTCAGCAACGTGCGCATCAAGCCCGGCGGTGATGTGTTCAGCGAGGCCCAGAAGGCGGGGGCCGGCGGCCTGGCCTTCATCCGGGTGCGGGCCGGCGGCGAGATCGACACGATCGGCGCCATCAAGGACAACCTCACGGCCGAGATGAAGGCGGAACTGCTGGAGCGCACCGGCGCTACGGAAGGCACCCTGCTGCTGTTCGGTGCCGGCGACACCGCCACCGTCAACAAGGCCCTCGACCGGGTGCGCCAGTACCTGGCCCGCGAACTCGGCCTGGTGCCGGCCGAGCGGGACAACGACCAGTGGAACTTCCTCTGGGTGGTGGACTTCCCGATGTTCGAGTTCAACGCCGGCGAGAACCGCCTCGAAGCCCTGCACCACCCCTTCTGCGCCCCCAACGCCGAGGATCTGGGCGGCGACCCCACCGCCTGGACGGCCACCCTCCCCACGGCCCGCGCCCAGGCCTACGACCTGGTGCTCAACGGCCTGGAGCTGGGCGGCGGCTCGCTGCGCATCCACGATTCCGCCCTGCAGCGCCAGGTGCTGCAGACCATCGGCCTGCCGCTCGAGGAGGCCGAGCGCCAGTTCGGCTTCCTGATGGAGGCCCTCGACATGGGCGCCCCGCCCCACGGCGGCATCGCCTTCGGCATGGACCGGCTGGTGATGCTGCTGGCCGGCGAGGAGTCGATCCGCGACACGATCGCCTTCCCCAAGACCCAGCAGGCCCGCTGCCTGATGACCCAGGCCCCGGCCGATGTGGCGCCCAAGCAGCTGGAGGAGCTGCACGTGGCCAGTACCTGGATGGAGGAGGAGGGCTGAGGGGCCGCCGCTGCCGCGCCATTGCCGCCATGGCGCCGCCATAAAGCGGAGTCACTTCGCCTTAGACTGGTGCCTCCCGCTCCTCCGCCATGGCCATCACCGCTCCCCCCATCGACATCGGCATCCCGGCGGACCAGCGCCAGCAGATCGCCGAGGGTCTCGGCCGCGTGCTGGCCGACAGCACCGTGCTCTACGCCAAGACCCACGGCTTCCACTGGAACGTGACCGGACCGATGTTCAACACGCTCCACCTGATGTTCATGGACCAGTACACCGAGCTCTGGACCGCCCTCGACCTGATCGCCGAGCGCATCCGGGCCCTCGGTTTCCCCGCCCCCTACGGCGGCACCCTCTATGCCGGCCTCTCCTCGATCCCCGAGGCCGAAGGCGTCCCCGCTGCCCTGGCCATGGTGCGGGAGCTGGTGGAGGGCCATGAGGCCGTGGCCCGCACGATCCGCTCGGTGTTCACCACCGCCGATGAGGCCAGCGACCAGCCCACCGCCGACCTGCTGACCCAGAGGTTGCAGATCCACGAGAAGACCGCCTGGATGCTCCGGAGTCTCCTGGAGGGGTGAGTGTCAGCGGGCGCGGCCTGCGCCGGTCCGAGCCCGCTTTGCGGGCAACGGGCCGGCTTCGGCTGCGCCGCTGACGCACACCCCAGGAGGCCGGGTGTGGGGGAAGGGGGGGTGCTGGGTGGGGAGGCCTCTGGGCGCGGGCGGACTGGAAGGGGTCGGTAGATTGGGGGATCAGCGCAGCGCCCGATGTCCGCACCGTCCGCCACGCGGGGCCATGCCGCGAAGTTCGTCTTCGTCACCGGCGGGGTGGTGTCCAGCATCGGCAAGGGGATCGTGGCGGCGAGCCTCGGGCGGCTGCTGAAATCCCGCGGCTACAGCGTCTCGATCCTGAAGCTGGATCCCTACCTCAACGTGGATCCGGGCACGATGAGCCCCTACCAGCACGGTGAGGTGTTCGTCACCGAGGACGGCGCCGAGACCGACCTGGACCTGGGCCACTACGAGCGCTTCACCGACACCGCCATGTCGCGCCTCAACAGCGTGACCACCGGCTCGATCTACCAGGCGGTGATCAACAAGGAGCGCCGCGGCGACTACAACGGCGGCACCGTCCAGGTGATTCCCCACATCACCGGCGAGATCCGCGAGCGCATCCACCGGGTGGCGGCCAACAGCGGCGCCGACGTGGTGATCACCGAGATCGGCGGCACGGTGGGCGACATCGAGTCGCTGCCGTTCCTGGAGGCGATCCGCGAGTTCCGTGGCGATGTCGGCCGCCAGGACCTGGCCTACGTCCACGTCACCCTGCTGCCCTACATCGGCACCTCCGGCGAACTCAAGACCAAGCCCACCCAGCACTCGGTCAAGGAGCTGCGCTCGATCGGCATCCAGCCCGACGTGCTCGTCTGCCGCAGCGACCGGCCGATCAGCACTGACCTCAAGGCCAAGATCGGCGGCTTCTGCGGCGTGCCGGCGAGCGCCGTGATCCAGGCCCTCGATGCCGACAGCATCTACGCGGTGCCCCTGGCGATGGAGAGCGAGGGCCTCTGCCGCCAGGTGCTCGACGTTCTCTCCCTGGTCGACCACGACAGCGACATGGCCCGCTGGGCGGACCTGGTGGAGAAGCTGCGCCACCCCGGACCCGCCGTGAAGGTGGCCCTGGTGGGCAAGTACGTGCAGCTCAACGATGCCTACCTCTCGGTGGTGGAGGCGCTGCGCCATGCCTGCCTGGAGCAGGACGCCTCCCTCGACCTCCACTGGATCTGCGCCGAGCAGATCGAGAGCCAGGGGGCCGATGCCCTGCTGCGGGGCATGGATGCGGTGGTGGTGCCGGGGGGCTTCGGCAACCGCGGCGTCGACGGGAAGGTGGCGGCGATCCGCTGGGCCCGCGAGCAGCGGGTGCCGTTCCTGGGGCTCTGCCTGGGCATGCAGTGCGCCGTGATCGAGTGGGCCCGCCACCAGGCCGGCCTCGAGGGGGCTACCAGTGCCGAGCTGGATCCGGCCTCGCCGCATCCCGTCATCCACCTGCTGCCCGAACAGCAAGACGTGGTGGATCTGGGCGGCACCATGCGCCTGGGCGTCTACCCCTGTCGGCTCACGGCGGGCACCATGGCCCAGCGCCTCTACGGCGAGGAGGTGGTCTACGAGCGCCACCGCCACCGCTACGAGTTCAACAACGCCTACCGCTCCCTGTTCCTGGAATCGGGCTACGAGATCAGCGGCACCTCCCCCGACGGCCGCCTGGTGGAGCTGATCGAGCTGAAGGACCACCCCTTCTTCACCGCCTGCCAGTACCACCCGGAGTTTCTCTCCCGCCCCGGCAAGCCCCATCCCCTGTTCCGGGGGCTGATCGAGGCGGCCCAGCAGCGGCTGCCCGGCTCCCCCAGCGAGGCCGTGGACCGTGTCGCCAGCCCCATCTACGGCTGACGGCCCGGCGGTGGTGGAAACCTTCCACTCCCTGCAGGGGGAGGGGCTCCATGCCGGCCGCAGCGCCTTCTTCATCCGCCTGGCGGGCTGCGACGTGGGCTGCCCCTGGTGCGACACCAAGCACTCCTGGCCGCAGGCGGCCCATCCCCAGCGCCCCCTGGGCGAACTGACGGCCGAGGCCAGCGCCGCCGCTGCGGCCGGTGCCGCCTTCGTGGTGATCACCGGCGGCGAGCCCCTGCAGCAGCCCCTCGACGCCCTGTGCGCGGCCCTGGCGGCGGCGGGCCTGCCGCTGCACCTGGAAACCAGCGGCGTGGGGCAGCCCAGCGGCCGCTTCGACTGGATCACCCTCTCGCCCAAGCCCCACCGCCCCCCGGCCGCCACCCTCCTGGCCCGCTGCGACGAGCTCAAGGTGGTGGTGACCTCCCCGGCCGACCTGTCCTTCGCCGAAGCCATGGCCGCCGAGGCCGTTCGCCTGCGTCCGCCCGCCGCCCCCGGCCCCGGGCTCCTGCTCCAGCCCGCCTGGGACGAGCCGGCCGCCAAGGAGCTGGCGGTGGCCTACGTGCGCGCCCACCCCGCCTGGCGGCTCAGCCTGCAGAGCCACAAGTGGCTGGGGGTGCGCTGAGGCCCCAGCGCCGGGGCCTCAGAGGGCCTGGGCCGGCTGCTGCACCTTCTCCGCCTTCCAGAGACGCCAGCGCAGCTGCAGATCCTTCGGGGTGTAGACGACGATCGGTCGGCTGGCGTCGTAGGGCACCACGAAGGGCTTGCTGCCCATCGGCACGAACACCTTGCGTTTGGCCTGGCCGGGGGGGCAGGCCATCAGGGTCGACACCATCGGCCCCACATCGCTCACCGTGTAGACGCTGACGCCCAGGCCCTTCACCTTGCTGGCGCGGAAGCGGCCCCGGAAGGCCCGCTGGTTGCAGTCGGCCTCCACCTCCCGGCCGGCGATCAGCTGCACCCGCCAGTCGCTCGGGTTGGGGGACAGGCGCGGATCGGCGGTGGGGGGCAGCACCCCGGGGAGCTGGATCACCCAGCGGGTCTGGGCGGCGGTGGGCTTGGGGTAAGGCGTCAGGTCCAGCCGGGGGATGGCCCGGGCCGGCGCCGCCGCGAGCGCCAGCAGGGACGGCAGGCTGACGATGACGCTGGCGGTGGCCGCGGCCGCCGTGGCACGGCGCAGGGCATGGGCCATGGGGAACCTCGGTAGGGACCGGAATCCGGAGCCACCACCATGGCACCCTCCGATCGCTCCGTCCCCTCCGGGCCGCTTCCACAATGGGGGGGCTGTCGCCTCCGCCCGCCCCATCACGAGCACCCCTGCCACGCCCCCTCCAGCCAGCACCCCTCCAGCCAGGCCGCTGGCCATCGCCCTGCTCTCCGGCGGCCTGGATTCGGCCACCGCCGCGGCCCTGGCGATCGAGGCGGGCCACCGGGTGATCGGCCTCTCCTTCGACTATGGCCAGCGCCACCGGCGCGAGCTGGACGCCGCCGCCGCGGTGGCCGGCGCCCTGGCGCTGGAGGAGCATCACGTGATCGCCGTGAACCTGGCGGCCTGGGGCGGCTCGGCCCTCACCGATCCGGCCATCCCCGTCCCCGACGGCGGCGTGGTCGAGGGGGTGATCCCCACCACCTACGTCCCCGGCCGCAACACGGTGTTCATCGCCCTGGGGCTGAGCCTGGCCGAAGCCCGGGGCGCCACCAGCCTCGTGCTCGGGGTCAATGCGGTGGATTACTCCGGCTATCCCGACTGCCGCCCGGACTACCTGGCCGCCTTCCAGAGCCTGGCCGACCTGGCCACCAAGGCAGGGCGCGAGGGCCGTGGCGCCCGCCTCTGGGCCCCCCTGGTGGCCTGGGACAAGGCCACCATCGTGCGCGAGGCCCTGCGGCTCGGGGTCCCGATCGCGGCCACCTGGAGCTGTTACAGCGGCGAGGATCTCCCCTGCGGCCGCTGCGACAGCTGCCGTATCCGCGATGCCGCCCTGGTGGCCGCGGGCCGGCCCGACCTGACCAGCTCCGCCGTGCGTGCCGGAGCGAGCCGTTGAGGAGCGACCCGCTCCCCTGGCTGGAGCCCCGGGCCCTGGCGGTGGTCCTGGCGGAGCGCTTCGGCCGGGACGGGCTGGTGCTGCTCGACGGCGACGGCAGCCCCCTCGGCTGCCGCGGCGTGCTCGGGGTGGATCCGGTGGCCACCGTGTCCTGCCGGGGGCTGCCGGGCGACCCGGGGGCGGCCGACCCTTTCGACGTCCTGGCGGACCTGGAGCGCCAGGGGGGACCGTGGCTGGGCTGGCTCGGCTACGAGGCTGGGGCCTGGGTGGAGCCGGCCGAGCACTGGCAGGCCTCCGACATGGCCACCCTGTGGGCGGCCCGCCACGACCCCCTGATCCATTTCGACCGGGGGGAGGGGCGGCTGTGGCTGGAGGGCCAGGACCCGGACCGGTTCGCGGCCATGGTGCGGCTGCTGCAGGATCCCGCCACCGGGGCGGCGGTGGCCGGGGCCGGGGAGCGCCCGGCCGATGGGCCCGGCATCGCCCGGGACGCGTGGCACTGGCACACTCCCCCGGACACCTATGCCGCCCAGGTGGGGATCCTGCGGGAGTGGATCGCCGCCGGTGATCTGTTCCAGGCCAACCTCACCGCCTGCTGCGAGAGCCTGCGGCCCGAGCCGCCCGACCCGCTGGCGCTGTACGGCCGCCTGGTGAGCCACGGTCCGGCCCCCTTCGCCGGCCTGGCGGTCGCCGGCGGCGAGGCGGTGATCTCGGCCTCGCCGGAGCGCTTCCTGCGCCTGCACCCCAACGGCCAGGTGGAGACGCGGCCGATCAAGGGCACCCGGCCCCGCCGGGCCGACCCCGACGCCGATGCCGCCAGCGCCGCCGAGCTGATCTGCGACCCCAAGGACCGGGCCGAGAACGTGATGATCGTCGACCTGCTGCGCAACGACCTGGGCCGGGTCTGCGTGCCGGGGTCGGTGCATGTGCCCCAGCTGCTGGGGCTGGAGAGCTACGCCCATGTGCACCACCTCACTTCGGTGGTGATGGGGCGGCTCGCCGACGGCCGCGGCCTGGTCGACCTGCTGCGGGCCTGCTGGCCGGGGGGCTCCATCACCGGCGCCCCCAAGGTGCGGGCCTGCCAGCGCCTCAACCAGCTGGAGCCGGTGCCGAGGGGGCCCTACTGCGGCTCCCTCTTCCACCTGGGCGCCGACGGCAGCTTCGACAGCAGCATCCTCATCCGCACCCTGCTGCAGAAGGGCCGGCGCCTGCGCCTCCATGCCGGCGGTGGCATCGTGGCTGATTCCGACCCGGCCGGGGAGGCCCGGGAGATGGGCTGGAAGATCGAACCGCTGCTGGAGGCCCTGGCATGAGCGGCGAGGGCGGCAGCCATCCGGCCGGCACGGCCATCGCCTGGATCGACGGGCCGTCCCCGGAGGGAACCTGGGGCGATCCCGATCGGCTTTGCCTGCCCCTGAGTGACCGGGGCCTGCTGCTGGCCGACGGCCTGTTCGAAACGGTGCTGGTCGAGGGAGGGGAGCCCCGGCTGCTGGCGGAGCACCTGGAGCGCTGGCGCGTCTCGGCCGCCAGCCTGGGAATGGCGCCACCCCCCGGCGCCGATCGGGTGCGGCCGCTGCTGGCCGAGGCCGTGGCCCGCAGTGGCCTCTCCGGCAGCGGGGCCCTGCGGCTCAACTGGAGCCGGGGCAGCGGCGCCGGCCGGGGCCTGGCGCTGCCGGCGCCGGACGAACCCCAGGGCCGCCCCCGCTTCTGGCTGCAGCTGAGCCCCTGGACCCCGAACTCCACCCCGGTGACGGTGATCGTCAGCGCGCTGGAGCGACGCAACGCAGCCAGCCTGGTCAGCCGCTGCAAGACCTTCGCCTACGCCGGCGCCATCCAGGCCCTGCGGGAGGCCCGGGCCGCCGGGGCTGAGGACGCCCTGCTGCTCGGCAGCGGCGGCGACCTCTGCTGCGGCACCAGCGCCAACCTGCTGCTGCGCCGGAGGGGCGACTGGATCACGCCGCCCGTGGAGAGCGGCTGCCTGCCGGGGGTGATGCGGGGCCGCGGCCTGGCCCTGGGACTGGTGCGGGAGGAGCGGTTGTCCGTGGCGGACCTGCTGGAGAGCGAGGCGGCCCTGCTGATCAACAGCCTCGGCTGCCGCCCGATCCGGCGCTGCGGCGACACCGACCTGCCCGCGCCCGCCGGGGCCCTGGACCTCTGGAAGCGGCTGCTGGTGTCGTCATAGGTTGGCCCCAGAATCGATCGATCACGTTGTCCGACGCTGTGGGGGGCCTGGGGTCCCGGAAGCACCTGGCAGGACTCCTGGCCGGCTTGCTCGCTGGTACGGGGCTCGCCCTGGCCGGTTGCACCGCCACCCCCAAGGAGGTGGCCGTTCAGGACGCCAAACCGGGCGACCTTCTCGTGGAGGTGGATGGGAACCGGGTGGAGCTGTTGCGGGCGTTCAAGCCGGGCATTGCCAATGGGCTGCACAAGGGTGTCGTGAAGGTCACCTCAGGGGGCGACGATGGCAAGGGTCAGATGTACGAAGTCACGGCGATCTGCAGCGTCAAAGGAGAGCCAGGCTGGCAAACCTATGACAATATCTTCGGAGATCCGATCAGCGATCTCAACGCCAAGAGAACATTCCCGGTCAAGAATCGCTGGCAGTTCCTGTTCCATTTTGATGGCCGTACGGAGCAGATCGGCAAGCTGGATCCCAGTGTCTGGGTCTCGCGGTTGAAGGACAATCTCTGCCGGAAAGGGGATTTCGACGACACCTGACCCTCCGACGGCATCGGGACGGCCAACCGCCGCGCCAGGCTTGATAATGATTCTTGATTTCATTCATTGGGGGCGAGTCCTGGGCCCCAATTTCTTGTAGCAATCGACACTTTCGGGCCGCAGGCCATCCTTTTGGATGGATGGGAAATTGCGCCTCGGTTTCTCGATGCCCAAAACACTCTTCTCCGTCGATCTCACCAAGCCGATGGATCAGCAGGACATGCCCGGGCACAACCGCTGGCATCCGGAAATCCCTGCCGTGGCCTCCGTGAATCCTGGTGACGTGTTCCGGATCGAATGCAAGGACTGGACCGACGGCCAGATCAAGAACAACGACGACCCCAAGGACATCGAGGATGTGAATCTCGAGGTCGTTCACGTTCTCAGCGGCCCGATCTGGGTCAACGGCGCCCAGCCCGGCGACATCCTGGTGGTGGACATCCTTGATGTCGGTGCCCTGCAGGGGGATGAGTGGGGCTTCACGGGCATCTTCGCCAAGGAGAACGGTGGTGGTTTCCTCACCGATCACTACCCCAAGGCTGCCAAGGCCATCTGGGATCTGGAAGGCATCTACACCTCCTCCCGCCACATTCCCGGCGTTCGTTTCGCCGGCATCACCCACCCGGGCCTGATCGGCTGCGCCCCCTCCCACGAGCTGCTCAACGAGTGGAACCGTCGTGAGACGGAGCTGGTGAAGACCGCCCCCGACCGCCGCACCTACGGCGCCGGCCTCTCCGGCAGCGAGCCGGTGCTGGCGGCCCTGCCCAATCCCAACAGCGCCATCCTCGGCACCCTGCCCGGCAGCGAGTTCGAGCGGGTGGCCAACGAAGCGGCCCGCACGGTGCCCCCCCGGGAGCACGGCGGCAACTGCGACATCAAGAACCTCACCAAGGGCACCCGGATCTACTTCCCGGTCTATGTCGAAGGGGCCAAGCTCTCGATGGGCGACATCCACTTCTCCCAGGGGGATGGTGAGATCTCCTTCTGTGGCGCTATTGAGATGTCCGGCTATCTCGACCTCCACGTCGAGATCATCAAGGGCGGCATGGCGAAGTATGGGATGGTCAACCCCATGTTCAAGACCAGCCCGGTGGAACCCCACTACACCGACTACCTGGTGTTCGAAGGCATCTCCGTGGATGAATTCGACGGCAAGCAGTACTACATGGACGTCCACATCGCCTACCGGCGTGCCTGCCTCAACGCCATCGAGTACCTCAAGAAGTTCGGCTACACCGGCGAGCAGGCCTACCTGCTGCTGAGCTGTGCGCCGGTGGAGGGCAGGATCAGCGGCATCGTCGACATCCCGAACGCCTGCTGCACCCTCGCCATCCCCACCTCGATCTTCGACAAGGACATTCTTCCCTGCTGATCGGCCGGCTGGAGGGAGGGGCCTGGACACCAGGCCCCTTTTTCTTGTCCGCCACGGTTCTTGTCCGCCACTGCTCTGGCCTGCCACTGTTCCTGGCTGCCATCTCCCTTCCCCCTGTCGTTCCCCTCGTCCTGCGATGCCTGTCTACGAATACAGCTGCAGCAACGGCTGCGAAAACTATGAGGTCTGGCGCAGCATCGATGAGCGCCAAAAGGAAACCAACTGCCCCACCTGCACCGCCGAAGGCGTCCGTGTGTTCACGCCGGTGATGTCACTCAGCGGTTCGTTTCGCCTGAAGCAGGAGCAGTCCGAACCCCGCCTGGTCCGCAAGGAAACCAAGGAAGCCACCGGCAAGCCACGGCTCAAGGAGAGCGGCACCCGCCCCTGGATGCTCAATCGCGGCTGCTGAGCGCCAGGCGAAGCCAAAGTCCTCCCAAGCAAAAGTCCCGGGCCGCGCCACCGCTGGTGGCATCGACCCGGGACTGGCTGTTGGCCGGACTCCTCAGACGGTGAGGAATTCCTTGATCACGTCATCGGAGAGCTGGTCGGTCTGGCCGCTGGAGACGATGCCGCCGCGTTGCATGGCGTAGTAGAAGTCGGACTGGCGCACGAAGTGCAGGTGCTGCTCCACCAGCAGCACACTGATGCCGGTCTCCTTCATGATCCGCTGCACCGCGTGTTCGATGTCGAGGATGATCGAGGGCTGGATGCCTTCGGTGGGTTCATCGAGGAGCAGCAGCTTGGGCTTGCCCAGCAGGGCGCGGGCAATGGCGAGCTGCTGCTGCTGGCCACCACTGAGGTCGCCGCCTTTGCGCTTGAGAAACTTCTCCAGGATCGGGAAGAGATCGAAGATCAGTGGGTCGATGTGGCGGTTCTTTTCCAGGCCACCGGGAAGGGCCTCCATGCCCAGCAGCAGATTCTCCTTGACCGACACCTGGGGAATGATGTCCCGGCCCTGGGACACGTACCCGATGCCGGCCCGGGCCCGTTTGTAGGGGGGCTGGTTGGTGAGCTGGCCGTCCTGGTAGGCGATCGTCCCGGATCGCTGCTGCAGCAGGCCGATCACGGTCTTGAGGAAGGTGGTCTTGCCGACGCCGTTGCGGCCGATCAGGCAGACCATCTTGCCTTCGTGGATCGTCAGATCCACGTTGCGGAGAATGTGGCTCTCCCCGTAATACACATTGAGGTCGGAGACCTGAAGCAGGGGCTGGGCGCTGGTGGTGGACATGGGCTCGCGGTGGGTGAAGGTCGGGAAACGATCAGTGTTCGGGCGGCCCCAGGTAGACCTCGATCACGCGCGGGTCGGCTTTGACCTTCTCCAGCGGACCCTCGGTCAGCACCTGTCCCTGGTGCAGCACGGTGACATCGAAGCCCAGGTCGCGGATGAACTCCATGTCGTGCTCGATCACCACCACGGTGTGGTCACCGGCGAGGGACTTGATCAGTTCGGCCGTGCGCAGGGTTTCCTCATCGGTGAGGCCGGCCACGGGTTCGTCCAGCAGCAGCACCTCGGGGGCTTGGGCCACCAGGGAGGCAATGGCCAGCCATTGCTTCTGGCCGTGGGAGAGGGAGCCGGCCTTGACGGTGGCGAACGGCGCCAGACCCACGTAGTTCATGATCCGATGCACCTCGTCCTTGGAGGACTGGGGCAGGCCGGAACCCAGCAGGCTGAAGGCGTTCTTGACCGGTGAGGCGGAGAGCTCCAGGTTCCGCAGCACGGTGAGATTCTCGAACACCCGCGGGGTCTGGAACTTGCGGCCAATGCCGTTGCGCGAGATCTGCTGCTCGGAGACGCCAAGCAGGGACTTGCCTTTGAAGCTCACCGATCCTTTCGTGGGCCGCACCTTGCCGGTGATGACATCGAGGAAGGTGGTTTTGCCGGCACCGTTGGGGCCGATGATGGACTTCAGCTCTCCCTTGTAGAGCTTCAGGCTGAGGTCGGTGAGGGCATAGAAGCCATCGAAGCTCACGCTGACGTCATTGAGCTCGAGTAGAGGTTCTGACATGGACTTCGGAAGGGTGCGGAATCAAAAGAGCGGTCACAGCAGATGAGCCAGGAAGCAACTTCCTGGAGGGCTAATCCACAGGAACGGCCTCCTTGTCGAGCTTGGGGTAGGTCTTGGCAGGTTTGGCGATGCCGAAGGCGGCCAGGAAGGTGCGGAAGCCTCCTTTGGTGATCCAGCCGTAGATGCCATCGGGCATCAGAACCACCACGAAGATGAACAGGGCCCCCTGGACGAACAGCCAGGCTTCGGGCAGGGCCTCGCTCACCAGGCTGCGCAGGTAGTTGACCACGGTGGCGCCGATGATCGGCCCCACCAGGGTGCCCCGTCCGCCCACGGCGACCCAGATCACCATCTCGATCGAGAAGGAGATCGACATGTACTGGGGCGAGACGATGCCGGACTGGACGGTGTAGAGGGCTCCGGAAATGCCGCACAGGGCGCCCGCCACCAGGAAGACGATGGTCTTGAAGGGGACGGGGTTGAAACCGGCGAAGCGCAGGCGGCTCTCGTCGTCGCGGATGGCGATCAGGGCATCACCGAAGCGACCGCTGGTGAAGTAACGGCAGACCAGAAACGCCAGGGGCAGCAGCACCACCGTGAGGCGGTAGAACCACACCTGCATGTCGGGCGAGCCCACCAGCTGGCCGAACAGTTCGCTGGTGCTGGTCTTGAGGCCGTTGGTGCCGTCGAAGAGTTTCTGCTGGCCGTTGAAGAAGTGGAAGAAGACCATCAGAGCCGCCTGGGTGATGATCGAGAAGTACACCCCCTTGATGCGGTTTCGGAAGATCAGCCAGCCCACCAGGCCCGCCACCACGGCCGGAATCACCCACAGGGCGATCAGGGTGAACACCGGTGACCAGAAGGGTTGCCAGAAGAAGGGCAGCTGGTCGACGCCGTAGTTCTCGAAGAACTTGGGAATCCCGTTGCCACCGGCGAGGCTCTTGGTGTTGAGCATCAGGTACATGGCCACGGCGTAGCCGCCGAGGGCAAAGAAGATGCCCTGGCCCAGGCTCAACAGACCGGTGTATCCCCAGATCAGGTCGATCGCCAGTGCCGTGATCGCCAGCGAGAAATAGCGGCCGAACAGGTTGAGGCGGAAATCATCCAGTGCTGCCGGCAGGATGAACAGGGCGATCGCCAGGAGAATCCAGGGGACGAGTCGTTGGAAGATTTTCACAGGTAGGGCCTCCTGGTGGGGAGATGGAACGGGAATCTGCAGTGGGTGGAACTGATCGGGTCAGGCATCGACCGAGCGACCCTTCTGGGGGAACATGCCGTTGGGGCGGAACTGGAGGAAGACAATGATGAAGATGAACACCAGCACCAGCGACATGCTTGTGGTGGCAAAGAACTCGATCACCCCCTTGGCCGCCAACGGCATGTCAGGGAAGATCGTCAGCAGGGTGCCCGAGCCGATCACCGACTGGATGATGCCCAAGAGCAGCGAGGCCAGCACGGTGCCGAGCAGGTTCCCCACACCACCGAGAACGATCACCATGAAGCAGGAGACGATGTAGGCCGCCCCGAGGTTCGGACCCACCGAACCCAGCAGGGTGATGGCACAGCCGGCGACCCCCGCCAGTCCGGAGCCGATGCCGAAGGTGATGCTGTCGACACGGTCGGTGGGAATGCCGAGGCAGTTGCTCATCTGACGGTTCTGGGTGACCGCACGGATGCGCAGGCCCCAGACGCTCTTGTTGAGGAACCAGTAGGTGGCGAGCAGGAGCAGGGCCGACAGAAGAATGATGAAGATGCGGAGGCCGGGCAGTTCGATGCCGCCGATCATCCCCCAGCTTCCCTGGAGCCATTTGGGGGCGGTGACATCGATGTTGCGCGGGCCGAACCAGGGCTTGGCGAGGGGCCGGACCTGGTCGAACAGGTTGACGGCGATCAGGCCGATGCCGATGGCGATGGCCCAGCCGAGTCCGTTGAGATAGGTGAAGAATGGTTTTTCGGAGAACTTCGCTGCCAGTAATTTCGAGATAATGAAACCGACAACGACACCCACGATGATGCCCAGCATCATGGCCGTCGAAACGCTTCGAATCAGCTGGATCAGAATCAGGCTGACTCCCCAGGTCGCCAGCAGCGTTTCAAGGGGCCGGCCATAGAGCTGCCGGATCAACGTTCTCTCCAGCAGCACCCCGATGAGCCCCGTCACGATGAACGCGAGCACCAGCGAGACCGGGAAATACAGTTCGAAGATCACACCACCCATGGGCTTGAAGGCCGATTGCACCACATAGGTGACATAGGCCCCTAGCATCATGAATTCGCCGTGGGCGAGGTTGATGACACCCATCAATCCGAACACGATGGCCAGACCTGTGGCTGCGAGCAACAGCACAGATCCGATGCTGAGACCATCGAGGATCTGAGAAAAGAAAAGTTCCAACGGAATGAAGGTTGAACGTTAGATCCAGCGTTGCCTGGGCGACGCTGGATCGGGTCGAACGTGGTGGTGTGCTGAGCCGGAAAGGGGTGGCTCCCGAAGGAGCCACCTGTCTTTCATGGAATCACGGACCGGGCCGTGATCACATCTTGAACTTGCCGGCGTCAGGACGATCCTGGGTCCAGTCGCAGGTGAAGCCCTTGGTCTCAGGAACGAACTGGTTCCAGGGCAGCGGCGGGATGGCCTTGACGCTGTCGTAGAGGATCTTGAACTGGCCGGTGGGCTCCGCCTCGCCGATGAGCACCCGCTCGGAGGTGTGGTGGTTGGGGAACATCTTGATTTCGCCCTGGGGAGCGGCGAAGGTGATCCCGATCATGTCCTTGCGGACCTTGTCGAGGTCTTCGAAGGTGCCCGCCTTCTCAACGGCGTTCTTCCAGAGGTAGACCATGTTGTAGGCGGATTCCGCCGGGTCACCCGTGACGCGGTCGGCGCCATACATCGCCTGGAAGTCGGCGGTGAACTTCTTGGAGGCCGGGGTGTCCAGGCTCATGAAGAAGTTCCACGCGGCATAGGTGCCGGTGGTGTACTCGGGACCGATCTGGCGGATCTCCTCCTCGGCGATGGAGAAGGACATGATCGGGTACTTGGCCGGATCGATGCCCGAGGCCTTGAACTGCTTGAACAGGGCGACGTTGGAGTCGCCGTTCAGGGTGTTGATGATGATCCCGCCATCGGGGAAGGCTTTCTTGATCTTGGCGATGATCGGAGCCACCTCGGTGTTGCCGAGGGGGATGTAGTCCTCGCCGACGGTCTCACCGCCAAGGGCCTTCATCTGCTCCTTGATGATCGTGTTGGCCGTACGCGGATACACGTAGTCGGAGCCGACCAGGTAGACCTTCTTGCCGAGCTTGTCGGAGAACTTGTCCATCAGCCACTGAACCGCGGGCTCAGCCTGCTGGTTCGGAACGGCGCCGGTGTAGAAGATGTTTCTGGAGCACTCCTGACCCTCGTACTGAATCGGGTAGAAGAGCATGTGGTTCTTCGACTCGAAGACCGGCAGCATCGCCTTGCGGCTGGCGGAGGTCCAGCCACCGAACACGACGGCGACCTTGTCGGAGTCGATCAGTTTCTGGGCCTTCTCGGCGAAGGTGGGCCAGTCAGAGGCGCCATCCTCAGAGACAGCGACGATCTTGTAGGACTTACCGCCGACTTTGACGCCGCCGGCATCATTGATTTCCTTGATCGCCATCTCCTCGACTTCTTTCAAAGTCGTTTCGGAGATGGCCATGGTGCCACTGAGCGAGTGAAGGATGCCAACCTTCACTTCACCGTCGAAATTGCCGCCGGAACCGGACTCGCCCCCGCAGGAGACGAGGGTTACGCTCACAGCAGTTGCGGCAATTGCAGCTGCCAGTCGCCTTGAAAGATGCAGAGACATTGAAGCCTGTTCAAGATGAATTGTAGTCGCCGTAACCGACGGCAAAGGGAAAGGTAAGGAAGGACGTGGTTGCACCCGGTATCCAATGAGACAGAAAGCCGCCGAAGGCCTGCCGGAGTGAGGATTTGCACGTCGCAGGTCTGTCGATATGTTGCATTACCTACGGTTTTGCTGATCAAGGCCTGAAAGGCGAATACCAGAATCCTTGATCGCTCAGGCGTCTCAGACGGCCAGCGGTTCGGGCAGTTGCCGCAGCAGGAAGCTCTCGACCCGATCGAGGCCTTCACCGCTGCGCAGATTCGTGAAACACCAGGGCCGGCCGCCGCGCATCCGCTCGGTGTCGGCCTCCATCACCGCCAGGCTGGCCCCGACCATGGGGGCCAGGTCGATCTTGTTGATCACCAGCAGGTCGGAGCGGGTGATGCCGGGGCCCCCCTTGCGGGGGATCTTGTCGCCGGCGGCCACGTCGATCACATAGATGCACAGATCCACCAGCTCCGGGCTGAAGCTGGCCGCCAGGTTGTCGCCGCCGCTCTCCACCAGCACCAGGTCCAGGTCCGGGAAGGCCTCCTCCAGCTCCTGCACCGCCGCCCGGTTGATCGAGCAGTCCTCCCGGATGGCGGTGTGGGGGCAGCCGCCGGTCTCCACGCCCCGGATCCGTTCGGGGGCCAGGGAGCCGGCGCGGGTGAGGAACTGGGCGTCCTCCTGGGTGTAGATGTCGTTGGTGACCACAGCCAGCTGCAGACGCTCCCGCAGCCGGCGGCAGAGGGCGTCGACCAGGGCCGTCTTGCCCGATCCCACCGGCCCGGCCACACCGACCCTCAGTTTGCTGCCCATCGCCCCGATCCAGGATGGGTGCCATCCTGACGCCAGCGCCGAGGGCTGCGGTGAGTGACGGACCGATCCCGACGCTGAGCCGTCGCTTCGAGCGGCTGGATGGGCGCCTGGTCGCCACCGTGTTGGGCACGGGGGTGGTGGTCTGCCTCGGCTTCATCGAGCTGCTGCGCAGCCCCCTGCAGCAGCTCTCCAGGCTCACGATCGAACTGCTGGCGGTGCGGGCCCTGCTGTTCCTGGCCCCGCTGCTGGTCAGCCTGCTGCTGCTGCTCCGGGATGGTCCGCTGCTGCTCGGCGACCGGCGCCCCCCCGGCTCCTGGGGGCCCGACCTCCTGGCCAGCGGGCTGCTGAGCGTCGTGCTGCTGCTCTACTTCATGGCGGCGGTGATCATCACCGCCAGCCTCACGCTCAACCAGGGGGATGTGGCGGGGGAGGTGGGCTTCCTGATCGGCCAGCTGGAGCCGGCCCGCTTCGCGGCCGCCCTGGTCAGGGCGGGCGCCTATGGCGGGATCTGCGCCGCCATCTGCCTGCACCAGGCCCGTCGCGGCTCCTCCGGCGCCGTGGGCATGGCGTCCCGCATGGCCCGGTCGCTGCGGCTCGGCATCGGGGTGATGGTCTGCCTTGATCTGCTCTGGACGATCGCTGTCGATCCCCTGCGCATGGGAGGAAACTGACCGTGTCCAGCACCGCCCAGCCGCGGCGCCCCGGCGCCCAGAGCCTGGTCTTCCTGGCGGGAGCGGTGGCCCTGCTGGGGGTGTTCGTGCTGGGGATCGCCCGCGCCGGCAACTGGCTCGCTCCCAGCGTCCGCCTGCAGTTCCGCACCCTCGATGCCGCTGGCCTGCAGACGGGCATGGCGGTGAAGATCTCGGGATTCGCCGTCGGCCAGGTGCGCCGGATCGTTCTGCAGCCCGACGCCCAGGTGCTGGTGGAACTGGAGCTGCGGGACCCCTACCGCTCCATGGTGGGCCGCCGCAGCCGGGCGGAACTGGCCCAGCTGGGGCTCCTGGGCGACAGCTACATCGCCATCACCCCCGACCCGGCGGCGATCGGCCAGCCCCCGATCGGTGATGGTGAGACGCTCGTGTTCACCAGCCGCCCCGACATCGATGACCTGCTCACCGAGGTGGCCAGCAGCCGCATCCCCCTGCAGCGGGCCGTCAGCAGCGGGCTGAGCCTGGCGGAGACCCGCCTGCCCCGCAGCCTCGACGAGCTCGATCGCACCCTGATAGCCAGCCGCCGCCTGGCGACGCGCCTGGAGGCCGACACCCGTCGCAGCAGCAGCGAGCTCAACCGCACCCTGGGGGCCACCCGCGCCCTGGCCGAGCGGCTGGAGGACCGCGCCGACGGCACCGCCGCCGACCTGTCCGCCCTGATCCGGCGCCTGGAGAGCACCGAAACCCAGACGCGGCCGCTGCTGCTCCAGACCCTGCGCGAGCTTTCCACCATGGCCAGCGCCACCAACCGCCTGGTGAAGACGCTCAACGAGAGCTGGGTGATCGAACTGATCGAGCGGACCGGGGAGCCCCGCGGTGAGCGCGGCCGCTGATCGCCGGGATGGCCGCCGGCGGCGTCACCCCTCGACCCTGTCGGCCTGACGCAGCAGCTCCGGTGGGAACGTCACCCCGATGGCCCCGGCCGTGCGGCGATTCAGCAGCAGCAGCTTCCGGGTCACCGGCTCGAAGGCCATCGTGGCGGGGGAACGGCCGCGCAGCACCTGCACCGCCAGAGCTCCGGCCTGGGCCCCATCGACCTCTGGATCCCAGCCCACCACCGCCAGGCACCCCGGCGTGGCGATGTCGGCGGGATCGACGGAATAGACCGGCAGGCGATGGCGCAGGCCGGCCGCCGCCAGGGCGGGGAAGCCCACGCTGGTGGCGTAGTCACCCACCCGCACCAGAGCTCCCACCCGCTGGGCGGCCAGGGCGTCGGCGGCACGGGCCACCTCCGCCGGCCCCGCCACCGGCTCGATCACGACGGCGATCGAGCGTTGGCTCGCCTCCCGGCGCAGCAGCTCCGCTTCGAAGCTGGCGTTGGCTTCGGAGGGATGGAAGACGAGCCCCACGCTCGACAGGCCGGGGCTGATCCGGCGGGCGAGGTCGAGCTGCTCGGCGAGGGGGCTGGTGCTCACCGTGCCCACCACGTTGGGCCGGTGGCGGGTGTAGCTGGTGCCGGCCCCGGCCCCCCAGGGGTTGGAGCAGTAGGTGAACACCACCGGCACCCGCGCCGGCGCGATGGCGAGGATCGCCGTCAGGGGCGGGGTGCCGATGGCCACCAGCATGTCGACCCCGGCCTCCAGCAGGTCCTTCACCTGGGCGCGGCAGGTGGCCATGCTGCCCTCGCTGAAGCGTTCCAGCAGGATCACGCCGGCCGGCGCCCGGAAGCCGGCCCTGGCCAGGGCCTGCACGAATCCACGGCGGGCGGCATCGGGGGCGGCCCCCCGCACGTACTGGATCAGGCCCACCCGCGGCGGGCCCGGGGGCCGGCGGCGGGCCTGGCATCCGGCGGCCAGCAGGGCACCGGCGGCGGCGGCACCGCCCAGCAGGCGCAGCGCCCGCCGCCGGCTGGCCCCTGCGGTGGTGGCCATCAGCTGCGGAACAACCGGGAATACAGCTCACCATGACCCAGCTGGGCCAGTCCCGCCCCCACACCCCCGTTCCAGAGGGCCTCGGGATCGGCCGCCACCAGCTCCGCCGCCCGGGCGGCGATGGCGGGCGCCAGGGCCAGCTGCAGCCGCTGGGCTTCGGTGGGGCCCAGGGGAACGAGGCGCACGGCGGCGCTGAGCTGGGTGGCGATCCAGCCGTAGAGGTAGGCCTCGACCACCTCCTCGGGCGCGATGGCCAGGGCCACCCCGGCCCAGGCCCAGGCGGCTGGCCAGGCCAGGCGCTGGGATGGGTCCCCAGGCAGGGGCAGGGCCAGGTCGGCCAGCAGCTGCAGCAGGGAACGGCCCATCTGGCGCTGCTGGGCCCGCACCTCGGCCGCCTCCCGCTGGGCCAGCAGCCAGCCGTCCAGCTCCAGCACCTCCTGGCGGGCCGGTCCCTCCGGGAACTCACGCCATCGGGTGAGCGCCTGCATCAGCCGGTTCAGGCTGGCGGCCTCGATCGCCAGCGCCCCCCGGGCCAGCTCCGCCTCCAGCCAGTGGGCCACGTCCTCGGCATCGCCCAGCTCACCGGCCTGGACGAGCACCTCCAGGCCTTCGGAATAGCTGAACGCCCCCACCGGCAAGGCGGGACTGACGAGCTGAAACAGTCGCAGCCGGGCGATGCTCATGGGTGGGAATGGCCGTGATGGCCATGATCGTGCTGGTGGGCGTGACCGGACCCTTCGTAGGCCCCGGCTTCGGGCAGAAACGGCCCGGTGATCCGCTCCACGGTCAGCCCCCGATGCCGCAGCAGATCCTCGAGCACGCTGTCGACCCCCAGGCGCAGCTCGTCCCGGTGCAGCTCCATCGCCACGTGGCGGTTGCCCAGGTGATAGGCCGCCTGCAGCAGGGCCAGGGGGTCGGCGGCCCGCACCACCATCAGCGGTTCATCGGCGGCCTCCACCACCACCAGGGGCCCACCGCTCTCCGGTGCCAGCCGGTCGCCCGGCTCCAGGGCCGCGCCCCGGGGCAGCTGCAGCAGGAGGTCCCGCCCACAGGCGCTGCGGCGATGGCCCCGCAGGCTCGTGCGCTCGTCGGCCCGGAGCGGCAACCGCAGCGGCGGATCCGGCCCTGGCTCCGGGCCCGGGACCTCCCCATGACGCAGGTGCCGCACCAGCACCAGGGAAGCCGTGGCGTCTGGAGTCGTGGTGTGGGGAACCGTGGGGCCGGGCATCGAGCGGGCCAGCGGGGGAGGGTGGTTCGGGCAGCCTGGCCAGCCGTTGGCCGGCGGCCCTGTGTCGGGCGCTACCAAATCCAGGCCCCCGGGGTCCCACGATCACCGCCATGCAGCTCACCGCTCCCGCCCCCTGGAGAGCCCAGGCCCGGCTTCGCTTCGAGACCACCGGCGGCGCGGACGGTGCCACCCGGCACCAAGGCGGAGCGACGGCGCCGCTGAAGATCCAGCGGGCCTTCGCCGCCGCCGATGGCCGCTGTCAACTGCCCCTGCTGCACACCGGCGGCGGCCTGGTGGGGGGGGATGAGCTGGCCATCGAGGCCGACCTCGGCGCCGGCAGCCGGGCCCTGATCACCAGCGTGGCGGCCCAGAAGGTCTACGGAACCGTGGGCCGCTCCCGGCGGGTCCCCGCCGGCAGTTGGACCTTTCAGACCCTCGACTTCCGCCTTGCCGCGGGGGCCGACCTGGAGTGGCTGCCCCAGGAGCTGGTGGTCTTCCGGGATGGCCTGTTCCAGCAGACCTGCCGGGTGGAGCTGGCCGACGGGGCCAGCTGGCTGGGGGCGGAGGTGGTGCGGCTGGGGCGCAGCGCCGATGGCGAGACGCTCGGATCCGGCCGCTGGCGCTCGCTGCTGGAGATCCGGCGGCAGGGCCAGTGGGAGCTGGTGGACCGGCTGGAGCTGGGCGGCGCCAGCCTGGAGAGCCCCCACGGCCTGGGGGGCCAGCCGGTGTTCGCCAGCCTGGTGTGGGCCGCCCCGGCGCCGGTGGGCGAGTCCCTGCTGGAGGCCTGCCGCGCCGAGCGGCATGGTCTGGAGGGGGCGATGGCCTGCGGCCGGCTGGAACGGGGCCTGGTGGCCCGCTACCGGGGCCGCTCCACCCAGGCGGCCCGCTTCTGGTTCACGCGCATCTGGGCCCGGATCCGGGCGGAGCGGGGCCTGGCGGCTCCGGTGCTGCCCCGGGTCTGGCCGTTCCAGGAGCAGCCGCTCGATCTGGAACCGCCGCTGCCGTTCCCGGCCCGCAGCTGGTGACCCCCGGCCAGGCGCAACAGCGGGCCTAGGTTCGGCCCAGGCGCAGCCCACCGATGCATCGCTTCCAGCTCTCCTTGCAGGCCCTGGGCCAGGCGCGCCAGCTGATCGCCGTGGGCCGTAGCCAGGGGGACCTGGCCCGGATCGCCGATCTGGTGGACAGCTTCCTGGACACGCCCCAGATGGAGGCCTGCATCGCCCGTTTCCGGGCCCTGCCGGGCGGGGCAGAGATGATGGACGAGCGCTATCCGCCCCTGCAACCGGATCTGGAGCGGCTCGAGACGCTGCCGGAGGGGAGCCTGGGCCGCACCTACGCCGCCCTGATCCGCCGCTTCAACTACGACCCCGAGTTCTTCCGCCCCCGCCCCGTCGACACGGAGGGCCGCTGGCTCACCCAGCGGATCGCCACCACCCATGACATCCACCATGTGGTCAGTGGTTTCGGCACGACGCCGGTGGGGGAGAACGGCGTGCTGGCCATCACCGCCACCCAGATCGGCTTCCCCGCCTACGTGAGCCTCACGCACGCGGCCCAGATCGCCGGCTTCCGCTTCAAGCTCGACGGCTACCAGACCCTGAGCCGGTCGATCAGCCACGGCACCACGATCGGCTTCACCGCCCGTCCCTTCGCCACGGTCCGCTGGGAGGAGGGCTGGGAGCTGCCGGTGGCGGAGTGGCGGCAGCGGCTGGGGGTGACCCTGCCGGCGGATGGGGAGCCCTATGGGATCGACCAGCCCTGAGCGGCCGCGGGGCCGTCCACCCTCCCAGCCGCGATGACGGACCCCCTGCCCTTCGTGATCCAGGCGACCGTGGCGGGCCTGGCGGCCATCGCCGCCGGCCTGATCAACGCCCTGGCCGGCGGGGGGTCGCTGATCAGCTTTCCTGCCCTCACGGCCATCGGCCTGCCGGCGGTGATGGCCAACATCACCAACACCGTGGCCCTGGCGCCCGGCTACCTGGGTGCCACCGTGGCCCAGCGCCAGGACCTGGAGGGCCAGCGGCGACGCCTGTGGCTGCTGCTGCCGGCCGGCGCCGCCGGCGGCCTTCTTGGCGGCCTGCTGCTGCTGCAGACCGGCGAGCGGCTGTTCACCCAGCTGGTGCCGTTCCTGATCCTGTTCGCCTCCGGGCTGCTGGCGGTGCAGGAGCCCGTGCGCCGCTGGGTGCAGCGCCGCTCCGAGCGCCGCGGCCGCCCCCCCTCGGAACTCTGGGCCGTGCCGCCGGTGTTCCTGGCGGCCATCTACGGGGGCTTCTTCGGCGGCGGGCTGAGCGTGATCGTGCTGGCGGTGCTGGCCCTCACGCTCGAGGACAGCCTCACCCGCCTCAACGGGCTGAAGCAGGCGGTGGCCTTCGCCACCAACCTCACCGCCGCCGCCTTCTTCCTGTTCTCCGGCCAGGTGGCCTGGGCTCTTGCGGCGGTGATGGCCATCGGGGCCATCCTCGGCGGGGCGCTGGGGGGGCGGCTGGCGTCCCGGATCCAGCCCGCCACGCTGCGCACCGTTGTGGTGGTGGTGGGCGTTGTGGTGGCGCTGATCTATGTCCTCAGGACATGAGCTTTCCTCAGGACATGAGCTGCCGAAAGCCCTGAGCGCAGGCCCGCGGATGGCCCAGCCGGACACCGCCCCTAGGCTTGAAACCCATCCGACCCCTGGGCCGATGCTGCTGCTGCTGATCCTGGTGGCGGTCGCCGCCGTCGGGTTGATCCTGATGTACAACCGCCTGGCCCAGCTGCAGGTGCTGGCCGACAACGCCTGGGCCGACATCGACGTGCAGCTCAAGCGGCGCCACGACCTGATCCCCAACCTGGTGGAGACGGTGCGGGGTTACGCCAGCCACGAAAAGGAAAGCTTCCGGACCGTGATCGAAGCCCGTAACGCTGCCGTGGCGGCCCGGGGGCCCCGGGAGCAGCAGCAGGCGGAGCAGGCCCTCGGGGTGTCGCTCGGCCAGCTGTTCGCCCTGGCGGAGGCCTACCCGGCCCTGCGGGCGGTGGAGAGCTTCCAGACCCTGCAGACCAACCTCAGCCAGATCGAAGAAACCCTCCAGAGCGCCCGTCGCTACTACAACGCCGTGGTGCGGGACCTGAACACGGCGATCGTGCAGTTCCCCTCCAACCTGGTGGCCGGTGGCTTCGCGATCCGCCCGCGCACCTATTTCGAGCTGGAGAACCCGGCCGAAGCGGCGGTTCCCGCCGTCCGCTTCGATGGCTGAGGGCCCTCCGGTCGCCCGGCGGTTGCGGCGCCGCTGGCGCTGGGGGCTGGGGGGGCTGCTCAGCCTGGCCCTGACGCTGCTGCTCCTGGCCCCCTGGGGGGCCGGCGCTGCGCTCAGCGCCGCCGAGCGCCAGCTGACGCTCACCGATTTCCAGATGCAGGCGGTGGTGGAGCCCACCGGCGCCGTGCAGGTGAGCGAAACCATCACCGCCCGCTTCGACGGCTCCTGGAACGGCCTGGTGCGCCAGATCCCCCTGCTGGCCAGGCGGCCCGGCGGGCTGGAACCCCTCGGGCTGCGGCTGCTCGCGGTCACCGACCCCGAGGGCCGGCCCTACCGCTACGAGAGCAGCCACCCAGGCTCCGACCTGAAACTGAAGATCTGGATCCCGGGCGCCGAGAACGCCAGCCGCACGGCCGTGATCAGCTACCGGCTGAAGCGGGGCCTGCGCTTCTATCCGGACCACGACGAGTTCAACTGGAACGTCACCGGCAACGCCTGGGAGGTGCCGATCGAGCGGGCCTCGGCCCTGGTGCGGCTGCCGTCGGGGGTGTCCGGGCTGCATGCCGCGGTGTACACCGGGCCCCGTGGTGCCAAGGAGCGCAACGCCAGCCTGACGATCGGCACCGACACGGTCGCCAGCACCACGACCCGGCGGCTGGAGCCCGGCGAGGGCTTCACCCTGGCGGTGGGCTTCGCCAAGGGGCTGGTGCCACCGCCCTCGGCCCTGGCCCAGCTGATCGGCTGGTGGCAGGGGCGGCTGGCCCTGCTGCTGCCCCTGCTGTGCGCCGGCGTGCTGGGCCCGCTCTGGTGGCGCATCGGACGGGATCCGGCCGTCGGCGCGGTGCCGGTGGCCTACGAACCCCCTGAGGGGCTGCCGCCGGCGGTGCTGGGCAGCCTGGTGGCGGAGCAGGTGAGCGGAACCGCCCTTTCGGCCACCCTGGTGGCGCTGGCGGTGAAGGGCCAGCTGCGCATCGAACAGGACCAGCGGAAGCTGCTGTTCCTGAATCTGGGCAAGCGCTACGTGTTCACCCTGCTGGGCGAGCCGGACCAGCGGTCGGCGCTGCTGCCCCATGAGGCCTACCTGATCGAGACGCTCTTCCCCTTTGGCATGGCGGGGGACACGGTCAGCACCGACCAGCTCCGCGACCATTACTACGTGCATGTGCCCGGTTTCGAGCGCCTGGTGAAGCAGGCGGTGCTGGCGGAGCGGTTCTTCCGGCGCTGGCCCGGCACCGTGCGGGCCCTCACCTTCTTCGGCGGGCTGGGACTGGCGGCGGGTCTGTTCGTGCTCGCCTCGGCGCTGCTGCCCCACGACATCGTGCGGCTGCAGGGGGAGGCGCACCCGTGGCTGACCTTCGGCTCCCTGGGGCTGACGGTGGTGCTGGTGGGCGTGTTCGCCTGGATCATGCCCAGCCGCACCACCCGCGGCACGGCGGTGCTGCGCCAGACCCTCGGCTTCCAGGAGTTCCTGCGCCGGGTGGAGGCGCCGCGGCTGGAGCGGGTGGTGCTGACGCCGGAGCTGTTCGAGCGCTTCCTGCCCTACGCGATGGTGGCGGGTCTGACCCGGCAGTGGACGGCAGCCTTCCAGGGGATCCTCGAAGTGGCCCCAAGCTGGTACGTCAGCACCGGTGACTTCGATCTGACGGATTTCGGCAGCAGCCTCGAGGACTGCTTCAGCACCACCAGCGGCGCCATGCAGTCGTCACCGAGCAGCTCCAGCAGCTCCAGCGGCAGCTCCGGCGGCGGGGATGGTGGCGGCGGCGGCGGCGGCTTCTGAGCACCGGGGCAGGCGCCACGGCAAGGCCTAGTTTTCCCCGAGTTGCCGGCGCTGCCGTGGCCCCAAGCGTCCTGCGCCGCCCAGGGGCGGCCGCCCTGGTTCTGGGTCTGGCGCTCCAGCTCCCGGGGGCCGCCCGCAGCGCCGAGGCGCCGTCGGGCCCGCCGCCGCCGCCTCGCCAGGTGACGGCGGCAAGCCTGGCGGCCGCCCTGCCCCGGCTCGATGCCCTGGCCACGGAGATGCAGCGCAGCACCGGTGTCCCGGGCCTGGCGATCGTGGTGGTGCACGCCGACCGGGTGGTGTTCCTCAAGGGCTACGGAGTGCGGCGGGTGGGCGAGCCCGGTGCGGTGGATGCCGACACCGTCTTCCAGCTGGCGTCGCTCTCGAAGCCGATCGCCGCCACGGTGGTGGCCGGCCTGGTGGGCGACGGGCGCGTGGGCTGGGACGACCCGGTGCTGCGCACCCTGCCGGTGGCCCGGATCGGTCCGCCGGCCATCGCCCCCTTGGTGACCATCCGCGACCTGCTGTCCCACCGCAGCGGCCTGCCGGACCACGCCGGTGATCACCTCGAGGACCTGGGCTTCGATCGGGCCACGATCCTGGAGCGGCTGCGGCTGCTGCCCACCGGCAACCGCTTCCGCGCCGACTACGCCTACACCAACTTCGGCTTCACCGCCGGTGCCGTGGCCGCCGCCAACGCCGTCGGCCGGCCCTGGGAGCAGCTCTCCAGCGAACGGCTCTACGGGCCCCTGGGCATGGCCCGCACCAGCTCCCGCCACGCCGACTTCGCGGGCGCCGCCAACCGCGCCTCCCTGCACGTGCCGGAGGGGGGCCGCTGGGTGGCCCGCTACCAGCGGGATGCCGATGCCCAGGCCCCCGCCGGCGGCGTGAGCTCCAGCGTGCGGGACCTGGGCCAGTGGCTGCGGTTGCAGCTGGCCGGCGGCCGCCTCGATGGCCGTGCGGTGGTGGACGCCGCTGCCCTGGCCGAGACCCACAGGCCCCAGATCGTCAGCCAGCCGCCCCGCGATCCGGCCACGGATCGGGCCGGCTTCTATGGCCTGGGCTGGAACGTGAGCTACACCGACAGGGGCACGGTGCAGCTGGGCCATTCGGGCGCCTTCGACCTCGGCGCCGCCACGGCCGTCTACCTGCTGCCGGCGGAATCCCTCGGCATCGTCGTGCTCTCCAACAGCCAGCCGCTGGGGGTGCCGGAGGCCCTCAGCCTCAGCTTCCTCGACCTGGCCACCACCGGAGCGGTGAAACGCGACTACCTCGCCGCCCTGCGCCCCCTGTTCCGGGGCATGGAGCAGCAGGACTACCCCACGGTGGTCACCCCGGCCCGGCCCCTGCCGGCCCGTCCCGCCGACGCCTACACCGGCAGCTACGCCAATGCCTACGTGGGCGCGATCGCCGTGGTGCGCCGCGGCGATGGCCTTGAGCTGCAGCTGGGACCCCGCCTCACCCCCTTCCCCCTCACCCCGGTGAGCGGCGACACCTTCCGCTATCAGCCCGCTGGCGAGAACGCCTACGGCCCCAGCGCCGTCAGCTTCACGGTGGGTGCCGACGGCCGGGCCACGGCGGTGCGGATCGACAACCTCAACCTCAACGGCCAGGGGGTGCTCCAGCGGCGCTGATCGGGGCACCGAACGTTCCTTCTGAACCTGACCCGGTGCCGGAGCGCTGCGAGAGTGGGGCCGGCCAGCGCAGCCTGCATGAACCTCACCCCCCAGGAGAAAGACAAGCTGTTGATCGTCACCGCCGCCCTGCTGGCGGAGCGGCGACTCGGCCGGGGCCTGAAGCTCAACCATCCCGAGGCGGTGGCCTGGCTCAGCTTCCAGGTGATCGAAGGGGCCCGCGACGGCCGCAGCGTGGCGGAGCTGATGCGGGAGGGCACCACCTGGCTGAGCCGGGATCAGGTGATGGAGGGGGTGCCCGAGCTGATTCCCGAGGTGCAGATCGAGGCGATGTTCCCCGACGGCACCAAGCTCGTCACCCTCCACGAACCGATCCGCTGACCCCCACCCCGCCATGCCCCCCCTGATCCCCGGCGAACTGATCCCCGAGCCCGGCACGATCGATCTCAACGTCGGCCGTCCCGTCACCACCCTGTCGGTGGCGAACCGGGGTGATAGGCCCGTGCAGGTGGGTTCCCACTTCCACTTCTATGAAGCCAACGGCGCCCTCGAATTCGACCGCGAGGCGGCCCGCGGCCTGCGGCTCGACATCCCCGCCGGCACCGCCATCCGCTTCGAGCCCGGCGACCAGCGGGACGTGCATCTGGTGCCCTACGTCGGCGACCGCCGCGTCTTCGGCTTCAACGGTCTGGTGAACGGCCCCCTCGACTGAACCCCCATGGCTTACCGAATTGACCGCCGTGCCTACGCCGAGACCTACGGCCCCACCACCGGCGACCGGCTGCGGCTGGCCGACACCGAACTGATCCTGGAGGTGGAGAGCGACTGCACCACCTATGGCGATGAGGTGAAGTTCGGCGGCGGCAAGGTGATCCGCGACGGCATGGGCCAGGCCCAGACCCCCCGCTCCGAGGGCGCCGTCGACACGGTCATCACCAATGCCCTGATCCTCGACTGGTGGGGCATCGTCAAGGCCGACATCGGCCTGAAGGACGGCCGCATCTGCGCCATCGGCAAGGCGGGCAACCCCGACATCACCGATGGGGTGACGATCGTGGTCGGGCCCGGCACCGAGGCCATCGCCGGTGAGGGGCACATCCTCACCGCCGGCGCGATCGACACCCACATCCACTTCATCTGCCCCCAGCAGATCGAAACCGCCCTCGCCTCCGGCGTCACCACCCTGCTAGGCGGCGGCACCGGCCCGGCCACCGGCACCAACGCCACCACCTGCACCCCCGGCGCCTTCCACCTGGCCCGCATGCTGCAGGCCGCCGAGGGGCTGCCGATCAACATCGGCTTCTACGGCAAGGGCAACGCCAGCACCCCGGCGGCGATCGAGGAGCAGATCCGCGCCGGGGCCTGCGGCCTGAAGCTGCACGAGGACTGGGGCACCACCCCGGCGGCGATCGACTGCTGCCTGACGGTGGCCGACAAGTACGACGTGCAGGTCTGCATCCACTCCGACACCCTCAACGAAGCCGGGTTCGTGGAGGACACGATCCGGGCCATCGGCGGCCGCACCATCCACACCTTCCACACCGAGGGGGCCGGCGGCGGCCACGCCCCCGACATCATCCGGATCTGCGGCGAGCCCAACGTGCTGCCCAGCTCCACCAACCCCACCAAGCCCTACACCGTCAACACCCTCGAGGAGCACCTCGACATGCTGATGGTGTGCCACCACCTCGATCCCCGCATCCCGGAGGACGTGGCCTTCGCCGAATCGCGCATCCGCCGCGAGACGATCGCCGCCGAAGACATCCTCCACGACCTGGGCGCCTTCAGCATCATCGCCAGTGATTCCCAGGCCATGGGCCGCGTCGGTGAGGTGATCACCCGCACCTTCCAGACGGCCCACAAGATGAAGGTGCAGCGCGGTTTCCTCCCCGAAGATGCCGCCGGTCCCCGCGGTGGCCGCAACGACAACACCCGCCTCAAGCGCTACATCGCCAAGCTCACCATCAATCCCGCCATCGCCCATGGCCTCGACAGCCAGATCGGCTCGGTGGAGGTGGGCAAGCTGGCCGATCTGGTGCTGTGGAAGCCGGGCTTCTTCGGCGTCAAGCCGGAGCTGGTGATCAAGGGCGGCTCGATCGTCTGGGCCCAGATGGGCGATGCCAACGCCTCGATCCCCACCCCGGGGCCCGTCCACGGCCGGCCGATGTTCGCCGCCTACGGCGCATCGGTGGCGGCCAGCTGCCTCAACTTCGTCAGCCAGGCCTGCCTCGAAGACGACCTGCCCAGCCGTCTTGGGCTGAAGCGGCCCTGCGTGCCGGTGGTGCAGACCCGGGGCATCGGCAAGGCCCAGATGCGCAACAACACGGCCCTGCCCAAGGTGGAGGTGGACCCCCAGACCTACGAGGTCTTCGCCGACGGCGAACTGCTCACCTGCGAACCGGCGGAGGTGCTGCCGATGGCGCAGCGCTACTTCCTGCTGTAGGGCGCACCGCGGCGGTTCAGGCGGTCCCGCAGCCGCCGGCTCCAGCCGAAGGCGGCCAGGGCTCCGGCCAGGGGCAGCGGGCCGGGAACGTCTGTGGCGGGCTCGGAGGGGATGGCCCGCACCACGAGCTGGCTGAGCAGCACCTCCGTGCTGCTCGAGTCACGGTCTCCGCCGACGCCGGTGATGGCGATGACCTGGTTGGCCCCGACGACGAAGGGGTTGGCGAAGGCGTAGCTGGTGCCCACCTGTTTGTCGAACAGGGTTTCGGTGGAGACCACCGGACTGGTGGGCTCACCCCAGGTGAGCAGGGGGTTGCCCAGGCCGACCCGCAGGCTGCCGTAGCGGTAGCTGACCAGCTCCACCGCCTGATCGAAGACCAGCTCGATGGCGCTCTGATTGGCCGTCCCGGTGCCGTTGCCGGGGGTGTCCCGTCCGCAGTTGGTCAGGCCGATGTCGTTCAGGCCGGGCCCGCCGGCCTTGTAGAGGCAGAGCCCTTCATCGGTGGCACTGACGGGTTTGGCGGTGTCATCAGGGAGCAGGGCGTTCTGGAACACCAGCCGGAGCATGCGGCCGTCGGCCTGGGCGCTGAAGGTCTTGGTGGAGGAGGCCTGGGGATCGGCGGGGGTGGCGGTGCCGCTGCCGAGGTCGAAGGTGAAGGTGGTGCCGAGGGCCTGCCCCGGCGAACCACTCAGGACAATCCCTGCGCCGAGGAGGGTTCCCAGAAGCGGGCGAGCAAACGGCAGGGCGGACATGGCGGCGCTGCTCGGTGCACGAATCTGAAGCGCAATCTACGGAGTTTGCGCCGCTGCGCCACCCATCCGCGCCTCCTCTAGGGCCCATTCCTCCTGGTTGGGGTCCCGGCGTGTGCCGCGCCGCTCCACCGAAAGGACCGGCACCTCCTTGAGGGGGGTGGCGAAGGCCACACCGAAGCTGAGGGCGAAGTGGGCCCGGGTGAACCAGCGCAACTGGGCCCGCAGGCGCAGCTGGCCGAAGCCGGGATGGGAGCGCACATCCAGCAGCAGCCACTGCCCCGCCTCCAGCGCCTGGTCCTCGTTGGCGATCAGGCACATCCCGCCCTCGGCCACGTCGGCGATGTCGGCGATGAACCAGCGGCCGAAGGGCTGGCCATCGGCGTCGAGACGCCGGACGGCGATGGTGCGGCAACTCTCGATCGAGTGCCGGGCGAAGGCGCGCTTCTCGCGACGGGTGGCGGTTCTTTCCCGCTCGTGCAGCAGGGCGCCCGTAGCGCGGGGGGCCATGGGGGCCTGGGATCCGCTCTGACTGGTCAGCATGGCCCTCGTCCCTGCTGGTGTGTCCATCCTGAACCCTGCGTATCCCACAGCGGCCCTTGCTTATAAAAACGCTATTCGTATGAAGCGCTAGCCCCGCAGAGGCCCAGGTCACCCCGGGTTTCGTAGCAACGGCAACGGGTGGCCACCCCGGCGGCACTGCAGGATCCAGGCGCGCGGACGGGTGTGGAATGTTCAGTCAATACAAGCCGAACCAGGGGTACGACGAGTACTTCACCGCCACCGACCAGCCGCGGGCGACCCTGACCCCCCTGCTGTCCTCCCTGGGCCAGATGGGGCTCGACCAGCTGAACCGCAACCACGCGGCCGCCGGCATGCTGCTCAAGCGGCTCGGCGCCACCTTCCGGCTCAACGATTCCGATAGCAAAGGCGTCGAGCGGATCCTCCCCTTTGATCCCCTCCCCCGCCTGATCGGAGCCCGGGACTGGGAGCGGCTGGAGCGGGGCCTGTTCCAGCGCCTGGAGGCGATCGACCGCTTCCTGGCCGACGTCTACGGCGACCAGAAGATCCTTGCCGACGGGGTGGTGCCCAGGGCCGACGTCGAAAGCTCCCAGGGCTGGCGGCCCCAGATGCAGGGGTTCAAGCCGCCCCTCGGCCGCTGGTGCCACATCTCCGGCCTCGATCTGGTGCGCGACGGCGACGGCACCTGGCGGGTGCTGGAGGACAACCTGCGCTGCCCTTCCGGGGTGGCCTACTTCCTCGAGAACCGGCGCGTCATGAAGCGCATGTTCCCGAGCCTGTTCGCCGGCCGCACGGTGCAGCCCATCGACGACTACCCCTCCCACCTCCTGCAGACCCTGCGGGAGCTGGCCCCCTGGACCGACACCCCCAAGGTGGTGCTGCTCACTCCGGGAGTGTTCAACAGCGCCTACTTCGAGCACAGCTACCTCGCCCAGCAGATGGGCATCCAGCTGGTGGAGGGACGCGACCTGGTCTGCGAGGGGGATCGGGTCTGGATGCGCAGCACCGCCGGCCTGGAGACGGTCGACGTGATCTACCGCCGCATCGATGACGACTTCCTCGACCCGGCCGTGTTCCGCAGCGATTCGCTGCTGGGTGTCCGGGGGCTGATGGGGGCCTATGCCGCCGGTCGGGTGGCGATCGCCAATGCCCCCGGCACCGGCGTGGCCGATGACAAGCTGATTTACGCCTACGTGGGCGAGATGATCCGTTACTACCTGGGCGAGGAGCCGATCATCGAGAACGTCCCCACCTACATCTGCTCCCGCCCCGACGACCAGGCCTACGTGCTGGCGCACCTCGGGGAGCTGGTGGTGAAGGCCGTGGCGGAGGCCGGCGGCTACGGGATGCTGATCGGCCCCCATGCGAGCCAGGTGGACATCGACGAATTCGCCGTCAAGATCCAGGCCAACCCCCGCAACTACATTGCCCAGCCGACCCTGGAGCTCTCCACCGTGCCCTCCCTGAGCGAAGGGGAGCTCTATCCCTGCCACGTGGATCTGCGGCCCTACGTGCTGCGCGGCAAGGAGGCCTGGGTGAGCCCCGGCGGCCTCACCCGCGTGGCGCTGCGTCGCGGCTCCCTGGTGGTCAACTCCTCCCAGGGCGGCGGCTGCAAGGACACCTGGATCGTGGATGAAGCCCCATGCTGAGCCGCGTCGCCGACTCCCTCTACTGGATCAACCGCAACGTCGAGCGGGCCGAGAACATCTCCCGGTTCGTGGAGGTGAGTGAAGCCATGGCCCTCGACTGTCCCCCCGGCAGCGCCGAGCCCTGGCTGCCCCTGATCGAGGCCAGCGGTGACCGCAAGCTCTTCGATGAGCTCTATCCGGTGGTCACGCCTGACGCGGTGATCCATTTCCTGGTGCGGGAGGCGAAGAACCCCAGCAGCGTTCTCAACTGCATTGCCAATGCCCGTGAGAACGCCCGTCAGATCCGGGAGGTGATGACCACGGAGATGTGGGAGCAGATCAACGACATCTACTGGACGTTGCAGGAGGAGGCCTTCTGGCGGCAGCCGCCCCAGGAGCAGCTGCGGGAGATCCGCCGCGCCTGCCAGCTCTTCTACGGCATCACCGACGCCACCCTCAGCCGCGACCTCTCCTGGCAGTTCAGCCGGCTGGGGCGGCTGCTGGAGCGGGCCGACAAGACCACCCGGATCCTGGACGTCAAATACTTCCTGCTGCTGCCGTCCCCCGAGGAGGTGGGTGGGGTGCTCGACGAGCTGCAGTGGATCTCCCTGCTGCGCTCGGCCGGCGCCTACCAGATGTTCCGCCAGTCCAGCCAGCAGGCCATCGAACCCAAGGCCGTGGCCGCCTTCCTGTTGCTGGATCCGATCTTTCCCCGCTCGGTGCGCTACTGCCTGGAGCGGATCAGCGACACGCTGCGGATCATCCGCGGCAGCTCCGTTCCCCGCCCCGCCGACGATCTGGAGTGCCTGATCGGGCTCACCCTGGCCCACTGGAGCTTCACCAGGATCGACGAACTGGTGGCCACCGGGCTCCATGAAGCCATCGACAACTTCCAGTCCGATCTCAATCGCCTGCATGAGCTGATCGAAGCGCGCTACTTCATCGCCCCCGCCGGCACCACCGCCAGTCAGGAGGCGGCATGCGAGCCCGCATAACCCACACCTTCGACTACCGCTACAGCGCTCCGGTCTTCCTGGGTCCCCACCGGTTCTGCCTCAAGCCCCGGGGCCACGGCTTCCAGCGCCTGCTGCACTTCCACCTGGCGGTCACGCCGGAGCCGTCCTGCTTCTACCCATTGCTGGCCGCCAGCGGCGATGAGATCCTGCGGGCCCGCTTCACGGGCAGCACCGAGCACTTCCGGGTGCAGGCGATCAGCGATGTGGAGACCCAGCAGCCCCCGTCCCTGGCGACCTGCCTGGAGGACCAGGAGCCGCTGCTGCCCTATCCGGTGGGCCACCTCAACGGCGATCTGCTGGGCTCCCTGGAGGGCTGGCTGCCCAACGGCCAGCACGACCCCGCCGCCGTGGACCTGGCCCAGGAGGCCCTGATGGGCAGTGACCAGCGGGGGCTGATGTTCCTCGAGCAGCTGGTGGAGATCATCAAGGACCGGGTCAAGTACACCCAGCGGCACGTGGGGCCGGCCTGGCCGGCGGGGCGCACCCTCAAGGAGCGGGTGGGTTCCTGCCGCGACCTGGCGATGCTGATGGTCGAGACCTGCCGCTGCGTCGGTCTGCCGTCCCGGTTCGTGAGCGGCTACCACCTGGTGGAACCGCAGCCGAAGCAGTACGACCTGCACGCCTGGGCGGAGGTCTACCTGCCCGGGGCGGGCTGGCGAGGGTTCGACCCCAGCGGCATGGGCAGCGTCGACGACCGCTACATCACCCTGGCCACCTCCTCCAAGCCCACCCTCACCGCGGCGGTGAATGGCAGCTTCTCGGGCCCCACGGGGGTGGACAGCGAGCTGGAATGGGCCATCGAGGCGGAGCTGCTGGAGCCCACGCCGATGGGCTCCGCCTGGCACGAGGTGCTGCACGGCTGAAGCGAAGCCACTCTTAAGGTGCGCCCGCTGGTAGCCGATGCATCAGCGGCGGCGGCACTCCCCAGGCCAGGACTGGTGCCACTTCGTCGCTCGCCGCCCATCCCCATGGCCAGCCCCACACCCGCCGCGTGCCCGCCCAAGGGCCAGGCCCTCCTGGAGGCGATGCGGCGCCATCTGTTCTCCAGCCAGGCCAAGTCCGCCTCCCTCGCCACCACCCACGACCACTACGTCTGCCTGTCGCTGGCGGTCCGGGACATCCTGCTGACCAGCTGGGTCGACACCGCCGACACCTACACCAGCCAGCACGTCCGCACCGCCACCTACATGTCGGCGGAATTCCTGCTGGGGCCCCACCTGGAGAACAACCTGGTCAGCCTCGGGCTGCGGGAGGAGGCCGCGGCCGCCTGCGAGGCCCTCGGCCTCACCCTTGACGAGATGCTGGCGGAGGAGCCGGAACCGGGCCTGGGCAATGGCGGCCTGGGCCGGCTGGCGGCCTGTTTCCAGGAGTCGATGGCCACCCTCGAGCTGCCGGCCATCGGCTACGGCATCCGCTACGAGTTCGGCATCTTCCGCCAGCAGATCGGCCCCAACGGCCAGATGGAGAGCACCGATCCCTGGCTGGCCCGCGGCAACCCCTGGGAGGTGATCCGCCCGGAATGGAGCTACCCGGTGCTGATCGGCGGCCAGACGGTGATCGGCGTGGCCTACGACACCCCGATCCTGGGCTATGGCGTCCACACCGCCAACACCCTGCGGCTGTGGTCGGCCCAGGCGCCCGACGCCTTCGATTTCGCCTCCTTCAATGCCGGCGACTACACCCGGGCCGTGCTGCACAAGGTGCAGTCGGAGACCCTCTCCAAGGTGCTCTACCCGAATGACGAGCTGGAGCAGGGCAAGCGCCTGCGACTCAGCCAGCAGATCTTCTTCGTCTCCTGCTCCCTGCAGGACATGTTCCGCATCCTCGGCAGCCAGGGGATCCCGGTCACCGAGTTCCACCGCAAGTTCGCGGTGCAGCTCAACGACACCCACCCGGCGATCGCCGTGGCGGAGCTGATGCGGCTGCTGATCGACGTCCACGGCGTCGACTGGGACACCGCCTGGAGCATCACCACCGCCACGATCAGCTACACGAACCACACCCTGCTGCCCGAGGCCCTGGAGGCCTGGGGGCTGGAGCTGTTCCAGCAGCTGCTGCCGCGCCAGCTGCAGATCATCTACGAGATCAATGCCCGCTTCCTGCGCACCCTGCGCATCCGCTTCCCCGGCCAGCCGGAGCTGCTGGAGCGGCTGTCACTGATCGAGGAGGGCCCCCACCGCAAGGTGCGCATGGCCCACCTGGCGGTGGTGGGCAGCCACACGGTCAACGGCGTGGCGGAACTGCACAGCCGCCTGCTGAAGGAGAACCTGTTCGCCGATTTCGCCCGGGTCTGGCCGGATCGCTTCACCAACATCACCAACGGCGTCACGCCGCGGCGCTGGCTGGCGGTCGCCAACCCGCCCCTGGCCGCCCTGCTCAACGACGCCATCGGCACCGACTGGTGCCGGCACCTCGACCAGCTCCGTCAGCTCGAACCCCTGGCCACCGATGCGGCCTTCCTGGAGCGCTGGCAGGGGGTGCGGGAGCAGGCCAAGGAGCGCCTGGCGGCGACGATCCGCCAGGACACCGGCGTGCTGGTGGACCCCTCCTCCCTGTTCGACGTGCAGGTGAAGCGGATCCACGAGTACAAGCGCCAGCACATGGCCGCCCTGCAGGTGGTGGAGCGCTACCTGCGCCTGCGGGCAGGGGAGGACCTGCCGCCGCGCACGGTGATCTTCGGCGGCAAGGCGGCCCCCGGCTACGCCATGGCCAAGCTGATCATCCGCCTGATCGTGGGCATGGCGGAGATCATCAACATCGACCCGGCGATGGACGGCCGCCTGCGGGTGATCTTCCTGCCCAACTTCAGCGTCAAGCTGGGCCAGAAGATCTACCCGGCCGTCGACCTGTCCGAACAGATCTCCACCGCCGGCATGGAGGCCTCCGGCACGGGCAACATGAAGATGTCGCTGAACGGCGCCCTCACCATCGGCACCCTCGATGGGGCCAACATCGAGATCCGGGAGCGGGTCGGTGACGACAACTTCTTCCTGTTCGGCCACACCGCCGAGCAGCTGGCCGCCATCAACCGCAACGGCTACCACCCGATGCCCTGGCTGGAGAACGACGCCCTGGCCAAGGAGGCCATCGACCTGATCGGTTCGGGCCACTTCAGCGAGGGCGACCGCGACCTGTTCCATCCGCTGCTGGCCAATCTCTGCAGCAGCGACCCCTTCCGGGTGATGGCCGACCTGGGCGACTACCGCCGCGCCCAGAACGAGGTCGACAGCGCCTGGTGCGATGCCGGACGGTGGAGCATGATGTCCGTGCTCAACACGGCCCGCTGTGGCTTCTTCAGCAGCGACCGGTCCATCCAGGAGTACGCCGAGCGCATCTGGAAGGTGGCTCCGGTTCCTGTCAATTCCTGCAGCGTGATTCCAAGCCCGTCCCCATGAGCCTCCCGCAACCCGCATGAGCTGGCCCGCATGAGCTGGATGGAGAGGGTGGCCGAGGCGGCCGAGTCCCGCCTGAGGGCCGCCGGCATCCAGCTCACCCTCGGCGGTGAGCCCACCCTGGTGCCCCTCGAGCCGGAGGGGCCGGAGTGGAGCGTCACCGCCGATGGACCCACCAAGCTCCCGATCGCCCGGGCCATGGCACGGGATCTGCAGCAGCAGGTCTGGCCCGGCAGCACCCTCCTGTACTGCCCCGGCAAGCGTTACGACGGCGAAGTCAATCCCCGCTGGGCCCTGCGGCTGTTCCTGGGGGACGACGGCACGGCGCCGGTGCGCTGGCCCGGCCTCTGCCAGCCCGGCCTGGAGGGGGCACCGCTGACGGCCGAGGCCGGCCCGGCCTGGCTGGAGCAGCTGGGCGCCCGGCTGGGCATCCGCCTGCAGCCCGTGCTGCTGCGGGACCCCTTCGATCCCGAGCGCCGGGCCTGGGCCGCCCCCCTGAGCGTGGCGCCGCCCGAGGCGGACGACCCGGCGGCGGCGGTGGCCTGGGCGGTGGCGCCCTGGCCGCTGGAGGAGGCCCTGCGGGAACTCACCGGTGCCCCCGGTCCCGCCGGCCTGCGCCTGCCCCTGGAGCATCTGCCCGAGGACGTGCCCCGCCAGGTGCTCACCCTGGAGGTGGACCCCGAGGGCTGGGAGCTGTTCCTTCCCCCCCTGGAGCGGGAACCCCTGCGCCTGCTTCTGCAGGCGGTGGCCGACAGCCTCGGCCCGCTGGCGGCGCCCCGGCTGAGCGGGGTACTGCCCCTCGATGCCGGCGAGCGCTGGCAGGTGCTGGGCCTGACGGCCGACCCCGGCGTGCTGGAGATCAACCTGCCCGTCTGCCACAGCTGGCTGGAGTACCACCAGTGGCTGCAGCGGCTGGAGGAGGTCGGCGCGCGCGTCGGACTGCGCAGCTGGAAGGACCTGGGCGATGGCCGCCAGGAGGGCACCGGCGGCGGCAACCACCTGCTCTGGGGCGGCCCCGACCTGGCCCACCATCCCTTCTTCTCCCGGCCGGCCTGGCTGACGGGGATCCTGCGCTACTGGCAACGGCATCCGTCTTTGGCGTATCTGTTCTGCGGTCCGGGGGTGGGGCCGGCCTCCCAGTCGCCCAGGCCGGACGAGGCGATCGGCGAATGCTTCGACCTGGAGCTGGCCTACCGGGCCATCGAGCAGTCGGAGGGCCAGCCATCGGACGAACCCTTCGGCGATGTCCGGGGTCTGATCGGCGAGACGCTGCGCCACCTCCACGCCGACCGCAGCGGCAACAACCACCGCAGCGAGATCAGCTTCGACAAGTTCTGGAACCCCGGAGCCCCGGCCGGCTGCCTGGGCCTGGTGGAGTTCCGGGCCCTGGAGAGCCTGCCCCGCATGGAGTGGAGCAGCACCATCGCCCTGCTGTGGAGCGCCCTGGCGGCTCACCTGCTTGAGCCCGGCCACCGGCCCGACCGGCTGTACGACTGGGGATCGGCCCTCCACGACCGCCAGCTGCTGCCCAGCCAGCTGTGGGCCGATCTGGAGGCCATCCTGGCCGACCTGGCGGCCGACGGCCTGGCCCTCGATCCGGCGCCGTTCCGGGCCATCTGGGAGTGGCGCTTCCCGCCCCTGCTGCGCTGGCAGGGGGAGGCCGGCGCCACCGGCGCGGCACCCGCCCTGGAGCTGCGGCCGGCCCCCGAGCCCTGGCCCCTGATCTGCGACACCCCGGTGCAGGGTGGGTTCACCAGCCGGTTCATCGACGGCTCCCTGCGCCGCTTCGAGGTGGTGGCCAATGGGGCGTTCCGCCGCGACTGCGGGCTGTTCATCAACGGCCGGTCCCTGCCGCTGGAGCCCGCGGCCGACGGAGCCGACCGGCCCTTGGCGGTCCGCTTCCGCTTCCAGCGTCTCTACCCGTGCCTGCATCCGGCGATCGAGCCCCACATGCCCCTGGAGCTGATCGTGCGCACCCCCGGCGGCGATCGGGCCTTCCAGCTGCACCCGGACGGCCACCGCTTTGATGCCGCTCCGTCACCTGTGGCCGAGCCGGTGCCCGAGGCTCCCCCCTGGCAGGGACGCCAGCGCCCGACGGATCTCACCATCGATCTGCGGATTGACGAAAACCAAGTGCGGACGGGCGATCAGGGGCGTTGAATTCTTCTCTTTTCCTCACTTTTGAGGCCCTGGGCTTCCCAGGCCTCCAGTGAAATCTTCAGGAGCAAGGCCGTCATCCCGCCGTCCTTCAGCCTGGCAGGGGCTTTTCTTCCCCAGTCTGGTCAGCAATGAAAACGCTGCCTAAGATCTGCCGTGAATGGAACCGTCAGTGCAATCCTTCTGGTTCAGCACCCCGGCGGAACAGGGGCTGATTCCTTGCGTCGACAGCGTCGGCGATGCACTGCGTTTTGCTGCCGACCTGGGCAGTGATGATCTTGTCGTGCTTGATCTGGCCAGTGGTCATTTCATCGACTGCAACCGTTCCGCCCATGAGCGGCTCGGCTACGCCCGCGAGCACTTCCTCACCCTGAATCCGGCGGCGATTCAGGCGGATGGGGAGCTGGCCGACGACCTGATGCGCGACCAGCTGCGGGCGATGCGACAGCAGCCCAGGGGCAGCTTCGCCACGCGCCACCGGGCCCGCTCCGGCGCCTGCCGGGATGTGTCCGTGAGCTACCAGGTGCTCAATCTCTGCGGCCGGCTCGTGGCCCTGGTGAGCCACCGTGACCGCACCGAACTGGACACGGCCCTGCGGGAAAGCACCCGGCTGGGCTCGCTGCTGCAGGAGGCCGAACGGCTCACCCATGTGGGCAGCTGGGAGCTGAACCACCTCACGGGCGAGCTGCTCCTGTCGAGGGAGACCTACAGCATCCTGGGCATCCCCCCGGACGTGGGGGCCCTGACCTATGCGCTGTTTCTCGGCAAGGTGCATCCGGACGATCGCGCCCTGGTGGATGCCACCTTCCAGGACGCGACCCGCTCCGGCCGGCCCTACAGGATCGAGTACCGGCTGCTGCTCGACGATGGCCGCCTCAAGGTGGTGCTGGAGCGGGGGCGCACCGTCCTCGGCGACGACGGTGCGCCGCTCACCACGCTGGGCACGGTCCAGGACATCAGCGAACAGCACGAGATCCAGCAGCGGCTGGAGCGCATCGCCTTCGTCGATCCCCTCACCCGGCTTCCCAACAAGGCCGCCACCGTCCGGCAGCTGGCCCGCCTGCTGCGCACGGCCGGCAGGGAGCACGGCATCGTCCTGATCAACCTCGACCTCGACAACTTCCAGTCGATCAACAACAGCCTCGGCCATGAGATCGGCAACCAGGTGCTCCAGGCCAGCGGCAGCTGCCTGCGGCACCTGATGCGCCCCGACGACTGGCTGGCCCGGGTGGGCAGTGACGAGTTCATCCTGCTGCGGCCCGTGGCCATGGCCGACCGGCTTGAGGCCCTGCAGTGGGCGGAGGAGATCCGCCGCAGCCTCGGCAACACCCCCGGGATGGGCACCGGTCTGGCGGTCCAGCCCAGCGCCTCCCTCGGGGTGGCCCTGGCCCCCGACCACGGCACCGACCCGGACACCCTGCTGCGCTGCGCCAACACGGCCCTGATGGAGGCCAAGCAGCACGGCAAGAACCAGCTGCGCTTCTACACCCCGGAGATCAGCCTGCAGCTGCGGGAGCGCCTCGAGCTGGAGCTGAGCCTGGGCCGGGCGATCGATCGGGAACAGCTGCGCCTCTTCTACCAGCCCCAGATCGATCGGGGTGGCAGCCGGATCGCCGGGGCCGAGGCCCTGCTGCGCTGGCGTGATCAGAACGGTCGGATGGTGTCCCCCAACGTCTTCATCCCGCTGGCGGAAAAGACCGGCCAGATCCACACCATCGGCCTCTGGGTGATCGAGGAGGCCTGCCGGCAGCTGCACGCCTGGCATCGCCAGGGGCTGCGGCCGGGAAAGCTGGCGATCAACATCTCGGCCCTGCAGCTGGGGGCCGACCATCCCTCCCTCTCCGAGCTGCTGGCCGGGGCGCTGAACACCTACGACCTGGTGCCGGAGAACCTCGAGCTGGAGATCACGGAAACAGCCCTGCTGAACGATCCCGACCGGGCCGGCGAGCAGCTGCGGCAGCTCGCCGAGAGCGGCTTCAGCCTGGCCATCGACGACTTCGGCACGGGCTACTCCTCGTTGGCCATGCTCCACTCCCTGCCCCTCGACAAACTCAAGATCGACCGGTTCTTCGTGGAACGGCTCGGCAACGACGATGCCGACCTGGCCATCGTCAAGGCCACGATCGTGATGGCCAAGGAACTGGGGCTGATGACCCTGGCCGAAGGGGTGGAAACCGCCGAACAGCTGCGGATGCTGCAGAACCTCGGCTGCGATCAGTTTCAGGGGTTCCTGCTGGGAAGGCCGATGCCCGCCGAGGCCTTTGAAAGCCTGCTGGCCGGCGCGGCGGCGGTGGCCTGAGGACCCGGCCTACCAGCTCACCCCGTGCAGCTTGGGCAGGGGGGCGGTCTTGGAGGTCACGGCGAACAACCGGGGGATGCGGTGGCTGTTGTACACCCGGAACTCGCGCACCACGCTGGCGCCCTCCTCGCGCACGGCCTGGTTGAGCACCAGGGAGCCATCGGGATCGGAGACGGAGCGGTGGAACGTGCCGGGGGGAATGCGCAGGATGTCGCCGCCGCAGTCGAGGCGAACGATGTGATACGGGTAGTTCCAGCCGAGATTGACCAGGAAGAAGGTGCGGCCGCCATGCATGGCGAGCAGGTTGTCCTCCTGGTGGGGGTGCAGATAGAACTGCCAGCTGCCGGTCTCCGGGCAGTCGGGCGGGCTCACCGCCGGACCCGAATGGACCACCAGATCCCGCTTGTTCGAGGTGGGCACGGTGATGTCGAAGAACCGCACCGACGGCGTGTCGCGGAACTTCTCGTAGGGGATCAGCTCGAACATCGGAGCGGGCCGGGGACCCTGGCTGGCCCCGGAGGGTCGGTGATCCTGCAGCTCGTCTCTCGACGGGACGGTGGCGGTCATGGGAGCGACTCCGTGAGAAGCCTCTGCGGTCTCTTCAGTGAACCTAATCCTGGTGGGGTCCCACGGTGAGATCGGCTACGAAAGGCCGTGGGGCCTGGGCCAGTTCCGGTGGTGGTGCTGCCTAGGGTGGGCCTCCTGCGCCCCGGACCCATGGGCCGCCACGACCACTGTTTCGGCTTCGAGGCCGACTTCGTCGACGACCTGCGCTGCATCCCCATGGCGGTGCGGCGCAAGCTCGACCTGGTGGGCGTCAAGTTGAAGCTGGTGCACTGGAGTGACCTCGACGAGGGGGAACGGCAGCGGCTGCTGGACTGGCCCGACGATCCCGAGGCCTTGGCGGCGCTGGATCTCTGGCTCGTCCAGCGCACGGCCACCATGGCCGCCGGCGCCGCCGGGCGGCTGGAGCCTGCTTGCGGCGCCCCGTGGCAGCAGGGCGACGAGCCCCCGGAGGTGTTGCTTGCCTCCTGTCGCCAGCTGGGCCTGACCCTGCCCCCCCACGCCTGGGGGCAGCTCGATGAGCTGCAGCGCTTCGCCCTGGTGAAGCTCAGCCATCCGGGCCATGAGCACCGCAACCTGCCGCTGGCCCTGGCGGAATTCGCCCTGCTGGCATGAGCGGCCTGCGGGCCTGCCTGCTCAGCGGCGGCGCCAGCCGCCGCATGGGCACGGACAAGGCCCTGCTGCCCCACCCCGCCGGGGGCACCTGGCTGGAGTTCAGCCTGGCTCGGCTGGCGGCGCTGCCGCTGCCGATCACCCTGCTCAGCCACCACCGGGCCCACCATGATCTGGCGCTGCCCCTGCGGGACGGGCAAGGCCAGCCGATCACGGTCCTGGAGGAGCCGCCACCCCGGGAGGGGCCGCTGCTGGCCCTGGAGCGGCTGATGGCGCGCCACCCCGGCCAGGGCCTGCTGCTCTGCCCGGTGGACATGCCTTGGCTGGAGGCCGCCACCCTCGAGGCCCTGCTGGCGGCCGCCGCCGTCCAGGCCGCCCCCGGTGCCGCCGCCATCCACCTGGCCCACGACGGCCGGCGGCTGCAGCCGCTGCTGGGGGTCTATCCGGCCCATCCCGGGCGGCGGGAGCGGCTGGGTGCCTTCACGGCGGCGGGGGGCCGGCGGCTGCAGGACTGGCTGGCGGGGGAGGTGGTGGTGCCGGTGGCCCTGCCGGCCGCGGGCCTGCGCAATGCCAACACCCCCGACGACGCCACCGGCCTGTGGCCCTAGCTTTCCTGCCATGGCGGAGCGTCCCCTGGATCTGCATGGCCGGCCCCTGGGGGTGCTGCGGCTGTCGCTGACGGCCCGCTGCAACCTGGCCTGTCCCTACTGCTGCCCGGATCTCGAGGATCCGCCCGACCTGCTGACCCTGGCGGAACGGGTGGCCCTGGTGGAGGCGACCGTGGGCCTGGGGGTGCACACCCTGCGCCTCACCGGCGGCGAGCCCCTGCTGCACCGGCGCCTGGAGGAGCTGATCGCCGCCCTGCAGCCGCTGCGGCGGCGGGACCCCGGCGATCCCCGCGGCGCCCTGCGGGAGATCGCCCTCACCAGCAACGGGGTGCTGCTGGGCGCCGAGCGGGCCCGGCAGCTGAAGGCGGCGGGGCTCGACCGGATCACCCTCAGCCTCGATGGCACCGACGGGGCCAGCGTGGCGCGCATGGCCGGCCTGGGGAGCCCGGCCGCCGGCGACGCCGTGCTCCAGAGGGTGCTCGCGGCGATCCGGCACGCGCGGGAGGCCGGCTTCGATCCGGCCCGCGGCGCCTTGAAGCTGAATGCGGTGATCACCCGCTCCGGCAACGCCGACCAGCTGCTGCCCCTGGCGGCCCTGGCCCGGGAGCAGGGGCTGGAGCTGCGCCTGATCGAGTTCATGGATGTGGGCAACCGCAACGGCTGGGAGCCGGAGCAGGTGCTGCCGGCGGCCGAGATGGTGGCCCGCATCGGGGCGGCCTGGCCGCTGGAGCCGGTGGGTCGGGCGCCCCACGGCACAGCAGGCCGCTGGCGCTACCGCGACCGCGCCGCTGACGCTGCCGGAGCCGATGGCGGCGCCCACCTGGCGGTGGTGGCCTCGATCACGGCGCCCTTCTGCGGCGACTGCAACCGGCTGCGGATCACCGCCGACGGGGTGGCCTACAGCTGCCTGTTCGCCGCCGACGGCACCGACCTCAAGCCCTGGCTGCGGCCCCAGCCAGAGCCGGGCCGGCTGCGGCAGGCGCTGGAGGGGCTTTGGCGCGCCCGCCGCGATCGTTGGAGCGAGGAGCGGCAGGAGGCGGCCGATCGACGGCCGGCGCCGGCGGAGATGGCCTACCTGGGGGGCTGAGCGGCTCCGGACGCTGCAGCCACCGCCCCCCGCACCAGCACCGGCACCCGCTTGAAGGCCGGGGTGCCGCAGCGGGGGTCGATGACGGCCTTCATGATCACGTTCACTTCTGGATAGAACATCAGCGCGGCGCCCTCCCGGATCTCGCCGGGGATGATCTCCACCCCCTCCAGGGCGCCCGCCTCGCCCTGCACCGTTACCCGCTGGTGGGCCGCCAGGCCGCAGCGGTGCAGGTCGGCCCGGTTCATCAGGATCGTGTGGCGATGGGGCATGCCCCGGTAGCTGTCGCCGGCCTTGTAGACGACGGTGTTGTGCTGGCCGTAGCTGCGGGCCGTGATCAGGGCCAGCACCAGGCCGGTTTCCCCGGGCCCGAGGCCGCCGAAGTGCTCCGCCCCAGGCAGCGTGAGTTCGGGCAGGGGGGTGGGCGCCACCCGGGCCCGGCCGCTGGGGGTGGGGAAGTGGGGGGAGTCGAACAGGCGCCCCTCGACGCTGAACTCCTGCCGGGTGGCATCGATGCGGGCGATCGGGCCGTAGCCGGGCACGGTGCGGCCGATCAGTTCCCGCACGTAGGACGGATCCTGCAGCCGCCCCCAGTCGATCGGATCGCTGCCCATGCGGCGCCGGGCCAGTTCGGCCAGGAACGCCACCTCGCTGATCAGGTCGGCGCCGCGCAGGTGGGTGGTGCCCGGCTCGTTGAGGCGCACGTAGTTGTTGCCCGATTCGGTGGTGGTGCGGTGCGGCGTCTCGAAGCGGTTGAACACCGGCAGCACCAGGGTCTGGCGGGCGGCCAGGCCGTGGAAATGGCCCTGGTTGGGCTTGGTGGCCAGATACAGGATCGTGTCGATGCGGCCCAGGGCCCGCTTCGCCTCGCCGCTGTCGGGGTTGGCGCCCCAGAGGTTGCCCCCCAGGCACAGCAGGCTGTCGACCCGGCCGGCATCGGCGGCCTCGATCAGGGCGCGGGTGTCGTAGCCGGGCACCCGGCTCAGGGGCCGGCCCAGCAGCTGCTCGAGGGCCTGCTGCATCTCCGCCCGCAGCTTGACGGTGACCCCCATCGAGCCGAAGCCCTGCACGTTGGAGTGGCCCCGGATCGGCATGGTGCCGGCGCCGGGCCGGCCCACGTTGCCGCTGAGCAGGGCGGTGTTGGCGATCGCCTGCACGTTGTCGATGCCGTTGGCGTGGTGGGTGATCCCCATCGCCCAGGCGAACACCACGCCCCGGGCTGCGGCGATCACGGCGGCGGCGTGCTCCAGCTCCTGGCGGCTCAGACCGCAGCTGGCGGTGATCGCTTCCCAGGAGGTGCTCTCCAGCTGCGCCAGCAGCGCCTCCCAGCCCTCGGCATGGGCGGCCAGGAAATCGCGCTTCACGGCGCCGGCCTCCAGCAAGGCCTTCTGCAGCCCCAGGAACACGGCCGTGTCGCTGCCCGGCACGGGCTGGAGGAACAGGGAGGCGATCTCCGAGCCCGCCAGCATCGAGCGGATCGGGAAGGCGGGGGAGCCGAACTTCAGCAGCCCCACCTCGATCACCGGGTTGATGACGATCACCGTGCCGCCCCGCTGGCGCAGCTTGATCAGCTCATTCATCAGCCGCGGGTGGTTGGCCGGGGCGTTGGAGCCCACCAGCACCACACAATCCGCCTGCTGCAGGCTCTCCAGGCTCACCATCGAGGTGCCCGAGCCGAAGACGGCATTGAGCCCCACGGTGGAGGGGGCGTGGCAGAGGTCGGAGCAGTCGGCCAGGTTGTTGGAGCCCATGGCCCGCAGCAGCAGCTGCAGCAGGTAGGCGGCCTCGTTGGAGGAGCGCCCCGAGCTGTAGGAGGCCACCCGCTCCGGCGGGCGCCGGAAGGCGGCCTCGGCGATGGCGAACACGTCGTCCCAGCCGATGCGCTCGTAGTGGCTGCCGCCCTCGCGCAGCAGCAGGGGGTGGCTGAGGCGGCCGAGGCGGTCGGCCTCCATCGAGGAGAGCCGCTGGAGGTCCGCCAGGCTGCGGGTGCCGAACACCCCCTCGCTCACCGCCGGCTGCAGCTCGGCCATGATCGCCTCGACGCTCTTGAGGCAGCGCTGCAGCGGCTCCCCCAGCTCGTCGACGAAGCCGCCGTGCTGGCCGCCGGTGCCCCAGGCGCAGGAGAGGCAGGCGCTCTTGTGGTTGAGGGTCTGCCAGAGCTTCGGCCCCCGCGGCGAGAGGGTGGCCTTGGCCCAGCCGTCGATCAGGGGCCAGCCGCCGCCCTGGCCGGGCGTGGCGGCATCGGCGGGGCTGGCGTTGTCGCTCATCGGGCCGGCCGGAGTTGCCCCTCACTCTGGCCGCTGGGAGCCCCGGGTGGGGGGCCTGGGGCTACCTCCGGATGGCGCCGGGCCCGGCGAGAATCGGGCCAGGGTTGGAGCGAGGCGGCGCCCATGATCCGGCATTTCGACCACGTCACCGTCGTCGTTCGGGACCTGGCGGCGGCCCGGCACTTCTTCGGCCTGCTGGGCTTCGTCGAGGACAAGGCCGTGCTGATCAGCGGGCCCCAGTTTTCCGACTACATGGGGGTGGAGGGCATCGAGGCCGACCACGTGACGCTCGTGCTGGCCGGCGCCACGCCGCGGCTGGAGGTGCAGTTGCTGCACTACCGCCACCCGGAGCCCCTCCTCGAGCCGGCCATGGACAACCTGGCCCGGGTGGGGTTCAACCACATCTGCTTTGCCGTCGACGACCTGGAGGCCACCGTGGCCCGGCTGCAGGCCGGGGGTGTGGAGCTCCGCAACGCGGTGATGGAGTTCCACCACCGCAAGCTGGTGTTCCTCCGGGGGCCGGAGGGCATCACCGTGGAGCTGGCGGAATGGAAGGGCGGCGCCGCCCCCTAGCTGGCGACGGCCAGCAGGGCATCCAGGCGGCCCTGGCGCTCGAGGGCGTAGAGGTCGTCGCAGCCGCCCACATGGGCCCCATCAATGAAGACCTGGGGCACCGAGCGCCGGCCGTCGCTGCCCCGGGCCACCATCGCGTCGCGGGCGTCCTCGTCGCCGTCGATCACGTATTCCTCGTAGGCCACACCCTTGCGGTCCAGCAGCTGCTTGGCCCGGATGCAGAAGGGGCAGAAGCGCCAGGTGTAGATCTCGACCTTGGGCATGGAGGGCACACGGGGTTGGGCGGAACGGGTTGATTCTGTCGAAATGGCGGCCTGCCGTCCGTCATGGAGATGACGCACGCCCTTCGGGAGTGTGTCCCCCACCAACCTTTCGAGTGCCCCCCATGCAGTACGCCGTTCTGATCTTCGAAAGCGAGCAGGACTTCGCTGACCGTCCTGGCCTGATGCCGGCCTACGCCGCCTACTCCCAGGCCCTGGCCGAGGCCGGCCACATGGCCGGCGGCGAGGCCCTGCAGTCTCCCCACACCGCCACCACCGTGCGCCTGCGCCACGGCGAGCGGCAGGTGCAGGACGGGCCCTTCCCCGACAGCAAGGAGCAGCTGGGCGGCTTCTTCCTGATCGACGTGCCCGACCTCGACGCCGCCCTCATCTGGGCCGCCCGCTGCCCGGCGGCGGAGCGCTGCGCCGTGGAGGTGCGGCCGGTGCTCGCCATGGCCGCCTCCTGAGATGGAGGGGCGGCGGGCGGCGGAGCTGGCGGCACGGCAGTCCTTCGGCAAGCTGGTGGCCTGGCTCACCGCCCGCTGCGGCGATGTGGCGGCGGCGGAGGATGCCCTCGGCGATGCCTTCCTCGCCGCCCTGCGGCGCTGGCCCGTCGAGGGTGTGCCCCGGGCCCCCGAAGCCTGGCTGCTGGTGGTGGCCCGCCGGCGTCTGATCGACCGGGCCCGCCGCGACCGGACCCTGGAGATGCTGCTGCCGGAGCTGGACGCCGTCGCCACGGATCCCGACACCCCTGAACCGCCCATGGAGTTCCCCGACGAGCGGCTGCGGCTGCTGTTCCTCTGCGCCCACCCGGCGATCGATCCGGGGATCCAGGCGCCGCTGATGCTCCAGACCGTCCTGGGGCTCAACGCCTCCCGGATCGCCGCAGCCTTCCTGGTGGCGCCGGCCACCATGGGCCAGCGGCTGGTGCGGGCCAAGGCCAAGATCCGTGAGGCCCGCATTCCGTTCGTGCTGCCGGGTGCCGAGGCCCTGCCCGTCCGCTCGGCGGCGGTGCTGCAGGCGATCTACGCGGCCTACACCACCGGCTGGGATGGTCAGGGCGACGACGGCCGCGACCGGGGGCTGACCCAGGAGGCGCTGCTGCTGGCGCGGCTGTGCGCCGCCCTGCTGCCCGAGGAGCCGGAGGCCCGCGGCCTGCTGGCCCTGCTGCTGCACGGCGAGGCGCGCCACGGGGCCCGCCGGGCCGCCGACGGCAGCTACGTGCCGCTGCTGGAGCAGGAGCCTGCCCTGTGGGACGCCGGCCTGATCGCCGAAGCCGAGGCGGTCCTGACCCAGGCCTCCCGGGCGGGCCGGCCCGGGCGCTTCCAGCTGGAGGCGGCGATCCAGTCGCTCCATGCCCACCGCGCCGTCAGCGGCAGGGTCGACTGGCCGGCCCTGCTGGGGCTCTACGACGCCCTGCTGGCCCTGGCCCCGAGTGCGGGGGCCCGGGTGAGCCGGATCGCCGTGCTGGCGGAGCTGGCGGGCCCCACCATGGCCCTGGCCGAACTGGAGGCTCTGGCGGCCGCCGAGCCGGCCCTGAAGGAGCACCAGCCCTGGTGGGCGCTGCGGGCCCACCTGCTGCAGTGCACCGGCCAGGCCAGCCAGGCCCAGCTGGCCTACCGGCGCGCCATCGCCCTGGCGGACGATCCGGCGGTGCGGGCGTTCCTGGGCCAGCGGGCCAGGGCGGGCTTCCCGGCGCCGTTCCCTGACGATCCCGGCCAGGGTCGTCATGCTGGGCGTCCCTGACGCGCCGGTCCCCCGGGCCGATCGCGGCCAGTGCGTCGCCGCTGCGCCTGATCCGATGAGCGAGCCCACCACGACCGACTGGCGCTGCGTCCACGTGGAAGGGCACGCCTGCACCATCTGGCAACGGGGCTGCCACGAGCAGGGCAACTACCTGCGGGTGTATGTGCCGGATGCCGCCGCAAGAGCGGAGCAGCCCCTGCGGGCGGTGCTCTACCTGCACGGCTTCGCCCTGTGCATGCCCTCGTTCTACGAGAGCCACCTGCTGGCCCTGGCGGCTGAGGGATACATCGTGTTCTTCCCGGATTTCCAGTGCAGCGATTACCCCTCCCCGGCCCCCGGGGACCCCGTGCCGACCTGGCAGGAGGTGCCCAAGGCGGGCCCCTGGACGAGCAAGGCCTTGCGCGTCGCCGTCCGGCCCCAGGGCGCGGCCGGTCCGGAGGCGCTGGGGGACCTGCGCCGGGTGGTGCTGTCGCTGCTCCTGATCGAGCTGATCCTGGTGGTGATCGGCTGGTTCCGGCGCACCTACGCCAGGAACCTGAGCCACCTGCTCTGGACCGTGGCCAGGAGCCTGACTTCGTCGCCAAAGGACTGGCTGGCCCAGGCCCTGGCCCTGGTGGAGGCGGGCTGGGACGATCTGGCCAGGCAGCCGGCCTACGCCCACTGGCGGCAGGCCCAACCCATGGTCTACGGCTTCGGCCACTCCCTGGGCGGGCTGCTGAGCCTGAGCCTGCCCTGGGCCCTGCGCCACGATCCGTCCGCCCGCTTCCGGCCGCGGGTGATCGTGGTGGCCGATCCGGCCGCCGCGTCGGAGATGGGCATTCCCCGCTTCGCCATCGCGCTGCTGAGGCTGTTCGGGGCCCCCTTCACCGCCGATCCCCTGCGGATCCGCCAGACCGGCCCCCAGCTCTGCCAGCCGATGGCGATCCTGCACGGCGCGGACGACGACCTGGTGCCGCCGGCCCAGTGGGTGGGCCCGATCGATGGCGGCGGCACCAACTTCTCCGCCATCGCCAGCCAGACCAAGGCGATCTACTTCTCCTGCTCCGATCCGCACGCCAGCCCGCCGCTGTGCGCCTTCCACAACCAGGCCGTCACCTGCACCCGCTTCTACGACGACGCCCTGTTCGAGTTCTTCGGCGGGGTGAAGCACGGGGCCAACGCCTACAACACCGCCTACATCTGGCCCGGGGCCCTGGCCCTGTTCGGCGAGCAGGTGCAGCCGCAGGACCTGCTGGGGGCCCTGCCGGAGCGGCCCTTCGCCATCACGACGGGGGAGCCCCCACCGCCTGACGCGGCCGGATGCCGTACTGACGGCGCACCTCCTCCAGGGGCCGGGGGAAGTCGTCCCAGGGATCCCAGTCGCTGATCAGGTCCCGGGTGACGCCGAGGCCGTGCTCCAGGCCGCGGAAGATCACCTCCGGATCGGCCTGGCCGGTCTCGGCCGCCGTGACGGGAGTGGAGCCGATGCCCAGCTGGAACTGGGCCAGGCCGAACAGGATCGTGAAGAAGGGGTCGTTGCGGCCGAAGCCGGCCTGGAAGCCGAGCACGCCGCATTCCTCGCTGGGGCTGGTGCCGTAGCCGCCGAGCACGTGGCAGCAGTCGTGGCGCACCACCGGCGGCGGCGGCCCGCCCAGCTCGCCGGGAACGCTGAAGCCGTTGGCCTCAATGAAGGCCAGGTAGGCCCGGCCGAGGCTGCCGCGGGGCAGTTCCGCCAGGGCCCGGTAGCGGCGGGCGAGGGCGGGATCCTCCTGCTTCAGCAGCGAGCGGGCGATCTGCAGGGCTCCGGCGGGGCCCTCATCGCGCACGTAGGCCGAGGCGGCCCCCCGCTGGAACCCTCGCCGCAGGATGTCGAGGCGCACCAGGTTGAACTGGTGCTCGAGCACGTGGCGGAAGGCCTGCACCGGGGCATCGTCGATGGCCAGTGCCCGGGCCGTGGCCTCGAGCCGGGCCAGGCGGGCCTCGCCAGGGGAGTCCTCGAGCAGGGCCAGCACGGTCATGCCGCGCAGGATCCGCTGGCGCCACTCGGGCTCCGGCACCGCCGCCGCCAGCTGCTCCGGCGTCAGGGGCTCCAGCTCCTCGAGCGGAATGGGCAGGTGGATCAGGTGGTCCCGGATGGCGGTGATCGTGCGCAGGGCCATGGGGCTGGGCGGCCCGCCCTCGGCAGCGATCGCCAGCAGGCTGCCCAGGCCGGCCCGGCCGATGGCCTCGCGGCGTTCCGGGGGCGGTTGCGCAGAGAGCAGGGGGTTCATGGCGTTCAGGCGAGCTCGAAGCGGTCGAGGTCCATGACCTTGCCCCAGGCCGCCACGAAAGCGGCCACGAAGCGCTCAGCGGCGTCGGCGGAGGCGTACACCTCGGCGATCGCCCGCAGCTGGGCGTTGGAGCCGAAGATCAGGTCGACGCGGGTGGCGGTCCACTTCAGATCACCGGTGTGGCGGTCGCGGCCCTCGAAGCTGTCCTCCGCCTCGGTGGTCGCCGTCCAGGTGGTGCCCATGTCGAGCAGGTTCACGAAGAAGTCGTTGCTGAGGGTCTCGGGGCGATGGGTGAAGACCCCGTGACGTGACTTGCCGTGGTTGGCATCCAGCACCCGCAGACCGCCCACCAGCGCCGTCATCTCCGGGGCGGTGAGGGTGAGCAGCTGGGCCTTGTCGATGAGCAGCTCCTCGGCGGAGGCCGGCAGGCCCGGCCGCAGGTAGTTGCGGAAGCCGTCGGCCTTCGGTTCGAGCACGGCGAAGGAGGCCACGTCCGTCTGCTCCTGGGAGGCATCCATGCGCCCGGGGGTGAAGGGCACCGTCACCGCGTGGCCGCCCCGGCGGGCCGCCTCCTCCACCGCGGCGCAGCCGCCCAGCACGATCAGGTCGGCCAGGGAGATCCGCTTGCCGTCGTGGCGGGAGTCGTTGAACTCCTGGCGGATCGCCTCGAAGGCCTCCAGGGCCCGGGCCAGCTTGGCGGGCTGGTTCACCTCCCAGTCCTTCTGGGGGGCCAGCGCCAGCCGGCCGCCGTTGGCGCCGCCGCGCTTGTCGGAGCCACGGAAGCTGGCGGCCGCGGCCCAGGCGGTGGCCACCAGCTGGGAGACGGGCAGGCCTGCCTCCAGGATCCGCCCCTTGAGGGCGGCGATGTCGTCAGCGTCCACCAGGGGATGGTCGACGGGGGGGATCGGGTCCTGCCAGAGCATCACCTCGTCCGGCACCAGGCTGCCCAGGTAGCGGGAGCGGGGCCCCATGTCCCGGTGCACGAGCTTGAACCAGGCGCGGCGGAAGGCCTCCCCCAGCTGGTCGGGGTTGGCATGGAACCGCCGGGAGATCTCCAGGTAGGCCGGATCGACCCGCAGGGACAGGTCGGTGGTGGCCATCATCGGTGCGTGGCGCTTCGACGGGTCGTGGGCATCGGGCACGGTGCCGGCAGCCGCCGGATCGGTGGGCCGCCACTGCCAGGCCCCGGCCGGACTCTTCTCAAGTTCCCACTCGTAGCCGAACAGGTTGTCGAAGTAGCCGCCGTCCCACTGCACGGGGTTGGCGGTCCAGGCGCCCTCCAGACCGCTGGTGATCGTGTCGTCCCCCTTGCCGCTGCCGAAGCGGTTGCGCCAGCCCAGCCCCTGCTCCTCCAGGCTGGCCGCCTCGGGTTCCGGCCCCACCAGGTCCGGATCGCCGGCGCCGTGGCACTTGCCGAAGGTGTGGCCCCCGGCGATCAGGGCCACGGTCTCCTCGTCGTCCATCGCCATGCGGGCGAAGGTCTCACGGATGTCCCGGGCGGCGGCTAGGGGATCGGGTTCGCCGTTGGGCCCCTCGGGGTTCACGTAGATCAGCCCCATCTGCACGGCACCGAGCGGATCCTCCAGCTCGCGGTCACCGCTGTAGCGCTTGTCCCCCAGCCATTCGGTCTCCGGGCCCCAGTCGATGTCGATCTCCGGCTCCCAGACGTCTTCGCGGCCCCCGGCGAAGCCCAGGGTGGGCAGGCCCATCGATTCGATGGCGCAGTTGCCCGCGAGGATGATCAGGTCGGCCCAGGAGAGGGCGCTGCCGTATTTCTGCTTGATGGGCCACAGCAGCCGCCGGGCTTTGTCCAGGTTGCCGTTGTCGGGCCAGCTGTTGAGGGGCGCGAAGCGCTGGGTGCCGGCTCCGGCGCCGCCGCGGCCGTCGTGGATGCGGTAGGTGCCGGCGCTGTGCCAGGCCATGCGCACGAAGAACGGCCCGTAGTGCCCGTAGTCGGCCGGCCACCAGTCCTGGGAGGTGGTCATCAGGGCGACCAGGTCCTGGCGCAGGGCCTCCAGGTCGATGGTGCGGAACGCCGCGGCGTAGTCGAAGCCGCCGCCCATCGGATCGGCCTGGGGCGCGTGCTGATGCAGCACCGCCAGGTTCAGCTGCCGCGGCCACCAGTCCCGGTTGGAGCGGGCCCCGGCCGTGCTCCCCCGGAGCGTGCCGTGCAGGAAGGGGCATTTCCCGCCGGTGTCGGCACCGGTCGGCGGGGACAGTCCGTCCATCGGCGGCGGCAGCATTTGTGCCGAATGTAGGCATGGAATTCCGTGGGGTCCGCAGCGGCGGGGGCTCCCGGAAGATCGGGCCACAATGAGATCAGCCCGTGTCCCCCGGTGCCCCCATGACGACCCCCGCCCGTGCCGCCGCCGGACCGACGACCGGGTTTCTGGAGGAATCCCCCGGCAACCGATCCTCCATGCGGCTGATGTGTCTGCTGGCCCTGCTGGCGTCGATCGCCTTCGGGTCGATCACGATGCTGCGCAGCGCCCCGATGGTCAGCCGGGACGCGGCCGGGCAGGACAGCCTCACCTATCCACCCCGGGACGACACCGGGATGATCGTCACCTTCGCCTTCCTGCTCGCCGCCTTCGCCCCCAAGGTGGTGCAGAAGTTTGCCGAGCAGCGTCTCGGGGCCCTGGGGTCCACCGGCCTGCGGGAGCTGGTGCTCGGCGTCGTCCGGCCCGACCCGGCCACCGCCACTGACTCGGCCGCCGCGGGCACCCCTTCTGCCGCTGCCGCGGAGGATCCGCGCCTGGGCCAGCTGCGGGAGGAGCTGGGCCGCCTGCGCGCCGAGCTCGAGCGCAGCCGCACCCCCATCCAGGTGAGCCCTGCCACGCCCGTCGCCCCGCCGGCGCCGGCCCTGACGCCCCTCGAGCGGATCCGCCTGGGGGGAAGCCTCTGATGCCCTACATCACCGCCCGCCAGGATGCGGGGCTCAGCCCCAGCCCCGCCGCCGCCGATGCCGACTCCTACGTGGCGTCCGGCTCCCGCATCGCCGTGGCCTGGGTGCGTCCCGCCCCCGGCACGGACCTGGCGATCGCGCGGCTGGCGGGGCCCTACACCTGCCCCGGCGGCGCCGTGCCGCTGCCGGACGGCGAGCAGCGCTACCTCAATCCCGCCCGTTTCATCATTCCCGATGAGGCCTGGCTGCCGGCGTCCGGTGGCGGGGCGCTGCCCCCGGAGGTGGCCCAGCTCAACCACCACTACGAGGGCTGCCGGCTCCAGGCCTACCCCGATCCCCGCACCGGCGGCGCCCCGATCACGATCGGCTGGGGCAGCACCTTCTACCAGGACGGCTCCCCGATCCGGCTGGGGGATGTGATCACCCAGGAGCAGGCCGACGCGCTCTACGAGCACAACTGCCGCGAGCGCTTCTGGCAGGTGCTCGCGGCCACGATCCCCTTCTGGGCGGAGATGGGGGATCGCCAGCGGGCCGCCCTCTGCAGCTTCGCCTACAACAACGGCGCCCATTTCCACGGGGATGGGTACCACGACACCCTGGATCGCCACCTGCGGGAACGCCGCTGGTCGGCCGTTCCCTCGGCCCTGATGCTCTACCGCAATCCCGGCGAGACGGTGGAGGTGGGGCTGGGTCGTCGCCGCCGGGCCGAGGGGCTGGTGTGGGGCGGCATGGAGCCCGCGGTGGCCTGCGCCCAGGCGGAGCGGGAGATCCGCACCCCGGCCGACTGCGAAGCCTGGGAGCAGCGGCTGAAGCAGGAGGCTGCCGGCCCGGCATCGGCGGCCAAGTCCCTCGCGGCCCCGCCCGCCGCCTCCGCCGCGCCCGCGCCCGCTCCTGATCGTCCCGCCGACCTCCCCGGGCTGGTGGGTCCGAAGAAGACCCCCCGGGACTTCGGCTTCAGCGGATCCGACAGCCACGTGGTGGTCAACGACGCCAGCGAGACGGCCCGGGCCTACGACGTGGAGGGCCGGCTGCTCTGGGAGATCCCGGCGCTGGCGCGCGGCCAGGGCCGGGAGGACCAGTACCGGGACACCTCCACCGACACCCCGCCGGGGATCTACCGCATCGCCAAGAAGGTCTACCGGGACTACGAGCAGGATCCCAGCCCCACCTACTCGGATGATCGCCGCAGCTATGGCTGGTACAGCTTCGATCTGGAGGATCTGGAGATGCAGGAGCGGCGTTTCGGCCGGGCCGGGATCATGGTGCACGGCGGCGGCAGCGCCTGCGGCTGGCCCGGGGCCTGGGCGCCGCGCCAGCCCCTCCACGCCACCCTGGGCTGCGTGCGGCTGCACAACGAGGATCTGCGCGACAAGCTGCTGCCGCTGGTGGAGCAGGGAACCGTCTACGTGTCGGTGTACCAGGAGGCCTGAACCGGGCACCATACGCTCCCTGTCCAGCCATCGGAGTCCCCATGGCGACCGCTGACCTTGTGTTGCTTGGGTCCGGCGTCCTGGCTGCCGGTGTGGGCGGGGAGCTTTTCGTGCGTGGCGCCGTGGGCCTGGCCCACTGGGCACGCCTCTCACCCGGGATCGTCGGGGCCACGGTGGCGGCCTTTGCCACATCCAGCCCGGAATTGTCGGTGGCGACCATGGCGGCGCTCGAAGGCAAGCCCCAGATCGCGCTGGGGGATGCCCTCGGAAGCAACGTTGTCAATGTGGCCCTGATCCTGGGCCTCACGGTGGCGATCTCAGGGCAGCGCATGCCTGCGGAGGGCGCCCGTCGCGATCTGCCGGTGGCCTTGGCGGGCCCGCTGCTGACAGGGCTGTTGCTTCTCGACGGCACCCTCTCGCGGCTGGATGGCGTCCTGCTTCTGGTTGTCTTCCTCCTCTGGATAACGGGCGTGGTGCAGGAGGTGCGTCGGCAACGCAGCGTCGCCGAGGTGCTTCGGGGGGAGCGGCGCGGCTGGCCTGCCGTCCTGTTCTGTGGCGTCGGCCTGGGGCTTCTGCTGGTGGCCGGGAGGCTGGTGGTGCTGGGGGCCCGGGGTCTTGCCCAGTCCTTCGGCATCGATGCCTTCCTGGTTGGCGCCACCCTTGTGGCGATCGGCACCTCGATGCCGGAGCTGGCCACGTCGCTGATCGCGACCCGGCGGGGTCAGGCTGAGGTCGGCCTGGGCACGATCCTCGGCAGCAACATCTTCAACGGGCTCTGGGTGGTGGGCGTCGCCGCCACCATCAGCCCGATTGCCGTGCCGCTCCAGGAGGTGCAGCTGGTCCTTGGCTTCGGCCTCGCGGCGCTGTTCCTGCTGATCCTCCCCAAAGGCTCTGACGTCCTGCAACGCTGGCGCGGCTGGCTGCTGCTGACCTTGTACGGCGTTTATGTCCTGGCGATCGTGCGTGGCCGGGGGCTGATCGGTTGAGGTGTTGCGGACCGTGGTACCCCCCTACCCTGACGGCAACGCCACGGCTCCGGCATGCCCACCTCTTTCGCCCTGATGCTCCTGGCGCTCCTCGATACGACGCCGCGGCTCGCCGAGGCCCAGCCCCAGGGTGGGGAGCTCAGCCCGCGGGAGGAGTTCATGGTGATGGTGGGGGTGGGCTCCGGCTACATGAGCGCCCTCTGCAACCTGGAGAAGGACGGGTTCATCTCGACCGCCACCCGCGCCAAGCTGGCCAACGAGCAGCTCGCCGTGATCGGCGGCGACCCCTCCACCAAGGACGATCTGGAGGGGGTGCTCGCCGGTATGAAGGGCGTCGAGGAGGACAAATCCCTGTGCCCCAGCCAGGTGCTGCCGCCCCGCCGGAAATGAGCCGCCACGGGGGACGCTGATGGAGCCGCGCCAGGGCCTGGCGGTGGTGCTGCCGGGCCTGGCGCGGCTGCTGGGCTACCAGCGCAGCTGGCTGCGGCCTGACCTGCTGGCGGGCGTGACCGTGGCGGCGTACCTGGTGCCCCAGTGCATGGCCTACGCCGAGGTGGCCGGTCTGGCCCCGGTGGCGGGGCTGTGGGCGATCCTGCCGCCCCTCTTTCTCTATGCCCTGCTGGGCTCGTCCCCCCAGCTGTCGGTGGGGCCGGAATCCACCACCGCCGTGATGACGGCCGCGGCGGTCGGGCCGCTGGTGGCGGGGGATCCGCTGGCCTACGCGGGCTTCTGCAGCCTGCTGGCCCTGCTGGTGGGGCTCGTCTGCTGCGCCGGCGCCTGGGCCCGGCTCGGTTTTCTGGCCGATCTGCTCTCCCGGCCGATCCTGGTGGGCTACCTGGGGGGCGTGGCCCTGATCATGATCGGCGGCCAGCTGGGGCGGGTCAGCGGCCTGAAGCTGCAGGCCGATGCGCTCCCCGGCCAGCTGGTGGAGCTGCTGGGCCGGCTGGGGGAGATCCACCGGCCCACCCTGCTGCTGGCCCTGGGGGTGCTGGTGTTCCTGTTGCTGGTGCAGCGACGTTTCCCCCGGGCCCCGGGCCCCCTGCTGGCGGTGCTGCTGGCGATGGCGGTGGTGGCGGGGGCCCACCTGGACCAGCAGGGGGTGGCGGTGATCGGTGCCATCCCGGCCGGGCTGCCCCACCCATCCCTGCCGCCACCGGTGTCGGGCGACCAGCTCCGCTCCCTGCTGACCGCCGCGGTGGGCATCGCCCTGGTGGGCTACTCCGACAACGTGCTCACGGCCCGGGCCTTCGCCGCCCGGGGCGGCTACCGCATCGACGCCAACCAGGAACTGCTGGCCCTGGGCACCATCAACCTGGGCAACGGGCTGATGCAGGGTTTTCCGGTGAGCAGCAGCGGCAGCCGCACCGCCATCGGCGATTCGCTCGGCAGCCGCTCCCAGCTGTTCTCCCTGGTGGCCCTGGCCATGGTGCTGGCGGTGCTGCTGTGGCTGCGGCCGGTGCTGGCCCTGTTCCCCACGGCGGCCCTGGGGGCGATCGTCATCTATGCCGCCCTGCGCCTGATCGACATCCCCGAGTTCCTGCGGCTGCAGCGCTTTCGCCCCAGTGAATTCCGCCTCGCCCTGATCACGCTGCTGGGGGTGCTGCTGACCGACCTGCTCACCGGCGTGGCCCTGGCGGTGGGGCTGTCGGTGATCGATCTGTTCGCCCGCCTGGTGCGTCCCCACGACGCCGTGATGGGGATCGTGCCCCGGCTGGCGGGCCTGCACGACGTGCGCGACTGGGAGGGGGCGCGCACCATCCCTGGCCTGGTGCTGTTCCGTTTCGATGCCCCGCTGTGCTTCGCCAATGCCGAGCACTTCCGCCAGCGGGTGCTGGCGACGATCGCCGCCGAGTCCCAGCCGGTGGCCTGGTTCGTGCTCAATGCCGAGGCGATCGTGGAGATCGACATCACCGCGGCCGACGTGCTCGAGGAGCTGCAGCGGGAGCTGACCGCCCGGGGCATCACCTTCGGCCTGGCGCGGGTCAAGCAGGACCTCTACGGCCAGCTGGAGCGGGCCGGCCTGGTGGAGCGCATCGGGCCGCGCCTGTTCTTCCCCACCCTGCCCACGGCGATCGCTGCCTTCCAGGCCCGGACGACCGGGGCGCCGCTGCCGGGCCCATGAACGACGCTCCCGAGCGCCACCTGCTGGTCCTGGCGGGGGGCGGCCACAGCCACGTGCTGGTGCTGCGGCGCTGGCTGATGCGCCCCCACACCCGGCCGCCGCGCACCCGCATCACCCTGGTGAGTCGCCACGGCACCGCCCTTTATTCGGGCCTGCTGCCCGCCGTGGTGGCGGCTCTGGAGCCCCCGGAGGCGGCCGCCGTCGACCTGCGCCGCCTCTGCACCCTGGCGGGCGTGACCTTTGTGCAGGCGGAGATCACCGGGCTGGATCCGGCGGCCCGGGAGCTGCAGCTGGCGGGCCGTCCGCCCCTGCGCTACGACCGGCTCAGCCTCGATCTGGGCGCTGTGACCGCTATCCCGGGGCAGGCGATGGCCGTCAAGCCGCTGGAGCCTTTCCTGGTCTGGGCGGAGCGGCGCAGTGCCGGCGAGCCCCTGGTGATCCGCGGGGGCGGGGCCGCCGCCGTGGAGCTGGCCCTGGCCTTCCGGGCCCGGGGGATGGCCTGCCAGCTGCTGCTCCAGGGGGAGCGCTTGCATCTGGGCTCGGCCGCGGCGAACCGGGCCGGTGAACGGCTGCTGGCCCAGGCCGCCATCCCGATCCGGCGCCGGGCGCCAGCAGAGGCCCCGGCCGATCTGGCCTGCACCGGCAGCCGCGCCCCCGCCTGGCTGGCGGCCGCCGGCCTGCCGGTGGACCCCGGCAGCGGCCGGGTGCTGACCCACCCCACCCTGGCGGTGATCGGCCATCCGGAGCTGTTCGCCAGCGGCGACTGCGGCCTGATCGCCGCCGATCCCCGGCCCCCCTCGGGGGTGTGGGCCGTGCGCTCGGCGCCGGTGCTGGCGGAGAACCTGCGCCGCAGCCTGGCCGAGCCCCCCGAACCGCTGCGGCCCTGGCGGCCCCAGGCGCGGGCCCTGCAGCTGCTGGGCGACGGCGGCTGGCACCCCGATGGCCCCCGGGCCCTGGCGTTCTACGGGTCCGTGGCCCTGGGGCCATCGGGGTGGATCTGGCGCTGGAAGCAGCGCATCGACCGGGCCTTCATGGCCCGCTTCGCCGCGCTCCAGCCGATGGCCGCAGCCGCCATGGCCTGCCGCGGCTGTGCCGCCAAGCTGGGGGCCGCCCCCCTGGCGGCCGCCCTGGCCCGCCTCGACCCCGACGGACCACCGCGGCCGGTGGAGGACGCGGCCGTGGTGGGCAGCGGTGCCGACGGCGGCCTGTTGCTGCAGAGCGTCGACGGCTTCCCCGCCTTGGTGGACGACCCCTGGCTGAACGGGCGGCTCACCACCCTCCATGCCTGCAGCGACCTCTGGGCCAGCGGCGCCGCCGTGGACAGCGTGCAGGCCCTGGTGACGGTGCCGGAGGCTGCGGCGACCGTGCAGGAGGAGCTGCTGCTGCAGACCCTGGCCGGGGTGTGCTCGGTGCTGGAGCCCCTCGGCGCTGCCCTGGTTGGTGGCCACACCCTGGAGGGCCGCGACGGGGCGGGGCTGGCCCTGGCTCTCACCGTCAACGGCCGGGTGGCGCCGGCGGCCCACTGGGGCAAGGGGCCTCTGCGGCCCGGCGAGGTCCTGCTGCTCAGCCGGCCCCTGGGCAGCGGCGTGCTGTTCGCCGCCGCCATGGCCGGCGCCGCCGCGCCCGCCTGGATGGAAGCCCTGCTGGAGGGGATGCAGCACAGCCAGGCGCCCCTGGTGCCGCTGCTGGCCGCCCACGGCTGCCGCGCCTGCACCGACATCACCGGCTTCGGCCTGCTGGGCCACCTCGGCGAGATGCTGGACGCCAGCGGCGCGGGGGTGGCGGTGGAGCTCGACGCCGCCTCCATTTCCGCCTATCCCGGCGCCCTGGAGCTGCTTGAGCGGGGCTTCGCCAGCACCCTGGCCCCCGCCAACGCCGCCGCCCTGGCCCGGCTGGAGGGGCCCGTGCGGCTGGTGGGGGCGGCGGCCGGTGGGCTGGCGGGGCTGCTGATCGATCCCCAGACCTGCGGGCCGCTGCTGGCGGCGTTGCCGGCGGCCGAGGCACCCGCCGCCCTGGCGGCCCTGCGCGCAGAAGGCTTCGGGGCGGCGGCGGTGATCGGGCGGGTGGTCAGCCGGCGGGCGGCTGCCGCAGCGTCACCAGCCCCCGGCTGATCAGCTCGTGGGCGGCCTCCGGTGCCGCCAGACCGCCCAGATCCACCGCCGAGCAGGCATGGCCGTCGAGGTCGTGGTCGTAGCAGCGGTCGTAGTAATCGAGCATCTGCCGGCAGGCGGTGGCCCAGTCGCCCTGCTCGATCGCCTCCAGGGCCAGGGCGGTGCGCTGGGGCCCCAGCCGCTTGGCGATGCGCCGGGTGGCCTCCGCCAGGGCGACGGGATCCTGGGCGCCGTAGATCTCCACCAGGTGGTCCACCCGCTCCTGCAGGGGCCGCTCCACCGCCAGCACCGGCGCGGCCTTCATCTGGCGCCACAGGCCGGCGGGGATGCGGCAGCGGCCCACCATGGCACTCTCGGCCTCCAGCCAGATCTGCTCCGCCCCGGCCAGGGGGGCCAGGGCGGCGGCCAGTCGGTTCTCGTAGTGCTCGCTGCTGGGCTGCTCCGGCAGGCCCAGCCCGCCGAAGCTGCTGCCGCGGTGGTGCGCCAGCCCCTCCAGATCCACCACCGCCGCCCCCAGCCCCTGCAGGGCCAGCAGCAGCTCGGTCTTGCCGCTGCCGGTGCGGCCCCCCAGCAGCCGCACGGGCCAGGGCCGCTCGAACAGCTCCAGCACCCAGCGCCGGTAGCTCTTGTAGCCCCCCTCCAGCAGCAGCACCGGCAGCTCCAGCTGCTGGGCCAGCCAGGCGACGCTGCCCGAACGCATGCCGCCGCGCCAGCAGTGCAGCCGCAGGGGCGCCCCGGCCGAGCGTTCGCTCCAGGCCACCAGTTCGGCGGCCAGGGCCTCCATCCGCGGCCCCACCAGGGCCAGACCCCGTTGCACGGCGGCCTGGCGGCCCTGCTGCTTGTAGAGGGTGCCCACCTCGGCCCGTTCGGCATCGCTGAACAGGGGCAGATTGGCGGCCCCGGGGATGTGGCCCTGGCGGAATTCGGCCGGGGTGCGCACGTCGAGCACGGCGCCACCCCCCGCCAGGAACGCATCGATGGGAAGGCAGGGCGCCATGGGGCTCGCGGCTGGGACGGGGGCGCCTGGCGAGGACGAAGGCCGCGGGCCGGCACCCACCTGATGGCCATAGTGGAGCAACGGTCTACCCCCTGCCCGAGCCCGATGCTTCTCCGGATCCGCGCCACCGCCAGCGCCGCCCTGATGGGGGTGTCGCTGGCGCTGCTGCCCCTGGTGGCCCCCGCCGCCGCCCCCCTTCCCGGCCTGCTGGCTCCGGCGGCGGCCCAGCAGAGCCAGAAGGTGCTGCGCATCGGCGCCATCCCCGACCAGAAGCCCGAGACGCTCAACCGGCTCTACCCCCTGGTGGCCAATGAACTCAGCCGTCAGCTGGGGGTCAAGGTGGTCTACGTGCCGGTGGTCGACTACGCCGCCGCCGTCAGTGCCTTCCGCACCGGTGGCCTGGATCTGGTCTGGTTCGGCAGTCTCACAGGGGTGCAGGCACGCCTGCAGAAGCCCGGCGCCCTGGTGATCGCCCAGCGCGACATCGACGCGTCGTTCCAGAGCGTCTTCATCGCCAACACCAGCAGCGGCCTCAAGCCGATCAGCAACGTCAAGGGGCTGGCGGAGCTGAAGGGCAAGCGCTTCACCTTCGGCTCGGAGAGCTCCACCTCCGGCCGCCTGATGCCCCAGTTCTATCTGAGTCAGGCCGGGGTCAAGCTGAGCGACTTCGCCGGCGGTGCACCCGGTTTCAGCAGCAGCCATGACGCCACGATCGCCCTGGTGCAGAGCGGCGCCTACCAGGCCGGCGCCGTCAGCGAAGAGGTCTGGCGCAGCAGCCTCAGCGAGGGCAAGGTCAACCGCGCCAAGGTGATTCCGATCTGGAAGACCCCCGGCTATCCCAACTACCACTGGATTGCCCAGCCCGATCTCGACAAGCGCTTCGGCAAGGGCTTCACCACCAGGATGAGGACGGCGATCCTCAGCTGGCGCACCACCAATCCCAGGCAGAAGGAGGTGCTGGCGTTGTTCGGCGCCCAGCGGTTCATCCCCGCCAATGCGGCGGCCTACAGCCCCATCGAGAAGGTGGGCCGCCAGATCGGCAAGATCCGCTGATCCCGCTTTTCCGCTGCCACGGTCGCTGGCACCGCCGCGGGCCGAGGGCCGCCGGGCTGGCCCTGGGCCTGGCCGCCCTGCTGGGGGCGCCGGGGCCCGCGGCCGCCAGCGCCTGTGTGCCCGCGGGCGCCTGGGTGGAGCCCAGCGCCGCCGGTCCCCGCACCGTGGCGGCGGGCGAGCTGCTGGATCGCCTGGCCCGGCGTCCGGTGGTGCTGCTGGGGGAGCGCCACGACAGCGCCGCCCACCACCGCTGGCAGCTGGCCACGCTCCAGGCGCTGCAGGAGCGCAGCCCCGGCCTGAGCCTCGGCCTGGAGATGGTGCCGCGCCGGCTGCAGCCGGTGCTCGACCGCTGGGTGGCCGGGGCCCTGGAGGAGCGCGCCTTCCTCGACGCCCTCGACTGGCCGGCCATCTGGGGCTACGACGCCGACCTCTACCTGCCGATCCTGCGCTTCGCCCGCGACCGGCGCGTGCCGCTGCTGGCGCTGAACGTGGAGCGCCGGCTGGTGCGGCGGGTGCGGGCCGAGGGGTTTGCGGCGGTGCCCGCCAGTGAGCGGGAGGGGGTGGGGCAACCGGCGCCGGCCAGCGCCGCCTACCGGGCCCAGCTGCACCGGCTCTGGCGGCACCATCCCTTCGTGCCCAGCAGCGGCCAGGGGCTGCCGGGGCTGGAGGACCCCTCCTTCGGCCGCTTCGTGGAGAGCCAGCTGCTGTGGGACCGGGCCATGGCCGAGGCCATCGCCGAGCAGCGCCGCCGGCGCCCCGGGGCCCCGGTGGTGGCCCTGATCGGCAACGGCCACCTGGCCGGGGGCCACGGCGTGCCCCACCAGCTGCGGGCCCTGGGCCTGGCGGAGGCCGCCTGGTTGCTGCCCTGGGAGGACAACCTCGACTGCGCGGCGCTGCAGCCGGCTCTGGCGACGGCGGTGTACGGGGTGGTGACGCCACCGCCGGTGGGCCTGCGGCTGGGGGTCTACCTGGAAACCCACGCCGGCCGGGTGGAGATCCGCCAGGTGGCCCCCGGCTCGCTGGCGGAGCGTTCCGGCCTACGGGTCGGCGATGGGATCACGGCGGTCGATGACCAGTCCGTGAGCAGCGCCCGCCAGGTGATCGAGCGGGTGGCCGCGCACCCCGTGGGCCGGCCCCTCGGCCTCACCCTGCGGCGGGATGGCCGGCTCCTGCCGCTGCAGCTGGCCCTGCCCCTGGCGCCAGGCCCCTGAGAGCTCGCTCCGGCCCTACCAGGGCAGCACCTGGCCGTTGGCGTGCCAGAACGTGCCGCTCGTTTCCAGGCTGAGGGCGTCGATGCGGGCCAGCAGGCCGCGCACGGACTCCTCGGGGCTGATGCCCTGGGAACTGAAGCCCGTCATGCGGGTGCTCACCAGGCCGGGATGAAGCAGGGCCACGGCGATGCCGCGGGGGCGCAGGTCGATGGCCAGGGACTTGCCGGCCATGTTGAGCGCCACCTTCGACATCCGGTAGCCGTAGGAGCCGCCGGAGCCGTTGTCGTCGATCGAGCCCATGCGGCTCGTCATCAGGATCACCTTGGCGCCCTCGCCCAGATGGCCCAGCAGGGCCCGCGTGAGCCGCAGGGGGGCGATGGCGTTCACCTCGAACTGGCGCCGCAGGCTCTCCGCATCGAGGCCCCCCAGGCTGGTGGATTCCAGGATCCCGGCGTTCAGGATCAGGGCATCGAGGCGGAGGCCGTCGAGCCGTTCCACCAGGGCGTCGATGGCGGTCCCATCGGTGAGGTCGATCCCCGCCTCGATGCGGATCCCCAGGCTCTCCAGTTCCGGCGACGGGGTGCGGCAGACCGCCACCACCGTGTCGCCCCTGGCCTGGAGCTGGCGGCAGTACTCCAGACCGATGCCGCGGTTGGTGCCGGTGATCAGAACGGTGGCCATGGGGACGGGGCGGCGGTGCGACGGCTGGCTGGATCGTATGGGGCTCAGCCCTCCTCCCAGCGGAACCCTTGGTCGTCCCAGGCTTTCGGGTCCTCGATCGGCTCGAGGTGGGTCAGCACATCGCTGCGGGGCAGGGCGACGGCGATCTCCTCTTCCAGCCGCTCGCAGAGGTCGTGGCCGGCCTGCACGGTCCAGCGGCCGGGCACCAGCACGTGCAGGGCGACGAAGCGGCGCGATCCGGCCACCCGGGTGCGCAGGGCATGGAAGCGGATCTCCTCCGATTCATGGGAGGCCAGCAGCGCCTCCAGCTTCTCCTGTTCGTCGATGGGCAGCGAGCGGTCGAGCAGGCCGGTGGCCGTCTCCCGCAGCAGATTCCACCCCGTCAGGGTGATGTTGAGCGCCACGGCGATGGCGATCAGCGGGTCGAGGATCGTCAGGCCGGTGAGCTTCACCAGGCCGATGCCCAGCAGCACCCCGGCGGAGGTCCAGACGTCGGTGAACAGGTGGTGGGCGTCGGCCCGCAGGGTGATCGAGTGGAAGTGGCGGGAGGCCCGCAGCAGCACCCAGGCCACCACGCCGTTGAGCAGGGTGGCCACCAGGGAGAGGGCCATGCCCAGCCCCAGCTGCTCCAGGGGCTCAGGAGCCTGCAGCCGCCCCACGGCGGCGTGGATGATCGCCAGGGCCGCCAGCACGATCAGCACGCTCTCCAGGCCGCTGGAGAAGTACTCGGCCTTGAAGTGGCCGTAGTGATGGGTGCGGTCGGCCGGCTTGGCCGCCAGGCTGAGGGCCCAGAAGGCCCCCAGGGCCGCCACCAGGTTCACCCCGGATTCCATCGCATCCGAGAGCAGGCCCACCGAGCCGGTGTATCGCCAGGCGGCCGTCTTGAGCACGATGGTGGCCACCGCCGCCGCCACCGAAAGAAGGATGTAGGAGCGGGGAGACGCGAAGACCATGGGATCGGACCGGTCGCCAGGGGGAGGATGCCGCCCGTCCATGCTCGCCCAGCCTGGCCCCGGCGCCCCGTGGGGTCGCGGTTTGGCCCGTTCAGGGGCGCCGTTCGGCCACCAGCAGCAGGCCCCCCATGATCGAGAGGTTCTTCAGCAGCGCGATCCGCTCCTGGGGGTCGGCCACATCGTTGTGGAACAGCAGGGTGGTGGGCACCAGGAACAGCAGCAGCAGGATCGCCCCGAGCCGGGCCCGGATGCCGCTGATCACCAGCACCGACCCCACGACCATCAGGGCCACGGCCGCCGCCAGCAGCACCGGCGCCAGGGGGATGCCCCGGCCGGCGATCATCCCAGCCACCCCGGCGAAGCCCGTCAGCTTGCCGATCACCGCGTGGAGGAACACCAGGCACAGCAGCACCCGGGCGATGCCATCGAGGAGGGAGGGTCGGGACCCGGTGGAGGAGGTCATCGCTTGCCGTGCGGATGGGGGAATTCTGCTGGGGCTCCCCTGGGCCTGACGCGCCTGGGGGCCCCGGCCTGACGGCTGGCAATCTGGATCGGACCTACGTGCTTCCTGCTCCCCATGGCCGCCGGCCCCGCCACCGCCGTGCTCGCGCTGCGGGGTGTTCGTGTGGCCGGCCGCGGGCGGCCGCGGCTGGAGGACGTCGACCTGAGCCTGGCCCCCGGCGAGCGGGTGGCGCTGCTGGGGGCCAGTGGCGCCGGCAAGAGCACCCTGCTGGCGGTGGCCAACGGCCTGCTGGCGCCGGCGGCGGGCACGGTGCTCTGGGAGGGCCAGCCCCCCGCCCGCTCCCGCCGCGGCCGGCGGCTCCAGCAGGCCCGCATCGGCACCCTCTGGCAGGACCTGCGCCTGATCGAGGAGCTGACCGTCCAGCAGAACCTCAACGCCGCCCGCCTGGCCCGCTGGGGCTGGCCCCGGGCCGTGCTCAACCTGCTGCTGCCGCTCGACACCGAGGCCTGCGCGGCGGCCCTGCGGGCGATGGATCTGGATCCGGCCCTGCTGGAGCAACCGGTGACGGCCCTCTCCGGCGGCCAGCGCCAGCGGGTGGCGATGGCCCGCCTGCTGCGCCAGGAGCCCACCCTGCTGCTGGCCGATGAGCCCCTGGCCAGCCTCGATCCGCGCCTGGCCGGCGAGCTGCTGGCCCTGCTGCTGGCCCAGGCGGCGGCCCCCCGGGCCCTGCTGCTGAGCCTGCACCGCCCCGACCTGCTCGACGGCTTCGATCGGGCCGTGGGCCTCAAGGACGGCCGGGTGCTGTTCGACGGGCCGGTGGGCCAGGTGAACCCCGACCTGCTGGCGGACCTCTATGGGGGCACCCCCCCCGGCGCGGCCCCTTGAAACCGGCGCCGCCGCTGCTGATGCTGCTGCCGGCCCTGGTGCTGGTGCCCCTGGCCGTCCTGCTGCCGCCGTTGGTGCACGGGGGCGGCTGGGAGCTGATCGGCAGCTTCGCGCTGGCGGCGGTGACCCCGTCGCTGGATCCGGTGGTGCTCGCGTCGCTGCTGAAGGGGCTGGGGGTGACGGTCGGCATGGCCCTGCTGGGCTGGGCCGGCAGCCTGGTGCTCGGCCTGCTGCTGGGGGCGTGCAGCTCCCGCACCGTCTGGCGAACCCTGACGGGCAGCGCCCTGCCGGCGGAGCTGATCCGCCGCCTGCTGGCCCTGCCCCGGGCGATCCATGAGCTGATCTGGGGGCTGCTGCTGCTCCAGCTGGTGGGGCTGCAGCCGGCGGTGGCGGTGCTGGCGATCGCCCTGCCCTTCGGCGCCCTGGTGGCCCGGGTGCTGTCCGACCTGCTCGATGCCCTGCCCACGACCGGCCTGGAGGCCCTGCGGGCGGCGGGCGCCCCGGCGCCGGCCGCCCTGCTCACGGCCCTGGGTCCGGCCCTGCTGCCCGGGGTGCTCAGCTACGGCGGCTACCGGCTGGAGTGCGCCCTGCGCAGCGCCACCCTGCTGGGGGTGTTCGGCCTCGGGGGCCTCGGCACCGACCTCAAACTCACGCTGCAGTCGCTGGAGTTCCATGAACTCTGGAGCGGCCTGTGGCTGCTGCTGGCGGTGATGCTGGCCCTGGAGGCGGGCATCAGCCTGCTGCGGCGGCGCTGGCTGGTGCCCGGCCGGTTCGTGCTGGCCCGGCGGGGGGTGGGCGAGCGCAGCCGCGAGATGCTGCTGGCCCTGGCGGCCCTGGTGCCCCTGTGCGTCCTGGTGGGCCGGGCCCTGGGGGTGGATCCGGCGGCCCTGCTCAACTGGCAGCCGCTGCCGGGCCTGGGCGGCGGCGACTGGGCCGCCACCTGGGCCCTCCCCTGGCCGCGGCTGGTGGGCGGCACCCTGCTGCTCACCGCCCTGGCGGCCTGCCTGGCGGTGGGGCTGGCGCCGCTGTTGCTGCTCGTGGTGGCGCCGGTGGGCTGGGCGCGGCAGGGGCTGCGGCTGCTCTGGGCCCTCGGCCGCCTGTGGCCACCGCCGCTGACGGCCCTGCTGCTGCTGTTCGTGCTGCAGCCGGGGGTGATCACCGCCGCCCTGGCCCTGGGCTTCCACAACCTGGGGGTGCTGGGCCGGCTGCTGCTGGAGAGTGTCGACGCCACCGACCCGGCCGCTGAGGAGGCCATGGCCTGCGGCGGCAGCGGGCCGCGGCTGGCCCTGCTCTACGGCCGCTTCAGCGCCCTGGCCCGGCCCTACCTGGCCTACGGCGCCTACCGGGCCGATGTGATCCTGCGGGAATCGGTGGTGGTGGGTCTGGTGGGGGCGACCGGGCTGGGCAGCCAGCTGCTGGAAAGCCTCAGCTCCTTCGCCTGGGACCAGCTGCTGGCGCTGGTGGCGGTCTACGCCCTGCTCACCCTGGCCGGCGAGGACCTCAGCGACCGGGCCCGGCACCGCTGGTTGCGGGCGGCCTGAGGGTGCCCCCCGCGTGGCACTCCCCGGGAGGATGACCCAAGGTGAGCCGGCCCCGGTGCCGCTGCGATGCCCCCGACGCGATCCAGTCCCGACACCCCTGGCCCACCCTTCCACTACCGGTTCCTGCACCGCGTCGCGCCGACGGCCCGAACCGGCTTCCTGGAGCTGGAGGAACGGCTGCGGACCGCGGCCCGCGGCTACCCCGGCTTCGTGGAGGAGAGCCTGCCCAACCCCCTGGGCCAGGCCGACAACGGGGAGCTGCTCTACGAATCGTCGCTGACCTTCGCCAGCCTGGCCGATTTTCTGGGCTGGATGGACAGCCCGGAGCGGCGGACCCTGCTCAACCCGGCCGAGCGCGGCGGCTACCGCTACGCGGGGGACGGCGACTGGGACGGCTATGCCCGCTGGCTGGGGGAAGCGGTGCGCCGCCGGGTGCCCGTCTGGAAGGTGAACCTGCTGGTGCTGCTGGTGCTCTACCCCACCGTGGAGGTGCTGCGGGTGCTGCTCCGGCCCTTGCCGCTGGATGGTCCCAGCGGCCTGCTGCTGGCCAATGTCTGCAGCGTGGCCCTCACCGGCTGGTGGCTGGTGCCCTGGGTGAGCCGGCTGTGCCGGCCGTGGCTGGAGGGCACCGGCAGCCGGCGTGGCCAGCGGCTCACTCTGACGGCGATCCTGGCGAGCCTGGGGCTGTTGCTGCTGCTGTTCCGGGTCCTGCCGGCCACCAGCACCTGAGCGCCCTCCCCCTTCCCCTCGGAGCCGCGGGGGTCTCAGTAACGAACCCGGTCAGGCTTGGCCTGGTACTCCTTCCAGACCTCCACCGCCTCCTCCCGCAGGATCTGCGTCAGGCGAATGGAGCGCTGCTCCTTCGGCAGGGCCAGCTGCTCGTAGATCGGTCGATCGTCGAAGTCGCCGTATTGGAGGGCGTCCTCCACGGTGGCGGCGTAATACACCGCCTCGATGCCGGCCCAGTAGCAGGTGGCCATGCACATCGGACAGGGCTCGGCGGATGTGTAGAGGATGCAGCCGGGCAGCTTGAAGCTCTGCAGGGTGATGCAGGCCAGCCGGATCGCCTCCATCTCGCCGTGCCAGGTGGGATCGTGGCTGGCCACGACGCGGTTCATCCCCTGGGAGATGACCACGCCATCCCTGACGATCACCGCCCCGAAGGCCCCTCCGGTGCCGTATTCCAGGGCTGCTTTGCGGGACAGTGCGATGGCCTGGCGGATGAAGGTCTCGTGGTCCGGCGTCGCTGCAGCCATGAACCTTCCTGCGCACGCCCCACCGTAGCCGCGCCGGCCGTGGCAGCCTCCCTTTCGAGATCACGCCAGGGGCCGCCGATGGCAGGGAGTGCCGCCCGCTGCGGGCCGTTGCGGGGGGCGGGCCTGGCCGCTGCCACGCTGATGGTGAGCTCCCTGGCGTTGGGCGCCCTTGCCCCCACGGCCCTGGCTTCCCCGGCCGCCCCGCCGTGGCTGCAGCGGCTGATCGGGCAGATGAAGGCCCAGCCGCGCGGCAATCCGCCCCAGACCGTGTGGCGCTATCGCTACCGGGGCCAGGTGGTGTACTACCTGCCGCCCCAGTGCTGCGACCAGACCAGCACGCTCTTCGATGCCGAGGGCCGGGTGATCGCTGCCCCGGACGGAGGCCTCACCGGCGGGGGCGATGGTCGGGCCGGCGATTTCCATGAGCGGCGCCGCGAGGGCCTGCTGCTCTGGCGCGATCCGCGGTGAACGGGCCCACCCTGATCAGCCCCGCCCGACCAGCTCCAGGCCATCGGCCAGGGGGATCCCCTCCCGCTGGAAGCGGGCCACCAGACGCCCCTGCAGCTCACGGGCGCAGGCCCACTGCTCGCCGGTCACCGTGGTGAGCAGGACGCTCACGGTGATGCCCAGCGGGCCCGTGGCACTGACGCCCCGCAGCAGGGGGGGCGTCAGCAGGCGGGGTCCCCAGGTGGGGTCGGTGTGGAAGGCGGCGAGCTCCTCGGCCACCACCGACAGGGCCTGGCCGATGGAGGTGCAGCGGTGGGAGATGAGCAGTTTCACCTCCTCCCCGGAGCGCAGCTTGGTGTGGTTCACCACCCGGTCGAACGCACTGTTCTGGACCACGGCCACCCGGTGGTCGAAGCAGTGCAGCTGGGTGCTCAGCACACCCACATCCACCACGTCCCCCTCGAGGCCATTGATCTCCACCCAGTCGCCGATGGCGTAGCGGTCTTCGATCAGCACGGCGAGGCCGGCGACGAAGTCCCGTAGCAGCCCCTGGAACACCAGGGCCAGGCCGCCGAGCAGGGCGCCGCCGGCCAGCAGCAGGGAGGAGGAGGCGGCCCGGATCCCGGGAATGTCGATCAGGATCCAGCCGGCCGCCAGCAGGATGCAGACCAGATCGATGAGGCGATGGCTCACCCGCAGCAGGCTGCGGTGCCGCTGCTCCCGGCGGGCCTGCTCCTCCACCGGCACCCTGGAGCCGTCGGCCCACTGGTGTAGCAGGAAGGTGGCCAGGGAGCGCGCCAGCAGGGCGGCCAGCCCCACCATCAGCACCTTGAGCAGGGAATGAACCGGCTGGAGCAGCAACTGCAGCCCCAGGGGCACCTTGCCTGGGACGGCCATCACCCCCAGGGCCAGCATGACCATCAGCTGCAGCAGCACCAGCAGCAGCAGCACCAGCCCGAAGACCTGGTGGAGCTGCAGGCGTTGCTCCAGGGCCCGATCAGGGGTGGGGCTGCGGCGGCTGATGAGTGCGGCGCAGCGCACCCGGTTCCAGCGCCACAGCCAGAGGGTGGCGGCGGTGAGCAGGGCCAGAGCCAGCTGCACCGTGAGGGTGAACTGCCAGCGGCGGCGCAGATCGGCCGGCTGCATCACTTTGCGGGCATGGCGCAGGCGGCGCTGCAGCCGCTGCTGCCAGCGTTCCCCGAGGGCCAACGCGCTGACGCCGTTGAGGCTGGCGTCGGCCCGGGTGACCGTGAGCAGCGGCAGGGGTTCGGAGCGTTCCGGCACCCTGGCTTCGAGCACCACATCGCCCCCCGGCAGCTGCCGGCGTTCCACCACCAGCTTCTCGGGGGCGCTGCCGCTCACCCGCTGGAGCGGCGACGGCTCACAGGCCCCATCACTTCCCCCCAGCACCCGCACCAGGATCCACTCGGCGATCTGTTCGCTCTCGCTGCAGAGGTGCTCGGGGTCGTAGAGGAGGCGCAGGTTGCCTTCGATCACCTCGGCGCGGCGCCGGGCGTCGGGCGCATTGTCCTGATGGCCCACCACCGGAGAGGCCACGGTGAGGGCGGGAACGCCGAGGATCCGCACCTTGGCCAGCTCGAAACTGCCGGCGGCCACCACGCCGCCGGGGTCGGCCGGGCCTGTCCCGGGCCCACGGGCCCCGCTGCCATCGGCCGTGGCGGCGGCCATCGCCCCGGCCGGCGGCAGCCACCAGAGCCCGACGGCGAGCAGCAGGGCGAGGGCCCCCAGCCACCAGGGCCGGGTCCGCCGCCGCAGGACACGGGGCCGCATCAGGTTTCCGTGAGCCGCGGCAGCAGCTGCACCAGGTTGCAGGGGCGGGTGGTGGCGTCGAGCTGGGCGCGGATCAGCCGGTCCCAGGCGGTGGACACCGCATCGAGGGAGCCCGGCAGCACGAACACCACCGTGCCGTTGGCCACCCCGGCCAGGGCGCGGCTCTGCAGGGTGCTGGTGCCGATCGTCTCGAAGGAGAGCACCCGGAACAGTTCGCCGAAGCCCTCGATCGTCTTGTCGAGCAGGGGCGCCACGGCCTCGGGGGTGCCGTCGCGGCCGGTGAGGCCGGTGCCGCCGGAACTGATCACCACCTGGACGGCGGGGTCGGCGATCCAGCGGCTCAGCTCGGCGCGGATGCGGTAGCGGTCGTCGGGCACCAGGCTGCGCTCCAGCAGCCGGTGGCCGGCCGCCTCGAGCCGCTGCTGCAGGGCATCGCCCGAGGGATCGTCGGCGAGGGTGCGGGTGTCGGAAACCGTGAGCAGGGCGATGGCAAGGCTCACGGATCCTGGGGCTGGGCTGGCTCCGACGCTAGGTCGCGGAGCGCCTCTGGCACACTGACTGTCGAGGAACGCAGGCCAAGCGGAGAGCCCGGGGATGAGCTGGAAACGGCTGGGACGGGGGCTGCTGTTCGGCCTGGCGGGCTTCCTGCTCAGCACCGGCATCAGCTATGTGCTGGTGCTGCAGCTCTACACCCGCCATGACCGCGAGCTGGCCGCGGCGATGGGCAGCTTCTTCTTCTTCGGCCCCATCGGCGGGGCCATCGCCCTGGTGGTCGGTCTGCTGGTGTGACGCGGGGCCCGCGCTCAGGCCGCTACCGCCTCCACCACCGCGACCGGTGACGGGGTCGGGTGGATCCCCGCCAGGCGCAGGCCGGCGCGTTCCAGCAGCTGGCCGTACTCCGTGGGGGTGCGCTCCCGGCCGCCCTCGGTCATCACCAGCATGTTGAGATCGAGCAGCTTGCCCGGGGCCGGAGCGTTGCCCGGGGGGATCACCTGCTCGAGGATCAGCAGCCGCCCGCCCGGGGCCAGGCCGGCGCGGATGTGGCCGAGGATCGTCAGGCAGGCGTCATCGCCCCAGTCGTGGAGGATGTGCTTGAGCAGGTAGGTGTCGCCGCCGGCCGGCGCGCTGGTGAAGAAGTCGCCGCCGACGACGCTGAAGCGCCCCTCCATCTCCGGCGGCACCGTCACCGGCGCCACCACCGCCGGCTGGTCGAAGAGGGTGCCGCGCAGGTGGCCGTGGTGGCGCAGCACCGCCTGCAGCAGTCCACCGCGGCCGCCGCCCACGTCGATCAGGTGGCGGGAGGCGCTGAAGTCCCAGGTGGCCAGCAGCCCCTCGGTCTCGACGCGGGAGAAGTCGGTCATGGCGCCGTCGAAGATGGCGCCGCGCTCGGGGTTGTGGCCGTACCAGTCGAATACGGGTTCGCCGAAGTGGTGGCGGAAGGCGCTCTCGCCGCTGCGGACGCTGTGGAGCAGGTCGGTCCAGGCGTCGTAGTGCTCGCCGCCGAGCATGCGCACGAACTGGCGCAGGGAGCCGGGGTGGTCGCTGCGCAGCAGCTCCGCCAGGGGGGTGAGCACGAAGCGGCGCGGCTGGCTCCCGCTCTCGGCGAACACGCCCAGGCTGGCCAGACCCCGCAGCAGCCGGAACAGGGACTCCCCGTCGGCGCCGCAGCGGCCGGCGAGCTCCTCGGCCGCCAGACCCTCCGGCCCGGCGGCGGCCAGATGGTCGGCGATCGCCAGTTCGGCGGCCACATGCAGCATCTGGGTCACCCAGTTGCCGCAGGCCAGCTGGAGGAAAAGGCCGGAGAGATCCGGGCTGGGGTCCATCGAAGCGGGGCGGTGCGTTGCCGGTCTACACCGCGATGCCGGCTCCGCGGTAGGGCCGCCAGCGGCCCTCCGCCTTCTCGGCCACCAGGGGGGTGAGTGTGAGCTTGAGGGGGGTGCCGGCCGCCACGTCGACCCGCAGGGCGGAGTAGGAGCGGCGCAGGCTGGAGCCCCGGCCGCTGCGGCCGAGGAAGAGGCGGGAGCGGGCCACGACCCGCTCGCTGCCTGCCGGACCCTCCAGCAGGTCCGGCCCCTCGCGCCGCTGGCGGCGCAGGCTGTAGCCGCTGCCGCCGCAGATCAGCCAGGGAATGTGGGCGTCGCCGTGGCCGGTGTCGGCGGTCTGGAGAAACTCCATGCAGTGGGCATGGCCGCTGAAGGCCAGATCGATCAGGGGCCGCCCGGCTGGCAGTGGCCCGAGGGCGGCGGCGACGCGATCCAGCACGCCGCGCAGCCGGGCCCGCACCGCCAGGGTCTGGCCCTGGTCCCACTTGCTGGTTTCGGTGACGTAGGGGGGATGGTGCAGCACCAGCAGCCGGCCCCGCACGTCCGGGTTGCGCCAGGAGGCGATCAGGGCGTCGGCGAACCAGTCGAGCTGCTCCTGGTCGACCGCCGGCGGACCGCCTTCGAGCTGCTTGTCGATGTCCCGGATCTGCTCGTCGAGTTGCTCGGCCTTGGCGGCCCGGTCGTCGCGGGCGTCCTCGTCGCCGCCGAGGGGGCCCAGGGAAAGCAGCAGGGTGGCCCGTTCGGCGTCGAGCCGCTGGCGGCGCCGGCGCAGCTGGCCGTCGTCGGCGCCGGCCGGCAGGGGCTGGTTGAAGGTGTTGGAGTCGAGGGCGAACACATCGACCCCGGCCCAGCGGACGCTGTAGTGGCGGTGGGGCAGGCGGGTGAAGGCGCCGGGGCGGTAGAGCAGGCAGCGGGCCCCGTCGACGCTGGCGGTGCGGGTGCGGACGAGGTGCTCCTCCAGCTCGGCCTCGGGCACGGCGCCCAGCCCATCGAGGAAGGCGCGGGCCCAGGCCTGGCCCACGAAGGAGCCGTGCCAGCCCACATCCAGCTGGATCCAGGAGCGCAGCAGCCGCCGCGGCGGTGCCGTGACGCCGGCGAGCAGCCCCAGCGGCAGCGGCAGGTCGTAGTAGTCGTGGTTGCCGAGCACCGGCAGGAACGGCACCCGGAAGACGAGCCGGTCGTAGCGCAGTTGCTCCCAGTCCTCGCCGCCCACAATCCACTCCCGGTAAGGACGGATGAAGTTGTCGGGATACTGCTCGCTGGAGCCCACCGGGTAGACGACGTCGCCGGTGTGGAGCAGGAAGCGGGCATCGGCGCCATGGGCGAGCAGCTGCTCCGCCACCCGCCGCTGGGGGGTGTCGCGGCGATGCAGCCCGGTGCCGCTGTCGCCGAGCACGAGGAAGGAGAAGGCCTCGGGGCTGCCCGGATCGCCGTCGATCGCCAGGCGGCAGGGGTCGATGCCGTGGCGGGCGAGGGCGGGATGGCCCCAGCGCACCCGGTCGGCCATGCGGCGGATCTTGGTGGCGACGCCCGCCTCGGTGGCCAGGTTCATGGGGGCGCGGTCACGGTGGCGGCAGCGGCGCGAACACCGTCAGGGCGCCGGGCAGGCAGGTGAAGGTGACCGGGTCGGCCTCGAGCATCTCGCCGTCGATCACCAGCCGCTGGGGCGGGTCGGTGGTGATCGTGATGCGGCTGGCTCGTAGACACAGGAGATCGGGGTGGTTGGCGGGCGACTGCACCACGGCGGAGGTGAGCAGGGAGGCGAGGGCGTTGAGGCCCTGCAGGCGGGTGGCGGGGGAGGCGATGGTGACCTCCAGCAGACCGTCGTCGGGGATCACCCGCCCGAAGCCCTGGGCCAGCACCGAGGTGGCCGGGGCCACGTTGGCCACGGTGATGGCGGCGGCCTGCACATCGGTGACGGTGCCGTCGATCTCGACCCGGGCCCGGAACGGCTGCTGGGACGCCAGCTGCTGGGCGCCGGCGAGCACGTAGGCGAGCGGGCCGAGCATCGTCTTGAGCTCGCGGGTGGCGCGATCCACCATCCCGGCCTCGAAGCCGACCCCGGCCAGCAGGGTCATCGGTACGTCGTTGCAGCGGGCGGCGTCCACCACGTGGGTGTGGCCGGCCAGGATCGTTTCGCAGGCGGCCACCAGGTCGGTGGGGATGAACAGGGCCGAGGCGAAGGCGTTGGCGGTGCCGCGGGGGATGACGCCGAGGGGAATGCCGGTGCCCGCCACCGCCCCCGCCACCGCCGAGACGGTGCCGTCGCCGCCGCAGGCCACGATCATGGCGTTGCCCGCCTCGTCGGCCGGCCGGGCCTGGAGCAGCTCGACCAGTTCCCGGCACTGGTCGGCCGGGTCGGTGCCGGCCCGGGTGAGCAGCACCGTCACCAGCAGCTGGGGTTCGAGGATCGAGCGGATCAGGGCCAGATCGGCGTTGGCATCCCCCTGGCCGGCGACGGGATTGAACAGCAGGTAGGCCGAGCGGCCGTGGGACAGGCCGCGCAGGGCCAGCTCGGCGGTGGCGGCATTGAGGGCCAGGGGCACGGCGGCCAGATCGCAGGCGCGGATCAGCAGCCCGGCGTCGGGCGACGTGCCCGCCGGCGCGGCCGGATCGAGGAAGGCCACCACCAGGTCCACCGCACCGGCCAGCACCTCGGCGGCCAACTGGATGTCACCCCCCTCGGCGAGGGCCGCCAGCGGCGTGACCCGCAGCTGGGCGGTGCGCGGGTCGCTGCGGAGCCGTTCCGCCAGTTCGGCGCTGGCCAGCAGGGGGAAGCCGGCCACCGCCAGCGACTGCCGGTCGAGCCAGTCCAGCAGCGCCTCACGACGCGACGCACTTGCCAGCAGCGCCAGGGCATGGGCCATGGGGATCAGGCTAGGGGCGTTGCCGCCACCCTCCCATGGCCCGTCCCCAGCAGCGCCTGGCCGCCAATGCGGAGGGGCCGTTCTATGTGGACAGGGCCTGCATCGACTGCGGCACCTGCTGGCAGTTCGATCCGGCCCACTTCGCCCCCACCGGCCGCACGTCGCACGTGTGGGCCCAGCCCCAGGGCGAAGGGGAGATCCGCGCGGCCTTGCTGGCCCTGCAGGCCTGCCCGGTGGCGGCGATCGGCACCAGCAGGGAGCTGCTGGCCCGGAGCCCGGCCGATGGCTTCCCGTCGCTGGTGTGCAGCCTGCTGGCGGGGGAGGCGCACTATTGCGGCTGTGCCTCGCGCAAGAGCTTCGGGGCCAGCAGCTGGCTGATCACCCGACGCCACGCCGATGGCCGGCCCAACAACGTGCTGATCGATTCACCGCGCTGGAGCGGCGCCCTGGCCCGCCGGATCGGGGCCCTTGGAGGCGTGGGCCGGATCCTGCTCAGCCACCGCGACGACGTGGCCGACCACGACGCCTGGGCCCGACACTTCGGCGCCGAACGCTGGATCCACACCGCCGATGCCGACGCCGCCCCGGAGGCGGAGCACCGCTTCAAGGGAAGCGAACCCATCACCCTCGACGACGACCTGCTGGTGCTGCCGGTGCCGGGCCACACCCCCGGGTCGGTGGCGGTGCTCTTCGCCGGCCAGGTGCTGTTCAGCGGCGACCACCTCTGGTGGGGCGTGGATCCCCCCGGGGTGGTGGTCTCCCGCCGCTACTGCTGGTGGGACTGGCAGGAGCAGGTGCGCTCGGTGGAGCGGCTCCTGGATCTGGACGTGCGCTGGCTCCTGCCCGGCCACGGCCGCTGGCACCACTTCGCCCCCGGCGAATGGCGGCAGGAGCTGGAGGCGACGCTGGAGCGGGTGCGGGGGGACCGGGGCGGGGAACCCTGAAGGCGGGTCCGCCCTGTTCCCATGGCTCCGACTCCCGGCCCGAGGCTGATGGATCGTTACCGTGAGGAACTCATGCCCAGTGGGTGAATCGCTTTCTGCGCTTTCACGGGATGCGGCATCCCCTGGCCACGGTGGGGCAAGTGAGTGCCTCCACGCAGAACCAGGCGTTATCCGCCCTGCTCTTTCTCTACAGGCACGTGCTTGGGGGAGATGTGGGCAACCTGGAAGGGGTGGTGCGCGCCCGGCAGCCCAAGCGGTTGCCGGTGGTGTTCACGGTGGCGGAGGTGAGGGCCGTGCTGCAGCAGCTCAAGGGAACCGAACACCTCGTGGCGCAGATGCTCTATGGCTGCGGACTGCGGCTGATGGAAGCGCTGAGGCTCCGGGTGCAGGATGTGGATCTCGAAGCCCGGCAAGTGACCGTCCGCAGTGGCAAAGGCGACAAGGACCGGGTCACCGTGTTCCCCGCCAGCCTTATGGAGCCCTTGCAGAATCATCTGCTGGTGGTGCTGCCGATGGCATTGGGAAGGAAGTACCCGAACGCTGCCTCGGAATGGGGCTGGCAGTGGGTCTTCCCACAATCGCACCGTTGGCGTGACGCAGGGACTCGAACGGAAGGCCGGCACCACATTGACCCGTCCGTGATTCAGAAGGCGGTGAAGCGGGCAATCCTGCGGGCCGGAATCAGCAAGCCTGCCAGCTGCCACACCTTTCGCCACTCGTTTGCGACTCACCTGCTGGAGCGTGGCCAGGACATCCGCACCATCCAGGAATTGCTGGGGCACAGCGACGTGAAGACCACGATGATCTATACGCATGTGCTGAATCGTGGCCCCTGTGGGGTGATGAGCCCGGTGGACCTTCTGTAACCAAGCGAGCATCTGGTTCCCGGACCCGCCCATGTCTCCGTTACCCAAGAGCACCGCCAGAGAAAAGCCTTACGCTGGAGCGAGCTCCAAGGCTTGATCATGGTCTCGCAGGTTTCTTATGCCGCCGGAGCCCCCCGAGCGGGATGAATACCGGACTCGCCGAAATACTGTTAGATTACCCTAAAAACCATGGAGTCGTTTACCATTGTTACCGGGATTGCGTCGCTGATTGGTTTCGGAATCCAGATGTTTGACGTCTTTCCGAAGCTTGGTAAGCACCGGAAGGAGTTCGCTTTGATTTCGCTTGGGATATTCCTTGGCAGCCTGATTAGAGCATTTGAGCCTTCCAGAATAAGTCTAGGACTTGCCATAACTTGGAGCACAGTAGTTGTAGGCTTGTTCATCTCTGCATTTTTCCTTCTTCTCTTGGCTGCAGCAATGTCTGACCAGCGGGATCGGCAGGCTTGGTACTCAGAGTTGATGAGGTATCTTGTGATTATCTTTGCGTTACTTGTTGGACCTCGTTTACTTTTCTCGAATCAGGACACAACCAAGTCACTTGATTCAGTGTCAATACGCGAGCTTAGGATGCTATCTGAGTCAGCAGAGGCGCGGAAGGATTATGCCAAAGCGGCTTACTACCTAGGCATCATCGACGAACGCTTACCAGCCAATGACCCAAGGGATAAAGTAATAAAGAATAAAATAAAAGATGTCCAGCTGAGAGAGCTGCGATAGACAAGCTCTCTCATCTCATCTCATCAATCTAACATCAAGATTCAGCGGGCGGGGGAAATCATGCTTGAAGTGCGCACAGAGCTTCTGCCCGCCGCTGATCTTGAGCGTTAGGTCCTACAAACCACCCCCATGGCAACCACTGCGCCCAAGGTCTTCCTCTCCTACTCGCACGACAGCGAGCCGCACAAGGATTGGGTGCTCGCACTGGCAACGCGTCTGGTTGCGAACGGAGTGGACGTAATCCTTGATCAATGGGATCTCTCTCTTGGGAGCGACCTCCCAAGGTTCATGGAGCAGGGCCTCTCTTCTGCAGAGCGAGTTCTTTCTGTCTGTACGGAGCCATACGTGCAGAAGGCAAATGCTGGCCGCGGTGGCGTTGGGTACGAAAAGATGATCTTGACTGCACAGCTGATGCAGGACGTCACGTCTGAGCGAATCATTCCTGTTGTTCGGGCAAACACTCTGACTCCACCTGTTCCTACCTTCTTGTCTTCGCGAGTTCACATCGACTTCAGAGACGACTTGGCCTTTGAAGCCAAGTATGCTGAACTGATACGTGATATCCATGGTCAAGAAGTGAAACCGCGACCACCACTTGGCGCGAATCCCTTCACGGTCACAACACCTGCGATCGCACCAGTCGTCTCCTTCGGCGCCGAACGCTATCTGTCTCCAGCCATTAGAGGCGTGGTCGCCTTTGACTATTCAAACAACAACGGGCGCTTCACATTCGGCGCTGGTGACATGGCATTCGAGACCGCCTGGTCGCGAGCTGGAGGCAACTCGATTCACGCATACACCGATCCGCCGAGTATCCGCAGCGTGGCAATTGCAGTTGGTGCCCAAGAGATATCTGAGATACAAGACGCAACCCAGTACGATCCGTCTTCGCGGGTGCGTACGCCCTACCTGGGTGAAATCCTTATCTGGCAGAACACGGCAGGTTACTTCCTCGCCACCAAGGTTCTCTCTATTCAGGTTCGTGGTCCTGGAAATGCCCTTGACGAAGTCCGCCTGGAGTACAGGATCGCTCCCACAAAATCCTCATCTTTCGCCGAGTGAGGCCTAACATCAAGATGCAGAAGACGGGTGCGCATGGTCCTGCCAATGCTGAAGCCTCTGCCCGCTTCTGATCTTGAGCGTTAGATAGACTCCACCATCGAGCCAAGGTATCCAATGCTGCTTCTTGATAGCCGGCGTTTCATTCAATCTCCGTTCACCAGTGAGAGTGAGCTTGAGACTGTTTTGCTGGAGAATTATGAGTACATATTTGGCCCTGACTCTGTCCTGCTGCCTAAAAAGCTGATTCGCAGCCCAAATGGCGCTGGGACCATTCCTGATGCGTTCGCACTTGATTTGCAACAGCGCAAATGGTATCTAGTCGAAGCTGAGTTATTGGGGCACGGAGTATGGGCACACATAGCGCCTCAAGTCGCCAAGCAGATTGCGGCTTCTATTCAGCCAGCCACTAAGTCAGTTTTAGAGCAGGTGCTCGTGGATCTTTACTTGCGTGATGATTCTGTTCGAGTCAAGTTTGATGAACACGGCATCCAGCAAATAGACGTTCGCTCCGTAGTCAACGATATCCTGTCTTGTCCGCCGGTTGTTGCTATACCTATTGATTCGATCAGCCGCGACTTGCGATTGTGGGCTGAGCAACAGAGAGCCGAGGTTCGCCTTTGGGAAATTCGTAAGCTTGTGGACTTTGATAACCCAACGCAAATAGCCTATGAGATTCCAGACGAATTTACCCCGAGCGTTGACACAGCACCCGAAGGCGAGGACAAGAATAAATATGCGGTCTACGAGGCAACTCTGGCCGATTTGATTGGTGCCGGCTTGATGAATGCAGGACAAGAGCTGGTGATGCGTTACAAGCCTCGTGGCGGTGAGCAACGAACATATAATTCCATATTGTGCGAAGATGGATCCATTGACTTTATGGGTCAGACCTATTCAAGTCCAAGCTATGCTGCTCTCCGCGGAATTAATGACGCTGGCAGCGATAGAAAGACTGTAAACGGCTGGACAAGCTGGTTGGTTGCAGATGGTCGAACTCTCGCAGACATCCGAAGCCAGTTCTTGGCCTCTGATTCATCAGGAACTATCTAACACTGCCATTCACCTGAGCCGCCACCTTGATCACTTGTCTCGATCCCGGTATTCCTTGCGGCCAGGTGATGGCAAGCGTTAGATGTCATCGAGCGTGCTGCTCATGATCGCAACTGTCTTGAATTGAACGTATACTTCTCGGCCTAAGTCACAACAGACTTCAATGCCTATCAAGAGACGCAGGTATTCAGGCGATCCCCGAGGTGGTCCACCGAAACCAGCGCCACCAAGAAAGCCTAACAAGATTGAAGTCTATTCTGTCTTTTGGAAAGATCCTGAGGACAGAGCAAAGGGGACCGTTTGGCTATATCATTCTAGAGAGCTCAAAGAAGCAGGAGGGATAAGACAGGATGAAGAGATTCCATGGAGGCAGACCGGCCACCGGCCAAGCCTTACAAAAGCGCGAGGCAGGAAGTGGTATGCAATTTATTCTGATACTGAGGAGTACATGTATTTGGCGAGCCCTATGGCCACCAAGCGGCTAATGGCCCATATTGTCTCAAGGTGGGCGACCCCGCCAATGAGGTTAAGGCAAGAGGGCGGTCCTGCTTTCACTTTGCATGATCTTCAAGATGTGACGCACAGCCACGTGTATCTAGTTCAGCTACTGACTTTTCAAAAAACGGCAGCTGGGCAGCACTACTACAAGATAGGAAAGGCCAAGTCAATTCCAAGAAGAATCAAGCAGTTTGGCCCTTGTCGACTTATTAAGTCCATACAATTGAGTACAGAGCAGGACAGCCTCAGAGTAGAGGCAGAACTGCATTCTAAATTCTCCTCTCTCCGCAGACCCGATACAGAGATTTTCTGCATGAATGAGGCAGAGTTGGAATCCGTTCTGGCTGAGTGCATGCTTTATGAGACTCTGGAGCAGACCTAATGCGATCTCGAACATCTAACAAGCCCCTGGAGTGGGCAGACCACCCAGATGTCTTCTCATGTTGTGATGGCTTCTTGCCTGCCACTCAGGGGCAGCGTTAGCTGCACAGGAAGGCCGAGGTCGGTATCGTTGATGTGATGGTGGCGCTTTCGGATGCCGACAATCCTCAGAAGCGGTCCTTATAGGGTCTACTTCTACAGTCACGAGCCAAACGAGCCTCCCCATGTTCATGTCGACAGAGATAAGGCTTCTTGCAAGGTCTGGCTTGTTTCTGTTGCATTGTCCTCGAGCCTTGGTTTCAGCGCCAGAGATCTGCGCGAAATTGAACGGCTGGTCAGCTTGAACAGAGCTATCCTTCTGAAAGCATGGGAGGAGTTTCATGGCTAACCCTGGTGAGCAGGTCACTGACGTTGCGTTGACAGAAGACAGGCTGATCGTCGACCTGGCTGATGGTCGTTCTATCTCGGTGCCATTGGCCTGGTTCCCAAGGCTTCTGCATGCAACATCTCAGGAGCGTGACAACTGGGAGATTGCTGGGGCTGGCTACGGAATTCACTGGCCAGCTGTCGATGAGGATTTAAGTGTGGAAGGCCTACTTCGTGGTGCGCCAGCCCCCCAGGCAAAGGCACTGGTCAGCTAACACCGCCATTCACCTGAGCCGCCTCCAAGTGAGCCCTGCAAACCCCACTGTCTCCTTGCGGCCAGGTGATGGCGAGCGTTCGAAGGATGTATCGTCCTTGATGGGAGCCAGCAAGGCAGCGTTGCGCGATCGTAGCCAGGGGGCTACAGTTGGTGCATGGTTGAAGTCCGCCAGACATAGTGGGGCGTCCGATGGTTCGCTGGTCCCCGTGATCTGAGACCGGGCGAAGGTTCTGGCCAGGATCGAGCGTCTCATCGGCGGCAATCCTGGTGACGTCAAGCCCGTTGGGGCTGGCGTATCGGAGCTGCGGATCAACTACGGCCCTGGATACAGGGTCTACTACCTGCAGAGGGGAACCGCCTTGATCATCCTTTTGGCTGGCGGAGACAAGAGCTCAAAAGCCAAGGACATTGATGAGGCCCTTCTGATGGCAGACAACCTGGCGGAGGAGACCTGATGAAAACCACGACGACCTCATACGACGTTGCCGAGCATCTACGCACACCGGAGGAGATGGCGGCCTACCTGGAAGCCTGCATCGAGGAGGCGGATGGTGATGCTGCCTTCATTGCCAAGGCCCTGGGCGACATCGCACGGGCCCAGGGAATGACCCAGGTGGCCAGAGATTCAGGACTTTCCAGGGAAAGCCTCTACAAGGCCTTATCTGGAGAGCGCAGCCCGAGCTTTGACACCATCCTGAAGGTCGTCTCGGCCCTTGGACTGAAGTTGAGCGCCAGTGTGAGAAGTGAAGCGGAGGTGACTTGAGCTCTGTTTAGGCGGTGTAGGTCCGCACAGGCTGCCTGGGGAGATGCGACACCTTCGAAAAGGCTCCTGGAGTGGACAGGCCGCCGTCGAGTCCGCTTCGATAGCGATAGCTTCTTGCCTGCCACCCAGTGGCAACGTTAAGCATGCTGTCTGCTGAATAGGAGGCTATGACCGAGGTTGTCATCAGACATCTGGAGCCGGACGACTATCATTCGATCATCTCGGTTGTTGACGAATGGTGGGGTGGTCGGCCTATGGCCGCCATGCTCCCCAAGCTCTTCTTCGTCCACTTCCGCTCTACCAGCTTCACCGCCGTCGATGATGGTCAGATCGTTGGGTTCCTCATCGGTTTCGTTTCGCAGACCTTTCCCGACCAGGCCTATATCCACTTCCTCGGCGTGCATCCCGCACGACGTGGAGAGGGCTTGGGGCGCCACCTCTATGAGCATTTCTTTACCACGGCTGCCTCGCATGGCTGCCGCACGGCCCAATGCGTGACCGCTCCGGTCAATCGCGACTCGATTGCCTTCCATCGTCGCCTTGGCTTCTCTCTTCTTGACTCCGACGACAAGGTTGACGGGGTGCCCATCGCCGTGGGCTATGACGGGGAGAGTCAAGATCGCGTGATCTTCACGAAGCATCTGGATACGCTTGATACCGTTCGCTGATGCCCAACATGCCGATCGAACGGTTCAACCGTTGTTCCGCATAGAGTTCATCTGCCAGGCGTTCGGCCTCCAAGTACCGCTGGGCCGCCATTGTTGCTAAACCCCGCCAAACCCTGTTCCATCGAGTCCATAATGAGCTCCCAGCGTTTGTTCAAGGTCACAGACTTTCTCCAACCCGCAGATGGTGAGCCCATTCGCTCAGTCATCACCGAGTCGGCTGACGCAGCGGTCGTTGCTTGGACTGTCAAGCCTGGCCAGCAGATCTCGGCTCATGTGCATCCTGATGGCCAAGATACATGGACCATCCTTTCGGGTTGCGGCGAGTACCGCCTTAGTGCTAACGGAGAGTCGATTGCCATCGCCCAGGGAGATGTGCTGGTAGCCCATCGCCGAGAAGTCCACGGTGTTCTGAACACCGGTCAAGAACCGCTTGTTTTCGTTTCCGTCGTTTCTCCCGCAGCATTGGGCTTCGAGCCGGTGTAGTTCATCATGAGCGAGATGCCTGGCATCAAGATCTAATGGCTGGGGCCGAGACGCCGTGTAAGCGCACTTAGCTCCTGCCCGCCGCTGATCTTGAGATTAGGTCTGCCGTTTCCTGCGCCTCTTGGCATGGTACGAGTGCAAATGTAGGCCGATCGCGACCAGCGCCAGACCTCCTGCAACCAGCAGCGCTCCGAGGAGGCTTCCTGGCACCCCGGAAACCGGCACTCCCGGTTTCAGTAGAGACTTGCTGGGGTCTTTGGGTTCGTAGAAGATTTGTACAGAGCGTCCCGCCGGTAAAGCATCAGCCTCACGCTGAGCAACCTCGGCGCTCTTGATGATTCCTACGTCGTCAAGGCTTTGGCGCGTGCCTGAGTACGTTCGCCCCATCAGGGAAAACTCGTAGTGCAGCACCACGACATATGTTCCTACAGCACCCCGCCACGGCTGGCCAATACTGGGAACGCCATCCCTCATTGGCCATCGGGACGTTGCGCGACAACAAGTAACTTCCGCCTCCCAAAGTGGCGGCGAGGATCAAGCCGAGGATGACTGAAATCAATGCAGTCTGTAGCTCCCGCATGCTGTGTTCAGTATGGCCGAGTCACGCACGGGAGGCCTAACCCGTCGCTCAAGCTGACCCGCTAGGGATGAAAGCCTAGCCTGAACGTTGGCCTGGCCACATGCCAAAGATACAGTGACCACAAGTCCGCCCAGACCTGTTTTCATTGGAGTCAATCCGGATGTGATTTCGATTGATGCTCTAGAGAATCAACAAGACGCCAGGGCTGCGATTTGTCGCCTGCACAACGTTGAGAAGCTGTTTGTGTTTAGCTCGGTCAATCGTGATGACTGTCGAATGGAAGAATGCGATGGGATCTGTTCGCCGAGCTTGCTACAGCTGGCAAGCACGCTAAATTTGACGTCATTGTCCTCGGTCTGAACCGCCCTCAGACGCTCCTTCTCCAAGTGCCATGACCAGCACGGCCCCGCACGACAAGATTCAGCGGCTCAGGCGAGCCAGTATCTTCGCCTCCACCCCCGACGACGTTCTGGCTGCTGTGGCTGATGCCGTGGAAGAAGTGCAGCTTGCGCCCAACCAGCAGCTGTTCGCCAAGGGAGACCACGGTACCTCGATGTACGTGATCGCTACGGGCCTGGTGCGGGTCCACATCGGTAGCCAGACCATCGTTGAACTCTCGGCTGGTGAGATCGTGGGCGAGCTGGCTGCTCTCGACCCGGAACCCCGCTCGGCCTCGGTGAGCGCGATCGACCCGAGTACGCTCTATCAGATCGAGCAGTCGACCTTACACAGTCTGATGGCCGAACACCCCGAGGTCGTGCAGGGGATCGTCAAGGAATTGGCCCGCCGCTTGCGTGTCACCACCGCTCCCTATGGATTCAGCATCTGAATGGGCGTCTTTTGCTCTGTATCTGCGCCTATTCCCTAGAGGGGGCGATTCAGGATCGACACAGTTACGACGCAATGGATCGATCCCCCACTCTCCCTCACCTTTCGTCCCATCCCTGGAGGACCTGGAACATGAAACTCGCCGGTGGCTGTCACTGCGGCGCCATTCGCTACGAAGTCGAAGGTGATCCGCTCACCCACGCCCTCTGCCACTGCTCTGATTGTCGCCGCCATGCCGGCGCACCGGTGGTGGGTTGGACGATGTATGCCGAGACTGCCCTGCGAGTGACTCGGGGTGTTCCCAAGATCTACGCGTCGTCGCAGCAGGCCCAACGGCACTTCTGTGGCGACTGCGGTACTGGGCTCTTCTACTACAACCCCGAAGGGCTTCCTGGAATTGTCGATATCCAGAGTGCTACCTACGATTCACCGGAGGCCGTGCCAGCGCGCATTCAGATCCAGGTGGCGGAACGCATTGCCTGGATGGAGAGCGCCCACGAACTTCCCCAGTTTCAGCGCTTTCCTCCGCAGAGCTAACCGTTGAGCTCCCCGAGCATCACCTTGATAGTGCGCTGGAGCCTGTTGCTCGTCCTGCGTCCAGTCCCCCCGGATGTCGTTGAATCATGTGGTTCGAAGAACTGACCGGCTTCTCAGAGCTTTCCCCAGATCAAGTTCGGGGGAAGATCACGGTTGAAGACGAGAACTTGCAGTCCCATGTGAATGGGAGGGTTCTCGCCTGTGGCCGGTTGGAAACGCCAACGTTGGCTGACTTGCGAGAGCGTGTTCAGGCCAGCGGCTATCCGCCCGGCACCCTGAGGGTGCGAGAAGTCGTCGCCAATGTGCAACATCTGCATGCAGACGAGGCGAACGCGATGGCGCTCTTTCAGGTGGCCTCGCAGTTCAACCTGCTTGAGATGGTGTCTCCAGATGTGACGCCAGAGCACGGCGTGGGAATCTATGAACATGACCATACCCAGGGGCCGGCGTGTGCCATGGCAGCTGGGGCAGGAACGATCTATCGCAACTACTTCGCGGATGTCAACGGGCAACCCGGTCAATCAGCGCGCCACCAGATCGACTGCCTCGCTGACCTCGGCATCGCCCTGGGAAACACAGAGGGCCGCCTCTGGGAGATGAGGAATGGCTACCCTTTGGCCTCGCGCGCTGGCCTGGTGGAGATCTCAGAGCACCTGAAGTCGGCGGACGACGATCAATGCGACGCATTGCGACGGTTGCTGCGAATTGGAATTCAGTGGAGAACGCAGGTGACGTTGAAGGATTGCGAGCACCTCGTTTCACAGGTCTACGGCTCCGCCTTGCCCGTTGCCTATTCCCGGCATGCGTCGAACCTCTGGGCCCCCTTCGCACGGCTCGTCCTGGAGGCCTCCTATGAGGCAACGATCTGCACCGCCATCCTGAACACGGTCCAGCATGGGAGCAACAGAGTGTTTCTCACGTTGCTCGGTGGCGGGGCTTTCGGCAATGAAACCGACTGGATTCTGAAGGGCATTGAACGGGCATTGAACCTTCACCGACACGCTGATCTTGATGTGGCTATCGTCAGTTATGGCGCTTCGAATCAGTACATCAGACGTTTGGTCAGCTCTTTCTGATCATGAGCTCCCCCTTTCAGACTCAGGATGGCCATCACGGGCACCCGCTCTTCGCGGAGCTGGACCACCGTTGCTCTGGCAGTGAGCACCTGGGCTTTCAAGTCAATTGCTGATCTGGAGGCCCAGCCAAGTTGGAGCGTCCTGATGGATGGGAAGGAGCCTCAGCCATGGGCCTGACGCAGGACTTACCTCGCCTAAACTCCCGCGAGTGATGTCCTGAGCACACTGATGCCTCCCGAAACGCCCGCCAGCACGACACGTTCCGCCATCGCGCGGCGCTTCGCCGCTGGCGCCGCCATAGGTGTGCTGATCGCCTCGCTGCCCTTCGCCGCGGGTCACACTTTCCAGCTCAGCAGCCTTGAGGTGGTCGCTGCCGCCCTGGTGATTACCACCTCAGGAGTGATGGGCTGTCTGTGGGGCGGCCGCTTTCTTGAGGCCCTTTCCAGGGCGCTGGATTCCACCTCCGTGTGAGGCTTCAGACTGCGCTCCATGCCGAGCTGGCGGGCTCCCATGGCTTTCACGCGATTGCTGACCAACCTCTGCTCCGACCGTCTGGGCGAGAGCCGCGATTTCTATGTTTCGCTTCTCGGGTTCGAGGTGAACTACGACAGTGACTGGTATGTCCAGCTGCGCAGCCCCACCCATCCTCAGCTTGAGCTCGGCATCATCGCGCGATCCAGTGAGCTCGTTCCCGAGCCCTTTCAGCAGGCGCCTGCCGGGATCTACCTCACCTTCGTTGTTCCTGACGTCGATGCTGTGTACGCCAAGGCCCTGGGCCTGGGGCTTTCGATCCACCAGGAGCCCAGGAATGAGTTCTATGGACAGCGCCGCTTCCTGACCGTCGATCCCAACGGTTGCCTCATCGACATTTGCAGCCCCTGCTGAGCGCCTGAGCAACCCATCCACCGAAGCCGCGATGTCATCCGCCCCGACCCGACGCCAGCGGCGTTTCCTGGATCAATACGGCCCCTGGGCCGTCGTCACCGGAGCCTCCTCCGGCATCGGCCGCGCCCTGGCCTGCCGCCTGGCCGATGCCGGCCTGAACCTGGTGCTCGTGGCCCGCGATCGCCCCCGGCTCGAGACCCTGGCGGCCAACCTGATGGCCAGCCACGGCGTGCAGGTGCAGGTCGTCGCCGTGGACCTGGCCCGGGAGGACCACCTCGAAGCGATCCGCCGGGTCACCGACCCGCTGGAGGTGGGATTGCTGGTGGCCTCCGCCGGCTTCGGCAGCTCCGGCCCCTTCCTGGAGTCCGACATCACCAGCGAAACCGAGATGCTGATGGTCAACGGCCGGGCGGTGCTGCAGGCCTGCCACCACTTCGGCCGTCGCCTGCGGGAGCGGGGTCGGGGCGGCCTGGTGCTGCTCAGCTCGATCGCCGCCTTCCAGGGGATGCCCTACGCGGCCCATTACGCCGCCACCAAGGCCTACGTGCAGAGCCTGGCCGAGGCCCTGCAGGTGGAACTCCGGGGCGACGGCGTGGCCGTGCTGGCCGCGGCGCCCGGCCCCACCCACAGCGGCTTCGCCGCCCGGGCCGGGATGCGGATGGGGGCGGCCATGGACCCGGAGGCCATCGCCCAGCCGATCCTCGCGGCCCTGGGGCGGCAGACCACGGTGCTGCCGGGCGCCCTCTCCAAGCTGCTGAGCTGGTCGCTGGTGCCCCTGCCGCGCTGGGCGCGGGTGAGCATCATGGGCACGGTGATGCGGGGCATGGCCATCCACTGATGCAGAGCAGCGTCTTCACGGTGGTCCTGTTGCCTCTGGCGTTGGCCATCGTCATGCTGGGCATGGGCCTCAGCCTGGTGCCCGAGGACTTCCAGCGCATCACCCGCTACCCCAGGGCGGTCGCGGTGGGCACGGTCTGCCAGACCCTGGTGTTGCCGCTGCTGGGGGCCCTCATCGCCCTGTTGGTGCCGATGGAACCGGTGATGGCGGTGGGACTGGTGGTTGTGGCCGTCTGCCCGGGCGGCCCGTCGTCCAACCTGATGACCTACCTGGCCCGGGGGGATGTGGCCCTGTCGGTGACGCTGACGGCCGTGAGCAGCATCGTCACGGTGGTCACGATTCCGCTGTTCACCAACCTGGCCCTCCAGTATTTCCTGGGGGAGGGGGCCGCGATCGCCCTGCCGATCGGCACCACCATGCTGCAGATCGTGCTGATCACCCTGCTGCCGACGGCCGTCGGCATGGCCATCCGCCACCGCTTTCCCGGGCCAGCCCGACGCCTGGAGAAGCAGATGGGCCGCCTGGCCGGGGGCCTGCTGGCGCTGATCATCCTGCTGCTGTTCATCCGCGAGGCCCCCAAGTTGCCGGGGTTTCTGGCCCAGATGGGACTGGCCATCGCGCTGCTCAACGTGCTGGCCATGCTTGCGGGCTTCCTGGCCGGCCGGCTGTTCCGGCTGCCGCTGGCCCAGCAGGTGTGCATCGCGATCGAAGTGGGGATTCAGAACGGAACCCTGGCGATCGCCATCACCGCCGGCCTGCTCAACAATCCCGACATGGCGGTGCCGGCGGCGGTCTACAGCCTGCTGATGTATGTGTTCGGCTTTGGCGCGGTCCTCTGCGGCCGGCGCCTCATCCCCTCGGCCTGCCGGGCGTGAACTCCCATGGACCATGTGCTGATCATCCACGCCGTGCGGGACTACGAGGCCTGGAAACAGGTGTTCGACGCGGCGGCCGGCCTGCGCCGTGATGCCGGCGAGCGGTCGTTCCAGGTGCTCCGAGATGCGAGCGACCCCAACAAGGTGGTGCACTTCTCCCGCTGGGAATCGATCGCCAGGGCGAAGGCGTTCTTCGAGTCCCCCGAGCTGGTGGAGATTCGTCGGCAGGCCGGTGTCGAATCCCCGGAGTTCCTCTATCTGCATCAGCTGGAGGCGGGCACGCTCTGACGGCTGGCCCCTTCCTCCCATGCGCCCCAACGACCCCGGCCGTTACGCCGCCCGGATCGAGGGCCCGGGCCGGAACCCATCAACCGGCCACCGGCGCCAGGGAAATGGCGAGCCGGCGCCTCGGCCGGGACGGCGATCCCATCGTGCCCAGCTATGACAACCCCTGAACTCCCAGCGCCAGCACTGCCTGAGATCAGCACTGCCAGAATGATTGTCGTTTCAGGAATCGTCGTGTCTCTCCTTCGGCCGCCCCTTGCTCCCCTGGCCGCCGCCGCCGGCCTCCTGGCCGCGCTGGGCGGCGCCCCCGCCCTGGCCCAGCAGCCCGGCCATGGGGCCCAGAAGGCGGTGTTCGCCACCAAGGCGGAAGCCGAAGCCGCCGCCAAGCACTTCAACTGCACCGGGGCGCACAAGATGGGCAACCAGTGGATGCCCTGTGCCACCCATGGCGAAACCAAAGGCGGGACGTCCGGCCACGGCTCCCACTGATGCCTGACCCAGCCGCGCCCGAGAATCCACCCTCCGGCGGCGCCCCTCCCTCCAGCGGCCCCTCGGCCTGCGGTGGCCGGCCGAAGATCCTGGCCATCGGCATCGCCCCCCTGGGCATCATCTCGATCGGCATCGTGCCCATGGGGGTGGTCAGCATCGGCGTCGTGCCGATGGGAGTGCTGAGCCTGGGGGCGGTGGCGATGGGGGTGATCAACGCCTCTGTGGTCGGCATGGGCATCCTCATCGCCGGTGTGAACGTGATGGGCGTCTGGTGGGTGGGGATGGAGGGGATGGGCCCCTACCGGCTGGGGAGCCCGAGCGGCCAGGTGCACCATCACCACAACCACAGCTCAGGCCAGGGCCAGCCCAACCTCTACGCCTACCCCAGCCGCGAGGAGGCCCTCAGGAAGGCGAAGGAACTCGGCTGCGAAGGGGCCCACGCCATGGGATCGCTCTGGATGCCCTGCGAGGAACACCCGACCCCCTGAACTCAGGCCAGGGTCTTGAACATCACCAGCGCATCCACCTCCCCCAGGCGGGGATGGCGGAACGCCCCCGGCAGCCGGCCGATGGTGCGGAAGCCGTTGCGGCTCCAGGCGGCCACGCCGGCGCTGTTGGTGCTCACCACCAGGTTGAACTGCATCGCCGTGAAGCCCCGCCGCCGCGCCTCCTCCTGGGAGTGGCGGCAGAGGGCATGGCCCACGCCCCGGCCCCGGGCGGCCTCGGCCACCACATAGCCGGCGTTGGCCACGTGGGCGCCCAGGTACGGCTGGTTGGGGCGCAGGTAGTAGGTGCCCAGGATGGCGCCGTCCGCATCGGTGGCCACGAAGGTGGCGGCGACGGCCCCCACCCAGGCCTGATGGGCGGCGTCGCTGTCGATGGCCGGGTCGTGGGGGAAGGTTTCGCCGGCACGGAACACCGGCTCCAGCACCGCCCACACCCCTGGCCAGTCGGCCGGCTCGTAAGCCCGGATCATCCCGCCGCTTGCACCACGATCGATTTGGTCACCGTACCGGGCAGATTCCGCGACACCGGACAGACCTTCATGCGCCGCTCCAGAAAGGCCCGGCTGGGCCCATCCAGCGCGGGCGTCGCCGCCCCATCGGCCGCCTCCAGCCGCACCTGGAAGGTGCCCTCCACCGCCTCGACCATCCAGTCGGCGGAGGCGGTCACGTTGAGCACCCCGTCCACGGCCGCCAGGGGCAGGTGCCGCTCGAGGGCGTTGGCCACCAGGTAGTGGTGCTGGCAGAGCAGCAGCGACAGCAGGAAGAGCCGGAAGCCGGGGGTCTGCAGGCTGGGCTCCAGCGGCTGCCACGGCTCCTGCTCGCCGTTGCGGAAATCGACGCTGAGGGCCTCGCCGGCGGCGCCGTGGCGGCTCTGCAACTGGAACTGGAACAGGAGTTGGCTCATCGCTGGTGCGGGACGGTGTGGGTGGGGGGACTGGCGGCGCCGAGGCTGCGCTGGCGCTGGAGGGCTTCGGCGCCCGTGAGCAGGGCCGAGCCGACCAGCAGGGCGGCGAAGCCCTGGCGCAGGTGCCGATCGGAGAGGTGGGGGGCCAGGGCCTGGCCGCCGATCGCGCCCAGCAGTCCGCCGCCGATCAGGGGCGCCAGCAGGGGCAGGCCGGCCGCCGGCCAGTGCCCCAGGGCCCCGAGGGCCACCAGGCTGTTGGTGGCGATCAGCACCAGGCTGGTGCCGCTGGCCAGGGGCATCGGCAGACCGGCCAGCAGCACCAGGGCGGGCACGATGGCGAAGCCGCCGCCCACGCCGGCGATGCCGGTGAGCAGGCCCACCAGCACCCCCTGCCCCGCCAGGGCCAGGCTCCCTCCGGGCCGCCGGGATCCGGTGGCGTGCCTGTCGCCGCCAGGGCCGCGTTGCCGCCGTGAGAGCAACCAGGCGGCCACCAGGGCGGCCGCGGCGAACACCGCCAGCTGCACCGGCTCGGGGATCAGCCCCTGCTTGACGAGGGAGCCGCCGATCCAGCTGCCCGCCAGGGCCGGCACCCCCAGGATCAGGGCGGGCCGGGGCGCCACCTGGCGCCGCCGCAGGTAGGGGCCGGCGTTGGCCACCGCCAGCAGGGTGACGGCCAGGAGCGACAGGGGCATCGCCTCACGGGTGGGCAGCCCGGCGCCGCTGATCAGCAGGGGCAGCAGCAGGATCGAGCCGCCGGCGCCGAGCACCGCCAGCAGGAATCCGATCACGGCACCGCCGGCGGCCATCAGCAGCAGCAGCGGGATGCTCAAGACCGACCCCTCCGCCGGGACCGGGCGGCATGGCGTGGCGATGCGGGGACGGCGGACATCGCGGGGCTTGGGCTGGTGATTATGACCATACACGCATACAACGGCAAAAGAGTGAAAGCTGCCGCTGTCTGCGCCCCATCGGCGGGAACGGCGCTGCATAATGTCGCTAGCGTCATAGTGATCTGGCATGGGCGTGGTCGGTCCCGGTTCGATTCCCAGTCCGGAGCTGCTGGAGGAGTTCAGCCAGTTCTTCCGGCTGCTGAGCGAGCCGGCCCGGCTCCAGCTCCTCTGCCATCTGCGGCAGGGTCCCTGCGATGTCGCCTCCCTGATCGAGGCCACCGGGTTCAGCCAGTCCCACATCAGCCGCCAGCTCTCCCAGCTGCAGCGGGCCGGCCTCGTGAGTTGCGAGCGCGAAGGGGTCCGCCTGATCTACCGCGCCGACGCCGAGCTGGTGGAGGAGCTCTGCCACCTGGTCCAGACGCGCATGAAGCAGCGCCTGCAGCAGCAGCTCGACCAGCTCCATTCCGCCTGAGGCCCGGATCAGAGCCAGTGCGCCGGGTACGCAGAGGCTCCTCGGACCCCCCGGCTGAACAGCCAGGCGAGCAACACGAGCAGCACCGACCCCGAGAGCACGGGAAACAGCACGAATCCGGGACCGGCCTTGAGAAAGACCCCGAGAAAGGCGACGCCGCCGGCCGGAGGGTGGAGGCAGCGACCCAGTTGCCCCACCACGATCGTGAGCCCGACCGCCAGGGCCACACCCCAGGCACCGGACCAGCCGCAGCTCACCACCAGAATTGCGATCAGGCCCCCCAGTCCGTTGCCCAGAACGATGTTGCGGGGCTGGGCCAGGGGGCTGCGGGGGTGGCCGAACAACAGCACCGAGGACGCCCCCAGCGGGGCCGCCATCAGCAGGTAGCCGCTCCAGGCGCTGAGACCACCGAGCAGGGCCAGGGACAGCAAAGCCCCGAGCCAGGAGAAGGCCAGGTGGTCGCGGGTGAAACGCGGCTGGTAGGCCCTGCCCCTCTCTCGCTCTGTGTGAACGGAAGCCAGGAGTCGCCCCAACCACCATGTGCCCGTCCCACGGGCGCCGGAGCCTGCAACGCGAGGGTGCTGGCGTTCAGGAGCCGATGGCCCGGCCCGGAGAGTCATGGGAGGCAACCGCAAGGGGTTGACCGGCCATTGTGGTGAGTTCTGCCGCTGGATCGTGTGGCAGCGGGTACAAGGACAGCTCGGCAGACTGACGGCGTTCCCTTGGCGTCAGCCGGTGATCACGCTCTCTGACGCCTCCGGCTCCGCTCGCCCGGGCGCCCACCCCCTGTGGACGAGGGCCTTCCACGGTTTCAACCTGCTGGTGCTGCTGCTGATGGCCGGCAGCGGCCTGGAGATCTACAACGCCAATCCGGTCTTCGGCGGCCGGGCGGGGGCGACCGTGCCCGAGTGGCTCACCCTCGGCGGCTGGCTGGCCGGCGGCCGCGACTGGCACTTCGGCGTCATGGGTCTGTATGCCGCCAACCTGGGGCTCTGGATCGGCCTGCTGCTGCAGCGCCGCCACCGGCGCCTGGCCGACGGCGGCGATCTGGGCACCCTGCGCCGCAGCGCCAGTCCCCCCCGGCGCCGCCTGGCCAGCCACCGGATCACCTACACCCTGATGCTGGTCGTGCTGGCCTTCAGCCTGATCACGGGCCTGGCCATGTACAAGCCGGCCCAGTTGTGGTGGCTGGTGTCCCTGTTCGCCTTCGCCGAGCCGGCCGGCCACTCCAGCTGGCAGACGCTGCGGGTCTGTCACCTGGCCACCATCCCCGCCATCGCCCTGCTGCTGGTGGCCCACGTGGGGCTCTCCTGGCGGGTGGGCGGCCTGCGGCTGCTGCGGCGCATGGCCCTGTGATGGGCAGCGACCCCGGCCGCCGCCGTGCCCTCGGCCTGCTGGTCTCCGGCGGCTCCTCCCTGCTGCTCGGCGGCTGTGGCCTCAACCGCTGGAGCAACGCGGTGGGCGCCGCCACCCAGCCGCTGAACGAGCGGATCGAGGCCCTGCTGCAGGGGAAGGGGCCGCTGCCCGAATTCCGGCGCAGCCAGGTGGAGCCGGCCGCCCTGCTGGTCAACAGCTTCAACGGCACGCCCAACCTCCCGCCCGAGAGCTACCGGCTCGTGGTCAACGGGGCGGTGCGCCGCCCCCTGCGCCTTGATCTGGCCGCCCTGGCCGCCCTGCCCCAGCGGGAGTGCGTCGTCCGCCACGTCTGCGTGGAGGGCTGGGCGGCGATCGTCGCCTGGTCGGGCCCGCGGCTGGCCGATGTGCTGGCCCTGGCGGGCCCGTCTCCCCTCGGGGCCTATCTGGCGATCCGTTCCGCCGACCAGTACTTCGAGACCTGGGATCTGGCCTCCGCCCTGCACCCCCAGACCCTGCTCGCCACCCACATGAACGGGGCGCCGCTGCCCGTGGCCAACGGCGCCCCCGTGCGGCTGGCGAGCCCCATCAAGCTCGGCTACAAGCAGAGCAAGTGGGTCACCGGCCTGGAGCTGATGACGAGCCTCGGCGACCGTCTCGGCACCTGGGAGGACAGGGGCTACGAGTGGTTCGCCGGACTCTGAGTGGACGCTGAGGGGCCTGACGCTCAGGGCTTGAGGGGCGCCCAGGCCATGGTGGCGTTGAACTTCTGGCACCAGATCAGCACCGATTTCTGGGCCTTGAGGTCGATCGAGGCGGGGATCACGTAGCTCTGGCCCCCCTTGCTGGATTTCAGCTTCGACAGCAGCGTGTAGCTGCCGGGCTTGAGGGGGAAGGCGGGGGCCTTGCTCATCGCCAGGGGCGTGGCGGAGGGGCTGAAGGCCACCCACAGATCCGGGGCCATGGCGTTGGTCTTGAAGTCGCCGCTGAGGGTGAGCACCGTCTTGCCGCCCTGCTCGCTGATCGAGAAGCCGCCGCTGACGGGAGCCTCCGCCTTGCGGAAGCTGCCGCTGGCCTTCGCCATGGCCTGGGCCAGGGAAGCCAGGGCGGGGGTGATCGGCTCGACGGCGGGGAGGCCGAGGCTGCGGGCGGGGAGGACGGTGCCGGAGAAGGCCGCCGCCGCCACCAGGGTGAGGGCGCCGGTGAGGACGGTGCGGGGGGAGCGGGTCATGGCGAATGGGGTGTGAGGGGCGAGGGACAGGCCAGGCGTTGCGACGCCAGAACCCGCGCTCACCAGCAGATACCCATGGGCGGCCGCTCCGGATTCGATCCGGTGCCGGTTCAGGTGATCGGCACGGTGTGGTGGAGGGCGTCGAGATTCACCTGGCGACGCCCCCGGCCGTCGACGGACACCAGATCGGCAAAGGTCCGGCCCTGGAGAATGTCCTCGAGGCGGTAGTGGTGGACCTGGAGCAGGGACGATCCCGTCACCTCGTCGGAACCCTCCACCAGCACCATCAGGGCACCGCTGGCCCGGGCGATGGCGTCGAGACCCAGCTGGACCAGGGGACTCTCCGGGGTGAGCGGGTGGGTCAGCACCGCCGTCACATGCAGCTGGGGCGTGGACGGGTTCAGCAACGGCAGCGGGTGCACCCGGCGTTGCCACAGCCCCGGTTCGATCTCCTCATCCACGAACAGGGCCATCGTGTACGACACCTTCAGCCAGTAGCTGGGGTCGGTGGTGACGAAGCGGCAGCTGAGGTGACCACCGGGCCAGCAGCTCAGGCACAGCTGGCGGCTGAACCGCAGCGGGGAATCCACCTGGGTGAAGCGCAGGAAGAACAGACCTGTGACCATGGCGGTGGTCAGGATGCCGATGATCCGCTGGCCCGCCGCCAGGCCCAGGGTGTAGGGCGAGTTCACCCTGGCCGACTGGAAGCTGGCGCTGAACATGTTCTGCAGGGCGAAGATGCCGCTGGCGGGCAGCCCCATCGCCCCCTCCGCCTCCACATGGCCGGCATCCAGCTGGAACGCCAGGGCGAAGATCAGCACCTCCGCCAGGTAGATGAGCGTCATCGCCAGGAAGAACACCGGCCATGGCATCCGCATCGCCATCGACACCGGCTGGCGCCAGAGGCTGGTCCAGGGGCTGCGCTGGTGATCCAGGGTGCGGCGTGCTGGCCGCGACAGCTGGTTGAGGACGGTGGAGAGGCGCACGAGGACCCGGAGCCCGACGCAGGAACAGTAGGGGTCCCGGCCCAGCGCTCCGGGCCGCTCTCCGGCTGTTCCCTGGTGGCCTGGAGGGCGCCATCCTGAGCCGATGAGGCTCCCAGATCCATCGGACGGGCGACCGCGGCCGATCCCGGGCCTGCTGCCGCTGCTGCTCTACGTGCTGCTGCGGGGGCTGGATGCCACCGTGCTCAAGGGCCTGCAGGACCACGGGATGGCCCATCCGGTGGATGGTGAGAACCCGATCAGCTTCTGCAATGTCTTCTTCCTGGCCCAGCTCACGGTAGGTCTGGCGGCCCTGATCCCCGGACGGCGCAGCCTGGGCAACGACCTGGCGCAGCTGGGGCCGGCCGATCGGCGCCTGCTCGCCCTGCACGGGGGCCTGGGCCTGTTTCTCGGGCCTGTGGCCTACTACCTCGCCCTGGAATCCCTGTCGGTGATCAGCCAGACCCTGCTGTTCGCCCTGGTGCTGCCCGTCTCCGCCCTGCTGGCGCGCTGGCTGCTCGGGGAGGCGCTCCCCGCCGGCTTCCGGCTCAGCCTGGTGCTGATCGCTGCCGGGCTGGTCGTGCCCCAGGCGGCCACGGCCATGGGCAGCGGCCGGATGGATGACGCCGCCGGCATCGCCTGGGCCCTGGTGGGGGTGCTGGCCTTCGCCGGCTCGGCCGTCAGCGGTCGCGCCATCGCCGCCCGCCGCTGGCCGGCGGCCGTGAGTGTGGGGGTGCCCACCCTGCTGAGCGCCCTGGTCTTCGGCGCCATCGCCCTGGTGCTGTTCGGACCGCAGCATTTCCTCCTGCTGCGGCTCTGGTGGGTGGTGGGGGTGATCGGCGTCTATGCCGTCACCCTCTCCCTGGGTCGGGAGCTGGCCCTGCGCCAGGCCTACCGCCGCTGCAGCGTGGCCGTCGTCTCCCTCTGGAGCTCGCTGGCCCTGGTGGTGGCGGTCCTCAGTGCCGCCCTGCTGCTGGGGGAACCGTTGGGCATCCCCGTGCTGGCCGGTGCGGCCCTGGTGCTGGCCGGCGTGTTCGTCAGCCGCCGGCCGGGCCCCATCCGATCGCAGCCTTCGCCGGTATCCGAAGAACGGCACTCCCGCTGAACACCCCCCGGTCGTGAACCCCTCCGACGCCGAAGCCCCCCCCAGACGGCCGCCGCTGCGGGGCTCCCTTTCGGGGGCCCCTGGCGAGGCCGGCGATCTGGGCGCGCTCTACGACAGCTGCAGCGGTCCGGTGTACCGCCTGGCCCTGCGGCTGTGCCGCTCGAGCCAGGAGGCCGAAGACCTCACCCATGACGTCTTCCTGCGCTACTGGCAGCAGGGGCGCTACGACCCCGCTCGGGGTCCGGTGCTGGCCTACCTGCTGCTGTTGACCCGCTCGATGGCCATCAACCGCCTCAACCAGCGCGCCAACCGCTGGCAGCTGGTGCAACGCTGGTCGGAGCACCTGTTCCCTGCGGCCGTGCCCACGCCCCACGACCGTGCCGAGTCCGAGGATCTGGCCGACAGGGTCCGGGGGGCCCTGGCGGCGATCCCCGCCAACCAGCGCCAGGTGCTGGAGATGGCCTACTACGAAGGACTCAGCCAGTCGGCGATCGGAGCGCTGCTGGAGTTGCCCCTCGGCACCGTCAAGACCCGCGCCCGCCAGGGCCTGATCCGCCTGCGCGCCCTCCTCCACGATTCGCCCGCCCAGCCATGACTCCCGACGCCATCCCCACCCCCGATGCCGCCGGCATCGACGCCCTGCTCGCCGGCCATGCCCTGGGGGACCTCGAGGAGGCCGAGCGGGAGCAGCTGGCCCTGCTCCTGCGGGAGCGGCCCGAGCTGCGCCAGCGGCTCGAGGAGTTCAGCACCACCCTGGAACTGCTGCCCCTGGCACTGCCGGCCACGGCGGTGCCACCGCCCGCCCTGCGCCGGCGCCTCCTGCAGCCCAGCTCCCGGCCGGGGCCCTGGCGCCTCTGGCTGGTGCCCTCCCTGCTGGCGGCCGGCCTGCTGGTGCTGGCCGGCGAGCTGCACCAGACCCGCCAGCAGCTGGCGGGTCTGCAGCGGCAGTTGGCGCCGGCACCGCTCGCCGATCCCCGCCTGCTGCCGCTGCAGGCCGTGCAGCCCGGCCAGAAGGCGGCCGGTGAGGTGCTGGTCACCGGCAACCGCACCCACAACCTGCTGACCCTCAGCCACCTCCCCCCCCTGCCGCCGCAGCGCACCTACCGCCTCTGGGCCACCGTGGGGGGAAAGACCGTCGGTTGCGTCCACTTTGTGCCCAACGCCAGCGGCCAGGTGGCCATGCCCATCCCCCTCTCCCCCACCAGCCAAGCCAGCGCCGTCAGCGTCAGCGTTGAAGGCGACCCCAACGGCCCGGCGCCCAGGGGCCCGATGCTGCTCACCAGCTCCCTCTGAACGATGGCCCCCGCCCCCCTCCCCACCCAGCTCCATGCCGATCCGGCCCTGCGGGTGGTCGTCGACAGCGGCTCCCTGCCCTGGTATCCCTCACCCCTGGCCGGGGTGGAGCGGCGCCCGCTGGAGCGCGACGGCGGGGAGGTCGCCCGGGCCACCTCGGTTGTCCGCTACGCCCCCGGCAGCCGTTTCTCCCCCCATGGGCACGACGGCGGCGAGGAGTTTCTCGTGCTCGAGGGGGTCTTCTCGGATGAGCAGGGCGACTACGGCCCCGGCACCTACGTGCGTAACCCGGTCGGCTCCGCCCATGCCCCTTTCAGTGCGGCCGGCTGCACCATCCTGGTGAAGCTCCGCCAGATGGATCCGGCCGACCAGACGCGGGTCGTGATCGACACCGGCTCCTCCACCTTCGTGCCCGGCCTGGTGCCCGGCCTGAGCGTCCTGCCCCTGCATGGCTTCGGCCTGGAGCACGTGGCCCTGGTGCGCTGGGAGCCCGGAACTCGCTTCCCCCTCCACGCCCACCCGGGGGGCGAGGAGATCTTCGTGCTCGAGGGGGTGTTCGAGGACGAGCAGGGGGCCTACCCGGCCGGGACCTGGCTGCGCAATCCGGCCGGCAGTCGCCATGCGCCCTTCAGCGGGGGCGGTTGCCTGATCTGGGTCAAGACCGGCCACCTTGACCCGGGGACGGCCTCCCCGCCCGGCTGATCGCGGTTCAGGAGGTCGCCGCCCGGCCCCGCAGCGGTGCCACCGCCAGGGCGACCAGGAAGGCCACCAGCTGGGCGATCACGACGCAGGGGCCGGAGGGCAGCGCAAAGGCGGCCGACAGCAGCAGGCCGAGCACGGCGCCGGCGGCCCCGAGTCCGGCGGAGAGGGCCACATAGGTGCCGAAGCGCCGACTGACCAGCCGCGAGGCACAGGCGGGGATGACCACGAAGGCGCTGATCAGCAGCACCCCCACCGCCTTGACGGAGATGGCCACCACCACGGCCAGCAGGACCAGGAACAGCAACCGGTGCAGGGAGACGGCCACCCCTCGGGAGCGGGCGAGGGGTTCGTCGAGGGTGAGCAGCACCTGGTCGCGCCGGGTGAGGGTGAGGTAGCCGGTGGTGACGACGAGCAGGGCCCCGATCAGGGCCAGGTCGAGCCAGGTGACCCCCAGGATGTCGCCGAACAGGAGCTGCTGGATGCCGCCCTTGTAGACGTGCAGCAGGCTCAGGGCCACCACGGCCATGGCGAGCGAAGAGGAATAGACGATGTTCAGCAGGGCATCGGCCGGCAGCTTGCTGCGTTGCACCAGCTGGTTCGTCATCAGGGCGAACAGCACCGCGAAGGGGATCAGCACCAGGGTGGGATCGATGCCCAGCAGCAGGCCCAGGGTGATGCCGAGCAGGGCCGAATGGCCCAGGGCGTCACTGAAGAAGGAGAGCTGGCGCAGCACGGCGAAGCTGCCCAGCACGCCGCCGAGAGCGCCGCTGAGAAGACCGCCCAGCAGGGCCCGCTGCATGAAGGGGAGCTGGAGCAGCTCCACCAGGGTCGATGCCCCTGCCATGCCCTCGGTCATGGGTGCTGTCCCCGGTCCGTCGCTGCCATCGGCTCAGGGTACCCAGGGCGCTCGTGTGCAACCTCAGGAGAGTGTGTGGGCCAGCGCCAGGTCCAGGGCCTCCGCGACCAGGGCCAGGGAGGCCGCCAGCAGGGCCAGGCGACCGGCGCGGCAGAACAGCCGTGAGGTGATGACGAAACCCATCGGGATCATGGCTGTACTCCGGTGCAGGGCAAGGGGAAAGGGCTCAGTGGGAGGGGCGGTGCAGGGGACGCAGATCGGGCAGGGCGGCCGAGAAGGCGGGGGATCCGTGGCGGGTGAGGGGCCAGCGCCGCACCCAGCAGCTGTCGGTTTCCTCGTCGATGCTGATCACCTGGTAGGTGCCGCCCTGGCGGCTGCCCAGCGCCACGAAGCTGCCGGGGTGCAGGGCTGCTGCCGGATGGGATGGGGGGTGAGGCATGGATGGACCACGCAGCGGCCTTCAACGTAACAGAAGGTTGCGGATTGGTTGACGATTCGCCCCGTCGTGTGCATTCCAAAGCACAGGGCCCGGACCCCGAACACACGTAGCCCCCCTCGAGCATGACCCGAGGGGGGCTACTTTGCGAAGGCGTTGGGGAGTTGATCAATCTCCCCGGCCCCGCACCTTTGGTTTAGATCGGAAGCGACGGCGACAGCGGTACGCCGTACAAAGCTTCACTCGTCGTCGTCGGAGCCGCCCACGGGCACCAGCCGGATCGCCTTGCGACCGAGCTTGATCTCGAATTCATCGCCCGGCTCGAGGCCCAGCATCGCGGTGTAGGCCTTGCCCACCAGCAGGTTGCCGTTGAACTGGACCTTGGCGGTATAGCCGAGCTTGCGGCCGGCCTTGGTGGCCGCCTTGCCGACGCCGTCGCCGAGGTTGATCCCCTTGGCATCGAGAAGCGCTTCGTAGAAGGCCGTGAAGTTCAGGCGCTCGTTGCCGTCCTTCTTGGTGCTCACGTAGCCGCAGCTGCGCACCAGATCGGACTTCGAGGCATCGCCCAGCTCTTTCACCTTGGCGAGCAGATCGGCACCTTTGAGCATGATGCAATGGCGGTTGGTATTGGGCGAAATTCTACAACTCGGGCCTGCGATCGCCAGGGGAGCCAGGTTCAGCTTTTGGGTGGACCCTCCACCTGGTACTGCACCTGCTGGGGGAAGGGGATCTCGATCTGCCGGTCCCGGAAGACCCGCCAGATGGCGGCCTGGACTTCGCTGCAGATGGAGACGTTATCCATCGGGTTGGCGATCCAGAAACGCAGGGCGTAGTCGATGGAGGAATCGCCATAACGCAGCAGCAGGCCCTTCGGCGCCGGGGTGGCCAGAATCCGGCTCTGGCCGCGGGCCGTGGCTTCCAGCAGGGCGATCACGTCGTCGGGATCGTGGTGGTAGGCCGCACTGACCAGCACCTGGCTGCGCCGCAGGGTGTCGGTGCCCGTGTAGGTGACGGTGGTGCTGGTGAAGAAGGTCTGATTCGGGATCACCAGTTCGGCGTTATCCCGGTCGCGCCAGAGCACGGCGGCCCGCAGGCCGAGGCTGCGCACTTCACAGGGATCACCGTCGATGAACAGCACCTCCCCAGGCCGCACCGACCCCTCGAACAACAGCCAGAGGCCGCTGACGAAGTTCGAGAAGACTTCCTTGATGCCAAAACCCAGGCCCACCGAAAGACCGCCGGCCACCGCCAGGATCGCGGTGCGGTTGAAGCCCACGTGATCGAGGGCCCAGACGATGCCAACGGCCACCGCCGCATAGCGGATCATCAGGGCCAGGGCCCGGCGGCTGCCGTTGCTGATGCCCACGCTGCGCTGCACCAGCCAGGCCACACCCTGGGCCGGCGGCCCGGTGCCCATGGCCAGCACGTACAGGATCACCACCGCCAGCAAAAAGCTGCCCACGGTCACTTCTGAGCCGAACCATTCGCCGATGGGGATCAGGGCCAGATCCTGGGGGTTGTCGAACACCCGGATCACCAGCAAAGCGGCGACCAGCAGGTACGCCGGGCGGATCAGGCGCGTCTCCAGCAACTGCATCGGCTGGGGCTGGATGAAGCGGCCCAGGAGCAGTCGCACCCCGCCCAGCCCCAGCCAGCCGAGGTACAGGAGCAGCCCCAGCAGCACCAGGCCGAAGGGCTGCCCGCCCAGCCCCAGGGCCAGCGACAGCAGGCCCAGCAGCGTGGGGATCACCAGCTTCGGCCGCCCTGCCGGGGGAAACCGCGGGGCCAGCCGCGGGCCCAGCAGCCCCTGGCCGAGGAACACGAGCAGCAACAGGATCAGCTGGACACGCACCTCCATGCGTTGCAGGTAGCCGAACCAGCCGAGGATCTCCAGCAGCAGCATGTTCATCGGGACCTCTCGCCACCCAGCAGGTCGATCAGGCCCTTGAGGGCGTCCTGCTGGCTCAGGTCATCAAAGAGGAAACGGGTGAGCAGCGCCTGCCAGGCGTCCCTCTGGCTCTTGCTGGTCTTCCCCTCCAGGCGGAGCGTCGAGCTCTTGATCGACTGCTTTCGGCCCTCCACCATGGCGGCCACCACGGAGGAACTGCTCACCGGCGGAGCCACCTTCCGGTTCACCGGCAGCACGTACTGGTTGCGAAGGACCATGTCTCGCTGGTGCAGCGGACTGATGGCGAACCGGGCCAGGGCCAGGGCCAGCTGGCGCTGGCCCGGACTGGAGTTGACCCCGAAGGCGAGCACCCGCTCCCGGGTGATCGGGCTGGCGGTGCCGAAGGGGCCGGAGGGCAGGGGGGACACGCCCAGGTTCGTGCCCAGGCGCGACCGGAGCCGGGTGATGTTGATGCTGCGGCAGGGAATCCAGTCGAGGGTCCCCACCATCAGCTCCTTCAGCAGTTCCGTCTCGGTGGGGTAAACGGTGACGTGCTGTTGCAGGTCGGCCTCGCGCAACCACTGCAGCCAGCCATCCAGGCTGGTCCGCATCGCCGGGGTCACCGGTTTCCCGGCCAGCAGGTCGCTGACGGCGTCGATCGCCCCAAGCGGGCCCAGGGTCCAGGCCAGGCTCACCGCATCGAGAGACAGCCCCACCTCCATCCCCTTGGCACTGAAGGCCAGCAGCTCGCTGAGGGTGGCGGGGCTGCGGCTGACGCGGCGCCGATCGAAGCAGGCCACAAGGGGCTGCAGCTCCAGGGGGATGCCCGTCAGGGTGCCGTCCCTGCGCCGGACCCGTACCACCGAACCCGCATCCAGCTGATCCAGCACCGCGGCCGGCAAGGACACGGTGCTGATGAGCCGTTCCCGGGCCAGTTCCTGGGCCGTGGACTCGTTCACAAGGAGCAGGTCGGGGCTCAGGCCGGTCCGGTTGCGGACGAGGAGTTCATTGCGCAGCCGTTCCTCGGTGAAGGTTTCCACCTGGAGCCTGACCCGCGGCTGCAGGGTGCGGAACGAGGCCTGAAGCAGGGCCGTGCGTTCACGGACTTCCTTCTGCAGTTCGGTGTCCAGGGCCTCCTGACTGACCCCAACCGCGATGTAGAGGGTGCCCTCGAGGGGGCGCAGGATCGGCTGCAGCCGCTGCCCCTGGCAGCCCCCCAGGGAGGCCAGCAACGGGATGGCGAGCCCCACGGCGAGCCGGGTGATCCGGGCCTGGCGTCGGCCCTGGCCGGGCGGGGTGGGGGAGCGGCGGAGGAGGGGGATCACATGGGGAGGTTAGGGGTGTTGCCCGCGGCGGGCCCGCAGGGCCAGCACGGTGGGGCCGACCCAGTAGGCCCCTGGATCCAGGCGCGCCCTGGCCATGGCCGCGGCCGCAGCGGCGGCCTCCTCGGCCGACCAGAGCCCCTGGCGGATCAGCTCGTTCCCGTAGAGGGTGACGAAGCGCTCCAGCCAGCGGGCCCAGGGGTCACCGCCCCGACCCAGCACCGGCAGGGGCAGCAGTTCCTCGATCCCGAAATCCCGGGCCGCCAGCAGGCTGGGCAGGCGCCGGTTGACATCGGGATCGCCGCCGGCGCCGCGGAAGCTGGCGATGGCGGCGTCGCGGAAGCGGGCGATCGCGGCGCCATCGGGATGGAGGCCGAAGGTGTTCCAGTGGACGTATTCATGGGCCACCAGGACGCCGCCGGGCCGCAGGCTGGTGGCCACCAGATCCAGCAGCGGCTCGAGCCGGGGCAGGAACATGGCCAGCCAGCGGCACCAGGCCAGATCAAAGCCCCCCGTGCCGATCCCGGGAGCGCTGTTGCCCAGGGGGGCCGGGGCGGCAGGCCCCCCCAGGTCGACGGCCCGCACCTCCAGCTGGTGGAAGCCCGCCTGTGCCGCCGCCGCCCGGGCCGCCGCGACGTAGGCCCCACTGCGCTCGAGGGCCAGAACCTGGCCGCCGGGGCCGACGATGCGGGCCAGATCCAGGGCGCAGAAGCCGGGCCCCGCCCCGAGATCGAGCACCCGCTGGCCTGGCCCCAGGCCGGCCCGCTCCCAGGCCGCAGTGGCGGCCGGTCGCCAGAGCTCATGCTGCAGCCGCAGCCGCTCCTGCTCCTCCGGTTCCGTCCCCAGGACGTAGCTGCCCGCTGGGGTGTCGCCTGGGGTCATCGGCCGGGCGCCGCTCAGTCCTCGGGGTAGAGCAGTTCGGCGAGCTCGTCGGGGTCCACGTCGTAGACACGGGCCAGGGTGGTCTCGATGGCGCTGGTCACCACGTCCGGCAGGAAGCGCATCGCGTTCAGGGCGTCGTCGGCGATGTCGTCGGTGAGGAGTTTGTCGCCCCCCAGCTTCTCGTCGTTGATCACGGCCATCACCCAGCTCTGGTAGGCGGTGACGAGATCGGCGAACTCGAGCTCAGGATCGTTCAGATCGAGGGCCATCGGGCGTCTCCACGGACGGTCGTTGCCCCTGCAGTTTGCCGCTTGGCCGTCAGGATGGCTGGATGGATCAGGAACCCCTGCCATCGGTGGCCTCCCTGCAGGGCACCCTGTTCGACTTCGCCATTGCCGAGCTGGTGCGCCAGCATCGGCAGAGCTTCCCGCCCCTGTGGACGGCGGAGAGCTGGGCCAAGCTGCTCATCTGGCTGGCCCTCAGCTGCGGCTGTTCCGGCGATACCCGGGCCCTGGAGGCCTTCGCGGCGGCCCTGGGTCCGGCCCTCACGGCCCGCATGCGGCGGCTGTTCTTCGAGCGGGAACTCCCCGACCTCAACCTGCGGGTGATGGCCGATCCGGCCGAGCAGCAGGTGCTGGTGCTGCCCCTGGAGCCCGGGCCCGCGACCGGCACCCCGGAGACCATCGCCCCCGAGCGGGTGGCCGCCGCCCTCGAGGCGGTGGGCCTCAGCCCGCTGGTGTCGCCCGATCGAGGGCGCTGGCAGTCGCTGGAGGCGCTGGTCGCCGCGCCCTGGCGGAACGGGCAGGGCTGAGGCCGGCGCAGCGGCGCCGCAGGCGCCGGGCCTGGGCGAAGGCGACGCCGACGCCGAGCAGGGGCAGGGGGCCGGGCACCGGCGACGGGGTGAGGGCGAGCAGCTGGCCGTTCACCCCGTCGCCATCGTTGGCCACGTAGATCGTGCCGTCGCGGCCGACGGCCAGGCCCGTGGGGCTGACCAGGTCGTCGAAGATCGTGCGGACGCTGCCATCGAGGCCCAGCCTCAGGATGCTGCCCGACGGGGGGCCCCAGAAGTCATCGCTGTACTGGAGCAGGTAGAGCGCATCATCCGGCCCGGCGGCGATGTCGATCAGGTTGCTGAAGCCGCCGGCGAACTTCGTCACTGGATTGGTGAAGTCGTAGCGGAACACATCGGCGGTCCCGGGGGCGAAGGGAAAGCCGGAGAGCTGGGCGATGTACAGCGCCCCGTCGGGGCCGATGGTCATGCCGGTGGGCACGGCCTGGGCCGGGACTTCCGGAAACGGGAAGGGGAAGGGCAGCGGCGGGGTGGTGACGAGCTCCTCCGGGAACACGTTCACCAGCGAGACCTGGTTGGCGCCGTCGGCCTTCACCAGGCTGTTGCCGCCGGAATCGGTGACGTACGTGTCGTCCCCGCGCACCACCAGGGCGAAGGGATTGCTGTTGAGATCCTTGCCGTCGGGGTTCTGGGTCGCTTCGAAACCGGCGATGTCGGCCAGGGGCGTCAGGCTGCCGGCGGTCAGGTCGATGGCGACCGTCTGGCCGAAGAGGGAGCTGCCCGCGCCGGGGATCAGGGTGGGGTTGGCGCCGAAGCCGAAGACGCCGAAGAGCTGGCCGGAGCCGTTGAAGGCGAGGTCCGCCAGGCCCGTTCCCTCCGGGAACAGTGGGGAGGACTGGTTCGCCAGGGAGGGCAGGTTGGAGAGGGCCCGGGAATAGACGTTGGTGGTGCGGTCGAACAGACCGACGGCCCCGGTGGTGCCGAAGCAGAGGGTGGCGCCGCTGCCGGCGACGAGACAGGGGCCGCTGCCGCCCCGGCCCGCTTCACTGAGCACGAGGTTGCCGTTCGGCGCGATCGTCAGCCCGCGCGGATTCTCCAGCCCCGTCGCCAGGGTCCGGACCCGGTACGGAGCGGCGTCGGCGGGGGCGCCTGCGGCCAGCAGGCCGGCGACGGCCCAGGCCCCCAGGGCCAGGCCAAGCAGCCCATGGCCAGGCCGGAGCGGACGTTGGCGGGAGGCGGGGTGCAGCGGCGACGGCGTCATCGGCAAGACGGTCCGGGGGAGGCGACAGGCGGCACTCTGCCGATCCTGCGGGCCCCGTCAAGACGCCGAGGACACCCCCGGTGGACGTCGGGCCTGCGTTCTAGGTTCCATGTCCGAGAGGATCTGGGCGCGGATGCGGCTGATCGGCAGCTTCGAGGATCCCGGCTATGTGGCCCTGGCCGATGCGGCGATGGCCTTCTTCGACCGCCGCGCCGACCTGCAGCGGCGCGGGGTCGCCTTCTCCTTCGGCGCCGAGGCGGGCGACGGCGATCCCGGTGCGGTGGGGGCGGCGGATCCCGGCAAGATCTCCACCGACATCAGCCTGGTGTGGATCGACCGCTCCGACCCCGAGGCCCAGGGCCTGGCGGACGTGATCATGCGCGGCGTCTCCGCCGGCCTGAAGCGCTACCTGGCCGAGCGGCCCCTGTTCCTCACCTGCTGCCCGGAGCGCTCCCTGTTCGTCAACCCGATCTTCAACCTGCAGCGCTACGCGCCGGGGGAGGGGTTCTACAGCTGGCACTGCGACTGGAACACCAGCGATGAGGCCACCGAGCCGATCCGCCGGGTGCTGGCCTGGATCCTCTACCTCAACACGGTCCCCGACGCCGGCACCGAATTCCACTGGCAGGACCACCACGAGGAGGCCGTCAAGGGCAAGCTGGCGATCTTCCCCGCCGGCCTCTCCCATGTGCACCGGGGCCGCGTCAGCCAGACCCACAGCAAGACCATCGCCACCGGCTGGATCAATGCCGGCACCCTGGACGCCTACGTGGCGCGGCTCGCCGCCGGCTGAGGCCCCGGTCCTTTGGTCAGTCCAGGGGCGACGGCACGATCAGCCGCTCCAGCCGGAGCTCCAGTTCCTCGGTGAGCGCCTGCACCGCCTGTCGCCGATCCCGGCGGTAGTCGGCGAGGCGCCCGTCCACCACGATCGGCCGGTCGATGCTGATCCGCACTCGCCGCCGCCCCAGCCGGGGGCGCTGGTTGGCGGTGTGGCCCTGGATCCGGCACTGGGTGTCCCAGAGGAGCAGCAGGGTGTCGGCGAAGCGCTCCTGGCTCGGCCGCTCCCGCACGTAGCTCCCGCTCACCGCGACGAAGGACTCCACCACGCGCATGTGCCACAGCTGGGCCGCCGTTTCCTCCGCCAGCCGGTCGGCCAGGGCCTGGGCCAGGGGACTGGGGGGCTCGCCGCCGGGGGGCCGGGCCGGGTAGAGCCGGTCCCAGCCGGCCTGCTCCAGACGCCGGCAGCGGTCCGTGAGGCTGCCGCTGGGCCCCATGCCGAAGGACTGCTCCACCCGCCGCAGGGCCAGATCCATCAGCCGCTGCAGCCGGGGCCCGAAGGCGGGCTCCGGCTCTGCGGTGTCCGCGGCGGTCGCGCACGCCTCGGGCAGGGCCAGGTGCACCTTGTCGCGGTAGAAGGCCTCCATCTGCTCGAGCATCCGCTCCCCGAGGCGCACCAGCCGCCCGTGCAACCGGGACGGGTCGAGGTCGTGGCCGGGATCGGGGCTCAGGCCGGCCCCTTCCTCCAGGCGGCAGAGCAGCGCCTCGATCGCCTCCCAGACCGGCTCGATGAAGCTGTACTGCAGGCCGATCGGCAGCAGGTCCATCCGCTCGTGGCGACCGGCCTCCGCCAGGTCGGCCGCCGTCCAGAAGGCGAGCTGGGCGGTGCCGGGCTCCAGGGGGCTGAGGCGTTCGTTGTGGCCGTTGGTGGCCCCCTCCGGCGCCAGGGCGAAGGGATGGGGCCCCTCCAGCAGCAGCTTCCGGGCCGTGCGCAGGGCGGGCAGATCGAGCTTGCTGCGCTGGATCGAGGCGCCGCCCAGGTGGGTGAAGATCCACCCCATCGCCGGCCCGGCCCAGAGGGGGATGCCGCGATCGAACAGGAACTGGCCGGTGGGCGCCGGATCAAAGCGCAGGCCCTGCCGCCGGCCTGCTTCGGCCAGCTCCACCCACAGCAGCCGGGCCATGCTCAGGGGATCGTCGAGGCTCGGGTGCCGGAAGGCGATCAGCAGCCGGCTCTCCCCGGCCTGGAAGGAGCGCATCGCCTCCACGAGCGTGGCCATGCCCTCCACCTCCACCGCCGCAATCCGGCAGCGCCAGCGCAGCCAGAGCGGCAGCACCAGCCGGCCGAGCGCCAGCACCCGGCCATCCAGGCGGGGCGGCAGGAATTCCAGGGGCGGGGCGGTGGCCATCGGCGGAGGTTAGGCGGGCTGCCGGGGGCGGACTGTGTCCATCAGCCCTTGGCCCAGGGCCAGTCTCAGCGCAGTTCGAGGGGGGTGATCGGCCCGTCGCCCCGCCGTACCCCCAGCCGGATCGGCCGGGGCGGACCCTGCGCCGGCAGCGTCACCTCCACCCAGAGCCGCTCGCCGGCCGGACGGCGGGAGGGATCCGCCACCCCGGGCGGGATGAAGTAGGCCACCGAGGGCCCCAGGCGCCAGCCTTCGCCCTGCGGTGTCGCCGCAAGGCTCTTGGAGCGGGGGGTGGCGTCCGTGGCCAGGGTGGCCCGCACCCGGGCGGCCTCGCTGCGCAGCACCAGCCGCTCCCCCGACCAGGCTCTGGACTGGCCGGCCGGCACCTCGGGGGCCGGCACCAGCAGGGCCAGGTTCACGTAGCGCCCCCGGATCGGCAGGTAGGGATCCACCGGCTCGCTCAGCATCCAGCCCCGGGGCCGGGTGGCCCGATCCAGCAGCAGCTGGCCCCCCAGGCTCAGCAGCAGGCCCCCCTGCAGCAGGGCCACCAGCAGGCCGCGCGACGGCCCGGGGATCATGGGGTCCCCCTGGCGATGGCCCGGGCCACGAGCCGGCGGCGCAGCAGCTCCAGGCCCCAGCCGCCGCCGAGGAACAGCACCCCCAGCCCGATCAGGCTGGCGGAGCGTCCCAGGCTGTCCATCACCTGGGAGACGTAGAAGGCCAGCACGTCGATGGCGATCAGGGCGGCGCCGAAGTTGACCCGCTCGGAGCGGCCCTCCATCACGCCCCAGGCCACCAGCAGCAACCCGCCGACCGCCCACCACAGATAGGTGAACACGCCGGCGTCCTGGTGGCTGCTCCAGGCCAGCGCGGCTCCCGGCAGCAGCCAGCCGATCGCCACCGCCAGGGGCCAGGCGCGCCGGCCCCGCAGGCGCAGGCCCAGCAGCAGGGGGGCCCCCAGGGCGACGGCCCAGCCGACCAGGGCCAGCGGCAGCG
>NZ_NQKY01000001.1:79314-312637 GCF_002252675.1 Synechococcus sp. BO 8801 | reverse complement strand
CGACGCCCTGATCGGCAGCGCCGCCGATCCCGGCGAGGCCTACCGGCCCGAGGATCTCGATCCGCTGCCCCGGCTGCGCATCGGCACCGAGGCCGAGCGGGGCGGGGTGCTGGTTCCCGGCGGCCGCTACGCCGCCGTGCAGCGCCCCGGTTCCGTGCGGGATGCCTACGGCGCCGGCGACAGCTTCGCCGCCGGCGTCACCACCGCCCTGGCCGCCGGCTGGGATCTGCGGCAAGCGATCAGCCTGGGCGCCCACTGCGGCGCCGCCTGCCTCGATGGCCGCGGGCCCTACGCCAGCCAGCTGCGGCTCAGCCGCCGCTGACCAGCAGCAGCAGACGGTTGTCCTCCGGATCGGCCAGCCAGGCCTCGGCTCCGAACGGTTCCTGTCGCGCCGGCTCCACCGCCACCGCCCCCAGGGCCAGCACCACGGCGAGCCAGTCGTGGAGCACCTGCAGGGGGGGCGCCTCCCCCGCGGGGCGCGAGAAACACAGGGCCAGCCGGCCCTCGCCCCGGGGGCGGGGACGCCGCCGGGAGGGGGCGTAGATCTCCAACCGGCGATCCCCCGGGCCCAGGAGGCGCCAGTGGCTGGGGCTGGATCCCTGCAGCGGGTCCGTCCCCAGCAGGGCGCCGTAGAAGGCGGCCAGCCGCTCGGGGTAATCGGCGGCCAGCACCAGGAAGGGCGCCGGGACGGGAGGCGCCGGGGCGGGGGGCGTCATGACGGAAGCAGCCGTGGCTCGCCACCATGGCAGCAGAACGGATTCGCGGTGGCCATGGCGGTGTTGGTGCTGAACGAGGCGGAGCGGCGCAAGCTGGACAGCTCCGATGACACCCTCTTCTATGCCGAACCCCGCTTCGTGCAGCACCTCGACGGGGCCTTCCGCCGTCGGCTGACGGCGCTCTACCGGGAGCGGATCCCCCCCTGCGCGGTGGTGCTGGATCTGATGAGCAGCTGGGTGAGTCACCTGCCGGAGGACATCACCTATGAAGAGGTGATCGGCCATGGCCTCAACGGGGCCGAGCTGGCCGCAAATCCCCGCCTCGATCGCCACTGGCTGCAGAACCTCAACCAGGACCAGCGCCTGCCCCTGGCGGATGCCAGCGTGGATGCGGTGCTGATGGTGGCGGGCTGGCAGTACCTGCAGCGGCCCGAGCCGGTGGCGGCCGAGCTGCTGCGGGTGGTGCGCCCCGGCGGCCAGGTGATCGTGGCCTTCTCGAACCGGATGTTCTTCCAGAAGGCCCCCCAGGTCTGGACCGACGGCAGCGACCGGGATCACCTGGCCTACGTGAGCCGGGTGCTGCAGGCCCAGGGCTGGCCGGCGCCGCAGCTGATCGCCGAGCCGACCCGGGTCGAGGGTCCCATGGGCTGGCTGGGGGGTCAGGGGGATCCCTTCTTCGCCGTGGTGGCGGAAAAACCGACGCCGTAGGTCCTGCCGATGTCCGACTCCCACCCGACGCCGCCCCCTGAGCAGCCCCTGCCCCCCTGGCGGCCGCTGCTGCGCGGTGCCCTGGAGCGGCAGGGCCGCTCCCCCCAGGCCCGCTGGCTGCAGCTGGCCAGCGTGGCGGCGGACGGCACCCCGCGGGTGCGCACCCTGGTGTTCCGCTGCTGGGCCGGAGCGGCCAGCCTCGACCTGCTCACCGACCGCCGCAGCGCCAAGAGTGGCGAACTCGCCGGCACCGCCCCTGTGGAACTCTGCTGGCTGCTGCCCAGAGCGCGCAGCCAGTTCCGGCTGCGGGGCCAGCGGCTGCCGCTGGCTGGCGAGGAGGAGCAACGGGCCCTGACGTTCCACTGGCAGGCCCTCACCCCCCGGGGCCGGGCCCTGTGGGGCTGGCCGGCGCCGGGGGAACCCCTCCAGAGCGAAGGGCCGTTCCCCCGGGAACTGGGGGAGGAGGTCCCGCGGCCGGAGCACTTCGAGCTGCTGCGGGTGGGGCTGCAACGGGTGGAGCTGCTGGAGCTGAGCGGTCACCCCCACCGGCGCCGCCTCTGGCGGGCCGACAACAGCTGGAAGGAGGAGTGGCTGAATCCATAGCCCGCTGCGGGGGCGCGGCAGCCACGATTAACAGATCGTTACATTAGCCTGGGCAAAAGCGAGCGACCCATGCTGGACGTCCTGTTCCCCATCGTTTACGGGGTGAGCTTCGCGGTGATCGCCGGCGGCGCCTTCGCCCTGATGACCCAGAACCTGCGCAGCGCCGCCTCCACCCCCTCCCCGCGCCAGCGCCACCCGGAAGCTCCCGCCCACGGTGAGGAAGTTCTCTACGTCGACCTCAGCCGCGAGCGGCTGGAGCAGCTGTACGAGCAGGCCGGCTGAGGCGGCCGCTCAGGTCGGGAAAACGGTGATGTTTGCCATTTCCCGGTAGGTGTCATCGGCCATGGCATCGACGCGGAACGCGGTCCAGGTGGCGAAGGGTTCCGGGTCGCTGGCGGCGACCGGCCATTCGATGCGTCGTTTCTGGTAGGTGAGCCCGACACAGGTCAGGGCCTGGTCGTCGGCCATCAGTGACCAGAGGAGCTGCAGGTCGCTGCGCTGGTAGGAGACCGGCCCCTCCTGCAGGCAGGAATCGGCCGGATAGCCGGGGGCCAGCTCGAGGCTGCGCTGGTTCTCCCAGCAGAGATAGTCGCCGTTCTCGGTGGGATAGAACCAGCAGGTCTCGTTGTCGGCCTCCCGCAGGGAGAACTGGTCGAGGCAACGGACCGTCTCGATCCCCAGGCGTTCGGCCGGGTGGCCGGCGCTCGGCTGCCGTTCCGGGCCGCTGAGCTCGTAGGCGCCGAGCCAGAGGGCCCGTGGCTCGAGATGGGGCACCACCGCATCGCAGATCAGCCGCCGCGCCGGCCCCGGATCCGCGGAGACAGCGGCGGATGGCTCCTCCGGGCAGGGGCTGGTGCGCAGCGGTTCGAAAGGGTCGGCCCCACTGACGTTGGCCTGGCCGGAGCTGACCAGGTCGTCCAGGCTCGGGGGATGCTCGGCGGGGACGCGGAACATGCGCAGGGCGATGCCGCTGCGGACGCCCAGGCGCTGGGCCGCCAGGATCTCCTCCCAGGACGCGCCATCGCTGGGAAGGCCTCCCTCAGGAGCCAGTACGAAGACGAGAGCGTGCGCCATGGGGGAGCGGGGTGAACGCCGCAGACATCAAAGCCCGGATGGCAGAACCACCCGGGCCGATGCTGCGAAGGCAGGAGCCGAAATCAGCCGAGGCCGATCTGGGCAAGGATGCCCTGGCCGGTCAGGATCTCGGTGCCGAGGCCGATGACGAAACCGAGCATGGCCAGGCGGCCGTTCCAGGTTTCAGCGAAGGCGACGAAGCCGAAGCGGGTGGTGGAGTCAGACATGGGTGGGTTCGTTGCGAAACTTGAAGGGAGTGTAAACGATCGTGAAGCGTTGTGACTGTCGTCAACGATGCCGTCGACGCCCCAGGGGTTCGATCCACTCCTCCAGCACCCCAGCGGCCTGCGCCGGGGCCGGTGAGGCGGGGGCGAAAGAGGGGTCGCCCGTGGGGGCCAGACGGCAACCCAGCTGGATGTCCCCCTGGTCGAGCAGGCGGCCGAGCCGCAGAGCGGTGGCCTCCTCCAGACGGGAGAAGCGGTCCTGGCCGTGGGTGAGCCAGGAGAGCTCGGCGGGGGTGATGACGCCGGTGGACAGGGATTCGAGGTAGAGCTCGCCGACCGTCATGACTGATGTAACGGAACATGAAGACTATGGCGCGCGTCTCCGGGGACCGCGGACGGCCTCCGAGCGCATCAGAGGGCGAATCCGGAGGGACCCTCGCGGTTGCACCATCGCCGCGTTTACATTTCTTAAGACGTTCTTCGGGGGCGGGTCTGGCTGACCCGTCCTTTTTTTTGCCCGCGCTGCCCCGTTCGCCCCACCAGGATGGGGGGACAGTCGGCGAGCGGGCGGATGGAGACGGAAACGGTGCTGCCCCTGGCCGGGGCGGCGGTGCTGATCGTGATGGTGGTGGTGGGCGTGGTGGTCGTGGTGCTGCGACCCAGCGACCTGCCGAAGCGCTGAAGCGGATTCCTCGGCTGCGGTGATGGCGCTTCAGGTGGTCTGGTTCAAGCGCGATCTGCGCCTCGCCGACCACCGCCCCCTGGTGGAAGCGGCCCGGCGCGGACCGGTGCTGCCCCTCTACGTGGTCGAACCGGAGCTGTGGCGGCAACCCGACAGCTCGGGCCGCCAGTGGAGCTTCTGCCGGGAGGCGCTGGAGGAGCTGGGGCAGGCGCTGGCCGAACGGGGACAGCCCCTGGTGGTGCGGGTCGGCGAGGTGGTGACCGTGCTGGAGGCCGCCCACCGTCGCCTTGGCATCGCCGGTCTCTGGAGCCACCAGGAGACCGGCAACCTCTGGACCTACGCCCGGGACCGGCGGGTGGCCGCCTGGGCCCGCGAACGGGGGATCCCCTGGCAGGAGGTGGCCAGCTTCGGGGTGACCCGGGGACGCCGGGATCGCCGCGGCTGGGCCCGGGACTGGGAGCGGCGCATGGCCGAACCGCTGCTGGAGGCTCCCGTTGCCCTGCCCCCCCTGGAGGGAATCGCCCCCCGGGACCTGCCCACCGCCGCCGACCTGGGCCTGGCGTCGGACCCCTGCCCGGAGCGGCAGCGGGGTGGCCGGCGGGCCGGCCTGGAGCTGCTGGACGGCTTCCTGCACCAGCGGGGGCGCGGCTACCACCGGCGGCTCTCCAGTCCCCTGACCGCCTTCGAGGGCTGCTCGCGGCTCTCGCCCCACCTGGCCTGGGGCACCCTGTCGATGGGGGAGGTGACCCAGACCACCCGGGCCCGGCGGGCGGCCCTGGCGACCCTGCCTGCCGAGGCGGCCGCGGGCTGGCCCCGGGCCCTCGACGCCTTCCTGTCACGGCTGCACTGGCACTGCCACTTCATCCAGAAGCTGGAGAGCGAGCCCTCGATCGAGGTCCTGGAGCTCCACCCCGCCACCCGGGGGCTGCGCATCTCCGACCCCGAACGGCTGGCGGCCTGGAGCGAAGGGCGCACCGGGGTGCCGTTCGTGGATGCCTGCATGCGCGCCCTGCGGGCCAGCGGCTGGATGAACTTCCGCATGCGGGCGATGCTGCTGTCGTTCGCCAGCCATCACCTCTGGATCGACTGGCGCGACAGCGGCCTGCACCTGGCACGCCAGTTCGTGGACTACGAGCCCGGCATCCATTGGAGCCAGTGCCAGATGCAGAGCGGCACCACGGGCATCAACACGATCCGGATCTACAACCCGATCAAGCAGGGCCGCGACCACGACCCGGAGGGGACATTTCTGGCGCGCTGGCTGCCGGAGCTGGCCGGGGTGCCGGCGATCTGGCGCCACGAGCCGTGGCGGATGGACCCGGCCACCCAGGCCGCCAGCGGCTGCCGCATCGGCCCCGACTATCCGGCCCCGATCGTGGATGTGGCCGCCGCCGCCCGCCAGGCCCGGGAACGGCTCTGGGGCCTGCGGCGCCAGAGCGGCTTCGGCGCCGCCGCCGACGCGATCCAGGAACGGCACGGCTCCCGCCGCTCGGGCCTTCCTCCCACCGGCAGGAGGAGCGGCGGCGGCCGTCGCCGGCCATCGCGGACGGCCGAGGGTCAGCTGTGCCTGGACCTGGGGTTGGATCCGGAGAGCGCTTCACGTTCCGTTACCTGAATCGCCAGAATCTTCATAATTCTCCCCCGACCATGACCACCACTGTCCTGCTCGAGATCTTCGCGGGCTTCTTCACCGCCTTCATCGCCCTGTGGATGCTGGCGCTCAACCGGCCGACGGTCGCTGCTGTCGTGCCCACGGGCGTGGACGCCCCCGCTCCGGCTCCTGCCTCCGTCACCGCGATTGCCGCAAAGGTCCGCCAGGCCCTGAGGTCCTACCTCCTGCGGGAAGGGCGTCTCGCCAACGTCGGATTGCTGATCCTGAGGCTGGCGATCGGCGCGATGATGATCCACCACGGCCAGGACAAGCTGGCCGATCCGCAGGCGTTCGCGACCAACTACGTGGTGCCCCTGCACCTGCCTTTCCCCCTGTTCCTTGCCCATGTGGCGGGCTACTCGGAAATCCTGGGCAGCTGGCTGCTGATCCTCGGCCTGCTCTCGCCCCTGGGGGCCCTGGCCCTCACCGGCACCATGGCCGTTGCCGCCTACCACCACATTCTCACCAGCGGCTTCAACATCTACGTGCTGGAGCTGGTGGTTCTGTACCTGGGCGGCAGCCTGGCCCTGCTTCTGGTCGGTCCGGGCCGCTACTCCTTCGATGCCGGCATCGTCGAAGGCCTGCTGAAGGACAGCATCGATTCCCGGGATGCCGGCAGCGTCCGGAAGGAAGAGACTTCCGTCTTCGGACTGATGGGGGAAGGGGCCTGAAGGCCCTCCAACGTCCTTCCTGACCGGCTCCAGATCAGAACCTGGCCAGCCCTCAGGGGTTTGAGGTGGAAGGATCGGCGCCACTGGCCTTGGCTGCCGTGGCCCGTGGGGCTCCCCCCCAGCGGAACTGCACCCCGCCACCGACATCCCAGGCGGTGCCGGCGCCATAGAACCCCGCCCCGCCACGGATGTAGAACGTGGTGTTGTCCCTCAGGGTGTAGGCCAGGCCTCCCTGCAGCCCCAGTCCACTGGTCTGGGTCAGGGAGCCGGCGGGCAGGGTGGTGGCCAGGGAGATGCCATCGGTGACCGCATTGGCCGGGGCCTGGCCGAGGAAGCCGGCCCCCAGCCAGCTGAGGCGCACCGAGGGCGTGAGCAGATTCCTGCCCTGGTGCAGGGGAGCCCTCCAGGTGATGCCGATGTCGGCGGTGCCGACGGTGCTGCTGGAGCCGGGCACGCTCCAGAAGCGGTTGGTGAACCCATCGAAGACCGATGCACCGCCCAGCGAGAGGCTGGTCAGGGTGAGGAGGGCGCTGGGTTCAAGAACCTGACGATCGGACAGCCGGATCCTGCCACCGAAACTGGTGGCCAGATTGAAAGCGCTGCCGCCGACCGAGGACTTGCTGTAGCGGGCACCGATGGCGTTGGAGCTGCTGATGCCGAACGGTTGATCGGTCGTCAGAGCATCGCCTCCCAGCGCCGCACCGATGAACCAACCGGGCTTGGCGAACTGCACCAGCACCCCGCCACCACCCAGGCTGCCGTTGGCGGATTGGCCGTTGAAGGGGACCCCGAAATCATTGACGGAGCCGCCCTGTGCCTGGAGTGACCCGAAGCGGCCGAAGGCACCGATCAACAGATCGCCGATGGCGTAGTCGAGGCGCAGACCCATCTGGGCCCCGCTCACCGAGGAGGGACCTCCGGCGACACCGCTGATCAGGGGACCGCCGAAGCCATTGCCGAACACCCGAAGCCGCCAGCCGTCTCGGTCACTGAAGTAACCCCCGGGCTGAGCACTGAAGCGGAAGGCCGAGGTGGACGACCCCTCCGGCTCCGGGTCGGCGAGGGGAGAGGACTCGCGCACCTTCTGGGGCAGGGGCTCCAGCAGATCACGGCTGAAGCTCCGCCAGCCCATCCCGGCGCCAAGGGGAAGCAACCGGGCGTCGAGTCGGTAGACATCGACCCGCACGGGGCGGATCGGTGCGGTGGAGGCTGGTGCCGCCACAGGTGACGGGGGGGACGGGGCAGGCGATGGGGGGGACGGCGCCGGCGTCGGGGTCAGCGGGGTGACGACAGGAGGCAAGCAGAACTCCGCCTCGGTTCCATCGGGACAGATCGCCGCCCGGGCCGGGCCGATCGCGACCACGGCTCCGAGAACGAACGTGGGGAGCAGGGAGAGGGGAACTCCGTTTGTCCTCGCAGGGCGGAAAGGAGCAGGGCGCAGCGAAACCGGGAGTTCAGGGTCAGGACGAAACCGAAGCAAGATTTTCTGCGCTGCTTTTGAACTGGAATTCCTAGCGATAACCGCTGATCGCCGTGGCCGGAAATGCACTCTCTTGGGGCTCTATAAAGGTTTTCTATGACAGCTTTAATGTTCTTAATATGTGTTTCTTAGGCGAGGGTGATGAGATCGGGAGAGGCCTTCTCCGGTTTACTTGCCTGACAAGAGTGGGCGGTGACATAGGATCTCGCCGACGCGAACTGTTGGACAGATCCAGGCATGAAATTCCTCAGGCTTGACCTCCTGGAAGGACTTCTGGGGCATGCCCGCCTTACCTCTATGCCCAGGAGCGAGAGCCTATTTCAACAGGTCGTGCCTCAACAAACGATTGATCTGGCCCTGTCAGGGGACATTGAGCAACTCTGGGCAACCGCCCTGGTGAACGTCAACAGAATCCTCGAAGAACTACCCCTCCGGGGTGACTATGAGGATCTGCTGAGTGACATTTTCGCCACCGCTGGAAGGGATCCGGATCAGTTCAGATCCCGGGTGGTTTCCCTCGCTCAGGTGTTGCGCGGGCCAGGCCTCCAGCTGGCAATCGAACGGCGCAGCGGAGGAGAACTCTCTGGAGCCAGCGGTGCCTACACACCCAGTGATCCTGATGGGCAGCAAAGGATCTACATCAATGCCAACTGGCTGTCCCTGGCCACCTCCGTGGAGGCCATCCAGCGTGTCCTGCTGGAGGAAGTGGGCCACGCCATCGACCAGTGGCTGAACGGCCCCCTCGATGCCCGCGGGGATGAGGGTGCCCTGTTCGCCGCCCTCGTCACCGGCACCCCCCTTGGTGGGGCGCAGCGGGCAGCGATCCTGGCGGAAAACGACCAGCACCGGCTCCTCATCAATGGTCAGGTGCTGGCCGCAGAATTCGCCAGCGCCCCGGTGCTGAGCGACAGCTTCGTGGGCACCCGCATCACCGCCGAAGACACGCCCCTGGCCATCACAGGATTCAGCGTGGCCGACAGCGACAACGGTGTGCCGGCGCCGATCGCGCTGCGGCTGCGGATCACCACCACGGGGGGCACGGCCAGCCTGGCCAGCGCGGCACTCATCACCAGCGGCAGCAACGGCAGCGCCGACCTCACCCTGGAAGGCAGCCTGGCCACCATCAATGCGGCGATCGCCAGCATCCTGTTCACGCCGGCGGCCAACGCCAACAGCGTCACTACGCCGGTGGCTCCCAGCCTCACCCTGACGGCCACCGACCTCAGCAACGGCGATGGGCCCATCAGCCTCTCCACCGGGCCGATCCAGGTCACCCCGGTCAACGATGCCCCCACCCTGATCACCACGCCTCTGGTGGTGGCGGAAGGCGGCACGTCCACCTTCACGGCTGCGAACTTCCAGCTCGCTGATGGGGACAACCTGCCCGAGCAGGTCATCTATCGGATCACCTCCCTGCCGGGCAAGGGCCAGCTGAGGCTCAACGGCAATCCCCTGGTGGTGGGCTCCACCTTCTCCAGCAGCTTCGTCGGCAGCTTCACGTACACCCACGACGGCTCCCAGGTGCTGCCCGGCGGGTTCCCCGGCAGTGACAGCGATGCCTTCACGGTGTCCGTCGATGACGGGGCCGGCGGCCTGATTCCCTCGGCCACGGTGCCGATCACCCTCACCCCCATCAACCAGGCGCCGGTCGTCAGCGGCTCGATCCCGGTCTTCGAGGGCCAGCAGGGGGTGCCCATCACCCTGACCATCAGCGACGCCGACCAGGTCTCGGGTGTGCCCCCCACGGTCGTCATCACCTCCCTGCCCCTGCGCGGCACGCTCCGCTACAACGGCACCCCGATCACGGCGCCGTTCACCCTTCCCTCGCTGGCGGGGCTCACCTACGACCACGACGGCAACGACCTCAACGGCGGCTTCCCCCCGAACGAGAGCTTCGGCGTCCGCGTCAGCGACGACGGCGGCGGCCAGGGGACCAGCGGTCTGCTCAGCAGTAACGCCGTCATCACCCTGGCCGTCCAGCGGGTCAACGACGACCCCACCCTCACTGCCAACAACCCGATCGTCACCCCCACCGGCAGCACGGTCATCACCGCTGCGGCCCTGAGGGTCAGCGACGCCGACTCTCTCACCCCCAATCTCACCTACACCCTCACGGCTGCAGCGGATCCGGCCCGGGGGCAGCTGCAGGTGTTCCGGGGCGGCACCTGGGTGGGCCTGCTCAGTGGCGGCAGCTTCAGCCAGGACGACATCGACGCCGGGCGGCTGCGGTTCAACTTCGTCAATGGCACCGCTTCAGGCACCACAGCAGGCTTCAGCTTCACGGTGAAGGACGGCGCCATCGGCCTGCTGCCCGCCGGCTTCACCCAGACCCGCGACGGCGGCATCCATACCAACAGCACGCCCCAGCCCCTGCCAGTGGATCCGCTGACAGCGATCAGCTTCAGTCTCACCTACCTCAATCCCCTGGGCACCCCCAGCAGCGGCGGCGGCAACGCCCCCGCCTCCCTGCCCCCCAACGCCGCCCCCACGCTGGGCACCAACAACCTGCTCCGCAGCAGCGAAGGCGCGACGGTGACGATCCGGGCCACGGACCTGGCGATCAGCGACAGCGACAGCAGCCCGTCCGAGCGGATCTACCGGCTCACCGCCGCTCCGGCGGGAGGCAGCCTGCGGCTCAACGGTGTCGCCCTCAGCACCCTGGACGGTTTCACCCAGGACGACATCAACAACGGAAGGCTCACCTTCGTACACGACGGAGGGGAAGTCTTCGACGCCGGCTTCCGCTTCACCATCAGCGATGGCCGCGCCGTGGTCAGCAACGGGGCCAGTGATTTCCGCTTCGCGCTGCGGGTCACCCCCGTCAACGATGCCCCCACCGCCAGCGTCAGTGCCAGCCCGACCCTGCTGGTGGAAGGGGGCACCTTCACCTTCAACACGGCAAACCCAGGGCCGCTGCTGGGTGGGGCGGACCGCCGCGACATCACCATCGCCGACGTCGATGGTTCGGGGCAGCAGGTGTTCGCCGGCGCTCCCGGCAACCCCAGTCCTGGCGCCGATGCCCTCTGGGATCCCGGCAGCTTCTCCCTGGCCGACACAGCCGACCAGCGACGGCTGCGGATCGACACCCTGCCGAGCGATGGCGTGCTTGAGTTCGACGTCACCGGGGGCGGCGCCTGGACCGTGATCGGGGATGGCAGCGGCGGCAGCCTCAATCGCACCACGCTCCGCATCAGCCAGAGCCAGCTGGCGTCGGGCCGTCTGCGCTATCGCCACAACGGCAACGACGGCCCGGCGGATCTGGCCGACAGCTTCAGCTTCACCCCCTTCGACCGTTTCGACACCCCCGGTGCCCCGGTGACGGTGCCCCTGACGATCGCGCCCCTGAACGATCCGCCGGTCGCCAGCCAGAACGCGCCTCTCAGCCTGGTCGAAGGCTCCCGGGCCGTGATCAAGGGCAGCAACGGCACCGCCGGCAATGAGCCGCGTCTGGTGTACGGCGATTCCGACAACAGTCCTCTGCAGCGGCAGTACCGGATCACCTCGCTCCCCACCAACGGAAGGCTGTTCCTCAATGGCCGGGCCCTCGGCCTGAACAGCGTCTTCACCCAGGCGGACCTGGACGCCAACCTGATCAGCTACCTGCACGACGGCACGGAAACCAGCAGCGACGCCTTCAGCTTCACGGTGAGCGACGGGGGGGGAGACAACCCGATCAGCGGCGCCACCAACAACGTTCCGGGCACCTACGTCATCAGCGTCACCCAGGCCAACGACCTGCCCAGCCTCACCGCACCCGTGGCCCTGGAGGTGTTCGGCAGCGGCACCACCCCGGTGGCGGTGGCCACCGCCGGGCTGCTTCAGGCCAGCGACGGCGATCTGGACACGATCGGGAGCGGAGAAACCGATCTGCTGCGGATCGAAGCCCAGCTGCTCGATGGGGCCAATGCGGTGGTGCCCTCCGGGCTGATCTCCTTCACCTCCCCCAACCCCACCTCGTTACGGGCGTTCCTGAGCGGCAAGGGCAGCAACAGCCTGGTGGTGCAGGGCAGCCGCAGCGAGATCAATGCGGTGCTCGCCAGCCTCACGGTGGCCTTCGGCGCCGACCTGGACGCCAGCACCCTCAAGCTGCGCGTCAGCGTCGACGACCGCCTCTACAGCGCCGCGGGCGTGCTGGGGGTGGGGGCCAACGGTGGCCCGGTGAACCAGAACGATGGGGCCGGCAATCCGGTGCACATTGGCGCCGCCAACAACCGGATCAGCCGCGACATCGCCCTGACGGCCTCCAACCTCAACGATCTGCCCACGATCACCAACCCCACGCTCTTCAGCGTCAATGAAGACGCCAGCGTCACCCTGGGCGGCTTCCTGCTGGCCGACGCCGACAGCTTCGGCCGCAACGTGACCGTGCAGGTGCAGCTGTTCCGCGATGCCGGCGGCACGGTGCTGGCCAATGCCGCCACCGAAGGGCGGCTGCTGCTGGGGGCCATCGCCGGCCTGAGCACCGCCGCCGGCGACGGCACCAACACGATCACCCTCACCGGTCCGCTGACGGCGGTGCAGACCGCCCTCAACCTGCTGCGCTTCCAGGGGGCCCCCGACTTCAACGGCGCCGGCAGTGGCCTGGGCAACCTCTACCTGCGCACCAGCCTCACCGATTTCGGCCACGCCAATGTCCCCGCCGGCAACCGGGTGTCCGTCGACAACGGCGTGCGCATCACGCCGGTCAACGATGCGCCGGTGCTGGCGGTTCCCGTCAACACCGTTATCGCCAGCGGCACCTTCATCAACATCAGCAGCGGCTTCGCCGTCCAGGACACGAGGGACACCAGCCAGGGAGCCACCGATGACATCCGGGTGACCCTGAGCGCCAGCGACGGCGCCACCCCCTACGGCACCCTGCTGATCCAGAACGCCAACGGCGCCACCCTCACCACCAACGGCACGGCCAGCGTGCAGGTGCGGGGCACCCGGGCCCAGGTGCAGGCGGCCCTGAACACACTCCGCTACACCCCGGCCAACCCGAACGTGGATCGGGTGGTGACGATCACCGCCACCGCCTTCGATTTCGACAACGGGGCCGAAACCGTGGGGGTGATCGGAAACAACTCCGCCACCGGCGCGTTCACCATCAACGTGTCCTCCACCAACGAGGCACCGGTGCTGACGGTGCCCGCGAACCGCAGCGTGGTCGAGGACAGCAGCGCCAACGGCTTCACCGGCGCCAACCTGATCAGCTTCACCGACGCCGACGACTTCGGTGCCCTCGGGCGGCTCACCGTGGCTGCCAACCGCGGCACCATCAACCTGGTCACCCGCACGGGACTGACCGTGACGGCAGGCAATTACGGCACCGGTTCGGTGACCGTGACCGGCACCAAGGCCAACCTCAACGCGGCCCTGGCTTCGCTCACCTACACCCCCACGGCCAACTTCCACGGCAACGCCACGCTCACCGTGACCGTCAACGACCTGGGCAGCACCGGCAGCGGCGGCGCCCGGCAGGACGTGAAGACCGTGGCCCTGACGGTGACGCCGCTCAACGACCAGCCCGTCACCACCACCAACGTCGTCCTCCCCGCCGTCAGCGAGGACGTCGCCGCCCCCGCCATCCCCGGCACCGCCCTCAGCACCCTGGCCTTCGGCTACGCCGACACCACAGACAACCAGACCGCCAGCGGCGGCGGCAACACCGCCACCCCGTTCTCCTTCCTCGCCGTCGTCGGCTCCACGGGCTATACCCCCGCCCAGGGCGTCTGGCAGATCTCCACCGCCGTCTCGCCCAACCCCGCCCTGCCCGGCGACTGGATCAACCTGCCCAGCTCGGGCCTCTCCACCGGCGCCGCTCTTGTGTTCAGTGCCGCCAGCCGGGTCCGCTTCCTCCCCGCCGCCAACTTCCACGGCACCCCCGGCCGCCTCCTGGTGCGTCTTGCTGATGCCAGCGCCCCCCTCACCGCCAGCGTTTCGGCCACCAGCACCTTCAACCTCGCCACGGCCGGCGGCACCACCAGCACCGGTGCCTGGAGCGCCGTCAACCGCACCATCGGCACCAGCGTCACCAACGTCAACGACCGGCCCACCGCCAGCGCCGCCAGCCTCGCCGCCACCACCGAGGACAACCCCAACCCTCCCGGCGCCACCATCGCCGCCCTCGGTTTCGGCTTCAGGGATACGGCCGACGACCAGCGCAGCGTCACCGGCGGCGCCAATGCCGCTTCCGCCTTCGGCGGCATCGCCATCACCGGCAACGCCGCCACCGCCGCCCAGGGCGTCTGGCAGTACAACCTCAACGCCGGAGCCGGCTGGGTCACCATCGCCTCCCCCTCCGAGAGCGCCGCCCTGCTGCTTCCCACCTCCGCCTCGCTCCGCTTCCTCCCCAGCAGCCCCAACTTCAACGGCACCCCGGGCGGTCTCAGCCTCCGCGTCGCCGACACCCCCCTGGCCTTCAGCGCCGCCACCAACCTCACCCCCCTGCTCGGTCCCACCGGCCGCTACTCCGACCCCACCTCCCTCAACACCAGTGTCACCCCCGTCAACGACGTGCCGGCCTTCACCAGGGGGCCGGATCAGACCCTGCTGGAGGACGCCGGGGCCCAGAGCGTGGCCGGCTGGGCGACGGGCCTGAGCCGCGGCGGCGGCAGCGATGAAGCCGGTCAGGGCGTCAGCTTCCTGGTCACCAACAACAACAACGCCCTGTTCAGCGTCCAGCCCACCATCGACGCCAGCGGGCGTCTCACCTACACCCCGGCGACCAATGCCACCGGCACGGCCACCGTTTCGGTGCGCGTTCGCGACAGCGGCGGCACCGCCAACGGCGGCATCGACACCAGTGCCATCCAGACGTTCCTGATCTCGGTGACGCCGGCCAACGACGACTTCACCGACGCCAACGAAACCCGCTCCATCGCCGAGGACAGCGGCACCACCACCGGCAGTCTCCTGAGCGGCACCTCCAGTCCCGATGGTCCGGTTTCGATCGCCTCCTTCTCCATCGCCGGCCAGAGCGGTCCCTTCCCCCTCGGCAGTCCCGTCACCATCGCCGGGGTCGGCAGCCTCACCATCGCCGCCAACGGCTCCTATGCCTTCACGCCGGCCGCCAACTACAACGGCCCGGTTCCGCTGATCTCCTACGCCGTCACCGACGGCTCTGGTGCCAACGACACCTCCACCCTCACCATCACCGTCACGCCGGTCAACAACGACTTCAGCGACGCCAACGAAACTCTCTCCATCGCCGAGGACAGCGGCACCACAACGGGCAATCTCCTCGCCGGCACCACCAGTCCCGATGGCCCGGTCGCGATCGCTTCCTTCTCCATCGCCGGCCAGAGCGGTCCCTTCCCCCTCGGCAGTCCCGTCACCATCGCCGGGGTCGGCAGCCTCACCATCGCCGCCAACGGCTCCTATTCGTTCACGCCGGCCGCCAACTACAACGGCACCGTTCCCCTGATCTCCTACGTCGTCACCGACGGCTCAGGGCCCAACGATTCCTCCTCCCTCGCCATCACCGTCACGCCGGTCAACGACGACGTCAGCGACGCCAACGAAACCCTCTCCATCGCCGAGGACAGCGGCACCACCACCGGCAATCTCCTCGCCGGCACCACCAGTCCCGATGGCCCGGTCTCGATCGCGTCCTTTTCCATCTCCGGCCAGAGCGGTCCCTTCACCCTCGGCAGTCCCGTCACCATCGCCGGGGTCGGCAGCCTCACCATCGCCGCCAACGGCTCCTATTCCTTCACGCCGGCCGCCAACTACAACGGCCCGGTTCCCCTGATCTCCTACGTCGTCACCGACGGCTCCGGTCTCAACGACTCCTCCACCCTTTCGATCACCGTCACGCCGGTCAACGACGATTTCAGCGACGCCAACGAAACCCTCTCCATCGCCGAGGACAGCGGCACCACCACCGGCAATCTCCTCGCCGGCACCTCCAGTCCCGATGGCCCGGTTTCGATCGCTTCCTTCTCCATCGCCGGCCAGAGCGGTCCCTTCCCCCTCGGCAGCCCCTTCACCATCGCTGGCGTCGGCAGCCTCACCATCGCCGCCAACGGCTCCTATTCCTTCACGCCGGCCGCCAACTACAACGGCCCGGTTCCCCTGATCTCCTACGTCGTCACCGACGGTTCCGGCCTCAACGATTCCTCCACCCTTTCGATCACGGTCACACCGACGAACGACCCGCCCGTCAACACCGTCCCAGCGGGCCAGAGCATCGATGAAGAGACCTCCCTTCTCTTTACCGGGGCGAATGTCATTTCCGTCAATGATGTCGATGGCAATCTCGCCAGCACGCGATTAACGGTTGCCAACGGCATCCTGACCATTGGCGCCCTCAACGGTGCCACCATCAGCAATGGGGGCAATGGCACCAGCAGCCTCACCCTCAGTGGCAGCCAGGCCCAGATCAATGCCGCTCTCGCCACCCTCTCTTATCTGCCCAACCCCAACTTCAACGGCGCCGATACCCTCACCGTTCTCTCCACCGACAGTGGCGCCACACCCCTCTCGGACGCCGACACCGTCGCCATCACCGTGACGCCGGTCAACGACGACTTCAGCGACGCCAACGAAACCATCTCCATCGCCGAGGACAGTGGCACCACCACCGGCAATCTCCTCGCCGGCACCACCAGTCCCGATGGCCCGGTTTCGATCGCTTCCTTCTCCGTCGCCGGACTGAGCGGTCCCTTCACCCTCGGCAGCCCCGTCACCATCGCCGGGGTCGGCAGCCTCAGCATCGCCGCCAACGGCTCCTATTCCTTCACGACGGCCGCCAACTACAACGGCCCGGTTCCGCTGGTCACCTACGCCGTCACCGACGGTTCCGGTGCCAACGACGCCTCCACCCTTTCGATCACCGTCACGCCGGTCAACGACGACTTCAGCGACGCCAACGAAACCATCTCCATCGCCGAGGACAGCGGCACCACAACGGGCAATCTCCTCGCCGGCACCACCAGTCTCGATGGCCCGGTTTCGATCGCGTCCTTCTCCATCGTCGGCCAGAGCGGTCCCTTCCCCCTCGGCAGCCCCATCACCATCGCCGGGGCCGGCAGCCTCACCATCGCCACCGACGGCTCCTATTCCTTCACGCCTGCCGCCAACTACAACGGCCCTTTCCCCCTGATCTCCTACGCCGTCACCGACGGCTCCGGTGCCAACGACGCCTCCACCCTCGCCATCACCGTCACGCCGATCAACGATCCGCCGGTGGCCACCGACGACGTCTTCGGCGGACCGATCCGACCCGCAGCCGGCACCACCGCGTCGGTCAACGTCACCGACAACGACAGCGACCTCGATTCCCCCCTGGATCCCGCTTCGATCACGATCGTGGGAAGTGCAGGGCCCGGCCAGTCGCTCCTGGTGGCCGGGGAAGGCACCTGGAGCGTCAACACCGCCACCCAGGAGATCAGCTTCACCCCAGCGAGCGGCTTCGTCGGCGATCCCACCCCGATCCAGTACACGATCAGGGACCTGCAGGGAGCCATCAGCAATCCGGCCACGGTGACCATCGACTACGACAACCTGGCCATCTCGCCCAACCCTCCGGTTCCGGCACCACGGCACGTCGACTTCTACCTGCTGCTCGACAGCTCCACCTCAATGAAGGGCAGCGACCCCAGCGGCGTCTCCCGGATCGAGGCCCAGAACCGGCTGGCCTTCGAAACCCTCAAATCGGCCCTGGCCGCTGCCGGCTACGGCTACACCCTCAAGGGCAGCAACACCTTCCAGCCCTTCCTCGATGACACCAATCTGACGAGCAGCCAGACCCTGGCCACCGACATCCTCAACTACGAACTGGTGGACGACCCCACCGATGGCAGCAGCACCAACGCCAGGTCGATCACGATCCACACCATCGATTTCGGCTATCTGGTCAGCCACAGCGAGGTCACCTTCACCGGCAGCAATCCCAACTTCGGCGAACTGCTGGCCCGGGATGTGCTCCTCACCCAGACCCCCGACATCACCTACGGGGCCACCACCAGCCCCGACTGGATCGCCCGCGGTCTGCCGGCGCCCAACTCCCTGGATGCTTACACCGCCCCCGGCACCAACGGCAACCGCTACAGCGGCACCGAGATGCTCGGGGCCCTGGTGGCCCTCGACCGGCTGCTCGTGAAGGAACTGCCCAACGTCGCCCTCGACACGATCGTGTCGGTGGCGATGATCACCGACGGCCGCCCCGAACGGCGCCCCTGGTGGGACAACCGGCCCGACTTCGGCCAGGGCTGGACCGGCACCAACGTTCCCCTGCCCACCAGCTCGTGGCTCGACGGCGATCCGATCCTCAGCTCGGGCCTGCGCTACACCAGCAGCGGCACCCCGATCCGGGTGCCGACGGCCGCCGGCGTCGACATCTGGGGCCAGGCCCAGACCTCCCTCAACAACACCCTCGACACCGTGGCCGCCAGGGCCGGCGCCAGCAACGTGAACGTGCTGGCGATCGGCATGGGCGACGGGGGGATCTCCAACTGGAACGCCATCTATACCGACCTGTTCACCAACCAGACCTTCGATGCCAGCCGCAGCTGGAACTACCAGTTCTCCACCTCCGGCCAGCTGCCGCAGCTGTCGGGGTGAGCCGCCATTGCGCCCATCCCCCCGGTGACGGCAGGCTGGAAGCCATTCGTCCCGATGGCCATGACCCGCGAGCACGATCCCTTCCGCATTCCTCGCGCCGGCTGGGAGGCCGCCCCCCTGGCGGGGCTGGCCTCGGTGGATCTCAACCGCAACGGCGGCGCCTTCAGCGGCGGTGAATTCGTCTCGGAATCCACCGTCGGCGGCGTGCTGCTCTACGCGACCTACCAGGCCCTGCTCAGCGCCCTGCGCACCGAGGCCCTGCGCAAGCGGGGCGAGATCGACCGACTGACCCAGGTGCGGCTGGTGCTGGCCACGAGCCTGGAATCCGCCAAAACCGGTGTGGCGGTGGGGGCCGTGCTCTCGGTGGTGCTGCTGGTGTTCCCCTGGCTGGCGGCGCCGATGGCCCTGGTGGGGGTGGTCGGGACGGCCAAGGCCTCCCTCGACCTGTTCCATGCCTTCTGGGATGGCCTCGACGCCGAGCAGAAGCTGCAGGTCACCATCGCCGCCCACGAGGCGGGTGTGAACCTGCGCCGCTTCTTCAGCAACGCCGGCGAGGGTCTGGGGCCGGTGGCGGGCTGAGCGAGGCCCCCTTAGCGCCCCCCCTCAACGCCCACCCCCGAACAGCTGCTGCAGCAGCCCGCCCAGGGCCTGGCCCAGGGCTTCGCTGTCGCTGCCCTGCACCATCTGGCCATTGGCATCCACGGGCTGGAGGGCCTGGTTGAGCTGGGTCGTGGTCGCCGTCGTCGTGCTGCGGAAGCCCAGGTTGAAGACGCTGGCCCAGCCCAGCTGGATGTCGGAGCGGTACTGGTCGGCGTTGACCCTCGACTGCACGGCGGCCGCCGAGCCGTTGGGCATCTGGATGCTCCAGGGCCCGTTGCCCTGGGCGGTGAAGCGGAGCGTGCGCAGCGGGTTCGAGGCCGGCAGCCTGTCGAAGGTGAAGGCCAGGGTCTTGGAGCCGTTGGTGTTGTTCTGGACGATCTCGTAACGGCAGGTGCCGTTGTAGATGGAGATCCCGGCGTTGGTCCAGGTGCAGGTGCCGCTCTGGCGGGTGCGGGTGAACGGCGCCTGGAAGCTGTTGGAGGGGGGCTGGCCCGTGGCCGTGCCGCCGCCAGGCCCCCAGGTGGAACCGGCACCGCCGATCACCGTGCCCTGGCCGCCCGGGATGCCGGAGCCGGCACCGGCGCCGAACACCCAGGGGTTCAGCCGTGGGTCGAAGCTGGTGCGCTGGCGGTTCGTCCAGCAGCCGCGCAGGTTGAAGTTGCAGTAGCGGCCGTCGGCGAAGGTGACGTCGACCAGGGGATTGTTGACCAGATTGTTCTCAAGGGTGCGGCGCGCCCGGCGTCCGAATTCCCGCTCCGTCTCGACCAGGGCGGCCCCGCTGGCGTTGAAGCAGACGCTGACGGAGCTGTCGCAGATCACCCCCTGCACCGGAAAGGACAGGGTTCGGTTGCCGGGCTGGCCGTAACCGGCGCCGCCGGATCCACCGCCGCCGCCCCATGGCGTGGTCTGCACCGGCGTCTGCTGGCTCGGGGCGCCCCAGGGATTGCCCTGGGCCCGTGCCTCCGGTGCCGCCACGGCCAGGGCAACCAACAGCAGCGAGGCCTGGCTGAAGAATCCGGTGACAAATCTGTTCATCAATCCTGGAACACGTTCACGAGCACAGGAATCAACGATACCAGGATTGGTCTTTCGAACACTTTTTATCTGGCGTTCTGCAGCAACCAAGCAGAAGAATTGTCAAGGTTGGTGATCACAACGCTGGATGGTGATCACAAGCCAGCTCGAAAGCCTCTCCCAGCCTCTCGCCATCACTCCGCCTCCAGGCTGCCGCGCACCATGGCCATGCCGCAGTGGAACGGGTAGGAGCCCGGCCGCTCGGGAAGCAGTTCAATGCTGGTGGTGGCCCCCAGGGGCAGGTCGAGGCTGCGCTGGAAGTCCGGGAAAATCACCTGGGCCACGCAGCCGCTGGGATCGGTGCGGTGAAACAGCAACCGCACCGGCCGGCCCGCCTTCACCCGGACGCGGGCCGGGGCGTAACCGCCCTGCACCGTGATGGTGATCTCCTGCATCCCCTGCTCCCCTTCGCCGGCTGCGACGCCGGCGCCATGGGGGCCGAGGAACCACCAGAGCTCCGCCGCGATCAGGGCCAGCCCGGCCGCCGCCACCAGCACCTGCAGGGCCAGCGGCTGGGGGATCGTGCGCCACAGCGGCGCGACCTCGTGGGGCGTCATGTCCCGGCCCCCGACGGACGCAGGCGGGGCCGGAAGCGACGCAGCCGCAGGGCATTGCTCACCACCGACACCGAACTGAAGGCCATGGCGGCTCCCGCCAGCATCGGGTTCAGCAGCCAGCCCGTGAGCGGGAACAGCAACCCGGCGGCGATCGGGATCCCCGCCACGTTGTAGGCGAAGGCGAAGAACAGGTTCTGGCGGATGGTGGCCATGGTGCGGCGGCTGAGCTCGATCGCCGCCGGCACGCCACCCAGATGGCCCGAGAGCACGGTGATGTCACTGGCGGCGATGGCCACATCGGTGCCCGTGCCCATGGCGATGCCCACATCGGCCCGGGCCAGGGCCGGGGCGTCGTTGATGCCGTCCCCCACCATCGCCACCGGGCCCTGCCCCTGCTCCTGCAGTTGCTGCACCACCGCCGCCTTGTCGCCGGGGCGCACCTCGGCGATCACCCGCACGATGCCCACATCGGCCGCCACCACCTCGCTGGTGCGGCGGGCATCGCCGCTGAGCAGCACCACCTCCAGCCCCAGCCGCCGCAGGGCGGCGACGGCGGCATGGGCCTCGGGCTTGATCGGATCGGCGATGCCGAAGCAGGCCTCGATCCGCCCCTCCACGGCCACGGCGGCCACGCTGCGGGCGGCCCGCTCCAGCCGCGCCACCACCGGATCCAGGGTGGTGGTGTCCAGGCCCGAACTCCGCAGCCAGCGGGGGCTGCCCACCCGCACCTCCTGGCCGGCCACGCTGGCCAGCACACCGGACCCGGTCATGGCCTCGAAGCTCTGGAGCGGGGGAAGGTCACCGTCGCCGCAGCGGCTGGAGGCGTAGGCCACGATCGCCTCCGCCAGGGGATGCTCCGAGCGCGACTCCACGGCTGCCACCAAGGCCAGGAGCGTGCCGACCGGCATCCGGCCGCCATGGAGGCGCTCGAAATCGGTCACCTCCGGCTGGCCCATGGTGAGGGTGCCGGTCTTGTCGAGCACGATGGTGCGCAACCCACCGGCCGTTTCCAGCGCCTCGGCGCTGCGGAAGATCAGGCCGTTCTCGGCCCCCTTGCCGGAGGCCACCATGATCGCCGTGGGGGTGGCCAGACCGAGGGCGCAGGGGCAGGCGATCACCAGCACGCTGACGAGAAACAGCGTTGCCAGCACCAGGTTGCCGCTGACCAGGAACCACAGCACGAAGGTGGCGATGGCGATGGCGATGACCACCGGCACGAACCAGCCCACCACCTGATCTGCCAGGCGCTGCACCCGGGTGCGGGAGCTCTGGGCCTGGCGCACCAGCGCGACGATGCGGGCCAGCGTCGTGTCGTCGCCGACGCGGGTGACGCGGAAGGTGAAGCTGCCGCTGCGGTTCATCGCCGCGCCGATCACCCCGTCCCCGGGTCCCTTGGCCACCGGTGTCGGCTCGCCGGTGAGCATCGATTCCTCCACCCAGGAGCTGCCCTCCACCACCACGCCGTCGAGGGGCAGCTTCTCCCCGGGCCGCACCTGGACCAGGTCGCCCACCGCCACCGTGGCCACGGGGACATCCGTGGCGATCCCCTCCCGCAGCACCCGAGCCGTGGGGGGCTGGAGCTGGAGCAGCCGCCGGATCGCCTCGGAGGTCTGGCCGCGGGCCCTGGCCTCAAGCAGCCGGCCCAGCAGCACCAGGGTGAGGATCACCGCGGCGGTTTCGTAGTAGACGTCGGCCGGCAGACCTTCGGCGGTGAGCACCTCCGGGGCCACCGTGGCCACCAGGGAGGCCAGCCAGGCGATACCGGTGCCGGCGGCCACCAGGGTGTTCATATCGGCGCTGTGGCGGCGCAGGGACGACCAGGCACCGCTGAAGAACTCCCGCCCGCACCAGAACAGCACCGGGGAACTCAGCAGCAGCTGGGTCCAGGGGCTGGTGAACCAGGCCGGCAGCCAATCCAGGTGCATCCCCAACATGTGGGGCAGCGTGGCCACCATCACCAGCAGGGTGAGCACGGCCGCCACCGACACACGGCGGCGCAGCACGGTGAGCTCCCGCGCCAGCTCCCTCTCCATCCCCGTCGGGGCGCTGGCCGCCGGTTCGGCGGCGCAGCAGGGCGAGCCCAGGGTGGTGATGCTCATCGCGGGCGGACCGTGACCGGGAGCTTGGGCTTCACCGTATGGGCTCCCCTGGGCTGGAGAGTCAAGCCCCGCCCCTAGGCTGAATTCGTGCTCACCCGCCACGACTGGAGTCGCCTGGAGACGCAGGCCCGGACCCAGCTGCAGGGGCTCTGCCTGGCTGAGAAGCTCGCCATGGTCGATGGGGACACGCCGTTCTGGGGTGGCCTGGCGGCCATCGCCCTCCACGACGCCTCCCACCGCCGCCCCTGGCCGGCCGGGGTGGTGGAGCGCCTGGGCATCGGCGGGCTGCACTTCGTCGATGGCCCCCGCGGGGTGGTGCTGGAGGGCGGTGCCACCACCTTCCCGGCCCCCATCGGCCGCGGGGCCAGCTGGGACGTCGATCTGGAGGAGAGGATCGGCGAGGCCATGGGGGCGGAGGCGCGCAGTTTCGGGGCCAACCTGTTCGGCGGAATCTGCGTGAATCTGCTGCGCCATCCGGGCTGGGGCCGGGCCCAGGAGACCTACGGAGAGGACCCGGTGCACGTGGGCGCCATGGGGGCCGCGGCGACCCGCGGCGTGCAGCGCCATGCCATCGCCTGCCTCAAGCATTTCGCCCTCAACTCGATCGACAGCGCCCGCTTCCGCGTCGATGTGACGGCCAGTGAACGGGTGCTGCAGGAGCTCTACCTGCCCCAGTTCCGCGACGGCGTGGAGGCCGGCGCCCTGGCGGTGATGAGCGCCTACAACAGCGTCAACGGGGCCTGGTGCGGCCAGCATCCCCACCTGCTGCGGGAGATCCTCAAGGACCGCTGGGGCTTCCGCGGCTTCGTGCTCACCGACTTCATCTTCGGCCTCCGCGACGGCGTGGCGGCCATCCAGGCCGGCCAGGACCTGGAGATGCCCTTCCGGATGATCTTCGCGGCCACGCTGCCAGAGGCGGTGGCGGCGGGCCGGGTGCCGGAGGCGTTGATTGATGCTGCGGTGCTGCGGATGCTCCTGGCCCAGGCCACGGTGCCCGCCGGCGCCTATCCGGTGACGCTGCGGGGCTGCCGCGCCCACCGGCAGCTGGCGCGGGACGCCGCCGCCGGCTCGATCGTGCTGCTCCGGAACGTCGGCGACGTGCTGCCCCTGAACGGCATCGGCTCGCTGGCGGTGATCGGCCCGCTGGCGGACACCGCCAACCTGGGGGACCGGGGGTCCTCCGACACCCGGCCGGCACCGGGGTCGGTGGTGACGCCCCTGGCCGGACTGCGGGCGGCAGCGCCGGACCTGCGCCTGCACCACGACGACGGCAGCGATCCGGCCGGGGCGGCGGCCCTGGCGGCCCGCTGTGAGGCGGCCCTGGTGGTGGTGGGCCTGGACTGGCGCCACGAGGGGGAACACATCCACCCGGGCGATCTGGCGCCGATCCTGTGCCAGGCGCCGCCCCCCGACTGGCTGCTGCGCCTCTGCGGCCGCCGCCGGCTGCTACCGCTATGGACGGCGGTGGCGGCGATGGTCGCCGGGGTGACGCGCTTCGGTTCGGCCCGGGCCGGCGGCTCCTTCGCCTCCGGCGATCGCACGGTGCTGCAGCTGCCGCCATCGCAGGAGGCCCTGATCCTGGCGGTCGCCGCCGCCAACCCGCGCACGGTGGTGGTGCTGATGGGCGGCGGGGCGATCCTGTGCGAAGCGTGGCGGCAGCGGGTGCCCGGCCTGCTGCTGCTCTGGTACCCCGGCGAGCAGGGGGGCGCGGCCCTCGCCGACGTGCTGCTGGGACGGATCTCCCCGTCGGGGCGGATGCCCTTTTCGGTGCCCACCGAGGCCAGCCACCTGCCGCCGTTCGATCCCCGGGCCCGGCAGATCACCTACGACCTCTGGCACGGTTACCGGCGGCTGGCCCGCAGCGGGCGGCCGGCGGCCTTCCCCTTCGGCTTCGGGCTCTCCTACAGCCGCTTCCGCCACACCGACCCGGCGGTGGCGTGGCTCCCCACCCCGTCAGGGGCCGAGGCGGCGGTGGAGCTGGCCGTCACGGTGACGAACACCGGCACCGTGGAGGCCGCCGAGGTGGTGCAGGTCTATGTCGAGCCGCCCGGGAAGGCCGTGGAGCGGCCGCAGCGCACCCTGGTGGGCTTCGCTCGGGTGAGCCTGGGGCCCGGCCGGAGCCAGCGGCTGCGGATCCGGATTCCGCTGCGCCGCCTCGCCTGGTTCGACGAGACCCGCGACGGCTTCGTCCTGGAGGGCGGCCGCCACCGGCTGCTGGTGGCCCGCCATGCCGAGGACGGCGGGATCGGCGTGGACCTCGACCTGGAGAGCGGAGTGGTGGGGCCCTGAGGGAACCCTCAGCCCTCGCCGGAGCGGAGATTCAGGGCCTGGAGGGCGCGCTCCACCCGCAGGTGGGTGTAGCGCTGCAGCCAGAGGCAGGGAACGTTGAACAGGGTCGCGAACACCAGGTTGATCAGCACCCCGGCCGGCGGCAGCCACAGGGCCGTGACGATCCAGAACGGCCAGAGCGCCAGATGCACCAGCTCGGCCCGACGGGTTTCCGCCAGCAGGCGCTGCAGGGTGGGGCGATCCCTGCCCACCAGGCTGTTCTTGGCCACCCCCCCGGGGAAGGCGGTGCCGGCATCGGGCAGCAGGGATTTCCAGCGGCGGATGGCGAGCCGTTGCTCGAAGCCGCTGCGGCTCTCCGGCCAGGGGCGCCGTCCCGTCAGCCAGCTGTCGTGATCCAGCGCCTGCGGGGGCAGCCGGTGGGCCAGCCAACCGACCAGCAGCGACCACAGCAGCCAGCCCAGGGCGCAGGCCAGGGCCGCTAGCGCGTCGGAAACCGCCTGCCCTTCCATTCGATCGTGCCCCGCTCGAGATTCAGGATCGCCAGAACGAACACCCCCAGAAAGAAGAGCACGGGAATCGGAAAGATCAGGCAGATCCAGCCGAAGTCGCCGATCCGGCGGGTGACCACCAGCAGCTGTACGGCGAAAGCGACGTAGAGCAGCAGGTTGGGCAGCACGGCCGTGTCCCCCACCATCGGCCAGCCCAGCAGGGAGGCGGGCAGGCACCAGGCCGCCCAGAACAGGCCGGAGATCCACAGGATCACGCCGAGCATCCAGAGCCAGCGAACCTCCCCGGCGGCGGTGGCGAAGTTCTTGGCGAAGCCCACCACCATGTCCTGGAAGCCCCCGGGATACATGCGGTAGTCGAGCAGCCCCTGGCCGATGTAGGCGCTCACCGGCAGACCCGCCTGCTCATAAAGGTGGCCCAGGAACCAGTCCTCCACCACCTTGCCGGCGACCGCCGCATGGCCGCCGATGCGGTCGTAATCGCTGCGGCTGGTGGCCATGGCCGGCCCGAAGGCCACCCCGCAGCCCCGGCCCATCGGCACCGCCATCAGCCCCACGAGGTTGAACAGCACCGAGAGCAGCTCGTAGGGCTTCTCGGTGCGGTGGAAGGGCTGCACCGAAACGAGGCCGCCCAGCTCCTGCTGGGTCGCCACGAGGCGCTGCAGGAACTCGGGATGGGGTTCGGTGTCGGCGTCGAGGAACAGCAGGGTTTCCCCCCGGCTGGCGCGGACGCCGTGGTGGAGGGCCCAGGTCTTGCCGCACCACCCCTCGGCCAGCGGCGGCGGCCGCATCACCGTGACGCCGGCGGCGGCGGCGATGGCGCCGGTGCGGTCATCGGAGTGGTCGTCGATCACGATCACCTCCTGGGGTGTGAGGCTCTGGAGGCGCAGGGCGGCGAGCAGTTTCGGCAGGGTGTGCTCCTCGTTGCGGGCTGGGATCAGCACCGACACCGTCGGCTGGCCCTGGACCCTGGAGGCGGGAAGCCGGGGCATGCGCAGGCACAGGGCCCAGCCGAGCAGCCAGCGCACCAGCAGCGAGATGGCCAACAGATCCACGGTCGGCACCCCTCTTGTCTCTCCAAGCTAGGGACGTAGCAGCTCGTGAATAAGCGGTTCCAGGGCGGCCGGGTGGGTCATCAGCTGGTGGTGGTATCTCACCGGCAGGCAGCGGCCCGGGCCGAGCGGCAGCACGGCACGCCAGGCCGGCATCACCATCAGATCCGGATGGCAGTAGAAGCTGCAGCACTCCACGGGCTCCAGGGTGGCCAGCTGGGTGTTGAGCCGCACCAGCAGGGGGCTGCCCGTCTTCAGGTCGGCGATGCCGGCCAGCGGCCAGCTGGGCCAGGGACCGGCGGTGAGGGTGCCCTGCTGGGGGCTACCCACGCTGATCAGCCGCCGCGTGCGCCGGTGGCCGCCCCGCAGCTGGATCCAGGTCCGGGCGATCACCCCGCCCATTGAAAAGCCCAGCAGATCGATGGGCTGCTCCGCCCCGAAGGCTGATTCGATATGGAGGCCGAGCAGGTCGGCCTGCTCCTCGATCGGCGTGAGCCCGAAGCGGTGGGGCAGATGGGGAATCAGCAGCGGGCCGCGACGCCCCGCCAGCAGGCGCTGCAGGGGATCGAACAGACGGGGGGTGTCCCACATCCCGTGGATCAGCACCAGCGGAGGGGGATCGGCCGCGGGGCCCGGGCCGCCTACCAGACCAGTTCCGGCAGCTCCCGGAACACCTTGCGCACCCCCACGCTCCACTCGGCGCTGAGGTCCTTGAAGTAGGCGTCCCCCTCACTGAAGCGGCGGCGGTGGAGGATCTCGAAGCGGTCCTTCTCGTAGACGAGCAGGTCGATGGGCATCCCCACCGACAGGTTGCTGCGCATGGTCGAGTCGAAGGAGACCAGCACGCACTTGGAGGCCTCCGCCAGCGTCGTGTCGGTATGGATGACACGGTCGATGATCGGCTTGCCGTACTTCGCCTCCCCCGTCTGCAGGAAGGGCGTGTCCTCGCCGGCCTCGATGAAGTTGCCCTCCGCGTACATGCGGAACAGCCGCGGCGCCTCACCCCTGATCTGGCCGCCCACCAGGAAAGAGGCATTGAAGCTGGAGCCGGAGGCCTTCAGATAGGGGCCGTCGCGCTGCTCGATCGCCCGCACCGCATCCGATACCAGGACCATCACATCGAACATCGTCCGGGCCGTCCAGACCGAGGGCTCGCCGTCGCCGGCCTCGGCCTGCTGGCGCAGCAGACCGATCACCGCCTGGGTCCCGGCCAGGCTGCCGGAACTGAGCAGGACGAGCACGCGGTCGCCGCGCCGCTCGAAGACGGTCATCTTGCAGAAACTGGCGAAATCATCCAGCCCCGCATTGGTGCGGGAATCGGAGGCGAACACCATGCCGCTCTCCAGCAGCACCGCCACGCAGTAGGTCATGCCGTCCACACCTGGAACGACACCAGCTCCGACGGGCCGAAGCTGGTGGTGAGGGCGACGTCGGCCGCATCACGGCCCCGGGCCATCAGGATCCGGCCGATGCGGGGGGTGTTGTTGCGCGGGTCGAAGACGTGCCAGCCGTCGCCGAGGTAGGCCTCGAACCAGGCATGGAAGTCCATGGCCGTGTGGGGCGGCGGCACCTCGATATCGCTCAGGTAACCGGTGCAGTATCGCGCCGGGATGTTCATGCAACGGCACAGGGCGATCGCCAGGTGGGCGAAGTCACGGCACACCCCCTCACGGCTCTCGAAGGTCTGGAGGGCCGATTTCGTCGGGCTGGAGCGGTTGTAGTCGAAGCGCACGTGCTGGTGGACGAAGTCGCAGATCGCCTGCACCCGCCCCCAGCCGCCGGGGGTCGCCTCGAACCGGGACCAGGCGAGGGGCGCGAGCAGGTCGGACTCGCAGAAGCGGCTGGCCAGCAGAAACAGCAGGGTGTCTTCGGGCAGGTCCTCCACCGGCTGCTGCTCCAGAGCGGGCAGCACCGGGTCGGGACGACCGGAATCGGCCACAACCCCATGGCCATGCAGCCGCAGCGGGCCGGCCGGTGCCACCAGGCGCTGGCAGAGGTTGCCGAAGGAGTCCACATACGGATGCAGCGTCACCGGGGGCTCCACCTGAAGCAGATCCGGCTCCCGAAGATCGGCGGCCCGGCTCTCGTGCACGCCCAGGGTCACGATCAGGGGCGTCGGGGCTGGGAAGCGCAGCACCACGTCGAAGCCCACCGCGATCTCGATCGGCGGGGTCGGCGGGGTCGGCGGCGGCGGGGCGGTAGGCGGTCTGTCCATGGGTCACCCTACGGAGGCCGGACCGTCCGGAAGCGGCGGTAACCCCTCCGCCAGGGCGGCCTCCAGCACCCCGGCCAGTCGCTGCGCCCAGGCCCGCCGGCCTGCCTCGGTGGCCAGCAGGTCCTGGCGCACCTCCAGCTCCACATGGGGAATCCGGCGTCCCTCCCCATGCACCACCAGGGTGTGGTCGCTGGCGTCGCTGACGGCATAGGGCTGGTTGTCCCCCACCCGCAGGCCCCGCTCGCGCTGGAGCCCCTGGCGCACCCGGCTTGCCAGGCGGGCATCACGGCCATGCAGCACCCCCACGTGCCAGGGACGCACCTCGTCGTCCAGCACCGGCGTGAAGCTGTGCAGGGTGACCAGGACGCTCGCTCGCGCCTGGGCCTGCCGCGCCTCCAGCTCGGCGGCGATGCGGCGGTGGTAGGGATGGAAGAGCTCCTCCAGCCGTCGCTGACGCCCGGCCACGCCGATGGTCACGTTGGCGGCGATGGCGCTCTGCTCGCAGTGGCTGACGATCGAATCCGGCGCCCGGGGCGGCCGGTTGGCGTCGATCACCAGCCGGGAATAGTTGTGCAGGATCAGAAAGGCGTCGAGCCGCGCCGCCAGCAGCAGGCCCAGCCCGTCCACGCCCAGATCCCAGGCCCCGTGGCTGGCGCGCTGCCGGTCGCTCAGGCCCAGATCTCCCAGGCACCGGGGAATGGCGCGGCCGCCGTGGTCGGCCGTGAGCAGCACCGCCGACCGCCCGGCGGGGTTGACGATCCGGAAGACCGGAGGATCTTCGGACCCCAGGAGGCGTTCGGACTGCAACGTGACGGCCTCGGGCCAGGGATCCTTGCCCCCACCAGCCTGGCGTGGCCGGCACGGGAGCGGGGAGCCCCCGATCACTGGGAATAGATCAGGGCGCTGTAGGGGCCGATGCTGCAGGTGCTGTGGCAGGGGAGTCCGTCCCAGTCGCCGGGAACAGCTTCCACATCACCGCTGGGATGGCCGGCGAAGCTGTCGCTGTAGCCCTGCCAGTCACTGTTGAAGCGCAGCTTCCACGCCCCTGCGGCAGGCAGACCCACGCGGCAGTCGTCCAGGGGCTGGTGGGAGAAGTTGGCGATCACCACCACGTCATCACCGGGACCGCCCCGGTTCCAGCGGTGAAAGGCCAGCACCCGGCGCTCGCCATTGAGGTGAAAGACGTGCGTGAACTGGCCGCAGAGGCCCTGGGTCACCCCCTCGCAGCTTCGTCGCAGCCGGATCAGATCCCGATACAGACGGACGATGCCGTGAAACTCCTGCCGCTGATCCCAGTCGACGGGAACCGAATCGCGGAACCAGCCGCCCTCGAGAAACTCCTGCCCCTGGAAGAGCATCGGAATGCCCGGTGACGTGAACACCAGGGCCGCGGCCAGGGTGGAGCGCTTCTGGGCATACCAGCCGGTGGGATCCCCCGGGTTGACATCCTGGGGAAGGCGGGCCTGTCCATTGGCCACGTCATCATGGGATTCGCTGTAGATGACGCGCTCGAAAGCATCGTCGTTGTAGCGGTGGAGGATCGCGTCCCGGATGCTCTCCAGGCCGCGGTCTTCATCCATGGCCGTGATGACGGCCCGGCGGATCGGCTGGACGAAATGGGGATCCCACTGGGATCCGAAGCCTGCGCCACCGGCCCCGACATCCTTGGTGATCCAGGCATTGCTGCGCATGTCTTCCGCGATGGTGATCCGGCCGGGAAAATCCCGGGCCACCGTGTCGTTGATGGCCTGCAGGAGGCTCCAGCCATCCGGAATCTCCTCCGATCCAGCATCGCCGATGCAGTGGATGAAGCCGGTGCTGTCGAAGCGAAGGCCATCGAGGTGGTAATCCTCGAACCACATGCGCACGTTGTCGAGGATGTACTGACGAACCTCGCCGCGTCCGTAGTCGGGCCGGGTGTCCCCCCAGGGTGTGTGCGCGCGATGGTCATTGTAGAAATAAATGCCACCCTTGCCGTTCTGCGACCAACCATCGAATTGCCAGAGATCGAGATCACTCGGACCGAAGTGATTGAACACCACATCCAGGATCACCGCGATACCGGCTTGATGGGCATTCTGGATGAAGCGCTTGAACCCCAGGGAGCCGCCGTAGCCGGAGTCAACGGCAAAGATCTGGGAAGGGTTGTAGCCCCATGAGCGGTTACCGGCGAACTGCCCGACTGGCATGATCTCGAGGGCATTGATTCCCAGTCGCTTCAGATGCTCCAGCCGCGCCGTGACGGACGTGAACTGACCCGGCTGGCTGAGCGCAGCATCATTGAACGTGCCGACATGCAGTTCATAGAGGACCAGTTCATTCCATGGCGGGCTGCTGAACGCCCCCTCCTCCCAGTCAAAGGCGGGATCATGAACGATCGAATCTCCTGCCGAGTGGGTGACTTCACGGGCATAGGGATCAATGCGCCTGATCGCACCCCATTCGGTGGACAGGAGGTAGCTGTAGTGGTCGCCGATCCTGGCGCTGTCAACGAAGGCATACCAGTACCCCCGCGGCTCTGATTGCATCGGATGGGCGCTGGCGTCCCAGTCGTTAAAGGTGCCCACGAGGGAGACCCCACTGGCGTGTGGTGCCCAGACCCGGAACGCCACGCCATCCGAACAGGGACGAGCTCCCATACCCTGTTGCACCAACGGTTGTGCCATGGTTCAGGTCCCGCTGAGATCACTCTTTCACAGGACGACCGCGTCTGTAGTGCACCATCAGGCTGCTGATCTGCAGCACCTGAGAAAGACGGAATGCAAGCGTCATGGCAGGAGGAATGGCGAGCAGATTTAGCTGAGGCATTGAAGCCTTAAGGATGCAGATGATTGCTGCAGACTGCATCAGGAGCATCATCGTTCGTGACCAGCCGGTCTTCTCTGCCAGCACTCATCTGCTGGTTTCTTCCGGCGTTCCGGCAGGCGATGGTGGGCAGCATTCGACACGCGGAACCCGCAGGAATCCCTAGGTTGGAGAGGCAGCTTCCAGGGGTACGAGGAGGACAGACATCGACACCATCCCTCGGGATTGTCCCTGACGATCTGCACAGCATCGAGACCCATCACCAAAGGAACCATGACCAACAAGAACGACGCCGCCGCCAAGGATGCCGAAGGCAGACTTGAATCAGCACTGGGTGATCTGACCGGCGACACCGGCCACCAGATCAAGGGCAAGGCCAAACAGGTCCAGGCCTCGGCCATGAATGTCGCCGAGGATCTCAAGGAGGGCGCCAAGGCGGTGGCCAGGAAAGTCAGTGATGCCGCCGCCAAACTGGCCGACGACAAGGGCTGAGCGGTCCCGGGCGGGGCGGCCCCGCCTAGACTCTCCCTCAGGATGGAGAGTTGGAACCATGCAGGCCATCGGCATGAAGGCCGGCATGAAGGCCGGCATGAAGATCGGCCTGCTGGCCCGCCGCAGCGGCATGACCGTCAAGACCCTGCGGTACTACGAGGATCTGGGACTGCTGCCGGCGATCGGCCGCAGCGAGGGCGGCTACCGCCTGTTCGCCGAGGAGAGCCTGCGGCGGCTGGAGTTCATTCGCCGCCTCAAGACCCTGGGGCTCAGCCTGGAGGAGATCCAGGGCTGTCTGGCGGTTCACGACGCCGGTGAACTGCCCTGCGGCGACATCCAGAGGCAGCTGGAACGCCAGATCGAACGGATCGATGGCCAGATCCAGGAGCTGCGCCAGCTCAGGACGGAACTGCTGGGATTGCTGGCCGGCTGGCAGAGCCATCCGCCCAAGGACAGCGACGTGATCTGCCCGAACCTTCGCGTCTGAGAGCCGGGGGCGGCGCCGTCCGCCCGCTGGCCAGTAATGCCCTGGGTCGGAGTCGCTTCAGCGCCCCGTTCCCTGCCCATGCTGAAGGCAGGACCCAGACATGGAAACGCGCCGATGGACCCTACCCGCACCCCATCCCGCCGCACCCAGCCGGCGGCCCGCCGCGCCGCCGCCGCTGGACTCGGTGCGTTGATCCTGGCCCTGGGGGCTCCGGCGTTCTCCGCCCCCCCGGCCACGCTCGCTCCTCCGTCAGGCGGACCCTGGCAGGGGGCCCGACCGTCGATGGATCAGCGCTTCATCGTGATGATGATCCCCCACCATGACGGCGCCATCGCCATGGCGGACCTGGCCCTGAGCCGGGCGAAGCGGCCGGAGATCAGGGCTCTGGCCGTCAATATCAAGGCCAGCCAGACCCAGGAGAACGCCCAGATGCGGACCTGGTACCGCGCCTGGTTCGGCGGCTCCGTGCCGGCATGGGGCGGAGCGATGGGCCATGGCGGGGGCATGGGCCATGGCGGAGGCATGGGAATGATGGGCATGGGGGGCACGGGCACCGATATCGCCTGGCTGAAGAACGCCCCTGACTTCGATCGCGCCTTCATCCAACAGATGATTCCCCACCACCGCATGGGCGTGATGATGGCCTCGATGGCCCAGACCGGCAGCCAGCATCCCCAGTTGCAGGCCCTGCAGCAGGCGATGGTGAAGGTCCAGAGCGAGGAGATCGAGCAGATGGCCGGCTGGTACCGGAGCTGGTACGGGACGCCCTGAACCCGCGAGGCCCCATCCATGGATCCGTTCTTCATCCTCGACTCCACGAAATCCTTCGAGGAGGCCTGCGCCTCCCTGCAGCAGGCGGTGCCGGACCACGGCTTCGGTGTGCTCGCCGTGCATGACCTGGGCCAGACGCTGCGCAGCAAAGGCCTGGCCTTCCCTGAGGAATGCCGCATCTTCGAGGTCTGCAATCCCCTGCAGGCCGCTGCGGTGCTCACCACCACGATGGCGCTCAACATGGCCCTGCCCTGCCGGATTTCGGTGTACACCGAAGCCGGCCTGACCCGCATCGGCATGCTCCGCCCAGGGGTGATGCTGGCGGGCCTCTCGGCCGATCCTTCCCTGGCAGCGGTCGCCGCTGAGGTGGAAGCCTCCACCCGGGCGATCATCGCGGCGGCCGCGGCATGACGCCGGCCCGGAAGAAGGGGCGTGCCGGCACCTTGACTCTCCTGCCGGGGGGAGACCATACGGTTGGGACTCCCCCTGCGTTCCCATGCCCCACCGCCGCCTTCCCGCCGCCGCACTCGGGATCCTCGGCGCCCTGGCGCTGACCCATCCCGCCCTGGCGCAGGAGCCGGGCGGCAGCACCCCGGGCGCCATGGACCACGACCATCACCAGCATCAGCACCATCACGCCGCGCCGACCAGCGCCCCTCCGGCCGGAGCCGCCTCGGCCCACGCCGGCCATGCCCACGACGTGGGCCCCGCCGGTGCCACCTACGACCTGCGCTTCATCGACGGGATGGTGCAGCACCACACCGGTGCCCTGCGGATGAGCGAGTTCGTCTTCGGCATCGGGTCGCCCGGGGTGGGAGCCCTGGGCAAGACGATCTGGCGTGATCAGGCCAGCGAGATCCGGGCCATGGGGCTGTGGCGCAAGGCCTGGTATCCCCAGGCTCCCGTGTATCCGGTGGCCCTGGCCAAAGGCGGCGATCCCAACAGCCTCAGTGGCCTCACCCGCATGAGCCAGGCCCAGATCGACGGGATGCGGATGATGGGCGAGCCACCCACCCCGGACAACCGCGTCGTCTGGTTCCTGGAGGGGATGCTCCATCACCACGGCGGGGCGCTGATCATGGCCCACGACGCCCTGGCCAAGAGCACCAATCCCACCATCCGGCGCTTCGCCAGGGGCGTGATCGTGGCCCAACGCGCCGAGATCATCCAGCTGCGGCGGATGCTGGCGACCGAAGGACTGCGCAAGCCGGAGTACGGCCGCTACGACGCTCTGTTCGCCCTCTGAGGCTCAGAGCTGCTGCAGCCAGCCCAGCAGCCAGCGGCGCTGCTGCGGGGCCAGGGCCCTGAAGCGCTCCCGGGCGGCGGCGGCCTCCCCCCCGTGCCAGAGGATCGCCTCCTCGAGGCTGCGGGCCCGGCCGTCGTGGAGGAACCCCACCGACCCATTCACCCGCTGGGCCAGGCCCAGGCCCCAGAGGGGAGCCGTGCGCCATTCCCGCCCCGGCGCCCCCTTCTCGGCCACCCCGTCGTCGAGGCCGACGCCCATGTCATGGAGCAGCAGATCGGTGTAGGGCCAGAAGGTCTGGCCGTTGATCACCCCGGCCACCGCTGCCGCTGAACGGCCGGTGGCCAGCTGCGGCACGTGGCAGCGGGCGCACTGCAGGCTGTCGAACAGCTCCCGGCCCCGCCGCACCACCGGGCTTGTGGCCGGCAGGGCGGTGCGCGGCGCCCCCAGGGTCTGGCTGTAGAAGGTGATCAGATCCAGCTCGCGCCGGCCGATGTCCCCCGGGCTGGTCAGCCCCATGTCATTCAGGAGGGCCGCTGCGGTCTGCTCCTGAAGCGACGGGGAGATCGCCTTCCAGCCGAAGCGTCCCAGCCGTTGCTTCCCCCCTGGTTCCTCCAGCCAGTGGGGTCGGCCCGAGATCCCGTCACCGTCGCGGTCGTCAGGATCGGCGTGCTCCAGGATCGCCGCCTCCGGCACCGCCTCCAGCAGGCCCAGGCCGATAAGGGGCGGCGCCACCCGCAGGGAGCGGGCCACCGACCGCTCGGAAAGATCAACGGAAGGGTCCGCCTGCAGCTGGACCAGCGGCCGGCGCAGGCGATTCCGTTCCTGCCAGGCCACCGTCACGGCCGCATCCGGCCGGGCCCCGAGCACGGCACGGTCCCGCACCTGGCGGCCGAGCTCCGGCACCGGCTGCCCGTCCCGCAGCGCCACCCGCACAAGGGATTCCCCCATCAGCGGGCGGCCGCGGCCGTTGCGCACATGGCAGGCGACGCAGGAGGCGGCATTGAAGCGGGGCCCCAGACCCGCCCCGGGGGGCCCCTCCAGGGGCACATGGGTGCGATCGAAGAGCACATCAGCCGCCTGGTGGCGCTCCCGTTCGGCGGGGGTGAGGCCGGCGGCCGGCTGCTCGAAGGAGGCCGAGGTGCGGTTGGCCACCGTCATCGCTCCGGCGGCCTGCCGGGGATCGGCGGCCCCCCACACCTGCCGCAGGCCGAACCCGAGCACCACGGCCAGGGCGAGCGCGGCCAGCAGAACCCGTCGCAGAGCCCGGGCGGAACGGGCCATCAGGAGAGCAGGGGCACCGAGCGCTCCACCAGCGCCGCGGTGCTGTGCAGCTGGCCGATCAGGTCCTCCATCGCCCGGCGGGAGGCCGGATCATCCAGGTGGTCGTTGACCGGGTCCGGCAGGGCCCGGGCCAGATCCACGGCCCGGGCGGTCTGGGTGTCGATCCGCTGGGCCAGGTCGGCGTCCCGCCGGCGGATCAAGTCCAGCAGGCCGGTGCTCATCAGCACGCGGCGGGCCCCTTCCACGTTGGCCAGCAGATCCGAGCGGGTGTTGCCGCTGTCTGCACTTTCCAGCGTATGGGGATCCCGGGTTTTCAGCGGCTGGCCGAGCTTCTCGTCGCCCTCCTCCTGGAGCAGCCCGATCACCCCCTGCAGCATCTCCTGCACCGCCGTGCCCGCGTCGGCGGGGGCACTGATCCGGGCACCGAAGCCCCCGGGCCCCGACCAGCTGGCCCGCAGCCCCTCGGCCTGGCGGTGCAGATCCCCGGCCGCCAGGCGCAGGTAGGCCAGATCGTTGGGGCCGAGCTGGGCGGCACTGGGCGGTGTGCCGCTGCGGCCTCCCCAAAGCACCCATTCGATGCCGTGGAAGCCCTTGGCGGTGTCGCTGAGGGCGGCGAAGCTGGCGGCCGTGAACGGGCCGCCGGCCAGGGCCGTGGCCAGGTCCCGGCGGTTCACCGGCCAGTCGTCCATCGCCCCGTCGAAGCCCTGGGTTTCCGCCGGACCGAAGGCCCAGCTCTCACTGGTCTCCCAGGTGCGGCGCGCCGAGCGCCAGGCCTGGCGGGCCACCTCGAGATGGGGCTCCGACGGCTGGTCCGAGAGGCGCCCGATCGCCTCCTGAAGGGCCGCCGTCTGCGTCACCAGCGCGTCGGCATTGGGCTGCACCACCGTCGCGACGAACGACTCGACCACCGCCTGCGGGGTCGGCGCCTCGGCGCGGCTCTGGATCGCGCATCCGCTCACAGCCAGGCCCAGCCACAGGGGCAGGCCCAGGGCCAGGACTCGGCGGCGGCGGGTCGCACGGGTCGATGGGGTCAGGTGGCTCGCTCGGGTCACGATCAGGCCGCAGGCGTGTTCCGGCACTGTCCACCGGCCGGCCCTGACGCGACCGGCGACGGGGCACCCGCGGGCGTCACCGATGGCACCGTCGGCTGTCCTTTTCGAGGCGGACCCCCCTGGCGGGGCCCTGCACACTCGGCAGCACCCGGCCCCGTTCGTCCATGGCACGCCCCCGCACCAGGCTCGCCCTGTTTCTGGCGGCCACCGGGCTGGTCGCCGGAATGGCGGCGGGCTGCGGCACGGGCCCGGACGGCGACGCAACCGGTCCCGCGCGCCAGGCGTTGCGCTGATAACAATTATCGTTCTCGGCGTTGACCCAGAGAATTGCCCCAGCGGCTGCCCCCTCCGGCGCCTCCGTTCCGCTCCTTCGTCCACGAAGTCTCCCATCCATGACCGTTCCCCTGCGTCGCCTGCTTCCCCTCGCCACCGCCGGCCTGCTGGCCCCCCTCGGGGCCAACGCCGGCGAGCTGAACCTGGAGGGCGTCAACCGCTACGCCAGGTCCGCGGCGGGGCAGAGCCAGGAGCAGGTCACCAGCATCAACCAGTTCTCCGACGTCAAGCCCACCGACTGGGCCTTCCAGGCCCTCTCGAACCTGATCGAGCGCTACGGCTGCGTCGCCGGCTACCCGAACGGCACCTACAAAGGCGGCCAGGCCATGACCCGCTATGAAGCGGCGGCCCTGCTGAACGCCTGCCTCGACCGGATCACCGAGGTGACCGACGAGCTGAAGCGCCTGATGGCCGAGTTCGAGAAGGAACTCGCCGTGCTGCGCGGCCGGGTGGATGGCCTGGAGGCCAAGGTGGGTGAGCTCGAGGCCACCCAGTTCTCCACCACCACCAAGCTGAGCGGCCAGGCCACCTTCGTGATCGGTGCCAATGCCTTTTCGGGCAGCGACACCGCCAACGTCGATGCCGCCCGGGCCGCCGTGGGGGCCACCACCTTCAGCTACGACATCCAGCTGAGCTTCGACACCAGCTTCACGGGCAAGGACCTGCTGCGCACGATCCTGCGGGCCGGCAACTTCGCCGATTCCGCCTTCGGCGGCGCCGGCCCCACCGGTGGGCTCTCCACCCTGGAGACGGCGTTCCAGGAGGACTGCGGCATCGGCGTCGACTGCGGCGACGTGGTGGCGATCGACAAGATCTTCTACCAGTTCCCGATCGGCAGCCAGTTCACCGCCACCTTCGGCGGCCGGGTGGGCCAGGAGGACATGCTCGCCCTCTGGCCGAGCGCCTACCCCTCCGACACGATCCTCAACCTGTTCACCCTCAACGGCGCCCCGGCGGCCTACAACAAGAACCTCGGTCCGGGGGCCGGCCTCTGGTGGCAGCAGGGCGGCTTCAGCATCAGCGCCAACTACGTGGCCGCCAACGGTGATGTGGGGGATCCCAACATCGGCGGCATCGGCACCGTGGCCTCGGCCGGCACCGGCACGGTGCAGATCGGCTACGCCAAGGAGCAGTGGGGCCTGGCGGCGATCTACTCCCGCATCCAGTCGGGGGTGGGGGTGCCGGGCACCACCCCCTTCACCGGCCTCGCCTTTGAGGCCAACCCCAACAGCCGCACCGATGCCTTCGGCGTCAGCGGCTACTGGCAGCCGGCCAACTCCGGCTGGATTCCCTCCATCAGCGCCGGCTGGGGCATCAACGGCACCAGCTACGACACCGCCCAGGCTCCCGGCGCCCTGCGCACCAGCCAGTCGTGGATGGTGGGCCTGCAGTGGGACGACGCCTTCGTCAAAGGCAACGCCCTCGGCATGGCGGTGGGCCAGCCCATCTTCGCCACGGCTCTGGCCGATGGTCAGACGCCCCAGGACGGCAATTTCGCCTGGGAGTGGTGGTACAAGTGGCAGGTCACCGACAACATCAGCGTGACGCCGGCCCTCTTCTATCTGAGCCGGCCCCTGGGGCAGGACACCACCCCCGGCACAACGTTCCGGCAGCTGGGCGGACTGGTGAAGACCACCTTCCGCTTCTGATTCCGGCCCGCGGGAACGGATGATGAGGGTGACCTGGATGGCCTGGCCACCATGGATCTCACGCCGTTCCTGGGCAGCCTGGAGGGCAACACCTTCGATGCGGTGCTGCTTTCAGTGGCTTCCGGCGGAAAGGTGGCGATCGCCATGAAGGGCCGCTTCCTGCTGCGGGCCCTGTGCGAGAGCATCAGCGACCGCAGCCTGATCGGCTGCGCCATCACCCACGAGCAGGGCTGCCTCGACTATCTGCAGCGGCAGCCCTACGACCTGCTGCTCTGCACCGACCACCTGGAGAGCGGCAACGGCTTCGATCTCACCCGCCGGGCCAAAGAGCTCTATCCCGACCTCAAGGTGGTGATGCTGGCCCTCGGTGATGTGATTCCGGCGGAGTACGAGCACGCCCCCTGGCTGGAGGCCGTGGTGGCCGAGGCCGACATCGTCGATGACCAGCGGCCCCTGCAGGCCGCCGTGATCGCCGTGATGGGACACCACTCCTACCGCAGCCCCTCCCTGCGCTCCGGCAAGCTGCCCTACCTCAGCTGTCCGCGGCTGACGCCGCGGGAGTACGAGGTGCTCGACCTGCTGGCCAGCGGCCTCAGCGACCGGGAGATCGCCCAGAAGCTGGTGGTGAGCGACGCCACCGCCCGCACCTACACCAAGCGCCTGCTCCAGACCCTGGGCGTCAACAACCGCCTGCAGGCCGTGCTCAAGGGGGTGCGCTGCGGGATGGTGCAGCTAGGTTGAATTCACGCATTCACATGACTCCATGGCCACCTCCGTTCGTCTGGACCCTGCAACAGAGGCCCGGCTGGATCGGCTGGCCTCCGAAACGGGGCGAACCAAGGCCTTCTATCTGCGGGAGCTGATCGAGCAGGGCCTGGACGACCTGGAGGATGCCTACCTCGGAGCCGCAGCCGTGGAACGGATGCGCCTGGGACAGGAAAGGACCTACAGCCTCGACGAGGTGGTGAAAGAACTTGGCCTGGACACTTCGGATCTCTGAAACGGCCAGGCGCCAGCTCAAGAAGCTGGATCGCTCGACCGCGCAGAACCTTTTGCGGTCCATGAACCGGCTCCTGCAGGAGACCGAGGATCCGCGTCAGAGAGGCAAGGCCCTGACGGCAAACTTGTCCGTTCTATGGCGCTACCGGGTCGGCGACCACCGGGTGATCTGCCTGATCGAAGATGCGCAGCTTGTCGTGCTGGTGGTCGGAGTCAGCCACCGGAGCGAGGCCTACCGATAACCCAGCCCGCTGCTGCAAAGCGGCGTTTGGCTGGGGTCTCCTGCGGTGGTTGGGATGGGTCGCCTGAGATTCGAACTCAGGACCAGTCGGTTAAAAGCCGAATGCTCTACCGCTGAGCTAGCGACCCGTCGCTGGGGAAGCTATCACCCGGCGGTGACCCTCTCCAAGCCCACCGGTCGCCGCACCCTGACCCCCCTTCGAGGCCACGCGCCATGACCAGCCCTGACCCCTGGCCCAGCCGCTGGGACGCCCCCCGCATCGACGCCGCCGCCTGGGTGGCCCCGTCGGCGGTGGTGATCGGCGATGTGGAGCTGGCGGCGGGGGCCAGCCTCTGGCCCACCGCCGTGGCCCGGGGGGATGTCTGCGCGATCGTTGTGGGGGAGGGCAGCAACGTGCAGGACGGCGCCGTGCTGCACGGGGATCCGGGCCAGCCGGTGACCATCGGCGCCGATGTGACCATCGGCCACCGGGCCGTGGTCCATGGCGCCACGCTGGAGGACGGCTGCCTGATCGGCATCGGCGCCATCGTGCTCAACGGCGTCACGGTGGGGGCCGGGGCCCTGGTGGCGGCCGGCGCGGTGGTCACCCGGGATGTGCCCGCCGGCGCCCTGGTGATGGGGGCTCCGGCGGTGGTGAAACGCCAGCTGGATCCCGCCGCGATCGAGGCCCAGCGCCAGCATGCGCATCGTTATCGCCAGCTGGCGGAGGTTCACGCTGGACTCCGTTAGGATCCCGCCAACGTTTTCCCCTCCCCCGCCATGGACCTCCGGCTGCTGCTCGTCGCTGCTCCGATCCTCCTGGCCGTGGGTTGGGCCGCCTTCAACATCGGCCGCGCCGCCGTGGGTCAGCTGCAACTGATGCTCAAGCGCGCCCGCGCCTGATGGTTGTCGTCATCGGTGCCGGCCTGGCCGGCACCGAAGCCGCCTGGCAGATCGCCGAGGCCGGGATTCCGGTGCGGCTGGTGGAGATGCGGCCCGTGCGCCCCTCCCCGGCCCACCACAGCGGCGATTTTGCCGAACTGGTCTGCAGCAACAGCTTCGGCTCCCTCTCCCCCGACCGGGCCGCCGGCCTGCTGCAGGAGGAGCTCAGGCGACTGGGATCGCTGGTGATCCGCACCGCCGATGTCCATGCGGTGCCCGCCGGCGGCGCCCTGGCCGTCGACCGGGGCCGCTACAGCGCCGCCCTCACGGCCGCCGTCGAGGCCCATCCCCTGGTGACGGTGGAGCGCCGCGAGCAGCTGGCGTTGCCGGACCAGGAGGAGATCTCCGTGCTGGCCACAGGCCCCCTCACCGGCGCCGAGCTGGCCGACGACCTGCTGCGCTTCACCGGCCGGGAGTCCTGCCACTTCTTCGATGCCGCCAGCCCGATCGTGGAAGGCGAAGGCATCGATCTGTCGGTGGCCTTCCGGGCCAGCCGCTACGACAAGGGCGACGCCGACTACATCAACTGCCCCATGGACCGGGAGCAGTACCTCGCCTTCCGCACGGCCCTGCTGGAGGCCGAGAAGGCGGAGCTGAAGGATTTCGAGCAGGAGAGCGCCACCTTCTTCGAGGGCTGCCTGCCGATCGAGGAGCTGGCCCGCCGCGGCGAAGACACCATGCGCTACGGCCCCCTCAAGCCGATCGGTCTCTGGGATCCGCGCTGGGGCGACCTCCACGACCGCGACGTGCGCCGCGCCAAGCGGGCCCACGCGGTGGTGCAGCTGCGCCAGGAGGACAAGGACGGCCAGCTCTGGAACCTCGTCGGCTTCCAGACCAATCTCAAGTGGGGCGAGCAGCAGCGGGTGCTGCGCATGATCCCCGGCCTGGAGAACGCCAGCTTCGTGCGCTTCGGGGTGATGCACCGCAACACCTTCCTGGAGTCTCCCGAGCTGCTGCAGCCCACCCTGCAGTTCCGCCAGCGGCCGACGCTGCTGGCCGCCGGCCAGATCACCGGCACCGAGGGCTACGCCGCCGCGGTGGCGGGCGGCTGGCTGGCCGGCACCAACGCCGTCCGCCTGGTGCGGGGCCTGCCGCCCCTGAGCCTGCCGCCCACCACCATGGCCGGCGCCCTGCTGGGCTTCATCTCGGATGAGGAGCGCAGCCACGGTGCCCGCAAGGGGGGCTTCCAGCCCATGCCCCCCAGCTTCGGCCTGATGCCGGAGCTGCCGGAGCGCATCCGTGACAAACGCCGCCGCTATGGCGCCTACCGCGATCGGGCCCTGGCGGATCTGGCCGCCTGGGACTCGCAGCGCCAGGCCGCAACTTCGGCGGTGGCAATGGCTGCGGGCTGAGCCGGTCCGCCCCCCGGAGCCTGGCCGCTTCCTAGGGTCGGGCCGCTCCCGTTCGCCTGGTTCCGGTGACCGTCACCGTCCCTTCCTCCGCCGCCGCCCCCCTCACCGCGGCCGATGGCCGCCCCTGGGACGTGGTCGTGATCGGCTCAGGGATCGGCGGGCTGGTCACCGCCAGCCAGCTGGCGGCCAAGGGGGCCTCGGTGCTGGTGCTGGAGCGCTACCTGATCCCCGGCGGCAGCGGCGGCAGTTTCCAGCGCGAGGGCTACACCTTCGACGTCGGCGCCTCGATGATCTTCGGCTTCGGCACCCAGGGCCACACCAACCTGCTCACCCGCGCCCTGGCCGACGTGGGCGAGCACTGCGAGACGATCCCCGACCCCGCCCAGCTGGCCTACCACCTGCCCGGCGGCCTGTCGGTGGCGGTCGACCGCGACTACGAGCGCTTCATCGCTGATCTCACCGCCCTGTTTCCCCATGAGGCCAAGGGGATCCGCGCCTTCTACGACACCTGCTGGCAGGTGTTCCGCTGCCTCGATGCGATGCCGCTGCTGTCGCTGGAGGACCCCGCCTACCTGGCCAAGGTGTTCTTCCGCGCGCCCCTGGCCTGCCTGGGGCTGGCCCGCTGGCTGCCGGTGAACGTGGGCGCCGTGGCCCGCGCCCACATCAGCGATCCGGCCCTGCTCAAGTTCATCGACATGGAGTGCTTCTGCTGGTCGGTGATGCCCGCCGATCGCACGCCGATGATCAACGCCGGCATGGTGTTCTCCGATCGCCACGCCGGCGGCATCAACTACCCCAGAGGCGGCGTCGGGGTGATCGCCGAGAAGCTGGTGACGGGCCTGCGCCGGCATGGCGGCGCCATCCACTACCGCTCGCGGGTGGTGAAGGTGCTGCTGGAGGGCGAGGGACCCCAGGCCCGCGCCGTGGGGGTGAAGCTGGCCGGCGGCGAGGAGATCCGCGCCCGGCGGGTCGTGAGCAACGCCACCCGCTGGGACACCTTCGGCTCCCTGGTGGATGAGGCCCACACCCCGGCGGCCGAGCAGACCTGGCGGCGGCGATACAGGCCCTCCTCCTCCTTCCTCTCCCTGCACCTGGGGGTGCGGGCGGAGGCGATCCCCCCCGGCAGCCATGTCCACCACCTGCTGCTGGAGCGCTGGGAGGACATGGAGGCCGAGCAGGGGGTGATCTTCGTCTCGATCCCCACCCTGCTGGATCCCTCCCTGGCCCCGGCCGGCCACCACATCGTGCACACCTTCACCCCCTCGGAGATGGCCCCCTGGCAGGGGCTGGCCCCAGGGGCCTACCGGGCCGCCAAGGAGGCCGCCGCCACCCGGCTGATCCGCCGCCTGGAAGCGATCCTGCCGGGGCTGGAGGGGGCGATCACCCACCGGGAGATCGGCACGCCCCGCAGCCACCGCCGCTTCCTGGGCCGCCACGGCGGCAGCTACGGGCCGGTGCCGGCCCTGCGGCTGCCCGGCCTGCTGCCGATGCCCTTCAACCGCACCGCGATCCCCGATCTTTACTGCGTGGGGGATTCCTGCTTCCCCGGCCAGGGCCTCAATGCGGTGGCCTTCAGCGGCTTCGCCTGCGCCCACCGCATCGGCGCCGACCTGGGCCTCAATCCCTGGAACCTGCCGGCGTGAAGCACCCCATGGTTCCCGATCACCGGCTGCACTGCGTCGTGCGGCCGCAGCCGCCGTCCGCCGGCGAGGGCCTGCGGCTGGGGATCTGGCAGGGGAGCGGCAGCGCCGGCACCCCCGAGGCCGTCGAAGAGAACCTGGAGCGCCTCGAGCAGGTCTGCGGGCTGGCGGCGGGCCACGGGGTGCAGCTGCTGGCGTTCCCCGAGCTTTATCTGAGCGGCTACATCGTCACGCCCGCCATCGCGCGGCGGCTGGCGGAGCCGGTGGACGGCCCCAGCCTGGGGCGGGTGGCCGCAGCGGCGCGCCGCCATGGGCTGGCGGTGGCCTGTCCCTACCCCGAACGGGCCAGCGTGGCCGGTGAGGAGCGCTTCTACGACGCCATCGCCCTGTTCGACCGGGACGGCAGCCTGCTGCGCAACTACCGCAAGACCCATCTCTGGGGACCGGACGAGAAGCGCTGCTGGAGTGCCGGCTACCGCCATCCGGAGGAGGGGGCGGCCTTCACGGTGCAGCCGGTGAACGGGGTGGGGGTGGGCCTGCTCAACTGCTACGAGGCCGAGTTCCCCGAGCTCACCAGGCGCCTGGCGCTGGAGGGGGCCCGGCTGGTGCTGATCCCCACGGCCGCCGATGTCTGGGCCGAGCTCAGCACCGGCGAGCGCACCGACCGGCCCTATCCGGACGTGTCCCGCACCCTGATCCCGGCCCATGCCTTCCAGAACGGCTGCTTCGTGGCCTACGCCAACCGCTGCGGCGAGGAGACGGTGAACGGCCGGGTGATGGCGGCCTACCTGGGCAACAGCGTCATCTGCGGCCCCCATGGCGACGTGCTGGCGGCGGCCCGGCCCGAGGCCACCCTGCTGATCGCCGACTGCCGGCCCGGCGAGTACGGGCCCACCCACCCCGCTGCCACCCGCTACCACGAGGACCTGCGGCCCGAACTCTACTGACAGCGGCCGGCCGGCCGGCCACGCCGGAGCAGGGGCGCCGGTAAACTATGTAAACATTTGTTGCGTGTCCATGGCTGCTCCGACTCCCAGCTCTTCCGACCTGGCGCGCTACCTGGAGGCCCGTGGCGAGATGGGCAAGCCCTGGGTCTGGCACCTGCTGCGGCTCAGCAAGCTCAAGGAGGCCAAGGACACCATGGAGCCGAACGAGTACGTCGAACGGCTCGGGGAGGCCCACGCCGACCTGATGCGGCTGGGCGAGTTCTGGAAGGGGCGGGAGGCGGAGGTGTTCGGGGGCCGCTACCAGCCCGCCCAGGTCATCGAGCCCCTGCCCGGATCCCCCGAAGACCGATGAGCCCCACCCCGACGGCACAGCGCTATCCGATGGCGCCGCTGATCCGGTTCACCCTGCTGGCCCCCTACCTGGCCCTGGTCCTGCCCCTGCCGGTGCTGGCGCCCGAAGCCCTGCAACGGCCCCTGCTGCTGGCCGCCATCGCCGGCCTGCTGCTGGTGGTCGCCATCACCAGTGAGCGGGTGGAGCTCGACGAACGGGAGCTGCGGGTGGGCCATCCCCCCTGGTGCTCCTGGCTGCTGCGCCGCGGCTGGCAGCTGCCCTGGGATCGCATCACCGCCCTCACCCCGGTGACCACCAGCCAGGGGGGCAGGGTCTACTACGTGCGCAGTGCGGGGGAGCAGGGGGATCGCAGCGGCGCCGCCTGGCTGCTGCCCCAGCGGGTGGCCCGCTTCGACGACTTCCTGGAGCGCTTCAGCGCCGCCACCGGCATCGCCACCAAGGGAATCGGCCGGATCAGCCCGCCCTGGACGTACCGGCTGCTGGCCCTGCTCTGCGGCCTCCTGCTGGCGGGGGAAGCCACGGCCCTGATCCTGCGGTCCGCCTGAGCAGATCCTACCTAGCTGTCGGATAAGGGCCTAGTTGAGGCGGGAGGAGCTGCCGGGGGAGGTGACCAGCAGACCCGAGCCGGCGGCGCCAGCAGCTTCCTCGCTGAGCTCGGGCAGGGTGTCGAGGCTGAAGCGGTAACCCTGCTGGCGCATCGTTTCGATCGCGCCGCCCTCGCCGAGGCCGGCCTGTTCGAGCTTGCGGCGCAGGGTGAGCACCTGGGTGTCGACCGAGCGGGGGCCGCCGCTGAAGGGGGGCCAGGCCATTCGCAGCAGTTCCTGGCGGCTGCGCACCACCCCCGGGGGCATCAGCAGGGCGCAGAGCAGGGCGAATTCCCGCGGGCTGAGCTCCACCGGCTGGTCGCGCAGGGTGACCTGGCGCAGCAGCAGGTGCACCTCCAGGGGGCCCACACAGACCCGTTCCTGGAGGCCGCTGCCGCTGCGACGCAGCAGGGTGCGGCAGCGGGCCGCCAGCTCTTCAAGCCCGAAGGGCTTGCGCAGCACGTCATCGGCGCCGGCATCGAGCAGGGCCACCACGGGCTCCGAGCCGGAGCGGGCCGTGAGCACCATCACCTGGCAGTGCAGCTGGGCGGCGAGGCGCAGGGCCGAGGTCTCCTCGAGCAGTTCGGCGCTCACCAGCAGATCGGGGGATTGCTCCTGGCAGATCTCCAGGGCTTCGCGGGCGGTGGCGACGGCCGCGGCCAGGTGCCCATCCTGACGCAGACGCTGGGCGAGAACGGTGCGGAGGGTCGCGTGGGGGTCCACTACGAGAACTCTCCGAGGGGTTCCTCCTGGATCAGTCAGCTTGTCCTGGGCCACGGGCATCTCCTCGGCATCACGATGAAATCAGAAGCGGAAGTGCCGACAGCCGATTGAGTGTGTCAACGCTAACTGGAAATGTGCGGAGACGCCGGTGACGGGCGATGCCTTGTCAACTGTCCGCTCCCGGATGACGGTCCCGGCACGGCAGGATGGTGCCATCTGCCGGCTTTCGCCGCCACAATGACGCCAGGGGCCCGACCCCAGCCATGACAGCACTCCAACACCCCGACGCGATCCGCCACTTCCAGTCCCTGTGTGATGCCTGCCAGGCCCTGTCCGATCGTCACCACGGACCCTCCGAGCTGCGTCTGTACGCGGACGGCTACCTCCATGCCCTGCGCCGCACGGCCGTGCTGGACCACCAGTCCCAGCGCCGGCTGGAGGAGCTGATCGACCGCTGGATCCAGGACCCGTCCAGCTTCCTGGGGCCCGACGGCCAACCCCGCCTGATGATGGAGCGCAGCCGCTACTGACCAGCCGCGGCGGACCTGGCACCTGCGTCGTGGTGCGGTCGGGGCCTCAGGAGGCCAGGGCCACTTCCAGCTTCTCGCGCAGCTCGCCGCTGTTGTACATCTCGATCAGGATGTCCGAGCCGCCCAGGAACTCCCCTTTCACATACACCTGGGGGATGGTGGGCCAGTCGGAGAACTCCTTGATCCCCTGGCGGATCTCCATGTCGGAGAGCACGTCGAACGTCTCGAAAGGCACACCCAGCGACTGCAGGATCTGGACGACGTTGTTAGAGAATCCACACTGAGGCATCAATTTGTTGCCCTTCATGAAGACCACCACCGGGCTGGCGCTGATCAGGGCGTCGATGCGTTGACGGGTGCTGGCATCCATGGTCGGAATCGCGAAAGGGAACGTCAGGAGGGAAGGGAGGTCTGCAGCGCCAGGGCATGGATCGCCTCGCTGGCCAGCTCGCTGCGCAGGGCGCCGTAGACGAGCTGGTGCTGGCGCACCCGGTTGAGGCCGGCGAAGGCACCGGACACCACCCTCACCTGCAGGTGATCGCCACCCCCGGTGAGATCCTCCACCTCAACGGCGGCATCGGGGAGGGCGCGCAGGATCGCGTCCTTGACCTGGTCCGGTTGCACCATGGCGGCGGGGGTCGGGGAGATGACGGAAGGCTGGAATCTAAGGACGATCACCCACCGGCGGTCGATCCCGGCGCGGTGTAGGGGGTGATCACGAAACCCAGCTCCACCAGCTGCTGGTAGGCCTTGCGCCCGCCCTCGTTGGTGGGGGTCATGATCTTCACCACCTCCACCAGCAGGGGGATCGCCACCTCCGGCTCGTTCTGGCGGCGGAACAGGGCCGCCAGCCGCAGGTTGGACTCGGCCAGCAGCGTCAGCGCCTCCCGCCCCTTGTCGTCCATCTCGCGGGGGATGCGGGCGTCGAGACCGCGGAAGGAACCGCTCAGGTCGCGGTAGAAGCCGAGCAGGCGGCGGCTGGCGTCACGCGCCAGGTCGTAGAGGCGCCGGCCCTCGGCCAGGTTGCCGCCGGCCACGGCCGCATCACCCCTGGCCAGGAGGGTCTTCACCGAGGAAAGGTTGAGATCGGTGCCGGCGGGCTGGACCGTCTGGGGGGTGGCCTGGGCCCGGGCCGGCGGCTGAAGGAGCGGCTGGGCGAGGGCCAGCAGGGCCAGGCAACTGCCGCAGACCCCGGCCAGGCCCGATGGCCGGGCGGATCGAAGGGAAGAAACGGCGGAAGGCCTGATCACGTCGACGCCTGACGGGTAACGGCCGAACTTTACGGGGAGCCGATCGGGCGACCCACCTCGGCGCGGGCCGCTTGCTCGGCCGACTCCATGGCGGCGGCGAGCTCGGCGCTGAAGTCCAGGGCCGCCTGGCGACCCTGACCCTCCGCCCGCAGGGGGCGGCCGAAACAGAGGGCGGCCCGGTCGCCGGGCCTGGGATCGGCGTGGCCGTAGGCGATGCCCACCGGCACCACCGGCACCTCCACCCCCTGGCTGGCGGCCAGCAGGGCGAGGCGGGCCAGCCCCTGGTGCAGGCGGATCGGGCCGTCCTCGCGCCGGATGCGGCCCTCGGGAAACACCACCAGCTGCTGTCCGCAGGCCAGCAGCTCCACGGAGAACCGCAGGCTGGCCAGGGTGGGGCGCCCCTGGTTGACGGGAAAACAGCCGAGACGGTGCAGGAACCAACCCTGCAGACCCTTCATCTCATCGGCCGTGACCATGAAGCGGCAGTCCCGGCCCGTGACCCGGCGGCCGGCCCCCCAGGGGAGCATCAGCGCGTCCCAGCGGGCCCGGTGGGTGGGGGCCAGCAGCACGGCTCCGTCGCGGGGCAGATTCTCGCGATCGAGCACCTTCAGCTCGCTGAAATAGCCCTGGAGAGCCAGATCGATGGTGACCACCATCGCCACCGGGGACAGCCAGGGGCTGATGCCGTTGCAGAGGGAACGCTCCCGCCGGCTGATCACCGGGGAAAGGCCTGCTCCGGAGGGCGTCTGCGCCGCCAACACTCTCGATCCGGCAGAACGTCGATGTCGACGCTAGGGGCTGGATCCCCCCCTTGAAGGCCGGCGGCGGGCAGTTGGGCCTGCGGCCGCTCCCCCGGCGACCGATACGGTGCGGTCAGGATCGCTTCAGCCACCTGCCGCCCATGGCCAGCCTCGGGGTCAACATCGACCACATCGCCAACGTGCGACAGGCCCGCCGCACCGTCGAGCCCGATCCGGTGCGCTGCGCCCTTCTGGCCGAGCTGGGCGGCGCCGACGGCATCACCGTGCACCTGCGGGAGGATCGGCGCCACATCCAGGACCGGGACGTGGAGCTTCTGCGGGCCACCGTCCGCACCCGGCTGAACCTGGAGATGGCTGCCACCGCCGAGATGGAGGCGATCGCCCTGCGGGTCCGGCCCGACATGGTGACCCTGGTGCCGGAACGCCGGGAGGAGGTGACCACCGAAGGGGGCCTGGACGTGGCCGGACAGGTGGAGAGCCTCGCGCCCCTGACGGGGCGCCTGATGGAGGCGGGCATCGGCGTCAGCCTGTTCGTCGATCCCGACGACGCCCAGCTGGAGGCCTGCCGCCACTGCGGCGCCCGCTGGGTGGAACTGCACACCGGCGCCTATGCCGAGGCCGCCTGGGGGGAGCAGCCGTTCCAGCTGGCCAGGATCACCGAAGCCACCGCCATCGCCCGGGGGCTCGGCCTGCGGGTCAATGCCGGCCATGGCCTCACGTATCACAACGTCGAACCGATCGCCGCGATCGAGGGGATGGAGGAACTGAACATCGGCCACACGATCGTGGCCCGCGCCCTGGTGGTCGGCCTCCAGGAGGCGGTGCGCCAGATGCGGGCGCTGGTGCAGAATCCCCGCCGCGACCCGCTGTTCGGCGACCGCCAGCCCTGAGGCCCCTCCCGCCATGACCCGCTACCACTTCGTCGCCGCCAGCCGTGCCTTCCTGCTTGAGGAGGAACCCCTGGAAGAGGTGCTGCGCGAGCGCCGGCGCAACTACGCCGAGAAGGACAAGGCCATCGACTTCTGGCTCCTGGAGCGCCCCGCCTTCCTGGAGGCTCCCGAGCTGGCCGCCGGCCTGGCCGCCGTGCCGAGGCCGGCGGCGGCGGTGGTGTCCACCGACGAGAAGTTCATCACCTTCATGAAGCTGCGGCTGGAATTCGTGGCCGTGGGCAGCTTCGATGCCCCCAGCGCCACGATTCCCGACCCGCTGGCCACCCTGAGCTGACCCTGGGGCGGCGGCGGGGGCGGGCGCCGGAGCGGCAGTTCAGAACAGGCCCAGGAAACGGCGCCGGGGCGCGTCGGGACCATCCTCCTGGTCCGATTCCGCGGGACGGGGTTTGCCCTGGCCGCCGTCCTGCTGGTAGCGCGGCTTGCTGTCGCCGATGGTGAGGGGGGCCTCCTTGTTCTTCCACCAGATCCAGTCCCGGATCGGCGGCGTGTTCTGCAGTTCCCAGCGGGTCAGACCCAGCCCCAGCCGCGAAGAGGCATCGAGAAGCACGTCCAGCATCTGCTCGCCGTCACTGCAACGGGCCAGGGCCTCGTTGGTGCGCTTCGCCCCGTCGAGGGCCTTCACCAGGGCGTTGACGCGCTGGGTGACCGGCAGATTCTTCAGGTCCATCGCCCGTTGCCTCCAGGGTGCACCGAGGGCGCACCGTATCAGCGCTGGAGGCCCGCCGGCGCCGGCGGGGGTGACAGAAGCCCACTCCAGAGGCAACACTTGGGGGGAAGCATCCTTCTTGATGACGTTCCCGGACCGGCGTCCACCCCATCACCGTCCGCCCCAGCACTGGGTCATCGGAGATGTGCATGGATGCGCGGACGCTCTGCAACGCCTTCTGGTCCAGTTGCCGGCCGGCGACCGTCTGGTGTTCTGCGGCGATGTGATCAACCGCGGCTCCCGCATCGAGGAGTCCATGGAACTGGTCTGGGACCTGGTGCGTCGCCAGCGGGCGGTGTGGCTCAAGGGCAACCATGAGCGGGACCTGGTGCGTCAGCTCGACACGGGCCTGGCGCCCGGCCGTCCCGACCTGAACGGCAACGACACCTACCGCCAGCTGGGGGCGGCCCGCTGCCGCCTCTGGCGCGACCGCCTCGACCAGCTGCCCCTCGCCTACTGGGGTCAGGGCTGGGTGGCCACCCATGCCGGTTTCGATCCCCGCACCTGGCAACCCGACCTCAACGTGAGACTGGCCTTCTGGCAGGCCTACGACAACCGCTTCGGTGAGGTGATCGTCGGCCACACCCCCGGGCCCGGCCTGCGGAGAGTCGGCTCGATCGTCCTGCTCGACACCGGTGCCTGTTACGGCGGCGACCTCACCGCCTACTGCCCCGAAACGCGAGAGACACGTCAGGTCAGCAACCTGGCAGCGGCGGGCAACACGGTGGCCGCCCCGTCCCCCGGCCCGGCGCTGAGCCGCGCCCTCTGAGCCCACCCCTTTGCTGACGGTCTTTCGCAGCAACCGGGCCGAGTTCCTGGCTCGCGTGCTGGCCACCCAGCTCCGCCTGTACCCGCCCGATCCGTTCGAGCAGGTCCAGGTGGTGGTCAACACCTGGCCCACCAGCCGCTGGCTCGGCGAGCAGCTGGCCGAGCACCTCGGCGGCATCGCCGCCAACCTGCGTTTTCCCTTCCCGGGCAGCCACCTGCGCCAGCTGGTCGACCAGCTGCTGGCCCCCGCCGGGGAGGTTCCCGCGGCCGGAGGCGTCGATCCCTGGCGTGCCGACCGCCTTGTCTGGCCCCTGCTGGGCCTGCTGCCGGCGGTCGCCGCCGCGCCGGAAGGGGAGCCGCTGCGCCGCTGGCTTGCGGACAGAGGGGCGGGTGCCCAGCTGGAACTGGGCCACTGGCAGCTGGGGCGGGCGATCGCCGATGCCTTCGATGACTACGCCCTCTACCGGCCCGAGCTGCTGCGGGCCTGGGAGGGCGGCCAGGCTGTGGATGGCCACGGCCGGCCGCTGCCCGACAGCCAGTGCTGGCAGCCCCTGCTCTACCGCGCCCTGCGGGCGGAGCTGGGCGCCGAACCGTTCGGACGCCGGGTGCAGGAACTGATCGCCGGGCTGCGCCGCGGCGGCCCCTGCCCCGAAGCGGGCGGCCCGCCCCTGCGACTCTTCGGCCTGAGCAGCATGGCGCCGATCCAGGTGCAACTCCTGCAGGCCTTCAGCCGGCACCGGAATGTGGACCTCTACCTGCTGACGCCGTGCCGCGATCTCTGGCAGCGCTGCGGCGAGCGCCGCCGGGAGCTCAGTGACGCCCTGGCCCTGCGCCAGCCGCTCGACGCCGCCTGGCTGCTGGAGGCCCCTGGCCTGGAGGCCCGCTTCGGCCGCCTGGGGGGAGAGTTCCAACAGCTGCTCGAGGGCACCGGTGAGGCCCAGCTGGGGGAAGAGCAGGAACGGGACCTCTTTTTCTGGCCCGCCAGCGGCCATGCACCGGCCCCCCTGCTGGCCCAGCTGCAGGAGCAGCTGGCCGATCCGGACAGGATCCCTTCGCTGGCCATGGACCCGGAGGATCACTCCCTGGAATTCCACGCCTGTCCCGGTCGCCTGCGCCAGGTGCAGATCGTGCGCGACCGACTGCTGCAGCTCCTGGCGGCCGACCCCGGCCTCGAACCGCGGGACATCCTGGTGATGACGCCCGACATCGACGGATTCGCCCCCCTGGTGGCCTCGGTGTTCGGCGATGGCCACGCCACGGGCGTGGAACTCCCCTGGCGCCTCACCGACCGCAGCCAGCAGGACGGGGCGGGGATGGGCAGCACCCTGCTGCTGCTCCTGGAGCTGGCCGGCACCCGGCTGACCGCCACCGGCCTGGAGACCCTGCTGGGCTGCCGGCCCCTGCTGGAGCGGTTCAGCCTCGAGCTGGCCGAGGCGACCCGCCTGGTGGAGGCGCTGCAGGAGGCGGGCTTCCGCTGGGGCCTGGACGGCCAGGAGAAGGACCCGCCCTGCCACAGCCTGGCCTGGACGATCGACCGGCTGCTGCTCGGCCTAGTGCTGCCCGCCGATGCGGGCCTGGCGCCCGGGGAGACCGCCCCGTGGGAGGCGGGGGTGCCCCTGGAGCTGGCCGGCCGCTGGCTGCACCTGCTGGGGCGGCTGCGCCACTGGCTGGCGGAGCTGCGCCGGGGCGGCACCGTGGGTGTCTGGGCAGAGCGGCTGCGACGGCTGATCGATGACCTCTTCGGGGACACCGACGACGATGCCGGCGAGCGGCCCGAGCTGATGGGGGCCATCGACGCCTGGCAGACGGCCGCCGGTCCCTGCGCCCTGTCCCTGGAGGCGCCGGTGGCGGCGGCCGCGCTGCGGGAGCTGCTCGGGGCCGAGAGCGGCCGTTTCGGCCACCGCAGCGGCGCCCTCACCATCAGCGCCCTTGAACCGATGCGGGCCATTCCCTACCGGGTGATCGTGCTGATGGGGCTGGATGCGGGCCTGTTTCCCCGGCCCGGCGACCGGCCCGCTTTCCACCTGATGGAGGGCCAGCGCCAGCTCGGCGATCCCCACCCCGCCGACCAGGACCGCTACGTGCTGATGGAGGCCCTGCTCTCCGCCCGGGACCATCTGCTGCTGAGCTGGAGCTGCCGCGACGACCGCACCGGCGCCGCCCTGCCCCCCTCCGGACCGGTGGGCCAATGGCTGCAGTGGCTGGCCGGCCAGCTGGATGCGGAGGCCATGGGGCAGCTGCTGGTGGAGCACGCCGCCAACCCCCTCGACCGGCGCAACTTCCTGCCCGCCCGCGGGCGGGAGCCCCCCAGCTGCGACCGGCGGCTGCTGGAGGCGGTGCGCCGCCTGGCCGGCGATCGGCCGACACCGCCACCGGCGCTGCTGGCCGGAGCGACCCCTCGGGAGGCTCCCCCCGCAGGCGAGAGCGAGGCCTACGCCGACCTGCGGGACTGGCTGGTGGCACCCCAGACGCACTGGCTGCGGTCCCTGGGCCTGCGGCCCGGGGAGTGGGAGAAGCGGGTGGACGACCTCGAGGCCCTGGCCCTGGGGGAGAGGGAGCGCTCGTCCCTGCTGCGGGCGACCCTCAGCGAGGCGGACACCGGCGGGGAGGCCCCCCTTGAGGCGGCCGACTGGCTCGACCGGCACCGTGGCCAGGGCCTGTTGCCGCCAGGGGCAGCGGGCGCCATGGAGGCGGAGCTGCTGCAGCGCCGCTGGACGGGCCTGGCGAACGCCCTGGAGGCCCTCGGCCCGCCCCGGCGCTCCAGCCACCACTGGGGCCCCTGGCAGGCCGCGGTCCCCTGGCGGGGCGAGGCCGTCGTGCTGGCGCACACGGCCCAGGCCCGGGTCAGCCACCGGCTGGAGCTCTGGCTCCAGCTCCTGCTGGCCAGCGCCGCCGGTCCCGCCCCGAGCCGGGGGGTGCTGATCGCCCGGGACGGCGATGGCTACGTGCCGGTGATGGAGCTCACGGCACCGGAACCGGAGGCGGCACGGGATGAACTGGAGCGTCTGGCCGGCCTGCAGCGCCAGTGGCGCAGCAGGGGATGGCCGGTGCCGCCGGAGACGGGCTGGAGCCACGTGACAGGCGAGCGCAGGAAACCCGGCCAGGGACCGGCCCGGGCCGCCGGCACCTGGGAGGGGTCCGGCTTCCACGCCGGCGAGCGGGATCGGGCCGAGATGGAGGCCTGCTTCGGCGCCGGCCTGCCGGCGGACGATCTGCTGACCCCGGAAGTCCTGACCCTGGCGAGCGACCTCTTCTCCCCCCTGCTGGCGGCGGAGGTGGAGCGATGACCGTCGCAGGCGACGGCCCCTGCGGGCCCGAGCGCTTCGAGGCCAACGACGTCAGCCTCGATGACGGCGTCGTGCTGCTGGAGGCCAGCGCCGGCACCGGCAAGACCTTCGCCCTGGCCCATCTGGTGCTGCGGCTCCTGGCCGAGAAGCGGCTCGGCCTGCGCGAGCTGCTGGTGGTGACGTACACCAACGCCGCGGCGGCGGAGCTGCGCGATCGCATCGGCCGCCGGCTTCAGCAGGCCCTCACAGGCCTCCAGGCCCTCACCGGCCTCCAGCCCCCAGACGGCTGGGCGGCGCCCGATCCGGTGCTGGCCGAATGGCTGGAGCGCCAGCCGGAGGAGACCGGCGCCCGCGCCACCGTGCAGGGCCTGCTGCTGCTGGCCCTCGAGGAGCTCGACGCCGCCGACATCACCACCATCCACGGCTTCTGCCAGCGCACCCTGCGGCGCCACGCCATGGAGGCCGCCCGCCCCCCTGAGCTGACGCTGGAGACCGACGCCGCCGACCTGGTGCGCCAGATCGCCCACGACTACTGGCAGCAGCAGGTGCTGACCCTTCCCCTGCATCTGGTCGAGGGGCTGGCGGAGGGCATCGGCCTGGGGGATCTGGAGCGGCTGCTGCTGCAGCTCGATGGCGACCCTGGCCTGGCCCTCGATCCCCTGCCGGCGGGCCTGGGCCTGGAGCGGCCGCTGGCGGAGCAGCTGGCGGCGCTGTGGGAGGAGCCCTGGGCACGGTTCCGGCAGGCCTGGTCGGACGGGGGCCGCGACCTGGAGCAGGCCTTCCGCGCCGCCGCTGCGGAATGGCGGGCCACCGGTGCCAGCGCCACCACGCCCTATGCCGTCAGGCCCAGAAGCGATCGCAGCGAGCTGGTCGACGCCTGGCTCGTCCAGCAGCCCGAAGGCGGCAGCTACGCCGCCCTGATGGCCCAGAAGGAACTGGGGTCCTATTTCCACCCCGAGCCCTTCTGCCGGGCGGCGCGGAAGGCGGAAGGGGCGGAGCGGGAGATCCGGCTGCCCGGCCATGGGCTCCTGGAGGCGGTGGCCGCCCTGCGGGAAGGCCCGGCGGAGGCGGTGCTGCTGCATGGCTGCCACTGGGGGCGGGCGGAGCTGGCCCGACGCCGGGCCCGCAGCGGCAGCATCGGCTTCGCCCAGCTGCTGGAGGGACTCGACCCCGGCCCGGACGCCACCGCCCCCACCCCCCTGCTGCGGGCGGTGGGACAGCGTTACAGGGCCGCTCTGATCGATGAGTTCCAGGACACGGACCCGGTCCAGTGGCGGATCCTGCGGCTGGCCTTCCCCGGCGACGTCCACCTGCTGGTGATGGTGGGGGATCCGAAGCAGGCCATCTACCGCTTCCGCGGCGGTGACCTGGACACCTACCGGCTGGCCCGCCGCAGCGCGGCGCGGGTGCTGGCGCTGCAGGAGAACCGCCGCTCGACTCCGGCGCTGATCGGGGGCCTCAACGGCCTGATGGCACCGGCGGGCCTGCCCCGCTCCGGCCTGCCGGTGCCGGCGGTGCTGGCCCGTTCACGGCGGAGCGGACCCGACGGCATGGCGCCGGTACGCCTGCTCTGGCTGGGGGGCGATCGGGGGGCGGGCGATTCCCTGCCGAGCCGGGGTGGCCTGGAGGACCGCCTGCCCGCCCTGGTGGCCGACGCCGTCCTGCAGCTGCTGGAGCAGGCCCCCGCCCTGGCGGTGGGCGACGGGCGGCCACCCGGCCCCCTGCGGGCCGGCGACATCGCCCTGCTGGTCCACAACCACCGCCAGGCGGAGGAACTGCGCAGCGCCCTGGAGCGGCGCCAGATCGCCAGCCGACTGGTGAGCAAGGCCGACGTGTTCGCCAGCCCGGCCGCCACCGCCCTGCAGCGGCTGCTCGATGCCCTGGCCGATCCCGCCGATCCCGGCCGTCTGCGGCTGCTGGCCGCCTCCCCCCTGCTCGGCTGGTCGGCGCGGCGGATCGCCGAAGCCGCTCCGGCCGAGTGGAGCGAACTGGCCGGCCGGCTCCAGGCCCTGGCCCGGGACCTGCCCCATCAGGGACCGCTCGGGGTGCTGTCGCGGCTGGTGGACGGCGAGGGGCTGGCCCGGCTGAGCGTCAGCGGCCGGCTGCTGGCCGACCTGCAGCAGGTGGCCGAACTGCTCCAGGAGCGACTGCACGTCGAACGGCTCTCCCTGGCGGCCGCCGCCGACTGGCTGCGGCGCCTGCGTCTCGACCAGACCCGGGCCAGCGGCACCATCCCGGAGTCGCACCAGGCCCACAGCGACAAGGCCGACGAGGCGGTGACGGTGATCACGGTGCACCGCAGCAAGGGACTGGAGTTCCCCGTGGTGATCTGTCCCTACCTGTGGCAGGCGGCCGGCACACCCCCCGCCGGCGGCCACCGGGTGGGCCTCCGCTGGCATCCGCCCGGCGGCGCCGGCGCCCACCTCGACCTCCACCTCCGTCCTGCCTGGGGACGGGGATGGCCGGCGCTCCGCCAGCACCGGGATGCGGAACGGGCCGAGCGGGAGCGGCTGGCCTACGTGGCCGTCACCCGGGCCCAGCACCTGCTGCTGCTCGCCTGGGGGCCGGCGAAGGGCCAGCAGGCCAACCCCCTGTACCCCTGGCTCTTCCCAGGCGACCCCCTGCCCGACCCCGAGGACGATGCCCCCATCAGCGGGCGCAGCGACGGGGACTGGCTCCTGCGGCTGGAGGAGGAGATCGGGCGTCGGGCCCTGGGGCTCGAGCTGCACCAGGTCGCCGCGGAGCCGGGCGCCCCGCGGACGCTGGCGCCGGCACCGGCGGCGGTCGATGCCCTGCGCTGCGGGCCGGTGCCCCGGCGCACGCTGGACACGAGCTGGAGCCGCAGCAGCTACACCGGCTGGACCCGCTCCGCCCACGGCGCCGGCGTCTCGGAGGCGACCCTCGACCAGGGCCGCGACACCAGCGATCCCAGCCCCGAAGGCGAGGCTCCGGAAGGAGCCGACGCGGCCCTGTGGCCAGAGCAGGGTCCCCTGGCCGGCTTCGCCCGCGGCCCGGGGGCCGGGGACTGTCTGCACCGGATGCTGGAGCAGCTGGACTACCGGGTTCCCACCGACACGCCCGCCAGCCAGGAGCTGGTGGAGCGGGAGCTGCGCCGGGCCGGGCTGGAGGCGGAAGACCTGGAGCCGCTGCTGCGGGGCCTGGAGCAGGTGCGCCTCACCCCCTTCGGCGGCGGGCTGGGCTCCCTCCGGGTGGCCGATCTCGGGCCGGAACGCCGGCTCAACGAACTCAGCTTCGACCTGACCCTCGGCTTCGTCAGGGCGGCGCAGCTGGCGGCGGCGTTCGCGGACCATCCCGGCGGCGCCTTCGGTGCCGCCTACGCCGCCACCGTGGGCAGCCTGCCGGTGGCCAGCCGCGGCTTCCTCACCGGCTCGATCGACCTGATCTTCACCGCCACGGATGCCGATGGCCAGGAGCGCTGGTGGGTGGCCGACTGGAAGAGCAACTGGCTGGGCCGGCGGGACGGCGAGGGCAGACCCCTGGCCTGCGGCCCCCGCCACTACGGCCGGGAGGCGATGGCCGCCCTGATGGCCCAGAGCCACTACCCCCTCCAGGCCCACCTCTACCTGGTGGCCCTGCACCGCTACCTGGCCTGGCGCCTGCCCGGCTACGACCCCGAGCGCCATCTGGGGGGGTACGCCTACGTCTTCCTGCGCGGGGCACCCGGAGCAGCGGGGGCACAGGCCCCAGGCGGAGCGGTGCCGGGCATGTTCGTGGAGCGCCCGCCCCTGGGCAGGCTCCTGGCCCTCAACGGGGCCCTCGGCGGCCATGCCGCCGCCGACAGCGTCGAGGGGGCGCCATGAGAGACCCCCTCTTCCCCACCCCCCAGCCCTGGGTGGCAGCCCTGGCCCTCGGCCTGGCCGAAGCCCTGCCCCGCCTGCACGGCACCCCCGCCGATCCCCTGGTCGGCGAGCTGATCGCCGCCCTCACCGCGGCCCTGGCCCGGGGTGAGCTGGAGCTGGACCTGCGGGGTCCGAGACCGGCGGAGGTCAGCGAAGGACCCTGGCCGGAGGGGCACCGCCGGGCCCTGGCGGCCAGTCCGCTCTGCAGCGATCCGGACGGTCCCCTGGCCCTGGATGAGGATCGGCTGCAGTGGCGCCGCTGGCAGCGGCAGCGGCGGGCGGTGATCGAGGCCCTGATCGCCCGCGCCGGGGCCGTCGAACCGGGCGGCGTCGGCGAGGCCCCCAGCGATGCGGAGCCCGGCGATGCGGAGCCCGGCGACCCCCGCAGCCTCGATAGCCGGCAGCGGCAGGCGGTGGCGGCGGTGCTTCGCCACGGGCTGGTGCTGCTGGAGGGGGGACCCGGCACCGGCAAGACCAGCACGGTGGCGGCGATGATCGCGGCCCACCGGGCCAGCCAGCCCGACGCCCGCGTCCATCTGGCGGCGCCCACCGGCAAGGCGGCGGGCCGGCTGCGGACCGCCACCGGCGGCACCCTTCCCTGCACCACCCTGCACCGGCTGCTGGAAAGCCGCGGCGACCGTTTCGGCCGCCACCGCGGCCGGCCCCTCGACCTCGACCTGCTGGTGGTGGATGAGGTCTCGATGGTGGATCTGGGTCTGATGGGGGCCCTGCTGGAGGCCCTGCCCAGCACCTGTCGGCTGGTGCTGGTGGGCGACCCGGCCCAGCTGCCGCCGATCGCCCCCGGGGCCGTGCTGGAGGACCTGCAGCGGCCTGAACACCGCCTCCGGCTGGGGGACGCCGCCATCACCCTGACCACCACCTACCGCAACGCCGGGGCCATCGCCGCCGTGGCCGCCGCCCTGCGCCAGGGGCTGGGGGCCGCCGCCGGCCCGCAGGATCCGGATCCGATCGCCGCCATCCGCCCGCTGCTGCAGGGCCTGGAAAGCACCGACAACCTCCAGTGGCGCCCCTGCTCCCCCCTGACCCTGCCGGCGGAGCTGCTGGAGCGGCTGCGCCGCCACCAGGCCGAGCTGGCCCGGCTGGCGGGCCGCTGCCGGCCGGGCTCCGAGCAGGGATGCCGGGCGCTGCTGGCCGAGCGGGACCGCCTGCTGGTGATGGCCCCCCAGCGCCAGGGCCGCTGGGGTCTGGAGGCGATCCATCGGACCCTGCTGGGGGGCCGGCGGGACGGCGATCTTCAGGATCTCCCCCCGGGCACCCCCGTTCTCTGCCGCCGCAACCTGCCGGAACTGGACCTGGCCAACGGCGATGTGGGCGTGCTCGTGGGTGGCCCCGGGCCCTCGGCACGCCTGCTGTTCGGGGACGGGGAGGGGGAGGGGGAGCCGCTCTGGATCCACCCCGGTCAGCTGGGCGGCGCCGCCGAGCCGGCCCTGGCCCTGACGGTGCACAAGGCCCAGGGCAGCGAAGCCGAGGAGGTGATCGTGCTGCTGCCCAGCGGCGGCGACCGCGACGGGCGGCTGCTCTACACCGCCCTGACCCGGGCGCGTCAGGGGGCCCTGCTGCTCAGCGCCGGGGAGGACGGGCCCGCGGCGGGGGAGGAGCCGTAAGGCTTCTTCATTCATCGCCACAGCCGGCAATGTGTCTACGAAAAGTGAACCGCACGGAGGCAGCTCCGACCCCTGTTCCATACTTCGTCCATCGGCGCGGTTCCCCCGGGCCGAACTCACCGGAGCCCCTGCTCCAATAGTCTCCACCGCTGGGATCTCTCCCTTTTCGGGAGCCCCTTGATTCCTCGAGTCCCCCCTTGAGGAATGCCCTCCTGCATCGTCACGAAGGTGCGAACCGGCCCCACCGGATCAAACCTTTCAGGTGCCCCGAGGTCGACAGGGACAACCCCATGGATTCCCTGGCCCCAGGTGGTTCCGGTCAGTCTTTTTTCTCACCTCCCTCGCCCCCTCCCGCCGCCATCGTTCCGGACCCGCTGACCGTGCCGTTCTCCGCGCCACTGAAGGTGCCTCTGTCTGCGATCCCTGCCGAGTGACGCGATGACGGAACGGACCCAGCGGCCCTGGGGATGGTTCGAGACCCTCGCCACCGGCCCCGGCTACCTCGTCAAGCGTCTGCGGATCACGGCGGGGCAACGCATCAGCCTGCAGCGCCACCGCCAGCGCAGCGAACACTGGGTGGTGGTGACGGGCGAAGGGGTGATGGAAGTCGACGGCGGCTCGATCACCGCCTGCCCCGGCGCCACCCTGTTCGTCCCCCGGGGCGGCCTGCACCGGGCGTCGGCCGGAGCCACCGACCTGGAGATCATCGAGGTGCAGCTGGGCGAGGAGCTGCGGGAGGAGGACATCGAGCGTTTCGACGACGATTACGGCAGGGTGGTAAAGTCTCATTTCAACCTTTGAGCAAGGGCAAGGCAGCCCGGGTGCAAGGCACCCATCTCCAACGGTCCGCTGCCGGCCTGCGTTGAAAAGGATTCACCAGGCTCCCGCATCCCGTGACCCAGATCATTGACGGCAGCACCCTCGTCGGTGCTGTCGATTCCCAGGCGGCCCTCGCGCAGCCCTGCGAGGCCGAAACGGTCTCGTCCCCCATCTCCCTGGGGATTGCCACCGACATCGATTTCCCCGAAGCGCCGGAATCCGCCCTTCCCCTGGTCGTCATCCCTGCCGATGACGCCGCTACCGAAACGGCCGCCGCTGAAACTTCAGCGACCGAAGCGGCCCCCGCTGAAACGGCAGCAACCGAAACGGAAGCTCCTGTCAGCGCCTTCGCCGCCTTCGGCCTGCGCCGCGAGCTGCTGGATGGCCTGGCGGCCATCGGCTTCGAGGAGCCCTCGCCGATCCAGAAGGCCGCCATCCCCGAACTGATGCTCGGCCGCGACCTGGTGGGCCAGGCCCAGACCGGCACCGGCAAGACGGCCGCCTTCGGCCTGCCCCTGCTGGAGCGCCTCGATCCCGGCCAGCGCACCCCCCAGGTGCTCGTGCTCACCCCCACCCGCGAACTGGCGATGCAGGTGGCGGAGGCCTTCAACAGCTACGCGGCCTGCATGAAGGGCGTCAAGGTGCTGCCCGTCTACGGCGGCGCCGACTTCCGCGACCAGATCCAGCAACTGCGCCGGGGCGTCCAGATCGTCGTGGGCACCCCGGGGCGGGTGATGGACCACATGCGCCAGGGCACCCTCGACCTCTCCGGGCTGCGCAGCCTGGTGCTGGACGAGGCCGATGAAATGCTGCGCATGGGCTTCATCGACGACGTCAAGTGGGTGCTCGAGCAGCTTCCCGCCGAGCGTCAGGTGGTGCTGTTCTCCGCCACCATGCCCCCGGAGATCCGGAGGATCTCCCAGAACCATCTGAAGAACCCGGCGGAGGTCACCATCCGCCAGAAGGCCGCCGACGGTCGCCGCATCCGCCAGCGGCACCTGGTGGTCAACGGCCCCCAGAAGCTCGAGGCCCTCGAACGGGTGCTGGAAGCCGAGGGCAGCGAAGGGGTGATCATCTTCGCCCGCACCAAGGCCATCACCCTCACCGTGGCCGAGTCCCTCGAGCAGCACGGCTACGACGTGGCGGTGCTCAACGGCGACGTTCCCCAGACCCAGCGGGAGCGCACGATCGAGCGTCTGCGGGATGGCCGGGTCAATGTGCTCGTGGCCACGGACGTGGCCGCCCGGGGCCTCGACGTCGACCGTATCGGCCTGGTCATCAACTACGACATCCCCTTCGACGGGGAGGCCTACGTGCACCGCATCGGCCGCACCGGCCGCGCCGGGCGCAGCGGTGAGGCGATCCTGTTCCTCACGCCCAGGGAGCGGCGCTTCCTCGGCGGTCTGGAGCGGGCCGTGAACCAGCCCATCGAACCGATGGAGGTGCCGGGCAACGCCAGCATCAACCAGCACCGCCTCGACCGGCTGCGCCAGAAACTCACCACCGTCCTTCAGCAGCCCGCCTGCAATCCCGAGGAAAGGGCCCTGCTGGGCGAGATCCTGCAGCGGGTGGCCCAGGAACAGGCCTGCACCCCCGAGCAGCTGGCCCTGGCCGCCCTGGAGCTCGGACTGGGTGGCAAACCCCTGCTGCTGCAGGGCGAGGAGCGCTGGGGCCAGGGCCGTGCCGGCGCCCCCACCCGGGACCGCGACCGTGACCGGGGTGAGCGGGATCGGGGCGGGGAACGCCGCCCCTTCAACGACCGTCACCAGGAACGCGGCGAGGACGGTCCCGAGGACAACATGGAACGGTTCCGCATCGAGGTGGGCTGGCGGGATCGGGTCAAGCCCGGCAACATTGTCGGCGCCATCGCCAACGAGTCCGGCCTGGCCGGACGATCGATCGGGAAGATCCGCATCTTCGACGCCCACAGCACCGTCGACCTGCCCAAGGGCATGCCCGACGACGTCTTCGCCGACCTGCGTCGCCTGCGGGTGATGAACAAGGAACTTCAGATCTCCCGGCTGGGCTCCTGACATCCCCTCAGCGGCGCTCCTCACGCCAGTCCCCCATGCCTACCCAGCAGCGGCCCCCTTTGGCTTCCCTCCGCTCCCGGCGCCTGCCGGGCCTGGCCGGGCTGATCCTCGGCGTGGTAGCTCTGGCGGCCTTCGGGCCGCTGGAGCGCCGGGCTGAGGCGGCCTCCGGCCCCATCCTCGAGGTGGTGCGCTCCATCTGCCTCTCCGCCTTCGAGACGGAGCTGGCCCAGTCCGGGAAAAAGGCCCCGGACGGGATGGCCAGCTTCGCCTGCGACTGCGTGGCCGATCGCATCTCCAGCGGCAGCAGCATCGCCTCGGCCCGCAGCAGCTGCCGGGACGCCACCTCGAAGCGCTATCCGATCTGAAGCCCGATCAGGCGCCTGGGCAGGCCATCAGGCGCAGAGCCGGGTGACCTGCTCACAGCCCGTCACCTGGAGCTCGCTCACCGCGAGCTGCTCCACGGCGGCGATCAGGGTCATCTGCACCTCGTGACTTTCGCTCGCCACCAGGACCTGCAGCAGGTCGAACAGATCCTGGGAACCGAGCTCTCCATCCTCACGCCAGGTGAGGCTCCAGGGCACAGGGGCGGCTTTCATGGGATCAACTGGATCAGGGTTTGCTGACAATGGAGCGTCGCCGGCGGGGGTGGGGAGATTTTTTTGTTTTCCTTCGCATCTGCTTCAAACTTCGCCATGGAGGCCCGGGTCACGGTTGTAGGCTTCCCAGAATTCCATGCCGCTCTGGCTCCCTTCGGCACGCATCGACGGCTCGGGCCCAACGGAACCGGACCCGACCCTGGGTCCGGTTCCAGCTCCATGCCGACCGCCTGCTTTCCCTGGGATTCCCGACACCGGAGGAATCCGTTCCAGCTTTTTCATTGAATGACCATCTACGTCGGCAACCTCTCGTTCCAGGCCGAACGCGAGGACCTTCTCGATCTCTTCGGCCAGTACGGCGAGGTCCGTCAGTGCAGCCTGCCCCTCGACCGTGAGACCGGCCGCAAGCGCGGTTTCGCCTTCATCGAACTCGCCGACGATGCGTCCGAGCAGAAGGCCATCGACGACCTCCAGGACGTCGAATGGATGGGTCGCATGATTCGTGTCAACAAGGCCACCCCCCGTGAGGGTGGCGGCGGCGGTGGCGGCGGTCGCTCCGGCGGCGGCGGCTACGGCGGTGGCGGTGGCGCCGGTTACGGCGGCGGTGGCCGCGGCGGCGGCAATCGCTGGTGAGTCCGGCGGCGGCCAGGGCCGTTGATGGCCCCACGGGGCCAGCCCCGACAGCGGCAGGGCTGAAACGCCTGCTGCGCAGCCTGCGGCCCCACCGCAGGCTCGTCGGCCTGGCGGCCGCCTGCTCGGTTCTCAACAAGCTCTTCGACCTCGCGCCCCCCGTCCTCATCGGTCTGGCGGTCGATGTGGTGGTCCAGCAGCGCACCTCCTGGCTGGCCGGGCTCGGCTTCACCACCGTGCCGGGCCAGCTGGGGGTGCTGGCGGTGCTCTCGTTCCTGATCTGGAGCGCCGAGTCCCTGTTCGAATACCTCTACGCCCTGCTCTGGCGGCGCCTCGCCCAGACGGTGCAGCATGAGCTGCGCATCGAGGCCTACGACCACCTCCAGCATCTGGAGATGGGCTTCTTCGAAGCCGGCAGCAGCGGGCGTCTGCTCACGGTCCTCAACGACGACATCAATCAGCTGGAGCGCTTCCTCGACCAGGGCGCCAATGACATCCTGCAGCTGATCACCACCGTTCTGGCGGTGGGCGGGGCCATGGTGGTCCTCTCCCCCACGGTGGCCGGCGTCTCCTTCCTGCCGATCCCGGTGATCCTCTGGGGCTCGCTCCGCTTCCAGCGGCGCCTGGCCCCCCGTTACCGGGAGGTGCGCGAGCGGGCCGGGGACCTGGCCAGCACCCTCAGCAACAACCTCGGCGGCATGCTCACCATCAAGAGCTACGCCGCAGAGGCGTGGGAGAAGCAGCGGCTGATCGCCCAGAGCCAGGCCTACAGAGCCAGCAACGGCCGCGCCATCCGGCTGTCGGCCGCCTTCATCCCCCTGATCCGGTTCGCGATCCTCTTCGCCTTCATCGCCATCCTCGTGATCGGCGGACTGCAGGCCTGGAGCGGCGCCATCGCCATCGGCACCTACTCGTTCCTGGTCTTCATCACCCAGCGGCTGCTGTGGCCGCTCACCACCCTGGGCCGCACCCTCGACGACTACCAGCGCGCCATGGCCTCCACCCACCGGGTGATGGACCTGCTGGACACCCCCGTCGCCATCCCCAGCGGCAACCTGCCGCTCCCCATCGCCGACGTCCGCGGCCAGATCCGCTTCGAGCGGGTCGACTTCGCCTACAGCGGCCGGGAGCGGCTTCTCGAAGCCTTCGATCTGGAGGTTCCCGCCGGCGCCACCGTGGGGATCGTGGGGGCCACGGGCTCCGGCAAGAGCACGATCGTCAAGCTGCTGCTGCGGCTTTACCCCATCCAGGGCGGGCGGATCCTGCTCGACGGCCTGGCGATCGAGCAGCTGTCCCTGCAGGACCTGCGCCGGGCCATCGGCCTGGTGAGTCAGGAGGTGTTCCTGTTCCACGGCACCGTGGCCGAGAACATCGCCTACGGCACCTTCGCCGCCACCCGCGCGGCCATCGAACGGGCAGCCGGCCTGGCCGAGGCGGCAGGCTTCATTGAGGCCCTGCCCCAGGGGTACGACACCCTGGTGGGGGAACGGGGCCTGCGCCTGTCCGGGGGCCAGCGCCAGCGCATCGCCCTGGCCCGGGCGATCCTCAAGGATCCCCCGGTGCTGGTGCTGGATGAGGCCACCGCCGCCGTCGACAATGAAACCGAGGCGGCGATCCAGCGCTCCCTCGATCGGATCACGGCCTCCCGCACCACCCTGGTGATCGCCCACAGGCTGAGCACGGTGCGCCACGCCGACCGCATCGTGGTGATGGAACAGGGGCGCATCGTCGAGAGCGGCGGGCACGACGAGCTGCTGGCCAGAAACGGCGCCTACGCGGCCCTCTGGCGGGTGCAGACGGGGCTGAGGCCGGAGGAGGCCCTGCGCTGAGCCCACTGGGCTTAGCGTGGATTCAATGAAGATTTCTCAACCCAGCACCGAGGCCAAGGCCAGGACGGCAGCCAAGCCAAGGGCGTCCCGCCGGCGCACCCCCGTGGTTCTGGCCATGGTCTGCGGCCTGGGGGCGGGCCTGCTGCTGGCCGGACCCCTGGCCCAGCTGATCTCGGCCCGGGCCACCGCCGGGGGCAACCCGGCGCTGACCAATCCCTTCGCCGCCTGGAGCGGCGGCATGGACGGTCAGGACGTCCTGATTCTGGGCACCGACGTGGGCGGCGGCAACACCGATGTGATCGCCACCCTGCGCATCGACGGCAAGCGCACCAGCATCACCCAGATCCCCCGCGACACCTACATCGAGGCCGAGAGTTTCGGCCCGGTCAAGATCAACGCCCTCTACAGCCTGGGCGGCATCGAGGCGGTGAAGCGGGAGATCTCCCAGCGCCTCGGCCGCCCCATCCAGCACCACCTGGTCGTCAACCTCTCCTCGATCCGCCAGATGGCCGATGTGCTCGGGGGCATCGAGGTGGACGTTCCCAAGCGGATGCTCTACGTCGACCGCAGCCAGGGGCTGTCCATCGATCTGCAACCCGGGGTGCAGACCCTGCGCGGCAAGGATCTGGAGGGTTTCCTTCGCTTCCGCCACGACGAGACCGGCGACCTGGGGCGCATGGACCGCCAGCAGCTGGCCCTGAAGTCCCTGTTCCGCAAACTCACCCGGCCCGAGTACCTCGTGCGGCTGCCGGCCCTGATGATGGCCGCCCGCAAGGACCTCAAGACCGACCTCGGACCCATGGAGCTCGGGGGCCTGATCACGGCCATGGGCAGCACCCAGCTCGACACCGAGCGGCTGGACGGCCGCCCCTTCTACAAGGACGGCATCAGCTACTGGGACGCCGTCTGGCCGGCTCCGGAGAACGACCCCCTGGAGGCCGGCAACGAGGGCCAGGCCAACGCTACGAACGGCCGCCACCGTTTCCTTTTCTGACCTCTTCCGCCGGAGGCGGAGCTTCGTCGCTGCCCCCGTCGGGCGGGTGGCCGTCACGGTCGGAGAGGGTGATCAGGGCCAGGCCGAGGGCCATCAGCACCGGCACCGGGCTGGAGACGGCCACCGTGACCCCCAGGGCCGCCGTGAACCAGATCGAGGCGGCACTGCTCAGGCCCCGCACCTCCGGAACGCCGTGCTTCGAGCGCACCGGAGGCACCAGGATCTCGCCGGCCCCCAGAAAGCCGATGCCCGCCGCCACCCCCTGGATCACGCGGCTGCGGGCCTGGGCATCGGGCCCGGCCGCCAGGACCATCAGGCAGGCACTCATCCCCACCAGCACATGAACCCGCAGTCGGTTGGGGTGGGCGCGGCTGCCGTGGTGGGCCCGGTTGAGACCCACCGCCAATCCACAGAGCACCGCCATCCCCAGCCGCAGCAGGGCCTCCAGATCCGGGCTCAGCGAGAGGACCATGGCTGTCCGAGGCACGGTGGGGGGTGTTCAACCATGGCGCATCGGCCAACGGCCATGGACCATGGGCCTCCATAGGCTCCTGCCAGCCCAGCGCCACGAGGTCCGTGCGGTCCGCCCTGCTTCGCAACAGCCTGAGGCTCGGGGTGGCCGCCTTCCTCACCGCCGCCCTGTCGCTCTGGTTCGAGCGGATCGCCTACGTCTGGTACCCGATGCTGGCCGTGGTCACCGTCATGGAGGACGGGGACGACCTCAGCCTCCAGGCCGCCAGGGTGCGGGTTTTCGGCACCATCACCGGCGGGCTGGTCACCTTCCTGGTCCACACCGTGCTGTCCGGCTGGCCGGGGGTGCTGGTGTCGCTGCTGCTGATGCTGCCCCTGCTGCGCTGGCTGGGCTGGCAGTCGGCCGCCGGGACCGCGACGCTGGTCAGCCTGATGTTCCTGATGATCCCCAGCCATGTGGCCCTGAACTGGGACTACGTGTTCAACCGCACCCTGGACACGGCCGTCGGCTGCGTGATCGCCATCGTCGTGGGCCTGCTCTTCTGGCCCCGGCGGGGATGCGACCGGCTGATGCGTCTGGAGGCCGGGCTGCGCCAGGGCTATGCCGCCCAGCTGGAGCAGCAGCGGAGCTGGCTCGAGGGCCGTGGCGAGCGGCCCCAGCCCCTGCCCCCGGCCAGGCTCAGCCACGACCTGGTGGCGATGGAGCAGCTGCTCGCCCAGGAGCGACGGGGCCCCCACGGCCTGCGCCTGCAGCGGCAGCACTGGTCGCAGCGGCTGCAGCTGTGGGGCGCGGTCCAGCACCACTGGGTGCAGTGGGAGCGCCTGCTGGGGGGCCTCCCCGACCGGCTGGGCCAGGACGCGGAGCCCGGCGATCCCCTGCAGGCCGGCATGGCACGCATGACCGCCCTGCTTCGGGGGGAGACCCTTCCGGTCCTGGCCCCGGACCCCGGGCCCTGGCAGACCCTGGCCCGGCGCCGCTCCCTGCCGCTGCTGCCGCTGCTGGCCCTGGCCGAGGAGCAGCATCCGCTGCTGGCCAGCCTGCGCACCCTGAGCCTGGTGGCCCGATGCTGATCCGCCGCTCCGAGCTGCGTCTGGCCCTGACAGCCGGGCTGATGAACGGGCTGGGGTCCCTGGCCCCCTTGGCCTACGGCTTCTACGCGCCGATGGCCGTGCTGGTGGTCTGCACCGGCACCTACGGGGGTTCCATCGGCCTGGGCCGCCAGCGGCTGCTGGGGTCGCTGGTGGGGGGGGTGGTGCTGGTGGTCTCCTTCACCGGCCTCAGTCACCTGCCCCTGCCCCTGGGGCTGAGCCTGTCCCTGGTGGCGATGCGGCTGCTGGGGGGGGCGCTGGGCCTGGAGGTGGGGTACAAGGTGGGCAGCAACATCATCGTGATGGGCTGGCTGGTCCACGACGGTGAACTGGGGATGTGGGTCCCGGTGCGGCTGTTCTGGACCGCGGCCGGCATCCTGGTGGCCCTGCTGTGCCTGCGGCTTTTCTGGCCCGACCTGGCGGTGGAGGGCAACCGGCAGCGGCTGCGGCGCTTCCTGGCCGAGCTCGGCGGGGCCCTGATCGCCCAGGCCGACCGCCTCGAGGCCCCGGCCGTCCCGGCGCCGCCAGGGGCCCTGGTGGCCGCCCGGCAGCTTGAGCTGGAGACGGCCCAGGGGCTGCGGCGCCAGCTGGTGGCGCTGCGCCAGGCCATGCCGGCGGTGGCCGATGAGCTCGGCAACAACCCCACCAGCCATGCCACGTTCCGGCTGTTCCAGCTCCTCAACGGGGCCGGCTCCCAGCTGGTCGGCGTGGTCGACGGACTGCGGCTGCTCGAGCACACCCCTGCGGATCGGGGCCCCCTGGAGGGACTCCACGGCGCCCAGGCCGAACTGCTGCGCTCCGTGGCCGGGCGCTTGGAGCAGTGGCGCCACTGCCTCGAGGTGCCCCACCGCCATCGGCCAGCGCCACCCGCCAAGGCCATGACACCTCCGGCCCGCTGGCGGGACCTGGAGCGCTCGCTCCACGATCCGGACCTGGACCGTTTCGATCTGCCCCTGCTGCAGCGCAATGCCAGCCGGCTGATGCTCTGCGGCCAGGCCCTGCGCAGCATCGAGCAGGCGGAGCACAGCTGGCGGGCCCTGGGGGAGGCCAGCGGCTGACGCCATGGCTGCAGCGCCCCCGTCCCCACCGCAGGCCCCCGGGTGCCGCCGGGCGCTGGCGCAGGCGCTGCTGCTGCTGGCCGCTGCCGGATCCGGCAACGCCCAGCCACTCGCCCCCGAGCCCGAGGCTGAGCCACCGCCACCGGAGCCGCCCCTGGTCCGGCTCGAGCCGGGCTGGGGCACCCTCCAGCAGACCCTGGGTCTGCCGGCCTGGGTCGATCTGGATCTGGAGATCCTGGCCGAACCGATGGCCAATCCCGTCGGCGGTCTGGTGAGGCAGGCGAACTGGATCCAGCAGACGACCCTGGCCCTCACCCTGCGAGCCCCCGCCGGCGACGCGGCGGCAGGGGAATGGAAGCGATGGGCGATGCATCTGGCCATCGCCGCCTACAACGGCGACCCCACCTATGCCGAGAGGCTGGGGGCGGCGCTGCCCCTGCAGGAGGTGGCCAACCCGGTGGGGTTCTGGCCCACCCGCGCCAGCCTGGAGCGCCGCTCCGACGACGGTCGCTGGAGCCTGGAGGCGGGGCTGGTGGGCATGGCCCCGGACCTGTTCAGCACCCCGATCGAGGGCTTCTACGTCCACGACGCCCTCAACGGGGCGCCGGTGGTGTTCACGATTCCGAACTTCCCCGTCTTTCCCGTGGCGGCGCCGGGCGCCCTGCTGGTGCTGCGGCCGACCCCGGCCACCACCCTGCGGCTGGCCAGCTTCAACCTGGCCGCCACCGACGAGGTCGCCAGGCTCCTGGGAACCGCCAGCGGCCTTCCCCCCGGCCGGGGCTGGACCCACCAGCTGCAGTGGAGCTACGCGGCCCCATGGCTCAACCGCCGGCTGGGGGCCCCGATCGCCGCCTGCCGCGAGGGCAACGGCATCAGGGTCCAGGGCCGAACCTGCCCCCAGCCGGTCCAGGTGGAGCGCCAGCTTCCCGGAGGACTGCTGCAGCTGGCGGCCTATGCCGGGACCGGGCCGAACCGAGGCCTTTACGGCAGCGCCACCGTGCCCGTGGCCCTGCCCTGGGGCCTCGACCACCGGCTCTGGGCCGCCACCGCCGCGGGCTTCGACACCGCCGCCAATCCCACGCCCAGCTACATCGGCGGCGGTCTGGTGAGCCAGGGGGTGCTGCCCGGCCGTCCCCTTGACCTGCTGATCCTTGGCGTCGCCCGCACCGGCTTCAGTCCGATCACCCAACCCGGCCTGAGCCACGAAGGCGTGGTGGAGCTGGGGTATCAGATCCGTTTCAACCAGTCCTTCAACCTGCAGCCCAGCCTCCAGTGGATCCTCAATCCCGGTGGTGCCGGCCGCGTGCCGGGCCTGTTCGCGGCGGGCCTGCAGCTGGGTTTCAGCTTCTAGGAGCCGGGGAGGCCGATGTCGAGCAAACTGGGCGCCGGATGGGGGGAGCGGGAGGCCATGGGGGGCAGCGGAACGGGGCGGCCCCTGGCCAGGGGGATCCTCGCGGGGATGGTGCCCGGGATGGTGCTCGGTCTCGGCCTTGGAACGGGGCCCGTCGCGGGCCAACCCCTGCCGGCGGCCAGCGCCGGCGACGTGCGACGTCTCGAGCGCCGCTGGAACGAGCTCGATCGCCAGATCCGTGCCCTTGAGGAGCTGCTGCCCGCCGAGGCGGCACCCCACCACGGTGACGGGTCCGCCAGGCCGGCGCTGCCGGGGGCGCTGCTGGGGCCGGCGGAAGCCAGCGCGGTTCCCGGGCCACCGCAGGACAGCGTTCCCCTGCCGCCCCTGGCGCTGCCGGAGGCCGGCGATCTCCGTCCGGGCCAGCTTCAGGCCCTGAGCCTGGAGCAGTCGCTGGCGATCGGCTTCGCCAACAGTCCGGGCCTGCAGGCCCGCCGCGAAGCGGTGGCGGCAGCCCTGGCCGAGCTGCAGAGCCAGATGGGCACCTACTGGCCCCGGATCTCCGCCTACGCCGCCGGCGGCACCGACCAGGCGAGCACCAGCTTCTTCTCCCCCACCGGCACCGGGAGCCTGTTCGCCCCCAGCAACCCCTTCTTCATCCCCCCCGGCGGCAGGGGCTCCCTCAACAACAACGCCAACGGGGTGAGCGGCGGCCTTGAGCTGCGCTACGAACTCCTGGATCTGGCCCGCACACCGAAGGCGCGGGCCGCCCTGGCGCGACTGCGCGGCAGCCGTCTGGACTACGCCGATGCCCTGCGGCGGCTGCAACTGGCCCTGAGCGAGAGCTATTACCAGCTGCAGCGGGCCGACCAGCTGGTGCGCATCCGCGAGGCCGTCGTGCGCAACGACCTGCTGATCCTGCAGGACAGCCTGGATCTCAAGCAGGCCGGGCTGGTGCCCAGGCTCGACGTGCTGCGGCGGCAGGCGATCGAAGCGGACGGCCAGGAGCAGCTGATCGCGGCCCTGGCGGAACGGGCGGTCGCCCGCCGGCGGCTGGCGGCCCTGCTCAACCTGCCGCCCCAGCTGACCCCCACCGCCAGCGACCCGATCCGCCTGCAGCCGCGCTGGCCCCTCGACCTGGAGGCCAGCCTGCTGGCCTCCTTCCGGGACAACCCGGAACTGGAAGCCCTGCTGGCCACCCGCGAGGCGCTGCTGCGCCAGAAGGATGCGGTCGCTGCCGAGCTGCTGCCGAAGCTGTCGCTGTTCGCCAGCGCCGGGGCCGGGGCCAGCAACGCCAACAACTGGAACGTGCGCATCGCCGACGGAGGCTGCTGCGGCACCACGGTGGCCACCTCCCTCAACACCTACGGCACCGACTGGTCGGTGGGCCTGGCGGTGAGCTGGCTGCTGTTCGACGCCGGCACCACCCGGGGCCAGGCCCGGGCCCTGGCCCGACGGGGTGCGGCGGTGGCCCAGCAGTACGCCGCCCAGCGCAACGACATCCGGCTGCGGATCGAGCAGGCCTTCCTGGGCCACGAGGCCAGCCTGGCGCGGCTGGTGGCCGCCAGGCGAGGCGTGGCGGCGAGCCTGGAGGCCTTCCGGGACGCCCGCCTGCGCTACCAGGCGGGGCTGAGCAGCGAGCTGGATCTCTCCAACACCCAGGAACGGCTGATCGCCAGTCTGGTCCAGCGGCTGGAGGCCACCGTGAACGTGAACATCACCTACGCCCAGCTGCTGCGCGAACTGCTGCCCATGCCGACGGACCCCGATGCGGCGGTTCCGGCGCGCCTCGAATGGACCCCATGACGATTCCAGCGGAAGCGATCGATGCCGCCGATGCCCGTCGTGACGGCAGTCTGCGCCTGGGCCAGGTGGTTGCCCTGCTGCTGGTGTCGCTGCCGCTGCTGCTGCTGCTGCAGCCCTACCAGTGGCTCTCGGCCCTCGGCTTCCGCCTCCAGCAGGCCTGGCCCCTGGGCGGGGATGGGGGCATCCCCGGCGGCAGCCTGCTGCTGGTGTTCGCCGGCACGGTGCTGCTGACCCTGCTGGCGAACGGCCCCCTGAAGGGCGGCCGGGGGGGCGGGCTCACCGGGGTGCTGGCCCTGCAGCTGGAGCAGGTGCAGCAGGGCCCCGCCCGCAGCGCAGCCCTCGCCTCCCTGGATCTCAGGCGCCAGCTGGCCCGGCTGCCGCTGTTGCTGCTCACCCACGGCGCCGGCCTGACGGTGGGGCTGGAGTCCCCCTCCGCCTCCCTGGGGGCGAGCCTGCTGCTGGCGCTGCGGGAGAAGGTGGGCCCCCTGAAGCGTCTGCCGCTGCCGGTGCTGCTGGCGACCGGCGCCGGGGCCGGCCTGGGCATCGCCTTCAACTCCGTCCTGCTGGGAGTCACCTATGCCGTCGAGGAGCTCTGCAGGCGGCGCTCGGCGGCGCTGATCAACGGCACCCTGCTGACCACGGGGCTGGGGGTCGTGGTCGGAGCTGCGACGGGCCTGTGGCAGAGCACGGCCGAAGCGGCCCCGGCCCACCACGCCGGCATCAGTCTGCTGGTGGGCGGTGGCCCCCACCTGATCGCACCGGCCCTGCTGCTCACCTTCGGGGCGGGATGGCTGGGGGGAGTCTTCAGCGCCGCCACCGCCTGGATGGCCAAGCGCTGGGGCCAGTGGCTCTCAACGCCTGCAGAGGCGCGGAGGGCGGCCGTCTCCAGGCCGCTGATGGGCGCTCTGGTGGCCGCCCTGGTGATCAGCCTGGCGGCGGTCGCCAGCGAAGGGTGGAGCCTCAACGACGGACAGCTGCTGATCCTGCGCATGGCCTACGGGGAGGATCGCCCGGGGCTGGAGATCCTCCCCTGGAGGCTGCTCGCCTCGGTACTGAGCATCGCCATCGGCGCCCCTGGGGGTGTGATGCACGACGCGATGTCACTGGGGGCGCTGCTGGCCGGGCCCCTGATCGGGGACCTGCCGCCCCTGGAACGTCAGCTGCTGGTATGGACCGCAGCGACAGCCCTGTTCAGCGGCGCCTGCCGCACGCCTCTGTTCTGCGCGCTGTTCGTGGCCCAGATCGCCGGTACGGTCGCCCTGGTACCCCTCTTGTTGCTGGTGGCCGCCCTGGCGGCGCCGATCGGTCGCTGGGTCAGCGAGGACACCTGGAACGAAGTACAGCTGGAACGCTGGCTGGAGGCCCACGCAGCCAGCGGCGCAAGGAAACTGAAAGACGACTGAAAGCTTGCCGTCCATCCTTTCCTTCAATGACAGCAGCGCTGAAGTCGGCGCTAAGGAACAACGGCCGGAAGGGACAGGAAAATCACGCTAATCTGTCCTATGAATACTCACGGTTAACAATCGGCAATCCCAGCCCCTAACGGATTGATTCCCGCAACGGATGGAATCCCCTACTCAGGATGGCGGTGTCCACCACGGCTCCCTGAAATCGGGAGTTCACCCATCACTTGCTCGTTCCGATGCTTGTCCTGTCGACCCGTCATGACCCAGAGAGGGATCGTTTGAAACCACCCGAGACCCCAGACGACGAACGCCTTCGTCTCGCCAAGCTCCGGTCGCTCCGCCTGCTGGACTCGGCGCAGGACGACCCCCATTTCGACCGTCTCACCCGGATGGCCAGGCGCATCTTCAAGGTGCCGATCTCAATGGTCAGCCTGTTGGATGAAAGCCGGCAATGGTTCAAATCCTGTGTGGGTTTCGAAGTTTCAGAAACCCCCAGAACCGTTTCCTTCTGCGGCCATGCGATCCTCGGTTCCGACGCGTTCATCGTCCCCGATGCCCTTGGAGATGAACGCTTCCACGACAATCCTCTGGTCCTGGGCGAGCCCCATGTCCGCTTCTATGCCGGCTGTCCTCTGACGGTGGACAATCGCAAGATCGGAACGCTCTGCATCGTCGATCAGGTGCCCCGAACCCTTGATGAGGATCAGATCGAGATCCTGAAGGATCTGGCGAAAGTGGTGGAACAGGAGATCGCCTCCACGCTTCTTGCCATCAGGGATCAGCTCACCGGCCTTGAGAACCGCCGCGGCTTCCTTGCCCTCGCCCAGCAGAGTCTGCAACTCTGCACGCGCCAGGCAACGCCTGTTTCGCTTCTCTATCTCGACCTGGACGATTTCCAGAGCTTCAATCAGCTCCATGGGCGTCAAGCGGGCGATGACGTGCTAATCAACCTGGCAGATCGGATCAAGGATGTCTGCCGAGACTCCGATGTGGTGGCCAGAATGGGGGGTGATGAGTTTGTGGTCCTGCTGATCAACGCGACCCGGGAACAGGCAGAGATCGTTGTCGATCGCATCAAGAAGGCCCTCAGCCAGGCCCACGGACTGACGAACAATGGGTATCCCATCGCGTTCTCTTTCGGTATCACGGCCTATCAGCCGGAGCGGCATGAAACGATTGTCGAGCTGCTGGCCGATGGAGAGGCCTTGATGGAGGAGATCAAGAAGCTGCGAAACCACTACCTGGACGATCGCGAACCAACCGACCCCGTAGTCTCAGAGGCCGACCGCGCCTTGGCCGGTTTCAACAGCAAACTTCAGGAACGTACCGGCTGATCCTCCCGTCCGGGGCAGTAACCGATTGGATGGCGGCCGCTTGATCGGCGATCATGCACCAACATGTCAACATTTCTGGCCAGCCGTCTCCAGGATTTTCCTGATCGTCTGATCCAGCTGTTGGAGTTTCACTGGCTTGGCCAGATACTCGCTGGCACCGGCAGCCAGGCACTTTTCCCGATCACCTTTCATGGCCAGGGCCGTCAGCACGACGATGGGCAATGCCACGAGCTCTGGCCTGTCACTGGAGCGAATCATGCGCAGGACAGTGAAGCCGTCCACGATCGGCATCGACATATCGAGAATCAACAGACTCGGAACACGCTCCCGCAGGAAATCAATCGCTTCCTGGCCATTGACCACCTCATGCACCTGGTATCCCTTAGCGGTGAGATAGCGGGAATAGATCATGCGGTTGACCCTGCTGTCCTCGGCCAGCAAGATTGAAGGCCGATCCATTGGAGCGCGGGAATCGGGTTCGTCCGTGTCAGTCTGCCCCGTTTCGGGAACAGAACCATCCGTGGCTGTCGCAGGGACGAGCGTGACGGGAAGATGAACATCGAAGCGTGTACCCGTTCCCAGGCTCGATTGCACACCGATGTCACCACCATGCGCCAGGAGGATTCGCTTCACGATCGAGAGGCCAAGGCCTGAGCCTGTGAACTGGCGATTCAGACCACTCTCGATCTGCACGAACGGCTGGAAGATCTTGTTCTGATCCTCGGGGTCGATGCCGATTCCCGAATCGATCACGCAGAGCTCAAGCGTGGCCTGGCCCGATGAAGCCTGTGGGGAACGGACCAGCCTGACCTCAAGGCGAACGGTTCCTGCCTCGGGAGTGAACTTGACGGCATTGCTCAGGAGATTGATGAGAACCTGTCGGAGCAGCCGCTCATCCAGCAGGACGACAGGCAGATCAGGTTCAATCTCTGATGAAAGCAGGATCGACTTGGCCTCCGCCATTCTCTGAATGGTGGAGATACAGGAGTGGCAGAGCAGCGTGATCGAGGCAGGATGGAGGTGGACCTCAAGCTTGCCGGCTTCGATTTTGGTGATGTCAAGAATATCGTTGATCAACTCCAGCAGATGGTTACCACTGCGTTCGATCTCTTCCAATGCCTTGCGTTGGATCGTGGAAACCTCACCATAGATATTGTCCTGCAGCGATTCGGCCATGCCGAGGATCCCATTCAGCGGGGTTCGCAGCTCATGGCTCATGTTGGCCAGGAACTCATCCTTCAGCCGCGTGGAGCGGGCCAGCTGATCATTGGTGGAGGCCAGCTCCTCATTCACCGTGATCAGGCGTTCTTCAGCAAGCTTCTTCTCCTGCAATTCGTCTTCCAGCTTGGTGAACAGATCAGCCTGCTGGATGGCGATACTCAGTTGGCTCGCGACATGATTCACGACCTGGACATCTTCTTCGGTCCAGTGACGAGGCCGCTTGGAGTGATGCATACAGAGCAACCCCCATAGACGGGAACCGCAGATCAAGGGAACCACCAGATTGGATTGAATCTTCAAGCCAAGAAGCAGCTCTCGGTAGCAGGGCTCCAGGTCAGCTGTCGCCACGTCGTCAATGACCTGGTTTCCGCCCTTGAGATAGCGCGCCACCAAGGCATCGTCAAAACACGTATCCTCAATGGAAACAGATAACAACGATTCCGTCTCTGGATGAACAGCCTCGGCAATGAAGGCACCCCGATGACACTGGAACTCCTGATCAAAGCGGTAAATGGCTACCCGGTCAACCGCGAGATAGGGAAGCATTTCATTAACCGCCACCTGAAAGATGCGCTTGAGCTCAAGAAACGTCAGAATCCGCTCGGTGATCTCACGCAGGATCAGTTCTCGTTGCACCTGCCGTTGCAAGTGCACGGCATTCTGCTCCATTTTCTCCGCCATCTGATCAAACGCCACGGATATCCCTGCCAGTTCATCGGAGCCACCCAAACCGCTTCTCACCGCCAGGTCCCCTTCCCCAAGGGCATGGCTGGCATCGATCAGCTTCCTGATCCGGCTGGTCAGCGCGTACTGAAAAAAGAGCCATACGCAGATTCCGAGAACAACCAGGAGACCATTGAAGGCCAGCGTTCGGCTGAATGCTTCACGGAAGGCGCTGCTTTTCGCCTCTTTTAGGCTGTAATCAACGTAGAAGATTCCGACGCGAGACGGCTTCAGTTCATTCGCCAGGGGTTTGAGCAGAATGGGATAAACGGCCGACAGATGAAGGCGGTCCCTGGACAGGCGGACCTCTCCCCGAAGCGTACGTCGGGTCTCGGAAAAGATGGGCGCCAATGGCGCGGCGTTGGTCGCCTCCAGGGGTTGGCCCACCAGGCCGTAGTCATTGGCACGGAGCACGACGTTCTTGTCATTGAACAGGATCACGCTCCGATAGCCTGGGTTCGTTCCCAACTGGCTGATCAATGCAACGACTTGATCACCTTCATCGACTGTTCGATAAAGATAGTCAACCATCCGAACCGCTTGGGAGACCGAAGACTTCAGATAAATGGTGGCGCTTTGCTCGGTTCGACGATTCACATCTTGAACTTCCAGGGCAAACTTGATGGCACCCAAGGAAAAGCCACTGGCGACGATCAGCGCCGGGATCGTGAAGCGAAGTGGTGGAGGGAAACGCGTCATGACGCCAGCGACCACCTAACGTCCAGCCCGTACACGTTCGACAAACTGTGGATCCAGGAGACTGGCTGGGTCGATCTTTTTCGTGATCAGCCCGTTTTCATGCATGACCTGGATCAGGTTTGTCATCGAGACCACCAGGGCTGGATCCCGCTGACTCAGCAACGCCACATTCTCTTCAAGGGATGGCTGCTGGATGAGACGGAAAGCCTCCAGCATCTCCTCCGGCTTCACCTGGGTGCGCCTGGCCATGCGCCGGGCGGCATCGGCGGGATTCCGTTGAAAAAAATCCAAGGCCTTGAATCTTGCCGCCACGAGGGCCTGCAGATTCTCGGAGTTGTCGGTGATCGCCCGGGTGCTGGCAGCAAGCGTATCCACAATTTCGCCCGGGATCAGGCTGCTGTCGAACAATTGGATGGCTCCCGCCTTCAGCAGATTGGTCCGAGCCGGGCCGAAGGTCACCACCGCATCGACCCTTCCCGCCTTGTAGGCGGCTTCGTGATCACTCAACTCCAACGACACCACCTTGACATCCTGGGGGGTCATGCCATTGAACTCCAGGGCCCTGGCGAGAAAGAAAGCTCCCAGGGCGGTGGACTCCACGCCGATGCGCTTTCCCTTCAGGTCTCGCATCTCTGTCAGGCCAGGCCTGGCGAGGATCACATCACCACCGTTGGAATAGTCCATAACGGCAATGATCCTGATGTCCCCCTGGGTGGCAGCCAAGGTGATCACCTGATCAATCGACAGGCCGGCTCCGTCGATCTCATCGTTGCGGTAGGCCCGGACTTCCTCGGTCCCGGATGGAAAATCGATCAGTCTGATGGGCTTGCCTTTGAGTTCTCCCAGATCTCTCGCCAGAAAGAGGGTTTCGTATCCCGTCCAAAGGTTGGCGCCGATTCTCAGGGGCGCTGCTGACGGACCGAAGCAACTCGTCAGCGTGGCCATCATGGCCAGGGCGACCATGCCGATCAGGAACCACGCCGGCCGTCTCCGCGGTCTCAGCATTCTCGGCGTTCTCAGCGTTTTCTGTTCCAACACGGAGCTGGTATGCATGGCTTCCATTGTCGGCCTCACAGGAAACAACGCTTCAGGAATTGAGGAGAAAGTTTATCCGCGACTAAATTTTACGAGCAGGAGATCATCACTGGTCGGGCGAAATACCCAGCCGAAAAGATCATTCCGGCCGTGAAGCATACCAGCGCTCGATCCTGTAACCCAGGATCACCAGCAGCACCACCAGCCAGAACCACAGTTCCGGTGGGTTGGCATTGCACAGCACCACCAGCAGCACCACCTCGCTGACCAGCCAGGGAAGCTCCTGACGCAGCAGGGGATTGCGGATCTGCCACCAGCGACGATCACTCATGGCGGAGAGCCACTCTGACGCAGGGACGGACGGTCCCAGAGCCGATCGATGCGCAGGCTGCGGTAGCCGCCCGTGAGGGAGCGCAGGCCCGGAATCACGTAGGTGATCGGGGTGCGCCACTCCACGTAGGCATGGGCGGCGATCGTCAGGCCCTCCCGCACAGGGAACACCCCACTGCCGCCGGAGAGGGTCCAGCGGTAGCCGTCCCGGCTGCCGGGGTCCCTCTCCAGGGCGATCTCCGTGCGCATCACCGGTCCGTGCTTGAGCAGGTCCCGGGCCAGCTGGGGGTTGCCGATGGTGGTGGAGATGTCCTCCTCCGTGGCCGGCAGGGCCAGCACCTGGACCACCTTGCCGACGATGCCGCCGAACCGGCCCCGCTGGTCCCAGAGCGGCACCACCTCCACCGGCAGGCCGGCCGGCAGTCGGCGGGCATCGGCCGGGGCAAAGTAGGCCACGGCCTGCAGCCGCGGCCCCCCGGCAGCGCCGCCTCCGGCCCGGCCCAGGGTGCCGAGGCGCTGGCCGGTGGCGACCGTCTGGCCCTGGATCACCTGCAGATCCAGCACGGTGCCGTCCCGGTCGGCGAGCACCTGGCCGTCGAAAGCCAGACGGGCCTCGGTGACCCGGATCTGACGGCGCATGTCGTCGATCTGGTAACGGCGCCGCAACGCCTGGGTCTGGATATCCAGCCGCACCTGCTCGTAGCGGGTCAGCAGGTCCTTCTCCTGGATCCTGACCGCATCAAGACTGACGCTGGTGCTGGTCAGCCCCTGCTCAGCCGCCACCACCTCGGAGGCCAGGGGCGCCACCACCTCCCGCTTGCTCAGCCAGCGCAGGTTGCGCACCTTTTCTGCATAGGTGGCCGCCAGTTCCTGATAGCGGCGCCGATCCTGGGCCAGCTTGGCCAGGGCGGTGTCGACGCTGAGTCGCTCGCTGGAGAGCCGCAGGGCATCGCGCCTGTCGAGGTCGCGGTTGTCGCGCTCCAGCTGGGCGAGGTTGCCGCGCTGCTGCTGCAGCTGGCGGTCGAGCACCGGCAGATACAGCTCCATCAGCACCTGCCCCTTGCGCACCTCCTGCCCCACAGCCACCCGCAGGCGCCGCACCTGCCCGCCGGCGCGGGCATCGAGCAGGCCGGCGGTGTCGGGGTAGATCAGCACCCCCTGCCCCATCACCTCGGTGGGCACGGGCCAGAACAGCACCCAGAGCCCGAGGGCCCCGCCCATCGCCACCAGGCAAGCACCCACCTGGCCCCGGTCGCTGAGGCCACTCCAACGGCGGCGCAGGGCCGCCACCGGCCGGCGAGGCTGGGCTGCTCCGGGCGGAAGGGCTGCACCGGTCGGGGGAGCGGAGGTGGCCATCGCCGCCAGCATGCTGGATGGAAGGCCGCCTGTCAGCCCGGCAGGACGCCGAATCCGGCCAGACCCCCCGGATCGGCCGCCCCGGCGATCACATCGGCCAGCAGGGGCGCGAGCACCGGCACCTGGGCGAAGGCACCGCCGAAGCCACTGAAGACCCACAGACCCGCCGCGCCGCCCAGGGGCCCCACCAGGGGAAGCCCGCCGCTGCAGAAGGCCACCGGCACCTGGCGGTAGGGGCCCTGCAGGGCGGCCAGAACCGGATCGAGCCCGGCCAGGGCCTGGCGCAGCCGGCGTTCCATGACGGCCGCATCGGGCGGCTCGCCGCTGTCCAGGCCCGGCCGCACCAGGCTGATCTGCCCCAGCAGCAGTCCCTCCCCCTGGGGGGCGAAACCGGCATCGACGATCCAGCGTTCCTCCCCCAGCTCCGGGGCGCGGGCCTCCAGGGACGGTCGCTGCCAGTGCCGCGGCTGAACGATGCGGCGCCGGGCCGCGTGCCCCAGCCAGGGACTGGAGGACGCTGAGGAAAGGCTCGGGCGCACCGGCAGGGTCAGCACCCCGGCCCAGCTGGCGCGATGGCGCTCCGGCAGGCCGGGGGCCAGGGTGCGGCAACCGGCTCCGGCCGCCAGCACCACCTGATCCGCCAGGTGGGTGCCGCCCGGCTCCAGCTCCAGGTGCCAGCCACCGGACAGGGGCCGCGGCGGCGCCACCACCCTGCCCCGCCGATGCTCGACCCCGGCCGCCGCCAGCACCCCGGGCAGGGCGGCCATCAGCACGGCGGTGTCCACCTGGGCGAAGCGGGGGCGCAGCAGGGGGGTGGTCCAGTCGCCGCCATGGAGACGCAGGCCGCAGCCCCGCCAGCCAAGCCGCCCATGGCGCGCCTGCAGCCGTCGCCAGCGGGCGGGGGCCTGGCGCAGCAGCCGGCCCAGGGGCCCCGGAGCCCCGGCCCACCAGGCCACCCCGCCGTAGCTGAGGGCCGTGGCCGTGGCCTCCCCGCCATCCACCAGGGTCACCGCCAGGCCCCGCTCCGCCAGCTCCAGGGCCAGCAGGCTGCCGGCCAGCCCGCCCCCGATGACGGTCAGCCGGCCAGGGGCCGCCACTCTCAGATCTGCAGGGTGAAGGAGCCGATCACCACGGCGAACAGGTCCTTCACCTTGTTCCAGCGGGCTTCGTTGGTGCTGGCGGCGAAGGTGTAGAGCCGACCGCGGTCGACCACCACCGTGGCGAGCTCGTGGCGGTCCCGGTCGGCCAGATGGACCGTGTACTCGAGGTCGTAGTAGGTGCGGCCGCCCTGCTCGCGCTCGTGGGCCTCCACCAGTTCAGCGTCGCGGCCGCTGCCCTCCGGGGAGATGACGCTGCGCCGCAGGGTCTCGCCCACCTCGACGGCACTGCCGAGCTGGCTGAGATCCCGGTCGGGGGTGACCTCGGACACCACCAGGCTGAGGGTCTCGTCGCTGTTGATCAGGTCGTGGAAGACCACCTGGGGACCATTGGAGACCTGCACCCGGGTCCAGCCGGTGGGGTACAGGAAGGCGTAGCGGCCATCCGGGCTCTGGAAGGAGTTCAGGCCCGCGGCGGCGGCGCTGCAGCCCACCAGCATCAGGGTCAGCAGCAGGCCCGCCAGCAGGGAGCCGGCGCGGGCTCGCCAGGGGCCGGCGGCGGCGGGGGCAACGGGCTGGTGGGTGGCGGGGAAACCCATGGCACGGGGCGGGGCGGGGGAGCTGGCGGGAGCCGGGGCCATCCTCACCCGGCGCCGTCGCCCGCCGCGAGCAGGCCGCCTAGATTCGTTCCTACCTGCAGCCGGTCCGCTGAGCGGTTTCACCCGACCCCTGGCCCGGCTGATCGACCAGTTCGAACGACTGCCCGGCATCGGGCCCCGCACGGCCCAGCGACTGGCCCTGCACCTGCTGCGCCAGCCGGAGGAGCAGATCCGCAGCTTCGCCGATGCCCTGCTGGCGGCCCGCAGCCAGGTGGGCCAGTGCCGGCGCTGTTTCCATCTCTCGGCCGAGGAGTTCTGCGAGATCTGCCGCAATGAGGAGCGCCGCAACGGCCAGATCTGTGTGGTGGCCGACTCCCGCGACCTGCTGGCGATGGAACGCAGCCGTGAATTCCACGGCCAGTACCACGTGCTGGGCGGGCTGATCTCACCGATGGATGGCATCGGTCCGGAGCTGCTGCAGATCCAGCCTTTGGTGGAGCGGGTCGACCGGGAGGATGCGATCGAGGTGATCCTGGCCCTCACCCCCAGCGTGGAGGGGGACACCACCAGCCTCTACCTGGCCCGGCTGCTCAAACCGTTCACCAGCGTCACCCGCATCGCCTACGGCCTGCCGGTGGGGGGGGAGCTGGAGTATGCCGACGAAGTCACCCTGGCCCGGGCGTTCGAAGGACGCCGGCGCATGGAATGAACCCCACCGCGACACCATGACCGCCACCAGCCGCTACAGCGCCACCCCCCCCGCCGAGCGACTGCCGGACTGGATCCGTCGTCCCCTGGGGGAGGCCTCGGCCACTGAACGGGTGCAGGGGGTGGTCAAGGCCCAGCGGCTGCACACCATCTGCGAGGAGGGGCGCTGTCCCAACCGGGGCGAGTGCTACGCCGCCGGCACGGCCACCTTCCTGCTGGGGGGCCCGATCTGCACCCGCAGCTGCGCCTTCTGCCAGGTGGACAAGGGCCGGGCCCCGATGCCCCTGGACGGGGCCGAGGCGGAGCGGGTGGCGGAGGCGGTGCAGGAGCTCGGCCTGCGCTACGTGGTGCTCACCGCCGTGGCCCGCGACGACCTGCCCGACCACGGGGCAAGCCTCTTCACCGCCACCATCGCGGCGATCCGCCGCCGGGATCCCCGGGTGCTGATCGAGGTGCTGACGCCCGATTTCTGGGGGGGACACCCGGACCCCGAAGCGGGCCGCCTTGCCCAGCGCCAACGGCTGGCCGCGGTGCTGGCGGCCGCGCCGGTGTGCTTCAACCACAACCTGGAAACGGTGGAGCGACTGCAGGGGGAGGTGCGCCGCGGCGCCACCTACCGCCGCTCCCTGGATCTGCTGGCCACGGCCCGGGAACTGGCGCCGGGGATTCCCACGAAATCCGGCCTGATGCTGGGCCTCGGGGAGACGGCCGCCGAGGTGGTCGCCACCCTGGAGCACCTGCGGGCCGCCGGTTGCCAGCGGCTCACCCTGGGCCAGTACCTGCGCCCCTCCCTCGCCCACATCCCCGTGGCCCGCTACTGGCGGCCAGAGGAGTTCGAGGAGCTGGGCGCCATCGCCCGCGGCATGGGCTTCGCCCAGGTTCGCAGCGGCCCGCTGGTGCGCAGCAGCTACCACGCCGAAGCCACGGACCCCGGCGTCTAAGCCACTGCGGTGCCCTCAGAGCCGCAGCAGGAAGGCGTCCCGGCGGTGGAAATCGGGCTCGGCCCCCGGATGGACCAGGGCCCAGTAGCTCAGCTGGCCGTGACGGTCCTCGATCACTGCGGCGATCGCCACCTGCAGGGGGGCATCGGGGGCAATCGGGGCCGGCAGCGGCAGATCCAGCTCCATGGACAGAACTCCGCCCCCCTGGCTCACCCGGTGCAAGTGCCGGTCGTAGCCAGGCTCCGGCCGCAGCCCCAGCCGGTAGTCCTCCAGTCGGTACAGGTTCCAGTGGCCCGCCGGGGAAAGATTCAGTTCCCAGTAGGGCCGCTCGCCCTCGAGGCCCCAGAAGCACTCGAAGCAGGTCGTGGTCCAGAGCCCGTCCCTCCGTGTGGGCGAGGCGACCGGTGGCGGCAGCTGCACCGTCTCGATCACGCCGCTCAGCCGGTAGCGGAGCCGCAGCAGGGCCCCCTCCCGGCAGACCTCACCCTCCAGCCGCAGGCCCGGCGAGGGACCGTCAGCACCGAAGGGGCGCAGGTCGAAGCCATGGCGGAGCGTCCCGGACATCAGAGGCGGCTGGCGCAGCCGGCCCGGAGCTCGTCGATCACCGCGAGGATCTGCCGCTCCTGGGCCTCGATGCTGGCCGTCAGCCGGAACTGCACCAGGGCCCGCTGCAGGTTGTGGTCGGGCCGCTCCGTCCGGAAGTAGACGTTTCCAGCCAGGTGATCGGTGAAGAAACGCAGGCCAAGCTCGAAGCTGATCAGGCGGATCGCGGCGTAGAGGTGGTCGTAGTCGGCCTCGGTGAGAAAGCCTGAGGCGGCGGACAGGTAGCCGCCCAGCACCGCGCGGCAGAGGTCCACATCGAAACGGACGGCCTCCAGATCCGCCGTCTCCTCGCCGAGGGGGTTGCAGCAGGAGCGCAGGCAGTCGCCGATGTCGTAGTGGATCAGCCCGGGCTTCACCGTGTCGAGGTCCACCAGGGCCACGGCCCGGCCGGAGCCGGCTTCCAGCATCACGTTGCTGACCTTGGGGTCCCCGTGGATGGGGCGAAGCCGCAGACGGCCGCTCACCCTGGCCGCCTCCAGCACCGGCGCGAAGTCCCGGCGCTCCTCCACGAAGGCCCGGCAATGGCTGACGTCGCCCCCGGCCGCGGCCGGTGCGCCGGCCAGCACCGCGTCGTACTGCTCCAGATACCTGGGGGTGACATGGAAGCCCTCCAGGGTGTCGGCCAGCCGCTCCGGAGACAGATCACTGATCAGGTGGTGGAACAGACCCAGGCCGACGCCCACCTCCCGGGCCTGGTCGGCACTGGTCACCAGATCGAAGCTCCTTGAGAATTCGACGAAGGTGATCAGGCGCCAGAAGCCGTCCCCCCGCTCCACCCAGGGCCGCTGGTCGGCGCGGCAACGCACCACCCGGGGGACCTCCCAGCGCCGCTCCCCCAGGGGGAAGCCCTCCCCTGCCAGGCGCCGGTCGACATGCTCCCCGAGGGCGAGGATGTTGGCCATCACCAGATCGGGCCGGGGAAACACCCTGCGGTTCAGGCGCTGCAGGACGAACCGCCGCTCGGGCGGGCCGTCGCAGACGACGACGAAGCTCTCGTTGACGTTGCCGCTGCCCAGAGGATCGAGGCTGCGAACCCGGCCGGGAAGCTCGAACGCCTCGGCGATGGAGACCAGGGCGCCGTCGGATTCCCCCAGGGTCATGGGCCGCTCAGCGGTGGCGCAGGTGGGGTTGATGGTATGCCGCCCCGGCAGCCCTGCAGAAGGGCGAGCACCTGACGGTCGCTGAGTTGCTCGAAGTGCTCGTACCAGAGCCCCACGGCCTGCAGGTCGCTGACGACGGCCAGGGCCTCCATGCGTTCCACCAGGTGGCCCAGTTCGCCGGCGACGTCCCGATCCACCACCGGCACCGCCAGGGCCAGGGAGGCCGGGCGCACACGGCGCAGGGACAGCAGCGCCGCCTTCACCGTCATGCCGGTGGCGATGCCGTCGTCCACCACGATCAGGTGCCGGCCGCGCAGCTGATCGGCGGGTGGGTCCCCGAACCGGCGCTGCCGCCGTTGCAGTTCCAGCTCCTGGTCCCGTAACCAGCCGTGCTCTGTTGCCGTGGTGGCCCGCTGCCGGCCCCCCGCCCCGTTGCGCCAGACCACCACCCCGCCGGCGGCGACGGCCCCGATCGCCAGTTCGGGCCAGCTGGGATCGGCGACCTTGCGCACCGACCAGGTCACCAGGGGCAGCTCCAGCCGCGACGCCATCGCGGCCGCCACCGGCACACCGCCCCGGGGCAGGGCCACCAGGGTGGTGTCGCCGCTGTGGCCCCGGCGATCGGCGAAGGCCTCGGCCAGGGCGAGGCCCGCCTGGTGGCGGCTGGTCCAGAGGGGAGCGCGGAGCACCATGGCGACGGGAACGGCGGGACGGATCAGGAGAGGGCTTCGGTCCTGGCCCCGGCCAGGTGGCGGAGGAACCAGTCGCGGGCCAGGTGGGCGGCCTGCTCCAGGGCACCGGACTCCTCGAACAGGTGGGTGGCTCCCGGCACCACCTGCAGGGCATGGGGGGCCGTGAGGAGCATCGCGGCCTGTCGGTTGAGCTGGAGCACCTCGAAATCCAGGCCACCGACGATCAGACAGGTGGGGCAGGCCACCAGCGGCAGGTCGGCAGGCGCCAGATCGGGGCGTCCGCCCCGCGACACCACGGCGGCCACCGACTCCGGGCGTGCCGCCGCCGCCACCAGGGCCGCCGCGGCGCCGGTGCTGGCGCCGAACAGTCCGATCGGCAGGTCACTCAGGTCCGGCTGGCAGCCCACCCAGTCGATGGCCCCGATCAGGCGTCGGCCCAGCAGGGGGATATCGAAGCGCAGGGAGCGATCGAGCTCATCGATCCGCTCCTCGGCGGCGGTGAGCAGATCGAGCAGGAGCGTGGCCAACCCTGCGTCCACCAGAACGCTGGCCACGTACCGGTTGCGGCGGCTGAGGCGGCTGCTGCCGCTGCCATGGGCGAACAGCACCAGACCCGCGGCCGGCTCCGGCAGGGTCAGGACACCGTCCAGCGCCAGTCCATGCGACGCCACGCCGACCTCCAGCTGCATGGTCGTCCTGCCACTCACGGCCCCAACCCTCACTCATTGTTTCGTGCTAGCCACGGCCCTCGACGGCGGATGCAGCACATCCGCCGCTGCTGCTGCCCATCCCTGTTGTGGCGGGTACGGTTCGGGCAGACGCTGCCCTTTGCCGCTTCCTTCGAGAGACAGCCATGGCCTCGACCCTTCCGCGCCCCGTGGACGATGACGCGGACGATCAGCTCGAACCGCGGCGCATGCTGGACGACCTCGCCGCCGAGCTCACCGGAGAGCCCCTCGCGCCCGTCAGCGAGGAGGCCGAGGACGCCGCCCTACTGACCGAGGAGGCACTCGAAGCCGCCGCCGGTGTCGAGCCGCCGCCCGGCCGGATCGCCTGAGGCCGGCCGATGCGACTGGAGAGCGCTGATGATGGACAACCCTGATGCACCGGCTGGCGTCAGGGTGCACTGGCTGCTGTTCGACATCCCTGCCCAGGTCCACGCCTTGCCCCTGGGGGTCTCCCGGCACCACCGGGTCCGCCCCATCGCTACCGCTTCACCCTGAGCGCCCTCGATCGAAGCCTTGATCTGCCGGCCGGGGCCAGCGCGCCCGAGGTGCTCATGGCCATGGGCGGCCATGCGCTGGCGACCGCCACCCTCACGGGGCTCTATGGCCGGGATGGGAAGGTCGTCCGTCAGGGGGAGAAGCTGAGAACGTGGATCCGATACGGAGATGTCGGTGGTGGTGATCGTGGCGGTCGTGATCTCCTTGTGCACCATCGTGGCGACTGTCATCGCGTGCTTCTCGTCCTTCTCATTCGCCGCGGTGATGGAAAGCCCAACAACGCCTGGCCTCCACCAAGGAATGGGCACTTCTCAGCGAACGCCATGCCAGCGCTCCATGGCTGGAATGCACCGGACAGAGAAACAACGGAAGCCGTGAAGATGCTCAAGTTCCTGAAACGTGAAGAGGTCTCCTCTCACGCCACCCGGCCACTGAATCCTGCGGCCCGGAAGCACTCCGCAGCCTGTCCCGCTACAGCCATCTTCCGCCTCACGATCACCTCAGGGCCGATCCGCTGAAGTCCAGGCATGGCCTTGCCCTGTAAAGGGTTCGTGCTAGGAGTGTGGAGTCTGCCACTGAGGCGGACTTCATCTCAGGGATTCTGAGGTTCACCATGAATCACGACGTCGCCGTCCTCATCGGACGGTTCCAGCCCTTCCATGAGGGGCATTTCGGGTTGGTCGAAGCGGCCCTGGAGAGGGCCGATCGGCTGATCCTGCTGCTCGGCAGCCACCGCTGCGCCCCCGACACCCGCAACCCCTGGAGCAGCGAGGAACGGGAGGCCATGATCCGGTCCGCCCTTCCGGCCACGTGGCAGCGGCGGCTGGAGGTGATCCCGATCCGCGACCATCTCTACTCCGACAATCTCTGGCTGGCGGAGGTGCAGCAGAAAGTGCTCGCCGTCACGGCCGAGGACGAACGGGTGCTGCTCATCGGTCACCGGAAGGATCGCAGCAGTTACTACCTCGATCTGTTTCCTCAGTGGGACTTCCAGGATGTGCCCCTCAAAAGCGACGTCCACTCCACGGCCATTCGCCAGGCCTACTTCTCTGACGCCGCTGCAACCGAGTGGGCCGCCCATGTCCCGGAGGCGGTGCGGGCCTTCCTGACGGACTATCAGGACACGGGCCGTTACCGCTGGCTGCGCCAGGAGGCCGACTACATCGCCGGCTACCGCCAGCTGTGGTCGGTGGCGCCCTACCCGCCCACCTTCGTCACCACCGATGCGGTGGTGGTCCAGTCGGGCCATGTGCTGGTGGTGCGCCGCCGGGTGCGGCCGGGCCAGGGGCTGATCGCCCTGCCGGGGGGCTACCTCAACCAGCAGGAGCAGGTGGTCGATGGAATGCTGCGGGAGCTGCGGGAGGAAACGGGCCTCAAGGTGCCCAGGCCCGTGCTGGAGGGATCGATCGCCGATCGCCACGTCTTCGATGCTCCGGGACGCTCCCAGCGCGGCCGGGTCATCACCCACGCCTTCCTGATCCAGCTCAAGGGCGGGGCCCTGCCCTCCGTCCGCGGCGGCGATGACGCCGAGAAGGCCTTCTGGATGCCCCTCGCCGACATCTACGCCCACGAAGACAGCTTCTTCGAGGACCACGTCCAGATCATCCAGCACTTCATCTCGCGACTCTGAGCAGCGCACACCATGGACTTCAATCTTCTGCTCGACACCGACAGCTACAAGGGCAGCCACTGGCTCCAGTACCCCCCCGATCTGACTGCCATGGGGGCCTACATGGAAAGCCGCGGCGGCGAAAACCCCGACACCCTGTTCTTCGGACTGCAGATGCTGCTGCAGGACACCCTGGAGCGGCCCGTCACCCGGGGCGATGTGGAGGAGGCCGCCGACCTCTGGAGCGCCCACGGCCTGCCCTTCAACCACCAGGGCTGGCAGCGTCTCCTCAGCGTCCATGGCGGCCGGCTGCCCCTGCGCATCCGGGCCGTCCCCGAGGGCAGCCGGGTACCCACCGGCAACGTGCTGATGACGGTGGAGTCCACCGATCCGGCCCTGGCCTGGCTGGTCACCTGGGTGGAGACCCTGCTGCTGCGCCTCTGGTACCCCACCACCGTGGCCACCCGCAGCTGGCACTTCCGCGAGATCCTGCGGGCAGCCCTGGAGCGCTCCGCCGACGACCCGGCCGCCGAACTCCCCTTCCGCCTGCACGACTTCGGCTCCCGCGGCGTCTCGAGCCGGGAAAGTGCCGCCATCGGCGGCCTGGCCCACCTGGTGGCCTTCCGCGGCACCGACACCGTCGCCGCCCTGGTGGCGGGCCGGCGCCACTACGACGGCCCGATGGCCGGCTTCTCGATTCCGGCCGCCGAGCACTCCACGATCCTGGCCTGGGGGCAGGAGCACGAGCTGGAGGCCTACCGGACCATGCTCGACCGCTTCGCCAGGCCCGGTGCCGTGCTGGCGGTGGTCTCCGACGCCTACGACCTCTGGAACGCCGTCGACCATCTCTGGGGCGAGCAGCTGCGGGAGCAGGTGATCGCCTCGGGCGCCACCGTGGTGATCCGGCCCGATTCGGGCGATCCGGTGGCGATCGTCCCCGAGCTGCTGCGGCGCCTGGAGGCCCGTTTCGGCAGCCGGCTCAACGGCAAGGGCTACCGGGTGCTGGAGCACGTGCGGGTGATCCAGGGGGACGGCATCACCGCCACCAGCCTGCCGCTGGTGATCGAGGCGATCCTGGCGGCGGGCTTCAGCGTCGAGAACGTGGCCTTCGGCATGGGGGGCGGCCTGCTGCAGCAGGTGAACCGGGACAGCCAGCGCTTCGCCTACAAGGTGTCGTGGGTGGAGCGGGCCGGCCGGATCCAGCCGGTGCACAAGTGCCCGGTCACCGATCCCGCCAAGACCAGCAAGGCCGGCGTGCTCGACCTGATCCGCGACGAACGGGGGTATCGGACGGTGGTGCTGGAGCGACCGGAGCCCCATCCGGCCAGCTGCCTGCAGACCGTTTTCGAGAACGGGGCGCTGCGGCGGCGCTGCAGCCTCGAGGAGGTGCGCTCCCGGGCAATGCAAGGCTGAGGGGCCGCCCTCCCTGCCCCCCGGCGCCATGCCCGGCCACCGGTTGCCGTTGCTGCTGATCCTGCTGGCCCTGCTGCAGGGCGGGCCCGCGGCAGCGGCGCCGGCCTTCCGGGCCACCGTGGTCTCGGTCGGCGATGGCGACACCCTGCGGGTGCGCCGCGGCCAGGAGCGGATCACGGTCCGCCTGGCCTGCATCGATGCCCCCGAGACGGCCCAGAGCCCGTGGGGCCAGCAGGCGCGCCAGGCCCTCCTGATGCGCCTGGCCGTCGGGCGGCCGGTGACGATCCAACCCCACAGCACCGACCGCTTCGGGCGCACGGTGGCCGAGGTGATCCGTGACACCAACATCAACCTGGCCCTGGTGGAGGACGGCCTGGCCTTCGCCTACCGGCGCTATCTGGCCGGCTGCGACGAGGCGGCCTACCTGGAGGCCGAGGAACGGGCCCGCCGCCAGGGGCTCGGCGTCTGGCGGGTGCCGGGTGGGATCACCCGGCCCTGGGACTTCCGGCGCGGCCGACGTTCCGCCCGGATCCCCGATGGCACCACCCCCGACGGCCGCCGCCACTTCTGCAGCCAGATCGGCTCCCATGCCAGGGCCCAGGAGCTGCTGCGCCAGGGCCACAGCTACCTGGACTCCGATGGCGACGGGGAGGCCTGCGAAAGTCTGCGCTCCTAGGGTTCAGGGGCCACAGGGTGGCTGGCCATGATCCCTCCCGAGGCCACGGACTGGCAGACCCTGTCCGGGCCGGAATGCCTGCGCCGGCTCGGGGTCGAGAGGGAGGGGCTGGGCGGGGCCGCCGCGGCCGAACGCCTGGCCACCACGGGCCCCAACCGGCTCCACCTACCGCCGGGTCCCGGGCGCTGGCGGATCCTGCTGGACCAGTTCAGCAACGTGATGCTGCTCCTGCTGCTGGCGGTGGCGGCGGTGTCGGCCGCTCTGGCCGTGGTGGACCACGCCATCCCCAAGGATGCGATCGCGATCCTGCTGATCGTGGGGCTCACCGCCCTGCTCGGCTACCTGCAGGAGAGCCGTGCGCTCCTGGCCCTGCGCAGCCTGCTGGACCTCGCCCAGCCCCTGGCGCGGGTCCGCCGCGACGGGAGCTGGCAGCGCCTCCCGGCTGACCAGCTGGTGCCGGGGGACCTGATCCGCCTCGAGAGCGGTGATCGGGTGCCCGCGGACGCCCGGCTGCTGGAGGGCAGCGACCTGGGGCTGCAGGAGTCGGCCCTCACGGGCGAAGCCGACCTGGTCGGCAAGCGCCCCGAACCGCCACTGGCAGCGGACACGCCGCTGGTGGAGCGCAGCAACTGCCTCTTCCTCGGCACCGCCGTGGGGCGGGGCCGGGGCCTGGCGGTGGTGACGGCCACGGGCATGGCCACCGTGCTGGGTGGCATCGCCACGCTGATCCACACTGCCCGCCCGGAGCCGACGCCCCTGCAGCAACGGCTGGCGGACCTCTCCCGCCAGCTGGTGGCCTGGGCCCTGGGGCTCGTGGCGGCGGTGGTGCTGGGGGGCTGGCTGCTCGGCGGCTCCCCCCTGGCGCTGCTGGAGCTGGCCCTCTCCACCGCCGTCGCGATCGTGCCGGAAGGGCTGCCGGCGGTGATCACCGTGAGCCTCGCCATCGGCACCCAGCGGATGGTGCGTCGCGCCGCCCTGGTCCGCCACCTGCCCGCCGTGGAGGCGCTGGGCGCCATCACCGTCATCTGCACCGACAAGACCGGCACCCTGACCCAGAACCGGCAGGTGGTGACCGAGCTCCGCTGCGGCACCCTGGCCCTGCGCCCCGACGAGGAGCACCAGGGCGGCCGGGGGGCCGACGACAGCCGCCATGGCTTCCTGACCACCGAGCTGGCAGCGCCGCCGGGGGCCGTGGCCGGGCTCATCCCCGCCCACCTCGAGCTGCTGCTGCAGGCCGGGGTGTTGTGCAACGACGCCGAGCCCCAGCAGCGGGGGGGAATGGGCGATCCCACCGAAGTGGCGCTGCTGGAGATCGCCGCCCGGGCGGGCCTGGAGGCCACCAGCCTGCGGGCGCAGCACGGCCGTGCCCACGAGATGCCCTTCTGCTCGGAGCAGCGGATGATGGCGGTGTGGGTGAGTGACACCGACGGCCGCCTGACGGCACCTCTGGGCCCCCCAGTCCTGGGTCTGAGCCCCGCCGGGGGCTCCCTGCTGCTGATCGCCAAGGGAGCACCCGAGGCGATCCTGCACCGCTGCGACCGCTGGCTGGACGGCGCGGGGGTGCGGCCCCTCAGCGAGGCCCAGCGGGACTGGTGGCTGGCCCAGGCCCGCGGACTGGCCGCCTCGGGGCTGCGGCTGCTGGCCTTCGCCGCCGCCCCCCGGCATGGGGGCCCGCAGGCCGGGCTGCAGACCCTGGTGCTGCTGGGCCTGATGGCCCAGCGGGATCCGCCCCGGCCGGAGGTGCCCGCTGCCGTGGCCCGCTGCCGGGGGGCCGGCATCCGGCCGGTGATGGTCACCGGCGACCATCCGCTCACGGCGCGCTCGATCAGCGAGGCCATCGGCCTGGCGGAACCGGGAAGCCCGATCGTTCAGGGGCCGGAGCTGGAGGGCCTCGACGCGGCGGCGCTTGAAGCGCTGGTGCGACGGACCAGCCTCTTCGCCCGGGTGGTGCCGGAGCAGAAGCTCCGCATCGTGCGGGCGCTCCAGGCCACCGGTGCGGTGGTGGCCATGACCGGGGACGGGGTCAACGACGCCCCGGCCCTGCGCCAGGCCCACGTCGGTGTGGCCATGGGCATCAGCGGCTCGGACGTGAGCCGGGAGGCGGCCGACGTGGTGCTACTCGACGACAACTTCGCCTCGATCGTCAATGCCGTGGAGGAAGGCCGGCAGGTGTACGCCAACATCCGCCGCTTCGTGCGCTTCATCCTCGGCTGCAACCTGGGAGAACTGATCACCATCGGCTCGGCCCCGCTGCTCGGGCTGGCCCTCACCCCCCTGCAGATCCTCTGGATCAACCTGGTGACCGACGGACTGCCGGCGCTGGCCCTCGCCCTGGGCCCGCCCGCCGAGGATCTGATGCGCCAGCCGCCGATCGAGCCCGGCGAATCGATCTTCGCCCGGGGTCTGGGCAGCGCCATCCTGCGCATCGGACTGGTCTTCGGTGCCCTGGTGGTGGCGCTGATGGTGGTGGCCGCCCGGCTGGGACGGCCCTGGCAGACGATGGCCTTCACCACCCTCTGTCTGGCCCAGCTGGGCCATGCCCTCTCCGCCGGCAGCGATCGGGCCCTGTGGCGCTCCGCTCCGGCGGCGAACCCCTGGCTGCTGGGGGCGGTGCTGGCCAGCGCCGCCCTGCAGCTGATGCTCCTCTACGTGGCGCCGCTGGCCCATTTCTTCGGCGTCACCCCGCTGACGGCCAGCGAGCTGGGGGCCTGCGGGGGCGTCAGCCTGCTGTTCGTCACCTACCTGGAGCTGGAGAAGCTGTGGAGCCGATAGGGGCCTGCGCCATGCTGGACGGCCACGCCACCCCCACCGGCGCATGAGCCTCGATCAGGCCCGTTCCTTCCTGGCCCGCATGCAGGACGACCAGGCCCTGCGCGCCGAGGTGCTGGCCGCCGCCACCGCCGACGACGTCGCCCAGATCGCCGCCGGCAGGGGCTTCGACTTCTCGGGCGATGAGTTGCTGCGCCTTTCGGGGAAGAAGGTCGGTCGGGTCACGGTGACCAAGCAGGACATCCCCGGGGAATACAACTGAGGGGGACGGCCAGCGCCGTCGATCAGGCGACCGCCAGCCGGCGCCACTGGCTGCGGAACCTGGGCGGCACCGGATGGGGCTCGTAATCCCTCGGATCACTCGGTCCGTGGCGGAGCACGGCATTGACGAGCAGGGCGGGGATCCGGCCCCGGTTGATGGCGCCGTGGGGCACCCCGGGGGGAATGCAGACCCAGGTGGCCTCGTCCTCCCGCAGGGGGATGCGGCGCAGCTGGCGGTTCTGGAGCACCACCAGATCGATCGCTCCCCGCAGCACCAGCAGCTGATCGGTCTGAAAGCGGTGGCAGAAGAGTTCGAAGGCGTCGCCCCTGGCGATCTCGGCGATGAGGGTCTCGTCGCTGGTGCGGGGCGCGGAGAAGAGGGCGTCTCCGTGGAGCGTTCGCTGGACGGGGACGAGCTCGACGGTTCGGGACAGGGCGGTTCCGGACAGGCCGGTTCGGGACAGGGCCATGGTGGTCACGGCAATATCGTTAACTTTCGCGACCATTTCCCCGGGCGGTCGTCGTATCAGCTACCGACAACCGCGGCTGTCAGGATTCACTCGCGGTTGTCGCCGCGCCGCCAGCGGCGAAGCGCCGGTTCACCTCGTTCCAGTTCACCAGCGACCACCAGGCGGCGATGTAGTCCGGCCTGCGGTTCTGGTAGTCGAGGTAATAGGCGTGCTCCCAGACATCCAGACCCAGCAGGGGCACGCCCCGCTCGATGCCCGGCAGATCCATCAGCGGGTTGTCCTGGTTGGCGGTGCTGGTGATCGCCAGGCTGCCGTCGGGTCGCCGGATCAGCCAGGCCCATCCCGAACCGAAGCGGTCGGTCGCCGCCCGGGCAAAGCGCTGCTGCAGGGCTTCGGGGGAGCCGAAGGCCGCGGTGATCGCCGCCCCCAGCTCCGCCGAAGGGGCACCGCCCTGGCCCGGGGGCGCCATCACCTGCCAGAAGAGGGAATGGTTGTAGTGGCCGCCGCCGTTGTTGCGCACGGCGGCCGGGTAGCGCGACATCCGGCCCTGCAGATCCTCCAGCGCCATCCCCTCCAGCTCGGGGTGGTCGGCGATCCGGGCGTTGAGGTTGGCCACGTAGGCGGCGTGATGGCGGTCGTGGTGGATCGTCATCGTGGTGGGCGCGATCGCCGGAGCCAGGCCATCGACCGGGTAGGGCAGCGGCGGCAGCACAAAGGCGGCCAACGCCGGCGCCGGGTCGGCCATGAGCACCCCCAGAGCCATCAGGGCGGCAAGGCCGCAGGCCCGCAGAACCCGGAAGAACGGAAGCAGGAGCATGGACCGGACAGGGCAGTGGCGTCGGTTCTAACCGCTCCACCGATCGGCGGCAGGGGCTCAGGCGGAACGCCAGTCGAGCCAGGGCAGCCCGGGAAGGATCGCGGCGGTCGCCTGGCGGTAGGCGCCGTAGTCCGGATGGAGCAGCACCAGGCGGGCCTCCTCCCGGCGGGCCTTGAAGCCGAGCACGACGACCAGCCCCAGCATCAGGCCCAGATGCAACAGGCTGCCGAGGGCCACGGTCACACCCAGGGAGCAGAGGATCAGGGCCTGGTAGAGCGGGTGGCGGCAGCGGCCATAGGCCCCGGTGGTCACCAGGGGGGCGTCGGCCATGGGCTCGGGCAGGGGGCTGAGGCTGGCGCCCAGGTTCAGGGCTCCCTGGCCGGCCAGCACCAGCCCGAGGGCGAACAGGGCCAGCCCCCCGAAGCGCGCCGGCAGCGGCCAGGCCAGACCCAGGGAAGCGGGGGAGGGGGTGGCCGGCAGCAGATGGGCCACGATCAGGGCCATCTGGGCGATCAGCCACCACTCGCCACGGCGGTTGTCCCGCAGGCCCCCCCAGGAGAATCCCCAGGCGGTGAGCCTTGCGGCCAGGGCGTTCGGCATCGTGACCTCGCGGATCGGCGTCCACCCCCATGCTGGGGCTGGAAACGGCTCAGGGGCGCAGCAGATCCGCCACCAGGGAATCGAGGGCCGCCGGGTGGCGCAGCAACTGCTGGTGGGTCCAGACCGGCAGCATCCGCCGCGGCCCGATCGGGAGCACCGCCCGCCAGCCCGGCACCACCATCAGATCGAAGACCGTGGCGTAGCTGCGACAGTCGATCCCCTGCAGCAGGCTGAGGTCGGCATTGAGTTCCCGCAGCAACGGGCTGCCCACCTTGAGGTCGGCGATGCCGGCCAGCGGCCTGCGGGGCCAGGGCTGGGCCGTCAGGGTCCCCTGCTGGGGGCTGCCGAGGCTGATGAAGCGGCGGGTGCGGGCATGGCCGCCCATCCGCTGGATCCAGGTGCGGGCGATGACGCCGCCCATGGAGAAACCAAGGATGTCGAGCGTCGTCGCGCTCCCGAAGGCCGCCTCGATCGTGGCGGCGAGCCGCTCGGCCGAGGTCTCGATCGCGGCGGCCCGCAAGGGGAGCGGCAGGGCCGGCTTCAGCAGGGGCTGGCGCCTCCCGGCCAGTTGGCGATCGAGTCGGTCGAAAACCCGGGGCGTGTCGAACAGACCGTGGACCAGCACCAGCGGCGTCCCCTGGGGAGGCTCAGGGCCGGAGGACATGGCAGTGGCGAGCATCGCCCAACCATCCTGAGGCGCAACCAGGAAAAGATGGAGGTGAGGATTCCTTCGATGGACTGGCGATCAGCGGGCCGGCTTGGGGTCTCGCGGCTGAACGGTCAGTGGGGGCTCTGTGGCGGGGAATCTGTTGCCGGAAATCTGCTGCTGCAGGAAATCTGCTGCGGGATGGCTGGCTGAACTGTGTGGCCTGGGCCGGGGACTGGGGGACGAACGCTGCTCGACCGTGGTCGTGAGGGAACAGCGGATCGGTCGTTGGTTGAGGCTTACTTGACCAGAGGAGGGGCGGAGGACTCAAGGGTGCGAAGCATGCTGGCGCTCGTCTGGGAGGTCGGGGCGATGCCCGCCGAGGAATCAGCCTTCGACTCTGGGAAGGGGATCACGACCATCGAAATCAGGAAGGCGGCGCCGCTGATGGCGGCGACTGCCAGCTGGGCTACCGGGCTCACAGGATCCATGGCCGTCGTTTCACTGCCCTTTAAGAGTACACCAAGTTATCGCTCATGGCCATGGCCAGAGCAGCGGTGCTGCTGCAACCCTGCCGCGATTGGGCTGAAGCTCCTGGAAAACCGCTGCCGACAGGCGTTTCGGGTGGTGATCCGCCCCTTGCCCGAGCCTCGCCCGGGGCGGCGCGACCACCCCCTGGCCCCCACACCGACCGTCGATAAACTGAGAAAGTGAGGAGAGCATCGGTGACTGGCCCCACGGGACCCACCTCTCAGGACCTGCCCCAGATGAACCGCTATGAGGCGCTGGCCCAGCGCTGGCGGCTTCAGAGCAACAGGACCGACGAGCTCCACGAGACGCTCCGTACCCATTCCTATGTATTGCTGACCGAGCTGGCGACGGAGCTGGGGGTGGAAGCGAGGACCTGGAAGGAGCAGAGAAACCCCTTCCATCGCCGCTACGTCGAGTACCGGCTCTCCCCCTTTCCCGGATCGGACGGGGAGACCCGGATCGACCGCTACACCCCGAAGGGCGAGCTGGAATTCGCCATCGTCCTCACCTTCGATCACGGGGAGGACCAGTTCCCCAAGACCCGCTTCCTGGTGCCCCTGGCCACCCGCATGTACCGGCAGCACCCCCAGTTCTGCCTGTGGGACCCACACGCGGCGGCTCCCCTGGAGGGTTTCCTCTGGGTGGCCACCCGACCTGCCGTGATCCAGGACATCCTCACCGTGCTGGATCGGGAGCTGGCCATTGACCCGTTCGAGGGGCCGCCGACGCCACCGAGGCTCGGTTATCTCTGAGCAGCCGGGGGGGACGCCGCGGCCCTCAGGCCAGCACCGGAAAACACCCCCGGAGGCCACTGACGAGCATCTGAACGGCGATGGCGCTCAGCAGCAGCCCCATCAGGCGGCTGATCACCTTCTCCTGCAGTTCCCCCAGGGCCTGGCGCAGGGGCATCGAGGCGATCAGCAACAGATAGATCAGGATCGCCAGCAGGCCGATCACACCGCTGAGGGCGAGCCTGCCCTGCCAGGCGGCGGGGGCATCGGCCACCACCAGGGAGATGGCCCCCGGGCCCGCCAGCAGCGGCAGGCCGATCGGCACCACGCCGGCACTGTCCTCAGTGCCGTCCAGGGAACCGTGGCTCACCTCCCGCCCATCGATCAGGCGCAGGCCGATCGGCAGCAGAATCAGTCCCCCGGCCACCCGGAAGGCGTCCAGGGTGATGCCGAACAGGTCGAGCAGGCCCTGGCCCCACCAGCAGGCGGCGATCAGGGCACAGAGAAAGGTGAGCACGGCCAGGCGGCTGATCCGGCGGATCCGCACGGGGTTGCCCCCTCCGGCCTCCACCACCACCGGCAGCAGACCGATCGGCGAACTGATCGCCAGCAGACCGACGGCCGTGTTGATCAGGGACATGGGGGCCCCGGGGACACCGGCAGAGCGATGTCCATCATCGGAGCCCCGGGGGCGCCGCCACGCCGGACACATCCGGTCATCACCCCGCGGCCCCGGCCCCATTGCGCCGTCGGCGAGGGTCGATTGACTGGCACGACCCTCCACGCTCGACCCATGACCGTCACGCGAGCCCGGCTTCGACGGCGAGCCTGCCAGGCCTCTCCCCTGCTCCTGGCCCTGCTGCTTCCCGCACCGGCGATGGCCACCACCTATCAGGCCCTCTGCGGCAACAACCCCTGCAGCATCAACCTCGACGCCAACGGCATCGGAGACAGGAGGAGCTTCATCCCCATCGGCCGCATCGCCCGCTGGTACGCGGGCGGGCAGGAGACCTACGACAGCACCAACGGCACGGTGGGAGCCGTGGGTGGCGGCACCGCCGGGGCCATCGCCGGTGGCCTGCTGCTGGGCCCGATCGGCCTGGTGGGGGGCATGGTGGGCGGGGCCCTCGCCGGATCCAAGGCCGGCAAGACGGCGGACCTCTACTTCACGGTGGTGGGCTACGACAGCGGCGGCGACAAGACGACGCTGAACTTCCGCTTCGTGAATCCCAGGCCCGCCAACCAGCTGAAGCAGGAACTGGCGGTGCTGACAGGCCTGGCCATGGGGGAGACCCGTTCCCTGGCGGAACTGCAGCGCCAGCGGGACGGCCTGCCGCAGCGGCTCGGCAACGGCACCGGGCCGCAGTCGATTCCCTCCCAGTCCTACGTGTCGCCCTCCCGTTACCGCTGAGCCTCGAGCGCCAGCTGATCCAGGGCCTGCTGCATGGTGGCGGTCACCTGCTGGTAGCAGGCCTGCACATAGGCCCGGTCGCGGCTGGCGGCGTGGCCGCTGCGCTCCAGGCGGATCGGCGGGCACACCCGCGTGTGGATCCGCACCGGCAGGGGCAGGTTGAGCAGCGGCCCCAGGGCCAGGCCCCAGGGAAGGCCCAGGTAGAGGGGCATCACCTCGGGATCGATGCCGAACAGCCAGGGCATCCCCCGTTCGTGGAGCGCCCGGAACAGGGGGTAGAAGTCCTCCAGCACCACCAGGGTGTCGTGGGCCCCCCAGGAGATCACCGGGACGATCGGCAGGCCATGCCAGATCGCCAGGCGCAGGAAGCCGGTGCGGCCGGCGAAGTGGATGCGGCCCCGGTCCCGGTGGGGGCGGAAGGTGTCCTGGCCGCCGCCGGGATAGACCAGCAGGCTGTTCCCCTCCTCCAGGGCCGCCAGGGCCAGGCGGGGGTGATAGGGGATGGCTCCGGTGCGGGCGGCCAGATCCGCCAGCGGCGGATAGCCCAGCCAGACCTTCGGGTGCGCCAGCCCCAGCACCGGGCGCTCCAGGCCGAAGCGGCGGAACCAGTCGTACATGACCATGTGCATGTCGGGGGCCGCCAGCCCGCCGTTGTGACTGCCCACGAACAGCAGCGGATCGGCGTCGGGGATGTGCTCCCAGCCATCGGAGACGACGCGGAAGTAATGGGCGTAGAACCAGCCCCAGAACGGCATCAGCCGCTGGATCAACTGCGAATCCCGGCGTTGCCAGCGACGCAGCGCGGCCTGGCGGCAGACGGACATGGGGGAGAGGGGAGCGGGCTGGAGTCTGGCCACCGGACGGGCGCCACCGGGACGGTGACAGCTCTTTCTAGGCTCACCAGGCGTCTGGAGCCCCATGGCCGAGCTCACCCTGCTGTTCGATGGCGGCTGCCCCCTGTGCCTGCGGGAGGTGAACACCCTGCGCCGCCGCGACCGGGGGGTGGGCCGGCTGGCCTTCGTGGACGTCAATGACCCCGCCTACGACCCGGCCCGCCACGGCGGCATCACCTACGCCGAGGCCATGGGCCGCATGCACGCCCTGCGCAGCGACGGCGAGGTGATCCGGGATGTGGAGGTGTTCCGCCAGGCCTATGGGCTGGTGGGTCTGGGCTGGCTCTACGCCCCCACCCGCTGGCCCCTGCTGCGGCCCCTGGTGGATGCCCTCTACGGACTCTGGGCCCGCTGGCGTCTGGCCATCACCGGCCGGCCGTCCCTGGAGGTTCTCTGCCGCGAGCGCTGCGCGGTCCCTTCTTCTGCTGCCGTGGCACCGCAGACTCCGGCTCAGCACCTCCACCCCGCATCATGAGCGGCCGATAAAAAATCCGGCAGAGCCCTTGCAGGTGCCCCACCGGATCGGGATTCCAGGAGACAGCAACCCTAGAAAACCGATTCTGTTGACGCTGACAACCGGACACCTGGCCGGGTAGCTGCCACGACCGATCGGCAAGGCGGATCGGGCTGACAGGATCCGGAGAGTTCTCTCAGGGATTGCAGCGCGGGCAATCCCCGGGATCGGCCGTAAGTCGACCATCCGGGCGGGGCCGCTCCTGGCGATGGGCGCAGGCGACGCAGCCCCACACCTCGGCCAGAAGGCGCTCGGTGGGGTGGCCGCACCAGCTGCAGGGCAGGCCGACCCGCACGTCGCAACGGCCCCAGCCCGGCGCACCGCAGGCCGGACAGGGACGGGCGATCCGCCGGACCAGCCGGAACGCCAGAGAGCGGATCGCCAGCCGTCGGGTCGGGTTGCAGTGGGCCCGCATGTCGGTCTCCAGCCAGACCGAGCCATCGCTCGAGGCCCGGGCACAGCGGCCCTGGGCCTCGGCCAGCGCCGCATGGGTCCGCAGTCCTTTGATCAGGGGGGTACCGGGGCTGCCCCCGTCGCCATCGCCGGCATGGGGACTGGCGATCAGGGCATGGGAGGGAAAGCCCACCCGATCGAGCCAGTCCTGGATGTCGTCCTGCGGTGACACCCGCCGGCGGTCGAAGTTGATGCGCGTCGCCACCAGGCTCTCGGCGATCAGCAGACCCTCGCGGCGGTCCACGAAGGTGAGCCACTCGGTGCCCACCGTCATCCAGGGGAGGGCGGGGTGGGACCCGAAGCTGCCCTCACTGGCCAGCCCGAGATCCAGACCCGTGTCGTCCATGCCGGCCTCCGCCTTGCGCCGGCAGGTCTCGAGGGCATCGGCGGGACGGGGCCGTTCACCGCTGAAGGTGCCGAGCAGGTCGGTGTCGAAGCCCGTGGCCAGAACGAGGCTGAGGTCGAGGCCATGGCGGAAGGGCCTGGCCAGCAGCCGCTCCTTGCCATGGCGGGTGGCCAGGCTGACCGGACGGCCAGCAAAAGCCTCCGGAGGGCGACAGGCGAAGGGCGGCAATCCGATCACCGGGACTTATCGGCTGGATTGGTAATCCTGCGTCGACCTAGCACCCAACACCCACATCTGGTCATTAATGTTCCCGGACTCCAACACCAGGTCCTGCCCGGTGGTTGGGCACCACGCAACGATCACACCATCAAGCCCAATCATCCGCAGCTCGCCATGCAGCCCGCCGGAGCCTCCCGCCATGCCATTCGCCGTGACATGACCCTCGCCATGCCCGCCCGACCGCTGCAGCTGACCCTCCGCGCTGATGATCATGTGCCCGCCGACATCAGCTGGCGGATCGACGATGGCTACATCCGAGCCAACACCTGGAATGAAGAGGGAGAGTCCATCACCCTTGGCATCTGGGGACCGGGCGATCTGATCACACCCATCGGCTGTGATGTGACTCCCTACGAGCTCATCTCCCTCACCCGGGTGGTGGTGGTCGAATTCGAGCCAAGCGAGGGCGAGACCCTTGACTTCATGAGGGATCTGTTCACCCAGACCACCCAGTTGCTGCAGATCCACCGCGTCCGACCCGCCGACTCCCGGCTGCTGCGGTTGCTGCACTGGATCGGGGCCCGCTTCGGCCGGGTCAGCACCAGCGGCACCACCCTCTCGCTGGAGGACATGAACCTGACCCACCGCCAGCTCGCCGACATCGCCGGCATGACCAGGGTCACCGTGACCAAATCCCTGACCCGGTTCCGCAGCAAGGGCCAGGTCGTCAAGGTCAGCGAGGCCGATCTGCTCGTCCCTCGCGCCGCCAGCCCCCAGATCCCGAGCGAAAACCCAGACACCCTTCCCGTGGCCCCCTTCCCGTTCCCGAAAACCCTTCGCCATGAACCACCCGCCCACCGGAACGCCGGTTTCGACACCCCATGACGCCATCCCCTGGCATCAGCAGCTCCGCCGCAGCCAGATCGTCAAGTCCCTTGAGGCCGTCCAGGACCTGATCGCCATTTCCCTCTGCCTGGGGCTTTTCGGCGTGATGGTGCTCCAGCTGAAGCGAACCTTTTCGACCCTCTTCTCCACATCGGAGTTTCACGAGGTCACGGCCGACATCCTGTTCATCCTGATCCTGGTGGAGCTGTTCCGCCTGCTGATCATCTATCTGCAGGAACAACGGGTGTCGATCGGGGTGGCGGTGGAGATCGCCATCGTCTCGGTGCTCCGGGAAGTGATCGTCCGCGGCGTGCTGGAGACGGACTGGCAACAGATCCTGGCGGTCTGCCTGTTCCTGATGACCATGGCCCTGCTGATGGTGGTGCGGGTGTGGCTGCCTCCGACATTTGCCGGCGTCGACCCTGAAGCCCAGGTGTCGGCGCGGATGCGCCAGCAGCAGGAGTAAGCGGCCCTCCAGGCCATTTAGCAGCGGATGTTGTTCGGGATACCTGTGTCCTGAGCCTTGTATTCCTGAATGCATAAGCCAGATTTATTCAGGAGATTGGCAGGTCTGCTTCAAGTCGACACCCAGGATTAGGGCTCAACCACTAATGTTGCCGGACCCCAAATCCGGGGTCGCCAAACCACCCTCGAACGCACCGTTTCAGCCCTTCTCCCTTCGCCATAGTCTCCACGCTGAGGAGACGCTGACAACCACGGATTAGCCCCATGGGACTGTTCTTTGAGCAGCCCCTCTTCTTTTCTTGCCAACCCTTTTCAACTTCCTCCATCAACACCTGAATGCCATGACGAGTCGCCGTCGCTTCCTCACCCGGTTCGGGGCAGCCCTGGGATCCTCCCTGCTGCTCGCCGGATGCCTGGGCAATCCACCAGGCACCTCCGAGTCCACCAGCTCGCCCCAGGCCGCCAGCCCTGCGGCCGGCCAGGAGCTGGGCACCATCAAGCTCGGCTACATCCCCATCCTGGAAGCCGCTCCCCTGGTGGTGGGTGTGGAGAAGGGCTTCTTCGCGAAGCACGGGATCAAGGTGGAACTGGCCAAGCAGGCCAGCTGGCCCGCCGCCCGCGACAACGTGGTGCTCGGCTCCGCCGGCGGCGGCATCGATGGGGGCCAGTGGCAGCTGCCGATGCCCCACCTGATCACCGAAGGGATCATCACCGACGGCAAGAAGGTGCCCATGGTGGTGCTGGCCCAGCTGAACAGCCAGGGCAATGGCATTGCGGTCTCCAACAGCCTCAAGGCCGACAACCTGGGGCTGGATCTGGCCCCGGCCGTGGATGTCTTCCAGCGCTTCCCGCAGAAGGAAGGCCGCAAGTTCCGCGCCGCCTACACCTTCCCCAATGCCAACCAGGACCTCTGGATCCGCTACTGGCTGGCGGCGGGGGGTGTCGATCCCGACAAGGACATCGAGCTGCTGACCGTGCCCTCCACCGAGACCCTCCAGGGCATGCGCAACGGCACCATGGATGCGTTCAGCACCGGCGATCCCTGGCCGTTCCGGATCGTCAAGGATGACATCGGCTACCTGGCCGCCCTCACCGCCCAGATGTGGCCGGTGCACCCCGAGGAATTCCTGGCGGTCCGCAGCGACTGGGTCGACAAGAATCCCAAGGCGGCGGTGGCGCTGGTGAAGGGCCTGATCGAGGCCCAGCAGTGGGCCGACAAGCCCGAGAACCGCAGCGAGGTGGCCAAGCTGATCAGCTCCCGCGCCTATTTCAACACCCCGGTAGAGGTGCTCGAACCCGCGCTGAAGGGCGAGTACCTGCTGGGTGCGGATCGCAAACCGGTGAACGATCCGAAGCTGGGCCCGATCTACTGGATGAGTGATCGGGGGGTGATCTCCTATCCCTACAAGAGCCTGAGTCTGTGGTTCCTGGTGGAATCGCTGCGCTGGAACATGCACCCCGGCAAGCTCACCTCGATCGAGCAGGCCAAAGCCCTGGTCGACAAGGTGAACCGGGAAGACATCTGGCGCCAGGCCGCCACCGAACTGGGGCTGCCCGCCAAGGACATTCCCACCGGTTCCTCCCGCGGCAAGGAGACCTTCTTCGACGGAATCGTCTTCGATCCTGAGAACCCCCAGGCCTATCTCGACAGCCTCAAGATCAAGCGCTGATTCGATCGCCCAGAGGCCGGTGCCCCATCGGCCCTGCACCTCCCAGACCCGTGACTGCCGTCACGGGTCATTCCTTCCAACGGATTCCATCCCTTTCTTCCAGGACGAACCCCTTCCATGACGACCACATCCCCCAACCCCACCAGCAACGCGGCAGGCCCCCTGCTCTGGTGGAAGCGCAACCGCAAGCTGATCCTGCCGCCCCTGTTCGGCATCGCCGGCTTTCTGCTGGCCTGGCAGCTCAGCGCCAGCCTCGGGCTCACCCGGCTTCCCGGTCCCCTGAGCCTGTTCACCGAGCAGCGCACCCGTGAACTGCTGCTCTATCCCTTCTACGACCGAGGCGGCCTCGACAAGGGCCTCTTCTGGCAGACGATGGCCAGCCTGGGCCGGGTCGCCCAGGGTTACTTCCTCGCCGCCGTGGTGGGGATCAGCGCCGGCATCGCCGTGGGCCTCAACAAGACACTCAACCGTGCCTTCGACCCCCTGTTCCAGTTCCTGCGCATGGTGGCCCCCCTGGCCTGGGTGCCGATCGCCCTGGTGATCTTCCAGAAGAACCAGCCGGCGGCCATCTTCGTGATCTTCATCACCGCGGTGTGGCCGATCCTGATCAACACCGCCGAAGGGGTGCGCCAGATCCCGCAGGACTACCACAACGTGGCCCTGGTGCTGCAGATGTCGAAGAAGACCTTCTTCACCAAGGTGCTCATCCCCTCGGCCCTTCCCTACATCTTCACGGGCCTGCGCATCTCCATCGGCCTGGCCTGGCTGGCGATCATCGCCGCCGAGATCGTGATGAGCGGCATCGTCGGCATCGGCTTCTTCATCTGGGATGCCTACCAGCAGAACTACGTCAGCGACATCGTGCTGGCCGTGATCTGGATCGGCGGCATCGGCCTGCTGCTGGATCGCCTGATGGCCTGGATCCAGTCCCGCATCTCCCCCGGCCAGTGAGACACACCCAGCCATGAACCTGCCCACTGTCCTGAGGCCCTTTGGATGGCTCGACGCCTGGATGAGCGAAAGGAAGAACGTGATCCGCTTTCTTCTGGCCCGCCTCCTGCTCATGACCGCCATGGTCCTGGCCTTCTGTGTCCTCCACTTTCCCCAAACGTGATCCGCCATGACAGCACTCGTTGATGTTCAGAATCTCGAAAAGAACTTTCCCCTCACCGGTGGCGGCAACTACCTGGCCCTGAAGGGGATCGATCTGGAAATCCGCAAGGGCGAATTCATCTCCCTGATCGGCCACTCCGGTTGCGGCAAGTCCACCCTGCTCAACATGATCGCCGGCCTGGATCTGCCCACCAGCGGCACCGTGCTCCTCGAAGGCGAAACGGTGAAGCGCCCGGGCCCCGACAAGATGGTCGTCTTTCAGAACTACTCGCTGCTGCCCTGGCTCACCGTTCGCCAGAACATCGCCCTGGCAATCGAGGAGGTGATGCCCGACCTTGGCAAAGCGGAGCAGGACGCGCTGATCGAAGAGCACATGGAGATGGTGGGTCTGACCCAGGCGGCCACCAAGCTCCCCGCCCAGCTCTCGGGCGGCATGCGCCAGCGGGTGTCGATCGCCCGCGCCCTGGCCATCAAGCCCAAGCTGCTGCTGCTGGATGAACCCTTCGGCGCCCTCGATGCGCTGACGCGGGGGAATCTGCAGGAAAAGCTGATGCAGATCTGCAACGAGCACGAGCTCACCGCGGTGATGGTCACCCACGACGTGGACGAGGCGGTGCTGCTTTCCGACCGGATCGTGATGCTCACCAACGGTCCTGGCTCGAAGATCGGCGGCATCCTCGAGGTGGACATCCCCCGGCCACGCCAGCGGCTCACGGTGGTGCACCACCCCAGCTACTACAGCCTGCGTTCGGAGATCATCTACTTCCTCAACCGCCAGAAGCGGGTGAAGCAGTGGCAGGCGCGCCCCCACAAGGTGCTGGCCCGCCACGGCCTTGAAAAGGTGAATCTCGACCTGGGCTTCATTCCCCTGGCCGCCTGCGCCCCCCTGGCGGTGGCGGAGGCCAAGGGGTTCTTCACCAAGCACGGTCTCGACGACGTGCAGCTGGTGCGGGAGACCAGCTGGCGGGGTGTGGTCGACGGTCTGGTCGACAAGACCCTCGACGCGGCGATGATGCCCTCGGGCATGCCCACCTGGATGACGGCCGGCGGCCACGGCAGCGAGCCGCTGCCGATCGTGTCCTCCCTCACCATCAGCCGCAACGGCAACGAGGTGACCCTCGCCAAACGACTGGCGGAACAGGGCGTCAGCACGGTGGAGGACTACCGCGCCTGGTTGGGCAGCCACGAGCGGGAGCCCCACCGGATCGGCATCGTCCATCCCGCCTCCATGCACAACCTGCTGCTGCGCTACTGGCTGGCGGCCAACGGCATCGACCCCGACAAGGACGTGCACCTGCAGACCCTGCCGCCGGCCCAGATGCTCGCCGACCTCAAGGACGGCTCCATCGACGGCTACTGCATCGGCGAACCCTGGAACTTCCGGGCCGCCAGCAGCAGTCATGGTGTGCCGATCGTGGGGGATCTGGAGATCTGGTCGGGCCATCCCGGCAAGGTGCTCGGCGCCCGCGAGGACTGGGCCCAGAGCTACCCCAACACCTACATCGCCCTCACCAAGGCCCTGCTGGAAGCCTGCCGCTACTGCGCCGATCCCGCCCACTGGGCGGAAATGAGCGAACTGCTCAGTGACCGCCGCTATCTGGGGATCAAAGCCGATCTGATCCGCTTCAGCGGCCAGCAGGGCGATTCCGGCTCCTTCGCTCCCCACGGCGAACCGCACCACCTGTTCTACGGAGCGGGGCTGAACCGGCCCAGCCGCAGCGAGCACCTCTGGATCCTCACCCAGCTGGCCCGCTGGGCCGAGATCCCCTTCCCCCGCAACTACGTGGAGATCCTCGAGCGGGTCTGCAGCGTGGGGGTGTTCAGCACCGCCGCCCGCGAGTTGGGTCTGGACGACGTGAGCTATCAGCGCCAGGGCATCGAACTGTTCGACGGCCGCCCCTTCAACCCCGAGGACCCGATCGGCTACCTCAACGATGTGTCCCTGCACCGCGATTTCAGCGTCGCCGAAATCCCCATCGGCCAGCCCCGTGCCATCAGCGTCTGATCCGCCGTCCCTCCGCCCCTTCCTCCCATGATCACCACCGCCACCCAGCCCCTGCTGCGTTTCGAAGGCCTGGGCAAGGTCTACCCCACCCCCACCGGCCCCTACCCGGTGCTGGACAACATCAACCTGCAGGTCGAGCAGGGGGAATTCATCTGCGTCATCGGCCATTCCGGCTGCGGCAAGTCCACCCTGCTGAACATGGTCTCCGGCTTTTCGACACCCACCGCCGGCCAGGTGCTGCTCAACGGCAGGCCGATCGAGAAGCCCGGGCCCGATCGGATGGTGGTCTTTCAGGGATACGCCCTGCTGCCCTGGATGACGGCCTACGAGAACGTCTATCTGGCCATTGACGAGGTGAAGCCCGACCTCTCCAGCCGCGAGAAGCGCGAGATCGCCGTGGACCATCTGGCGATGGTGGGCCTGGAGAAGGCCATGGACAAGCGCATTCCCCAACTCTCCGGTGGCATGAAGCAGCGGGTGGCCATCGCCCGCGCCCTGGCCATCCGCCCGGAGGTGCTGATCCTCGATGAACCCTTCGGGGCCCTCGATGCGATCACCAAGGAGGAGCTGCAGGAGGAGCTGCTGCAGATCTGGAACACCCAGAAATGCACCGTGCTGATGATCACCCACGACATCGATGAGGCCCTGTTCCTCGCCGATCGGCTGGTGATGATGACCAACGGCCCGGCCGCCTCCATCGGCGAGGTGATGCCGATCGACTTCCCCCGGCCCCGCAACCGGGAGGACATCATGGAGGATCCCAAGTACTACGAGCTGCGCAACACCGCCCTCGACTTCCTCTACAACCGCTTCGCCCACGACGACGTGGAATGAGGCCCACGGGGCGGGTCATGGCCGTTCATTTCTGCCAGGATGCGCCCCCCACAGCGGAGTTGCTCTGGTGATGCGGATCTCTCCGTCCCTGGCCGCTCTGGGCCTGGCGCTCGCCGCAGGCCTGGCCGCTGTGCCGCCGGCCCGGGCCCTCGAGACGATCGAGCTGAAGCTGCCCCTGGTCGAGACCACGTTCTCGATCCGGCTGGCGGAACTGAGCGATCCCGGGGCCCTGCTCGCCGGCAACAGCGACCTGGCCGAACTCGACCAGGCCACCCGGGGCGCCATCGGGCGCTCCCTGGTGGATCTGTTCAATGCCCCCCTGCCCCTGCAGGCCCTGGACGTGGCCCGCCAGGTCGTCCCGTCCCCCCTGGCCCAGCAGGCCCTGCTGCTGCTCTCCTCCCTCGGGGGGGTCGACGGTCTGCCGGCCGACGTGTCCAGCGACACGGTGCTGAAGGTGCTGGACCGGGCCGCCGGCCGCGGGCCCCTGACGATGCTGGGGGTGCTGGAGGCCGTGCCGGGCAGGACCGCCAGCGTCGATGTGGGCAAGGGCCTGTTCCTGCTCCAGCGGATGAACGCCCAGCTGCTGTCGGCGCACCGTCTGCTGGAGGGGGGGACGGCAGCGACGCCGGCCCCCTCCCTGCGGGATCCGGGCCCCCTGCCCGTGCGGCGCGACACCCTGACCCTGCCGGTGACCTACCGGCCCCAGCCCCTTGAGGTGGTGGTGATCCGCCCGACCCAGCAGGCCTCCGGCCGGCTGGTGGCCATTTCCCATGGCCTCTGGGACGGGCCCGAGAGCTTTGAGGGCTGGGCACGGCACCTGGCCAGCCACGGCTACACGGTGCTGCTGCCCCGCCACCCCGGCAGTGACCGCACCCAGCAGCAGGCCATGCTCTCCGGCAAGGTGCCGCCGCCCGGTCCGGCGGAGCTGCGCCTGCGCCCCCTCGACATCTCTGCCCTGATCGATGCGGCGGCCGCCGGGAAGCTGGGTCTTCCGGGCGGACTGGACACCGGTTCGGTGGTGGTGCTGGGCCAGTCCTGGGGGGCCACCACGGCCCTGCAGCTGGCGGGCGCCCGACCCACCTCCCAGCAACTGCAGAAACGCTGCAGCAATCTGCAGGATCCCCAGCGCAACCTGAGCTGGGTGCTGCAGTGCAGCTTCCTGGGCGCCATCGACCAGGCCGTCCTGGCCGATCCGCGGGTGAAGGCCGCCGTGGCGGTGAGTCCGCCGATGTCGCTCCTGTTCGAGACCGGAACCATCCCCGTCTTCCAGGGGCGGGTGCTGGTGGTGAGCGGCAGCCGTGACTGGGTGGTGCCACCCGGTCCCGAAGCCATCGCTCCTATGGCCCGGGTCGCCCGCCTGGGGAAGGACGGCCATCGGCTGGTCCTGGCAGGCGGCGGTGATCACTTCAACATGGGCTCCCCCTATGACCAGGGCGGCGGACCCCTGCGGGGACTGCTGCTGGCCTGGGTGAACGGGGCCTTCGCCGCCGGCCCCGCCGTCGCCCCCGGGCCCGGAGCCCCGGCCCTGCTACCCCCGGGTGGCTGGGGGGGTGACGGCCTCCCCCTGGTCGACGTGAGCGACCGGCTGGCGAGTTGGAACCCCTGAAGCGCCGGTGCCTGTCGTCTGACCCACACTTGATCCGGCGCCCAAGGATCCGGCCACCCGATCGATGCCCCCCCTGCCTTCCCTGCCCTCAACGGCCCACGCCTGGGGCGCCACCGGCTTGGCGGCCCTGCTGATCCTGGCCGGGCCGGCGGCCGAGGCCGCTGAGCAGGTGGTCTTCGTCAGCGGAGCGTTTCGCCGTTCGATCCCCGTCGCCGACCTGGAACGGCTGGCCCGGACCGGTGAGGCCGTGGGCCTGCTGGGGGATGCCCTGCGGCTGGGCGGCAAGGACCCCGCCGAGGTCGGCAGGCTGCTGAACCACCGGGTGACGCTGCCGCTGGCGCTGACCACCCGGCTGCTCAGCACCCGCTTCGGCGAGAACGCCCTGGAGCGGCTGTCCGGCATCCTCTATCCGCTGAGGGCGCCACAGGTGGGCATGGTGGCGCTGCGGTCAGCGACGATCCTGGGGATCGAGTCCGGCTCGGGAACGCTCTCGGCGGTGGGATTCCTGCGGGCCTACCCCAACGAGGAGATCGCCATCAACCTGCCGGCCCTGCAATCGGCCCTGGCGGGGCTCAGCGGCATGGGCCATGTGGTGAAGGAGTTTCTCGAATCCGACCTCGGCGCCAACCTCGAGCGGATGCAGGAACCCGGCCCGCCGGCCAGCCCCTGACAGCGCCATCCGGGGGGCGGGCCGGCAAGCCGGAGCTCAGGCCGGCCGCGCCATCAGATCCGTCAGGGCCTCGGATTCCGGCACGGCCAGCCGCTTCAGAATCGCCACCAGGGCCGCCAGCTGGGGACCCTGGAGGTGGAAGAGCCCCGGCTCGGCGCTGGCCTGCCAGCCGCGTTCCTCAAGAACCGCATGGATGGCGGCGCGGATGGTCAGGGCCTGGGATTCACCGGCGACGGGGAGCACCTGGACCGTCTCCTGCTGCCCCCCGGGGTCGGCGGGGCTGTCCCTGATCTCCAGGCGAAACCAGCGCAGACCATCCGGCATCGACTGGGCCGTGAGGTGAAGCTCGCAGCGGCAGGCGCTGAGGCCGCGGTCCACCGCCCGGCCCAGCTGCAGGGCCAGGTCGCCGTCGGCCTGGGCATCGAGGCCGAGCTGGGCATGGAAGGCGGCCGCGCGATCCTGCTGCTGGGCCTCGGTGGCTTGCCGCCGTCCGCGGTCCGCCTCCGCCCGGAGGTGCTCCTGCCAGGCGTGGGCCACGAACACCGGCAGCAGGCTGAGGTCGTTGGCCTGGAAGGCCCGCGAGAGGTTGTCCGGGAGGGTGGCCGTGCTGCCGTCCTGCGCCCTCAGGAGCAACCAGTCCTGCAGGGCCGTTGCTGACTCAACCATGGTTCCAACCTTTTATTCAATTTTCGTTCACCCTAACCTCATTTTCGCCCGTCGTCCCCTCAAGGAGCCACAGGGCGAGGCCGCCGCCGCGGCCCCGGGCCGCCAGCCAGTGCGGGCGTTCGGCGGCGATCAGGGCGAAGAAGGGCCGGCGCAGCGGATCGGGCTGGGGCAGGGCCCGTTCGATCAGCACCCGCCCGCCCAGCAGCAGCAGCAGGCGCTCGAAGCTGAAGACCAGCAGGGGGCGGCGGCCCTCCAGACGGCCCACACCCTCGAAGCGGAGCTCCAGGGCACCGAGGCGCACGCTGTTGGCCAGCCGCAGGCCCCCAGCCTCCGGAGCAGCCCCGTCCGCGGACAGCCGCAGCCGGGCCGCCAGCCCCCGCAGCAGGCCGGCGGCCACCGAGGCCGGCTCCCGGCTCCCCTTGTTCCAGATCCGCTCGAGTCGCCAGCAGCCGACCAGATCCGCCGTCGTCAGGCCGCTGCCCTCCCGGCGACAGCGGCGTTCCCGTTCGAGCAGCCATGGGGCATCGGGGATCACGGCAGCGCCTCTGAAAGCAGCTCTCGACGCTAATGACCCCCGCCTCGCAATCACCAGCTGCTATTGAGAATCGCTTGCAAAAGTGCCGGTGGGGCGTCTAGGTTGAGAGCCATTCGCAATAAGGCCCCTCCCTTCGCCCGATGCGCTACCGCTTCCTCCCCGACGATCCCGTCAGTGCCGTGCGCATGCCCGCCGGTCAGACGGTTCTGCTTGACCCCACCCCACGCCCCGGCGGCTCCTGCCTCGAGGTCCTCGACGGCATCGCCCGCGTCTACTGCCCCTGCGAGGAGACCGAGGGCATGACCCTGGCCTTCCTGCAGCCCGGTGACCAGCTCCGCACCGACCGTCTCTGCAGCGAGGGTGTCTGCGTCGAGGCCCTCACCCCCCTCTGCTTCCGCAGCGATGCCGAGCCCCTCGAAGGCCATGGCTTCGATCCGGTCAACGAGTGGACCCTGCAGCTGCTGCGCATCCGCCACCTCGGCAGCGCCGAGCAGCGTCTCCATGCCCTGCTCTCCCTGCTGGTGCGCCGCCTGGGGCGCCGCTGCGGCCCCTGGTGCGACCTCCCCTTCCGCCTCACCCATGAGCGCATCGGGGAGCTGATCGGCACCACCCGCGTCACCACCACCCGGCTGATCTCCCGCATCCGCGCCGCCGACCTGATGCAGGTCCCCAGCGGCGAGACCAGCCTGCGCCTGGCACCGGCCCTGGTGGATGGCGCACCCCTGGCGGCCTGATCCGCGATGGCCGCCCCGATCCACACCGGCGACAGTCTCATCGGCAGCCTCTGCCGCGACATGGCCGCCGTGCGCCAGAGCTGGCAGCGGCTGAAGGGGCAAGGGGCCGCCTGCCGCGACGAACGGCTCCGCCTGAGGCTTGGCCGTGAAACCCGCCGACTCGAGCAACGCCGCCTGGAACTGCAGCGCCAGGCCCATGCACTGACGCGTCTGCCCCTACGCGATCCCCTCGGCGCCGCCTTTCTGCTGGAGATCACCAGCCGGCCCCTGGCCGCCTGATCCGCCGGGGGAAGGGGGCCGGTGCCCGAGGGTTCAGACCTGAGCAGCGACCGGAGCCTGGGCCGCAGCCAGTTCCCCATCGATCAGCAGCATGGAGGCAGCCTCCTGGCGCCCGAAGCGCACCCGACCGAGCAGGTGGGCCGCGCCGTTCTCGGCGGCGATCTGGCCCTGGATCATCGGGTCGAGGAAGACGGTGGTGCGCACGTCGCCGGCGCGCTCGGCCATGGAATAGAGGAGCTGCAGGGACGTGGTGACATCGGCCTCGAGGCGGAAGGCATCCGCGAGCACAGACTCGAAGTCGTTCCAGCGCTGACAGGGGGCGGGCAGCTCCCCGAGGTCCACCGTCTGGCCGCGGGCGATCAGGTAATCGGCCAGCAGGCCGGCATGCTGCTGTTCGCCACGGGACTCGGCCATGAGGTGGGCGGCGAAGCCACGCAGTTCCCGCTCGGCGAACCAGAGGGCCATGGCCCAGTAGGCGGCGCTGGCCTTGCGCTCCAGACCCAGGTGGTCCTGCAGACCCTCCAGCAGCCCGGCATCCATGGGCTGGGCCATGGGCCTCCCGGCGGGCCCGGTGGCCACCGCGGTGCTGGGCAGGGAGGAGGTCGTGGAGGTCATCACAAGCAGCCTGGGGGGAAGGACCCATGGACCGTCCGCCCAATGTAAGGAGCCTGGCAACGAACCGGCCCATCAAGAACCGAGCCATTCCGCACGCGTCGCCGGCGGGGCTGCCCAGACTCAGGGGGCCCTGGAACGTCCCCATGGCCACCGTTGTCGACCACGCCCTGCGTCTGCGCAGCCTCTGGATCGCCTGGCTGCTGGCGATGCTGTTCCATGTGGAACTGGGCCTGATGCCCCTGTTCCACGGGATCTCCCCGGAGATCCATGGCCATGTGGCGGCCTCCCGGCTGCCGCTGCTGTTCGGCGCCATGCTGGCGTACTTCCTGGTGCCCCTGGCTGCGGTCGTGCTGATCGCCTACGCCGCCAGTGATCCGGGCCAGCCGCGCCGCTGGCGCCACTGGCGCTCTGCCCATTTCTGGCTGAGCGTTGTCTATACCCTCACCAACCTGCCCCACCTGGCCGCCGACATCCTGGTGCCGGACGCCCGGGCCGACCAGATCGTGCTGATGCTGGCGATGGTGCTGATCGGCCTGCTGATCAACCGCGAGGCCTGGTTCTGGTGGCGTGGTCAGCGCGGCCCGCTGTCCCCCAGCAGGCAGGCCACGTGGGCGACACTGGCCGACGCCAGGCCCTTCAGGTCGTAGCCGCCCTCCAGGGCGGACACCAGACGGCCCTGGGCATGGTCGGCGGCAATGGTGAGCAGCAGCTGGGTCAGGGCCGTGAAATCCCCGTCCTGCAGCAAGAAATCCCCCAGGGGATCGCCGGCCCTGGAATCGAAACCGGCCGAGATCAGCACGAAGTCCGGGGCGAAGGCTTCCGCCAGCGGCAGGAGCTCCTCCCGCCAGGCGGCCACCAGCTCGGGCCCAGACGTTCCGGCCGGCAGTGGGCAGTTGCGGGTGGTGCCGGCCCCGGCCCCCTCCCCCCGCTCCTGGCGGGTGCCCGACCCCGGATAGAGCGGCGCCTGATGGCTGCTGAAGAACAGCACCGAGGGGTCGCTCCAGAAAATGTCCTGGGTGCCGTTGCCGTGGTGCACGTCCCAGTCGACGACCAGGATCTTCTCGAGACCATGGACCGCCTGCAGGTGGCGGGCGGCGACGGCCACGTTGTTGTAGATGCAGAAGCCCATGCCCCGCGCCGCACTGGCATGGTGCCCAGGGGGCCTGACAACCGCATAGGCCCGGCGGACCCGATGCTCCATGACGGCCTCCACCGCCGCCAGCACCCCCCCCGCCGCCAGCCGCGCCGTGCGCTCCGAGTGGGGGCTGATGGCGGTGTCACCGGTGGAGAGCTGGTCACGGCCCGCCTGGATGTCCTCCTTGACCCGCTGCAGATACCCCGGGGCGTGGCAGCGCAGCAGCTCCGCGTCCGTGGCCGGGCGCGGTGGAAGGATCCGGCAGCGGGCCAGCAGACCAGCCCGCTCCAGGCCCTGGATCACGGCATCGACCCGGGCGGGGCACTCCGGATGCCAGGGGCCGGTGATGTGGTCGCGGTAGCTGGCGCTGCAGACGATGCCGACGTCCGCGGCTGGCGACGGCGGGGCAGAAATCAGTGGGGCAGAAGGCAGACCGAGCTGGCGTTGCCCCTCACCCCCACCGCTCGGCTGGGAACCTGGGGCAGCCATTCCGGACGGGGCGACACCTCACTCTGCTGCATGGCCAGGGCGTCGGCGGGGAGCTGTTCGCTGAGGACGACACCCACCGAATCCCGCGCCCAGATCTCCACATCCGTGGCGGGCGGGCAATGGAAAGTGAGCACTTCAAAGGGGAAGACAACACGTTCGAGGAAGAAATCCTCGGGCCCACAGCAGCGGATGATCCGCATCCGTTCCGAACAGTTGCGATAGCTACAAAGTAAGGCGTCCATGGTGCCCTCCGACCTGGCTGAGACCTGACCATGGCATCAACACACGGTCCCTACGGCATGTCGGTTGCCGATGCGACGAAGAATCGGCAATGAGTGTTTCTACCGCTTAAGGGCGACTCAACTGCGCCTGAGCCAATTCGGAGCTCCGCTGAACCAGTCGCCCAGATCGTCCCGGCCGGGATCGAATCCGCCGCTGTCACAAGGGTCGCCCAGATCCAGCGAGCCCGTGAAGCGATCGAGTTCCGATTCGGGCTCACCCCGTTGCTGGGTTCGCTGGGCCCGCCGCAACCAGCTCCAGACACTGGCATCGCGATCAGCGAACTTCTGAACATAGATGCGCTCATGGAGGCTGACCGGGCGGGAATCGGCAATCCTGCCGATGATCTCCTGGAGCCTCAGACGGGTGGTTGGTGTGAGCATCTTTCCAGTCATCCATTGGCAGAGGATCTAACCGTTCTGAGGAATCGAACGGTGCCGAGGATCACAGAATCCAGCCACCTGTCAGGACTTGGTGAAATCGATCCTTCGACGCCCCTGCGCCGCTCTTCTGCCGCCGGCGCCAGAATCGAATCTTCCGATCACGCTGCCGAGGTCTCGGCCGCCCACCCTTGATCCCCCCTGCCGCGATGGGCGCCCCCCCATCCCCACCGCCCGATCCGGCTCCGCAGACCCTGGGGCTCGTCGCCCCGCAGACCCTGCGCCTCGTCTACGACGGGGGCTGTCCGTTCTGCCGTCACTTCGCCCTCAGCAGCGAACTGCGCGGCGGGATCCCCCATCTGCAGATCGTCGATGGGCGGGCCGATGCGGCCCTGCGCCATGACCTGCGGGAGCGGGGCCTGCCGCTGGCCCAGGGGGCGGTCCTGCTCCAGGGGGAGAGGGCCTGGCACGGGGCGGAGGCCGTGCGGCAGCTCTGCGCCCTGATGCGGCCCAGTGATCCCCTGCTGCAACTGCTGATTCCGCTGTTCGACGGACCGTCCCGCAGCCGCCGCCTGTATCCCCTGCTGCTGGCAGCGCGGCGCCTGGCCCTGGCCCTGAAGCGCCTGCCGCTGGATCCCGACCACGCCTGAATGGCGAGGCCCGCCGACACCCTGGCTCAGGGCAGCGGCGGCAAGGGCGCCCGGCCCGCCACGGAGGGGCCGGTGCCGATCGTCTGCAGCAGCGGCGAGGGGTCCACAGCCACCAGCCGTCCCTGGCGCATCTGGCGCCACTCAAAGTGCAGATGGGCCGTGGTGGCCGAGCCACTGCTGCCCACCCGGCCGATGGGCTGCCCCGCCACCAGGCTCTCCCCGGGCAGAACCGCCACATCCAGCAGGTGGGCGTAAAGGCTCTGCCAGCCGAGGCCGTGGTCGATCACCACGAGCAGGCCGTAGCCACCCACCTCATCCACCAGCCGCACGGTGCCCGGCAGCACGGCGAACACCGGCGTGCCCTCCGGGGCGATCAGATCGAGGCCGGTGTGCATGCGCCAGGCGTTGCGCGAGTCGGCCAGCCGCCAGCCGAACGGGGCCTGCTCGCTGGGCTGCAGGCCGAGGGGATAGCCCAGGGCCCCGGCCTGGGGCACCGGGAACGCCCCCACCGGTGCCGGCTTGTAGCGGGACCGCAGTGGATCCGGCAGACGGTCGTTCTGCCCCAGGTCCCCCACCGGCACCTCCAGGGGAATCTCCAAGGGCCGGGGCGGCGGCTCCCCCATCGCCAGCAGGGGCAGGGGCGCCAGGGACACCAGCCAGGGCAGGGCCAGCGCCGTCAGAAACCGTGGGAAGCGGGAGTCCATCCGCCTGCTGCAAGGGACCGTGAAGGCCTTGGTAACGCCCCTGGCCGCCGCTGCCAAGACGGGGATGTCGGGACGCGGATGCCCGTCGAGCCCGGCACGGTCAGGGAGCGCTGGCGGGCTCCGGGCTCTGGGGCAGCACCACCATGGCGCTGGCGATGGCGGTGTCCATCACGATCCGCAGCGCCAGGCAGGGATCGATCACCTCCCGGCCCATGGTGATCGCCTTCTGGGCCACCAGGCCGTACAGGATCGGCCACTCCACCGCTTCGGGGCAGAACCGCCGGGCCAGCGGCAGCAGGGCCGGCCAGAGGCTCGGCAGAGACTGCAGGGATTCGGGTGACGGCTGGTGGGCGTCGGGCACCTGGGGCACGCCGAAGTCCCCCTGGCCGAGGTGCTCCATCCCGTGGCGCCACAGTGCCGTCGGGTCCGGCAGGGCCGTGCAGCCCGCCTGCTGGGCGGCACCGGCGGCCAGGCCCCAGGTGGAATAGGGATCGTTGAACAGGGCCTGGACCAGCCCCTCGCCCACCAGGCAGGAGCCCCCGTCCCCGGTGCCGACAACGTGCAGTCCCGAAAGCTCCGCCAGGCCGGCCGCCCTGGACCGGGCCCGCACACCGGCCTGACAGGCCTGGCCCGCCAGGGCACCGCAGACCGCCAGCAGCGATTCGACGTGCACGCCCCGGTCGGACGCCATGGCCTTCAGGAGCCGGCGGCTGATCTCTTCGGCACCGATCCGGGCCCCCACCAGGGGGTCCTGGGCGCGGCGGGCGGCGATGGCCTCATCGAGGGGATCGGGGGAGGGAGCTGTCATGGCCGCAGGGGACGGATGTCAGGGAGGTCCAGCACCAGCGTTCCCGGCCCCGGTCGCGCGACGGGGCACACGGATCACCACCGTGCCGGCGAGCTTGTCGTGCCAGCCCTGGCGACGGGGATCCCAGGCGATCCAGAGGAAGCCGAGAAGCAGGGGCAGGGTCGAGAGGATGTAGCCCCCATAGCGCAGGCACCACTGACGCAGGCCGGGCTCGCCGCCGGTTCCGGCATCGACGATTCTCAGGCGCAGCATCAACTTGCCGGGCGTGCCCTGCTTCCAGCGCCAGAACAGGATCACCACCAGGGCCGACACCACCGTGCTGAGAACCAGCACCGCCGTCTCGTCCGGCACGATGAAAACCAGGAGCGGCAGGGGGGCGGTGATGATCAGCATCAGCACCGAATCGATCAGCGAGGCCGCCGTACGGACCCGGAATCCCGCGTAGGCGATGGCCGGGGCGGGGGAGGTTTCGCTGCGCTCCATCGGGCCATCTTCTCCTCCCGAGAGCGACATGGGGCGGAGCGGTGTTAGGACTGTGGAGATTCTGTCCTTGGCCAATGAGAGCCCTTACCTTCCTCTTCGCCCTGATGGTGGGTCTGGCCATGGCGTTTCTCGCTCCGGCGATGGCCGGCGGCCACGACCAGGCCCCCGCAGCGATGGTGGCTCCCGAGATGGCCGATGCGGCGGCCACGGATCTTCTGGCCACCGATCTCCTCGCCGCCGATCTGCTCTCCAGCGACCTGCTCGCCGAACTGAGCATCGATCCGGCCCCCGGCCTCGACGTCGCGGCCTGAGTCGCGACCACCCTCTCAACCCAACCTCATCAACGCAACGGTCGGGCTGGCATCTGAACCCATGGCTCGCACCCTGCTTGACCCCCGTCTGACCCTGGTCTCCCTGCGGCCGGAGCAGCCCGACAGCGCTCCCTCGGACCGATCCGAGGAGCCGCTCGGCAAGGGCTTTGCAGCCTCACGCCCCCGCGGCCAGGGCAAGGCCTCCGGCACCAAGGGGCGCCGCAAGAAGGGCACGGGCCTCTCCGCCGCCGACCACGGCCCCCTGGGCCGAAGCCCCAGCCTGGAGGCCATCGAGGCCAGGGCCCGTCTCGGGCTGGCGCTGGCGGGCCGGCTGCGGGAAGCCGATGTGACCGTGGCCTGGAAGAGGGCCGCCGCCGAGCATCACCCCGACCGCGGCGGCCGCCACGCCACGATGCAGGCGGTCAATGGCGCCCGGGATGTGCTGCTCGGCAGGGGTCTCGGCTGAGGCCAGGCTTCCGAGCCCTGCTCCGCTTGCCCTGCAGCGCTAGACGAGCCCGGGCAGCAGCCACCAGCTGCTCTGGCGATAGGCCTCGAAAGCGGGATAGCGCTCGGCCATGGAGGCTTCCTTGCGGATCATGCGAGGGAGGTACAGCGCCAGCACCGAGGCGGGCAGCAGCCAGGCCCACGGCGAACCGGCGATCACCGCGAAGCTGCTGTAGCGGAGCAGGTCGCCCAGGTAGTTGACATGGCGGACGCGGCGCCAGGCCCCATCCGCCACCAGGGTGGCCCCCAGGTCCTTGGCGGTGCCCTTCTGCACATCGGCCGCCGTGTTCAGCAGCGATCCGAAGATGTAGAGGCTGAGCCCCAGGGCGATCGTCAGCGGGCCGATGGGCACCGGATTGGCCATGGCCAGCCAGCCGGGCACGGCGTAGAACACCCCGACGTAGAGCACCACCGCAGCGGCCTGCAGCGGCGAAACCAGCTCGGTGAAGAGCTGGGTGGTGCGCCAGGGGAACAGCACCTCCTCCAGCAACCACCAGAGGCAGTAGCTGATGTGGAGGGCGAGGTAGATCGCGACCCGCCCGGAGTCCAGGCCCAGCACCAGGGCCGGCACCAGCAGCCCCACGATCGTGGTCACCTTGGCGATGTTGATCGCTTGCAGCTGGGTCATGGGCCGCTGAGTCATGGGAAAGCCGGGTCATCGGAGCCCAGCGGGAACCCATGCTGGCAGGCCCCTCAGGGTCCTGGAGGGGCCGAGGCTGGGAAGCGCTTCAGGTAGGTGGCGACCGGAAGGGGGCGGGGCTGGTTGTAGCCCACCGGCAGCCAGAGGTCGCCGGCGGAGGAGGCGTAATGGATCTCCCAGTGGTAGAGACCCGTGAAGGCCTGGGGATCCATGCGCAGCAGCTCCGCGTAGAGCAGCACGGCCCGGACGTAATGCCGGCTGTTGTTGTAGCCCCAGAGCCCCCGGCGGATGTCCCGCAGGCCACCGCGGCGCACCAGGTAGCGGGCCGCGGCGTGGATCGCGTCTTCGGGATCGCGGATGTCGCCCTTGCCGACGCCCGGCTGGGCCCAGGTGGTGGGGAGAAACTGCATGGGGCCCCGGGCGTCAGCGACGGAGACGCCATCGATGCGGCCCATGCCCGTTTCAACCAGGTTGATGGCGGCCAGGACCTCCCAGGGGATGCCGGTGGCGGCGGACGCCTCCCGGTAGTAGCGCAGCAGGTCGGCGGCGGGCTCCGGCGGAATGATGCGCCAGGCGGGAACGACGGCCGGGCGCCGCCCCCCCCGATGCATGGCCAGAAACTCCCGGCGTGCCGCCACGTGGCGATCCATCACCCCCTGCCAGCGGACCGGCAGGAAGGCCCGCACCCGGGTGGCCAGGGCCGGATCGGTGGCGAGCCTGCGATAGATGACCTGCTGGCGGTGTCCCAGCTCGCCCAGGAGTTCGGCCGGGGTGTCGGCGGAGCGGAGGGCCAGCTCGGCGACGGCCAGCTGGGAGGCGATGGCGGCTGGGTCCGCCGGCAGCCGGGGATAGGCGCGCGGGGCCGGCTGCGGCGGCGATGGCTCCGGCGTCGCGGGTGTTGTCGCGGCTGGAGTGGACGCTGCGGGGGTGCTGCCGCTGGGGGGCGGCTGCACCGACACGGTGACGGCCACCGCCGCAGAAGCCAGCAGCAGGGCCAGCAGAACGGGGGTGACGACGCGCATGGGCAGGGGAAGCGTCGGGCGGGGGGAGAATCGGGCGCTCAGGTCTTGGTCAGCCAGTAGAACTGGTAAGCCTGCAGCACGATGCGACTGCCGGACTGGGACGGCCGGCGGCCCGAGTGAAGATCGACCAGTCCATCGTGGCTGCTGAAGACCGGCGGCACCAGGCTTTCGAGATCGAAGAACCGGGGCTGGTCGTTGAAGTTGGCCACCACCAGCACCAGCTCCGATGGCCGCAGGTGGTTGGTCCGCACAAAGGCCAGCAGATGGTCGTTCTCCAGGGGCAGGATCTGGCGGTTGTTGAAATCGGCAAAGGCTGAGATTTCCTTGCGGATGGCGATCATCTTCTTCATCGCCGAAAAGATTGTATGCTCCACGGTCCCCTGCTTCCATCGGAGCTCGGCCCTGGTCCAGTCGATCTTTGGGCGATGCACCCAGCGGGTGTCATTGCACTTGCTGGGGTCGGCGTAGAAGCTGTAATCGTTCAGCACACCAAGGGCATCGCCGTTGTAGATGAGCGGGATACCCCCGAACGACAGGATGACCCCATGCATCAGCAGGATGCGGCTGATGGCGGTGGCGATCAGCTGCTGATCCTTCGATTCGAGGGCCGACTCCAGACCGACGAGGGAGGCCAGGGAACCGCAGATTCGCGCATCACCCGTGGTGTCGTTGGGCATGAAGATGAGCCCGCGGGGAATCGCATCGAAATCCCCCTTGAAATACTCAATCAGAAAGCGCCGGTGGGCGCGGGGGTCGTAGCCCACCTGTTCGATGTCAGTGTCATCGAAACCGAAGCCGATGTCGTCATGGCAGCGGACGTAGTTCAGCCAGGTGGCCCGCTCCAGCTTGTTGGGCAGGCTCTTGAGGCCCTGGCAGAGGAGTCGGGTGTTGCGGGTGGCCACACCGTCCCAGAGCAAGGCCATGAGGGTGGCGTTGTAGGCAATCTCACATTCCTTGGCCACGATGGCGTCTTCACCGAAGTATTTGGTGATTTCGGTGGGGGCCACGATGGCCTCGGCGATGAACAGGACACCCGGCGCGGTCACCTGGCAGCAGTCCTTCATCAACTGCAGGATGAGGTGGGCCTTGCGTTCGTTCTGGCAGCTGGTGCCAAGCTTCTTCCAGAGAAAGGCAACGGCATCGAGCCGAAGAACATCCACACCCTGGTTGGCCCAGAACAGCAGCACATCGAGCATTTCGATGAACACCGCCGGGTTGGAGTAGTTGAGGTCCCACTGGTATTCGTGGAAGACCGTCATCACCCACTTCTGCATCTCCCCATTCCAGGTGAAGTTGCCCGGATCGCTCTCGGGGAACACCTCGGGCATGCTCTGCTCGAAGACATCAGGAATATCCCGGTTGTCAAAGACGTGGTAATAATCCTGATAATGTTGTTCACCGTCCATGGCACGCTGGGCCCATTCGTGCTCATCCGATGTGTGGTTCAGCACGATATCCAGCACGAGCAGAATCTCACGATTTCTGAACTCGTCGGCAATCCTGCGCAGGTCATCAAGCGTGCCGACCCTGGCATCGATGCGGCGGAAGTCACTGATCGCATAGCCACCGTCGCTCTTTCCGGCTGGGCACATCAGGATCGGAAGGATGTGCACCATGTTGATCCCCAGCTCCTGGAAGTAGCTGATCTTATTGACCAAATCAGGGAGGCTCTCGGCGAAGCCGTTGGAGTAAACGGCCATCCCCACCCACTTCTGGGAGAGAAACCAGTTATGGTCATCCTCCCTCAGGATATCGAGCGCTTCAAGATCTGGCGAACGGTCGATGTAGCCACGGGCCATGGTTTCGACCAGGCGCAGAAGCTGGAACTTGAAGTCGTCACGATGGCCATAGAGGGTGACGAACAACGAATGGATGGCGTAGAAGTTGGCGCCCAGCCTTGTGTAGAAGTGACGCAAGTCCTGGCGTCGGATCTCTGGACGCAGATCATCCAGGATGGAATTCAGCAGGGAGTGGGAAATCTGTTCGTACATCGGATCAGCCAACCCCCCATGACGCCAGAAACTGCGTGTAGACCGACGGGTCATCGATGGTGGCACCCCGCTGTGACACCAGGGCCGCGGCGAAATCGCCGGCACGGGCGACGGTCTCGGCCCATGGCCAACCCTGGCTGAGCCCCAGCAGCAGGACGGCGGCGAACCCATCCCCCGCACCCACCGTGTCGACGACGGGGCCAGCGGCGGCGGCGGCGACGGAAACGATCGCGCCGCCACGCCAGTGCAGGACACCGAGGGCACCGCGGGTGACCACCAGGGTCTCCAGCCGGTGGCGCTCGGCAAAACGGTGCATGGAGGCGGCCAGGGCGTCCCGATCGTCCTCGGGGGGCGCGTCGTCCTCGGGCGGCGCGTCGTTGCTCAGCAGGGCCAGCTCCGCCGCATTGAGCTTGACGTGATCGGCATCGTCCACCAGGGGCAGAACCGTCTCGATCGACCACCAGGGACGGCGCAGGTTCACATCCAGGACGATCGGACCTTGGTGCAGTGACTTCAGGGACGCCAGGGCAGCCGCCGAGGGGGGATGGCGAAGGGCCAGGGTGCCGTGATACAGGAGGCCCGTGCCCGAAACTAAGGATGGTTCGGGCGGATCGATGAAGTCGTAGGCGCTGCCCGACACGATCGCGTAGCAGGGCTCGCCATCGACGAGGGTGACGCTCACCCGGCCGGTGGCATGGATCGGGTCGGTCTGCAGAGCGGAAGCATCCAGGCCCCAGCGCCCCATGGCGGAGCGGATCCGCTCGCCCCTGGCATCCCCGCCGACCCGGCTGACAAGTCGGGGAGAGAGACCAAAACCCCTGAGGTGCCAGGCCACATTGAAGGGCGCACCACCAAGAACTTCGGTGCCATCCGGAAAACAATCAAACAGAACTTCTCCAAAGACGGTGATCGGACATCGCGTCGGCATCGTTCAATCCAGCTCCGGAATGGCTTCGGCATGAAAATGGCCGATCCCTTCCAGGATGCCGGCACTGTAGTTGCCGTTCATGCCCAGAAAGCCACCTCTGGCAAGATACAAAAACTCAGACGTACCTTTTCGGGCCGACTCCCGCACAGCCTGCTCGGCCACATCCGGATGGGCATTGGCAACCAGCACGGCCGGCAGCCCGCTGGTGAGCACGCAGAGATCATTGCCGCTGTCACCGGCATAGAGCGTCTGTTCAGCTGAAAAGCCCTGCTCCCGCATCAGAAACTCGACCGCATGGAGCTTTCCGGCCCGCTGCGGCAGGACATCCAACAGACCGACACGCGACGACTCATCGTTGCTGAAGATGAGCGTGGTCGCGATCGCCAGGGGCTCAAGGCAGGCGTGGATGGCCCTGGTGAGGGCGGGGAGATCGGCCAGCGGTGAAAGGAAGAAACTGAGCTTGTGGGCGTTCTGCCTGTCCTCGGGCTGCAGCACCAGGCCGGGACATCCTCCCAGAAGGGCGCCCAGCTGGCCCGCGGAACAGCCCTGCCAATCTGCGGCGATGTACCGCGACCAGGCGTCCAGAAGGAACCAGCCATCGCCGTCCCTGACGTGGATGGAACTGCCGACGTCGCCGATGATCCAGTCCGGCTGGGGCAGGTCATAGTCCCGAATCGATTGCTCGATCAAGGCCAGATGCCGGCCGCTGACATAGGCCAGCGAGAACCCCGACTGGCGGAGCACCCTGGCGAGCATGGCTCGGGCCCCCTCCGATTCGGGCAGCTCACCATTGGGAAGCAGGGTGCGATCCAGGTCCGTGCAGAGCAGCAGACGTCGCATCAGCGGGAGGTGCGGGGACTGCTCATCGCCCGAAGAAGTCATAGTGGTCGATGGCCTCGAGGATTCCAGCGGCATGGGATCTGGCAGAGAAATAGACCCGTTCGGCGTCACTGAGCTGGGCCAGTTCCTGACGATGGGGGCTGTCGACCACCACGCCAAGGGTCTGGCCACGGAGCATGTCTTCATCATCACGGGATCCACCGTTCACCAGAACATGCTGCAGGGGAATCTTCCACTGGTTGGCGACATAGCGCAGGGCCTGGCCCTTGGAGGCGCGGGCCGGAACGAAGTCAAGAAACTGGCCGAACGAGAGGCTGGTATGGGCAGAGAGCTCATGCTGCCGCAGCAGGGTGAGAATCTCCTCCATGGCAGGCGCCTGCTGGGGATCATAGAAATAGGAGAGCTTGAATCGGCTCTGATGTTCCTTCGCCTGCAGGGTCAGACCGGGCAGTGGATCCATCAGGCGTTTGAGAGCCTGGGGTGTCCAGAGATGATCAATATGGTGGATCCAGGAGATGTCCGTCGTCAACTGGGGTGGGGTATAGATCTCGGTTCCCAGGCTTGTGATCAGCACATCGGGCATAGGGATAGCATGAATCTTCAGGAGCTTGAGCACCGAGTTGAGCCGTCGTCCGGTGGCAATCCCGAACAGAACCCTGCGGTGCTGCTCCCTCATCAGCTTCACGAAGCGGGAGAGGGCCTCCGGATCACCCAGAAGGGTGTTGTCGATGGCGGTGAAGATGGCGCGGGTTCTTGTCTGAACGGCGGGCGGCTTCGCCAGCGGGGCCGGACGGGCCACGACTCGCTTCTGAACGATCAGATCCTCCACCAGTTTCAGATACCGGTTGGCATGGGCTTCCCAGGAATAGAACCTGGCAATCGTCGTCAGGCCGTTGCTGGAAAAGGTTGACCACACAGCATCGTCTTCGAGAATCATCAGCAAGGCGCCGGCAATCGATGCTTCATCAAGAGGATCAATCAGCAGACCATTCCTGCAATTGCCGATGATGTCGACGGGTCCACCGACTTCCGTCGCCACGAGCGGCAGTCCACTGGCCGCCGCCTCGAGCAGGGTGAGCCCGAAGGGTTCAGTGAGGGCCGGGTTGACGAAAACCCCTCGTGAGGAGGCGGCCAGTCGATAGATCTCAGCCACATCACTGGGGGCATGGTGCTTGGGGAGGGCCACCAGGCCATTGAGCTCATGGCAGTCGATGACAAGAAGCAGCTCGGTGAGAACCTGCTGGGCGCCCTCGTTCAGCTCACGGATGTCATTTCGATTCCCGGCAACAATCACAAGATTGGCCAGCTTCTGCAGGCGCTTTGACTTGCCGTAGGCCTCCAGGAGGGTGACGATGTTCTTGCGCTCATCCGGCCTTGAGAGGGCCAGAATCATCGGCTTCTCAGGCTCCCGGAGATACTTGGCAAGGGTGCCGGCAAAGGCGACCGGGCCATCCTCGGGTGTCGGTGGATGGAACTGATTGAGGTCGGTGCCCGGGGGGATGACCGACATCTTCTCAGGGGTGTAGCAGTCGTAGAGTTCGTATTGGTCTTCAATCTCATTGTGGGTGCTGGTGATCACAAGGCTGGCACTGTTCAGCACATCTTCTTCGGCACTGATTCGCTCGGCCATCCGATAACGCTTCTGAATCTCCTCCACGGACAGACCGAGGGCCAGAAGCCGGCGCAGCTTGTCCCTGCCGAGGGAGTGGCCGGTGTGAATCAGCGGCAGACCCGTGAGATGGGACAGGCGAACACCGACATAACCGGCATCGGCGTAATGGCTGTGAAGAATGTCCGGCCGTCGCGGCTGATGATGGAGCCAGCTGAAGAGCTCATCGGTGAAGGCATCGAGATGGCCCCAGAGCTCTTCCTTGGGGATGTAGAGATCCGGTCCTGCAGGAAGCCGAAGGATGCGTGCGTTGGCATCCAGAACCTCGATCGGCTTGCCGTAGTCCTTCGAGACGTCAGCATCCTTGATGCAGCGCGTGACCAGATCCACCTGGGCAACCGCTGGCTGGCGGGCCAGGGCCCTGGTCAGTTCCACCACGTATTTCGTCTGCCCGCCGGTATCGGCGTCACGGCCGAGCTCCAGATTCTCTCCACGGATCAGGCCATGGAGGCTGATCATCAGGATGTAGAGGGGGCTGCCAGCGGCTGCGGCCATCACGATTCCCGTCGGGGATGGCCGGCTGGTGAGGATGGCTTCGGCCAGGGACGATCGCCCTGGTACAGGGGCCTCAGCCCAGCAACCAGCGCAGCATCAGGCCCAGCTGACCGACAATCCCCCTGCCGGTGAGCTCCTCGCCGATCAGAGCCGCCAGGAATCCGATCATCGCCACCCGCCCGTTGAGACGCTCGACCCCCGCCAGGGCGGCCCGGTTCCAGGGGCGGGCGGTGGTGAGGCCTTCCCCGAAGCGCTCGAGGGGCTCGTATTGAAAGGCCTGGCCGCCCGCGGCCGTGTTGCGCTCGTTCGCGCCGGTCTCCAGTGTGCTGCCTTCGCCTCTGCTGCCTTCGTCCACGGATTCCGCCTCTGGGTGGGCCCAGCCTATGGGGCTCCCGCAGACCGGTGGCGCGCCGAAGCGATCCGGTTATAGTACAGGCGTACCAGAGGTCTGCCATGGCGCCCGGCCAGATCGATCCAGCGGTGGCCCCCCTGAGGCGGGCCAACCCCCAGCGCTTCCGGGAGGCGCGAGCCGGGCACCTTGCCGTGGTGGCCATGGCCGGCAGGCCGTGGTTCATCGGCCGGATCTGCGAGCTCAGCGGTCCGACCCCGGCCGATTTCGCCCAGGTGCTCAACATCGACACCGGCGACATCGAGAGAATCCCGGCACCCTGGATCGTTGAACTCATGGGTGACGGCGGCCTTCTGAACGACCGCTATCCTCGCCAGCGAATGCTCAGTTCTCGAGCAGATTGATGCGGTAAAGCACCTCTTCGAGGGCGTCTGCAGCGGATATGGCGCTGTAACGCTGCGGCTGATCCGGGCCGCAGCAGGAGGGCACCGGCGCCAGGACCGTCCATGGTCTGGCATGGCAGAACTGCACGACGCTGAAGCGCTCATCGGTGGCCCCCGGCGGCGCCACCACCCGATGCCAGCCGGTGGGGATGCGGCCGTTGGAGAGACGCTCCAACATCAGCCCCGTGTTGATGATCACCCGGCCCTCCGGCGGAGCCGCCTCCACCCATTCCCCGGCCACGCGCACCTGCAGCCCCGGCCCGGTGGCCCTCGGCAGGGCTGTGATCAGATTGATGTCCCCATGGGCCGCCGCCCAGACATGCCCCTCCCCCGGTGCCTGGGCCATGGGGGGGTAGCGCAGGGCCCGGGTGAGGGTGGGGGCCTCCCGCACCATCTCCTCGAAGAAGCCATCACCGCAGCCCATGCCCACGGCGATCACCCGCAGAAAGCGCCGCTGGAGATCGGCGATCGCCCGGTGGAACTCCCCCAGCACGGCGGTGATGCCGGGAACGGCCGCCTCCGGCAGGACCGGCTCGGGATAGAACGCCGGGAAACGGAGCCGCAGGGGATGGCCGGCGGGCAGCGGGTCGGCCCAGTTCAGCATCTCCTTCCAGTCCGGGTGATCGCTGCCGGCGGCCGTCTCCACCAGCACCTCCGTGTAACCGGTCTGACCGCTGGCGCCGGGCGCCCGGAAGCGCCGCTTGGTGTCGGGCTCGAGGGCGAAGAACCGCTGCAGGAGCCCGTAGGCGGAGTCCAGCAGGTCAACGGGCAGATCGCTGCTGGTGTAGACGAAGCCGTTGGCCAGGCTGCGCCTCACCCCATCGACGACGGCGTCGCGGGCCCTCGCGTCGCCCCGTTCGAAGGCCAGCAGATCGACATCGAGAATTCCCTCGTCCATCGGGCGTCCCGCTCAGCGGCGGCCGTTGACGATCACCGGGCTGCCGCCGCCCCCGGCCGCCCCCGGCAGGGCCGGCACCACCGAGGTCTGCCCATCCCATTTATCCAGAAACAGCTTGTAGAGCACCTGGTCGTCGAGGCTGGAATTGAGGGTCTGGTACCGCTTGGCCTCCTGCTCGGCGATCAGCACCTCCGTCTGGGCCCGCAGCAACTGTTGCTCGGCGATCTGCTTCTGCTCGATCGCGGCGCGGTACTCCTCGGCGATCTGCAGGCCGGTGAGGTCCAGGCCCTGGACGGTCACGTAGTCGAACTTGCGCAGTTCCTCGGCCACCTTCTCCTGCACCAGTTCGGAGATGGAGTTCCACTCGGTGGCGATCGTCACCAGTTCGTACTGGGAGAACACCGACTTGAGGGCCTTCAGCAGGGAGGGCTGGATCACCCGCGGATAGATCTGCTGGTCGTCGGTGGCGATCGTCTCGTAGATGCGACCCGCTTCGGCGGGCTTCATGGCGTACTTCACGGTGGCGGTGGCCTGGATCACCTGCAGGTCCTTGGTGAGGGTGGAGAACTGCTCCGGCCGCACCTGGGTGCGCACATCGAAGAGGGAGGTGTTCTGGGCCAGGGGGATCTTGAAGTTGGCCCCGGGCTGCCGCGGCTCACCGGTGACCTTGCCGAGGGTGGTGACCACGGCCACGCTGCCCGCCGGCACGATGAACACCGTCTGGGTCAGCAGCACCAGGCCGGCGAGCACGGCGGCGAAGACCAGCTGCCAGAGCCCGCCGAAGCCGTTGTCGGCACCGGAGCGCATGGGGGATTGCATCGAAGACCTGGGCATCTGGGGAAGCGACGACCCTAGGCAGCGCCGCAGGCCGGGGACCGCCATGGTGGGTACGCCAGGGGTGCGGTGGAGGGCTGGTGCTGCGGTTCCTGCTCGAACTGATCCCCTGCCTGGGCCTCGGACTGCTGCTGGGGATGCGGTTCCCCGGGCTGCCGGGACGGCTGGCCCCGCCGCTGATCACCTGGGGCATTCCCATCAGCCTGGTGGCCCTGCTGCTGCGGTCGGGCTTCCAGGCCGAGCTGCTCACGGCGGCCCTGATGGCGGCGGCCGCCTCGGGCCTGGGCCTGCTGCTGCTGCGCCTGCCGGCCCTGGGCCGGTGCATCCCTGAGGGCAGCCTGCAACTGGGCTGCGTCGTGGGCAACACCGCCTACTGGGGGCTGCCCGTGGCCCTGGCCCTGCTTCCCCCCGAGGCCATCGGCTTCACGATCGCCTTCGATCTGATGGCCACGCTGATCACCTGGAGCCTCGGTCCGCTGCTGGTGGACCGGCGCGCCACCGGCGTGCGCCGCCAGCTGCGGGTGCTGGCCACCAGCCCGGCCATGCGGGGACTGGCGCTGGCCGTGCTCCTGCACCAGACCCCCTGGAGCGCGGTACTGGCCCAATGGCTGTGGTGGCCGGCCCGGCTGGTGGTCCTGGTGGCCCTGGCCCTGGTGGGGATGCGGCTGGGCCTCATGCTCCGGCGCCGCCCGGCGGGCACGGCCGGCCCCGCCGGCGGTTCGGCCCTGCTGGCGCCCCTGGTGGGCAAGCTGGTGGTGCTCCCGGCGGCCATGCTGCTCCTGGCCGGCCTGCTGGGGCTGCCCTCCCCGTTGCGGGACGCGGTGGTGCTGCAGGCGGCGGCCCCCACCGCCATCTCGGTGCTGCTGCTCACGGAAGCGGCCGCTGCCGGGCGGCAGGAGACCGCCGGAGCCGGGCGGCGGCAGGCGGCCGATGGGGTGGCGTCGCTGGTTCTCTGGAGCACCGCCCTGGCCCTGGTCTCGGTTCCGCTGTGGTGGTGGCTGCTGAGCGGTCCGCTGGGGAGCTAGGACAGGCCGACACGCACTGCCGGTTCGCCTGCGGCCATGGCCGGATCCCTTGCCCAGCGGCTCGACCGCAGCCTGTCCCGTCTGAAGGGCATGGCCGTGCTGCCGGTGCTGATCCTGGCGGTGCCCTGGGTCCAGGAGATCATCGACCAGGTCTTCTTCGGAGGCCGCTGGAACCTGCCGATGGTGCCGGGGGGGCCCTTCCTCGGGGTGCTCACCGCCCCCTTCAGCCATGGAGGCTTCGGCCACCTGATCAGCAACAGCCTCTGGTTCCTGCCCCTGTCCTGGCTGGTGCTGGCCAAGAGCCGGGGCGATTACCTGGCCGTGTGGCTGGGGGTCTACGCCACGGCCATCCCCGTCTGGCTGTTCTGGCACCAGGCCAGCCACGGCCTCTCCGGGGTCATCTACGGACTGCTGGGCTACCTGCTGCTGATCGGCTGGCTGGAGCGCCGCCCCCTCTCGATCCTGCTGTCGCTCACCGCGCTGTTCGCCTACGGGGGGGCGCTGCCCAGCCTGCTGCCGTTCCTGAGTCCCCCGGGGGTGAGCTGGATCGGCCACGCCTCCGGTTTCGCCGGCGGCGTGCTGGCGGCCCTGGCGATCCACCGGGAAAGCGGCGGTTAGGACCCCATGCCGCCACCTGCCAAGCCCGGGCGGCCTCGCCCTGACCGCCGCCGCCGGCTGACCCTTCTGACGGCCGTTCTGGCCATGGTGCTGCTGGTCCTGCCCCTGGCCAGGGGTGCCCTGGGCGCGCCGCCCCCCCCACCGCCCACCAGCTACGACCTGGCCTGGCAGGCCCCCTTCAACCGTCCGGAGCACTATCCGCTGGAACGTCGGCCGGATCCGGCCCTCTACCGACCCCATGGCGACTGGTTCGGGCGCCTGATCCTTCCCGCAGCGGCCGAGATGGCCCGGGGCGGCGGCGACTGGGTGTGGCTGGAGCTGGAGCAGGCCCCGGCGGGCCACGACGCCCTGGTCGGCCAGCGCCTGCGGCTGGGCTGGCGGGACGAGCCAATGCTGCGGGCCCTGGTGGGCAAGGTGAGCACGCCGGTGCGGCTCGGGACCCAGGCCCGGCTGGCGGCGCAGCAGGGCAATGTGGTGCCCACCCGCCTGGATGGGCGCAACGATGTCGGGCCGCTGCAGACGCTGGCGGGGGCCCATCCCCACGACGACATCACCGTGGCGCTCGAGGAGGTGGACGTCGAGCGGCGGGACGGGGACACCGTGCTTCGGATCGCTCGCCCGCCCCTGCAGAGCACGGGCCGCTGGGTGGCTCTGGTGCGATTACTCTCCCGCGACCCTGCCGACCCGGAGCGCTTCCAGGTCCAGCACTACGACCGGGGCCAGGGGGACTTCGTCGGCCCGATCGAGACGGTGCGACTGCCCCGCCAGCCCCCCGACCGCCATGGCCGGCGCTTCTTCGATCCGCAGGGACTGCTGGAGTCCCCCGTCGGCAGCGACGGCTGGTACCTCTACGGCGCCCCGGACAGCGACGGGACCTTCACCGCCCAGGCCCTGGAACCCCGCCACCTCACCCGCCTGGAGAGCGACCGGGTTCTGCGGGGCACCGCCGCCGGCCTCAACGCGATCAGCCGGATCAACTGGAGCGACGACCAGACCCGGCGCGGCCGCTTCAGCCGGGTGAGCATGAATCCCGATGGGGAGCACGCCCCCTGGCAACCCGGCGACCGTTCCCTGTTGATCCACAACTTCGGCGGCATCGGCGGGCCCGATGGCGAGCCGATCAGCGGCTTCACGGTGACGGGCCACTTCGCCTTCGGTGCCGCCCGGATCGTGATCGATCCCTTCACCGGGGAGCCCCGTTTCGACCTGCGCTACCACCAGATCTACGCCAACAATCCCAACGGCATCGTCTCGGGCAGCCAGGACTGGAGCGCCTACACCGGCAACCTGCAGCGGGGCTGGCTCGGGACGCGGCCGATCTCGGACGTGCTGGTGCGCACCGACCCCCTGCTGCTGGAGGAACTGGCGATCCAGGCGGAGGTGCTGATGGCCCGCTACCGCAGCGGCGACGGCGGCGGCGTCTCGCTGGTGTCCCCGGCCATCTCCTGCGTGCAGGATTCCAGCCAGGCCCTCTGGATCGCCATCGACCAGCTGCGGCGCCGCCGCCGCGAGCTCGACGGCACCGATCTGCCCCGGCTCGCCTCCCTGGCCCGCTCCCTCGATGCCCTGCTGACCCCCTTCGGCATGGTCCGCGCCGACTGGCGCCACAACGCCTCGCTGATGGACCGCCCCGGCGATGCACCGGACCGCTTCCGGGCCAGCCCCAGCCTCTGGGATGGACTGCTCAGCTGGCGATCGATGCTGCCCCGCCGCGCCCACGACGAGATGGCCCGGGTGTTCCTGCGCCACGGGGACCCGCTCCATGTGCTGCGCACCAACCAGCTCCCCGGCGCCGACCGGCGCCTGGCCCCCCTGGCGCCGACCCAGCTCCTCGGTCAGCTGCCCGTGGTGGGGCTGGCCCTGCCCCGGCTGATGGATGCCTTCTTCACGCCCCTCGGTGGAGCCGGCCTGGCCCTGGCGGCCCTGCTGCTGGGGGCCTACGCCGCCATCGCCCTGCCGCTGGGGCGCCGCAGCGGCTTCCTGCCGGCGACGGCTTCAGCGGTGCGGCCCTGGCTGCTGCTGCGCCAGGCCCCGGCCCTGCTGCTGACCCCGGCCCTGGTCGAGGAGACCCTGTTCCGGGCCGCCCTGCTGCCCCACGCCTTGGAAGGTCTCGGCATGGCGGACACCTTCGCCTGGGGGGCCCTGAGCGTGGGGCTCTTCGTCGCCTGGCATCCGCTGGCCGGCCGGCTCTGGTACCGCCGGGGCCGCAAGCTCTTCGACGACGGCCGCTTCCTGCTCCTGGCCGCCCTGCTGGGGGTGACGTGCGTGGCTGCCTACCAGCTCACCGGGTCCATCGCGGCCCCGGTGCTGATCCACTGGCTGGTGGTGCTGGTCTGGCTGGAGCTGCTCGGGGGCCGCCGCTGGCTGGTCGAGGGGGCTCAGGGATAGGCGTTGGGCACGAAGAACTGTTCGTTCATCGGGGGACGCTGGTAGTCGGCACCGCTCTTGCGGGGGGGCAGTTCGATCGCCTTGGGTGTCATGTCCTCGTAGGGGACCTTGCTGAGCAGGTGACGGATGCAGTTGAGCCTGGCCCGGCGCTTGTCATTGGCCTCAACGGTGAACCAGGGGGCCTCCGGGATGTTGGTGTGGGCGAACATCTCATCCTTGGCCCGGGAGAACTCCACCCAGCGGTCCCGGGATTCCAGGTCCATCGGGCTGAGCTTCCAGCGGCGGGCCGGATCCTCCAGCCGGGAGCGGAAACGGGCCTCCTGCTCGTCGTCGCTGACGGAGAACCAGTACTTGATCAGGGTGATGCCGCTGCGCACCAGCATGCGCTCGAACTCCGGGCAGGAGAGCATGAATTCATTCACTTGCTCCGGCGTGCAGAAGCCCATCACCTTCTCGACGCCGGCCCGGTTATACCAGCTGCGGTCGAACAGGACGATCTCCCCGGCGGAGGGGAAATTCTCGACATAGCGCTGGAAGTACCACTGGGTCTTCTGCTGGTCGGAGGGGGTGCCGAGGGCCACCACGTTGCAGCCCCTTGGGTTGAGCGGCTCGGTGATGCGCTTGATGGTGCCGCCCTTGCCGGCCGCATCCCGGCCCTCGAACAGCAGGATCATGCGGTACCCCACATGCTTCGCCCAGTACTGCATCTTCACCAGCTCCACCTGGAGCCGGGCCAGTTCCTTCTCGTAGAACTTGCGATCCAGCTTGGGAGGGCGTCCCTCGGAATGGTTGGCGAGGTCGTCGAAGATCGGAGAGGGCCTGTAGAGGTCCGACTCGCTCACGGCGGAAGAGCCGAGGCTTCGGGATTCTTTCGCCTTCGGCGGCTTGATCGTCAGGGTCTTGATCTTGAGACTTCCCTTTTCCTTTTTGTCATGGCCTTTGCCAGGACCTTTACCCGAACCTTTGCCCATACCTTTGCCCGTACAGCCGACAGGGGTGTGCTGTCTACGGAATAGCCGATGGATGGGCTCCCGAGAGCAACAAGGAACACCCGACGGCAAAGCGAGAGATTTTCTTCATGTTGGCGCCGGTGCCGACGCGCCGCCCCCCATGGGGGAGAGGCTCGGAGAGGGCAGGTCGGAGGCGGCCACCCACTGGGCGATCAGCTGTTCCTGCCGCACCAGCCGGTAGCGGTTCCGCTCGCAGGGATGGTGCCGGTACTGATCCCGGAGGCTCTCCAGCCTGGCGACCAGGGAGTGGTAGACGGGGTGGTTCTTGTTCATCACCTCACGGGTGAGGCTTCAACAGGGGGTGGGGACGGGGGGCCATCGGGCCGCCCTGGCCAGGGCGAGACTCAGACGGCGACGCTGAGGCCGGGGGCCCACTGGGCAATCAGCTGCTCCTGGCGGACGACGCGGTAACGGTTGAGTTCGTTGGGCAGGTCGCTGTACTGCTCGTTGAGGGAGCGGAGCTGCTCCAGCAGCGCGTTCATGACGGGATGGTCCTTGTACATGCCGGGCATTCCTCTGCTGACCAAACCTTAACTGAATCGGAAGGGCCGCCACCCCCCTGTGCCGTCCGGGTCAGCGAACCCCCATGGCGTCCCCCTCCGGCCGGGGGACGCCCGGGGCGGGAATGTCCCCGGATGGGGGGCGCGCCCCGGCCGGCCATGGACGACAGTGGATGCATCTCTGCGGGGCCTGCCCCGAAGGATGGCCGATGACCGCCCGATCGCTTCCAGCGTCCCTACCGAAGGTCACGATCCCGAAAGTCACCATCGGTGAACTGGAGGCCAACTATTCGATGTACTGCAAGGCCCTGCGGCTGCTGGTCCGGGAAGGTCGAACCCTCAAGAAGATCCAGCGCACGGTCTGCTGGCACCGGCTCGAGCAGCTGCACCAGTGCCTGCCGAGCCAGTACAAGGACCCGGACTACCTCTTTCTGCTGCTGCGCCGCGAGACCAACCGCAAGGCGGCCGGTCTCCCCTGTCCTTCCTGAGGCGACCGCACCGATCCCGTAGCAACCGTCACAACCGTCCCGCCCGGGGGCCTTCAGGATCCCAAGGCGGAAATTGCTTCTAGGGTTCCGGTCCCCCATTGCTCGCACTGCCATTCCTGGCACTGCCAGCAGGCGGAGGGATGCCTGGTCCGAGAGAAGCGCACCCACCGAATCCGAGAACCCAGTTCTCACCGGTGTGTGGCACGGAGGGACAAAAGCCCGGGAGACCGCCCCATTCCCACCGTGCCCAGAGGTCCGAATGAACGATCCGTCCAGCGGCAGCCAGGCCGATGCGGCCGAGGCCTTCGACCGGGGGCGCCACCCCGCCGGCAGTGAAGGGGCCAGGGCCCTCGAGAAGGAAGCCGCCCTTCCCCTGACCGGCTGGCAGCAGGAGGTCGACCAGGGCCTTCGCCATGGCCTGGAGGCCGCCGAGAGCATCGTCGACCGGCGCATCTCCACCTTCTCCCGCGGTGAGCTGCCCCACTACGCCGGCATCAACACCTTCATGAAGGCCCCCTACCTGGAGGACGTGAACCGGGTTGGGGAGTTCGACGTGGCGGTGGTGGGGGTTCCCCACGACAGCGGCACCACCTACCGGCCCGGCACCCGCTTCGGTCCCCAGGGCATCCGGCGCATTTCAGCGCTGTACACCCCCTACAACTACGAGATGGGGGTCGACCTGCGCGAGCAGATCACCCTCTGCGACGTGGGTGACATCTTCACCATCCCCGCGAATAACGAGAAGAGCTTCGATCAGATCTCCAAGGGCATCGCCCACGTCTTCGCCAGCGGCGCCTTCCCGATCATCCTGGGCGGCGACCACTCGATCGGCTTCCCCACCGTCCGGGGCGTCTGCCGCCATCTCGGCGACAAGAAGGTGGGCATCATCCACTTCGATCGCCACGTCGACACCCAGGAGACCGACCTGGACGAGCGCATGCACACCACCCCGTGGTTCCACGCGACCAACATGGCCAACGCCCCGGCCGAGAACCTGGTGCAACTGGGCATCGGCGGCTGGCAGGTGCCGCGGGAAGGGGTGAAGGTCTGCCGCGAGCGGGGCACCAACGTGCTCACCGTCACCGACATCTGCGACATGGGCCTGGAGGCGGCGGCCAAATACGCCATCGAGCGCGCCACCGACGGCACCGACTGCGTCTACATCTCCTTCGACATCGACTGCATCGATGCCGGCTTCGTGCCGGGCACCGGCTGGCCCGAGCCCGGCGGCCTGCTGCCGCGCGAGGCCCTCAAGCTGCTGGAGCTGATCGTGCGCAACGTGCCCGTCTGCGGCCTCGAGGTGGTGGAGGTCTCCCCCCCCTACGACGTCAGCGACATGACCTCCCTGATGGCCACCCGGGTCATCTGCGACACCATGGCCCACCTGGTGGTGAGCGGCCAGCTGCCCCGCAAGTCAGCCCCCGCCTGGCTCTCCAAGGACTGCAACATGCAGGTCGACCGCGCCTGGAGATAGGGCATGCATGAAGTCGACATGACGCGCTGCCTGCTGCTGTCCATGAACGAGTGGAAGCAGCAGCACGCTCCCCGGGTGCCGGCGGTGGATCGGGTCCATCTCGAAGTGGGCACCTTCACCTGCGTCGAACCCGACCAGCTGGTGGTCACCTGGGCCGATGCCGTCAAGGGCAGCTGGCTCGACGGCGCCGAGCTGGTGATCGAGTCGGTGCCCCTGGTGGGGCGCTGCGTCCGCTGCCAGGCCACCTACAGCCCCGTTCAAGCCGACGGCTTCCGCTCCCCCTGCTGCCACCACCCGATGGAGGAGATCGTCAGCGGCCGCGAACTGCGGATCCGTTCGGTCGCCTACGGCTTCGATACCGCCCCATCCACTGCTTCCCGTCCCACAGCCGCCTGCTGATCCGCCATGCACATGCCCCTCGAAGACAGCCTCGGTCTGAATCTGCTGGCGGCCAACCAGCACCGGGCCGACCACAACCGCGAGCACTTCGACGCCTGGAACCTGCTCTGCCTCAACGTCATGAGCAGCCCCGGCGCCGGCAAGACCTCCCTGCTGGAGCGCAGCCTCGCCGCCCTCGCCGGCCGCTGGGCCATGGCCGTCCTGGAAGGCGACATGACCACCCTGCTCGACGCTGAGCGGCTGGAGGCCGTGGGGATTCCGGTGGTGCCGATCACCACCGGCCGTGCCTGCCACCTGGATGCCGCCATGGTCAGCGGCGGCCTGAAGCTGCTCCGCCAGCGGCTCGATCCCGCCGCCCTGGACATCCTCTGGGTGGAAAACGTGGGCAACCTGGTCTGCCCCGCCGAGTTCGCCATCGGTGAGCACCGCAAGGTGGCGCTCCTCAGCGTCACCGAGGGGGACGACAAGCCGCTCAAGTACCCGGTGATGTTCCGGGAAGCCGACTGCGTGCTGATCACCAAGGTGGATCTGCTGCCCCACCTGCCGGTGGATGTGGAGCGGATCGAGGCCCACATCCGCCAGGTGAACCCCCGCACCGCCGTGTTCCGCCTCTCCGCCACCACCGGAGAGGGCTTTGAGGCCTGGCACGACTGGCTCGACGCCCAGCGCCAGGCCGTTCAGATCTCCCCCGCCCTGCTGCACGCCTGATGAGTCACCAGCATCCCGCCTCCGATTCCACCTCGGCCCTGCAGGCCGACCTGCGCGCGAAGGGCGTCCGCTACGCCCTGGCCAGCTTCGTGGACCTGCACGGGGTGAGCAAGGCCAAGGCCGTGCCCCTCGAACACCTCGGCCAGATGATGGCCGGCTCCGAACTGTTCACCGGCGCGGCCCTCGACGGCGTGCCCCAGGAGGTGAGCGACGACGAGGTGGCCGCGGTCCCCGATCCCGCCAGCGTCACCGTGCTCCCCTGGCAGCCGGAGGTGGCCTGGTTCGCCAGCGATCTGCACCTGCACGGCCGCCCCTTCGACGCCTGCAGCCGCCACATCCTGGGCCGGGTGCGCCAGGAGGCCGCCGCCATGGGCTTCCGCTTCAACCTCGGCATCGAGACCGAGTTCTTTGTGCTGAAGAAGGGGGCGGCGGGGGGCTGGGTCCCCTTCAGCGACCGCGACACCCTCGACAAACCCGCCTACGACGTGCGCGGCCTGCTCGACAACCTGCCCTGGCTGGACGAGCTGGTGCAGGCGATGAACGGCCTGGGGTGGGGGGTCTATTCCTTCGACCACGAGGACGGCCCCGGCCAGTTCGAGACCGACTTCGACTACGCCGACGTGCTCACCATGGCCGACCGGCTGACCTTCTTCAAGCTGATGGCCAAGGAGATCGCCCATCGGCACGGGCTGCTGGCCACCTTCATGCCCAAGCCCTTCGGCGACCGCACCGGCAGCGGCGCCCACTTCAACATGTCCCTGGCGGACCTTCAGACCGGGGTGAACCTGTTCGCCACGCCCGAGGCGACCCCCGGGGAGGTCACCCGGCTGGCGGAGCACTTCATTGCCGGTGTGCTCCGGCACGCCCCCGCCATCTGCGCCGTGATCGCCCCGACGGTCAACAGCTACAAGCGCCTCGTCGCCCAAGGGAGCATGTCGGGGTTCACCTGGGCACCGGTGTTCGTCTGCTACGGCAACAACAACCGCACCAACATGCTGCGCATTCCCTCTCCCGGCGGCCGGGTGGAATGCCGGGCGGCCGACATCTCCTGCAACCCGTACCTGGGTGGGGCCCTGATGCTGGCCGCCGGCCTGGAGGGGATTCGCGAACAACTCGATCCCGGCGCTCCCAACCTGGTGAATGCCTACACACTCAGCGCGGCGGAACGGGCCGAGCGGGGCCTGAACATGCTGCCCCGAACCCTCGGCGAGGCGGTGGAGGCCTTCGCGGCGGATCCACTTGCCGAAAGCGTATTCGGTGATGCCATGTTCAAGGCGTTTATCTCCTACAAACGTGAAGAGTGGGAGTCCTACCACTCTGCTGTCTCCGAATGGGAACAGCAGCGTTATCTGGAGTTCTTCTGACCCTCTCCAACGGGGGGCTCCCTTCACCCAACAACCCCACGGAACCGAACCCAGCATCCATCTGGGATCGCGTCAAAGACGCGACCCTCTCCATCTGCGCAGGCACCACCCTTTCCCCGATTTCCCTGATGTTGAAAGCCACCTTGTTCCGTCGTCAACGCCGGGCCGTCGCCCTCACCCTGATGGCCGCTCTCGGGGGAGGATTGCTGGCCGGTTGCCAGCAGCCTGCGAGCCAGGAGGCGCCCGTCAAGATCGGCTACAGCGCCTGGCCGGGCTGGTTCCCCTGGAAGGTCACCGAGGTCAAGGAGCTGTTCAAGGAGCAGGGGGTGGCGGCCTCGATGCAGTGGTTCGACGGCTATCTCGATTCGATCAACGCCCTCAACGCCGGTCAGCTGGATTGCAACAGCCAGACCCTCAACGACACCATCAGTTCCGTGGCGGGTGGGGCCGATCTCCAGGTGGTGCTCCAGAACGATTTCTCCACGGGCAATGACCAGATCATCGCCGCGGCGGAGATCAAGTCGATCCCCGAGCTGAAGGGCAAGAAGGTCGCCGCCGAGGAAGGCACCGTCGACCACTTCCTGCTGCTCAAGGTGCTCAAGGATGCGGGTCTCTCCGCCAAGGACATCACCTTCGTTCCCCTCGAAACCGGCGCCGCCGCCGCGGCCTTCGCCGCAGGCAAGGTGGACGCCGCCGGCGTCTATGCCCCCTTCACCACCCAGGCCCTGAAGCGACCGGGCAGCCGGGCCCTGGCCACCTCCAAGGATCACCCCGGGGCGATCAGCGATCTGCTCGTCTGCCGCACGGAATTCGTCGCCAAGAATCCCGAGAAGGTCCAGAAGATCGTCAACGCCTGGTTCGCCACCCTCAAGACGATCAAGGACGACCCCGCCGGCACCCTGCCGATCCTGGTGGAACGCTCCGGCGTCAGCGAAGCCGAGTTCAAGGAGTACAACGCCGGCACCACCATCCAGACCCTGGAGGAAAACCGCAGCAACTTCAAGCCGGGCACCACGATGCTGTCGCTGCCCTATGCCGCCGAACAGATCAGCGTCTTCCTGGTGGAGACGGGCCTGGCCAAAACCAAGCCTGACCTCACCAACCTGCTGAACTCCCAGTTTGTCGACAACGCCCGTTGAGCACCATGGCCCGGTCCCCCGCCCTGCGTCGCTTCCTCAGCCACCCCTGGGTCTTGGGGGTGCTCGGCATCCTCACCGTCTTCCTGGTGTGGTGGCTGGTCACCGCCAGCGGCATGGTCGACAAGCTCTTCCTGCCGGGCCCTGGAGCGGTGTGGTTGGCGGGAACCGACCAGTTCCAGCGCGGAATCCTGGTGGCGGATGCGGTGGCCAGCATCAAGCGGGTCTTCATCGGCTTCGCGATCTCGGCAGGGCTGGCCCTGCCGATCGGCATCGCCATGGGCACGAACCGCACCATCTGCCACTTTCTGGAACCCCTGATGGCGCTGATCCGGTACATGCCGGCGCCGGCCTTCATCCCCCTGCTGATCATTTATTTCGGCCTCGAGGAGCTGCCGAAGGTGATGCTCATCTTCATCGGCACCTTCTTCTTCAACACCCTGATGATCATGGATGCGGTGAAGTTCGTTCCCTCCGAACTGGTGGAAACGGCCCTCACCCTGGGGGGCCGGGGCCTTCCCATCCTCACCCGGGTGGTGGCTCCCTACATCGCCCCCCAGGTGCTCGACACCTACCGCATCAACATGGCCTCGGCCTGGAACCTCGTGATCGTCGCCGAACTGGTGGCCGCCAACGAGGGCCTGGGCAAACGCATCAGCCTGGCCCAGCGATTCCTGCGCACCGATGAGATCTTTGTCGGGCTGATCGTTATCGGACTCATCGGTCTGATGATCGATCTGGGTTTCCGGTTTCTGATGCGACGGGCCTGTTCCTGGGCCAACTGAATCTCATGCATCTCCAGGTTTCCCAGGTTTCCAAGAGCTTCGGCGAGGGGCGGGATCGCAAGCTCGTTCTCGAAACCATCTCTTTCGAGCTGTTTTCGGGTCAGTTCATGGCTCTGGTCGGCAGTTCGGGATCCGGCAAGTCCACCGTGATGCGGCTGATCGCCGGCCTCGAGCGGCCCAGCGAGGGCACCATCCACCTCGATGGCGTGCCGGTCCGGCGCCCCGGCTCCGACCGCGGCATGGTGTTCCAGAAATACAGCCTCTACCCCTGGCTCACGGCGGCCCAGAACGTCGCCTTCGGCCTGTCCCTCCAGGGACGGGGCAAGGCGGAGATCCGCGAGCGGACCGCCTACTTCCTCGACGTGGTCGGGCTGGCCGACGCGGCCCGGCTGCTGCCGCGGGAACTCTCGGGGGGCATGCAGCAGCGGGTGGCCATCGCCCGGGCCCTGGCCACCGAGCCGAAGGTGCTGCTGCTGGACGAACCGTTCGGGGCGCTGGATCTGCAGATCCGCGAATCGATGCAGGAGTTCCTCCACGACCTCTGGAAGCGCACCGGGCTCACCGCCCTGCTGATCACCCACGACATCGAGGAGGCGCTGCTGCTCGCCGGCACCGTCCACATCATGGCGCCGCGGCCCGGCAGGATCGTCCACACCGTCGACGTCCAGCTGGACCGCTCCGACCTGCGCCACCTGCGCGTGTCCCAGCCCTTCCTGGAACTGCGCGAGGAACTCGCCAGCCGCCTGCGCAGCCTGGATGGCTCCCTGCTCTGAGCGTTCACTCCGCCCTGCCCTGACCGTTCGTTCCATGGACACCGCCACCCGGGCCGCCTTTCTGCCAACGGAGCTGTACGGCTCGGTGTCCGTGGCCGCCCTGGAGCGCGAGCACTACGCCAGCCGCTTCTGGCACCCCGTCGCCGCCGCCGCCGATCTTCCGCAGGGGCATGTGCGGGCGCTGGAGCTGCTGGGCCTGCCCGTGCTGCTCTGCCACGGCAGTGATGGCGTCGTGCGGGCCTTCCGCAACCGCTGCCCCCACCGAGCCGTGGCCTTTCGCGAGCCGGCTGAGGGCAGCGTGGCCTGCCGGAGGCTGGTGTGCCCCTACCACGGCTGGACCTACGACCTGGGCGGCACGCTGCTGGCGGCCGCCCGGGAAGGGGAGTTCGTCGACCCCTTCGATCGCGGTGCCTGGCCACTCGAGGGCCTCGGCTGCCAGGTGCGCGCCTCCCTGATCTGGGTGGCCCTGGGGGCCGATCCGATCCCCCTCGACGACCAGCTCGATCTGCCGCTGCAGGAAGCCTCCGAAGCCCTCGCCCGAACCCTGTTGCCCCTGGCCTTCCACGAACGGGGGCTCGCCTGCAACTGGAAGATCGCCCACGACAACACCCTCGACGACTACCACGTCGCCATCGCCCATCCCACCACCCTGCATCGGCTGCAGGGCCCGGTGCGCGACTACCGCCATCGCTTCGGCACCTGGGCCAACGTGCTGGCCACCCCCTGGCCCGAGGCGGAGGGTGAGTTCCTCACCTTTGGCCTGCCGCCGTGGAACCACCTGCTGCTGTGGCCCGACGGACGGATGGCGATGATCCAGTTCCTGCCCGAGAAACTGGACACCTGCCGCATGCAGGTGTGGCTGCTGGGCCCCGCCTCACGCCAGGCCGAAGGGGAGGAGCTGATGGCGGAGATGGTCCACTTCCTGGCCGAGGACCGGGACCTGGTGGAGTCGGCGCAGCGGGGCTACGGGGATGGGTTCCGCACCGGCCCCCCGCACAGGCTGGAGGCCCGGATCCTGCATCAGCAGGCGATCTACGCGGCGCTGCTGGAGCCCTGGTACGCGTCGGGGCGGATGCCCAGATAAACGGCCTCCTTGAACAGGGCACGTTTGGCATCGGCGTCCTGGCGCTGCTCGGCGATGGCGTAGCGGGCGCGCAGCGAAGCGACCAGGGTGGCCTGGCGGGGATCGGACCCTTCGCTGGAATGGTTGGCCGACGGTGTGGCGGTCGGGGCGTCGATCACGTTCATCACGACGTAGCTCTGTTCAGGATGAACACATCTTATCGCTGTCGTCGGCTAACAGCTGACTCCGTAACCACTGCGCCATCGCCGTGTTGACCGTCAGCAGATCGGCCACCGGGCGGTCAGTGAAGGGCAGGGTGGGCATGTAGCCATCCGGTCCGAATTCGGGAGTGAAGCTGGGCGGCGGCGCCCCGCGCTGGAGCGCCCTCTCGGTGAACAGGCGCCAGCAGGCCCGATGGGCCGCCAGCGCCTCCGCGTGCTCAGGGGCGAAGGGGTGGGACACCTGGGGACCCTGGGCATGGCCCACCCGGGCATGGATGTGGTCGACCCGCTCGGCCATCAACCGCACCGGCTCCAGATCCGGGGTCATCAGCCGTTCGGCCACCACGCACCAATGGCTAAGGTCGGCCGTGAGCCGCAGCCCGGGCACGGCCTCCAGCAGCGGCGCGATCGTCCAGGGCATCCCCAGGCAGCGGGACCGGTGGGTTTCGAAGCTCACCGGCAGGCCGCTGGCTGCCGCCAGGGCCTGGGCCTCGGCCAGGAAGGTCAGTTGCCGCTCCAGGGGCCAGGCATCGCTGCCGGTGAGCACAGTCACCCGGTGGGGGCGGAGGTCGGCGCAGCGGTTGAGCTGGTCCTCCAGTTCCGCCAGGTGCTGCGCCGGCGTGACGGCCAGCTGCGGCACGTAATCCCCACCGGTGACCACCTCCAGCACCAGGGGCCTGCCGGACGACAGCAGGCGGGCGGGTCCGTCCGGGTCGCCGACAAGGGAGGGATGGTGAATGTTCAGCTCCAGCCCGTCGAAGCCCCCCCCTTCCGCCGTCTCCAGGGCCATGGCGAGGGGGCCCTCGAAGCCCCAGAGCGAGAAGAACAGCAGGGAAGGCACCGGGCCTGCACGACGCAGGTCCCACTCTTCCCTGCCGCGGGGCATCAGCGCGTAACCATCCCCACAGGGCGCCACACCCGGTGGGAGTGTTCGTGACGAACGGTGTCCGGCGGACCCCGAGCGGGACAGTGGGTCGACGACGTCTCCCTCCGCCGACCAACGGCGACCTTCGTGACCGCCTCCCCACCCTCCGCGCCACCGGCGGCCGGCCCGGGCGCCGCTGCGCCGCTGCTGTCCGCTCCGCTGCTGCAGCGCCTCAACGAGCGACGGGACGGGCCCGGCTGGCGCCGGCTGGCCTTTCACCTCACCGTGCTGGGGCTGGGGGCCGTGCTCTGGGGATGGCCGATGTCTCCCGCCCTACCCACCGCAGCGTTCTTTGGCCTGCGGCTGGTGGGCCTGCTGCTGCTGGGCTGGGGCCTGGCCTTCGGCTTCTGCGCCATGCACGAATGCGGCCACCGCACCGCCTTCGCCGGTAAGGGCCTCAACGACGCCGTGGCCTGGTGGGCCGGTCTGCTGAGCTTCTACAACGCCGATTACTACCGCCGCTACCACCAGTGGCACCATCGCTACACCCACCAGCCGGGCCTCGATCCGGAGCTGGAGGACGCCCCCCCCAGCAGCCTGGCCGGTTATCTGCTCGAGCTCAGCGGGCTTCCCTGGTGGATCGGCAAGCTGCGCGGCCATGCCGCCGGCCTGCGCGGTGACTTCGGCGGCAGGCCCTACCTTCCCGCCGAGGCGGCCGCGGCCGTCACCCGTTCGATCCGGATCCAGGTCGCCGTCTACGCCGTCCTGCTGGTCGCCTCCCTCTGGCAGGGCAACAGTGCCATGTTCTGGTTCTGGCTGCTGCCCCTGGCCGTCGGCCAGCCGCTGCTGCGCTTCGTGCTGATGGCCGAGCACGGGGGTTGCAGCACCGACACGGACGGCCTCAGCAACACCCGCACCACCCTGACGCTGCCGCCCCTGCGCTGGCTGATGTGGGACATGCCCTTCCACGTCGAGCACCACCTCTACCCCTCGGTGCCCTTCCACGCCCTCGCCGAGGCCCATGGCCATCTGGCGCCCCATCTGGTTCACACGGGGCAGGGGTACCTGGCGGTGCACCGCGACTTCCTGCGCGATCCCGCCCGACTCGCCCTCCCCTGAACCCCGCTCCCTTGCCCCCAAGCCCCGCCCCCCCGCGCCGCTTCGCGCTCGGGGACTTTCCCCTCGCCGCCGGCGGGATCCTTCCCGCCGCCTGGCTCGACTATCGGGTCTACGGAACGCTGGCAGAAGACCGCTCCAACCTGGTGCTCTACCCGAGCTCCTATGGCGCCTGGCCCGAGGACATCGACTGGGTGGTGGGGCCGATCCTCGATCCGGAGCGCTGGTGCGTGGTGCTGGTCAGCCAGTTCGGCAATGGCCGCTCCACCAGTCCCAGCAACTCAGGAGCCGGCCTGGTGGCCGGCTCCTGGCCCGTCGACCACCGTGACAACGTGGCCGCCCAGCGCCGGCTGCTGGAGGAGGTCTTCCAGGTGGGCGCACCGGCCCTGATCTACGGCTGGTCGATGGGGGCCCAGCAGGCCTACCACTGGGCCGTGCTGGAGCCGGAGCGGACCCGGCGGATCTGCTGCGTCTGCGGCACGGCGCGCACCACGGCCCACAACCGGGTGTTCCTGCTCAGCCTGCGCCAGGCCCTCACCGCCGATCCCCACTGGGATGGGCGCTGCTTCCGGGGCGTACCGGAGCAGGGGTTGCGCACCTTCGCCCTGATCTACGCCAGCTGGGCCGCCAGCCAGCCCTTCTATCGCCGCGGCGCCCATCGCCAGCTGGGCTACGCCAGCGTCGAGGCCTACGTGGAGCAGGCCTGGCTGCCGGCTTACCGCCGCCACGACCCCCATGACCTGCTGGCCATGCTCGATGTCTGGCTGGCGAACGACGTGGCAGCCGCCGCCGGGATCAGCGCGGCCGATGCCCCTGGCGATGGTGCTGCCGATGGCGATCCAGAAGCCACGAGCCAAGGCGATCCCGATGCCGACCTGGCCGCGGCCCTGGGCCGGATCCGGGCCCGCACCGCCGTGATCGCCGGCCGCCACGACCTCTATTTCACCCCCGACGACTGCCAGGCCGAGGCCGCCCTGATCCGCGGTGCCCACTTCGAGGTTCTGGAGTCCGACCTGGGCCACCGGGCCGGCAATCCCCGCGACGCGCCGGCCGAGCAGCGCCAGCTGCGGGCCGCCGTGGATCGGCTCTGCACTGACTGACGCCTCTGCGCCGACTGACGGCTCTGCGCTGACGGATCGCCTCCGGCCAGCCCCCACTCGCCGCCCCCACACCCGCCTCACCCCTCACCACCCCCGATGACCGATCTGGCCCGCTTCGCCGCCACCCATGGCATCCGCCACTTCCTCTTCTCCTTCTGCGACCTGTTCGGGGTGCAGCGGGCCAAGCTGGTGCCGGCGGCCGCGGCGGCCGAACTGGCCCGATCCGGGGCCGGCTTCGCCGGTTTCGCCGCCTGGCTCGACATGACCCCGGCCGATCCGGACGTGCTGGCGATCCCCGATGTCACCAGCCTGATGGTGCTCCCCTGGCAGCCGGACGTGGCCTGGGTGGCCACCGATCTGCAGGTGGAGGGCCAGGTGCTGGAGCAGTCGCCGCGCCGGGTGCTCCAGCGTCAGATCGCCCGGGCGGCGGCCATGGGCCTGCAGTTCCGCAGCGGCGTCGAGGCGGAGTTCTTCCTGATGGACCCGGAACGGGACGCCATCGCCGATGGCCTCGACCGGCAGTCCAAGCCCTGCTACGACCAGCTGGCCCTGATGCGCCACTACCCGCTGATCAGCGAACTGCTGGACGGCATGGAGAGCCTCGGCTGGGGGCCGTACCAGGCCGATCACGAGGACGCCAATGGCCAGTTCGAACTGAACTGGACCTACGCCGAATCGCTGCTGACCGCCGACCGCCACGCCTTCTTCCGCGTGATGGCGGCCGCCCTGGCGGAACGCCATGGGGTGCGGGTGAGCTTCCAGCCCAAGCCGATCCCGGCCCTCACCGGCAACGGCGCCCACCTGCACGCCTCGCTCTGGGACGAAGGGGGGCGCAATGTGTTCCACGACCCTGCCGGGGAGAAGGGCCTGTCGGAGGTGGCCTACCGGTTTCTCGCCGGCCTGCTGGCCCACGCCCCGGCCCTGTGCGCCCTCACCAATCCGGTGGCCGGCAGCTACCGGCGCCTGGCACGTTCCGTCACCAGTTCCGGCGCCACCTGGTCCCCCTCCTGGATCAGCTACGGCGGCAACAACCGCACCCACATGGTGCGCATCCCCGACGACCAGCGGATCGAGCTGCGTCTCGGCGACGGCGCCGCCAACCCCTACCTGCTCCAGGCGGCGGTGCTGGCGGCGGGTCTGGACGGCATCGAACGGCGGCTCGAGCCCGGCCCCCGCAGCGATCTGAACACCTATGTGGAGGCACCGACGGGGGCGGCCTCCCTGCCCACCTGTCACGCCGATGCCCTTGAGGCCTTCCGCCACGACGCACCGCTGCGGGACTCCCTGGGGGAACCGTTCTGCACCGCCTACGAAGCCCTGGTGGCCCAGCGCAACGACGAGTGAGGGCCCAGGAAGGCGACCCAGCCCTGCGCGGGCGAAGACCAGCACGATTGCCTATGGCCAGGGCGGCCGGGAGGGATGAGAGTGAATTCAGAAACCAGGAGGCTCCAGCGATGGAAGACACCCCGCCCGGTCAGATGTCAGGAGTGTGCTGACGGCAGGCCCCTGCTCCAACAGTCTTGTTCCCTACAACGGTTTCCCGATCGTTCGCCGATTACCCGATGCATCGTTCAGGTGCCCACGGGTCCATGGAAACCGGCTCCTGGATGCCTCGGCCCCAGGTGCCTCCCCTCCGCAGCTCCGACTCCGAAACCCACCCCAGGGGACTCCCTATGGATCCCCAGCCCAGCTGACCTCTCTTTGATGGCGCGTCCATGGCGGAGGAGCATCCTCGTCTCCCTCCCCATCACCCATCCACGGTCCCCAAGGACCCGATCGTCAGCCCTTCTGATCGTCAACGCTTCCGAATGTCAACCGTCTAACCGACCGTTCAACCGGAGTCACCACCGACATCAGACAACCCGAACCACGTCAGGAACGTCATCGTTCCACCCCAAGCCCGGCGATCCTGGACGCCGGGCTTTTTCATGGGCCAGTGGCACCTGAGGCCGCGGCCATGGGCCGGCCCGATCCCGGTGCGCCGGGAGAACCGCCTAGATTTGCTTAACAATTGGTCCGGGTCGATGGCACGCCTGCCCTGGGCCGTTCTGCTGCTGACACTGCTGGGGGCCCGTTATCTGAACTGGCGCTTCAGCGCCAGCCTCAACCTGGCCACGCCGCTGGCCGCCAGCCTCAGCCTCCTGACCCTGGCGGCGGAGCTGGTCCTGCTGGCCGGGTTCTTCCTGCAGCTCTGGTTCACGCTCCTGCCCGAACGGCCGGCGCCCCCCGCAGGTCCGATCCCCACGCCCGTCCCGTCAGTCGACGTGCTCGTGCCCAGCTGCGGCGAACCGGTCGAGCTGGTGGAGCGCTGCCTGCGGGGCTGCCTGGCGATGGACTACCCCAGCCACACGGTCTGGCTGCTCGACGACAGCGACCGGCCGGAGCTGGCGGAACTCTGCGACCGCCTCGGCTGCCGCTATGTCGCCCGCCGGGAGCACGCCCATGCCAAGGCCGGCAACCTCAACCACGGGCTGCGCCACTGCCAAGGGGAGCTGGTGGCGGTCTTCGACGCCGACGTCGTGCCGCTGCGACCCTTCCTGCGCCGCACGGTCGGCCTGTTCGCCGACCCGTCGGTGGGCTTCGTGCAGACGCCCCAGAGCTACATGAATGCCGATCCGGTGATGCGCAATCTGCGCCTGGAGCGCTGGCTGCTGCCGGACGAGGAAAGCTTCTACCGCTGGATCCAGCCCACCCGCCAGAACCTCAATGCCGTGGTCTGCGCCGGCACCTCCTTCCTGATGCGGCGCGAGGCGCTGGAGCGGGTGGGCGGCTTCGAGACGGCCACCCCATCGGAGGACCTGGCCACCGGCATCCGGATCACCGCCGCCGGCTACCGCAACCACTACCTCTCGGAGAAGCTGAGCGCCGGCCTCGCCCCCTTCACGGCCGCGACCATGGCGCGGCAGCGCTGCCGCTGGGGCAGCGGTTCCCTCCAGACCCTGCGCACGGGAGCCGATCCGCTGCGCATCCCCGGGCTCAGCCCCCTGCAGCGGCTCGCCTACAGCGAAGGCATCCTGCACTGGTTCACCTTCCCCGCCCAGCTGGTGCTGCTCTGCACGCCGCTCAGCCTGGGCCTGCTGGGCATCGCCCCGATCCTCTTCAGCGGCGATGCCCTGCTCACGGTTGCCATGCCGTTCGTGTTCAGCCAGCTGCTGCTCACCCGCTGGCTGAGCGGCCACGCCCGCGCCGCGATCCTGCCGGAGCTGTACCGCTGGATCTTCCTGGTGCCGATCTGTGCCGCCGTGGTCGCCACGGCCCTGGGCCGGCCGCGGCGGTTCCGGGTCACGCCAAAGGCGGTGGTCGGCCGGGACACCGGCCCGGATGCGGGCCTGCTGCTGCCGCTGCTGGCCCTGCTGGCCCTGCAGCTGGTGGCGCTCTGGAACCTGGCACCGGGTCGCCTCCCGCTGATGGCCGGCCAGGAGGGGCTGCTGCCGGTCTCGGCCGCCACGGTCGGGGTGGTGCTGGGCTGGAGCCTGCTCAACGGCCTGCTGCTGCTGCTGGCGATCCGCAGCTGCTGGGACCGGCCCCACCGGGATGGGGTTCCCTGGTTTGCCCTCTCGGTGCCGGTGCGGCTGCAGCACAGCGGCGGAACGGTGCACGGGCGGCTGCGGGCGGTGAGTGCCACGGGCGCCGAGCTCGGCCTGGAGAGCCCGGAGGACGCTTTGGTGCTGCAGGCGGCCGACAGCCTCAGGCTGGAGGGGCTGGTGCCGGGTCTGGCGCTGCCGTTCCTGGCGATGGCCCGGGAGGCCGGTGCCATCGGCGGGGTCTGGGGACCGCTCACCCCGCCGCAGCGGGATCAGCTGGAGTCCCTGCTCTACCGCCGCGAGGGGCTGTGGCCGACCCTGCGGGCACCCTTCGAGCTCCGCACCCTGCCCCTGGTGCTGCTGCGCACGCTGCAGCGGGTGGAGCCGGAAAGCTGGTTCCGCCGCAGCCTCATTCCCCAGCTTCCACCGCTGTCGGGGTTGCCGCTCCCCAGGCATGCAGACCTTCCAGCACGGGCAGGAGCGCCCGACCCCGCTCGCTGAGGTCGTACTCCACCCTCGGCGGCACCTCACCGAAGACGCGGCGGCAGACGACGGCATCGGCCTCCAGCTCCCGCAGCTGGGCCGTGAGCACCTTGTGGCTCACCCCCACCAGGGACCGCTGCAGGGCCGAGAAGCGCTGGGGACCCTCCCGGAGCCGGCAGAGGATCAGCAGCTTCCATCGGCCGCGCATCACCCGCAGGGCCAGCTCCGCCGGGCAGAGCTGGGAACCATCGGAGTCCAGGGAATCGGGGAGAGAGGCCGTCACAGGGATCGGGGTTACCGGCAGGTGCCCCAGGCACAAGCGGGTGCGTTCTTGTCAGTCAGGGTGGGGGTCCGCCAGAGTCCCCCCATGACCTTAACAATCCCTTACGGCCCGGGGCATCCCCGCTCCAGCCGGTCGGTCACCGCCCCATGAGCGACCTGTTCACCCCCCTGAGCGTGGGCCCGCTGCAGCTGCCCAATCGGGTGCTGATGGCCCCCCTCACCCGATGCCGGGCCGAGCCGGAGCACGTTCCAGGCCCGCTGATGGCCACCTACTACCAGCAGCGGGCCAGCGCCGGCCTGCTGATCGCCGAGGCCACGATGGTGCTGGAGGGCAACTCGGCCTTCTGGCACGAACCCGGCATCCATTCGGCGGCCCAGGTGGCGGGCTGGCGACTCACCACCGACGCGGTCCATGCCGCCGGTGGGCGGATCGTGCTGCAGATCTGGCATGGCGGGCGGGCCTGCCACCCCCTGCTCAACGATGGCCGCCAGCCCGTGGGGCCGAGCCCGATCGCGATCACCGGCGACGAGGTGCACACCCCCGAAGGGAAACAGCCCTATGTCGTCCCCCGGGAGCTGGCCGACGACGAACTGCCCGCGATCGTGGCGGGGTTCCGCCAGGCCACCCGCAACGCCATCGACGCCGGCTTCGACGGGGTCGAGGTGCATGGCGCCAACGGCTACCTGCTCGACGCCTTCCTGCGGGACGGCAGCAATCGGCGCCAGGGTCCCTACGGCGGGCCGGTGGCCAACCGGGCCCGGCTGCTGCTGGAGGTGCTGGAGGCCGCCCGGGCCGAATCGCCCCTGGTGGGCCTGCGGATCTCGCCGCTGAACGGCTACAACGCCATGGTCGACAGCGACCCCATCGGACTGTCGGGCTGGCTGGCCCAGCGGCTGGAGAGCACCGGCCTGGATTACTTGCACGTGATGCGGGGGGACTTCCTCGGCCAGCAGCACGGCGATGTGCTCACCCCGATCCGTTCCGGCTTCAGCGGGGTGCTGGTGGGGAACATGGGCTACACGGCCGAGGAGGCCAACGCCGCCATCGCCGCCGGCCAGCTCGACGCGGTGGCCTTCGGCACGCCGTTCCTGGCCAACCCGGACCTGCCCGAGCGCCTGCGCCTGGGCGCCCCCCTGCAGTCCCCCGACCCGGCCACCTTCTACTCCCCAGGTCCGGCCGGCTACACCGACTACCCCTTCCTGGAATCCGCCTGACATGTCCCCCGATCTTCTGGTGCTCAGTGCCAGCAACGGCGAGAACCTGAAACTCGCCGAGCGTTTCGCCGCCGCCGGCCGCGCCCGCGCCATGGCCGCCGAGGTGCTCGACCTCACCACCCTGTCCCTGCCGCTCTACAACCCCCGCACCCACGCGGAGTCCGGCCTTCCCGCCGAGGTGGAGGGGCTGAGCCGCAGGCTTGAGGCCGCCCCCCGCTGGGTGATCTGCGCCCCCGAGTACAACGGCTCCCTCCCACCGGTGCTGACCAGCGCCATCGCCTGGCTCTCGGTGCAGGGGGACGGCTTCCGCACCCTGTTCAACGGTCGACCGATCGCGATCGCCACCCATTCCGGCGGTCCCGGCGTCGAAGTGCTGGCCGTGCTGCGCATCCAGCTGGCCCACCTCGGAGCCCACGTGGTGGGTCGCCAGCTCTCCAGCAGCCGCAGCAATCCCGCCAAGGACAGCAGCATCGACGACATCGTGCAGCGGCTGCAGCGCATGGAACTGATCCAACCCTGAGCCCCCCCCATGACCCTTGTCTTCCGACCCGCCGCCGAGCGCTTCCACAGCCGTCTCGACTGGCTGGACAGCTGGCACAGCTTCTCCTTTTCCCACCACCACGATCCGGCCTGGATGGGGTTCGGACCGCTGCGGGTGATCAACGACGACACCATCGCCGCCGGCCGCGGCTTCGGCATGCATCCCCACCGGGACATGGAGATCGTCACGGTGATGGTGGATGGCCAGCTCAATCACCACGACTCCATGGGCCACAGCGAGGTGCTGCGGGCCGGAGAGGTGCAGGCGATGAGCGCCGGCACCGGCGTGGTCCACAGCGAGGTGAATCAGGGCGAGAGCCCCTGCCGGCTGCTGCAGATCTGGATCGAGCCGGATCGGGCGGGCCACCCCCCCGCCTACCGCCAGGAGCCGTTCCGGCTCCAACCTGGCTGGACGCCGCTGCTGGATCCGGATGGACGCCAGGGGGCCCTGGCCATCAACCGGCCGGTGCGGCTCTGGCGAGCCCGGGCCGGCGCGGGCGAGCGGCTGGAGCTGGCCATCGCCTCCGACGCTGCCGGCTGGCTTCAGGTGATCGATGGGGAGGGCACGGCCTTCGGCCGGCCGCTGCAGCGGGGCGACGGCCTCGGCTTCCCGGCGGCCGCTCCGGACAGCCTCCAGGCCGGCCCCGACGGAGCGGACGTGCTCCTGTTCGAACTGCGCTGAGCGGCCCCCGGCGGGCCGCGGCGGGCGCCGCCCCCCGGCACGGCCCCAGGATGGGGGGAACAGCCTGACGTCATGGCCCGCTTCCTGCTGCTCTTCAGGCCCCGGGCTCCCCTGCCGCCGACGGAGCTCATCGGTCGGCTGGATCCCCTGTTGCTGCGGTTCCACGCCGACGTGGAGCACCGCTCCCCCGCCCATCTCAGCGCCATGGTCCGGGGTGAGCACGAGACGCTGCGGCTGCAGCTGATCGCCGACGTGCAGGCCAAGGCGGATGGGCCCGTGCTGGAACTGGTGCTGATGAGCCGGGAGGCCATGGGGGCGGGGGCGCCCCACACCAAGCAGCTGTTCGAGACCCTGGTGGCGATCGCCGCCGAGGTGATGCCCGACCTTGACCTGGTGTTTCGATCCGACAGGGACGGCGCCTTGCCTGACCGCAACTGAGAGAATCGACCGAATGCAGACGCTCTCGCCGACCCCTGCCGCCCTCGCGGAGCTGCAGCCGCCCCGCGGCTATCGCGTGCTCGCCTGGCTCGGTCTGGTGGCCAACCTGCTGGCCCTGCCGCTGGGCCTGGCGGCAATCCTGCTCACCAGCCTCTGGCGCACGGCCAATGTGGTCGTCTACACCAGTGCCGTGCTGCCGGCGGTGGCCCTGGGGGTGGTGGCCTGCGTCGCCCTGCTGAAGTGGCGCCTCTGGGGTCAGGTGCTGGCGATCGTGGCCCTGTCGCTGGATCTGGCGATCGAGATGGCCTACGGCATCGTGCGGCTGGCGCTGGTGGGGGAGGAACGGCTCCTGCTGGCGGTGGGCGCCCCCCTGGCCTGGGGCCTGACCCTGGCGGCCCTGGTGTTCTGGTGCCGTCCCGCGATCCGCTCCTACCTGCGCTGAGGGCCGCCGGGGGCCGGCGGGCAACCTGCCGTTCTGTATCAACGGCTCCACCCATGGGGCAGGACACAAGGATTGGATACCCTCCAGCCGACCCAAGCTGTTTCCATGCCCAGCCCCCAACGCTTCGCCGCCATTCAGGAGATTCACCAGCGCCCTCCGGTGGTGACCCCCCCCATCGAGTCGCTGGATGAGCTCTGGGCCAGCGACGTTTTCAGCCTGGCCAAGATGAAGGCGGCCCTGCCCAAGGAGATCTTCAAGTCCGTTCAGCGCACCATCAAGGAGAACGGCAAGCTCGACGTCTCGGTCGCCAACGTGGTCGCCCAGGCGATGAAGGAATGGGCCACCGGCCGCGGCGCCCTCTACTACGCCCACGTCTTCTATCCCCTGACCAACGCCACCGCCGAGAAGCACGACGGCTTCATCTCGGTGCAGGGTGACGGCTCCGTGATCACCGAGTTCACCGGCAAGGTGCTGGTGCAGGGCGAACCCGACGGCTCCTCCTTCCCCAGTGGCGGCATCCGCACCACCTTCGAGGCCCGCGGCTACACCGCCTGGGACATCACCAGCCCGGCCTTCCTGATGGAGACCCCCAACGGTCTCACCCTCTGCATCCCCACCGTCTTCATCTCCTGGACCGGCGAGGCCCTCGACAAGAAGACCCCCCTGCTGCGCTCCAACGCCGCCATGAACAAGCAGGCCCAGCGCCTGCTGCGGCTGCTCGGCGAAACCGAGGTGGCCCCGGTCAACTCCAGCTGCGGCGCCGAACAGGAGTACTTCCTGGTCGACAGCGCCTACGTGCCCCTGCGTCCCGACCTGCTGCTGGCCGGCCGCACCCTGTTCGGCAAGCCCTCCGCCAAGGGCCAGCAATTCGACGACCACTACTTCGGCGCCATCCCCCTGCGGGTGCAGGTGTACATGCAGGACGTGGAGCGTCAGCTCTACAAGCTGGGGATCCCCGCCAAGACCCGCCACAACGAGGTGGCACCGGGCCAGTTCGAGATCGCCCCGTTCTTCGAGGCGGCCAACGTGGCCACCGATCACCAGCAGCTGATCATGACCATTCTCAAGAGCACGGCACGCCGCCACGGCATGAACTGCCTGCTCCATGAGAAGCCCTTCGAAGGCATCAACGGCTCCGGCAAGCACGTCAACTGGTCGGTGGGCAACCCCACCCAGGGCAACCTGCTGGATCCCGGCAGCACCCCCCACGAGAACATGCAGTTCCTGCTGTTCTGCGGCGCCGTCATCCGCGGGGTGCACAAGTTCGGCCCCCTGATGCGGGCCGTGGTGGCCACCGCCGGCAACGATCACCGCCTCGGCGCCAACGAAGCCCCCCCGGCGATCATCTCCGTCTACCTGGGCAGCCAGCTGGAGGACGTCTTCCGCCAGATCAAGGAAGGCGACGTGACGGGCTCCACCCATGCCGGCGTGATGCAGCTGGGTGTCGACACCCTGCCCGAGTTCCCCAAGGATCCCGGCGACCGCAACCGCACCTCCCCCTTCGCCTTCACCGGCAACCGCTTCGAGTTCCGGGCCGTCGGCTCCAACCAGTCGGTGGCGGGCCCCCTGGTGGCCATGAACACGATCCTGGCCGATTCGCTTGCCTACGTGAGCGACCAGCTGGAGCAGAAGATGGCCGCCGGCGAAAGCCTGCCGGGCGCCGCCTTCTCCGTGCTCAAGCAGATCATGACCGACCACGGCAACGTGGTCTTCGGCGGCGACGGCTACTCCAGCGAGTGGCACCGCATCGCCGTGGAGGAGCGGGGCCTGGAAAACCTGCCCACCACGGCCGATTCCCTGCCCGTGCTGCAGCGGCCTGAAGTGCGCGACCTGTTCGCCCAGCAGGGTGTGCTCACCCCCCTGGAACTGGAGAGCCGCTTCGAGGTCTACGCCGAGCAGTACGTGCTCGCCATCGACGTCGAGGCCAAGCTGGCGGTGCAGATCGCCCAGACCCAGATCTACCCGGCCGCCATGCGCTACCTGGGTGAGCTGGCCAGCTCCCTGCAACTGCAGACCTCCATGGGCCTCCAGGTGTCCCCGGAAACCCAGCACAAGGTCGCGTCCCTCAGCGCCAAACTGATGGAACTGAGCGGTGCCCTCGAGAGCGCCATCAGCAACGCCCCCCACGGCACCATCGCCCACATGCGCTACTCGGCCGACACCCTGATGCCGCTGATGCACCAGCTGAGGGAGGCCGTCGATGGTCTCGAGGCCCTGGTGGACGACAACCTGTGGCCCCTGCCCTCCTACCAGGAGATGCTGTTCATCCGCTGAACGGCGCACGTTCCGCTGCGGGGAGGGCCTTTCGGGGCCCTCCTTTTTTTGGCCCCACGGGGGGAGATCTCAAGATCTGCACGCTTGGTTCCCATCGGCACAGTCGCTGGCCGAGGGGAGGTGCTGGAGTCGTTGGATGAGCGTTCCCGCCAACCTCCCGGACCTGGACGAGCACTACGGCTCCTACTGCCGGGCCATGCGGATGCTGGTGCGGGAAGGCAAGAGTCTCAAGAACGTGCAGCGGACCGTCTGCTGGCAGCAGCTGGCCCGTCTGCACGACTGCCGCCCGGCCCGGTATCAGGAGCCGGATGCCCTCTATCTGAAGCTCTGCCGCGAAGGCGGTGCCGCCGGTGGAGCAGCCCCGAAGCGCTGAGGACCGGACGGCGACGAGGGGGAGCTTTTCCCGGATTCGGTCACATCGGCCACTGACAGGCACCCCTGGAGCGAACGATGACGGGTGTTCCCATGCTTTCGACGTTGTCCATGGACGCACCTACGGCCTTCGCCGCGGTCGCTCTCGCCGCCGTCTCCTGGGACGGGGCCCTCACCATGGCGGGCACACGGGCCCTTCGCCACGCCCTCGACTACCGCGCCCCCTTCAAGGGGAGGAGCGACAAGGAGATGATCAGCCTGATGGACACGCTGCTCCAGGGCCTGCGGGCCAAGGGGGCGATCGGCCTGATGGAGGAGGCGGCCGCGGTGCTGGACGACCGGCAGCGGCACACGGCCTATGCGGTGGCGGCGGAGATCATGCGCTCCGACGGCCCCCTGGAGGACCAGGAGCAGGCGATCCTCGCCGACCTGGCCGGCACCCTGCGCCTCGACCCGGAGGAGACCACCAAGGTCCTCGAGGTGATGGACGTTCTCCATGCCAGCATCCTGGAGCCTGCCGTGAGCGCATGAGTTCCGCCCCCGCCGGCCTCCGCATCGCCGTGGTGGGGGCCGGCAGTTCCGGCCTGCTGCTCGCCCTGATGCTGCAGCGCCAGGGCCACCGCGTCTCCCTGTTCGAGCGCTCCGGGCGGCTGCGCACCGAGGGCTGCGGCATCCTGCTGGTGAAGAGCGGTGTGGAGGCGGTGGCGGCCGCCGCCGTCCCGGGCCTGCTCGACGACCTGCTGGCGGGCGGCCATCCCGTGCAGCGGTTCGTGTTCCGCAACCTCAGGGGCGATCTGATCGAAGCCAGCCCGGCAGAACGGCAGGCGGGGGAGCTGCCCTCCCTGCTGATCCACCGCCGCGCCATCCTCGACGCCCTCTGGCGCCATCTCGATCCCGCCGCCTTCCACGGCGACCATGCACTCGTCGGCTGGAGCCAGAGCAAGGACGGCGTCGAGGCCCGCTTTGCCGATGGCCGCCAATGGACGGGCGATCTGCTGGTGGGGGCCGATGGGATCTTCTCCCGGGTGGCGGCCCTGCTCTGCCCGGAGCGACGCCTGCAGTACCTGGGGGATCGGGTCTGGCGGGGGGTGGTGACGGACGCGACCTTCTGCACCGACGGGGATTTCTTCGTCTATGCCCGGGGCCGGGGCATCTACGCCAACTTCTTCGATCTGGGCCCCGACGGGGAGGGGCGGGGGCGCACCCACTGGGGCTTCTTCCAGGAGGAGGAGCTCCCCGATGACCGGGAGGCCCGGCAGAGGCTGCTGGAAGAGGGGGTGCCCGCCGCCGCCCTCGCCAAGCTTCCCGCCGATGCGGCCGCGGTGATCGCCGCCACGGCTCCGGAGGGGGTGGTGGCCAACTGGTCGTTCGACATCGACCCCCTGCCCGCTCTCGTCGACGGGCGGGTGGCCCTGATCGGCGATGCCGCCCACGCCATGAGCTCCTCCCAGGCCCGGGGGATGACGGCGGGGCTGGAGGATGCGGTGGCCCTGGCGGGCCAGCTGGCGCCCGGCGCCGCCGCCACACCGCAGCTGGCGCTGCAGGCTTACCAGGAGGAGCGCCTTCCGGTGGTCCACCGCTACCAGGAGCGCAGCCGCCAGGTGAGCCATCGCACGGGACGGAAGCGCCCGCCGACCCGCGATACCGCAGCGACGCCGGTTGCGGAGCAACACCGAAAGATGTTGTGAAGGTGACAGTTCGGATCTGGCACAGGGGCCAGAATGCCAATCCTGTATACGAGGCAAGACGTGGCGATCTCCTTACCTCAGTCCTCCCGCTCGCGCAGCAGCGCCCAGACGCGTAGCAACGTCCAGACGTGCCGCACCTACCGGCTGGTGGATCAACAGGGTGATCCCCATCCCATCCTCGACGACCTTTACGACTCCCTGGATGCCGCCTGGAGCGAGGCGCTGCATTGGTGGCAGGAGGAATTCGGCCCCGTGCAGGGTCCCGTCGGCATCGGCGTGGAGGTGAGCACCCTGAGCGGCGAGTGGCGCACCCTCCGTTATCCAGGCAGCTGATACCCGGAAAGCTGAGAAGGCCTCAGGCCACCGTCACGCCCTTCCAGAACGCCACCCGCCCCCGGATGTTGCTGGCCGCTTCCTTGGGCTCCGGGTAGTACCAGACGGCATTGGCATTCTCCTTGCCGTCGACGATCAGGTCGTAATAGTGCGCTTCTCCCTTCCAGCCGCAGAAGGAGCGGTGGCTGGAGGGGCGGATCCAGGCTGCATCGAGCGCATCGGCCGGGAAGTAGGCGTTGCCTTCCACCGTCACGATGTCGTCACTGCTGGCGATCACTTTTCCGTTCCAGCTGGCCTGCATCGTGGGCGTCATCAGGGGTCCCCATCCTGGCGCGTGCCCAGCCGCGCCGGCCGATTCACTCACCAATCATTGGGCTGGTAGATCCTCAAAGTCCCCACCCCCACCGGACTGGGCACCGGCCCGGGGCCGGCAGGGATCGCCGTCACCTGGAAGAGATAGGTGTCGGCCTGGACGGGGTTGAACCAGGGCCGCAGCGACACCGTCACCGTCGCGCCGGGGGGGACGGGCTCGGGGAAGCTGAGGTCGAAGCGCCGGGCAGCAGGATCGAACGCGGCCTGCACCGGGATCCGGCGCCCCTCACGGCGGGGCACCCCGAGAAAGGCGTGGGTCCGCTCGACAGCAAACGGGAACTGCCAGTCGGCACCACGGGTCTGCTGGATGGTCATGCCGCCGAGGGAGGCCCCCGCCCCCTCATCGAGGCTGAGGGTGAAGAAGTACTCCGCAGGCGACTGGCCCACGTTGGTGGTGTAGCTGGTGAGGGTGACCTTCCAGGGGGCCCGCACGAACTGGGTGCGACCGCCCAGTTCCAGGGCCTGGACGGCGGGAGCGCCGGCCGCAAGGGCCAGGCTCAGCACCGCCAGCGGCGGAACCACCCGGCTGAGGCCCGCCAGGGAAGCACGACCCGAAATGCCTGCCATGGCCTCCAACACCATCGAGGCCAACGCTAGGGGGCGGTGCCGAGGGGCCGGCTCGCGGCGGCAAGAAAGGGGGACGGATCCTGGTCGCGGCGATGCTGCACCGGGATCGGCTCCCCCGCCGCCGAGGGAGCGGCCGGATCGAGACGGGCCGTGGCCTCCAGGGAGCGGCGCAGCAGGCGGGCCGCGTGCAGCGGCATGTCCCTGGGCACGCTGATGCGATCCCTCAGGTAGCGCAGGCCACGGGCCGACCCGGGGGGAGGCGGGCAATCCTGGCCGGTGATCAGCCGGGTGAGGGCACAGCGCAACGGTCGGTCGAAGCCATCGGATCCGAGCGGATTGCGCGCCAGCAGGGGCCCACGGTGCCGGAGCACCCGGGCCAGGGCCACGGAGGCCGCGTCGGCCGGCTCGCCCTGGCTGGTCTCGGGATCGGACCCGGGTGGGGCCACGATCGGCCAGGGGCCGGCGTCGATGCGGTCGGCGAGATTCCGCTGCTCGCCGCTGCCGCTGGCGTAACACCCTCCCATCTGGGGAGGCAGGTCGTGGGCGTGGGTGTGGAAGTCGCTCTGGGTACCGAGGTAGGTGGAGCGCTCCTCGAGAGCCCGGAACCAGCGATCGATGGCGGGATGGCGCTCCCGCAGCAGGTAGCCCTTGTAGTAAGCCAGGCTGGCGTTCATGCGCTCGACGTAGGGCACGAAGATCAGGTCCACCGTGCCCAGCTCCCCGACCAGAAACGGTCCTGGCTCGGCCTCGAGGGCGCTCGCGAACCGTTCGGCCCAGCGATCGAAGCCCTCCCGGCCCCGGGCCTCATCGGCGGGCCCCCGGGCCGGGACGCAGAGCCATTGGCACCAGGCCCGGAACAGCTGACGCTCAAGCTGGCGCAGCGGCAGGGCCACGGACGAGTGCATCGCCGGCCCCAGGGGGCCGAAGCTCTCCTCGAGGGCCTCGAGGATGCGGTCGCTCTCGGTGATCAGACGACCATCGAGCTCGAGGGCCGGCAGCATGCCGCTGGGGACCCGCTCGGTGTACCAGGGCTCCTTCCGCCCGTAGCAGAACATCGTCACCTTGCTGGTGCGATGGGGAACCTGTTTCTCCTCCAGCCACAGCCAGACCTTCTGGCAGTAGGGGCACCAGGCGTGGTGGTCGCGGTACAGCGTGACCCGGACCTCAGACTCCGGGCGACCGAACAGCCGCAACCGGGCCTGGGGGCTGGTGGGACCTGCGGTCGGATCGCTCGGCGCCGGCCCGGCGGCCAGGGCCAGCGCGCCCCAGTCCATCGGCTCGGGAGGCATGCTTGCGGGGCCGGCCATGCAGAGGCTTTGGGGCCAATCACCCTAGTCAAGCTGCCAGGGGAGCTGGCTTCGGGACCTCGCACAACCCCGGCCGGCGAATCTAAAGTTCACATCCACGCTTCCAAGCAGCCCCCATGTTCGACGCCTTCACCAAGCTCGTCGCCCAGGCCGACGCCCGCGGCGAATTCCTCAGCCCCGGCCAGATCGATGCCCTGGGCGCCATGGTGGCCGAGAGCAACAAGCGGATGGACACGGTCAACCGCATCACCTCGAACGCCTCCAAGATCGTCACCAACGCCGCCCGCGACCTCTTCGACCAGCAACCCGCCCTGATCGCCCCCGGCGGCAACGCCTACACGCACCGCCGCATGGCCGCCTGCCTGCGCGACATGGAGATCGTTCTGCGCTATGTCACCTACGCGATCTTCACCGGCGATGCCTCCGTGCTTGAGGATCGCTGCCTCAACGGCCTGCGCGAGACCTACCTGGCCCTCGGCGTGCCCGGTGCCTCCGTGGCCGAAGGCATCCGCAAGATGAAGGACGCCGCCATCGCGATCGCCAATGATCGCAACGGCATCACCCCCGGCGACTGCTCCGCCCTGATGTCGGAAGTGGGCACCTACTTCGATCGCGCCGCCGCCGCCGTCGCCTGATCTGAGCGTCCGCCGCGACCATCCCGCCGGGGCACTGCCCCGGCTTTTTTGTGACCGTTCACTGGCCGGAGGGCCTGTTTGTTCGTTTGGCTACACAACCATCCTTCCCCAGCGCTGAGGGTGAAATTTGCCTTTCCCAAGGTTCACCCCCCTTTCCCGATGCATGGATCACCGACTGGTGCATCGACGTCATCCGCATTGATGACCTTCGATCGCTTTCGCGTCCGCTTTCTGGCTGGGCTTCAGGATCAACGGCTAAGGAAAATCGCCTTCTTTCTGCTGGCGGTGGGGGCCGGCATCGGTCCACTGCTCGCCGGCTCGGCCAAGGCGGCCCTGGCCATGGCTCCCACCGATGGGGCCGACACCCTCCTGATGCTGGTCGGTTCGGCCCTGGTCCTGCTGATGACCCCTGGCCTGGCCTTCTTCTACGGCGGCTTCACGCGGCCCAAGAACGTGCTGAACTGCATGATGATGAGCTTCTTCCTGATGGGGCTCATCGGCGTCCTCTGGGTGGTGATCGGCTACAGCCTGGCCTTCGACGTCGGCTTCGGCAGCCCCTTCATCGGTGGCCTGGGATCGATGTTCCTGCATGGCGTCGGCGGTGAACTCGGCGACCAGCCCCTGGCGGCAGGCTTCCCGATCAGTGCCACCTCCTTCGCCCTGTTCCAGGGCATGTTCGCGATCATCACGCCGGCCCTGATCTCAGGCGCCCTGGTGGAGCGGGTCAGCTTCAAGGCGTGGTTCTGGTTCTGCCTGATCTGGAGCCTGCTGATCTATTCCCCCATGGCCAAGATGGTCTGGGGCGGCGGTTTCATCGGTCCGTTCGGATCGATCGGCGCCATCGATTTCGCCGGTGGCACCGTGGTCCACATCGCTTCCGGCGTGGCGGCTCTCGTGGCCGCGGCCATCATCGGCCCCCGCACCACCTGGCCCAACAGCAAACGCCCGCCCCACAACGTGCCCTTCATCCTGCTGGGGGCAGGCCTGCTGTGGTTCGGCTGGTTCGGTTTCAACGGAGCCAGCATGTTCGCCTCCAAGACGGCAGGGTATCCCTTCCTCACCACCACCACCTCCGCCTCGGCCGCCCTGCTCACCTGGTGCCTGATCGAATGGTTCAAGGACGGCAAACCCACGGCCGTTGGAGCAGCCACCGGTGCCGTTGCCGGCCTGGTGGGCATCACCCCGGCGGCAGGGTTTGTGTACATGGAGCAATCGCTCCTGATCGGCATCGTCACGGCGGTGGTCTGCTTCATTGCCGTCAGGGTGAAGGCCGCCATCCAGTTCGACGATTCCCTTGACACCTTCATGGTCCACGGAGTGGGCGGGACCGTGGGCGCTCTGCTGACCGGAATTCTTGCCTCCAAGGCGCTTGTGCCTGCGGATTACTTCCCCTTGTCGGCCAAGATCCTTGAGGAATCAGGAAATTTCGGCCTGTTCATCGCCCAGTTCAAAGCCGTTATCCTCACCTATGGATTTGTCGCTCTCGGCACGGCTATTATTCTCTGGATTCTCGGGGCCCTGATGCCACTCCGCGTCAGCCCTGAAGAGGAAGAGCGCGGTCTCGACTTCGTGGCTCACGGGGAAGAGGCGTACGATCCAATGACCAACTGACGACCAAACCTTCCATGAAAATGATCACGGCCATGGTCCGCCCCTCCAAGGTGGATGCCATCAAGACTGCCCTCGTCGCCCTTGACATCATCGGCATGACGGTCACCGACTCCCGTGGATTCGGTCGCCAGAAAGGCCAGGTCGAGCGCTACAGGGGAACGGAGTTCACCGTCGAGTTCCTGCCCAAGGCAAGGATCGAGATCGTCGTTCCCACCGCCAAGCTGGACGCGGCGATCGCCGCCATCACCCAAGCCGCCCACACCGGTGAGATCGGCGACGGCAAGCTCTTCGTCACCCCGGTCGAATCGGTGATCCGGATCCGCACCGGCGAATCCGGCGAATCCACCCTCTGAGCAGCGGCTGCAGACACCGGCGCGTCCACCGTTCACCACCCGGAGCTGGCCATCACGGTCAGCTCCTTTTTTGTCGGCACCTGACGGACTCCTGATGGGATCCCGGCGGACCTCTGTGGGGCTCCAGTCCGTCTCCCGCAGCCGTCCCGCAGGCCCCCGCCCCGGCCATCCGCCAGGATTTCCGGACCCGCCGCCGCCGTCGCCGGCCATGGAGCAGACCCGCACCCTGCTGATCAGCGGCGCCAGCCGGGGTATCGGCCGGGCGATCGCAGAACGGGCCCTGGCCGAGGGGCATCGGCTCAGCCTCGGCCTGCGCGATCCCGCCGCCCTGGCGGAGGGCCCGCTGCGGGAGGCCGCCCGCCAGGGGGGCCACCGGGTGGTGGTGCATCCCTACGACGCCCGCGACCCCGGCCAGGCAACGGCCTGGGTGGCGGCGACGCTGGCCCACTTCGGCGCGATCGACGGGGTGATCCACTGCGCCGGTCTTTTCTCCCGGCTGGGCCTGCTGTTCGCGCCGGGCGGCGAAGGGGAGATCGAAGACCTGTGGCGCGTCAATCTGATGGGTCCCTGGTGGCTCACCCGGGCCGCCTGGCCGGCGCTGGTGGCCAGCGGCGACGGCCGGGTGATCACCCTGGTGTCGATGAGCGGCCAGCGGGTGAAGGGTTCCCTGGCGGCCTATCCCTGCAGCAAGTTCGCCCTGATGGCCCTCTGCCAGTCGATGCGCAACGAGGGCTGGGACGCCGGGATCCGGGTGACGGCGATCTGCCCGGGCTGGGTCAACACCGCCATGGCCTCCCAGGTGACGGCCCTGCCCGCCGACGCCATGACCCAGCCCGAGGACCTGGCCGCCCTCACCGCCCAGCTGCTGCGACTGCCCGCCAGCGCCGTGCCCTTCGAGCTGAAGATCAACTGCGTGCTGGAACCCTGCTGAGGTGGCTCAGATCAGCCGCGAGCCGGAGGCCGCCTGGCGCTGGGAGGGATCGAACACGGCCGCCACGGTGCGGATCAGCCAGCGACCCGCGGCGGTCACCTCCACCAGGCCCCGGCCATCGGCCTGGCTGAGCCGCACCAGGCCGTCGTCGGCCAGGTCCTCGAGGGCGGTCCACTCGGCGGCGTAGCGCTCCGGGTCGATCGCCACCCGGAAATGGCACATCACCTGGCGGATCAGCTCCCGCCGCTCCAGCACCTCCGGATCACTCACCACCAGCCCCCGCTCCACCGGCAGCTGGCCGGCGGCGATGCTGGCGGCATAGGCCTTGAGATCCCGCTGGTTCTGGCTGAAGAGCCCGGGGAACTGGCTGATCGCCGTGGGACCCACCCCCAGCAGCTCCAGCTCCCCGCCGGTGGTGTACCCCTGAAAATTGCGGTGCAGGCGCCCCTCTCTGGCCGCCACGGCCAGGCTGTCGCCGGAGAGGGCGTAGTGGTCCATGCCGATGGCGTCGTAGCCGCAGCCGCCCAGGCGCGCGGCGGCACTGTCCAGCATCTGCAGTCGCTGGCGCTGGCTGGGCAGATCCTCGGCGGCGATTTTCCGCTGCAGGGGCAGCTGCTCGGGCAGGTAGGCGAAGGAGAACAGGGACACCCGGTCGGGGCGCAGGTCCTGCACCAGGGCCAGGGTGGCGTCGAACCGCTCCGGCGTCTGCAGCGGCAGACCGCAGATCAGATCCACGTTGACGCTGGCGAAACCCGCCTCCCGCATCCAGCCCATGGCCCGGCGCAGCTGGTCCACCGGCACCACCCGGTTCACCGCCTTCTGCACCAGGGGGTCGGCATCCTGGATGCCGAAGCTGATCCGCGTGAAGCCCAGACGGCGCAGCTCCATCACGTCCTGGCGGCTGAGGGCCTCCGGATTCACCTCGATGGAGGCCTCCAGATCGCTCTCCAGGTCGAAGTGGCGCTCGATCAGCTCCCAGAGCCGCCGGCGCTCGGGGATCGTCAGATAGTTGGGGGTACCCCCGCCCCAGTGCAGCTGGGCGAGGCGACGGCGCTGGCCGGAGTGGCGGCTGATCAGCTCCAGTTCCGCGGCCAGGGCCTCCAGGTAGGGATCCACCACCTTGGAGCCGGCGCCGGTGGTGATGCGGTTGCAGCCGCAGAACCAGCAGGCGTTGCGGCAGAAGGGCACGTGCACGTAGAGCGACAGCGGCGCGTCGGTGGGGCGGGCCAGCTGGACCTCCAGATCGGCCGCGCTGACGCCCCCGTGGAACGCGGCGGCCGTGGGATAGCTCGTGTAGCGGGGAACGGGCCGGTCGTGCTTGAGCAGCAGGTCGATCGGGGTGGTGGGACGGGGGGAAACGGTGGCCGCAGGGGTCATGGGGAGGGGATGGGAGCGTGGCGGGAGCAAGAGGGGAGAGGGGGGCGGCCGGTGCGGCCAGGGGCGCGCGGGGCGGCTAGGCGGCGAGCTCCCCCAGCTCCGCCAGCAACCGCTGGGTGTCGTGGAAGGCGATCACCGATTCCTCCAGCAGTTCCAGCTCCTCGTCTGCGCTGAGGTCCATCCGTTCGATGGCGTCATGCAGCTCCTGCTTCAGCACGGGGATGGGGCGCTGGAACTGCCAGAACTGCAGGGGCGGCAGGCCCTGGTCCGCGAGGATGGCGTTGGCCTGCTCGGCCAGTTGCTGGCCCCCGGAGAGGTCGCCGCCGTAGCGCACGTAGACGTGGGCCATGAACCGGTGCGGGGCCTGCTGGGCCAGGCGCTGCAGGTGCTCCAGCCAGATCTCGGCCGCCGCGGAAGCGGGCGTGGCCGGGACAACGGCCAGCCGGGCGATGTCCTGGTGCAGGGCCTGGCTGCGGGCCAGGTCGGCCCAGGGGAACCCCTCGGCTCCCAGGGCGGCCGCGAGCAGGGGGCCCCGGGCCTCGATCAGGCCGTAGGCGGGGGCGAGGGCGCGGATCAGGGCCGCCAGCTGGCGGGGGTGGGCCTGCCCCGCCAGCAGCGACCGGGAGAAGGACATGCCCTCGGCCTGGTGGTGGGCGGCACCGATGCGGCCATGGAGGCGACGCACCCGGGGGCCGAACCCCTTGCGGGCGAGCACATCGGCGGGGCCGGCATGGTCGGAGATGGCGACAGGGACGGCGGTGGTCATGGGGAACGGTGCTGGGGGAGAACGGGCCCGCGAGGGGCGCTGTTGCCTACGGTATAACGGTACTGTTGTTCCATTCTTCTGCAGCAACAAAATCGTTGCAGCCTCCGCATCCGCTCCCCGCCCCCATCCCCTCCGCACCCCTCTCCGCCATGTCCGCCACCACCCAGGTCCCACCCACCGCGCCCCTGCGCTCCCTCTCCTTTCTGGTGGCCCCACTGGGGCAGCTCAGCGGGGACGGCCAGCTGCGGGAACTGATCGAGGAACGCCGCCAGCGCAAGGGCGCGGACGTGGAGCTCTGGTATCTGGGACAGGATCTGGTGGAGGAGCTGCGCCTGGCTCAGGCCTTCCGCCATCCCCCTGCGAAAGACCAGGAGCGGACGCGGCCACAGGGGCCCATCGAAGCGATCGTGGCCGGCGACGCGGCGGTGATCACCTGGCTGCAACTGCGCTTCGGCGGCTGCGCAGGCACGCTCGCTCTGCCGACAGGCTGGCTGCAGGAGCGGGCGGCAGCACTGCCGCCCCGGGCGCCGGCCGCCGACACCGCCACCAGCAGCGCTCGCGCCGACAGGGGATAGAGGGGGTGTTCCCCGCGGCTGTGGTCCCGGAGCCGTGACAGCGACGCTCCGGGGTGTTTCCGTTGGGCTGACGGCCCGATTCCCAGGGCGGAGGCGCAGTGAACCCAACAGCAACGAACCCAACAGCAACGAACCCAACCGCCACAACCCATCCGAGCCACCCCCAGGCCCCTGCCGCCGGTGCCTGATCTCACCCCGGCCGTCGGCGACGCCTCCGCCGCCCCCTTCTGCAACCTGCTCCTGCCCACCGGCGCCCAGGCGCGGGGACGCACCCTCCCCGGCCGCAAGGTCGTGATCGTGGGCTGCGGCGCCGTGGGCATGGCCTGCGCCGTGGCGATCCTGCACAGGGGCTGCCAGGAGGAGCTGGTGCTGGTGGATGTGGCCCATGACCGGCTGGAGGGGGAGGTGATGGACCTCTGCCATGGCCTGCCATTTCTGCCCCGCACCGACCTGCGGGCCGGGAGCGTGGAGGACGAGGGACGGGATGCCGATCTGGTGGTGATCACCGCCGGCGTGGCCCAGCAGCCGGGCCAGTCACGGCGGGAGCTGATCGAGCGCAATGCGGACCTGTTCCGCAGGCTCGTGCCGCCGATCGCCCTCCACTGCCCCCGGGCGGTGCTGCTGGTGGTGAGCAACCCGGTGGATGTGCTCACCCACATCGCCGGCCAGCTGAGCGGCTTCCCCGCCCACCGGGTGATCGGCTCGGGCACCGTGCTCGATTCGGCCCGCTTCCGCATGGCCATCAGTCGCCGGCTGGGCATCGATCCCCACGACGTCCAGGCCTGGGTGATCGGCGAACACGGCGATTCGGAGGTGCCGGTCTGGAGCCGGGTGACGGTGGCTGGCTCCGGGCTGGTGGATGGGGGCTGGGAAGGCAGCCGCACCCTGGCGGACCCTGAGCTTCAGGAGCTGTTCCACGCCGAAGTGCGCCAGGCGGCCTACGAGATCATCCGGCTCAAGGGCAGCACCTCCTGGGCGATCGGGCTGGCCACCGCCGAGATCGTCGAGGCGGTGCTGCGCAGCAAGGACCAGATGCTCACGGTGAGCAGCCGCAGCCACGGCCACTACGGCCTGCCCGATGTCTGCCTCAGCCTGCCCACGATCGTCAACGACAGCGGCGCCGCCGCCCTGGTGCAGATGGCCCTGACCGAGAAGGAGATGGGGCAGCTGCGCCACAGCGCCGAGGTGCTGCGCGGCATGCTCGATGAGGCGGGGTTCTGACCTAGGCCGCCACCTCCACCGCCCGGCCAGCCAGTCGCGCCACCAGAGCGCGGGCCTGGGACGGGGGGAAGCCCACCATCTCAATCGCCGCCTGGAAGCAGCCCACGAATTCGCCCACCAGGTCGGTGGGATTGATGCCGATGGCGGTCAGGTCGTCGCGGACGCTCTGGAGCATGGCCAGCACGATCGGCAGGGCGCGCTCGCAGCAGGCCGCGATCGGTGCGGCCACCTCCGGGAACCAGGCCGCCAGCCAGCGTCCGCCGTACTCGAGGTGTTCGGCCTCATCGGTGAGCACCGACTCGATGATCGGCGCGGCGAAGGGGTCGGCCACCGGCTGGTAGCAGCGGTAGGCGGCCACGGCGAAGCTTTCCACGATCAGGCACTGGATCACCAGGGCGCTGACGCGGTCGCCGCTGCTCACAGCCTCACGGAACAGGCGATGCAGCGGCGAAAACAGCCGGCGCGCCAGCGGCAGATCCGGGCGGATCCCCAGCTGCCTGCCGCAGCCGGAGAAGTCGCGGGCATGGTGCCCCTCCATGGCGGCGAGCCGCAGCAGGTCGTCCCGGTCCTCCGGAAGGAGGCCGGCCAGCAGGCGGAAGTGGCTGTCCGCCAGGCCCTCACCCACGATCACCAGGGCGTTGATGCGGCTGTAGGCGTCGCAGTAGGCGGCGCTCAGATGGGGCTGGGGCATGGGAGAGGAAGCAAGGGAACAGGAGCTGAACGATCCGCTGGTGGAGGCCGCAGGGAAAGCCGCGGGCAGCCCGGGCTCAGCCCGCCTCCGCCCGCACCATCGGCTGCCAGAACTGCCGCCACAGCAGCCCGCCGAAGCGCAGCCTCAGGCCGATCTGGCGCCAGGGGCCGGCCCCCTGGCGGCGGGCGGCGCCCATCTCCTGGAAGCAGGCGACAAGGCGATCCCGCAGGGCGATGAAGCCGCCGGATTCCAGATCGAACACCCAGGGGAAGGCCCGGCGGGCCGTGCGGTTGGTCTGACGCATCACCTCGGCGTCGAAGGCCTCCGGGTCCATCCCCAGGATCCCGTAGAACTCGCCGCGCTCACAGACCGTGAGGCTGTGGGTGAGAAACACCGACCACAGGAAGAAGCGACTCAGCAACTTGCCGCGCAGCCCCTGGCGCAGGGCCGGCCAGCAGCGGATCAGCATGTTGAAGATGTCGCCATGGCGATTCTCGTCCTGGCACCAGGGCTCGAAGAAATCGAACAGCGGCGCGAAGTTGCTGTCGGGGTGGGCCTTGAGATGGCGGTCGATGAGGATGTACCGCCAGTAGCCGATCTTCTCCGACAGGAAGACGCTGTAAAGCACCCAGCTCAGGGGAAACCAGGTGATCGGCCGCTTGGTGCTGAGGCTGGGCAGGTCGATCTCGATGCCCTCGGCCACCAGGGCCCGGTTGAGGAAACCGGCATGGCGGGCCTCATCGCGGGCCATCAGCTGGAACAGCCGCCCCATCTCGGGACGCTGCGCCTGGAGGAGCCGCCGGGAAAGCTCCTTGAACAGCAGGAAACCGGAGAACTCCGACACGCAGGAGCGCACCAGGTAGCTCTCATACGCCTCCTTCTCCTCAGGACTCAGGTCCCGGAGCCGGTCCAGCGGTGCCTTGCGATCGAAGTGGTCGCGGTTGTAGTCCGCCTCCATCTCGGCGAGCATCGCGTCGAAGGCCGGCCGCTGCGGCTCCAGATCCGTGCGGGCCGCCTTGGCGATCTGGGTCGTGTAGAAGCGCGGGGTCAGCAGGTCTTCCCGCAGGTGGGGCGCCGCAGCAGGGGTGGAGAGGGTGGCGGTCATCAGGGGGCGACGCTGGCTCGCGTCATAACGACATCGTGATACTACGTGATCCAGGTGAAGCAGACCTGTGGTTTCACGATTCTGTATCAACAGTCTGAGACGCAAGCGTGGTAGCCTCGCCACCATCCCGGGCTTCGCTGCGGTCGATGGAATCTCTGGCCGACTACTTCAAGGTGTTCTCCGAGCCCAACCGGCTCACCGTGCTTGAGACCCTGCGGCCGGGCCCCCTGAACGTCACGGCCGTCGTCGAGAAGACCGGCCTCAGCCAGGCCCTCGTGTCCAAGCATCTCAAGCTGCTGACGATCGCCGGGGTGGTGCGTCGCCGTCCCGAAGGCAGCCTGGTGTTCTATGAAGTGATCGACAAGGGCGTCTTCCAGCTCCTGGCCCAGGCCCGGAAGCTGATGCTCGCTTCCCGCCGCCAGCAACTCGATGCCCTTGCGGCCATCCTCTGACCGTCCCGCCGATCTTCCGGGCGACCTCCCCGCCGACCTGGAGGCCCTCAAAGACGCCCTGGCCGCAGGCCGCCGCCACTTCGCCGGTCTGCGGCTGGGGGATCTCGATGGCGTGGCCCTGGATCTGGGCGACTGCGACCTGCACGGCGGCTGCTTCAAGGAAGGTCGGTTCGGCCATGCCCGGCTGGCGGGAGCGAACGTGGAGGCCGCCTGCTTCCAGCAGGCCCTGCTCTGGGGGGCCGACCTCTCCGGTCTCAAGGCCAGCGGCTCCTTCTGGCACGACGCCGACCTGTCGGCGGCCCGGCTGCAGGGGGCCGATTTCGGCGGCGCCCTGATGCACCGCTGCTGTCTGCGGGGGGTGCTCGGGGCCCACAGCCGCTGGCGGTCCACCCGGCTGGTGGAGGCCGACTTCCGCGGCGGGCTCGACCAGCCCACCGACCTGGGCGGGGCCGATTTCCAGGGGGCCGACCTCAGCTTCGCCCAGATGCAGGGTGCCCAGCTGCAGGGGAGTGATCTGCGCGGTGCCTGCCTCTACGGCACCAACATGGGAGGCGCCGACCTGCGTGATGCCGATCTGAGCGGCTGCGACCTGCGGGACACCGATCTCCGGGACGCCATGCTGGAAGGCACCGTGCTCCACGACGCCCTGCTGCCATGACCGACTGCTTCGATCTGATCGTCCTCGGGGCGGGCTCAGGTGGCCTGGCGGCCGCCAAACGGGCGGCCTCCTACGGGGCCTCGGTGGCGATCGTGGAGGGCGATCGGGTGGGGGGCACCTGCGTGATCCGCGGCTGCGTGCCCAAGAAACTGCTGGTCTACGGCTCGGCCTACCGCCACCTGCTGGCCGATGCGAGCAGCTACGGCTGGCAGCTGGATGGCTTCCGGCCCGACGCCTCCGTGCTGCTCGCCAATGTGCGCCGCGAGGTGGACCGGCTCAACCAGCTGCACATCACCCTGCTGGAGAAGGCGGGCGTCGAGCTGGTGCGGGGCTGGGGCCGCTTCGCCGATCCCCACCACATCGACGTGGTCCAGGGCGCCGAGACCACCCGTCGGCTCAAGGGGGAACGGATCCTGATCGCCGCCGGTGGCCGGCCGCACCGTCCCAGCTTCCCCGGGGCCGAACTGGGCTGGGTGAGCGACGACATGTTCCTGCAGGAGCGCTTCCCGGACCGGGTGGTGGTGGTGGGGGCGGGCTTCATCGCCTGCGAATTCGCCTGCATCCTCCATGGCCTGGGTGTGGCGGTGACCCTGCTGGTGCGGGGCGACCACCTGCTGCGGGGCTTCGACCGGGAGGCCTCCCATGCGGTGCAGGAGGCCATGGAGGCTGAAGGCATCGAGATCCGCTTCGCCCACAGCCCCGCCGCCATCACCGGCGTGCCCGGGGCCCTGGAGCTGGTCACCCAGAGCGGTGAGGTGCTGCCCTGCGGCGGCGTGCTGCTGGCCACGGGCCGGAGGCCCTTCCTCGAGGGGCTGCAGCTGGAGTGCGCCGGGGTGGCGGTGGAAGGCCACCGCATCCCGGTGGATGCCGACCAGACCACCAACGTGCCCCACATCCATGCGGTGGGCGACGTGACCGACCGCATCAACCTCACCCCGGTGGCGGTGGACGAAGGCCGGGCCTTTGCCGACACCGTCTACGGCAACAAGCCCCGCCAGGTGAATCACGACCTGGTGGCCAGTGCCGTGTTCAGCCAGCCGGAACTGGCCGGGGTGGGGCTGAGCGAGGAGGCGGCGATCGAACGCTTCGGCAGCGAAGGCATCCGGGTGCACCGGGCCCGCTTCCGGCCCATGGCCCAGGCCCTGCCGGCCCGGGGCCCCCGGGTGCTGCTCAAGCTGATCCTGGAGGCGGCCACCAACAAGGTGGTGGGCTGCCACATGGTGGGCGAGCACAGCGCCGAGATCATTCAGATGGCGGCGATCGCCATCGGCATGGGGGCCACCAAGGCCGACTTCGACCGCACCATGGCCCTGCACCCCTCGGTGGCCGAGGAGTTCGTCACCATGCCCGGCTGATCGAACACACGCGGATCAGAGATCGTCTTCGACGCCCGGCTTGATGGTGCAGTCGGAGAGGGGGTAGCTGACGCAGAGCAGGGCGAAGCCTTCGCCGATCTGGTCATCGTCGAGGAAGCTCTGGTCGGACTGGTCGACACTGCCGGAGAGGATCTTGCCGGCGCAGGTGCTGCAGGCTCCGGCGCGGCAGGAATAGGGCAGATCAATGCCCTGCTCCTCGGCCGCGTCGAGGATGTAGGTGTCGTCGGGACAGCTGAAGGACTTGCCTCCTTCCAGGCTGATCGTGAAGCTCGCCATGGTGACGCAGGAGGACGATCAGCAAATCCTTGGGGAACCTGCCCCGGCAGTGTGTATCGCAGCGAACAGCGTGCGCGGGCGGGCACACGGGGCCTTCAGGACCCGGCGCCGCCCTGAAGGTCGGCGGGGAACCCCCAGGCCCGGCGGAGTCCCGGGTCGGACAGCTCCCAGGCATGTTCGCTGGCCACCACGGCGGCCCGCACCCCTTCCCCCGTCAGCCCCCTGGCCGCCCGGGCGCTCTCCAGCAGCTGGCGGAACCGCAGGCTCTCCTGCAGCAGCCGCTCGACCCGCTCCGGCCCCCCGGCGCTGGCGAGCATCGTCGGTTGCCGGGCGCAGAGTTCGAGGGTGTCGATGTGCTGCTCCAGCCAGGCGGCCTCGTAGTGGAGCATGGCGTCGCTGCAGCCCTGGAGCCGGGCGGCATACAGCGTCAGATGCTCCTCCAGCACGGCAGGATCGCCGGAGCGGTCAACCGGAGCCGGAGCGGTGGAGCGGTCATGGAGCCGCTGCATGATCTGACGCAGGTAACTCATCGGCGGTGGCCTCGCGGCGCTCGTGCGGTCGGTGGGGTCAGACGGCCGCCAGACCCCGTTCGTTGAACACGCCTTCGAACAGCACCGAACTGAGGTAACGCTCGCCGGAGTCGGGCAGCACCACCACGATCGTGCGGCCCTCAAAGGCCTTCTCCCTGGCGAGCCGCAGGGCGGCCACCGTGGCGGCGCCGCAGGAGATGCCGGCCAGGATCCCTTCCTCCTTCATCAGGCGCCGGGCCATGTTCACCGCCTCCTCGTCGCTGACGGCCTCGACCCGGTCGACCAGGCTGAGGTCGAGGTTGGCGGGGACGAACCCGGCGCCGATGCCCTGGATCTTGTGGGGACCGGGCCGGAGATCCTCGCCGGCGATGGTCTGGCGGATGACGGGGCTGTTGAACGGCTCCACCGCCACCGACACCAGCGGCTTGCCGAGGGTGGTCTTGATGTAGCGGCTGACGCCGGTGATGGTGCCGCCGGTGCCGACGCCGCAGACCAGGGCATCAACCACCCCGCCGGTGTCGGTCCAGATCTCGGGGCCGGTGGTGTCGTGGTGGATGCGGGGGTTGGCCGGGTTCACGAACTGCTGCAGCATCACCCAGCGGTCCGGTTCGGACTCCGCCAGCTCCCGGGCGGCCGCGATGGCACCCCCCATGCCCAGCCTCCCCTCGGTGAGCAGCAGGTGGGCGCCGTAGGCCGTGAGCAGCTTGCGCCGCTCCAGGCTCATCGTCTCCGGCATGGTGAGGGTGAGGGGGATGCCCCGGGAGGCGGCCACGAACGCCAGGGCGATGCCGGTGTTGCCGCTTGTGGGCTCGATCAGTTCCTTGCCGGGCCCCAGCAGTCCATCCTTCTCGGCCTGCCAGATCATTGCCGCGCCGATGCGGCACTTCACCGAATAGGCCGGATTGCGGCCCTCGATCTTGGCGAGCACCCGGGCGCCGCATCCCTCCGTGACGCGATGCAGCTCCACCAGCGGGGTCTGCCCGATGCTGAGGCTGTTATCGGCATGGATGGGGCTCATGGTGCTCCCTCTGGATCCGGTCCATGGGCACCTTAGTCAGCGCGCGATCCCAGGGGACTGTCAAGCAGCTGGGGCACGTCGTCCGGGCGACGTCGGCCCATACGATCGCCCCCGTCGGACGCAGCGTCGCCAGGGGTGAAGACACCGGTCCCCGGGATCCATGGACCCATCGCCCTGTTGCTGCTGCTGCTCTCCATCGCCGTGGTGACCGTGGTGATCGACCGGGGCCGCTACTGGTGGAACTGGTGGCGCAGCCGCTCCTCGAGGCGCCAGCAGTGGGAACGGGTGCTCGCTGACCAGGGCGGACCGGCCGCCGGGCGCCTGCTGGAGGACTGGGAGCTGGAGATGCGTTTCGGCGAACCGCTGCTGCAGGCGGCCGTCGTGCTGGCGCCGCTGCTGGGGCTGGTGGGCACCGTGCTCGGACTGATGCAGGTGCTCGCCAGCCTCGGCCCCCAGCTGCTGCTGCCGGCAGGGGCCAACCTGGCTGGCTTCGGCCGGGTGCTGCTCAGCACGGCCCTGGGCCTGATCCTGAGCCTGATCGCCAGCACCGGCCTGTTCGCCAACCAGTGGCTGCGCCGCAGCCAGTGCCTGCGACTGCAGCGCCTCGGCCGTCCCTGGGCACCGCTGGCATGAACCACGCCCTTGCCGCCCTGGTGGGGTTGACCCTGCTGCTGTGCGGGTCGGTGGCGGCGCTGGCCGACCTGGCCCGGCAGCGACAGCCGCGGCTGCGGCCCCCGGGGGGCGACTCCCTAACGGGGGCCCTCTGGATCGTGCGGGCGCCCGGCGATCGCTGGTTCGTGAACGGTGAACCCGTCTCCCACGGCCGACTGCCGGGCCTGCTGGCCTCCCAGCCGGCCGGCAGCGAGATCCACTTCCTGCCGGCGGCCCGCCTGCCCCTGGGCGAGGTGGCCCGCTCCCTGGCCCACCTGCGTTCGATCAGCCCCCAGCCGGTGGGGCTGGCCCTGCCGGAGGCGGGGCCATGAACGCCGACACCGGCCAGACACCTGCCTGGGGGGCCGCCCTGGACGCTGCGGCGCTCGGGGCGATGGCCACCGCACTGGCGCTGCTGACCCTGGCCCTGATCCTGGTTCCCCAGCGGCTGGCCCAGCGTCCGGCGAGCCAGGGGATCGTCAGCCTGCACCTGGGCGCCGACGGCCGGCTGCGGCTCTGGAACCAGTCGGTCCCGTCCGCTCAGCTGGCCGCGGTGCTGAAGGGTCTCAAGGACGGCCCTGGCCAGCCGACCCTGCGTCTGATCCCCGATCCGGATGTGCCCTGGGGAGCGGTGCAGCAGCTGATGGAGCGCCTGGGCCGCACCGACCTGCCCCTGGAGCTCCAGCTGCCATGAAAGCCAGCCTCCCCCGTCCGTGGGTCTTCCGCCTGCAGACCCTCCCCCTCCCCCGCTGGCGCCATCTGCGGCTGCCCCTGCTCGGGGCTCTGGCCCTGAACGGGCTTCTTGTTGTGGCGGCCCTGCGTCCGCCCGCCAGGACAGCCCCCGCCGTGGCCGCCACGCCGCCGGATGACACCCCCGAACTGCTGCGGTTCAGCCGCCAGCAGGCACGCGAGCCTTCCCTGACGGCCCTGCCCCTGCCGCCGCTGAGCGCCCTGCCGCCGCCTCCGCCGATGGATCTGCCGGCGCAACCACGCCGCGGGGTCGCCGGCCCCCGGCGCGGCGATGGCGGCACGGCAGGGAACCGGGAGCGGGCGGCGGCGGCCACCCCGGCGCCACCGGGAGCCCCCCAGGAGCGCGCCGGCTCCGGGCCGGGCGCGGAGCTGGCAACCCGGATGCTCGCCCTGGCCCTGCAGGCCCGGCCGCTCGAGGCGGCCGAGGCCACTGCCGTTGCGGCCCTCTGGGAGCAGGCGACGCCCACCCGCGAGGTCCCCTCCGGGATGGTCCCCGCTCCGGACGGGATGGAACTGCGGCGGTTGCCGCTGGCCAGGGTCCGCAGCGCCGGCCTGCCGTTCAGCGATCCCCTCGCCGTGCTGGCGGGCGGCAAGATGCTGCTGCTGTGGCCCGACGGGAGCACGCTCTGGATGCTGGCGGCCGCCGGGGACAGCCGTGCCGCCAGCGACAGCCGTACCTCCAGCGCCAGGCCCTGAGCGGGGGCAGGGCTCAGTCGCCGCTGGCCTGCAGCACCGCCAGCGCCTCGAACAGGCGCCCCAGGGCCTCCGCCAGGGCGGTGGCGTCGAGCATGCCGTAGCTGAGCCGCAGCAGGGCCTGGCCGCCGGCCGGCGGCAGGCCGAAGCTGTCACCCGGCAGGGCGGCCACCCCGTGCCCCAGCACCAGATGGCGCATCAGCGGCTCACCCCCCAGAGCGCAGGGGAACCGCAGCAGGCCATAGAAGGCGCCGTCGGGGGGGCCCAGCAGCTCCAGCGCCTGGCCGCCGGCACGGGCCGCCGCCACCGCCTCGAACAGCTGCCGGCGCCGCTCGCCCAGGGCAGCGATGTGGGGCCGGCACCAGGCCGGACCGGCCTCCAGGGCCGCCAGAGCCGCCTGCTGGCTCACCTGGGGCGGACAGATCAGCACCGTGTCCTGCACCTTGGCCAGGGCCCCCATCAGCTGGCGGGGAACCGCCGCGTAGCCCACCCGCCAGCCGGCCATGCCGTAGGCCTTTGAGAGGGAGAACAGGGACACCGTGTGCCCGCCGCTGCCTGGCAGCCGACCGGGGCTTCCGTGGGGCACCGTCCCATGGATGAAATCGGCATAGGCCTCGTCGCTCACGTGCACCAGCCCGTGGCGGTGGCACAGGGTGTTGATGGCCGCCAGCACCTCCGGCGGCGCCACCAGGCCGCTGGGATTGCTGGGGGAGATCGTCACGATGGCGCGGGTGCGGGGGGTGATCGCCGCCGCCAGCCGCTCGGGGTCGGGCACCAGCCCCGCCGCCACCGGCACGGGCACGCCACCGGCCAGGCGGATCGCCATGGCGTGGTTGAAATAGAAGGGCAGCGGCAGCAGCACCTCGTCGCCCGGGTCGCAGAGCACCTGGGCGATGGCGTGGAAGGCCATGTTGCTGCCGGCGGTCACCAGCAGGTCGCTGCCCTCCAGATCCAGCCCCCGCACCTCGGTGAGCTCCCGCCGGACCGCCTCCAGCAGGGCCTCCTCGCCCTGCACCGGCCCGTAGCGGTCGAGCCGCCGGTCGGCCTCCAGCAGCGACCGGCCGACGGCCTGGCGCACCGCCTCCGGTGGCCCCCAGCTGACCATGCCCTGCGCCAGGGAGAGGGCGTCCGGGCGCTGGCGCATCAGGGCCCCCACCTGGGCGATCACCGGGTCGGCCACCGCCGCCATCCGGCCCGCGGCTCCGGGAGCTGTCCTTCCCATCTCAGGCCACCCCATCTCAGGCCACCGCAGGGAGCAGCAGTTCCATCAACGCCCCGCCCCCGGGATGGTTGGACGCCTGGATGCGGCCGCCATGGGTGACGGCGATCTGCTGGACGATCGCCAGACCCAGCCCGCTGCCGCCCCGGTCGCTGCGCACCCGGGACGGATCACCGCGGTAGAAGCGCTCGAACATGTGCTCGAGGTCGTCCTCACTGAGCCCGGGGCCTTCGTCGCGCACCGACAGCAGGCACCAGCCCGCCGTCGCTTCGATCTCCACCCACACGGTGCCCTCCTCCGGGCTGTAGCGCAGGGCATTGTCCAGCAGGTTGAGGACGGCCCGGTGCAGCCGGGAGCCATCCCCCAGCACCGCCAGTTCGCCCTCGGCAATGAGCTCCAGGCGGATGGAACGCCGCTCGGCCAGGGGCCGCAGACCGAGCCAGACCTGCTGCACCAGCTGGGGCAGATCGACACGGCTGCGCAGGCGCACCCCCTCGGGCAGGGTGTTCTCCAGCCGGGAGAGCTCCATCAGGTCGCCCACGAGCCGCTGCAGCCGCAGCAGCTCCCGCTGCAGCCGTTCCACCAGCACCACATTGGCGTCGTTGACGTGGGCGGCCAGGCTGTCACCCACCAGCAGCAGGGCCGTCAGGGGCGTCTTGAGCTCGTGGGCCACATCGCTCACCCAGCGCTCCTGCTGCTCCAGCTGGGCTTCGAGGGAACGACGACTCTGGAGCAGCAGCGCCACCCAGCCATCGTCCCCGGGCAGGACGAACACGGCCAGCTGCTGCTCGCCAAGCTCCCAGTCGAGGCGCTGGGGACGCTCCCGCCGGCGGGCGTTGCGGACCACCTCCAGCAGCTCGGGCGAGCTGCAGACCCGATCGAGGGGTTCCTGGCGCCGCAGTCCCGCTCCGGGGGCCTCCAGCAGCCGTTCGGCCCGCTGGTTGATGAGCTGGATGCGGTCGCCGCTGTCGAGGATCAGCCAGCCATCGGGGGCCTCCCCGATCCAGCGCAGCAGCTGGCGGTGCCACAGGCCGGAACGGGCCCGGCCGGGCCGGCTGGTGCGGCGCGCCAGCAGCCAACCCAGGGCCAGCCCCAGCAGCCCCGCCAGCAGAACCCCCATTCAGCCGAAGCGGTAGCCGAAGCCCCGGACGGTGATCAGGTGCTCGGGCGCCGAAGGGTTGGCCTCCAGCTTCTCCCGCAGCCAGCGGATGTGGACGTCGACGGTCTTGCTGTCGCCGAAATAGTCGTAGCCCCAGACCCGCTCCAGCAGCTTGTCGCGGCTCCAGACGCGGCGGGGGTGCTGCATGAACAGCTCCAGGAGCCGGTATTCCTTGGGCGAGAGGTTGACCTCGAGGCCGTCGCGGGTGACGCGGCATTCCTCGGGGTACAGGCTGAGGTTGGCGTGCTGGAGCACCTTGGCGGCCACCTCCACCGAACGGCTGCGGCGCATCAGGGCGCGGCAGCGGGCCACCAGCTCCCGCAGGCCGAAGGGCTTGATGAGGTAGTCGTCGGCCCCCACCTCCAGCCCCAGCACCCGGTCGGTCTCGCTGTCGCGGGCGCTGACCACCAGAATGGGGGTCTGGTTGCCGGCGGAGCGCAGCTGGCGGCAGAGATCCAGGCCCCCCAGCCCGGGCAGCATCAGATCAAGCACCACCAGGGAGAATTCCTCCCCCGGAGGGCATTCCTGGAGGGTGCGCAGGGCCTCCCGGCCGTTTCCGCAGGCCGTGACCGAAAACCCCTCCAGAACGAGGACGTCGCGAATGGTCTCGCGGATCGTGTCGTCGTCCTCGACGACCAGGAGAGGGGGGTGCATGACGGCATTATCGGCGTCCGCAGCGGGCAGACCCCAGAACTGTCTCAACGCCGTGGCAGATAGCTGACCACCAGACGCCGCTGGCTGTCGAGCTGCAACCAGCCCTCGTCGCGCAGGGTGCCGATCACGCGCGTGACGGTGACCCGTGTGGTCGCCAGGGCGCTGGCCACCTCCTGGTGGGTGAGGCGCAGGTTGAGGCGCAGGCCCGATTCGCAGGGCTGGCCGTACTCGCTGGCCAGCAGTTCGAGGAAGCCACGCACCCGTTCATCGACGCGTTTGAGACCCATCAGGGCGAGCAGGGCCTGGCTCTGCTGGATGCGCTGGCCGAGGGCCTCCAGCATGGCCACGGCCAGGGTGCCGTCCTGGCGGATCTCGCTGCAGCTGAGGCAGAGCAGGTCGGTGTCGGCCAGGGTGGTGGCGGCGTAGGCCTCGACGCCATTGAGGGGATCGCCGAACGGCTCGTTGGGGCCGGCCAGACCGAGCAGCATGTCGTCGCCGTGAATGGTGATGGCGCTGAGCTTCACCATGCCGCGAACGACGAGCCAGACGTTGTTCTTCAGCAGCGGTACATGGCTCCCGGCGCTGACATGAACCAGACTGCGTTTCTGGTAGTTCGCTTCAAGAAGTTCTCGGAATCCATCCTTGCTGCCGGATTCACGGGAGGGCGTGAATACCATCGGGGAAAGCGCATCGGATGCAGCGAACTGTATGCAGCGACACCCGCCGGACGGGCAAAGGGCTGGTAGTGCTTTGGTTAAGAGCTCGGTAAGGCGAGGGCCAGCGGGGGCGCTTCCGGGTGGCTGTCGGAACGACGTTCGAGCCAGAGCGCCATCGAGAGGCTGCGCCGGCGTTCGGGGAGGATCAACCCATCGGCTCGCTGCCGCCACTGGTCCCAGCAGACCTGGGCCCTCCGGCGCAACAGGGCCTCCAGATCCGGCAGGCTCCTGGCCAGTCCGGCCGGCAACTGATCATCGATCGCCCTCTCCAGGACATGGAGATCGTTGAGTTCTCCGAGCAGTTCCTGCAGCTCCCTCAGTTCAGCCACCCACTGCCGGCAGCGTGAGCCGGTGACGGCCCCGAGATTCTCGAGTCCGTAACGGGCGGTCTTGAGTCGTTTGCGCAGGTCGTGGACCCGCTCCATGTCCCCCTCCTGTTTGAGGATGAACCAACCCGGATGCTGGAACAGCCCGGCGATCATCGGGGCCTGCCACTCCAGGGTCCAGGCCAGCAGCGGCAGCTCCCCCAGCCGCGTGAACTCGGGATGGCGCAGCCAACCCTGCAGCTGGGACAGCAGCTTCAGGTAGCCGCTGCTCTGGAGGGTGGTGACCACCTGCTCATAGGCCAGGGCCCGTTCACGCCGGAGTTGCTTCAACACGGGCTTGAGAGCCCGTTGTTCCGTCTCGGGAAGCTCGGGCATCAGATCCTTCTCCAGCCGATCCCTGAGCACATCCAGGTCCCGCGCCATGCCGAGCCGGCGCACGGTCTTGGCCAGGCGGGGGTCAGCGACGGCCTTGGGCAGCTGCAGGGCGGGGCCGAACTGGTGCAGGCAGGTGCGCAGCCGCCGCAGCGCCACCCGCATCTGATGCAGGGGTTCGGGATCGTTGTCGGCGAGCACGGGCCCCTGCAGCGACGCGAGCTTGTGGGTGAAGCGCCCGATCAGATCGACGGCAAACGCTCCATTGCTGAACGGGTGATCATCGTGCGGGCTGGCCATGGGAGGGGCCGGAGGCCTCAGCGGGGTGTTTTCGAACGGATCTGCTGGAAGCTGCGCCGGATCGCTTCGTTGATCGAGAGCCCGACGGGCAGATCGCCCCCGAAGGAGGTGCCGATCAAGTGGCGATAAAGCTTGGATTCAACAACACGATAGGTGTCCGGAGGCAGGGGGATCACACCGGCCCGCTCGCTGAAACGCAACCCACCCTGGACCGTGAAGGTGATGAAGCGACGCACCTCGGGCCGATCCCTCAGATCCTTGTCGTTGATGTAGACGAACAAGGGTCGCGAGAGAGGCACGTAGCGCTCCTGCTGCACGTTGTCGACGGTCGGCGGCCAGGTTCCCTTGGGACCCGTGATAGCGAGCGCCTTCAACCTGGCAGCCTGAGCACGATAATAGGAAAAGCCGAAATAGCCCAGCGCCAGAGGATTCTTCTCAACACAACTTACCAGAACGTTATCATCTTCACTGGCGGTGTAATCGGTGCGGGAATTGCGAGAATCCCCATTGATGGCCTTGTTGAAGTAATCAAACGTTCCTGAGTCAGCCCCCGGGCCACACAGATTGATCGGCCGATCCGGCCAGGAGGCGTTCACCTGCTTCCACCGCTTGATGCGTCCCTGGGCCTTGCGGTTCCACAGGGTGGAGAGCTCGGCCGTGCTGATGCGGCTGGCCCAGCTGTTGCTGGGATGGACCACCACCGAAATGGCATCGAAGGCCAGCGGCAGTTCAATGAAGGTGACCCCCTTGGCGGCACAGGCCTTCAGCTCCCTGGAGCTGATCGGACGGGAGGAGTTGCTGATCGGAATCTCGCCGCGGCAGAACCTGCGCATGCCAGCCGAGCTGCCCGTCTCCTTCAGGGCGATGGACACCGGCGAACCCTGGCGTTTCTGGAAGGCCTTGGCGGCCTCCTCCAGGATGGGGAACACCGTGCTGGAGCCCTCGATGCGCACCACCGGAGCCGTCCCCGTCTGGGCCTCGGCGGGCACCAGGGCCAGCCATGGCGTCAGCCCGACGCCGAGGAGGGCACCCAGTCCACTGAAAGCCATCACGCCCCTCGACCGGACTGTCGCAGGAAGCTTCAGGACCATGGTTCGAGACCAGCGAAGAAAGGACGCTGCGCCGATCCTGCACCAGCAAGCCGAGGGGTTGGGTTAAGGACAGATTGTGGGCGCCAGCTCAGCCCTGGCCCGTCCAGTCCTGGAACCAGCCCCGCCGCCACAACCACCAGGCCTGCACCGTGGCGATCAGGAGCATCAGCAACATGACAAACGCGTAACCATGGCGCCATTTCAGCTCGGGCATGAACTCGAAGTTCATGCCGTAGACGCCAACGATGAACGTGAGCGGCGCGAAGATGCTGGTGAGGATGGTGAGGGTCTTCATCACCTGGTTCATCCTGTTGCCCACACTGGCCGCATAGGACTGGGTGATGGCATCGCACTGACCCCGCAGCGACCCGCAGGCCTCGAACAGCTGATCCACCAGTTCGGCCATATCCCGGAAGCCCTCCAGGGCCTCGGTGCCCAGCAGCCGCTGGCGCTGGCGGAGCAGCAGCCTGATCTGATGGCGCAACGGCCAGATCAAGGTGCGGATGATGCGCAGATTGCTCCTGAATTCGTAGGAACGGCGCAGGATCAGGGGGCGGGGATTGCGCAGGGAGGATTCCTCCAGCGCATCCAGCCGCTGGGACATCGCCTCCAGCATCGGGAACAGATCATCGAGCAGGTCATCGATGACGAAGTGCAGGATGTCGTCCAGGTCCCGGTCGGCCAGGGACCCCGACTTGGACAACAGCCATTCGGTGAGATCCGGGAAGGGATCCCCGCCGCAGCCCTCCTCCAGGGTGATCAGCAGGCCGGGCAGCAGCACCAGACCCACCTGCTCACTGACCAGATGGGCCGGGTCCTTGGCGAAGCTGAGCCGGTGCAGCACCACCAGCAGCACATCCTCCAGTCCGTTCACCTGGGGGCGCTGGGGCACCTCCAGCAGGGGGGCCAGCAAGACCGCCGGCACCTCGAGGCGATCGAGCAGCTGCTGGATGTAACGGCGATCACCAAGCCCCTGCAGGCGCAGCCACAGGGGGGTGCCGGCCTGGCGCAGGCTGGCCAGCCGCTCGATGGCGGGGGAGGGGGTGCGCACCGGCCCGGAATCCAGGAACAGCACCGCATCGGCCCGGGTGGGCCCGAGCCCGCCATGGACATAGAGATGGGTGGGCAGACCGGCCGGACGCTGCTCCAGGCGCTGGGAATTCAGCGCCCCTGGGGTGAGTCGCACCACGGGACTTCCGGTTGTTGCCACGATTCAACCGCAACGGCCCGATGGTGGGTATGGCAGGCGTGGCTGGGGTTTTGGGGCTGGCCCCTGGCCTTTACGGAGTCTTAAGGCTGGCTGGCTAGGTTAAGCCATTGCTCTTGACGATTCGTTGACCAACCAGCCCTCCACGGGATCATCCAACCCCGAACTCGGCCGGCAGGAACGGGATGTCCAGTCGCCCATGGAAGCCCATGGCAGCTACCGCGGCAGCGACTGGAGCCCGGAGCGGCTGATGTTTCATCAGAATCTGGAGTCCTTCGCCGACCAGGTGGGGTTGATCGTCGGCCTGCAGGCCAACGGCAAGATGAGCCAGGACGAGGCCTACGCGAAAATCAAGAAGATCTGGAAAGGCCTCAAATTCACCCGCAGTTCCCTCTTCGACGAATCCACGGACTGAATCCTTTCCGCTGATTCCCAGGGGCAGGCTTCCCAGGGGCAGGCTCACGGCAGCGGGTTGCCCCCTTCACAGTTGCTCCGGAACGCCAGGCAGGTGAGCAGGGGCTGGCTGGGGTCGCCGGTTGTGCGGGCCCCGATCCCCTCCAGCACCGTCAGGGTGGTCCAGAGGCAGGGCACGTGCGCCGCGCCGCAGATCCGCAGGATCTCCTCCTGAATCGGAGCCAGGGACTCCCAGCCGCACTCGATCGCCAGATCGCTCCGGGCGATCATCACGGCCACCGGGGCGCCGTGGGCCATGGCCGCCAGCAGCAGACCGGGCAAGTTGAGAAAGGCCTGGCGGGTTTCGATCCTGAGCATCACCGCCAGATCACCCCGGCCACGGTCCTCCAGGCACTGGCGCAGGGTCTGGATGTCGGACTCCCGGTGCACGAAGGACGAGTTGACCATGTCGGCGTGCCGTGTCACGAACGCCAGATCCTCGATGTCCTTGGCGGTGAGGGCCGGCGTGCGCAGGTCACTGTCGGGGAAATGGATCCTGTTGTCGGAACGGAGCCGGCTGCCCCTGGCCCGGGCCGTGGTGACCTTGAGCCGCACCTCCCGGGCTGACACCCTCCGGACCACGGCGCCGATGCGGCCATCGTCGAAGAGCACCCGCTCACCGCGGCGCAGATCGACGAACACCTCCGGCAGGGTGCAGGGGAGCGTGCCGGCGCCCTGGTCCGGCTCAGGCGTCAGACGGATGGCATCGCCCGGGCGCAGCAGCCGTTCGCCGCTCACCGGCGCCAGCGGACCGACCCGCAGCCGGGCTTTGCCATGCCGCTGGCGGAACACCAGGCCGGAGGTGAAGTGGCAGGTCTTGTCGGCCTGCAGCAGCAGAACCCCATCGGGGCCACGTCGAACCACCTGGAGGGTGCGGCGGCGGCCGGAGGCATCCCGCCCCTGCAGGCGATTCCCCTGCTTCAGCCGCTTCGCCTTCGACAGTCGCGCCGGCAGCAGCACGGCGTCCGTGTCCTGCAGCCGGGGCAAGGCTCCCGGCGACACCGCCAGGATCCGCACCGGTTGGGTGGGGCGCCCCATCCGGTCGCGGGGGGGACGGGCGCGGATCACCGCGGGCTGGAGGGCCAGCTGGCCGGTGCGCAGCTTCGGGCCCGCCAGATCCATGGCGATCGCACAGGGGCGGCCGCTGGCCGCCCGGGCCGCTCTGAGCGCGTCCACCATCCGGCCCCAGACCACGGGGTCGTCATGGGCGCAATCGATGCGGGCGATGGTCATCCCCGCCGCCAGCAGATCGGCGACCAGGGCAGGGCGCTTGGCCGCCTCCGCCGGCAGGGTGACCATGGTTCCAGCGCCGCCCGCCGCGGCCAGGGCTCCGAACAACCGGTCGCAGCGCCGCCCCAGCAGATCGGGACCGCCCAGGCCAGGGGGGCCGCCCGGCTGGTCCTGCGCCGCCGCCGCCGAGGGGCCCAGACCTTCGAGCGCTTCGAGGGCGGTGATCACCGCCTCCAGGCTGGCCAGCAGGGGGGCATCGCCATCGGTGAGGGGAGACAGGCCCCTGTGCCGCAGCGCCTTCGGCAGGCCCGGATGGGCATGGCGATGGAAGGCCATGGCGTGCAGCAGGTTGCGGGCACTGGCCCGGTGGTCGGGGTGAATGGCCTCCAGGCAGGCGGCCTCCTCCACTTCGATGCGCTCAAGGGTGGCCCTGAGGTCCCGCAACGTCTCAAGCAGCCAGGGGGCCGGGGCAGCCGTGGGGTCCTTCACGGCCGCAGGCCCTCGCTGGCCACAGCGTCACCCACGGCAACCGCTTCCACAGCGCAGTGCAGGCCCTGGCGGCGCAGGTCCTCCGCCAGCTGTTCGGCCAGCTCCCTGTCGAGGGCCGGGGTGAGGTGCTCCCCACCGTCCAGCAGCGGGGCCATCGCCCCGGGGGCGCCCCCCAGGTGCCGGGCCAGGGACTGGAGCGCGGTGAAATGGCCCTCCGGCCGGGGGGAGCCCTGGAGGCGCAGGCGCCATCGGGGCGGATCCGGGCAGCCCAGCTCGATCCGCCGCAGCTGGCGCAGGGTGGCCAGCACCACCAGTTCATCCCCCGCCGCCAGGACCAGATCGAGGGACGGCAGCACCAGGGGGGATCGGCGGCCGCGACGCAGCAGGTGGATGGTGGTGACGCCGTAGCCCTGCTCGACCCGGCTGAGGTTCAGCCCCAGCAGGCCATCGCCCTGGCGGATCCGGTACCGCACCAGCAGATGGTTGGCCCCATCAATCCGGCAGATCTCCTCCACCCGTTCGCCGAACGCCGTGGCCACGACCGCATCGGCCACCAGGTCCATGCTGGAGATCACCGCCACGCCGCCCAGCAGGTCCCCGAGACGCTCGGCCGCCTCGACCGCATGGGAGAGGATCGCGTAACGGGCGTCGGGCCAGGACTTCTGCAGCTGGAAGGTCTCCTGCAGGTTGGCCAGCAGATCGACGGAGAGCAGGCCGATCCCCTCCAGCCGGCAGTGCTGCAGCGCGGCGAGGGCCGCCTCCCAGCGCTGGACGATCACCAGGCCCGGCCGCTGCAGCGCCGGCCCGGGTCGCGGATCGATCCGCAGCACCTGCAGGCCATCCCTGACCAGGTTGTCGGCCACCCGCGCGGCAAGTTCCTCCCCCTCCGCCAGCAGGATCCAGCGGCTGCCCCGCCGGAAGCGTCCGGGACGGCCCAGGCCGAAGCGCTCCCGCAGCAGCCGTTCCAGGATCACGGCCACCAGGGCGGAGGTGAGCAGCGTCCCGATCAGGGAATACAGCAGGGTGACGCCGATCAGCCAGGGGGCCGCTGCGGCGATGCCGTCCCCCGGGGGCAGCATCACGTTGACCGGATCGACGAACTCCCCCAGCAACAGCGCCAGGGTGACAAACACCCCCTGCCTCCAGCCGCCACCAGCAGAGAACAGGGCCAGCCCCAGGGCCATCAGGGCCAGGATCACCAGCAGCCCCGCCTGCTGGAGCGGGCTGCACTGCCGCCACCGCCGCAGCGGGGCCCCCAGGCTGCGCCCCAGGGCCAGCCAGCGGCCCTGGACCCGGGCGGCGGGAACGGCCTCGGCGGCACGGTGGTGGTGCGAGGCCATCGGCACCACCTGCAGGGGCCGGACCGGATCCGCGCCGTCCTGGCGCAGGCTGCGCCGCTGCCGGCGGGCCGGGTCGTTTCCCTCCACCACCAGATAGGACTCACCATCCACCCGGAAGCAGGCCTCCTGGTCGCCGGGCCGGAGGGCCTCGGTGATGGCCCCGGCCGTGAGCAGCAGGGGATCGACCACGGCCACCCCCGGCAGGCGCTCCTCAAGCAGGGCCCCGAGGCTGGCCAGCTGGCCGGAGGAGCGCACCACCAGGTCCGCCGTGGGATTCAGCAGCCTCACCTGCAGGGCCGCCTCCACGTTCACCGTGCTCTCGGTGCTCAGCAGCAGCACGGCGCGGGCCGACGCGACCCCGGCCTGCGCGAGCACGTGGGGCAGGCGCATGTCACCCAGCACCAGGGTGGAGCCGAAGCGTTCCTCCAGGCGCGGATCGCGCCAGTCCGGTCGCTCACGATCCAGACACCGCAACGGCACATCGAAGGGCAGCAGGCGCAGCAGGCAGGCCTGGCCCAGGGATCCGAGGCCACAGATCAGCACCGACCCCTCCCGCTGGCTGGACGCCCCGGGAGCGGACAGCGGCGCGGGGGCCACCCCGGACTGGGCTGCAGGGTCGGAAATGGGAGCTGGGCAGGCCCCCCCATCTTCCCAAGGTGAGGGGATTCCTGCGTTCCCCGGGTCTTAACCCTCCCTGGTGATGGTCGAGGGGTGCCGTGACCATCCAGCATGACAAGCACCCTGGCCAACGTGATGGGTCTCCCCGAAGCTGGCGCCTACACCGATCCCCAGCGCAACGGCCTGACGGCGCAGGATCTGCTCGACGGCCTGATCGAGCACCTGCTCTATTCCCTCGGCCGGCGGGTGCAGAAAGCCGACCGCCACGACCTCTACATGGCGCTCAGCTACGCCGTGCGGGACCGGCTGATGACCCGCTACCTGGCCGGTACCGAGGCCATCGACGCCCACCCCAGGCGGATCGTCGCCTACCTCTCGGCCGAGTTCCTGATCGGCCCCCAGCTCGGCAACAACCTGCTGATGCTCGGCATCCAGCAGGAGGCCGCCGAGGCCCTGCGCCAGTTCGGCATCGACGACATCGAAGCGATCCTCGATGTGGAAGAAGAACCCGGCCTGGGCAATGGCGGCCTCGGCCGTCTGGCCGCCTGCTTCCTCGAATCCCTCGCCACCCTCGAGGTCCCCGCCACCGGTTACGGCATCCGCTACGAGTTCGGCATCTTCGACCAGATCATCCGCGACGGCCGCCAGGTGGAGATCACCGACAAGTGGCTCAAGGGGGGCTGGCCCTGGGAAATCGTCCAGCCCGGGAAATCCTGTGTGGTGGGCTTCGGTGGCCGCACCGAGAGCCAACGTGACGAAAACGGCGCCTACCGGGTGCGCTGGATCCCCGCCGAGCTCGCCATCGGCGTCCCCCACGACGTGCCGGTGCTGGGCTACCGGGTCAACACCTGCAACCGGCTGCGCCTCTGGCGCGCCGATGCCACCGAATCCTTCGACTTCCAGACCTTCAACAGCGGCGATTTCTACGGCGCCGTGGAACAGAAGGTGGGCTCGGAGACCCTCTCGAAAGTGCTCTATCCCAACGACGGCACCGATGCTGGGCGGCGCCTGCGGCTGATGCAGCAGCACTTCTTCGTCAGCTGCTCGCTGCAGGACATGATCCGCAGCCTCGAGGCCCGTGGCATTCCCGTCCAGGAGTTCCCCGAGCACTGGGCCATCCAGCTCAACGACACCCACCCCTCGATCGCCGTCGCCGAGCTGATGCGGCTGCTCCTCGACGACAAGCACCTGGAGTGGGACACCGCCTGGGCCATCACCACCGCCTGCCTCTCCTACACCAACCACACCCTCCTGCCCGAGGCCCTCGAAAAGTGGGGCCTCGATCTCTTCGGGTCCCTGCTGCCCCGCCACCTCGAGCTGATCTTCGAGATCAACCGCCGCTTCCTCCAGCAGGTGCGCCTCAAGTACCCCGGCAACGACGCCGTGCTGCGCCGCCTCTCGATCATCGATGAATCGGGCGAGCGGGCCGTCCGCATGGCCCACCTCGCCACCGTCGGCTCCCACCAAGTCAACGGCGTCGCCGCCCTCCACAGCGCCCTGGTCAAGCAGGACCTCTTCCCCGAATTCGCCGCCCTCTGGCCCGAGAAGTTCACCAACGTCACCAACGGCGTCACCCCCAGGCGCTGGGTCGCCCTGGCCCATCCCTCCCTGCACGCCCTGCTCTGCGAGGCCATCGGCCCCGACTGGCCCGCCTGGCCCCAGTCGCTCCGTCGCCTGGAGGAGCTGCAGCACGACGGGGCCTTCCTGGAACGCTGGGGCCAGTGCAAGCGGACCGCCAAGCAACGCCTGGCCGGCTACATCCAGCGGGAGCTGGAGCTGGCCGTCGACCCGGACAGCCTCTTCGACGTGCAGGTGAAGCGCATCCACGAGTACAAGCGCCAGCACCTCAATGCCCTCCAGGTGATCGCCCAGTACCTGCGCATCAAGAACGGCCTCGCGGGCGGCATGGCCCCCCGCACCGTGATCTTCGGCGGCAAGGCGGCCCCCGGCTATGCCATGGCCAAGCTGATCATCCGCTTCATCAACGGCATCGCCGACGTCGTCAACGCCGATCCCGACATGGACGGCCGCCTGCGGGTCATCTTCCTCGCCGACTACAACGTCAAGCTCGGGGAGCGCGTCTACCCCGCCGCCGACCTCTCCGAGCAGATCTCCACCGCCGGCCTCGAGGCCTCCGGCACCGGCAACATGAAATTCATGATGAACGGCGCCCTCACCATCGGCACCCTCGATGGCGCCAACGTCGAGATCCGCGAGCAGGTCGGCGACGACAACTTCTTCCTCTTCGGGCGCACCACCGAAGGGATCGCCCAGCTGCACGGCCACTACAGGCCCTGGGAATGGATCGCGGCCGATCCCCTGCTGGCGGAGGTGTTCGACCTGATCGGCCGGGGGCACTTCAGCCAGGGGGACACGGACCGCTTCCGGCCCCTGACGGACCAGCTGCAGGGGAGCGACCCGTTCTTCGTGCTGGCCGACTTCGCCTCCTACCTGCAGGCCCAGGCCAGCGTCAGCGCCACCTGGGCGGACCGCAGCCGCTGGAATCAGATGGCCCTGCTGAACACCGCCCGCAGCGGCTTCTTCTCCTCCGATCGGGCCATCGGTGAGTACGCCCGCAGAATCTGGGACGTGACGCCCTCCCCGGTGGCCATGGCGGGCAGCGCCCATGCCAACGGATCCTTAACCGTCCGTCAGCATGGTGGATGACTCCCGGAGTCCCCCATGACCTCCCCCTCCTCAGGCGCCCTCACCACCATGCGGCTCCTGGCCCAGGACAGGGAGCTGAGGACCATCGCCGCCGGGGAGGTGATCTTCCGGGCCGGTGAGGCGGGCGACTCCGTTTTCGGCATCGTCGATGGCGCGGTACGGATCGACTGGGCCGGTGGCAGGGACAGTGAAATCCTGGGGCCCGGCAGCAGCTTCGGGGTGGGGGCGCTGGTGGGCACCGAGCATCAGCGCTTCGGCACAGCCACCGCCATGCAGGACACGCAACTGCTGGAGATGAACCGGGAGGAATTCCTGTTCGCGCTCCAGGAGCTGCCGATGTTCGCCCTGGAGATGCTCCACGGCCTGGAGGAACGGCTGGGTCACCTGAAGCCTTCCGGCAGCCCCCTCAGCCCGCCGCCCCCGGCATGAAGCGCCGCTCGTGGGGGGCTCCCTTGAGCATGCGGTTCCAGTAGATCCAGGGCAGCACGTCCTTCTTGACCACCCACATGCTCCAGCGCTCCTGGGTGGGATCGAGGGGGAAGGAGGGAACGGGCTGGGCGTCGTAGTTGAACTCGGCCATGATCACGCGCCCGTAGCCGGTGATCAGCGGGCAGCAGGCGTAGCCGTCGTAGCGGGCCGCCAGGGGCTGGCCATCAAGGTGGGCCAGCAGGTTGGCCACCAGCACCGGCGCCTGGCCCCGCACCGCCGCGGCGGTCTTGGAGTTGGGCAGCGAGGAGACGTCGCCGAGGGAGAAGACGTTGGGATGGCGCACGTGCTGGGTGGTGAACTTGTCCACATCCACCCAGCCGCCCGGACCCGCCACCGCCAGGGGGCTGGTGGCCACCACATCGGGGGCCGCCATCGGCGGGGTGACGTGCAGCATCCCGAAGGGAAGCACCTCTTCGCGCACCGTGTCCCCGTCCTTGACGGCGAAGACCGCCTCCTTGCTGGCGGCACGCACCTCCTTGAGGGTGTGCTGATAGTGGGGCTCGATGCCGCGGCGGGCCACCACCTGGCGCAGGGGTTCGGCGAAGGTGGGGATGGCGAAGATTCCCGGTGTGGCGGTGGCGTAGATCACCCGGGTGGCCGCCGCGACCTCTGGCGAGCGCTTGAAGACGTCGTCGGCCAGATACATGATCTTCTGGGGCGCCCCGGCGCACTTGATCGGCGTGTCGGGGAAGGTGAAGATCGCGTTGCCGCCGCGGAAGGCCTGGATCGTCTGCCAGGTGTAATCGACCAGATCCTTGGAATAGTTGCTGGTGACGCCGCCCGTGCCGAGGGCCTCCGGCAGACCCTTGATCCGATCCCAGCAGAGCTTGATGCCGGTGGCCACCACCAGCGCGTCGTAATGGAGCGTTTCGCCGTCGCTGCTGGTGACGGTGCCGGCCACCGGGTCGAAGCCGGCGGCGGCGGCGCGGATCCAGCGCACCCCCTCGGGGATCAGATCGGCCTCGGCGCGGCGCGTCTGCTCGAGGGTGAAGACGCCGGCGCCCACCAGGGTCCAGCCGGGTTGGTAGTAGTGGTCGGGGGAGGGCTCCAGGATGGCGATCTCCAGACCGGGCCGGGCCCGCTTGAGCTGGCTGGCCACGGTGAGGCCCGCAGCCCCCCCGCCGACGATCAGGATCTGGTGATGGGCCATGGAACGGAGATCAGACGCGGAGGGCCCGGCAGCGGCGAGGGAGAAATGTCACGCTCGCTACCTTCGCCGGCACCGTGGCACCAGACTGAAGGTATCGAGATCCGGAGCAGGGCGATGTTCTTGAAAGTACGCCACAACGATGACGCCAGCCTTGTGGAGGTGATGAACGTCAAGCAGTTGTTCAACCCCTTCGACACCCTGGTCGAGGCCCGTCTCCACGGCGGCGAGGAGATGCAGGATCCCCAGGAGTACGCCAAGGCCGACCTGTTCTTTCCCTCCGGGGAGGCCCTGCCCCGCTGCTGGCTCGATTCCCATTACCAGAGCTGAAGGCCAGCCGAGGCCAGCGCTGCTAAGACGCCTCCATGGCGTCCCATTCCCACCAGCACGAACACGGGCACCCGCACGGGCATCCGCACCGGCAGGGTTCACCCCGGGCCTTCTTCTGGGGTGTGCTGCTGAACAGCGCCCTCTCGGGGCTGCAGCTGGCGATCGGCATCGGCTTCGGGTCCCTGGCCCTGATCGGCGATGCCATCCACAACCTCGGTGACGTGGCGGGCCTGCTGTTCGGCTGGGGGGCCGAACGGCTCAGCGCCCGGCCGGCCACGGCCCGTTTCACCTACGGCTTCGGCCGCAGCACCCAGCTGGCCTCGCTGATGAACGCGGCCCTGATCCTGATGGCGGCCGGGGTGGTGATCGTCGAAGGGGTGCAGCGGCTGCTGGATCCGGTGCCGGTGGTGAGCGGCCCGGTGGCCTGGGCGGCGGCGGCCGGCATCGTGGTCAACCTGGTCTCGGCCCGGCTGTTCGGCACCGGCCACCACCACGATCTGAACCGGCGGGCGGCGGTGGTGCACCTGCTCACCGATGCCGCCGTCTCGGCCGCGGTGCTGGTCAGCGCCGTGCTGGTGGGGCTGGTGGGCTGGAACTGGCTGGATGCGGCCACCGCCATCGGCGTGGGGCTGGCGGTGGCCTGGAGCGGCTGGGAACTGCTGGGGGAAGCCCTCAGCGCCAGCCTCGACGCCGTGCCGCGGGGCATCGACCTGGCCGCGGTGGAGGCAGCCCTGCGAGCCCTTCCCGGCGTGGAGAACGTCCACCATCTGCACGTCTGGGGCATGAGCACCTCCCGCACCGCCCTCACGGCCCATCTCGTCGGCCGCGGCGATGGCCCGCTGGATGGAGAGCTGCTGTCGCTCGCCCAGCAGCGGCTCGCCCAGCTGGGCATCACCCACAGCACGCTCCAGATCGAGGCGCCGGGGAGCTGTGTGGAGGACGGGGCCCACAAGCCTCGATAGGCTGCTGCAGATCCGCTGCAGCGGCCGCCTTGCTGATCTCGCCTTCGCTGCTGCCGAGCCACCTGGTGCCCCGGCTGAAAGGACGGGCCCGACGGGGGCTGGAGCGGGGGCTGGCCGCTGCCGGCCTCGGCCTGGTCAAGCTCGATCCCCCAGACTCCGCCGCCCACCGGGCCGCCGAGCGCCAGCGGACCCTGCAACGGCAGATCCTGGATCGCCATGACCAGCAGTCGATCGCCGATGTGGGGGCCCTCAACGACCGGTATCGGACGCCGGTCTTCGGCAGCCTCCGCCCGATGGATCTGTTCCGGATGCTGGGGGAGTGCCTGGATCCGACCGACAATCTGCTGGGCTGCGCCAGCCAGCTGACCCACAGCCTGCAGATGATCGAGGCGATGGTCAGCGATGGCGTCCACGACGACGATCTGCTGCTGCTGGCCCTCCTCCATGACCTCGGCAAGCTGCTGCTGCTCGCCGGTGAGGACCCGGCCAACGTGGTGGGCACCAATTCCATCCTCACGCCCAAGGCCAGAACCGGCCTCGACCAGCACATCTGCCAGTGGAACCACTGTGAATTCGGCTACCTGCGGTTCCGCTCCTTTCTGCCGCCCCATCTCAGCTGGACGATCCGCTACCACGGCCTCAAGAACGCCAACCCCATCGACTACATGGATGCCAGCGATGAACAGCACTTCAACGGCATCATGAAGCGCTTCCGCCACTACGACACGGCCTCCAAATCCATCGACATCCGACCCGAAACCCGCCTGGACGACTACCGAGATTTCATCGAATCGAGACTTCCCGATCGCATAGTTTTCTGATCCGTCCGCAGGCTTTTCATCATGCGTTTTCTTGTGGTTGGATCCGGCTTCGCCGGCGCCGTTCTGGCCAGGGAACTTGCCGATCACACCGACCACCACATCGATATTGTCGAAGCCAGGGATCACATCGGCGGCAACTGCCACACCCACAAGGAACAGGAAACAGGCATCACCGTGCATACCTACGGTGCCCATATCTTTCACACCAGCGATCTTGGCGTCTGGAACTACGTGCAGCGCTTCACGGAGATGATGCCGTTCATCAACCGCCCCAAGGCCAGCATCGACAAGGGAATCTTCAGTCTGCCCGTCAATCTTCATACCATCAACCAGTTTTTCGGCAAGAAGTTCTCACCATCGGAAGCCCGGCAGTTCGTCGACTCCATCCGACGCCACGACATCGAACAGCCCCGGAACTTCGAAGAGCAGGCCCTGCACTTCATGGGCGATGAGCTCTACCATGCGTTCTTCCATGGCTACACGAAGAAACACTGGGGCTGCGAGCCGCAGCAGATCCCGGCCTCCGTGCTGAAGCGGTTGCCGTTGCGTTTCAACTACAACGACAACTACTACTCCTCGATTTACCAGGGCATTCCCAGAGATGGATACACCGCCGTCTTCGAGCGGCTCATCGACCATCCCCGCATCTCCCTAAGCCTCAACCACCGCTGGCAACCCTCCGATGGCCAGCCCTATGACCATGTGTTCTACTCAGGCCCCCTCGATGGCTTCTTCGGCCACCGGCGGGGCCGGCTCGGCTATCGCACAGTCTTCTGGGAGCGGCAGATCGAAAAAGGGGATACCCTGGGCCATCCCGGGATCAACTATCCCTCGCTGGATGTGGGCTTCACCCGCCGCAGGGAGCACAAGCATTACGAATACTGGAAACAGCACGACAAAACAATCGTGTTCACGGAATACAGCAAAGAAACGGGCCTCGAGGATGAGCCCTACTACCCCAAGCGCCTAGCGGCCGACAAGGCCCTGATGCACGGTTACCTGGGCGATTGCCTACAGACGGACAAGACCAGCTTCATGGGCCGACTGGGGCTGTACAAATACATGGACATGCACCAGGTGATCGCCGAGTCCCTTTCCCTGGCAAGGGAGTTCATCGCATCGATCACTTCAGGGCAGCCCAGGCCCATCTTCCCCGAGGCCTTTCGCCTCAGCCTCTCATAGCTTGTCTCCCACCACCCCCGGGCCTTCCTCCTCCAACTGGAACACCAGCCCCCGATTGCGTCGGGTGATGGCGGGATCGGTGCCGCGGCAGGCCGGGTCGGGACACAACCGCAGGCTGTTCCAGGCGTACCACTTCAGCGGGAAGGAGCTGACGCGCGGGGAGTTCCGCATGCCGTCACAGATCATGAAGTCATACCCGTAGACCACCGGCTGACCGGTGAGCCAGGCGTACAGCTGACGGCATCCGGCCAGGGTGAGGGTATAGGCGTGGGTGCAGAAGAGCGGGCAGGTCACGATGTCCTGCAGGATCGGCGTCGGCCTTGGGACCAGGCGGCGGGAGACCGACCTCAGGCGGGGATGGCGATCGATGAAGCGGAAGGGACTGGGCCAGGGGAGTTCCTCGTAGAGGATCTGGGAACCGAGAAACAGCAGGTCCCAATCCGCAGGGGTGGCGTCATGGAAGGCCCTGGCATGGGTCGCCCAGATGGGCGGGAAAAAGACGTCGTCTTCGAAGATGTGCAGCAAGGGCAGGTCCCGCTCGATGGCATGGGCCAGCAGGCCCAGGTGGGAGAGCAGGGACCCCTGGGAGCCGCGACGGGCCGGGAAGCGATCGACATCCATTGGCCTGCCCAGGCCGTGGCGCTCGAACAGCGCCTCGAGATTCTCCGATCGGGCATCCACGGCGGGCCAGATCGAGACCCGGGTGAAGCCGGCTTCCCCCAGGCGCTCGAGCAGCCCATCGCGCCGATCGGGACGACGCTCCAGATTGATGCAGAAGGCTGGGGCCTCCAGTAACGCCTGCCAATGCCCCATGGCTGTCCCGTCGTGCCGACGCGAACGTTAGGGAACCGGCTCGGGCCCGACCCGAAGCGGGCCGTTGCCGGTCACGGCTCGGTCCTGGCCGCCTTCTTGTCCTGCTCCAGAAGCTGCTCCACCAGGAGCTTGAGCAGCAGCGACACGATCGCCACGCCCCCCAGCACCATCGCCGCCCCGAAGGCCAGCTCGGTCTGGTAGTTCTTGTAGGCGTCCTCCACGAACAGGGGCAGGGTCTGGGTGAGGCCCTCGATGTTGCCGCTGACCACCGCGACGGCTCCGAATTCCCCCAGGGCCCGGGCCGTGGTGAGGATCAGGCCGTAGAGGGCGGCCCAGCGCACCGAGGGGAGCGTCACCTTCCAGAACACCTGCCAGTTGGTGGCCCCCAGGGTGCGGGCGGCCTCCTCCTGCTCCCAGCCCTCCTCCTCCAGCAGGGGGATCACCTCCCGGGCCATGAAAGGGAAGGTGACGATGATCGTGGCCAGCACGATTCCGGGCCAGGAGAAGATGATCTTCCAGCCCAGGCTCTCGATGACACCCCCCAGCAGGCCATGGGTGGGGCTGTAGAGCAGCACCAGCATCAGGCCCACCACCACCGGTGAGATCGAGAAGGGCAGATCGATGACGCTCAGCAGCAGGGCCTTGCCCCGGAACTGGCGGCGGGCGATGGCGGTGGCCGCGGCCAGGCCGAAGATGACGTTGCAGGGCACCGCCACGGCGGTGGCGAACAGGGTGAGGCGCAGGGCCGAGATCAGTTCGTGGGACTGGAAGTTCTCCAGGAAGGGGCCCAGCCCCTTGGCAAAGGCGGAGGCCACCACGCTCAGGGCTGGCAGCAGGATCACCACCCCCACGTAGACGCAGGCGACCAGGGGAATCAGGATCGCCGGCAGATCCAGGCCCTGGCGGCGGGATCGCTTGCCTGGAGCGGGCGTGGGCCTGGGGCTCTCCAGGGTGGGAACAACGATGGTCATGGCGGAAAGCCGGTGGCGGGAACGGAAGGCGGACAGGACAGGGGGTGAAGGCTGGGGCAGGCGGCAGGATCAGGCCGCATCGCCCTGGTAGCGCTGGCCCCACACCTGCAGCAGGTTGATCACCAGCAGGCTCAACAGGGAGAAGATCAGCATCACCGCGCCGATCACGGTGGCGGCATCGAAGTCGTATTCCTCCAGCTTCTGGATGATCAACGTGGGGGTGATCAGGTCCCGGAAGGGCACGTTGCTGGAGATCATCACCACCGAGCCGTACTCCCCCACGGCCCGGCTGTAGCCCTGGGCCACGCCGCCGAGGATCGCCGGCAGGAGCTGGGGCAGCACCACCCGCAGGGTGGTCTGGAGCGGTGTGGCCCCCAGGCACCAGGAGGCCTCCTCCTGCTCCTTCTCGAGGGAACGCAGCACGGGCTCCACGGTGCGCACCACGAAGGGCAGGGAGATGAACACCATCGCCACGGTCACCCCCGGGGCGGCGAAGGCCACCTTGATGCCGAAGGCCTCATGGAGCGGCTGGCCCAGCCAGCCGTTGGTGCTGTACACGGCCGTGAGGGCAAGACCGGCGACGGCGGTGGGAAGGGCGAAGGGCAGATCGATCAGGGCATCAAGCAGGCGCTGGCCCGGAAAGCGGCAGCGCACCAGCGCCCAGGCCACCACCAGCCCGAAGACGCCGTTGATCACGCTGGCCACCAGGGCCAGACCGAAGCTGACCTTGTAGGTGGCGATGGCCTCCGGCGTGGTGGCCATCTCCCAGAAACCGGCGGGTCCCACTTCGGCGGCCCTGAGCAGCATGGCCCCCAGGGGCAGGAACAGGATCAGGCCCAGGTAGGTCCAGGTGATGCGCCAAGGCCAGCTGGGCAGCGCCAGGGCCGGCGGGCGCCAGCGACGCAGGAGGGCGGGGGTCATCGGGGCAGGGGGATGGCGCGCTTCAACGGCGTCAGGCTAAAGGACGGTTTAGCGGTGCGCTTACCGGTATAGTCGGATCCTCCCAGCCACCCAGACCGTTTCGATGGGCATCCGCGTCGCCAACGTCAGCAAGAACTTCGGCGATTTCCGCGCCGTCGACGACGTCAGCGTCGACGTGGACAGCGGCTCCCTGGTGGCCCTGCTCGGACCCTCCGGGTCGGGCAAGAGCACCCTGCTGCGACTGATCGCCGGGCTGGAGGAGGCCGATGCCGGCCGCATCTGGATCACCGGCGAGGAGGCGACCGAGCGGTCGGTGCAGGAGCGCCAGGTGGGCTTCGTCTTCCAGCATTTCGCCCTGTTCAAGCACCGCAACGTGCGCCGCAACGTGGCCTTCGGCCTCGAACTGCGCCGCTGGAAGCCTGAGGCGATCCGCCGGCGGGTCGACGAGCTGCTCGACCTCGTGCACCTGCGGGGCTACGGCAACCGCTACCCCTCCCAGCTGTCCGGCGGACAGCGCCAGCGGGTGGCCCTGGCCCGCGCCCTGGCGGTGCAGCCCCGGGTGCTGCTGCTGGATGAACCCTTCAGCGCCCTCGATGCCAAGGTGCGCAAGGAACTGCGGGCCTGGCTGCGCAATCTCCACGACGAGATGCACGTCACCACCGTGATCGTCACCCACGACCAGGAGGAGGCCATGGAGGTGGCCGATCGGATCGTGGTCATGAACGAAGGCCGGGTGGAGCAGATCGGTTCCCCGGCGGAGATCTACGACCATCCCGCCTCCCCGTTCGTGATGAGCTTCGTGGGCGCGGTCAACGAGCTGCCCAGCGGCTCCCTGCCCGTGCGGCGCGATGCGGTCCCGCCGCTGCCGACGGAGGGCCGGATCTTCGTGCGCCCCCACCATGTGCAGGTGCATGCCACCCCCCAGCCGGGCACCGTGCCGGCCCGCCTGCGGCGCCTCACCCACATGGGCCGCGACCTGCAGGCGGAACTGGTGCTCGACTCAGAAGAAGTGGTGGTGGCCCAGTTCCCCCGGGAAGAGGTGGACTACGCCAACCTCAAGCCCGGCGACCGACTGCATGTGATCAGCCGCCAGGCCCACGCTTTTCAACCGGATTTTTCGATCTGATCAGTCGCTTACCGCAGTGGCGGCACGGCGCCGTGGAGGTTCGGAATGAACCTCCGCCAGGCGGGCATCGGCGAGGTACTGGGCGACGGCCAGGGGATCCTGGTGGCGCAGCAGCTCACCGTTGCGGAAGACGAGGGTGAAGCGCTGGGGTTGGGGCTCATTGAGCCTGGAGCGGAAGTACTGGGCGGCCATGACGGTGGATGTTGATGTGTGGGTGTTGATGAACAGAAAGGACGCTGAAAATGGGGCGCTGAAACGCGTCGGCGCACTCAGGGGATGCTGACCATCAGGTCGGTGTCGCTCACCTGATGCAGCAGACCGAGGCGCTTGAAATGGTTGAGGGTCTTGGTGACCGTCACCCGGGTGAGGCCGCAGATCTCCGCCAGGGCCTGATGGGTGAGGTTCATGTCCCGCAGGGAGAGGCGGTAGCCGCGGCTGCTCACCTGCCCGAAGCGGAGGCCGATCCAGCGCAGCAGCCGCAGCAGCCGTGAGTCGGCGCCGCGGACCCGGTTGATCTCGAACAGCTCTTCGGTGTTGCGGATCTGGTGATGCAGGAAGGCCAGGATCTCGGCCTCGCTGGGATGGCCCTGCTCCACCACCACCGTGGACAGGCACTGGATCTCCACCGGACGCAGGGTGGAATAGGCGTTGGTCACCCAGTCACCCGGGCCCCAGAGGCCGAGGGCGAAGGATTCGCCCTCCTCGTCGTGGGAGGCGGTGCGGATGTAGCCGTCCTGGATCTTCCAATGAAGTCCGTCGGGCAGGACGTCATGGGGCAGGAGCGTGAGGCGGAGGGTCTGGGGCGTACGTGAGGTGGTCATGGCCGCAGGCGGACAGCGATGGGGTGGGGGGGTTCAGGGCAGAGCGGACGGCCAGCCTTCGGCTGGCGACAGGCATTCGCCGACAACAGCACATGGGGAGCCTGCGGGGACCCCAGAACCATACCTCACATTCCCCATCGGCAATGTGGTCTATTTAACGATCCAGCGCGGTCCGGCCGGATTCAGGGCCGGTCCGCTCAGATGAAGTACATCGCCTGGGCCTGGGCCAGGTGATCCCGCTGGTCCAGCAGGTCCTGCAGGGTGGTGCCCGAGAGGATGGCGCGACGCGCCTCTTCGAGCCGTTCCTCCAGCCGGCCCAGCACCTCGAATTCAGGGGTGGCGCTCTCGCCGCCGCCCCGCGGCGTGACGTCCCCCTCCAGACAGCTCACCACGTCATCGACCCGGATCTCGGCCGGCGGCCGGGCCAGCTGGTAGCCCCCCTTCGGCCCGCGGATGCTGCGCAGGATCTGACCCCGGCGCAGGCTGGCGAGCATCTGCTCCAGGTAGCGGTCAGGGATGCCCTGGCGCTGGGCGATCTCCGCCACCTGCAGCACGCCGCCGCGGGAATGGATGGCGGCCAGCTCGATGAGCGAGACGAGGCCGTATCCGGTTTTCGCGCTGAAGGCCAAGGGAATCCACGGTTGTCTTACGAGGATTGTGGCAGCCACCACCCCCGGACCAGCCAACGGCCAGGCACCGGGGGGATGTGATCCGCCCTACATCGCCGCGGCGGCGCGACGGATAGGTTTCACCAGTTCACCCATCGGACAACCGTGCTTCATTCCTTCTCCTCGCCGGTCCCGCCAGCCGCTCGCCGCCCCTGGCATCCCGGCCTGGTGGCCGCCCCCCTGGCCGTCGCCGTCGCCCTGGGGGGTTCCGGCACCCTGCTGCCCCTGAACGCCCAGGCCCAGCAACCGGCGCCACGGCAGGAACTGCTGCTCGTGTCCTATGCCGTCACCAAGGCGGCCTACGACAAGATCATTCCCCGGTTCACGGCCGACTGGAAGAAGCGGACCGGCCAGACCGTCGTCGTCCGCACCAGCTACGGCGGTTCCGGCTCCCAGACCCGGGCGGTGATCGACGGCCTTGCGGCGGATGTGGTGGGCCTGGCCCTGGCGGCCGACACCCTGAAGCTCGAGGAGGCCGGCCTGATCCGTCCCGGCTGGGAGAAGGAGAACCCCAACAACAGCATCATCACCAACTCGGTGGTCGCCTTCTTCGTGCGTCCCGGCAACCCGAAGAAGATCCGCACCTGGAACGATCTCGACAACAAGAACGTGGAGGTGATCACCGCCAATCCCAAGACCTCCGGCGGCGCCCGCTGGAACTTCCTGGGCCTGTGGGGTTCGGTGACGGAGACCGGCGGCAATGAGGCCAAGGCCCGCGCCTTCGTGACCAACGTGTACCGCAACGTGGACACCCTGCCCAAGGATGCCCGCGAGGCGACCGACGTGTTCGTCAAACGCAACCAGGGTGATGTGCTGCTGAACTATGAGAACGAGGCGATCCTGGCCAGGAAGAGCGGCACCTGGAAAACCCCCTACATCGTGCCCACCACCAACATCCTGATCGAGGGGCCGATCGCCGTGGTCGACAGGAACGTGGACCGCAAGGGAACACGCCGGGTGGCCGAGGCTTTCGCCAGGTACCTGTACAGCGAACCGGCCCAGCGGGCCTTTGCCGAGGAGGGATTCCGACCCGTCAACGCCAAGGTGAAGGCCGAGACGAGATCCCGATTCGCTCCGGTCTCGAAGCTGTTCACCGCCCGGGACTTCGGCGGCTGGGACACCATCAACAAGCGGTTCTTCGGCAAGGGAGGGCTCTGGGATTCGATCTTCTCGAAGTCCCGCTGAGCCAGCAGCCGGCCCCCTGAGCGGGGGAGCCGCAGACCAGAGAGAGGGGGAGGGGGCAGGCCAGGGGCAAAGGGGGACTGGATAGCCGATCGGGATACCGGTGTATGCTCTGCCGGATTGTCGATCAGTGAACCGTGGTTTTCCCTTTCGCCCGCTCCGCCGCCCCCCTCGCCATCACCGGCCTCCTGCTGGGGGGCCTGACCCTGACCGGCTGCGGCGCCCAGCCCGAGGGTGGCGGCGGTGCCGGTGCCGATGCTGATGCCGGCGGCGCTCCCCAGGAGCTGCTGCTGGTGAGCTACGCCGTGACCAAGGGGGCCTACGACCGGATCCTGCCCAAGTTCGAAGCCGACTGGAAGGCCAGAACCGGCCAGGCCATCAACGTCAAGACCAGCTACGGCGGCTCCGGCTCCCAGACCCGGGCGATCATCGACGGGCTCGATGCCGACGTGGCCACCCTCGCCCTGGCCGGTGACGTGCTCAAGCTCCAGGAAGCGGGCCTGGTGCAGCCGGGGTGGGAAAAGGACCTGCCCGGCGGCGCGATCATCACCCATTCGGTGGTGGCCTTCATCACCCGTGACGGCAACCCCAAAGGGGTCCGGACCTGGGCCGACCTGGCCAAGCCGGGCGTCACCGTTCTGACGGCCAATCCCAAGACCTCCGGCGGCGCCCGATGGAACTTCCTGGGGCTGTGGGGCTCGATCAGCCAGACCGGCGGCAGCGAGGCCCAGGCCAAGGCCTACGTCAGTTCGGTCTACCGCAACGTGGAGAACCTGCCAAGGGACGCCCGCGAGGCCAGTGACGCGTTCCTCAAGCGCGGCCAGGGCGACGTGCTGCTCAACTACGAGAACGAGGCGATCCTGGCCAAGCGCAGCGGCGACCTCAAGACCCCCTTCATCGTGCCCGAGGTCAACATCCGCATCGAGGGCCCCGTGACCGTCGTGGACCGCAACGTGGATCGCAAGGGCACCCGCAAGGCCGCCGAGGCCCTGGCCGCCTACCTGCAGAGTGAGCCAGCCCAGGAGATCTTTGCCGAGGAGGGCTTCCGTCCGGCCAGCCCGGGGGTCTGGAGCCGGGTGCAGGGCCACTTCGCACCGGTGAAGCAGCTGTTCTCGGCCGGCGACTTCGGCGGCTGGAAGCAGATCAACGCCACCTTCTTCGGCAAGAACGGGGTCTGGGACCAGCTGTTCAGCAGCTCCCGCTGATCCACAGTCGCCAGGACGGGGACAATGGGGGCCTCGGTGGACCTCGGGTGATGTGTGAACTGCTGGCCCTCAGCGCCAACACCCCCACCGACATGCGCTTCTCCTTCCATGGCCTCACCTGCCGGGGGGGCGCCACCGGCTGCCACGGGGATGGCTGGGGGGTGGCCAGCTTCGACCCCGATGGCCGCGGGGTGCATCTGTACCGGGAGGACGCCCCGGCCGCCTTCTCGCCGATCGCCGCCCAGGTGGCCAGCCTGGATCTGCGCTCCCACTGCTCGATCGCCCACATCCGCAAGGCGACCCAGGGGGTGGTGGCCCTGGAGAACTGCCACCCCTTCCACCGGCGCTGGCAAGGGCGGGAATGGGTGTTCGCCCACAACGGCAACCTGCTGGGGCCTCTGCCGCGGACGCAGCTGTTCGTTCCGGAGGGATCCACCGACAGCGAAGTGGCCTTCTGCTGGATCCTGGAGCAACTGAACGCCGCCGGTGCCGATCCGGCGGACCTGGACGCCATCTTCGGCACGCTGGTGTCGTGCGCCCGGCAGCTGGAGCAGCAGGGCACCTTCAACTGCCTGATCAGCAACGGCAGCTGGCTGTTCGCCCACGCCAGCAGCCGACTGCACCGCATCACCCGCCGGGCCCCGTTCGGCCGGGCCACCCTGGCCGATGACGACCTGAGCGTGGACTTTTCCGAGCTGGCCGGCGTCGACGACGTCGTGACGATCGTCAGCACCGAACCGCTGACCAGGGATGAGGAATGGCTGGCGCTTCAGGCCGGCGAAGCCGTCCTGCTGGTGGGGGGCGAAGTGGTGCGGCACCAGCCCCCTGGAGCGCCTGTCGCCCCCATCCCCTAAGCCAGGCAACATCCTCGGACCCTGCAATCATCGAGCGGAACGTCACTCGCACCCCGGCAGGATGTGGGCCTGGATCAGCGATCGAACAGCCAGCCACAAAGCAGACAGAACGCCGCGATGAGAACGAACAACTGGGGGGAAAAGCCGATCACCTGGCCGAGGAGAACACCCGCCAGCATCACCATCCAGGCCCGCCAGTTCGTCCACGGACTGAAAAAGGAGCCCCCACGGACTGGCTCGGCCGGCGGCTTCTGCGGCTTCCTTCCGCCAGTCGCTTCGCCAGCCCTTGCGTCAGCCCTCTCGCTGGGACCATCGCTCCCTGCCATCGCCAAACCTTTCCGTCCATCCTGCTGCCCATCGATGGGCGGGATGTAAGTGGAAACACATCCGCTCAGTGACGCCGGGGATATCCCGCTGACTACGTTGTGAGCCTTCGCGGTGCCGATCGGTGCTGAAGGATCCGTTCAGCCTCGCCACGGCCGCCCGCTTCTGGCTGCGGCTGGGACTGGTCAGCTTCGGCGGGCCGGCCGGCCAGATCGCCCTGCTCCATTCCGAACTGGTGGAGCGCCGGCGCTGGCTGTCGGAGCGGCGCTTTCTGCACGCGCTGAACTACTGCATGCTGCTGCCGGGGCCGGAGGCCACCCAGCTGGCCACCTACCTGGGCTGGCTGATGCACGGTCTGGGCGGCGCCCTGATCGCTGGCGGCCTGTTCCTGCTGCCCTCGGTGGTGGTGCTGCTGAGCCTTTCGGCGATCTACGCCCTCTGGGGCCAGCTGCCTTTGCTGGCGGCGGTGTTCTGGGCCCTCAAGCCGGCGGTGCTCGGGATCGTGCTCCAGGCGGCCTGGCGGCTGGGGCGGCGCACGCTGCACAACCCCGCCCTGGTGCTGATCGCGGCGGCGGCCTGTCTGGCCCTGGCCGTGGGCCGGGTGCCCTACCCCGCCCTGATCATCGCCACGGCCCTGGTGGGTTGGATCGGCGGTCGGCTGCGGCCGGCCCTGTTCCGGGGCCCCTCACCCCATACCGCCGCCGAGGTCGGGGGCGCCACCCCACCGGAGGCCGCCCTCCACGGCGACGACACCCCCACCCCCACCCACGCCCGCTTCCACTGGCGCCGCCTCGCCCTCACCCTGCTCGGGGGCGGGGTGGCCCTCGGCCTGCCCCTGACCCTGCTGACGCTGGCGGGGGGCTGGGACGGCCAGCTGGCCACCATGGCCCGGTTCTTCACCAAGGTGGCCCTGGTCAGTTTCGGGGGCGCCTATGCGGTGCTCCCCTTTGTGGCCCAGGGGGCGGTGGACACCTACGGCTGGCTGGACGCCGCCCAGATGGTGGACGGCCTGGCCCTGGGCGAGACCACACCGGGGCCCCTGATCATGGTGGTGGCTTTCGTGGGCTTCATGGGCGGCTGGAACGGCAGCGGCACCCTGTCGGCCGGCGTGGTGGCCGCCCTGGTGGTGGTGTGGTTCACCTTCCTGCCCTCCTTCCTGTTCATCCTCGCCGGCGGCCCCCTGGTGGAGGCGAGCCGCGAGGACCTGCGCGTCGGCGCCCCCCTCACCGCCATCACCGCCGCGGTGGTGGGGGTGATCCTGAGCCTGGCGCTCTACCTGGCCGGACCGGCCCTGGCCCCCGGCGGCAGCCACGACGGCGGCGCCGTGCTGGTGCTGCTGGCGGCGGTGGTGCTGCTGGGTCGGGGACTGGGGGCCCTGCCCGTGATCGGCGCCGCCACCGCGGTGGGCCTGGGGCGCTGGTGGCTCAGTGGGGGCGGCTGAAGCCGGCGATCAGGGGATCATCCCGCAGACGAACAGCTTGTTCACCACCGGGCCGGCGACCTGGTCGATGAAGCCCTGACGCAGCTGGGGATCGTCGTTGAGCATGTCGAGCACGCGCTGCTCCTGGGACCCACGCCGCTCGCTGCGGGCGGCCCAGAGCTGCTCGCAGCTGGATTTCTGGTAGCGCTCGATCACCTTCTTGGCCACCAGGTTGACGACCGGGGACTGGGCCTGGGCGGGGGTGGCAGCAGCCAGCACGGCCGCCACACCCAGGCTGGCTATCCGACGGATCTTCATGGATTGGGGGAGGTGGAGTGCCCTGCAACGTAGGTCCGCCGCCCCGCTCAGAAGACGTCGAGGGGCTCCAGGCTCGGCGACTCCACGCCACCGGCGGGGAGGGCATCGAGATGCACGGTGAGGGACGACGCCTGGCGCCGGGCCGATTCGCCGCAGCTGCGCGGGGTGGGGAAGATCTTGCCGGGGTTGGCCAGGCCTGCCGGGTCGAAGGCCTCACGCACCAGGCGCATGGTGGCCAGGTCGTCGGGGGCGAACATCCAGTCGAGGTAACAGCGCTTGTCGCTGCCCACCCCGTGCTCGCCGGTGATGCTGCCGCCCGCGTCGATGCAGAGGCGCAGGATGTCGGCCCCCAGCGCCTGCACCCGGTCGGTCACGCCGGGCTCATCGGCCCGGTACAGGATCAGGGGGTGGAGATTGCCGTCGCCGGCATGGAAGACGTTGGCCACCGGCAGCTCATAGCGGCGGCTGAGCTCCTCGATCGCCGCCAGCACCGAAGGCAGGGCGCTGCGGGGCACCACGCCGTCCTGCACGTAATAGGTGGGGGTGATGCGGCCGACGGCGGCGAAGGCGGACTTGCGCCCCTTCCACAGCAGGGCGCGGTCGGCCTCGCTGGAGGCGCGCCGGATCGTGCGGGCCCCGGCCTGGCGGCAGAGCTCACCGGCGATCTCCACAGCCGCCGTCACCTCCCGCTCCTGGCCGTCCAGTTCGATCAGCAGCACGGCGGCCGCATCGCGAGGGTACTCATCGCGGCCGAAGAGATCGTCGACGGCGTTGATCGTGAAGTTGTCCATGATCTCCATCCCCGCGGGCAGCACCCCGGCCGCCGTCACCAGGCGCACCGCCTCACCGGCGGCCTCCATGGCGGTGAAATCGGCCAGCAGCACCGCCACGCTCTGGGGCGCCCGCAGCAGCCGCAGGGTGATGGCGGTGGCGATGCCGAGGGTGCCCTCGCTGCCGATGAACACCCCGCGCAGGTCCAGCTCGGGGGTCTCGGCCAGGCCGCTGCCCAGGGTGGTGACCGTGCCATCGGGAAGCACCACCTCCATCTCGAGCACGTGGTTGCTGGTGACGCCGTACTTGAGGCAGTGCACGCCGCCGGAGTTCTCGGCCACGTTGCCGCCGATCGAGCAGACCACCTGGCTGGAGGGATCCGGGGCGTAATAGAAACCGTCGCCGGCCACCGCCCGGGTGACCCAGCCGTTGATCACCCCCGGCTGGACGGTGATGCGGCGGTTGGCCAGATCGACATCGAGGATCGAGCGCATCCGGCTGGTGGCGATCACCAGCGCTCCGTTCTCCGCCAGGGCGCCGCCCGAAAGGCCGGTGCCGCTGCCGCGGGCCAGGAAGGGCACGCCGCGGCGGTGGCAGAGCCGCAGGATGGCGGCCACCTGCTCGGTGGTTTCCGGCAGCACCACCAGGGGGGGCTGGGCCCGGTGCAGGGTGAGGCCGTCGCAGTCGTAGGCCAGCAGCTCCTGGGGCGCCGCCACCACGGCCCGCGCCGGCAGCAGGGCGCGGCAGTCACGCTCCATCGCGGCCCAGTCGATCGTCACGGAAGGGGTCCGGCGGGCCGGTGAAGGGGGTGCCATTGCTTCCGAACTTACCGACGCCCGGCACCCCGGCACCCTTCTGGGTCAGGATGGGAAACGAATGCGTCCACCTTCCGCGGATCCCGCCTTGAGTTCGGCCACCCCTTCAGCGCCCGCCTCGGCCCCTTCCCTCCTCACCACCCGATCCGAGGAGATCTTCGCCGCCGCCCAGACACTCATGCCCGGGGGCGTCAGTTCCCCCGTGCGGGCCTTCAAGTCGGTGGGCGGCCAGCCGATCGTCTTCGACCGCGTCAAGGGGGCCTACGCCTGGGACGTCGACGGCAACCGCTACATCGACTACGTCGGCAGCTGGGGGCCCGCCATCTGCGGCCACAGCCACCCGGAGGTGATCGCCGCCCTCCACCAGGCCCTGGAGAAGGGCACCAGCTTCGGCGCCCCCTGCGTGCTCGAGAACGAGCTGGCCGAGCTGGTCATCGCCGCCGTGCCGTCGGTGGAGATGGTGCGCTTCGTGAACTCCGGCACCGAGGCCTGCATGGCGGTGCTGCGGCTGATGCGCGCCTTCACCGGCCGGGAGAAGGTGATCAAGTTCGAGGGCTGCTACCACGGCCACGCCGACATGTTCCTGGTCAAGGCGGGCTCCGGGGTGGCCACCCTCGGCCTGCCCGACTCCCCCGGTGTGCCCCGCGCCGTCACCGCCGGCACCCTCACCGCCCCCTACAACTGCCTGGAGTCGGTCAAGCAGCTGTTCGCCAACAACCCCGGTGAGATCGCCGGGGTGATCCTGGAGCCGGTGGTGGGCAATGCGGGCTTCATCACCCCCGAGCCCGGCTTCCTCGAAGGCCTGCGCGAACTGACCAAGGAGAACGGCGCCCTGCTGGTGTTCGACGAAGTCATGACCGGCTTCCGCATCAGCTACGGCGGTGCCCAGGCCCGCTTCGGCGTCACCCCGGACCTCACCACCATGGGCAAGGTGATCGGCGGCGGCCTGCCGGTGGGGGCCTACGGCGGCCGGGCCGACATCATGGCGATGGTGGCCCCCGCCGGCCCCATGTACCAGGCGGGCACCCTGAGCGGCAATCCCCTGGCCATGACCGCCGGCATCAAGACCCTGCAGCTGCTCAGCCAGCCCGGCACCTACGAGCGGCTGGAGACGATCACCAAACGGCTCATCAACGGCATCCGCGCCGCCGCCGCCGAGGCGGGCATCCCCTTCTGCGGCGGCAGCATCAGCGCCATGTTCGGCTTCTTCCTCTGCGAGGGGCCGGTGCACAACTTCGAGCAGGCCAAGGCCGCCGACACGGTCCGCTTCGGCCGCCTGCACCGCGGCATGCTTGAGCGCGGCGTCTACCTGGCACCGAGCGCCTTCGAGGCCGGCTTCACCTCCCTGGCCCACAGCGACGCCGACATCGACGCCACCATCGACGCCTTCCGCGACGTCTTCCTGTCGCTGGCGTGAGCGTCGGTCGTCTCCTGGGGGTCGGCACCGGGCTGCTGACCCTGACCCTGCTGGCGGGCTGCGCCGCTGACCCCGGCAGCAAGCCCGTCGACGTGGCCGGCGGCGTGCCGGTGGGGGCGGTGCTGGCCCTGACGGGCAACGCCAACGTCTACGGCCAGGACCAGAAGATCGGCCTCGAGCTGGCGCTCCAGCACCGCAACGGCGCCGGTGGCATCAACGGCAACCCCCTGAAGCTGGCCCTGGAGGACAGCGGCAGCGACGAACCGGGGGCCAACGCGGCCTTCACCCTGCAGATCAACCGGGGCGTGCTGGCCCTGATCGGCCCCACCCTCTCCCAGCAGGCCTTCTCCGCCGATCCGATCGCCCAGCGTCGCGGCGTGCCGGTGGTGGCCCCCTCCAACACCGCCACCGGCATCCCGGAGATCGGTTTCTTCATCAGCCGGGTCTCGGCCCAGAGCTCGGTGATCGCACCCCTGGCCATCGAGCGGGCCCTGAAGATCCAGCCGGGCCTGAAGCGGGCGGCGGTGTTCTACGCCCAGGACGACGCCTACAGCACCGCCGAGACCACCATCTTCCAGAAGGCCCTCAAGGAGAAGGGCCTCGATCCGGTGACGGTGCAGCGCACCCAGCTCAACGACCAGGACTTCCAGAACCAGATCAGCGCCGCCCTGCGGGAGAAGCCCGACCTGATCGTGCTGTCGCTCCAGGCGGTGGACGGCGGCAACCTGATCCGCCAGCTGCGGGAGCTGGGTTACAAGGGCCTGATCGTGGCCGGCAACGGCATGAACACCCCCAACATCTATCCGATCTGCCAGAAGTACTGCGACGGTCTGCTGATCGCCCAGGCCTACAGCCCCGAACTCGACACCCCCGCCAACACGGCCTTCCTCAAGGCCTTCCAGGCGGCTAAGGGCGGCGCCATCCCGCCCCAGCTCACGGCCCAGGCCTACACGGCCCTGCAGGTGATCGGCGACGCCCTGGTGCGGCTGGACAAACGCCAGCCCCTGAAAGGCGCCACCCTGACGGCGGCGCGCAAGGCCCTGATGGAGGAGATCCTGGCCGGCACCTACGCCACCCCCCTCGGGGAGATCCGCTTCACCCCGGAGGGTGAGGTGATCCAGAGCCAGTTCTTCGTGGCCCAGGTGCGCATGGATCCGGGCGGGCGCAGCGGTCGCTTCGCCCTGCTGAAGTGATCGCCGGGTGGACCTGCTCCAGATCCTGGTCAACGGTCTGTCGGTGGGGGCGGTCTACGGGCTGTTCGCCCTCGGCTACACCCTGGTGTTCTCGGTCCTGGGGGTGATCAACTTCGCCCATGGGGCGGTGTTCACCCTGGGGGCCTACTTCACCTACCTGCTGATCGGCGGCGCGGTGGGGGCCAACGGTCTGTTGGCCGGCTTCCAGCTGCCCTTCGCCCTGCCCTTCTGGGGCGCCCTGCCCCTGGCGGGGCTGGGGGCGGCCCTGGTGGCCCTGCTGGTGGAGCGGGTGGCCTTCCGCCCCCTGCGCCGCCGCCGGGCCGATCCGCTGCTGGCCCTGATCACCAGCCTGGGGGCCGGGGTGATCCTGGTGAACCTGATCCAGCTGCTGGTGGGGGCGGAGAGCTACGCCATCCCCACCGGCGCCCTCGGCGGCCTGCCGGCCTCCTTCCCCCTGCTGGGCGCCCGGGTGCGCACGGTCCAGGCCCTGCTGCTGGGGATCGCGGTGCTGCTGCTGGCCCTGCTCACCCTGTGGCTGGAGGGCAGCCGCAACGGCAAGGGGCTGCAGGCGGTGGCGGAGGACGCCGAAACCGCCCAGCTCCTCGGCATCGACAGCACAGCCATGGTGCGCCTGGCCTTCGGACTCAGCGGCTTCCTGGCCGGGGTGGCCGGCGGCCTGGTGGGGCTGAGCGTCAGCATCGCCGGGCCCTACTTCGGCATCGGCTACGGCCTCAAGGGGCTGGCGGTGCTGGTGCTGGGCGGGCTGGGCAGCGTGCCGGGGGCGGTGCTGGGCGGCCTGATCGTCGGGCTGGCGGAGGCGTTCGTCCCGGCTGACTGGTCGGGCTACAAGGATGCGGTCAGCTACGGCTTCCTGTTCCTGGTGCTGCTGCTGCGGCCCCGGGGGCTGCTGGGCCGGCCGCTGCCCACCAAGGTGTGAGGGCCATGGACGCCGCCCTGCTCGAACAGATGCTCCTCGGCGCCCTGCTGGCGCTCTCGGTGTATCTGCCGCTGCGCTGCGGACAGCTGTCGCTGGCCACCCCGGGCTTCTATGCGGTGGGGGGCTACGTGGCCGCCCTGCTCTCCACCGGCGTCCCCGCCTTCGCCGGCAGCGGCGCCACCTCACCGTTGCCGGCCCTGCTGGCGGAGATGGTGCTGGGCGGGGCCCTGGCGGGGCTGATCGCCCTGGCGATCGGCGGGCCGGTGCTGCGCTTGCGGGGGATCTACCTGGCCATCGCCACCATCGCCCTGGTGGAGATCCTGCGGGTGCTCAACCTCAACCTGCCCTTCACCGGTGGAGCCATGGGGATCTTCGGCATCCCCCAGCCCTTCGCCCATGCCGAGGGCTACGTGCTGTTCACCCTGGCGCTGCTGGCCCTGGCCTGCTGGCTGTGTCAGCGGCTGGAGGCCCTGCGGCTGGGGCGGGCGATGGCCGCCATCCGCGACGACGAACTGGCGGCCGCCTGCGTCGGCATCGACACCCCCCGCACCAAGCTGATCGCCTTCGTGGCCAGCGCCGTGCTCGCCGGCGTCACCGGCGCCCTGGCGGCCCATTTCTTCAACTCCTGGAACGCCCGGGCCGGCAGCTTCGACGCCAGCATCACCACCCTGGCCTTCGTGGTCTTCGGCGGTTCCCGCCTGTGGCCGGGGCCAGTGCTGGGGGGGCTGGTGCTCACCGCCCTGCCGGAGTTGCTGCGGCCGGTGGGGGACCTGCGCCTGATCCTGTTCGGCGCGGTGATCCTGCTGGGTCCGCTGTTCTTCCCCCAGGGGCTCGTCACGGCGGAGCGGCTGCACTGGCTGGCCGCCCGGCTGGGACGAGGGCGCCACCGGGGCCGTCAGGCTCCCCAGGCTCCATGAACCAGACCCCAGACAGCACCGGCCCCGTTCCCCTGCTGCAGGTGGAGGCGGTCAGCTGCCGCTTCGGTGGCCTGCTGGCCCTCGATCAGGTGAGCCTGGAGCTGGAGGAGGGGGAGATCTTCGGCCTGATCGGCCCCAACGGCGCCGGCAAGACCACCCTGTTCAACGTGATCTCCGGCCTCACCCCCCCCAGCGGCGGCCGCTGCCTGTGGCGGGGCGCGCCCACCGCGGGCCTGGGGGCCAGCGGCCTCAACCGCCTCGGCATCGCCCGCACCTTCCAGAACCTGCGCCTGTTCGAGAGTCTCTCGGTGCGGGAGAACGTGCTGGTGGGCCTGCACCACGCCGCCCGTGCCCCCCTGCTGGGGTCCCTGCTCGGCAGCGGCGCCTTCCGCCGGCAGCAGGGGCAGCTGCAGGAGCGGGCGATGGAGCTGCTGACCCTGCTGGAGCTGGAGGCCCTGGCGGAGCAGCGGGCCGGGGACCTGCCCTACGGCGACCGCCGCCGGCTGGAGATCGCCCGGGCCCTGGCGACGGCGCCGCGACTGCTGCTGCTGGATGAACCCGCCGCCGGCATGAACCCGGCCGAAAAGGACGACCTGCGGCGGCTGATCGGCACGATCCGCCAACACTTCACCCTGACGGTGCTGATCATCGAGCACCACGTGCCGCTGATGATGCAGCTCTGCGACCGGCTGGCGGTGCTCAACTTCGGAAGGCGCATCGCCCTGGGCAGCCCCGCCGCGGTGCGCACCGATCCACGGGTGATCGAGGCCTATCTGGGCAGTTCGGGCGGCAGTTCGGGTGGCAGTTCGGGCGGTGCCGGCGGAGACGGCCGATGAGCGCGCCGCTGCTGGAGCTGCGTTGCCTCACCGTGCGCTACGGCGCCCTCACCGCCCTGCGGGGCCTCGATCTGCAGGTGAGGGAGGGGGAACTGGTGGCCCTGCTGGGGGCCAACGGCGCCGGCAAGAGCACCACCCTGCGGGCCATCTCCCGGCTGGTGGGCGCCGCCGCCGGCCAGGTGCTGTGGCGCGGCGCCGACCTGGCGGGGGTGAGCACCCACCGCACGGTGCGCCTCGGCATCGGCCACTGCCCGGAGGGCCGCCGGGTGCTGGCCCGCCAGACCGTGGCCACCAACCTGGAGCTGGGGGCCTGGCTGCGCCGCGACAGGGCCGGCATCGCCGCCGACCTGGAGCGCTGCTACGGCCTGTTCCCTCGCCTGGCGGAACGGCGCCGCCAGCTGGCCGGCAACCTCTCGGGCGGCGAGCAGCAGATGCTGGCGATCGCCCGGGCCCTGATGGGCCGGCCCAGCCTGCTGCTGCTGGATGAGCCGAGCCTGGGCCTTGCACCGAAGCTGGTGGCCGAGGTGATGGCCGCCCTGGCGGCGCTGCACGCAGGCGGCCTGTCGATACTGCTGGTGGAACAGAACGCCACCGCTGCTCTGGAGATCGCCGACCGCGGCGTGGTGCTGGAGGGCGGCGCCATCGGCCTGGAGGGCAGCGCCGACGCCCTGCTGGCCGATGCGGGGCTGCGGGCCTCCTACCTGGGGAGCGGCTAACAATGCTGCAGGTGCCGCTGCTGGAGCCCCTGCTGGTGCCGCTCCTGCTGGGCGGCCTGGCCGTCGTGGCCCTGGCCCTGGTGCGGCTGGTCGAGCGCCCCTGGCTGGAGCGCACCATCCTCGAGACGGACACCCCCTCCGGCAAGGCCTTCGACGCCCTGCTGATGCTGGCCATCGCCCTCAGCGTGCTGGCGGTGGTGCTGGAGAGCGATCCGCTGCTGCGGCAGCGCTGGGCCACCGCCTTCCTGGGGCTGGAGTGGGGCTTCACCCTGCTGTTCAGCCTCGAGTACCTGCTGCGGCTGCTGCTGGTGGCCGAGCCGCGGCGCTACGCCACCAGCTTCTTCGGGCTGGTGGACCTGCTGGCGATCCTGCCCACTTACCTGGGGCTGCTGATCGGCGGCGGCCAGCTGTTCCTGGTGGTGCGGGTGCTGCGGCTGCTGCGGGTGTTCCGGGTGCTGAAGCTGGGGGCCTACCTGCAGGAGGCCGAACTCCTCTGGAGCGCCCTGATCGCCGCCCGCCGCAAGATCACCGTGTTCCTGCTGGCGATGGTGACGCTGGTGATCCTGATCGGCGCCTTCATGTACGTGATCGAGGCCGGCAACGACGGCTTCCGCAGCATCCCGGTGGCCATCTACTGGGCCTGCGTCACCATCACCACGGTGGGCTACGGCGACGTGGCCCCGGTGACGCCGCTGGGGCGCTTCATGGCCTCGGTGGTGATGCTGATCGGCTACAGCATCATCGCCGTGCCCACGGGCATCCTCAGCGCCGAGATCGGCCTGTCGGTGCTGCGGCCGCCGCAGGAGGACCAGACCAGCCCGGTGGTGTGCGGGGCCTGCCTCGAGGGCGGGCATGACCCGGATGCGCGCCACTGCAAGTTCTGCGGCGCCGAACTCTGAGTGACGGCGTGGTGATGGCGCCGTGATGGTGCCAGGCCATTGTTATGGTGTGATGTCGTGGTAAACGCCGCATTCCGTTGCCGTCCATCCGTCCACCCCAGCTCACGCCAGCGGAAGGGCTGGCGTGAGCGATCATCCTTTCTCCCTGTGGCTGAAGCGCCTGGGACAATCCCGGAGCCAAGGCCGATCAAGCCAGCGCCCTGAGCCTCAACCGCGCCGGAACGACCGCAAGGCCCGGCGCCCGCGCAAAGGGAGCCCCCGAAGCCAGGGGACACCGCGATGGCGCCTGGCCGTGCTCGGCGCTTCGGGGTTGATCCTCGTCGTCACCATCGGACTGCTCGGCAAGCTGGCCTTCTCAAACGAACCCTCCCCCGAGCTGGCCATGAAGGACCGGCGGCCGGAGCAACAGGCGGATTGCGAGCAACTGGTGAAGAACAAGCTGCTGCATCCAGCCAGCTACAAACTGACCAGCCCGTTTACGAAAACCGGCGATGACGGCGCGCAGCGCACCTTCGCATGGACGTTCACCAGCCGGAGCAAGGACGGCGGCACGGGCAGGGGTTCCGCCGTCTGCAAAGCCAGCAACCACCTGCCGATCGCGACCATCGAAGTCCGGCAGGTCGAGTAGGCGGGGCGGATCGGCTTCCTGGAGCGGCTGAAGAGGCTGCTGGTGCCGCTGCTGCTGGGCGGCAACCGGGCCAACGCCCGCCACGGAAAGCACTGCAGGGCATCCCTGGGGCAAGCCCATCCAGAGACCGCCGCATCCTGAGCCCCGGGCCCGGCCATCACCGCCGACGGCTGCTGGAGGGCAGCCAACCACAACCTGCGTTTTCGTTACATCTTGAGCAGCAAGAGATCAACAAAGATCACATCGAACAGGCGAGAGTTGTGAACAACTCGCACCCCGATACGATGCCGGAAGCGGCCAACGGCGGATGAGAAAGGCAGGGAATCAGAGACAGATGGCCAGCGTTCAGGATGAACAACTCGGTCAGCCCATCGGCCAACGCATCGAGCACCCCGGTGCCAGTCATGACAACCGGAGGGCTCCGGATCGACGGCGGGGCTGGCAGGTGCTGATCAAGGACACGGCCCCCGGCGCCCTGGCCCTGCTGGTGGCTTCGGCGTTCCTCAGCCCGGTCGAGCCGGCCGCTGCCGCACCGCTGGAAGTGAAGTTCAACGGCACGATCTACACCGTCGATCTCTCCCAGTGTTTCGCCCCTGGCACGATCCTGAGCGGCTGCAATGGATCCACGGACTTCCGGCAGAGTTCCTGGTTCGGCAATGCTCAGCTGGCCCAGAGTCTTTCGGCAGCCACAGGAGACCAGCTGGGACTTCCCAATTCTTCCCTGGGAACTGGCCTGGGGCCCAATTTTGTCTGGCAGTCAGGGAGTGCTGCCCAGTTCAACGAAAGCGCGCTTCCTTTTGATGGATTTGTGTGGGATCCGATCCTGAACTTGTCCTATGCCCGAGGGGGAAGCTGGAACAGCCTCACCGGCACGTCCAACTTCAGCACCACGTGGCTGGCCAAGGAAGTGGTGGCTCCGCGGCCCCTGGCCGGTCCCATCCTGCCGGGTAACAACGGCACCAGCATCAACACCACCTCCAGCCTGCTCGCCGGCAGGCTTCTGCCCCAGTTCAAGGGCGGCACCCTGGCGGTGTCGGCCTCCGGCACGACGGTGGCCAACAATTTCAGCCTGGATGACTCCAGCACCAACGCCATTGATGCCGCTGGCAACAACGCCACCTTCAGTGGTGTGTTCGCGGATCAGGCCGGCCTCCAGGGCAGCATCAACTTCAGAAACTCGGGTGCCAACGGAGCTGTTGTGCTTCTCAGCGGCCAAAGCACCTATCAGGGCCTCACGTCCATCTGGGACAACGCCACCGTGGACATCGGCATCACCAATGCCCTGCCCACGAGCACCGAGCTGATCCTCTTTGGCAATGGACGCCTCCGCCTCAGGGACAACAACCAGACCATTGAGGCCCTCGGTGGTGCCGGTGCCATCGAACTGGGAGCCGGCAACCTCACGCTGAACCTGAATGCCCCGTTCACGCGGAACTCCAGTGTGGACATCAGCGGCAGCGGCAACCTGATCAAGGACGGCAGCTACACCCAGGTGTTCAGTGGCGCCTTGGGCCACACCGGACAGACGCTCATCAATGGCGGAAGCCTGATCCTCAACGGCACCAGCACCTCGGATGTGCTGATCCAACCCAATGCGCTGCTGGGAGGCAACGGCGTCATCAGCGCCAATGTCCTCAACTTCGGCACGGTGTCTCCGGGTCAGCAGAGCATCGGCACCCTGACCATCAACGGAGGCTCCTATCTCCAGGACACGTCCGCCACCCTGGCCATCGATGTGGCCGGATCCGGCCAGAGCGATCTGCTGCAACTGACGGGCTCCGGTGTCGGGCAGTTTCTGCTTCTGGAGGGAAACCTGCGTCTGACGAGCTTTCAGGGAGCCCCCATCACCCCCGGGATGGTCTACACCGCCGTGACCGTTCCACTTGGCACGGTCGGCGGGGACCCGGGCCTTTTTGCCGATACCGGCGGTGTGGTGGGAACCAGCGGCTTCCGGTTCGTGCGTGATGAGGACGCGGCCTTCACCTTGCTCGCCAATGGCACGGCCGTCGCCGATCCCGACAAACTTCAATTTGGCTGGCTGCAGCTCAGCCCGACGGGCTCGGTGATCCCCACCAACACCCCGCCTGGAATCGCCACGATCGCCGCCGTGAAGCCGACGGGTGGCGCCCTGACCCAGGCCATCACCGGAAGCATCCCCACCCTGCTGCAGCAGTGCACGGCGAACACCGGCAATGCCGCTGCCTGTCAATACAACCTGACCGTGGGTGGTTCCTCAGGAGCCAACGGGCCCAATGGCAACAGCATCCCCACGGCCAAAGCCCTGGATGCCGGCATGTCTTCGGTGTACGCGGCCGCGAGCCAGGGCCTCCGGGGTGGTTTTGCCATCCCCACCATCAATGGCGGCTTCAGTGGCTACAGCAGCAACCAGGCCCTGGCGGCTGCTGTCACACCGGATTTCATCGCGGTCTACGGAGCCCTCTACAGCCTCCCCAACCGGGCCCAGCTGAACCAGGCCCTCCACTCCATCACCGCCGAGCCCTATGCCTCGATGCAGACGGTGGCCCTGGCGGCGCTGGAGCAGTTTCGCCGCCAGACCCTCTCCCTGGGCGACAGCACCCAGGCCATCCGGCTGTTCACCGAAGCGGAGGTGTGCCGGGCCGCGGACGGCACCTTGATCCCCGCCGACCGCGATCCACGGCCCCTGGACTGCCAGCCCCTGAAGATCCCCCAGGCCAGCCGCTGGTCGCTGCTGATCGATGCCACCAACACCCAGGCGAGCATGACCGGCACCAACGATCTGTCCTCCCTCGACTACAACATCTTCCAGAGCAGCTACGGCCTCCAGTACGACGTCTCCAGGCAATGGAGCGTGGGAGCCAACTTCGGCTATGGCCAGGCGAATCTCTACAACATTCAGTATGCCAACGCCTCCATCAGCTCGGACACCTACAGCGGCAGCCTCTGGGGCCTCTACCGACCATCCAAACCCTGGAAGATCAAGGGAATGGTCGGTTACACCAACTTCCAGTCCAGCGCCAACCGCAGCATCAACTTCGGCAGCCTTGACCGCATCGCCACCGCCAGCTTTGGCGGTACGGGCTTCACCACGGCCCTGCAGGCCGAATACGACTGGATCCTCTCGGCGGACAAGGCCGATCGCAACGCCGTCCGGCTCAGGCCTAACGCCACGGTGGCCTACAGCCGTTACAACCAGGGGGGCTTCTCCGAATCGGGCGCCCAGTCGCTCAATCTGAGCGTCGATGGTCACAGCGCCGATTCCCTTGTCTTCGGCATCGGCTTCACCCTGGAAACCCCGCTGCAGCTGAGCAGCAGCACCCGCCTGATCCCACGGCTCTCGCTGGGCTACGCGTATGACACCTACGGGGGCACCCATCCCGATCAGGAGCAGCAGCTGACGGCCTCCTTCGCGGAGGTCCCGGCCCTGGGAGCGATCGAGGTGCTGGGCCAGAACCGCGGTGCCGACGACCTGACCGTCGGTCTGAACGTGGAACTGGAAACCTCCGACCAGTTCTCCCTCTACGCCGGGGTGGCCGGCTCCTTCCGAAGCAACGTCGATGAACTCAGCTACGGCGCCGGACTGCGCTGGCGCTTCGGTGGGCCGCCCCGGGCGGCCGTCGCCAAGGGCGGGACCGTTGCCGCACCGGCCCTGGAGACACCCGTACCTGTGCCATCCGAACCCGTCGCTCCGACCAGTCGCGGCCTTCAGTGAGCAGGATCGGGAGAACTCCGCCCGTCATGCCGATGGAGAACCCGTGCCGCAGCGAAGAACTCCGAGAGGCGGGCTGGGCCGAGCAGGATGTGCGTCGCTACAAACGACTGTGGGCCTACCGCAGCCGTTGGGGTGCCGCGAACCTTGACCGCGACGAGCGGCGCTTTCTGCGCAGCGCCGAAGCCGCCCTGTCCCGATACCGGCCCACTGCCGCGCCGGCGATCGGCGCTGGCCTGGTGGATGGTCCCCAGGGTTGCTTCGTGGCGCTGGATTTCGAGACGGCTGATCAGGGCCGCGACAGTGCCTGCTCGATCGCCCTGGTGCGGGTGGAGGGGCGCCAGATCGTGCGCCGCGAGCACCACCTGATCCGGCCGCCGCGCCGAACGTTCCTGTTCACGTCCATCCACGGGATCAGCTGGTCGCAGGTGGCCGATGCGCCCAGCTTCGCCGAGCTCTGGCCCCAGCTGGCGGCCTGCCTGGATGGGGCGCAGTTCATCGCCGCCCACAACGCCAGCTTCGATGCCGGTGTGCTGCGGGCCTGCTGCGAGCAGGCCGGCCTGCGCCCCCCGGCCCAGCCCTTCGTCTGCACCGTGCAGGTGGCCCGGCAGGCCTGGAATCTGCGGCCCACCAGGCTGCCGGATGTGTGCCGGCATCTGGGTCTGCCGCTCCAGCACCACGATGCCCTCTCCGATGCCGAGGCCTGCGCCGGCATCGTGCTGGCGGCCGGTCAGGAGGTGACGGCCGGCTTGGCCCGCAGCCGCTGAGGCCGCCCCCTCAGGCTCCAGAGCAGGGCCAGCAGGAATCCGAAGAACTGCACGATCACCACGCAGGGGCCCGACGGCAGGTTGGTGAGGCCCGAGCCGAGCAGCCCCAGCACCGCGCAGCCGCCGCCGATCACCGAAGAGAGCACCAGGTAGGTGCCGAAGCGGCGGCTCACCAGCCGGGAGGCACAGGCGGGGATCACCACGAAGGCGCTGATCAGCAGCACCCCCACCGCCTTGATCGACACCGCCACCACCACGGCGAGCAGCAGGATGAAGGCGATCCGGTGCCACTGGCTGCCCACCCCGAAGGCCCCGGCCAGATCGGCATGCAGGGTGACCAGCACCTGGGCCCGCAGGCTCACCAGCAGGTAGGCCACCGCCGCCATCAGCAGCACGGCGATCAGGGCAAGGTCCAGCCAGGAGATGCCGAGGATGTCGCCGAACAGCAGTTGCTGGATGCCGCCCTTGTAGGTCGTCACCAGGCTGAGGGCCACCACGGCGAAGGCCAGGGAGGTGGAGTAGACGATGTTCAGCAGGGCATCGGTGGGGAGCTGGCTGCGCTGCACCAGCAGGTTCACCAGCAGGGCGAACAGCACCGCGAACGGGATCAGCACCAGGGTGGGGTTGAGCCCCAGCAGGATGCCCAGGCTGATGCCCAGCAGGGCGGAATGGCCCAGGGCATCGCTGAAGAAGGACAGCTGGCGCAGCACCGCGAAGCTGCCCAGCAGGCCGCCCAGGGCCCCGGTGAGCAGCCCGCCGACCAGGGCCCGCTGCATGAACGGCTGGCCGATCACGGCGCTGAACGGGGAGAACTCCGTCATCCGATCCGGGGACGGCCCATGGGTGCCTGGCGCCGGGGATGGCTGGGAAGGTCGGCCGGGTCGTAGAGGCGCTCCAGCTGGGCCCGGGACAGGGCCAGTTCGGGATGGCCGCTGCAGCGCAGCTGGCGGTTGAGGCACAGCACCTGGTCGCAGCTGCGCCGCACCATGTCCAGGTCGTGGGAGACCTGCAGGACGGTCCAGCCCTCACTGCGGCGCAGGTCGAACAGCAGGCTGTGGAACTGCTCGGTGGAGGGGGCGTCCAGGCCGGCCTGGGCCTCATCCAGCACCAGCAGCCGCCGCGGCCGCACAACACAGAACGCCAGCAGCACCCGCTTCAGCTGCCCCCCCGAGAGCTCGCTCAGCAGGCGCTCGGCCAGGGGACCGCAGCCCGTCTTGGCCAGGGCGGAGTGCACGGCGGAGCGGCGCGCGCCACCGCCGCTCCAGGGCAGACGCGGGCCGGGCGGATCCCAGCCGAAGCCGACGAACTCGGCCACGGTGAGGGGCAGGCGCCCCTGAAGCGGCAGGGCCTGGGGCAGGAAGGCCAGCTGGGCGCGGACCTGGGCCGGCAGCTGGCCGGCGGGGCCCAGCCGGTGGCCGAGGATCCGCACCTCCCCGGCCTGGCGGGGGATCAGGCCCAGAATCGCCCCCACCAGGGAACTCTTGCCGGCCCCGTTCGGCCCCACCAGGGCCGTGTCGCTCTCGGCCGCGAGCTGGAAGCTGACGTCGTCCACCGCCAGCACCCCATCGCGCACCACCCGCAGGCCCTCGACCTCCAGCACGGCCATCAGCGGAAGGCGCTCACCAGGTCGGTGACATTGCGGCGCATCACTTCGGCGTAGGTGGCCGGGTTGCGGGAGGACTCCTCGGTGCCCGTCTCCATCGGATCGAAGACGCTGATGCGGATCCCCAGATCCCCGGCCAGGGCGTTGAAGGAGCGGTTGCCCTCCTGGGGTTCACTGAGCAGGGCCCGCAGCTGGGTGCGCTTCACCGTCTCCGCCACCCGGGCCAGATCCGCCGGCGAGGGGTTCTGCTCCGGCACATCCACCAGGTAAGCGGCCTTGAGGCCGTAGCGGTCGGCGAAGTAGGGGGCGAAGTCGTGCAGGACCACGAAGGTCTTGCCCCGGAACGGCGCCAGCTGCTTCTCGAATTCCGTGTTGAGCTGGCGCAGCTGGCCGCTGAAGGCGGCGGCGTTGCGGCGGTAGCCGTCGGCGCAGGCGGGATCGGCGGCGATCAGGCCGTCACGGATGTTGTCCACCTGCTGGGCGGCCCGCACCGGATCGAGCCAGATGTGGGGATTGATCGGGCCATGGTCATGGCCGTGGCCGTGACCGTGGTCGTCGTGGCCGTGGTCGTCGTGGGCCTCGGCCTTGGCCTCACCGCTCGCCTCCGGGTTCTCCAGGGTGGCGATGCCGCGGCTGGAGTCGATCACCTTGAGGTCGGGGTTCTCGGCCCCCTTGACCAGCTTGTCGAGGAAGGACTCCATCTCCAGACCGTTCTTGACCAGCACCCGGGCGTTCTTCAGGGCCGCCACATCCCCAGGCCTGGCCTGGAAATCGTGGGGGCCGCTGGCGGCTGGGATCAGGGCGGTCACCTCGGCGCAGTCGCCGGCCACGGCCCGGGTGAACAGGGTGATCGGCAGGAAGGTGGTCACCACCCGGGGGCGATCGGCCCGGCCGGCCTGGGCTTCCGGCGCCTGCACGGCGGGGCGGCAGCCCAGCAGCAGGGCGGACAGCCCCGCGGCCAGGGCCAGGACGGGACGACGGACGGGGGGCTGGGTCATGGGGCGAAACCTCCGGAACGGGGTGGGCGGGAAGGCTGGGGGCGGGAAGGCTGGGGGCGAGAACGGGCGGATGGGGGCAGGCTGACGGGCCAGAGCCACCACTGCCCCTGGTCGCCGCCGGCGACGAGGTGGCGGCCATCGGGTCGCCAGCTCAGGCAGGTGATCCCCTGGCCGTCGCCCTCCAGCAGTTGCTGCAGGCGGCCGCGGCCATCCCAGAGCGCCACGGTGCCATCGCTGGAGGCGCTGGCCAGCAGGCTGCTGCCGGGGGCGAAGGCCACGGCGTTGACGCGGCCCTCGTGCAGCACCAGGGGCTCCGGCTTCCAGCCCTTGGCGCCTCGATCCTGCTGGCTCCAGAGCACGGCGATGTCGGTGGAGGCCACGGCCAGCAGGGGGGCCAGGCGCCCCGGCTGATCGCACCAGGCCAGGGAGCGCACCTTGCCGGGGAAGCCGCTGAACTGCCAGCCGCGGCCGGCGGCGCCGTCGGGCCAGAGCATCAGCGAGCCGTCGAGCTGGCCACTGGCCAGCAGGGTCCCCTGGTCGGACCAGCCCAGGGCCACGCCGGCCGAGCCGGTGGCGCAGCGCTGGGGCAGGTCCCCGGGATCGTCCGGCCGCCAGAGGAGCACCTCGCCATGGCAGGCGGCCGCCAGCCGCTGGCCATCGCGGCTCCAGGCCACCGACAGCACCGTGCGCTCCAGCTCCTGACTCTCCTCCCGCAGCGCGCGGGCTTCCCCGTCCCAGAGCCGCACCCGCCGGCCGGCCCCCAACGCCAGCAGGGCGCCGTGGGGCCGCCAGGCGGCCGCATCCAGCCAGCCGGCCTGCAGCGGCACCGGATCGAAGGCCATCGGCCGCACCCCCGTGCCGCCCATCTCCCAGAGCAGCAACTCGCCGCTCTGGCCAGCCGCCATCAGAAAACGGCCGTCGGGACTGAAGCCGAGCACATCGAGGCTGCTGTCCCGCTCGCCGCGCAGCAGCTCCTCGCAGCCCGCCCGGAAGTCGAGCAGCAGCAGCTCCCCGCCGGCGGTGGCCATCGCCAGGAACTCGCCATCGGCCGACCAGGCCTGGGTGGTGATGGCGTTGCCGCAGGTGCCACAGAGACGTTCCTGCACCAGGGCCTGGGGGGGCGCCATGGCCGGATCAGGCGACACAGGCCTCAAAACCGGCCCGCAGGGCGGGTTCATCGAGATCGCGGCCGATGATCACGAAATCGGTTCTGGGGGTTTCATCCGCCCGCCAGGGACGATCCCGGGCGCTGTCGATGAGCATGTGCACCGACTGGAAGACATAGCGGTGGCTCTCGCCATCGATCTGGAGGATGCCCTTCATGCGGAACAGATCGGGACCCCGCTCGCTCACCAGCCCATCGATCCAGCGTTCCAGCTTCCTGTAACTCATCGGCCGCTCTTCGATGAAGGCCACCGAGCTCACGGCATCGTCATGTTCGTGGTCATGGTCGGAGGCAAGGAACTCCGGATCGATCTCCAGGGCCCGCTCGAGCTCGAAGGCCCCCACGCCCAGGATCTGGTCCATGGCCGCATCGGCCCGGCAGGTGGCAATCACCCGGGCCAGGGGATTGATGGCCCGGGTGCGCTGGCGAATGGCCTCGAGCGCCTCCGCCTCCACCAGATCGGTCTTGTTGAGCAGCAGCACATCGGCGAAGGCCAGCTGTTCCTGCACCTCCTCGCTCTCCCAGTGCTGCTCCACATGCCGGAGATCGACCAGGGTGACGACGGCGTCGAGCCGAAGCTGGTCCCGCAGGTCCTCATCGACGAAGAACGTCTGGATCACGGGGGCCGGATCGGCCAGGCCGGTGGTCTCGATCACCAGGTGATCGAAGCGGTCGCGGCGCTTCATCAGGTTGCCGATGATGCGGATCAGATCGCCGCGAACGGTGCAGCAGATGCAGCCATTGTTCATCTCGAAGATCTCCTCATCGGCATCGATCACCAGCTGGTTGTCGATGCCCACCTCACCGAATTCATTGACGATCACCGCCACCTTGAGGCCGTGCTCGTGGGTGAGGATGCGGTTGAGCAGGGTCGTCTTGCCGGAGCCGAGATAGCCGGTGAGGACGGTGACGGGGAGGCGATCCCGATCAGGGGCCGTGGAAGGGGCCGAGCGCATCGGAGCAGAACCCAAAGGGCCGGTCATGGGAATCATTTTCAACCTAGCAGCCCCGGCCTCTCCTGGCCGCCGTGGTGGACTGCCTACGGCTCCGTCCTGAGGTTCAGCCCCAGGGCGCCATGGCCGAATCGCCCCACGTGGTGATCGTGGGCGGTGGCTTCGCCGGGCTCAAGGCCTGCCATGTGCTGGCGGGCCGGCCGGTGCGCGTGACCCTGATCGACAGGCGCAACTTCAACCTCTTCCAGCCCCTGCTCTACCAGGTGGCCTCCGGTCTGGTGTCGGAGGCGGATGTGGCGCCTCTCAGCTCGGGTCCCTGCTGGTGGAGCATGGACTGGTCGATGCCGATCCCTGAAGGGGTCCCTGGTACGCCAGGCCGCCTGGGGTGATGATCTTCGCTGGCCAACCCCGCACCGCCAACAGCTCAGACAGATCATCCAGCCGATCGAAGCCTGTCGCTGTGCCCCCTTCACCGCCATCGGCAAGCCCTGAACGCTGGGGGGCAACCTGGCGGGCTGTTGGTCACCCATCCTCAACCACAGCCCCAGGCTCGTTGATCACATCGATAGGAAGTCAAGAAGGAGCTGTTCTTGATATGGCTGGAGAAGCCAGATGGTGTTGCCAGATGACAGGAGTAAAGAGGGCCTGGATAGATGAGGGTCTAGACATCTTTGGTGTCTTTGGATGCCGCTTTGGCCAAAGCCTGCTCTCGTTCACGCGCAAGTTTTCTGGCTCGGGCGCCAGCGAGATCCATACCAAGAAGAACGATCACACTTGCCACTAGCCCGACAGCAACCATCCAATTCAGGGCGCTGCCAACATTGATCACATGCCCGCCGACGAGGGCGGGAGCAAACCAGATGGCGATAAAGACTGGAGCCACAGCCATCGCAAAGAAAAACCACATGTCATTCAGAGTTTTTGTGTCGGCCGAAGTCGGATTGAAACGCCGAATCCAGGAGGAGACCGGTGCACCTGACTCAACACCTGGACGAACTCCGAAAAAGTTACTCAGCTCATGAGAACCCCACCGCTCCCATAGCCACCGCAACACACGACTTGATGCGTAGATCGTGATAAGGGAACCGCAGGTTGCGAACCAGACTTCTCTGCTAGGCGGCACTGGGGTCGTATGTCGAATCACGCCCGGAAACAGGACATTGACTCCGCTGGTCATCTGCGCAAAAGTCCACATGCACAATCCTCTCCAGGCCCCGGCATGGGACCAAACCACGGCCAGAGCAGAGCCTGTCGCAAGCAAGTTCGCTGCGGACAAGGACCTCACACGCCATCTCCGCCGAACCTTCCCGGTAACATAGGAACCCGTAGGCAGAGCACTCAGTGACTTCCACGGCTCACCAATAACATGCACAAGAGCCCAAGATACAAGGGAAACAAATTCTTCTGTATTCCGCCAATAGGTCGTGTGATCTCTTGCCAGAGAGCGTTCATTCACGATTTCAATTGACTCTGGCCCAATCACGTCAGACTCATGATCCATCAACGAACCATTGGAAACCGGGTCGTCGGTGGCATAGAGATCCACCCACCATAGGCCCTGCGCCCTGAATTGAGACCCGTACCAGTTAATCGCGTGAGCTGGGTACTCGAAGAGATACATGAACACCAAGAAAACAAAAATGCTGATGCCTGCCATTCCAGCAACCATGGCTCCAAACGTCCCAAGGATCTTCGCTCCAGTCAGCGAGAATCCAATCATCAGAACAGCCGCAAAAGTAAGATAGATACGGCCGAAGAAACCATCATTCTCCTTGGACATCTGCTCCAGTTCCTCAAGCTTTCGCAATCCCGATCCGAACGTCAAAAGCAAAGCAACTTCAGGTGGACGAGCATGGCGCAGCGCTCGGTGGGCCACCGCGCCACCTTGGGAGTGCGCAATCACGGCCACACGCTTGCATCGCTCCGAAAGCCAAACCAGATCACGATGCACCTGAGCGATCATGGCGGCCTGCTGCATCGGACTCGCCACCAACACCAGACTGTCACCGAGAAAACTTGCCAGCAGACCTTCCATCGCGAGCAGCACTCGGCTCAGACCAGGAATGGGCAGCAAACCAAACATCACGACAGCAGCAATGCATAACTCGAGCAATACAGCTAATGGCAAGGAAAACAACAGCATCAAAAAGTTCTTCAGCAGCGACAGCACTGCAGGAACTCGCGCAAGTCCAGATTGAGCTCTGAAAGCCCTGACCGACCGCCTGACACGAACACCGAAGTGCGACCCCATCGTCCAAGGCACGATGGCGATGAGCCAGGTGGCCAGCGTACGAAACCTAGGTGCGGCAAACGACTCAGCCCACCACGACTCGGCCATCAGCCATCGCGACTCATGCAGAGTGCCCTCCCTGTCCAACGCATGGAGCTCAAGAAGGGCATGGGATGGCGCATCATTAAACGTGGTGGTTACCTGGGCATCACGCAGGACGGCACGTGCACATACGAAGTTACCGGCGGCATCATTCACCACCTCCTCCAACGGTTTCAACGGACCTTGTGGCGTATCCATCGACAGGCCAGTGATGAGGCAATTCAGGGTCTCGAAGTGTTTGGTGGTATCAATAGAATTCCCTGGTCCGCTCCAACTCGGCGCCTTACGGGCAAGCCAGTCACGCTCCTGGGAAAAGGTAAGGCCAGTAAACGACCAACTGCGAGCAATTCCATCGAAGCGCTCCTGGAACCAGCGATAAAGTGGCTCCCCAAAGCTGACGAGTGTTGATCCCCGTTTCTGCTGTCCAATGCCATGAACGAACAGCACGCCAAGATCTTGCCTTTCGTCCGAGCTTCCCATCGTTGGAGGGGCAACGACCACAGCAGGCCTGTGCAACGAAAGTGCACGGATTCAGGACACGAGTCCCATCCTATGCCCGTCGCGACGTCCAGCCGAGAAGTCGGTTCAGGTGTTGGCTGGATTGGAGTGGTGTGACAAGGTCGGTGCGTAGCTATTCAAGGTACGTCAAAGGCCCCGTGGAGCCAATGACCTCCAGAGATGAACTCCACTCCTTGCATTCCCGCAGAATGGGACTGACCTGGCAGGAGAGATCAACTGAAGATTAACGACTCTACCCACAACTTTTCTTGCATCATCAGACAGCTGGCGTAGCCAGGCCAGAGTAAAAAACAGCGCGTCGCAGCCACGGACCCATGGGAACGGGTTAACCAGGGACATGGCGAGGCAGGGGACGTGATTTTTTTCACGATTCGAAGCAACTTCCTGCAGACCACACCTTCCCTTACCAGTCAAACCGCTGCCATTACTACAACCCCTACCCCAGTGATCTGGATACGTTGAGAGACCCTGGAGGCGTGCGATGGCCCCGGAACGCTTCTTCCTCGAGCTGGATCCGCCCCACGGCGCCATGGCCGACTGGCCCCACGTGGTGATCGTGGGCGGTGGCTTCGCCGGGCTAAAGGCCTGTCATGTGCTGGCGGGACAGCCGGTGCGCGTGACCCTGATCGACAAGCGCAACTTCAACCTCTTCCAGCCCCTGCTGTACCAGGTGGCCTCCGGCCTGGTGTCGGAGGCGGATGTGGCGTCCCCCCTGCGCCAGATGGTGGGCCAGGCCCCCAACATCCAGATCCTGCTGGGCGAGGTGATCGACATCGACACCGAGGCCAGGGAGGTGGTGTTCAACGACCACCGCTACGCCTACGACCACCTGGTCCTCGCCAGTGGATCCGGCAGCACCTACTTCGGCCACGAGGAGTGGCGGCCCCTGGCGCCGCCGATGAAGATCCTCGAGCACGCCGATGAGATCCGCCGCCGGCTGCTGATGGCCCTCGAAGAGGCCGAGCAGACCAGGGATCCCGAACGGCGCCGCTTCCTGCAGTCGGTGGTGGTGGTGGGGGCCGGGCCGGCGGGCTGCGAGCTGGCCGGCTCCCTGATCGAGCTGATGCACCGCGCCGTGGAGCGGGACTTCAAGCAGCTCGACCGGGCCCAGTGCCGGGTGATCCTGCTGGATGCGGTGGATCGGGTGCTGCCGGCGATGGCCGCCAATCTCTCCGCCGACGCCGCGGCCTACCTGGAGCGGGCCGGCGTCGAGCTGCGCCTGAACACCATGGTGGCCGCCATCGAACCGGGCCGGGTGCTCCTGCGGCGCCCCCCGGATGCCACCGGCGAGGCGGACACCGGCGACGATGGCCTCGGCGACCTGGAGGCCGCCACGATCTGCTGGACCGCCGGGGTGCGCGCCTCCCGCCTGGGCCGGCTGCTGGCCGAACGCACCGGCGCCCCCGTCGACCGGGGCGGACGGCTGCAGGTGGAGGCCGACTTCTCGCTGCCGGGGCACCCGGAGATCCGGGCGGTGGGCGACCTTTGCCACTACGCCCACACCGGCGACGGCCGGGTGCTGCCGGGCATGGCGGGGCCGGCGGTGCAGATGGGCGGCTGGGTGGCGCGCGACATCCTGGCGGGTCTGGAGGGGCGCCGCAGCGCCCCGTTCCGCTGGTTCGACCTCGGCAGCATGGCCGTGATCGGCCCCTGGTACGCGGTCGCGGATCTGCGCGGGCTGCACGTGAGCGGGCTGGCGGGCTGGATCCTGTGGGCCCTGGCCCATCTGGCCTTCATCCCCGACACCGAGAACCGCATCGCCCTGTTCAGCAAGTGGATGTGGCAGATCGCCACCCGCCAGCGCACGGCCCTGCTGATCACCGGCCGTCCCGACCAGCACCTCGGTGTGGATGTGGGGCTGGAGCGGGCCGTGCCGCCCGATGGCCTTTCTCAGTTGCCGGGGGCGCCCCCTTCCGGCCCCTTGAACCGGTTGATCAGCACCCCCAGGATCACGGCGATGTAGAGCGGCCCGGCAATGCCCAGCACCACGCTGGCCATGCGGGCCGGCGGCTTGGCCGGAGTGATGTCGCCGTAGCCGGTGGTGGTCAGGCTGACGAAGGCGAAGTAATTGATGCGGGCGAAATCCAGCTCCCAGACGCTGTGGGCGCGCCCCCCCGCCTGGGGGCGAACGATGGCGGCCTGGCCATCGGCGGTGTTGGCCAGGAAGCTGCCGGGCTGGATCGTCTCCAGCACGCTCAGCACCAGGCCACCACTGAGGCCGAGCAGGAGATAGCCGGCCACCGCCCCGACCACCACCGACCGGGTGGCCCGGGGCTCCCGGCCCAGGCTCCGCACCAGCCGCACCAGGCTCCAGCCGATGAACAGCGTGGTGATCAGCAGCAGGGGCACCCCGGACAGCCGCCGGGACTCGGGGGTCAGCAGCCAGTACAGCTGGAGAAAGGGGTTGGTGCATCCCAGCGCCAGGAACAGACGGTCGCTCCAGGAACGCCCGACCCCGCCGGCCAGGCAGCCGCTCAGTTCCACGGTGGTGAGGACCGTGATCAGGAGGTAGCTCACCGATCCGACCAGGCTCAACGTCTGGGGAAACGCCAGGCTGAGCATCACCAGCACACACAGCACCAGCAGCCGGCGGTAGAAGCGATGCCGCCGGCGCACCAGAACCTCCGGCGTCGCCGGCGCTGCCGAAGGTCGGATCACGGAGGCGATGGATCGGAACCGACAACGTACGTCGGAAGTCTGCGGCGGCCAGCGGCCCCGAGGCGCGGATCCGCCCAGCGCATCGATACTGGAAACACCCGCAAGGAGCCCCATGGCCTTCCGTTTCCGGCCCGCCGCCCGCCTGCTGCCCGCCGCCGCCGGGCTCCTGCTGGCGGTGGCGCCCCTGGCCCCGGTCCTGGCCCAGGGGATCCCCTTCAACGAGATCCGGGCCCTCAACCTGGCCCGCAACGCGGCCGTGCTCAGCAACGGCGGGCTGACGGTCTACACCCCGGCCAACTGCATGTTCAGCACCTCGGCGGCCAGCAATCCCTGCCTGGTGCGCAACGACGCCGACGGTTTCGTCTACCGCTTCCTCGGAGGCCCCCCCGGCTGGGAGGCCAAGGGGCTGCCGGCCACCACGGAAACGGAGATCAGGATCGCCCCGGACGGTCGCACGGTGGTGGCGATCCTCTACAACGGCCCGCCCCGCACCCGCTGAGCCCGGCGGTCGGCCCGGGGAAAGCGGCCTAACCTCCAGCCAGCCTCTCCAAGCCCTTGTCCGTCCCCGCTTCCCCCACCCTGCGCTGGGTCACCGCCGGCCTGCTGCTGGTGGCGGCCGTCCTCTGCCTGGCGCTTCCCTTCGTGTCGGCCACCCTGCTGACCATCGCCCTGGGCGGGGTGGCAGCGGCGGCGGGCGTCTCCCAGCTGCTGCGGCTCACCTCGGCCGATGACACCCGCAGCAAGGTGTTCCGCGCCATCTCCGGGGTGCTCTACGTGGTCGGCGGCATCGGTCTGGTGGCCTTCCCGGTGGCCAGCACCGTGAGCCTCACCCTGTTCATCGGCGTGCTGCTGGCCGTCGAGGGGGTGATGGAGCTGGCGGGCGCCGCCGCCGGCGCCGGGCCGGCCCGGGGCCTGGTGCTGCTGGATGGCATCGTCACGGTGGTGCTGGGGGGGATGCTGATCGCCGAGTGGCCCTCCGACAGCCTCTGGGCCATCGGCACCCTGTTCGGCTTCGGCCTGGCCTTCTCCGCCTTCAACCTGATCACCGCCCCCGCGGCTCCCCAGGCCTGAGGGCTGGGGCTCATTCCGCCACGGCCGGACCTTCGGCCCGGCGCGGATCCACCGTCCCAAGGCTGCCGCCCCCCGCCAGCACCTCGACGCTGTTGGCCGCCCCCATGGCCGGGGCCTGGCGGACGCCGTGGCCCATGGCTTCCAGCAGGCGGCGGCTGTCGGGGCTGAGACCTTCCTCCGCATCGATCCGGTCGGGCCAGAGCTGGCTGTGGATGCGGGGGGCGGCCACGGCACCGGCCAGGTTGAGGCCGTGCACCATCCGGTTGAGCAGCACCTGGAGGATGGTGGTGATGATGCGGCTGCCGCCGGGGCTGCCGGTGGCGAGCCAGGGGCGGCCATCGGGGCGGAACACCAGGGTGGGGGCCATGGAGCTGAGCGGGCGCTTGCCCGGTGCGATGGCGTTGGCCGTCCCCTGGCGCAGACCGAAGGCGTTGGCGCTGCCGGGCAGGGCGGTGAAGTCGTCCATCTCGTTGTTGAGCAGGAAGCCCATCCCCGGCACGCTGATGCCGTTGCCGTAGGGGAAGTTGAGGGTGGTGGTGAGGGCCGCCAGGCCGCCCTGCCGGTCGGCCACCGAGAGATGGGTGGTGTTGGTGCCTTCTGTGGCGGCGGCCGCCTCAAGGGCCGGAGCCGGGGTGTGGCGCTGCGGATCGATGCGGCGGCGCAGGCGATCGAGGTGGGCCGGCGACAGCAGCCGTTCCACCGGAACCGGCACCTGGTCGGGGTCGCCGAGCAGGGCGTTGCGGTCGCGGTAGGCCAGGTTCATGGCCTCGGCCATGGGGTGGAGGCTGGCGGCGCTGTTCAGGCCGGTGGCGGCCAGGTCGAAGGGCTCAAGGATCCCCAGCAGCTGCAGCAGGGTGAGCCCGCCCCCGGGCGGCGGCATGGTGAGCACCGGATGGCCGCGGAACTCGCGGCGCAGGGGCCGCACCAGCTGGGCGCGGTAGGCGCGCAGATCGCCGTGGGTGATCAGGCCGCCACCCCGCTCCATGGCGCCCACCAGGGCGTCGGCCACCGGCCCTGTGTAGAAGCCCCGCTCCCCCTCGGCGGCGATGCGCCGCAGGCTGGCCGCCAGCTCGCCCTGGCGCAACACGGTGCCCGGGACCGGCGGCGGCAGGAACAGGCTTCGGGAGACAGGATCGGCCTGCAGCCGCGGGGCGGCGGCGGCCAGGGAATCGCCCAGCTCACGGCTCACCGGGAAGCCCTGGGCCGCCAGCCGGATCGCCGGCGCCATCACCTGGGCCAGGGGCAGACGGCCGTAGCAGCGCTGGGCCAGGGCCAGGCCGGCGACGCTGCCGGGCACGGCGGTGCTGAGCAGGCTGCGGGTGGCGCGGGACCGGTCCACCTGGCCGTCGGGGCCAAGGAACATCGTGGCCGAGGCGGCCGCCGGGGCCGTCTCGCGGAAGTTCACCGCCACCGCCGTGCCGCCGCCGATGGCCAG
>NZ_NQKY01000001.1:0-79273 GCF_002252675.1 Synechococcus sp. BO 8801 | reverse complement strand
CCCGCGGGCGGGCCGGCGAGGGGCCCGGCAGCCAGAGCAGCAGGAAGCCGCCGCCGCCCAGGTTGCCGGCCTGGGGCAGGGTGACCGCCAGGGCGAAGGCGGTGGCCACCGCCCCATCCACCGCATTGCCCCCCTGGCGCAGGATCGCCGCCCCCGCCGCCGAGGCCAGAGGCTCCTGGGCCGCCACCAGCCCCCGGGCCGACCACTGGGGCCGGAAGCGCTGCTCCCCCTCCAGCAGCACGTTGCTCTCCGGGGCGGCGGGCGGCGCCGGTGCCTGGGCCCACGCCAGCGGCACCGGCAAAGCACCCAGCCCCGCCAGCAGCAGCACCGCCCCGGCGGCTCCCCGGCGAACCATGCTCACAGCGAGGCTCCCGCGCCACCGGCATCCGGGGCACCGAAACCGCCCCCGCCGGGGGTGGCGATCTCCAGCAGGTCCCCCGGCTCAACGGCCACCTGGTCGCAGCCAGCCAGCTCCTGCAGGCGACCATCGGCCCGCTCCAGCCGGTTGCGCCCCACCGCCCCATCGCCACCACCGGCCAGGCCGAACGGGGGCACCCGGCGGGAGCCCGAAAGGATGGCCACGGTCATCGGCGCCAGGAACCGCAGCCGCCGCACCACCCCCTCGCCTCCGGGCCAGCGACCGGCGCCGCCGCTGCCGCGGCGGATGGCGAAGCCCTCCAGCAGCACCGGGAAGCGGTCCTCGAGGATCTCCGGGTCGGTGAGGCGCGAGTTGGTCATGTGGCTCTGCACCGCGCTGGCGCCGGCGAAACCGCCGCCATCCGCCAGCACCCCGGCGCCGGTGCCGCCGCAGATCGTCTCGTAGTACTGGCGCCGGGCATCGCCGAAGCTGAGGTTGTTCATGGTGCCCTGGGCCGCCGCCATCACCCCCAGGGCCCCGAACAGGGCGTTGGTGACCGCCTGGGAGGTTTCCACGTTGCCGGCCACCACCGCCGCCGGCGGCAGCGGGTGCAGCAGGCACCCCTGGGGCACGACCAGCTCGATCGGTTCGAAGCAACCGGCGTTGAGCGGGATCGGGCGGCCCACCAGGCAGCGGAACACGTAGAGCACCGCCGCCTTGGTGATCGCCAGCGGGGCATTGAAGTTGCCCTCCAGCTGGGGGGAGGTGCCGCTGAAGTCGATCCGGGCCCGGCGGGCGGCCCGGTCGATGCGGACGGCCACGACGATGCGGCTGCCGTTGTCGAGCTCGACGCTGTGGTCGCCACCGCTGAGGCGGGCGATCGCGTCACGCACAGCCTCGGCCGCGTTGGCCAGCACATGGCCCAGGTAAGCGCTGACCTCCCCGGTGCCATCGCGGGTCAGCAGCCGCTGCAGTTCGCTCTCCCCCAGCCGGTTGGCGGCCACCTGGGCCTGGAGGTCGGCCAACAGCTGGTCGGGGTTGCGCACCGGGTGGGGGCCGGCGGCCAGCCGCTCACGCCAGGCGTCCGCATCGAACTGGCCCTGGCGCAGCAGCGGCACGTGGCGCAGCAGCAGCCCCTCCTCCTCGATCCGACGGCTGAAGGGGGGCATCGAGCCCGGGGTGAGGCCGCCCACGTCGGCATGGTGCCCACGGCAGGCCACGAACAGCAGCGGCGCCGCCCCGCCCTCGGGGGGGAACACCGGCGTGATCACGGTGATGTCGGGCAGGTGGGTGCCGCCGTCGAAGGGGTCGTTGGCGGCGTAGGCATCGCCCGGCGCCAGGGGCGGCAGGCTGCCGGCGGCCACTGCGGCCAGCAGGCTGGCGACGCTGTCCCCCATCGAGCCGAGGTGCACGGGGATGTGGGGGGCATTGGCCACCAGCCGGCCGGCCCCATCGAACAGGGCGCAGGAGAAATCGAGCCGCTCGCGGATGTTCACCGAACGGCTGCACTGGCGCAGCCGTTCCCCCATCTGCTCGGCGATGGCGGCAAAACGATGGTTGTAGAGCTCCAGCCGCACCGGATCCACCACCCCGACGCTGCCGGTGGCCAGGGCCGCCCCGGCTGACGGCGCCTGCCGCTCCAGCAGCAGCTCGCCCCCCGCCAGCACCCGGCCGCCCCAGCCGGGCTCCAGCACCGTGGTGCCCGTTGGTTCCACCACCAGGGCCGGGCCGGCAATGCGCTGGCCCGCCGCCAGCTGCTCCCGACGCCAGAGGGGCACCTGGCGCCAGACCATCGCGGCGCCACTGCCCCCGCCGTGCTCTTCCGCCAGGCAAAGGGGCACCCATTCGGAAGGCTCGGGCGGATCCGCCGCCTCAGGAAGTTCAGCGGCCCGGACGAACCCCGCCGGGGTCTCGGGGGCCGGGGCACCCACCTCCACCTGCAGCCGCTCCGCCACCAGCGGCTCGTCCGGCACCACGAAACCGAAGCGCTGCCGGTGGCGGGCCTCGAAACCCTTACGCAGCGCCAGCACCCCTTCGGGCGAACCCGCGGGCCAGGGCAGTTCCAGCCCCTGGTCACTGCCGCGGTAGCGCAGCTCCAGGCGGGCCTGCCAGCGCGGCGCCTCGCCGGGCGCCAGATCACCGCTGGTGCGCAGCTCGGCGGTGGCTTCGGCCAGCAGCGCCTCGATCTGCCGCTCCAGCTGGGTAAGCAGGGCCGGCTCGAGGGGCTGGCGCAGGGTGCGCTCCCGCAGCAGGGAGGGGCGGGCCAGGCCGATGCCGTAGGCCGAGAGCACCCCGGCCAGGGGATGGAGCAGCACCCGGGTGAGGCCGAGGGCATCGGCCAGGGGGCAGGTGAGCTGGCCGCCGGCGCTGCCGAAGGTGACGAGCACGGCGCCACGCAGGTCGTGGCCCCGCTGGATCGAGATGCGCCGGATCGCCTCGGCCATGCGCTCGATGGCGATCGTCAGCGCCCCCTGGGCCGCCACCTCCGGCCCGGCCACCCCCAGCTGGCGGGCCAGGGCCTCGAAGCGCTCGACCACCACCTCCCGATCGGCCGGCTGGTCGCCGCCGGGGCCGAACAGGCGCGGCAGCGCGTCCACAGGCAGCCGGCCCAGCAGCAGGTTGGCGTCGGTGATCGCCAGGGGACCCCCGCGGCCGTAGCAGGCGGGGCCGGGGTTGGCGCCGGCCGAGCGGGGGCCCACCTGCAGGCGCCCGTCCCGCACCTGCAGCACCGAGCCGCCGCCCGCCGCCACCGTGTGGATCGGCAGCATCGGTGCCAGCAGCCGCAGGCCGTCGATCTCGGTGTCGTTGCTGCGCTCCCAGGCCGCCTCGCCGCGGCTGCCATCGAAGTGGAAGACGTCACTGGAGGTGCCGCCCATGTCGAAGCCGAGGATCGGGCCATCACCGAATCCGGCCGCCTCCGCCACCGCGACGGCCGCCACCATGCCGCCGGCGGGGCCGGAGAGGATCGTGTCCTTGGCCTGGAGCAGGGCGGGGGCCCGGAGGGCCCCGGCGGAGGTCATCACCCGCAGCGGAATGGCCGCCCCGATGGCGACGCGCACCTGATCGAGATAGGCGCCCAGCACGGGGCCCAGGGAGGCCTCCAGCACGCTGGTGTCGAGGCGGGGCACCAGCCGGGGCTGGCGGCTGAGCTGGTGGGAGAGCACCACCGGGGCGAAACCCTTCGTGGCCAGCCAGGTCCCCAGGGCCTGCTCATGGGCCGGGTGGCGACCGGCATGGAGCAGGGCCACCGCCACGCTGCCGAAGCCGTCGGAGCGGGCCTGGGCCAGGGTCTCCTCCAGATCCGCATCCAGCTGCAGGGGCTCCAGTTCCACCCCATCAGCCGCCAGCCGGCCGCCCACTTCGACCACCCGCAGGGGCGGGGGCTCGGGCCGCCGGATCTCCAGGGCAAAGAGGTCGGGGCGGTGCTGGTCGCCGATGCGCTGCAGGTCGGCGAAGCCGCGGGTCACCAGCAGCAGCACCGGCGCCCCCCGGCGCTCCAGCAGGGCGTTGGTGGCCACAGTGGTGCCCAGCCGCAGCTCCGCCACGAGCCCGGCGGGGATGGGATGGTCCGGCGTCAGCTCCAGCAGCTCCCGCAGGGCGGCCACGGCGGGATCCTGCGGAGCGGTGCCATCGGCCGGGCGCGGCGGATCGGAGAGGCGCTTGCGCACCAGCAGCTCGCCCGTCGGCCTGCGGGCCACCACATCGGTGAAGGTGCCACCCCGGTCGATCCAGAAGCGCCAGCCGGCTCCGGTCACGACGGCCGTCGCGGACTGGAGGGACAGGCAGACACCGGAGTGCACGGCGGAATGTCTCCCCAAGCATGGGGGCTGGGATGGCCCGATGGGAAGACAGGCCTGGCGATTCGCCCACCCCGACCCAGGCTTCAGGTATGCCCATGGATGGAGTCCGGGGATGAATGATGTAAGCCTCGATACACGACATGACGCCTCGGTGATAGGCGCATAGACCGGAAGACAGACGGTACAGACTATAAATAATAAGAGATGTTACAGAGAAGGAGGTGGGGAATGTCGGATGAAGATTCGGGTTAGGTTTTGGTGAATTTTCTTTGATGGTGGATGAAGGCCCATGGCTAGTTCGTCCTACGCGATCAATTTCAACGGCCTTCTGACGGAGCAGGGAGAACAGCAGGTCTTCACCTTTGATGGTGTCATCGGCGACAGAATCGTCTTCGACGGCATCGATGCCGATCCAGTCTTCGAGAACATCTCCTACAGCCTGATCGACCCTTCCGGGGCCACGATCTTCACCAACTTCGGCCACACCGCCGACACGGCCCCGGCCACCCTCACCCTCAGCGGGACCTACCAGATCGTCATCCGAGGCGACGCCAGCACCACCGGCGACTACAACTTCAGCCTGCTCAAGCTCAATCAGGCCCCCATCCTCCCCCTGGGCGCCACGGTCACCGATGCCCTTACCCCGGGGATCAGGAGCAATGTCTATCGTCTGAATGGCACCAAGGGCCAGCGTCTCCAGTTCGACAGCCTGCTCGCGCCCCCCACCAGCACCACCTGGGTTCTCTACGGCCCCGGCAATCAGGCGCTCAACTCCTCCGGCACCTCCAGCGGCACGGATTTCAGCGTCACGCTGCCCGCCGATGGCGAGTACTACCTGGTCTTCGATGGCACCAATGCCACCGCCAGCGTCAGCTACAGCTTCCAGGTCAACGACATCAGTGATCCACCGCCCGCTTCCCCCACCGCCTTCCCATTCAGCCAATCGGGTTCGGTGAGCGGATCTCCGGTTGATTTCACCTTCACGGCGGCCGCCGGAACCCTGCTCTATATCGACAGCCTCGACCCAGACTTTGACAGCGTCTCCCTCCAGATCCTCGATCAGGGCAACGGCAACGCCTCCATCTACAGCGCCAACGCTACCTCTGATTCCTCAGCCGGTCTCATTCTGCCGCGTTCGGGAAGCTACACCGTCCGCGTCAATGGGTCGGGCGATTACAACTTCCGGATCCTTGATCTGAGCGCCAACGCCACGGCGCTGACCCTGGGCAGCACCGTCACCGAGACCGTGACCCCCACCGCAGGAGCACGGATCTTCAGCTTCAGCGGCGCCGTGGGGCAGCAGCTGTTCTACGACGCCCTCGATTCGGATTTCGACAGCGTTCAGACGTTTCTGATCGGCCCCAGCGGCACCAGTCTCACCAACCTCTTTTTCGTCAACGCCTCCAGCGACAGCGACGTCTTCACCCTCAGCGAATCCGGCACTTACTATCTCGTCCAGCACTCCACCGCGCAGACGGCGACGGATTTCAGTTTCCGGTTGCTGCAGCCACCGGCCACGGATCTGGCCTTCGATACGGTCACCAGCAGCACCCTGGTCCCCCTCGGAACCGAGCTGTACCGCTTCACCGGCACGGCAGGCCAGCGCCTCGTCTTCGACAGCCAGTCACCATCGGCGTCCAGTGCCAGCGTGCTGTTGCGCGGTCCCAACGGTGAAGCGATCACCAGTGGCAACCTCGCGTCAGACTTGGAGATCACGCTGACGCGCACGGGCAGCCATATTCTCTATATCGACAGCACCAGCGCGAGCAGCATTCCCTACAGCTTCCAGCTCGTCACCCCCACCACCACCAGCACACCGCTGACCCTGGGCAGTGCCGTCAGCGGCTCGATCAGCGAACTGGGGGAGCAGGACCTCTACACCTTCACCGGCACCGCCGGGCAGCGCCTGCTTTTCGACGCCACGGTGAGCAACGCCAGGACTCTCTTCGCCACCCTGCGCAGCCCCAGCGGGGCCCTGGTGATCAACTTCGCCGACACCGACTTCGACAGCAACCTGGTCACCCTCACCGAAACCGGCACCTATCAGCTGTCCATCGAAGGCCAGGTCGGCAGTGCCACCAGTACGGGCAACTACAACTTCCAGTTGATCGATGCCTCGGCCGCACAGAGCCTCCCGCTGGATACCGACACCCCCGGCACTCTCACCCCTGGGGCTGAGAGTGAGTTCTACCGCTTCACAGCAGCGGCAGGCCAGCGTTTCGCTTTCGACAACATCAGCGGCACCGGTCCGACCGTTCGCGTCTTCGATGCCGGCAACACCCAGATCGGCAACGGCTCCCTCGGCTTCGACTTTGAGTTCACGACGCCGGAAGCCGGCACCTATCTGCTCCAGATCGACGGCAACGGTTTTGCCACCAGTCCCGTCAGCTACAGCTTCAGGCTGGTCACCCCCACCACCACCAGCACGGTGCTGAGCCTGGGCAGTGTCGTCAGCGGCTCGATCGGTGAACTGGGCGAGCAGGACATCTACACGTTCGCTGGCACCGCGGGTCAGCGCCTGCTGTTCGACGCCACCGTCAACAACGCCAGGGTCCTCTTCGCCACCCTGCGCAGCCCCAGCGGGGCCCTGGTGATCAATTCTGCCGACACCGATTTCGACAGCGGCCTGGTCACCCTCACGGAGACCGGCACCTATCAGCTGCTCGTCGAGGGCCTGGTCGGCAATCCCAACAGCACGGGCAGTTACGACTTCCAGCTGATCGATGCCGCCGCCGCACCCGTCCTCACCCTGGACACCGAGACCGCAGGAACGTTGACCCCTGGGGCGAAGAGTGAGTTCTACCGCTTCACCGCCGCGGCGGGCCAGCGCTTCGCCTTTGATGCCATCACCGGCAGCGGCCCGAACTTCCGGGTCTTCGATGCCGGCAACACGCAGATCTTCTCTGGCACCATCAACTTCGACTATGAGTTCACCACGCCGGAGGCAGGCACCTACCTGCTCCAGATCGAGGGCAACAGCAACACCACCACTCCCGTCAGTTACAGCTTCCAGCTCGTCACCCCCACCACCACCAGCACGCCTCTGACCCTGGGCAGTGTCGTCAGCGGCTCGATCACCGAACTGGGCGAGCAGGACATCTACACCTTCAGCGGCACGGCGGGCCAGCGACTCTTCTTCGACGCCACGGTCAACAACACCAGAAGCATCCTGGCCACGCTGCGTAGTCCCAGCGGGACCTCCCTCAGTTTCCTGGACGCCGATTCCGACGGCACTCTGATCACCCTCACCGAACCTGGCACCTATCAGCTGATCGTCGAAGGCCAAGTCGGCGTTGCCAACAGCACGGGCGACTACGACTTCAAGCTCATCGATGCCAGCAATGCCCCCCTGATCACCCTGGGCACGGCCATCGCCGGCACCCTCAGCCCAGGGAGAGAATCGGATTTCTATCGCATCTCCGGCACCGCGGGCCAGCGGCTCACTTTCGACAGCCTGGCCGCCGCGACGGGGGCCAACTGGCGTCTGTTCGACCCCAGCAATGTGACGGTGGCGGGAGCCAGCGTCGGTGCCGGCACGGATTTCACGGCCTTTCTGGATGCCACCGGCACCTACCTGCTGCAGATCGACGGCAGCAGTGCCAGCGATGTCAGCTACAACTTCAATGTAACGGGCACCATCGACCCGCCGCCCGCCGCACCCACCGCCTTCCCCTTCAGCCAATCGGGGACTGTAGCAGGATCTCCGGTCGATTTCACGATCACCGCAGCCGCCGGGAAACTGCTCTATGTCGACAGCCTGGACCCGGATTTTGACGGTGTTTCCCTGCAGATTCTCGATCAGGGCAATGCCAACACCTCCATCTACACGGCCAATGCCGGAAGTGATTCAGGTGGGGGTTTCGCTCTGCCGCGTTCGGGAAGCTACACCGTCAGGATCAACGGAACCGGTGACTTCAACTTCCGGATCCTCGATCTGAGCGCCAATGCCACGCCGCTCACCCTCGGCACCGCCTCCAGCGGTCCCCTGGCGGCCGCTGCCACACAGATCTTCAGCTTCAGCGGCAGCGCAGGCCAGCGGCTCTACTTTGACGCGCTCGAAGAAGATAACGACTCCCTCAACCTTTCCGTGCTGCGCCCCGATGGAACCTCGGTGCTGGGGGGCAGCGGCGAAGCAGACAGTTTCCCGACCTTCAGCCTCACGGAATCGGGCGCCTACCACCTGCTGCTGATCAATAATGCAACGACGGCGGCCGACTTCAACTTTGTTCTGAGGGATGTGGCCGCCGCCACGGCTCTGCCCTTCGACACCGTCACCAACGGCAGCCTTTCCCCCGGCCAGGAAACCGACCTCTTCCGCTTCACCGGCACGGCCGGCCAGCGACTCGTCTTCGACAGCCAGACCGCCGGATTCCCCAACGCCACCTGGCGGGTCATCGGACCGGCCAACCAGTCCGTGGCCAACCAGAACATCAGCACCGACCTGGAGCTGAACCTCACCGCCGATGGCACCTACGTCCTGGCGATCGATGGCTCCAGCACCACCACGGTCAACTACGGCTTCAGCCTGATCACCCCCTCCACCACCACAACCGCCCTCAGCCTCAACAGCCCCGTCTCCAGCTCACTGAGCGAGATGGGCGAGCGGGACATCTACACCTTCACCGGAACGGCGGGCCAGCGGCTCTACTACGACGCCCTCACCAGTGACTTCACCAGGAGCTTCCCCGTTCGCCTGATCGACCCAACCGGCGACATCGGTCTGCTGAACCAGCAGCACTACTTCGACAGCAACACCCCCTTCACCCTCACCGAAACCGGCACCTACCAGCTGCAGCTCGAGAGCACCTCCTCCTTCTCCCTCGACACCGGCGCCTACAGCTTCCAGCTGCTCGATCTGGCCGCCGCCACAGCTCTGCCCTTCGACACCGTCACCAACGGCACCCTTTCCCCAGGCCAGGACACCGATCTCTACAGCTTCACCGGCACGGCCGGCCAGCGGCTCGTCTTCGACAGCCAGACCCCCGGATTCCCCTCCGTCAGTTGGCGACTCTTCGGACCGGGCAACCAATCCCTGGCCAACCAGAACATCACCAGCGACCTGGATCTCACCCTGAGCGCCGATGGCACCTACGTCCTGGCGATCGATGGAGCCAGCGCCACCAACGTCAACTATAGCTTCAGTCTGGTCACCCCCACCACCTCCACCACCGCCCTCAGCCTCAACAGCCCCGTCTCCAGCTCGCTCGCCGAAATCGGCGAACGGGACATCTACACCTTCACCGGATCGGTGGGCCAGCGGCTCTACTACGACGCCCTCACCAACGACACCAGCAAGAGCTTCCCCGTTCGCCTGATCGATCCCACCGGCGACATCGTCTTTCTCAACCAGCAGCACTACGCCGACAGCAACACGCCCTTCACGCTCACCGAGGCCGGCACCTACCAGCTGCTGGTTGAAAGCACAGCGAATTTCTCCCTCGACTCGGGCGCCTACAGCTTCCAGCTGCTCGATGTCGCCGCCGCCACTGCTCTCAATTTCGACACCGTCACCAACGGCACCCTTTCCCCCGGCCAGGACACCGATCTCTACCGCTTCACCGGCACGGCCGGCCAGCGGCTCGTCTTCGACAGCTTGACCCCCGGATTCCCCTCCGCCGCCTGGCGTCTCTTCGGACCGACCAACCAATCGCTGGTCAACCAGAACCTCACCACCGACCTGGAGCTGAACCTCACCGCCGATGGCACCTACATCCTGGCCATTGATGGGGCCAGCGCCACCAGCGTCAACTACAGCTTCAACCTGATCACCCCGACGTCCGCCCGGACCGGTGCACCCAACGTCATCGTCGCCGACCGCACAGGGAACACCAATACGCCGATTCCGCTCAACATCGCCGCCAGCTTCGCGGCCAGCGATGGCAACGATCAGCGCAGCATCCTGATCTCTGGCGTGCCCAGCGGAGCTCTGCTTTCGGCGGGCACCAACAACAACAACGGCACCTGGACCCTGACGCCCGCCCAACTCACAGGACTGACCATCACGGTGGCCAATGCCGCCAACTTCGCGCTCACCGTGACGGCCACCAGCGCCGAAACGACCGGTGACACGGCCACCACCACGGCCACGTTCTCCGTCATCGTCAACGTCGCCACCGGCATCACCGTCACCCCAACCTCGGGCCTGGTCACCACAGAAGCCGGCGGCAGCGCCACCTTCACCGTGGTGCTCGACAGTCAACCCACGGCCAATGTGACCGTCGGCATCGCCAGTTCCGACGCCACCGAAGGCAGCACCAACGTTTCCTCGCTCACCTTCACGCCGGCCAACTGGAACGTCGCCCAGACCGTGATCGTCACGGGCGCGGATGACAACATCATCGATGGCACGGTGGCCTATTCGATCGTCACCGCGGCGGCCACCAGCAGCGACCCCAACTACAACGGCTTCAACGCCGCCAACGTCAGTGTCTCCAACACGGACAATGACACGGCGGGGGTCACCGTCTCGCCCACCGGTGGCTTGTTCACATCGGAGGGCGGCGGCACGGCCGGCTTCAGCGTGCGCCTCACCAGCCAGCCGACGGCCAACGTCAGCATCAGCATCGCCAGTTCGGACAGCACCGAAGGCTCCACCAACGTTTCTTCCCTCACCTTCACGCCGGCCAACTGGAATGTCTTCCAGTTCGTCACGGTGACCGGCGTCGATGATGGCGTGGTGGATGGCAATATCGCCTACACGATTCTCACCGGCGCGACCACCAGCACCGACGCCAACTACAGCGGGCTTGTCGTCGCCGATGTCGGTGTCACCAATGTCGACAACGACGCCGCCTCCTTCTCCATCAGCGACGTCTCCATCATCGAGGGCAACAGCGGCACCACCACCGCCGTCTTCACTGTCACCCTCAGCAATGCCGTCGTTGGTGGGACGTCCGTTTCCTACGCCACCGCCAACGGCACCGCCATCGCCGGTTCGGATTACGTCGCCACCTCCGGCACCCTCAACTTCACCGGCACCGCCGGTGAACAGCGCACCGTCTCCGTCACCATCAACGGCGACACCACGATCGAACCAAACGAATCCTTCGTCCTCAACCTCTCCGCTCCCACCAACGGCGTCACCCTTGCCGACTCCCAGGGCGTTGGCACCATCACCAATGATGATGCGGCTCCCCTCCCCGTCGTCACCCTGGCTGTAGCTCCGGGCAGCGTCACGGAGAACGGAGCAACGAACCTCGTCTATACCTTCTCCCGCACCGGCGACACCACCAATTCCCTTGTCGTCAACTACTCCATCGGCGGCACCGCCACAGGCGGCACCGATTACGGCCTCATCCCCGCCGCCGTCACCTTCGCCGCTGGTTCCGCCACCGCCAGCGTCACCGTCGATCCCACCGGGGACACCCAGCTGGAGCCCAACGAAACCGTTGCCCTCACCCTCACTGCCGATCCCGCCTACACGATCGGCACCGCTGGCGCCGTCACCGGCACCATCACCAACGACGACGCCGCCTCCTTCTCCATCAGCGATGTCTCCATCGTGGAAGGGAACACCGGCACATCCCAAGCCGTCTTCACCGTCACCCTCAGCAACGCCGTCGCCGGTGGCGCTTCCGTCTCGTATGCCACCGCGGACTTCTCCGCCACGGCAGGCTCCGACTACATCGCCACGTCCGGCACCCTCAACTTCACTGGCAACGTCGGTGAGACCCAGACCGTCTCCGTCACCATCAACGGTGACACCACGGTGGAGCTGAATGAGAACTTCTTCGTCAATCTTTCCAACCCAACGAACGGCGTGAGCATCGCCGACGGGCAGGGGATCGGCACGATCACCATTGACGATTTCGCTCCCCTTCCCGTCATCACCCTCGCCGTCTCACCAGCCAGCGCCCCCGAGAACGGCGCCGGCAATCTCATCTACACCTTCACACGCACAGGTGACACCACCTTTGGCCTCACTGTCAACTTCACCATCAGCGGTACCGCCACCAATGGCACCGATTATGGCCTGATCTCCAGCGCCGCTTTTGCACTGTTCACTCCCGGCTCCGCCACCACCACCCTCACCATCGATCCCACCGGGGACACCGTCCTTGAACCCGACGAAACCGTCGCCGTCACCCTTCTGGCCAATGCGGCCTACACCATCGGCACAGCCGGCCCCGTCACCGGCACCATCACCAACGACGACGCCGCTTCCTTCTCCATCAGCGACGTATCCATCTCCGAGGGCAACAGCGGCACCAAGACAGCCGTGTTCACCGTCTCCCTGAGCCAGGCCGTCGCCGGTGGAACTTCCGTCAGCTACGCCACCGCCAACGGCACAGCCACCGCCGGCTCCGACTACCTCGCCGCCTCAGGCACCCTCACCTTCACCGGCACCGCCGGCGAAACCCAGACCGTCTCCGTCACCATCAACGCTGACACCACCTTCGAGCCTGACGAATCCTTCTTCCTCAACCTCTCCGCCCCCACCAACGGCGTCACCATCGCCGACTCCCAGGGACTCGGCACCATCACCAACGACGACCCCGCTCCCCTCCCCGTCGTCACCCTCGCCGTCTCCCCCGCCAGCGTCACGGAGAACGGAGCAACGAACCTCATCTATACCTTCACCAGAACCGGCGCCACCACCAATCCACTCACCGTCAACTACGCCATCAACGGCACCGCCTCCAATGGCACCGATTACGCCCTGATCCCCGCCTCCCTCACCTTCGCTGCCGGCTCGGCCACGGCCACCGTCACCGTTGATCCCACCACCGACGCGATCCTCGAGCCCGACGAAACCGTCGCCCTCACCCTCACCGCCGATCCCGCCTACGTCGTCGGTACCACCACCGCCGTCACCGGCACCATCGCCAACGACGACGCCGCCTCCCTCTCCATCAGCGATGTCACCCTCACCGAGGGGGATGCCGGCACCAAGATCGCCGTCTTCACCGTCACCCTTAACCAGGCCGTCGCCGGTGGAACTTCCGTTGCCTACGCCACTGCCAACGGCAACGCCACCGCAGGCTCCGACTACCTCGCCACCTCCGGCACCATCAACTTCGCAGGCACCGCCGGAGAAACCCAGACCATCTCCGTCACCATCAACGGCGAGAGCAGGGTCGAACTCAACGAAACGTTCTTCCTCAACCTCTCCGCTCCCACCAACGGCGTCACCCTCGCCGACGGCCAGGGCCTCGGCACCATCACCAACGACGATGCCGCCAGCCTGAGCATCAACAACGTCAGCAGGGTGGAAGGCAACAGCGGCATCACCAGCTTCGTCTTCGATGTGACGCTCAACAACGCCGTTGATGTTCCCCTCAGCGTTGGCCATGCCACCGCCAATGGCACCGCCACCCTTGCCAACAACGACTACCAGGCCGCCAATGGCACCTTGAACTTCGTCGGCACGGCCGGTGAAACCCAGCAGATCACCGTCAATGCCCTGGGCGACACCACGGTCGAGGCCAACGAAACCTTCGTCGTCAACCTCAGCAACCTGCAGGCCTCCGGACGGAACGTCACCCTCGCCAACGCCCAGGCCACAGGCACCATCACCAACGACGACGGTGCCTCCTTCTCCATCAACGACGTCTCCGTCACCGAGGGCAACAGCGGCACCAAGACCGCCGTCTTCTCCGTCACCCTCAACAACGCCGTCAGCGGTGGCTCCTCCGTCAGCTACGCCACCGCCAACGGCACAGCCACCGCCGGCTCGGACTACCTCGCCGCCTCAGGCACCCTCAACTTCGCAGGCACCGCCGGGGAAACCCAGACCATCTCCGTCACCATCAACGGCGACACCGTCTTCGAGCCCGACGAGACCTTCTTCCTCAACCTCTCCGCCCCCACCAACGGCGTCACCATCGCCGACTCCCAGGGCCTCGGCACCATCACCAATGACGATCCCGCTCCCCTCCCCATCGTCACCCTCGCCGTCACTCCCGCCTCGGTCACTGAAAACGGAACAACGAACCTTATCTATACCTTCACCCGCACCGGCGCCACCACCAACCCCCTCACCGTCAACTACGCCATCAACGGCACCGCCACGGGCGGCACCGATTTCGGCGCCATCCCCGCCTCCGTTGTCTTCGCCGCCGGCTCGGCCACAGCCACCCTCGTCGTCGATCCCACCGCCGACGCGATCCTCGAGCCCGACGAGACCGTCGCCCTCACCCTCACCGCCGATCCCGCCTACCTCGTCGGCACACCCGCCGCCGTCATCGGCACCATCACCAACGACGACGCCGCCTCCTTCTCCATCGGCGATGTCTCCATCTCCGAGGGCAACAGCGGCACCAAGACCGCCGTCTTCTCCGTCACCCTCAACAACGCTGTCAGCGGTGGCTCCTCCGTCTCCTACGCCACCGCCAACGGCACCGCCACCGCTGGCTCCGACTACCTCGCCGCCGCAGGCATCCTCACCTTCACAGGCACCGCCGGCGAAACCCAGACCGTCTCCGTCACCATCAACGGCGACACCGCCTTCGAGCCCGACGAGACCTTCTTCCTCAACCTCTCCGCCCCCACCAACGGCGTCACCATCGCCGACTCCCAGGGCCTCGGCACCATCACCAATGACGATCCCGCTCCCCTCCCCATCGTCACCCTCGCCGTCACTCCCGCCTCGGTCACTGAAAACGGAACAACGAACCTTATCTATACCTTCACCCGCACCGGCGCCACCACCAACCCCCTCACCGTCAACTACGCCATCAACGGCACCGCCACGGGCGGCACCGATTTCGGCGCCATCCCCGCCTCCGTTGTCTTCGCCGCCGGCTCGGCCACAGCCACCCTCGTCGTCGATCCCACCGCCGACGCGATCCTCGAGCCCGACGAGACCGTCGTCCTCACCCTCACCGCCGATCCCGCCTACCTCGTCGGCACACCCGCCGCCGTCATCGGCACCATCACCAACGACGACGCCGCCTCCTTCTCCATCGGCGATGTCTCCATCTCCGAGGGCAACAGCGGCACCAAGACCGCCGTCTTCTCCGTCACCCTCAACAACGCTGTCAGCGGTGGCGCCGCCGTCTCCTACGCCACCGCCAACGGCACCGCCACCGCTGGCTCCGACTACCTCGCCGCCGCAGGCATCCTCACCTTCACAGGCACCGCCGGCGAAACCCAGACCGTCTCCGTCACCATCAACGGCGACACCGCCTTCGAGCCCGACGAAACCTTCTTCCTCAACCTCTCCGCCCCCACCAACGGCGTCACCATCGCCGACTCCCAGGGCCTCGGCACCATCGCCAATGACGACGGCCGCGCCATCACCGGAACCCGCAACCGGGAGACCCTTACGGGTACAGCCGGCGACGACGTGATCACCGGACTCCAGGGGGCCGACACGGTCCGGGGCAACGGGGGTGCCGATCGGTTCGTGTACACGAGCATCGTCGATGCCGGTGACACGATCATCGACTTCAACAGGGCCGAGGGCGACAAGGTGGATCTCAAAGGGGCGCTGGCGAGCGTGGGCTACACCGGCACCACTCCCATCACCGATGGCTATCTGAAGTTCGTCGCCAGGGGCAGCGACACCCTGCTGCAGATCGATCCCGATGGGTCGGGCCTGGCGGCAGCGAGGAGCTTCATTCTGTTCAAGAACGTCGACCTGGCCACCCTCAGCAACCCAGACAATTTCATCGTCTGAACGCTCCCCAGCAGGGCATCGCCCTGACCACGTTCCCCATCGCCGAAGTTCGCGCCCGGCCCGGGAGAACTAAAGACCAGATGAGCGCAACTTGAGCTAAGCTGAAAATGATCTCACCCGATCGCCCGCCTTCCCCACCATGACCAGCTCCATCCCCAGACTCGTCCTGCTGACGACAGGCTTGGCACTCGGTGTGGGGCTGGCCCAGCCTGCCCCGCTCAAGGCAGCGGTGGTGGCCTACACCTTCGACATCCTGATTGATTCGGGGCCGCTGCAGCCCAACAGCTACTCCGGCTCGTTCGCCTACGACACAAACACCTTCAACCTCACGTCATTTTCCTTCAATTTTGAGGGTACGCAGTACGACGAGACGGATGATCCTGATGCCTCTGCCGTCTTCGATAACGGTGTCTTCTTGGGGCTGGAGTATTCCGTAGGTTCGTTTCCTCAATTCTCATTTGTCCCCGGATTCTTTGATTCCAGCGACGCCTCCTTTGCCTATGACCTGGAAGCCTCGGCCGGCCGGGGCGGAGCTGGCTCCCTGACCTTCACCCGCATCGGCCGCCCGGATATCTCCGCCGTTCCCGGACCCCTGCCGCTCCTGGGAGCTGCCGCCTGCTTCGGCTATAGCCGCAAGCTCAGGCAGCGGATGAAGATCTCCATCGCTCCCGGTTCGTCCCACAGCCCGATCGACTGACGGAATCCACGGCAACGGTGTTGATCCCTGGCCCAGAATACTCAGACTGATGCCGAATTGCCTTTCGGCTGCATCAGATCTGCATCAGCAGTGAAGATCAGCCAACGCTGACTACCATGCCAGCCATCTTCTACAAAGATGGAAATAGCGGCGGCGCAGTCACAATGAAAAGGCCGGGTTATCGATCCTATTCATCCATTGCTGTTGGGATCTTTACTGCAATCCTGCTGGCTCCGCAGGCGGCGCTGGCCCTGGATGTCAAGTTCGTGCTCGACGGTGTCATGGGCGTCTTCCGTGGCCTGGAGGCAGGGCAGACCACCGAAGTCCCTCCCGCGGAAGCCTGGCTGACCTTCACCCCGTCGAACAGTGCACCAGAGGGTCTCTACGGCAGGGCACCCATCTGCCAGCTGCCGGATTGTGGCTTCATCTCCGTGGATGCCAGCGGCAGGGATCTCACCAGTCCGGCCCGCTTCCATGGTGTCAACGGGGGCTGGCAACTGTTGATCACGCCCTCACCGTCAGAGCCGTCCGCAGGGGCCGGCTGGCCCCTCCAGGGATCACTGATTTACTGCCCCGGCTATGAAAGCAACGGCGATGCCGACGCGTGTCCGGATCCCACCCCCGACACCGAGCCCCGGACCGGACCGTTGACACCGATGCCCCACGGTGATCCCACCGACGATGCCGTGCCCGGACCCCTGCCCATCCTTGGGGTCGCCGCCGCCTACCGCTGCAGCAGGCGCCTGCGCAAGCGGCTCCGCAGCCGCCTCAGCGGTAGTTCTCAAACTGCAGCGGAACCTCCAGGTCCTCCGCCCGCAGCAGGGTGATCACCTGCTGGAGGTCATCCTTGTTCTTGCCGGTGACGCGCAGGCTCTCGCCCTGGATCGCCACGGTCACCTTCTTGACCTCATCGCGCACCTTCTTGCTGAGCTTCTTGGCCAGCTCCTGGCTGAGGCCCTTGCGCAGCTTCACCACCTGCTTCACCCGGTTGCCGCCCACCGGCTCGGGGGTCTGCAGGTCGAAGATCTTCAGCGACAGGTTGCGCTTGGTGGCCTTCTGGCGCAGCACATCGACCACTGCATCAAGGGTCATGTCGCTGGCGGTGGTGATCGTCAGGCTGGCCTCCTCCACGTCGATCTCGGTGTTGGAGTCCTTGAGGTCGTAGCGCTGGCCCACCTCGCGGCGCACCTGATCGACGGCGTTCACCAGCTCCTGGCGGTCGAAGTCGGAGACGACGTCGAAGGAATAGCTGTCGGCCATGGCGCGGGCGAAGGCAAGGCAGCGCCAGCCTAGAAAAGAGACCCCAGCCGCCCCCTACCGATGGCCACCTTCCTGCCCAGCCCCCTCCTGGCGGCCAGCATCGCCCTGCCGGTGCTGCCGGCGGCCGCCGGCGGGCCCTTCGCCTGGTCGCTGGTGCTCTCCGGAGCCGTGGTGGTGCTCAGCCTGATCCCCCTGGGGGCCGCCCGTTCCCAGGCCGACTTCACCCCCTCCGACCTGGCCGCCCCCCGGGCGATGTTCGAGCGGCTGCCGGCCTGGGGCAAGCGGGCCAACTGGGCCCATCAGAACAGCTTCGAGGCCTTCACCCTGCACGCCCCCGCCTGCCTGCTGTGCCTGCTGGTGGCCCCTTCGGTGCTGGCGGCCGCCCCGTGGGTGCCCCTGCTGGCCTGGCTGCACCCTGCCCTGCGTCTGGGCTACATCGGGGCCTACGTGGCCAACATTCCTACCCTGCGCAGCCTCTGCTGGGCCGGCGGCATTCTCTGCACAGCCCTTCTCTACAGCGAAGGCCTGCGGGCGGTCCTGCGCAGCTGAGGGCAGGGACGGCGGACGGGCCTCAGCTGCCGCCCTTCTCCTGCAGCCCCTTGAGGGCGGCCAACAACGAGGCCGGGCTCTGGGGATCCACCATCAGCACCGATCCCCCGTGGGCGGCCGCCATCTGCTGGCCCATGGCCATCCAGTCCTTGGCCAGCAGCAGCCGCAGGCTTTCGGCCGCCGCCGGATGGGCCTCGATCACGGCCGCCAGCTGGGTGGCCGAATCGGCCCGCGCCTTGGCCAGCAGCAACTGCTGCTTGGCCTGGGCATCGGCATCGAGCAGCACCGCCTCCTGCTTGGCCTTGGCATCCAGCACCAGGGCCTCGGCCCGGCCCCGGGCCGCGTTCACCTGGGATTCCCGCTCCCCCTCGGAGCGCAGGATCGCCGCCCGCTTCTCCCGCTCGGCGGTCATCTGCTGCTCCATCGCCTGCTGCACCCCCTGGGAGGGCTGGATGTCGCGCAGCTCCACCCGGGTCACCTTGACGCCCCAGGGATCGGTGGCCTGATCCAGCTCCTTGAGCAGGGTCTCGTTCACCTCCTGCCGGGTGGTGAAGGTCTGGTCGAGGTCGAGCTTGCCCATCTCGGCCCGGATCTGGGTGAGCACCAGGTTGACCATGGCCGCCTGCAGGTTGTCGACGGCGTAGTAGGCGCGGGCGTGCTCCAGCAGCTGCCAATACACCACCGCATCCACCTCGATCGAGACGTTGTCGCGGGTGATGCACTGCTGGGGGGGGATGTCGAGCACCCGCTCCTTGAGCGATTCGTGGCTCACCACCCGCTCCATGCCGGGGATCACCAGGGACAGGCCGGGGCGCAGCTCGCGGTCGTACTTGCCGAGGCGCTCCACCAGCATCGAGCGGCTGCTGCTGGTGACCTTGATGCCGCTGATGCCCAGACCACCGAGCACCAGGAGCACCGGAATGAGGAGCACTTCCATGCAGGCTTCTTCACTGGCGCCACGCTAGGCAGGATGGGGGCGAGGGCCAACCTTCCCGTTGGTTTCGTTGTTCCTCCGTCACCGCCCCTGAGCCCGCCGCCGATGCCCGCACCCCCGATCCTCTGGCTCGCCCTGGCGGGGGTGCTGCTGCTGCTGGAGCTGGTGGGCGCCGACGGCGACGGCCTGCTGCTGATCGCTGCCGTGGCGGCCCTGCTGCTCACCCTGGTCGCCATCCTGGCGCCGGTGGTGCCGCCCCTCGGCCAGCTGCTCCTCTACGCCGTTCTGGTGGGCACGGGCTACGTCTGGCTGCGGCGCTGGTCGGCCCGCCGCCAGGCCCGCACCATCCCCCCCGGCGCCCGCGCCGAACTGGCGGAGGTGACCACGGCCTTCGATGCCAGCGGCGAGGGCCGGGTGCGCTGGCAGGGCCAGAGCTGGGCCGCCCAGAACCTGGCCCCCGACCAGCTCCTGCCCGCCGGCGCCCAGGTGACGGTGATGGGCCGGGAGGGAACGCGGCTGCAGGTGCTGCCCCGCCAGGAAAACCTGCTGGGCTGAAACCCGGCGGGCCCGAACCGGGGGCTCAGTCGAAGAACATCAGGCTGACCACCTTGCCCATGTCCTCGGCGGTGCGGCAGCTGGAGAGCAGCGTCTCGCTGTCGTGGAAGGCGTAGCAGATCAGCTGGTCGCAGCGGTTGATGATCTCCTGGTTGCAGAGGCTGCTGGCCATCGGCAGGGGCAGCTCGTCGTTCTCAGGCTTCTCCACCAGGTGCAGCACCCGCTCCAGCTGGCTGCGGGATTCGCCCGGCTGGCGCTCCAGGCTCTGGGGCAGCAGCACGGTGAGCCGGGCCGGATCCACCTCCAGCACGCTGCGGATCACGGCCGCATTGACCCCCTGAGCCCCGGAGGTGATCAGGTTGTGGCCCTCCTGGGCCAGGGAGCGGGCCACCAGCTCCACCAGATGGATCGACACCACCGGCACATGGCGGCTGCCGAGGAAGGCGATTCTGCGTTTGCCCCGGTCCTGGAGCATGGCCAGCTCCTGGGCGAGCGTATCGATCCGGTCCAGGGCCGGAAGATCTAGGGACCGGGTCACCCGTTATCGACAACCAACGAACTGAAACTAGCAGCGCCCTCAGACATGGACCGCCAGCCGCAGCCGGCCGAACAGCCGATCGAAGTGGCAGTTCTCTTCCACCAGGCGGATCGCATAGGTGGCCTTCACCGCTTCGTGCAGCCGCACATGGCCGATGGCGGCGTCGATCACCTCGACGGTGGTGAGGGTGTCGTGGTCGACCTTGAGCACCGGCACCTCCAGCTCCTCGGCCCGGCTGATCAGCTGGGGCAGCGGCTCACCGGCGCCGGTGAGGATCAGGCACTGGGTGGAGGCCTCGAGGGCCGCCAGCTGGATGTCGGTGCGGTCGGCGCCGGTGACCACGGCCATGTTGCGGCGGCGCCGGAAGAACTCCATCGCCGAATTGACGTTCATGGCGCCGATCGAGAGGGTCTCCACCAGCAGGTCGAGGCCGTCGTGGCAGCAGAGCACGGTGGCCTCGAGCCGGCGGGCCAGCTCCTCCACCGTGACGCTGCGCAGCAGGGGGCTGCGGGGCATCACGCCCAGCACCGGGATCCCCAGCCGCTCCAGGGCCGGCAGCACCGCCTCCCGCACTTCCGGCACCATCTCGGGCAGCACGGCGTTGAGCACCACACCCGCCAGCAGATCACCCAGCTGGTGCCGGGCCTCCAGCAGGGCATCAACGCTGCGGCTGTCGCTCCAGGGGTGCACCAGCAGGACCTGGGCCTGCAGGGCCTGGGCCAGCTGCACCAGGCCCAGGCCGTAGAGCTGCCCTTCGCTGAGGCTGCCGGCCCCCTCCAGCAGCACCAGCCGCTCGGCGTCGTCGTGGATGCGCCGCTGCAGGAGCGTCAGCCCCTCACCCGGGGCCAGATCCCCGGCCAGCAGCCTGGCCCTGGCGGCCGCCGGCTCCAGCACGTGCAGCGAAGGGATCAGCTGCTCCGGCTCCAGCCCCAGGGTGGCGCCGATGAAGCGCACATCCGGATCCAGCAGCGGGTTGCCCGGCGCCCCATCGGTGGGGGCGTCGAGGGGGTCGTCCATGCAGGTGGCCAGCGGCTTGCCGAAGGCGAGCGGCACGCCCTGGCGGGCGAGCTGGCGACCCAGACCCAGCACCACCGCCGACTTGCCGCTGAAGGGTTCACAGGAGCCGATCAGCAGGGGGATGGACATGGTGTGACCTCGCCGGGACCCGCAGGTGCCGGGCAATCTAGGCAGCACGACCACCGCAGGCCCATGCCGGACCCCTCGAACGAAGCGCTCACCGTGGCCGTCACCGGTGCCAGCGGCGCCCTCGGCCAGGCCCTGCTGCGCCGCTGGCACCGCCGCGGCGCCCGGCTGATCGCCCTCACCCACAGCCCGGCCCCGCTGCAGCTGGCAGGCCCGGACGGGCAGCAGATCCCCCTGCGCCAGGTGCACTGGCAGGTGGGCCAGGAGGCGGCCCTGGAATCCCTGCTCGAGGGGGTGGACCTGCTGGTGATCAACCACGGCATCAATGTCCATGGCGATGGCAGCGCCGAGGCGACCGGCCGTTCCCTGGAGGTCAACGCCCTGAGCGCCTGGCGGCTGCTGGAGCTGTTCGCCGTCGTGGTGCAGCGACGGGAGCCCGCGGAGCGTGACGGGCGCCGGCGGCCGGAGGTGTGGGTGAACACCTCGGAAGCGGAGATTCAGCCGGCCGTGAGCCCCCTCTACGAGATCAGCAAACGGCTGCTGGGCCAGCTGCTCAGCCTGCGGGCCCCGGAGCTGGCCCAGGCATTGCGGCTGCGGCGCCTGGTGCTGGGGCCGTTCCGCTCGGCCCTCAACCCCGTCGGCGTCATGGGAGCCGACTGGGTGGCGGGCGAGATCCTGCGGCAGGCCGACTGGAACTGCAGCCTGATCATCGTCACCCCGAACCCGCTGACCTTCGTGCTGATGCCCCTGGCGACCCTGACGCGCTGGGCCTACATGAGCCTGCTGCTGCGGCGCTGAACGGGGCAGCGGCAGGGCAAGCCGGACCTAGAAGTCGCGGTCGGTGAGGATGTCGCAGCCGTCGGAGGTGACCACGATGGTGTGCTCCCACTGGGCCGAGAGGCTGCCGTCCACGGTCACCACGGTCCAGCGGTCCTTGAGGGTGCGGCAGGCCCTGCTGCCGGCGTTGAGGATCGGCTCCACCGCCAGGGTCATGCCGGCCCGCAGCTGCATGTTGGGCAGGTCGCGGGTGCGGTAGTTGAACACCGAGGGCTCCTCGTGCAGGTTGCGGCCCACGCCGTGGCCCGTGTAGTCCTCGACGACGGCGTAGCCGTGGGCCTCGACGTGGTCCTGGACGGCACCGGCCAGCTCCAGCAGGGTGCTGCCGGCCTTGACGGTGGCCAGGCCCTTCATCAGGGATTCCTGGGCCACCCGGCTGAGGCGGCGGGCCTCCTCGGGAACCCCCTCACCCACGCAGAGGGTGACGCAGCTGTCGCCGTGGAAGCCCTCGTAGTAGGCACCGGTGTCGATCTTGACCAGATCGCCGGCCTTGATCACCCGTTTGGCGCTGGGGATCCCGTGGACGACCTCGTCGTTGATGCTGGCGCAGATGCTGGCCGGAAAGCCGTGGTAGCCCTTGAAGCTGGGGGTGGCCCCCATGGCGCGGATGCGGGCCTCGGCGTGGCGGTCGAGGTCGCCGGTGGTCATGCCCGGGGCGGCCATGTCGATGATCTCCCGCAGCACCGTGGCCACGATGCGGGAGGCCTGGCGCATGATCGCGATCTCCCGCGCCGACTTCACTTCCACCCCGCGGCGGCCCTTCTGGATGCGGGGACCGGCCTGGGTGAGAGGGGTGCCACCGCCCTTGACGCCGTTGGTGCTGGCCAGCAGATCGGCGAACAGGTTCATGCGATGGGAGTCGGGCCGGACATTCAAGTTATCAATAGCGTCCCTGCCGCCGTCGTTTCCCCGTGTCCAGCCCCACTCCCGCCGCCCCCCCACGGCCCGCCTCACCCTCCTGGGGCGCCCGCCTGCGGCAGGCCCATGCCTGGATGGCGCCGCTGGTGCTGGCGCCCCTGCTGCTCTCGGCCGTCACGGGTGTGGGTTACCGCCTGCTGCGGGACTGGGGCGGGCTGAGCCGGGACCAGGTCCATCCGCTGATGGTGCTGCACGAGGGCGAATGGCTCCAGAGCTGGCTGGGCCAGGTGGGGGAGACGCTCTACGTGCTGCTCAATGGCCTGGGGCTGCTGTGGATGCTGGTCACCGGCGGCGCCATGGCCTGGGAGCGGCTGCAGCGGAGCTGGCGGCGGCGCGGGGGGAAGGGGGTCACCTGAGGCGGTAAGGTGTTGGTTTGGCCAGGCGCTCAGAGAAAAGGGATGGCAACCGAGACCGATCCGACCACCACCGATCCATCCACCGAGGTGGACCCGCAGACCGTGGACCAGGAGACCCCTGACGTGGCGGCTCCTGCCACCGTGACCATCACCACCGGCAAGCTCAGTGCCCGTGCCCTGATCGAGGAGTTCGAGGCGGCCCAGCTGAAGAGCGACCTGCCCGAGATCTACGTGGGCGACACCGTCAAGGTGGGCGTGCGCATCCGGGAGGGCAACAAGGAGCGGGTGCAGCCCTACGAGGGCGTGGTGATCGCCAAGCGCCACGGCGGCCTCAACCAGACGATCACCGTGCGCCGCATCTTCCAGGGCATCGGCGTGGAGCGGGTCTTCATGCTGCACAGCCCCCAGGTCGCTTCCGTGAAGGTGGAGCGGCGCGGTAAGGTGCGTCGGGCGAAGCTCTTCTATCTTCGTGACCGGGTGGGTAAAGCCACGCGCGTCAAACAGCGCTTCGATCGCTGAAGCCTGGTTTCACGGGATTTCATTGCCCGCGTCTCCCTCTCACGCTTTCCAGGGGCCATCGGCCTTGCGCCGTTAGTTCAGTTGGTAGAACGCAGGTCTCCAAAACCTGATGTCGGGGGTTCAAGTCCTCCACGGCGCGTTCGATGGTCCCATTTGCAGTCTCGTGGTTCCGAACATGGAGTTGGATCTACAACCCGGTGATGTGGTCAAGGTGCTGGAATCGGCCGCCCTTGGCTGGGTCCGGGCCCGGGTCATCCGGGTCAAGTCCGGAGGTCGGGTCGTGGTCCAGAGCGACCAGGGGCGGGAGTTCACCGCCCGGGGCAATCAGGTGCGTCTGATTGAACCCGCCGGCTTCCGCCCCTGAGCCCAACGCTCCGGCGTCCCCTTTGGCCAGCCCCAGCCCCGTGCCCCGCACGGGGCTTTTTGTGTGGCCCAGTCACCAGGCCCGCCCCCTGCCCGGCCTTCCCGGGCGCCGTTGACGGACCGCGTTGACGGAGGGACCGGTGACGATGGATACTTCCTTGGTCGGCGTCCGCGCCGTCGTGATCGCCCATCGGTGCCGCATCCTCCCCCCGGGGCGGATCGAGCCTCGAATGTCGGTCTGGGACTGTAGTTCAATCGGTTAGAGCACCGCCCTGTCACGGCGGAAGTTGCGGGTTCGAGCCCCGTCAGTCCCGTTCTCACCACCTGGAGCCGATTCCGTGGCCGCAGCGGTTCCCGTACGCGTTCGGCTGGCCCCCAGCCCCACCGGCACCCTCCACATCGGCACCGCCCGCACGGCGGTGTTCAACTGGCTGTTCGCCCGCCACCTGGGGGGCGCCTTCCTGCTCCGCATCGAGGACACCGACCGGGAACGGTCCAAGGCCGAGTACACCGAGAACATCCTCGATGGCCTGCGCTGGCTGGGCCTCACCTGGGACGAGGAGCCGGTGGTGCAGAGCGCCCGCATCGAGGCCCACCGGGCCGCGATCGAGCAACTGCTTGAGGGCGGCCACGCCTACCGCTGCTTCGCCAGTGACGCCGAACTGGCGGCCATGCGGGAGCGCCAGCAGGCCGAGGGCCGGGCCCCCCGCTACGACAACCTGCACCGGGATCTCACCCCGGAGCAGCAGCAGGCCTACATCGACGAGGGGCGCGAAGCGGTGGTCCGCTTCCGCATCGACGACGGCGCCACGATCACCTGGAACGACCTGGTGCGCGGCGAGATGCGCTGGGCCGGCAGCGACCTGGGCGGCGACATGGTGATCGCCCGCCGGGCGCCCGCCGATGCCATCGGCGACCCCCTCTACAACCTGGTGGTGGTGGTGGACGACGCCGCCATGGCCATCAGCCACGTGATCCGCGGCGAGGACCACATCGCCAACACCGGCAAGCAGCTGCTGCTCTATGCCGCCCTGGGGCTGACGCCGCCCCAGTTCGCCCACACCCCCCTGATCCTCAACCAGGAGGGTCGCAAGCTCTCCAAGCGCGACGGCGTCACCTCCGTGGGTGATTTCCGCGCCATGGGCTACACCGCCGAAGCCCTGGTCAACTACATGACCCTGCTGGGCTGGTCGCCGCCGGAGGGCATCGGCGAGCGCTTCAGCCTCGAGCAGGCGGCGGCGGTGTTCTCCTTCGAGCGCGTCAACCGGGCCGGGGCGCGCTTCGACTGGGACAAGCTCAACTGGCTCAACGGCCAGGTGCTGCACGGACTGGCGGCCGGCGAGCTGCGCCAGCGGCTGCTGCCCCTCTGGCAGGCCCGGGGCTGGGGCGAGGGGGCCAGCGCTGACGTCGCCTGGCAGGAGGATCTCTGCGCCCTGCTGGGGCCCTCCCTCAGCCTGCTGGCGGACGGGGTCGACCAGGCCGCCCCCTTCTTCGAGACGCCGGTGCCGGATGAGGCGGCCCTGGCCCTGCGGGCCGACGAGGCCAGCCGCGCCGCCCTGAGCGCCCTGCTGGAGCAGCTGCCGGAGGGGCCGCTCGAGACCGAAGCCGCCCAGGCGCTGCTGGGGGCCGCCGCCACGGCGGCGGGCGTCAAGAAAGGGGTGCTGATGAAGGGCCTGCGGGCCGCCCTGCTGGGCAGCCTCAAGGGGCCCGACCTGCTCACCACCTGGCTGCTGCTGCACCGGCTCGGCAGCGACCGGGGGCGGATCGCCACCTCGCTCTGATCCTCAGTCGTCGAGGGCGCCGTAGATCGGCTCCACCCGGATCGCCTGGACGCTGCCGGCCCGCAGCACCAGGAACTCGCTGGTCAGGTCGCTGATCGGCACGTTCACGAAGGTGTCGAGGGCCGCCGCGTTCAGCACGCCGCCATACCAGGTCTGGAAGTCCTCCAGGGTGTTGAAGTGCACCTCCTGGTGGTGGCCGCCACTCAGGAACAGGTGGATGGCATAGCGGCGGGGGGTGCGGGCCATGGGGCGCGGACGGCGGCGTCGGACTGCCCACAGGATGCCCCAAATGGCCGCAACAGGCTTGTGGCCGGCCGGTAGAGGGGATGGAGCGGGGCGCCGGAGGCGGTGAGGCCGAGACACACCAGCCGGGAGCGGTGGGGGTCCAGCAGCTCCAGCATCCGTTCGTCCTGGCCGGAACGGCGGCCGCCGTTGCCCCAGCCCAGCCAGATCAGCGACGGCGGCGCACCGGCCCGGGTGGCCCGCACCCTTCGCCGGATCCAGGCCAGGTTGGCGGCGCCCACCGGATCGGCGGCGAGGGCCAGGGCCGCCGGGCTCGGGCTGATGCGGGCGAAGAGATTCAGCACCTCCAGGCCGCCGTAGCCCCAGTCGGCGGCGAAGGCCATCAGCCGCCGCAGGGTGGGGTCGTCGTGGCGATGGTCGGCGCGGGAGGGGTTCAGGCCGATGAACAGCAGCCGGCTGCCCTGGGGCTCCCACACCCGCTCCAGCCACCAGCGGTACTGGCGGCAGCGGCTGAAGGCGGCCCGGCCGGTGGCCTTCACGGCGCTTCCGGGCCGCCGGATGGCAGGCTGTGGCGGACGGCGGACGGATCCCGGGAACGGCCATGGAGCGGGACAAGCCCCTGTTGCTGCTGGTGGACGGCCACTCCCTGGCCTTCCGCAGCTTCTACGCCTTCGCCAAGGGCGGCGAGGGTGGACTGGCCACCAAGGACGGGGTGCCCACCAGCGTCACCTACGGCTTCCTCAAGGCCCTGCTGGACAACTGCAAAGGCCTGGGGCCCCAGGGGGTGGTGATCGCCTTCGACACGGCCGAACCCACCTTCCGCCACGAGGCGGACGCCGCCTACAAGGCCCACCGCGAGGAGGCCCCGGAGCACTTCTTCGCCGATCTGGCCAACCTGCAGGCCATCCTCAGGGACTGCCTCAACCTGCCCCTGTCGATGGCGCCGGGCTACGAGGCCGACGACGTGCTCGGCACCCTGGCCAACCGGGCGGCGGGCGAGGGCTGGCGGGTGCGGATCCTCTCCGGCGACCGTGACCTGTTCCAGCTGGTGGACGACGAGCGCGACATCAGCGTGCTCTACATGGGCGGCGGCCCCTACGCCAAGAACAGCGGGCCCACGGAGATCCGCCGCGCCCAGGTGATCGAGAAGCTGGGGGTGCCGCCGGAGGGGGTGGTGGACCTCAAGGCCCTCACCGGCGACAGCTCCGACAACATCCCCGGCGTCAAGGGGGTGGGGCCCAAGACCGCCCTCACCCTGCTCAAGGCCCACGGCGACCTGGACGGCATCTACGCCGCCCTCGACGAGCAGAAGGGGGCCCTGAAGACCAAGCTGGAGACCGACCGGGAGAACGCCTTCCGCTCCCGGATGCTGGCGGAGATCCTGGTGCAGATCCCGTTGCCCGAGGAGCCCCGCCTGGCCCTGGGGCGGGTGGACCGCGAGGGGCTGGGGGCCCGCCTGGCCGAGCTGGAGCTGTTCAGCCTGGTGAAGCAGACCGAGGGCTTCGCCCGCCTGTTCTCTTCGGAGCCTCCCGAGCCCGCCGCCACCCCTGCCACGGCCCCGGCCCCGGACCCCGGCACCCCGGCGGCCCCAACCGCGGCCGCGCCTGAGGCCCCGGACGCCACCGTCTCCCCGGAGGACGGGGGGGATCCGGCCCTGCCCGCCCTGCGGCCGCAGCTGGTCACCACCCCCGAGGCCCTGGCCGCCCTGGTCGAGCGGCTGATGGGCTGCACCGACCCGGCGGCACCGGTCGCCATCGACACCGAGACCACCTCCCTCAACCCCTTCAAGGCGGAGCTGGTGGGGATCGGTGTCTGCTGGGGGGAGGGGCTGGCGGATCTGGCCTACGTGCCCATCGGCCACCACAGCCCACCGGCCCCCGACCTGCTCACCGCGGCCCCCCCGGCGCCGGAGCAGCTGCCCCTGGACGCGGTGCTGCTGGCCCTGGGGCCCTGGCTGGCCAGCGCCGGGCACCCCAAGGCGCTCCAGAACGCCAAGTACGACCGCCTGATCCTGCTGCGCCATGGGCTGCCCCTGGCCGGTGTGGTGATGGACACCCTGCTGGCGGACTACCTGCGGGATGCCAACGCCAAGCATGGCCTGGAGGCGATGGCGGCGCGGGAGTTCGGCCTCCAGCCGACGTCCTACGGCGACCTGGTGGCCAAGGGTCAGAGCTTCGCCGACGTGCCGATCGAGGCCGCGGCCCTCTACTGCGCCATGGACGTGCACCTCACCCGGCGCCTGGGCGCCGTGCTGGCGGAGCAGCTGGCGGCGATGGGGCCCCAGCTGCCCCTGCTGCTGCAGCAGGTGGAGCTGCCCCTGGAGCCGGTGCTGGCCCAGATGGAGGCCACCGGCATCCGCATCGACGTGCCCTACCTGAAGGAGCTGGCCGAGGAGCTCAGCACCACCCTGGCCCGGCTGGCGCAGGAGGCCCAGGCGGCGGCGGGGGTGGACTTCAACCTGGCCTCCCCCAAGCAGCTCGGGGAGCTGCTGTTCGACACCCTGGGGCTCGACCGCAAGAAATCCCGCCGCACCAAGACCGGCTGGAGCACCGATGCGGCGGTGCTCGAGAAGCTGGAGGACGACCATCCGGTGGTGAAGCTGGTGCTGGAGCACCGCACCCTCAGCAAGCTGCTGAGCACCTACGTGGAGGCGCTGCCGGCCCTGGTGGAACCCGAGACCGGGCGGGTGCACACCGATTTCAACCAGGCGGTCACCGCCACCGGGCGCCTGTCGAGCAGCAACCCCAACCTGCAGAACATCCCCATCCGCACCGAGTTCAGCCGCCGCATCCGCAAGGCCTTCCTGCCCCAGGAGGGCTGGCGGATGATCAGCGCCGACTACTCCCAGATCGAGCTGCGCATCCTCACCCACCTCTCGGGCGAGCCGGTGCTGGTGAAGGCCTACAACGAAGGCGACGACGTCCACGCCCTCACCGCCCGGCTGCTGCTCGAGACCGACACGGTGACGCCGGAGGAGCGGCGGCTGGGCAAGACGATCAACTTCGGGGTGATCTACGGCATGGGGGCCCAGCGGCTGGCCCGTGAAACCGGCATGGGCCAGGCCCGGGCCAAGGAGTTCCTGAGCCTTTACAAGCAGCGCTACCCGAAGGTGTTCGCCTACCTGGAGCTGCAGGAGCGGCTGGCCCTCAGCCGCGGCTACGTGGAGACGATCCTGGGGCGGCGGCGGCCGTTCCAGTTCGATCCCGGCGGCCTGGGCCGGCTGCTCGGCAAGGATCCGCTGGACATTGACCTGGAGGTGGCCCGCCGCGGCGGCATGGAGGCCCAGCAGTTGCGGGCGGCCGCCAATGCCCCGATCCAGGGCTCCAGCGCCGACATCATCAAGCTCGCGATGGTGAGCCTGCAACGGGCGCTCAGCGAGGCCGGCCTGCCGGCCCGGCTGCTGCTGCAGGTGCACGACGAACTGGTGCTGGAGGCGGCCCCGGAGGCGCTCGAGGAGGTGCGGGAGCTCACCCGCCGCACCATGGAGCAGGCGGTGCAGCTGCTGGTGCCACTGGCGGTCGACACCGGCGTCGGCCCCAACTGGATGGAGGCGAAATAGCCGCGTCAGACCACCTGGCGTCGGGGTGGCATCCCGGTGACAGCACGGTGTCGCTATCCCACCAGCCGCCGGGCACCACGATCAAGCCGATTCGATGGGAGCGACCCGACAGTCATGGGGCCCAGCCAAGAGGCACGGATCCCATGGCCAGCCCCACCCCCAATCAGGACGAGAACCTCGTCACCGGTCCACATCCCTTCGCGGGGAATTTCCACAAGACCCTGCCCCACAACCGCTTCGGCGAGGTGGACGTGGCCGCCTACCGGCTCTTCGAGCGGACCTGCGTCGCCATCGAGGCCGGTGCACCGATCAACTTCGAGAGCGTGCCGGGGGGCCCAGTGGCCCCGTCCTCGACGGATGTCCCCCAGACGGCGTTCAAGATCAGCTCAGGTGACACCCCCGCCATCCAGGCGCTGGGCAAGGCGGCGGCGAAGCTCACCAGCCCCCTGGCCGGCGCGGCGGCCGAGGGTTTCGGGCCCGACCCGAAATCCCTGGAGATGCCACCGGCACCCAGCATCCAGTCGATCTCCGCCACGGCGGAAATGGTGGAGCTGTACTGGATGGCGCTGCTGCGCGACGCGCCTCTGGTGGCCTTCCAGTTCGACCGCAGTCAGCCCACGAGCGGCTTTGCGGACGTGGGCGGACACGACGGAGAGCTCGGCTACGGCGTCGCCAGCCGGATCGGGACGGCCCGCCAGGCGGTGAACCGCTGCTTCGATGCCGCCGTGCGCCTCGACAGCGATCCCGGCCGGCTGCGCACCCCCCTGGATCTGGCGCAGGGTGGCGGCGGCGCCCGCATCGACCTTCAGACCCTCTTCCGCAGCGGCCTGCCCGGCGAGGACGCCGGACCACTGCTGAGCCAGTTCTTCCTGCAGAACGTCGGTTACGGCACCCAGACGATCGACCAGAGCCAGGTTCCCTACATCGCCAAGCGGGATTTCCTGGTCACCCACGCGGACTGGCTGCTGGCGCAGAACACCGGCAAGGACGGCTATGGCCGTGATTACGGCAACGGCAACAATTACGGCGACCAGGTGCACCGGGGCGCCACCTACTACCCACCGGGCAACGGCCGCCGCCTGATCAGCACGATGCGTGATCTGGCTCGGTTCGTGAACCGCGATGCCCTGCATCAGGCCTACTTCAATGCCGCCCTGTTCCTGCTCAACATCGACGCCCCCGTCGATGGTGGCAATCCCTATGGCGGCAACCGGTTTTCCAGGGAGGGGGCGTTCGCCTCGCTCGGTGGACCCGACCTGCTGACGGTGGTGTCCGAGGTGGCCAGCCGGGCGCTGAAGGTGGTGTGGCGGCAGAAGTGGCTGGTGCACCGTCGCTGCCGGCCGGAGGTGTTCGGCGGACTGTTGCAGATGGAGCGCAACGGCCACGAGGGCTGCCTGCGGGACTACGGCCTCCAGACGTCGGTGCCCACCGTTCCGGACTTCCAGAGCGCCGTGGGTGACACCCTCGCCGCGGTGAGCGCCCACAACGCCTCCCTTCCCGGCGGCGCCGCCACCCTCTTCCTGCCAATGGCCTTCTCCGCCGGTTCCCCCAGCCACCCGGCCTACGGGGCGGGCCATGCCACCGTGGCCGGCGCCTGCGTGACGGTGCTCAAGGCCTGGTTCGACGAGGACGCACGGCTGCGCGACATCTACGCCGCGGCCAATGCCAGGGCTGGAGCGGAGCGGATGGGTCCCAAGGATCCGCCCGACTCCCCCGACCCCAACCCCCCCCTGGAGCTGCTGCAGCCGGGCTACCGCCGGACCGGCACCGACCTGGAGGCGTTCGGCCCGCCCATGCCCTACCCCCCGGCCGCGTCCTCCGACGCGGAGCGCATCACGGTGGGGGGCGAACTCAACAAGCTGGCCAGCAACGTGGCCATGGGCCGCTCGATGGGCGGCGTCCACTGGCGCAGCGACAACACCCGCAGCCTGCGCCTGGGCGAGGAGGTGGCGATCGAGATTCTGCGCAAGCGCTCCGCCGAGTACGCCGAGCGGCCGCTCTCGTTCCGGTTCCGCTCCTTCGACGGCAAGCCGGTGCAGATTGTCCAGGGGGAGGTGCTGCGGGACTGATGGCGGCGAGGTTGGCTGGCGCAGGTAGGCTGCGCCAGCCGTGCCGCCGCCATCGATGCCCCAACCGGTGCGGGTGCTGCTGACCGGCCGCCACGGCCAGCTCGGACAGGCCCTGCTGGCCAGCGTCCCCGCCGGTATCGACCTGATCGCGACGGGACGGGATGACCTGGATCTGGCCGATCCGGCCGCCTGCCGCGCCGCGGTGCACAGGCACCGGCCCGACTGGGTGCTCAATGCCGGCGCCTACACCGCCGTTGACCGGGCCGAGAGCGAACCGGAGCTGGCCGAAGCGGTCAACGCCGGCGCCCCCGGGGCCTTCGCCGAGGCCCTGGCCGAGTCCGGCGGCCGGCTGCTGCAGGTGAGCACCGATTTCGTCTTCGACGGCGAGCAGGGCCATCCCTACGCCCCGGAGCAGGCCCTGGCCCCCCTTGGCGTCTACGGCGCCACCAAGGCCGAGGGGGAACGGCGGGCGGCGGCCGCCCTGGGCGCCGATCGCCTCTGCCTGCTGCGCACCAGCTGGGTGTACGGGCCGGTGGGGGCCAACTTCTGCCTCACCATGCTGCGCCTGCACCGAGCGAAAGCCGCCGCCGGCGAGTCCCTGGGGGTGGTGGCCGACCAGGTGGGCTGCCCCACGGCCACCGCCGGCCTGGCCGAGGCCTGCTGGCGGGTGATCGGACGGGGGGTGAGCGGGCGTCACCACTGGAGCGACTGCGGTGCCGCCAGCTGGTACGACTTCGCCGTGGCCATCGGCATGCTGGCGGCGGCCCGGGGGCTGATCGACACCCCGGCCCGGGTGCGGCCGATCACCACCGCCGACTACCCCACCCCGGCCCGTCGCCCCTCCTATTCCCTGCTGGATGGCACCACCACCCGGCACGCCCTGGACCTGGAGGGGCAACACTGGCAGGCCGCCCTCGCTGAGGTGCTGGCGCGGATTCCCCTGCCCCAGGCCTGAACACCCCGACCCCGTCTCGCCCCACACCGATGGATCCGTACCCCTCCCTCGACCTGCCGCTGCTGCTTGCCGGCCGCCGCCGCATCCTGGTGACCGGCGGCGCGGGCTTCATCGGCGGGGCGCTGGTGCGGCGGCTGCTGCGGGACAGCACCGCGACGGTGTTCAACCTCGACAAGATGGGCTACGCCAGCGACCTGCTGGGCATCTACAACGCCGTGGCGGAGCTGGGGCCGGCGGCGGAGCGGGCCGACGGGCCGCGGCACCGGCTGCTGCAGGTGGACCTGGCCGACGGGGAGGCCACCGCCGCCGCGGTGCGGCAGGCCGATCCGGACCTGGTGCTGCACCTGGCCGCCGAAAGCCACGTCGACCGCTCGATCGACGATCCTGGCGCCTTCCTGGTCAGCAACGTGATGGGGACCTACCACCTGCTGCAGGCGGTGCGGGCCCACTGGGAGGGGCTGCCGGCGGAGCGGCGGGAGCTGTTCCGCTTCCACCACATCAGCACCGATGAGGTGTTCGGCTCCCTGGGGGCCACGGGCCGGTTCTCCGAGACCACCCCCTACGACCCCCGCAGCCCCTACTCGGCCAGCAAGGCGGGCAGCGATCACCTGGTCCAGGCCTGGCACCACACCTTCGGGCTGCCGGTGGTGCTGACCAACTGCAGCAACAACTACGGGCCCTGGCAGTTCCCCGAGAAGCTGATCCCGGTGGTGATCCTCAAGGCCGCCGCCGGTGAGCCGATCCCCCTCTACGGCGACGGGGCCAACGTGCGCGACTGGCTCTACGTGGAGGACCACGTCGAGGCCCTGCTGCTGGCCGCCACCAGCGGCGAGGTGGGCCGCAGCTACTGCGTCGGTGGCCATGGGGAGCGCACCAACAAGGAGGTGGTGCACGCCATCTGCGCCCTGCTCGACGAGTTGCGGCCCGACGGTGCCCCCCACGCCGGCCTGATCACCCCGGTGGCCGACCGGCCCGGCCACGACCGGCGCTATGCCATCGACCCGGAGCGGATCAGCACCGAACTGGGCTGGCAGCCCCGCCACGACTTCCAGCAGGGCCTGCGGGCAACGGTGCAGTGGTACCTGGAGCACGACGACTGGTGCGCCAACGTGCGCAGCCGGGCCGGCTACGGCGGCGGCCGCCTGGGCCAGGCGGGTGCTGGCGCGGGAGCCGTGGCGGGAGCGGGCCATTGACCCTGCGGCTCACCAACACCCTCACCCGCACCTGCGAGCCGTTCGAGCCGCTGCAGCCGGGCAGGGTGTCGATCTACTGCTGCGGCGTCACGGTCTACGACCTCTGCCACCTGGGCCACGCCCGCAGCTACATCGTCTGGGATGTGCTGCGGCGTTATCTGCTGTGGAGCGGCTATGCCGTCACCTTCGTCCAGAACTTCACCGACATCGACGACAAGATCCTCAAGCGGGCCGAGGAGGAGGGCAGCTCCATGGAGGTGGTGAGCGAGCGCAACATCGCCGCCTTCCAGGCCGACATGGCCGCCCTGCACATCCTTCCCCCCGACCGGATGCCGCGGGCCACCCGCAGCCTGGACGCGATCCGTGCGCTGATCGGCGAGCTGGAGGCCAAGGGGGCGGCCTACTCAGCCGATGGCGACGTGTACTTCGCCGTGATGCGGCAGGCCGGCTACGGCAAGCTCAGCGGCCGCACGCTGGAGGAGCAGCAGGAAGGGGCCAGCGGCCGCACCAGCGAGGCGGAGGAGGCCCGCAAGCGCCACCCGTTTGATTTCGCGCTCTGGAAGGGGGCCAAGCCGGGCGAACCCAGCTTCCCCTCGCCCTGGGGCGCAGGCCGGCCCGGCTGGCACATCGAATGCTCGGCCATGGTGCGCGAGGAGCTGGGCACCACGATCGACATCCATCTCGGTGGTGCCGACCTGATCTTTCCCCACCACGAGAACGAGATCGCCCAGTCGGAGGCGGCCAGCGGCCAGCCCCTGGCCCGCTGGTGGCTGCACAACGGCATGGTCAACGTGGGCGGCGAGAAGATGTCCAAGTCGCTGGGCAACTTCACCACGATCCGCGCCCTGCTGGAGAGCGGCGTCAGCCCGATGACCCTGAGGCTGTTCGTGCTGCAGGCCCACTACCGCAAGCCGCTCGACTTCACCGCCGAGGCCCTGGCGGCGGCCGCCACCGGCTGGAAGGGACTGGACGCCGCCCTCGGCCTGGGTGAGCGTCACAGGGCGGCCCTGGGATGGGGGACCACAGCGGCGGCCGGGAGCGCTGTGGCGAGTGCCGCCGAGATCGGCGAGGAGCTGGCCGGGGCTCGGGAGCGCTTCGCCGCCGCCATGGACGACGACCTCAACACCTCGGCGGCCCTGGCGGTGCTGTTCGAGCTGGCCCGGCCGTTGCGGGCCCTGGCCAACCGCCTGGAACGGGGGGGGAGCGACGCCGAAGCCGCCGGCGAGGCGGCGGAGCTGGAGCCCCGCTGGCGGCTGCTCCTGGAGCTGGCCGGGGTGCTGGGGCTGGAGGCGGAGGCGGCGAGCGCAGCGGCGGTCTGCACCCCTGCCGAGGCAGCGGAGGCGGCGACGGCGATCCAGCAGCGGATCGAAGAGCGCCGGACCGCCAAGGCCGCCCGCGATTTCGCCACCGCCGACCGCATCCGGGCCGAGCTGGCCGCCGAGGGCATCGAGCTGATCGACCGGCCCGGCGGCGTGACCGACTGGGTGCGGAGCTGAGCCAATGGGCGATCTCGACATCCGCTGGCAGCAGAGATTCTCGAACTACTGCCGGGCGCTGGAGCAGCTGGAGACGTTCTTCCAGCCCCCTGAACTGAACGCCCGTGAGCACCAGGGATTGATCAAGGCGTTCGAGTACACCTTCGAACTGGCCTGGAACACCCTGCGCGATCTCCTGCTCAGCAAGGGCAACGAGCAACTGCTCGGTTCACGGGATACGTTGAAGGAATCATTCCGTCTGGGGCGGATCGAGGATGGCGAGAGCTGGATGCTGATGATTCAGGACCGCAATCTCACCAGCCACACCTACAACCGCTCCACCGCCGACGCGATCGCCGGGCACATCGGCCAGAACTATCTGGCCTGCTACCGACAGTTGCGGGCCCGTCTGGAGATGCTGCAGCAGGAGCCGACGCCATGAGCCCCCAGCCCTCCACCACCCCGATGGGATCGATCCCCGGGATCCCTGAGCGGTCCCAGGAACGGCTGCAACAGGTGTTCGAGTCCCAGGACCACCTGGAGGCCGTGTGGCTGTTCGGTTCACGGGCGATGGGACGCCACCGGGACGGATCGGACATCGACCTCTGCCTGGAGGGCCCGGAGCTCAGCCACCGCGACCGGCTGCGGCTGATGGCGGCGATCGATGAGCTGCTGCTGCCCTGGCAGGTGGATATGGCCTTGCGGAGGGAGATTTCCCAGGATCTGGAAGCCCATCTGCAGCGTGTCGGCCGCTGCATCTGGGTGCGGAGCTGAGCCGATGGCCAGCGTCTCGGTGGTGATCCAGTTCTTCGAGGACTTCGATTTCATCGAGCGGGTGGTGGAGCGGCTCGCCTGGGTCGACGAGATCGTGGTGAACGACGGGCCGTTCCAGTTCACCCGCGAGCTGCTGGAGCCGCTGGTGGGCCGGGATCTGGAGCAGCCCAGCCCCCGGGCCGCCGGGCTGTTCGGCGGGCTCGCCCGGCGGCTGGGGGTGCCGATCCAGTACCACCACGGCGTGTTCGCCGGCGAGCGGGAAAAGCGGATCCACGGCTACGGGCTGGCGGCCGGCGACGTGGTGCTGTCGGTGGATGCCGATGAACTGCTGCTGCTGGATCGGGCGGCGGTGGAGCGTTTCTGGGCCAGCCCGGCGGTGGTGGCCAGCTTCGACTGCGTCAATTTCACCTACCTGAATCTGGTGTGCGGCAAGCCGGGCAGCCCGCTGGTGGCCCGCAAACCGTTCGCGTTCAAGCGCGGGGCGATCACGGCCGAGCGCCACCTCGACTACCTCTGGCTGGTGGGGGTGGAGCAGGCGGCGGTGGCCAGCGAGGACTTCCTGCCGGAGGCCCTCTGCGGCGGCGCCCACCTCACCACCGTGCGCAGCGCCTATGGGGCCAGCATCAAGTTCGGCTTCTACAACTGCCTCTACTTCCACCTGCACGGCGGCGAGGGTCTGCAGGGCAGCTTCCAGGCGGCGCGGCAGTTCTTCGCCCAGGGGGACTTCGACGCCCAGACCCAGGCGCAGGTGTACGGGCGGGCGATGGCCGATGCGATCGGCTTCCCGGACCAGCAGTTCTTCCGCGCCGCCGACCCCGCCCTGATACCCGAGGCGATCCGCCATCTGGCTGAAGAGTGCTGTGAGCCCCACAACCACGGACGGCCCCACCGGCGCCTGAGCGGCCGGCTGGTGCCGGGGGTTCCCCTCTATGCGCTGCTGGAGCCGGGAAGCCGCTGGCGGGTGTCGCTCTCCATCACCGGCGAGGCACGGCTGCGCGTGTTCCCACTGGTGCTGGACGGTCCACCGCTGGACCTGGGGCGCGCCGCCATGGAGCAGCGCTGGACGGCAGAGGCGCTGAAGCCCCAAGCCCTGCAGATGGAGGCGCCGCGAGAGGGCCTGGCGGGCGAGCGGATCGGTGATCTGGTGGAGCTGGTGGTGTGGAGCGACGCCGAGACGGTTGCAGTCTGGGCACGGGCATCACTGGCGCCCCAGTTCAGCCTGCAGGTGGTGGATGCAAGCCCGGGCGCACCATCGAAGGCGACAGTCACCACAGCCGGGAGCTGAATCAGCCGCGTCCTGTCTCTGGTGCACCTACAAGGCCCTGGATCACCTGCTCAAGACGACTGCTGCTGCTGTGTTTCGCAAAGGGCTGGTCAAGAACCAGATTGGAATAGCGCAAGCATGCGTCCTGGACCTGGCCCAGGGACAGCTGGGCCTCCTTCCCCCTGGCACGCTCCAGGATGTTGCGGTGGATCTCCTCAGGTGAGGGATCGAGCCAAAGAAAGGACTCCCTGGACATGTCAACGCCTGCCATGGCGAGGCTGGCGCGCAAGGCTGCTCGCCACTGCTCCCAGACCAGAATGGTGCCTTCAATGATGATGGGCCCCTGGAAGGAGAGGCAGATGGAGTGCGATTGAAGGAACGAATAATGCAGGGCCTCGATCGCCGATGTGTGCTGCAGCAGCGCCTGCCAAAGCCCCCAGTCCCCTGCAGATCCGGGCTTGCAGAACGGACAGAGCCGCATGGCCGCAATCAGGGCAAGCTGGTCGGTATGGATGACATGGGCGATCCTGGACAGGCGAAGCGCCAGGCTTGTTTTGCCTGATCCAGAAGCACCAATGATGTAAAGAATGTGGTTCATTCTCCTGGCCTGAATGATTCCATGCGGGTCGCCGAGACTGGGCTCTGCCGCCCCAGCTGATCCAGCCTCAAAACGAAAAATCGAAACAACCCAACGTGGCGCATGGTCAGGGTGGACGATGCAAGCGAGATACGCGCGCGACCGGAACGGGTTCCGCCAATCACCGAAAAAGAGACCAAGGACGGGACTGGAGGGCGTCAGTCAACTGGAGACTGGGGCAGTTCGACAACGTCAGACTTGATGGAAGGCAGAAGCAACCTCCGGCCGAGTAAGCGTGGCCAGCGCAAGCGCCCGAGACTGGATCCAAAAGGGCCAAGGCAAGGCCTACGAAGATAAAGGGGACGTTAACAGGCACTCATGGGCGTTGGGGGCCTTGATCCTTTCGAAACCGACAGCATCGAACAAGGCTCCCGAGCGGATCACCTAGCAGCAAGCCTGCCAACCACGGCGAAGGGCGGGACGAGAGGCAGGAAGTCAGGGGCAGGGAGCAGCAGGTCCTTTGACAGCCAAGGTAATGACAGAAGAGGCGTGAATTCTGGCCAAAGAGAGTGACAGACGTGCATCACCGTCAAGGCCGAACGACGGAGTTACGGAGCCGAGCAGTGGCCTAGATTCTGCAGGGTGGAATATTCAGGCGTCCAGAAGACCTGGCCGTCGCCAGACAGTAGGATTCAAACATCTCTTCAGCCACGACGAAGCCCCTTTGCTGCATGTCCGCATAGGCCGTTCTCCAGTGAAGGGCATAGTGCTGACCCAACTTCGTTGCATTGACGGCCTGACCACCGTTGAGAATCTTGGATGCCACATGCCTGGGACTGCGATACTTGAAATGAATGATGCGAGCCCCGACCTCGCAGGCCACAAAGATCTTGTCACGGGAAAGATCACCATGTGCCAACACATGGTTGCCCATGGTGAGTCCCGAAACAAAACGGGGGTTGAAGGTATTTTTGGTGACAATCTGACCTGAGCAGGCCTCAACGACATCAATGGTCCCATAGACATCCTGTCTCTCGTCGTAGTGGACGAGCGAGCTGCTCGCTGCATTGCACAGGTGAAAGACAACAACTTCCGACTCTCTCTCGATCATTCGGTCCACCAGCCATCGAAATCCGACCCCTGGCGGAAGATCAACAAACTCGTCAGCATCCAGCGGGAAGATCAGCCTCAACTCATCTCCGGCGCAACCGAAGCAGTCCCTTGCCAGGCGACAGAGACCCTGTGTTTTCTTGGCCTGGTAATAGCCTTCGATGGGGTCCTGCACGAGAAGGACCGTACAGTCTGGGTGCAGCCTGGCGAACCTGGAGACAACCGAAGCCGTGCCGTCCCTGGAGAGATTATCCATCACGGCAAACTTGCGACACCCTAACTGATAGTGATGCAACAGGTTGGACATCATCACATCAGCCTCATCGCGCACCATCATGCAGATGGCGAGATCGTCAACAGGCTCAAGGGGCGCGTCGTCTGAAGGCGTGGGCCTCCTGAAGCTTCGATCAATGCTCAGATGTGACTGGTGAATCCTGAGGCGAGCCTCGGCATAAAGAACAGCGGCCCTGGTCGGTATATGTGAAATAAACTGCTCAGGGCAGGAGCCAATTTCCTGCGCCGCCGACGGGATGTCTTCTCGCCTCAGAAAGAAGAGGTAAGCCAGCATGTATGGATTGTGCGCCCGGGGAAATCGCTGCTTGAACTCGTTGACCCTGGAAAGAAACTCCTCGTCGCGACCCTGCCGATCGAGGAGTTCACACAACTTGGCCAGAAAGAGTCTGGTCGGCGCAAATCCTGGAGTCTGGGCAAGACCAGACAGCATCCGCTCAGCAGCTTCCAGTTGGCCGTTCTTCAGCAACTGGCCGGCTTCATCCAAGCTGGCAGACTGCTCACCCGTCAGGTTTGCCATGAACCAGTTGATGTCGAGCTACCGAAGGGTAGGATTGTATAGTTTTATTGTCAAGTTACGAGTGATCGGGGGTGACGGTAATCACGTGAAGCGAAGAATGCCTGCGAAAACGCATGCGATTGGCGACTTCGCTAAAGCTCAATCCCCCAATCCTCACAGACCGGAGCACAGATCTCACGGAATTGCCGAGCCTGAGCATCAGGAAGACTGGCCTGACGCAATGTTTTATACGAGGGTCTTTCTATGGAGGCTGTCAGAACATCCTCTCGAGACTGACTACAAAGCGCAATCCCATCGTCAACCACGCTATCGGGCAGACCAAGAAAGCTAAACAGCTTGGTGACCGTCGTGGCGGGATCAGAGCGAAGCTGCAATTGGGAGACAACATGGGAATCAGGGGCGTAAGGGGAAGCAAGGAGCTGCTCAATCCCTCGCATCGCGGACACCCAGCCCGTAGCCACCTCGACAGGATCTGTGGCAGGACGTTCACCATCACGGCCGCCGAACTTCAACGCTGCAGACTCATAGACTTCTACCGGACTGCGTACACAAGCGATGAAGACGGCGTCCGGAAAGACTTCCTTCACCACTCCCCAACCATGGCAGGCCACAGCACCGGGGGTCTTATCAATGAACTGATCACTCCCATAGGTCCTTCGATAAAATTCCCGAAAGAACCTTGTATTGGTATCCTTCAGTTCGTCAAGGTCAAGGAGCTTGACAAGCTCCTTACCCGTGAAGTCGGTGCGCCGGCGATAAAGATTGACCTGATGATGAATTTCCTGCAGCAGGGTCAGCGTATGGGCCTCACCGTGCGAGGGCAGCCTGGTGAACGTTGCAATCAGTTTTCCAACGAATGATGTTCCTGATCTTGGATAGCCAATGATGAAGATAGGGGCTTTCATGGATGGTGGGTGGTCTACGGTGACGGATGGCAAAGGGATGGCCTGCGGAGGCCTGGAACGATCACTCATGGTTCCTGATGAAAGAGGGCCTCGAGAGCTTCCAGCCTTGAAGGTGTCGATTCCTCCAGAGTCAGCTGGCGCTGCATCGCGTGACGAAGATCTGTGGCAACGGGCTGAACCTGATCCAGATGCGGATACGCCTCTGCCGCGAAGCCTTCCCAGCACGATGTGGCCATGGGTACACCAGCCTGGGAATAGAAATCTTCGAGACGGCGGAAGGCTGCCATGGGCTGGGAAAGAAAGGCAACCGCCGGTGGGAAAATCGTGGTGGTATCGGCCCCTTCATGGAGCATCCACTCAGCCATCTCAATCAAAGCGTCAAGAGCATGACGAATACCGTGCAGACTCGTCGCAAGATCAGCAACCCCGCCGGCCTGTTGCTCCTTCCGCTGGATACGATCGACCTGCCGGAGGATCCCATCGGCATCGGAAAGCAAAGCGACCGTTGCAGATTGAGCCACAAGTTGCTTCCAATACACAGGAGGATACCGATAGCCAATCACAAAATGGTGCTGTCTGCTTCGGCTGAGCGAAGTGATCCAGTCGCTTGGCGCATCAGCGTCGAGCCCTTGGGCAGGAGGGTCCAGGCAGGCATGGCCGTTCTGGACAGCAAGCCGCTCAATAAAACTGAAGAAGACCGAGTCGATGCCAAGCGGCAGCGCGACGCTCAGGTGAATCATCCGTGGCCTCCAACGGCGAGAGCCTTGTAGTAACTCTCCAGCGCCCGCTTCGGAGTCAATCGGCTGGCGGTCTGATGGGCCGCATGGGCCATCTGGAGGTATCTGTCGTGCTCCATCTCCAGAAACAGAGCCATCTTGGCGGCAAGATCGGCGGGATCCCTGGCCACGAAGTTGAAGCCATCCACACCGTGCTGGACCCGCTCCGCCAGCCCGCCGATGAAGGCAGCGATCACCGGCTTGTAGCAGGCGAACGCTTCGGTGACCACAAGCCCGAACACTTCGGGCCAGGTTGAGGGGACCACCACCACATCGACACCAGCCATGCGGCGGATCAGCTCGTCGTGCGTGTAGCCGCCGAGTTCCACCACCTCTCCATGCTCCCAGGCATGGCTGTCGCTGATCATCCCCTCCACCTTGGCCTGGTAATCGCCGGAGGCAAAATTCTTGTTGCCACCATTGATCACGATCTGGAACGGACGCAGGGGCTGACTGCGGTTGAGAAGATCGCCAGCCTTCAGCAGCACGTGAATGCCTTTGTTGTCCACGAACTGGCCGAAAAAGCCAAACCGAATCGGCTTCTGGGAGCTGGATTCCGGCATCGGCGCCTGCGCTGGGTAGCGCTCCAGATCGATCGGATGGTTGATCACATGGACACGCTGCGCATCGATTCCCATCTCCCGCACGAGCACGCCCCCCAGGTGCCTGGCCGGCACGATGTAGCTGTCGGCCATCTCCAGCAGATCCACGTTGTGCTTGTGCCGGGCCATGAAGGTGTCGGCGGTGATATGGGGGAAGCACATGGCACAGAGCTCCGGCTCGGCCTTGCTGCACAGGCCGCCGTTCGTCTTCTTCACCATCTGACCATCGGCCAGACAGGCAAACAGCATTTCATGCAGTCCCACGCTGATGTGCACCTCCGGCAGGGCGAAACGCAGCAGACCGAGCAGATCAATACCGATGTGCATGTAATGCGAAAGGAACACCGAGCGGGGCTCCAGCTTGCGAAGAAACAAGGTGAGGTCCTTGACGGCACGCGAATCGACACAGTTATGCCAGAAATAATCGTATTCTCCGGTGAAGAAGTAGAACTCATCCTCCGCTCCCGGCACCTTGCGCAGATAGGCAGAGGCCTTGGTCCTCAGGTTTGTCTGGGGCGATGTCGCGCCGATGAAGCACACCTTCAGATTGGAATACTTGCGCAGATTCAAAAACAGATCATAGGCACATTGTTGTGCCCCGCCATGCACCACCTTGGGATGGAAAAGGCTCAGAATCACCAGGTCGTAACGGCTCACAGCGAATACTCCACAGGTAGATCCATGGTTTCCAGGACTCGCCGCCACTTCAGGGAGAACAGCAAGCGGTTGATATGGCTGGTGGTCCCACTGAGGTGATAGGGCGCCACGGATCCAGTCCCTTCAGCGTGGTAGAACTTGATATCGTCCCAGACCCGCACAGGGATTCCTTCCTGTCGCGCTCTCAGGCAGAGGTCGAAATCCTCGAAGTGGGCATACACAATCTCTTCGCTGAAGCCACCCAGGTGGTTGAACAGCGGCGCGCTGATCGCCATCAGGGACCCTGAGCAGGCGATCACTTCCGCCCGGGTCTGGTTGCGGCCCACGGAGAAACCATTGAAAAGAGGAATCGCGCCGGCCTTGGCGGTTGTCAGTCGCGTGGCAGTGAGGCCCTCCTGCATCAGGGTGCCGTCCGTGAAGTACTGAAAGGCACTGTGGATCGCATTCGGTTCGTTGAGGGCTCGGGTGATGAGCTGCTTGTAATCCCCCACCGAGTCGGCGAACAGGTCGTTGTTGTGGAAGAGCAGGCACTCACCGGTGGCATGTTCAGCACCGAGATTGCATCCGGCCGAGAAGCCCAGGTTGGTGGCCCTGTTGAGGATGCCGATCCGCAGGCCCGGACGTATGTCGGCAAAGCGATCAAGGATGTGGAAGGTTTCTGAGAACAGCTCGGGCGAGTTGTTGACAACGATCAACTCGAGGGGCAAACCGGATTTGGCCAGCTGCAGAATGGCCGGCTTGGCCGCCAGGAAGGAGCCCAGCTGCACGAAGATCACCGAGGCCAATGGCGCCCGTGTCAACGGGGTGCGCGTCAGCCAGTGGACCTCAACATCATGGCGTTCAGCGGCCACGTGCCGGGCGAACAACCCGGAGGCCGCCCTCACGGTGTGGGGGGTGAACAGCCGCAGGGAATCCGGCCAGCGGTTGCCGCTGTCGATCGACACCCGGAACACACCCAACGCCGCCTCGAAGAAGCGGGGCGTGCTGGTTTCCTCGGGCACCTCCGCCAGGCAGATCTCCACCGAGGTGACGCGTGCCTTCTCTTCGCCTTCGGGTTCCACGATCAACGGCAGGCGGCCGAGCTCCGACCAGCGCCGGAAGCCCGAGCCGTCGATCAGGACGGCAAACCCATGGTTCTGATGCTCCGGCAGACCCAGGGCCTGGCACACATCGGGGCGGTGATAGAACGTGGCCGATCCCACCGCATGGGCGCCGGGCATCAGCGGGTCGCTCAGCCGGAACAGGCTGCCGCTGCCGAAGGCTTCCCGGCACCAGCCGATGAGCAGCAGCAGCGGCCCGCAGCGCAGGCTGCGATCGAGATGCACATCAACGGCGGCGCCCGTCTCACAGACCTGGGCTGTGATCGCATCGAGGCGGCCGAGGGGGACGTTGCCTTCCGCGGTGGTGCGGTCGGCCTCGATCGAGGCCCAGGTGAATTCAGGCTGGAGGCCCTTGGCCTCGCGGAAGCAGAGGTAGGCCTCATCCGCCTGGCCAAGGGCCTTGTGGATCAGACCGAGCTCGAAGGGGATCCAGGGGTTGCTCGCCTGCTCCCGGAACGGGCGCAGGATAGCCAGAGCCTCCTCGGGCAGCCCGCTCTGCCGATGGGCGTGGGCGCGGATGAAGGCCAGCATCGGATCTGCACTGTCCTCCGTCGTGCTGGCCAGCCAGCGATCCGTCAGGGAGATGGCCTCGCTGAAACACTCTTCATCCACCAACTGCTTGGCTTTTCGGAACAGGGCCTCCGAACTCAGCTGTTGAATATCGGGCTCGACAAAGACACTGGCTGCCGGACGATTGAGCAGGGGGTCAGGCTCCGGTGGAGCCGATACAGGCGCCACTGGGGAGCCAGGCTCCTCACCTGAAGAAAGGTGAATCGGATGGCCTGACGCACGATGGGTGCCGACATAGGCAGCCAGGCGATCCCAGTCGCTCAGGGAAACAGGATTCCCAAGGAGCCTGATCTGCAGTGCTTTGCGATCGAGAGAATCAACGGGCACAGGTCAGCGAGATCCGACTTTTGACTAGAAATAATCCTTAGCAACTTACCCCCAATTCCGCCACGATTTCAGCAGAGAGCATGGCAATCGCATGAAGCTTTGCTGAATATCTTTCGTGCATCACGTGCCATGGCCAAGCGCTTCATCAGCCGCGGAAGGCCTTCCGCTCTAGCGCTGTGCCTCGATCACCAGCACCCCGGGGAGATCGGATCCGAGCACCCCGTACTTCCAGCTGGCCATTTGGTGAATCCGCGCCTCGACGAAGCCGGCGGCGCGCAACTGGTCGAGCACTTCCCACCCCGGGATCCGATACACGAGCGAGCCGCCCACCGGCCGGATCGGATCGCCATGGCGCTCGGGCTCCCCGATGAGTTCCGGCAGACCCGTTTCCGTGTTGTGCCGGGCCTTCACGATCGATTCCCGCTGACCGAAGGCCAGCGGGCAGGTGGCCACCAGCCGCCCACCCGGCCGCAGCACCCGGGCGATCTCCCGGAAGGCGACCTCCAGCTGGGGCACGTGCTCGAACAGCTCGTTGCACAGCACCACGTCGAAGCGGGCCTCCGGGAACGTCAGGGCGCAGAGGTCCTGGTGCAGGAGATCGCTGCCGGCCAGTTCCGCGCCCTCCAGGTATTCGCTGCAGACGAGCGAGCCCGCCCCCAGCCGGCGCTGCAGCCACAGGGCCAGGCCGCTGAGCGCCTCCGCCAGGTACACCTCCTGGCGGGCCAGGGCGTCCAGAGATCCGCAGGCCTGCTCCAGCACCCGAAGCACGGCCCGGTTGCGGCTCAGCAGGCCGTTGGCCACCAGGGATTCCCGATAGTTCGGCCCCTGGATCTGCAGCGCCTCCGGCGGGATGTGCTCGCCCGTGAGGGGTTCGAGCAGTCCCAGGGTCTGCGTCACGGCGACGCACTCGTCCAGCAGGCTGCCCTGCTGGAGCAGGTCGGCGAGCTCCGGCTGAAACGCTTCGAAGCTGGTGTAGCTGCGCTGCAGATCATGCAGGGCGAGGACCTTCTCGCCGGGCATGAGCTGCGGGCGGATTCCTGCCTGCACCAAGGCTCTTTCGCCAGTATGGGCTGAAGGCTAGGGAGGGGTGGCCGGCGGCGCCATCATCCCGTTCTTGGCTTTGCTCGGCCTGTCCGTCCGCTCCGGCATCAACCGCTCTGTCGTCTGATGCCGGGCCTGACCATCTGCGGGGGCTGAGCAGCCGATCGGGGACGGGCGACGCTCCGCGCTGGAACGGCTCCGCAACGGCTGCAGACCCGCATCTCAGGGGGTTGCTTGCCTCGCGTTGGCGCCAATGAAGTCTGTACAGGCTGTACACAACCCGGAACCATTCGCAGCCCGACCTTCGCTGGTCCGATCAACGGGAACTGGGTATGGCTCGCCGGGCTCGACCCCGTTCCGGCCGTCATCCCCAGCCGGCACGGCGCCGCAGCGCGTCCGCCGCCGCTGGGGCCCCGGCCAGCTCCAGGCCCTCCGCCAGGCTGAGCAGCGTCGCCTGACGCTGGCTCAGGGCCACAGCCTCTTTCGTCGCCCCCAAAGCCTCGGCGTGGGCAAAGGCCAGCCCCGCCTGCTGCTGCTGCTGCCGCTCCTGGGCCGAGGGCTCGATCCGCTGGCTGAGGGCCACCCCGTAGCGCAGCCACTCCGCCGGATCGTGACTCTCCAGCGGGTGGGCCGCGATCACCGCCTGCCAGTCGGTGGTCATGCCGGTTGGGTCGTTGCCGGTTGGCTCACTCATGGTCGGCAGTCCTCCAGCCACCCCACCAGGGGGGAGGCCCCGGCCACCGCCAGCACTCCGAAGCGGCTGCCGATGGCCTGGGCCAGGGGCAGGCGATAGGCCCCACCGGTCGCCAGCAGCACCGTGAACGGACGCTCCCGGTGGAGAGCCTCCACGTCCGCCAGCAGCGCTTCCAGGCTGTGTTCGAAACCGGCCGCCGGCCGGTGGGGGTGGCGGCTCTCCGGCACCTCCAGACAACGCAGACCGAAGGCCCCGCCCGCAAACAGGCGGCCGGCCCGGTGGGCCTCCTGCAGCGCCTCGGAGCCATGCCCCACCAGCACCACCTCGGCCCCGCCGAGGAGCTCCAGCAAGGCGGAACCCTGGGGGGGTTGGCGCAGCCGGCCCGGCCGGCCCTGCAGCTCCCAGGGCAGCCAGAGGCCCTGGGTCGCGGCATCTGCACTCCACACCTGGGCCTGCAGCAGGGCCTGCAACGCCGGCCGGGCCCAGTGGCGCAGGCTGTCGAGGGGTGTCTGGGTCGTCGCGTAGAAGCCGTCTTCCACTTCAAAGCGCCGCAGCACCTCTATCGCCCCCGGCAGGGCCGTCCCGACATCGGTCGCACCAGTGGCCCAGAACGCGTCGTCGTGGTGGCGGCGCCGCAGCTCGGCCAGCGCCTCCTCCAGGGGTTCGGCGGCCCCTGCGGCGTGACGCAGCACCATCAGCTCCAGCGGATCCAGCTCCACCACCAGGGCGCCCGGGCGCCACTCCACCGCCGGCAGCGGGGCGATCTGCGGCCCCAGCCGCTCCTGCCAGAGCGTCGCCGCCCGCCGCAGCACCCTCAGGGCGTCATCGCCCGGTGGCAGCCCACCCTCCCCCAGGCTCTCCACCAGGCTGGTGATCGGATGGTCGGCCTGCCGGCCGCTGTTCTGCCAGGGCTCCAGAAACGCCGCCAGGGCCCCGGTCACCCCCTCACCGTCGCCCGTGAGGAATGGCGCCAGGGAAAACACCTCCCCCGCCTGCGACGGATCGGCCGCCGCCGCTACCAGTCGCAGGGGCGGCGAGGCCGCAGCGGCGCCAACCCCGTCGTCGTCATCGTCGAGCCACTCCGGCTCCAGGACCTCGCTGGGGGCGCCGCCCGCCGCGCCGCGGCCCTGGGGCAGCAGCTCCAGGCTGAAGCGCGCCCGCAGCAGCGCCGCCTCGAAGGCCGGGCGCCGTTCCGCCGCCACCGGCAGCCGGCCCACCCTTGCCACCAGTTGGGCCAGCTCGCTGGCGCTGATCCCGCCGGCGCCCGGCAGCCCCTCGATCACCCGGGCCATGGCGCCGCGGCAGCCTTCTACAACCCAGTCCGGCAGGGGATCCAGCAGCCGGCTCAGCCGCAGAAACAGATCCAGGCAGGGCCCGGCGGCGGCCCCATCGGTCCCGATCCGCTGCTGGAAGGCCAGGGCACCGTGCTGCACCAGCTGCTGCTCCAGCACGGGCAGCCAGTCGGGCACGGGCCAGGGGTGGGGCGCCGCGCGCTCCAGCACCTTCGCCATGCTCAGGCAGAGCGCCCCGTCGCCGGCCCGTTCGGCGGCCCCGAAGTCCGGCGCCTGGCCATCGCGGGGGATCACCTGCCCATGGACCTGCACCGTCAGCTGGCCCAGCAGATCCCCGTAGCGCTCCCACAGCACCGCCGCCACCTCCGGCCGCGCCGGCGCCAGCTCGATCACGTGCGCCAGCAGGAGGTCGTGGGCGGCCAGGGCCGCCTCCGGCTCCTGTCGCTCGAGCGCCTCCCGCAGGGCCGCCGCCGCCAGCTCGGTCAGTTCCCCCAGAAGGGGATCCTCCGGCGCCCGACCCGCCGTCTCGGCCCGCAGCATCGCGATCAGGCGATGGTGCTCGGCAGGAGACAGATCCAGCTGCCGCAGCACCCGCAGCGGCACCCAGACGCCAGGCTCGCCGCCACCGCCGCCGGCGCTGTCCATGGCGACACGAGACAAAGCGGTAGGGCGGCAATAACGTTCCGCCAACGATTCCAGCATGGCTGCGATGCTCGCCGAGCCGCCCGGCACCCTGGAAGATTCCACCGCCTCCCTGACGGAGCTGCGGCGCCCTGGGCTGGTGGGCCGGCTCGAGGGCTGGAGCCCCGAGGGGGGCCTCAGCGGCTGGGCGTGCGCCTGGCCCCTGCACGCCCAGGCGGCCCCCCTGCGCCTGCACCTGGTGCTCGAGGATCTGCTCGATCCCGGCCAGCGACGGGTCCTCGCCGAGCTGATGGCCGTGCAGGCGCGGCCCGACCTGCTCGCCCTGGGCATTGAGCAGCCCTGCGGCTTCCGCTTCTGGTGGGGCCCCACCCACCCCCTGCCCCCCTTCTCCCAGGGACTGGTGCTGCGGGTGCTCGCCGACGGGACAGGGACCGAACTGCCCGGCAGTCCCCTGCGGCTGGATGTCGCCACCCACGGGCGGATCGAGCACCAGCGCCGCCACGGTCCCATCCGCGAAGGCGCCCTCACCCAGCTGCAGATGCCGCTCCTGCACGGCTGGGGCCGCGGCCCCGAGCCCCTGCAGCTGCGCCTCGACGGTGGCACCTGCCTGCCCATCACGCCCCCCGAGCCGCTGCCGGAGGCTCCCTGGCCGTTCCAGCTGCTGCTCCCCGCCGCCCTCGCCGACGGCGCCGTGCACCATCTCCAGCTGGAGACTGCCGCCGGCCTGGTGCTGGACCAGCGCTACGAGCTGCTCCCCTTCCACCTCACCCCCTGGGCGGCCCTGCAGCGGCACGCCCGGCCCCCCTTCCCCGACGAGCTCTCCCCCCTCGCCCGCGAGCGCTACCGCAGCCTGCGCACCTGGCTGGCCTGGGCGGACAGTGACGGCACGCACCTGCCCCCCGACCTGCCCCTGCTGCAGCGCCTGCTCGAGCTCCCCCTGCCCCGCACGGAAGGGGCGCCGGTGGCCGTTGGGACCACCGAACCGGGACCCGACGGCAGCGCCACGGTGCGCCAACCCCTGCGGCTGCCGATCGCGGCGGATCCGCGCGTGTCGATCGTGATCCCGGTGCACAACCAGTACGGCGTCACCCGCCGCTGCCTGGCGGCGATCGCCTATGCCCCCACCCGCATCCCGTTCGAGATCGTGGTGGTCGACGACGGCTCCAGCGACGGCACCGCCGAGGCCCTGACCGCCGACGCCCCCGGGGTGCGCCTGATCCGCCACGACTTCGCCCGCGGCTTCAACCAGGCCTGCTGCAGCGGCGCCGCCGCCGCCCGCGCCCCCTTCCTGGTGCTGCTCAACAACGACACCGAACCCTGCGCCGGCTGGCTGGAGGAACTGCTCGATCCCTTCGAGCGCTGGGCCGACACCGGCATGGTGGGGGCCCAGCTGATCTACCCCGACGGCACCCTGCAGGAGGCCGGCGGCATCGTCTGGGGCAACGGCGAACCCTGGAACTACGGCCGCGGCGGCAACCCCCACGACCCCCGCGTCGCCTACGCCCGCCAGGTGGACTACGTCAGCGCCGCCGCCCTCGCCATCCCCCTTGAGCTCTGGAAGCGGATCGGTGGCTTCAGCCCGGAGTTCTCCCCCGCCTACTACGAGGACACCGACCTGGCCTTCAAGGTGCGCCAGGCCGGCCACACCGTGCGCTACAGCCCCCTGGCCCGGGTGATCCACCACGAGGGCCTCAGCTGCGGCACCGACACCCAGGCCACCAGCGGGCTGAAGCGCTTCCAGGCGGTCCACGGCCCCGTCTTCCAGCAGAAGTGGGCCGCCGCCTTCGAGGGCAGCCGCGAGCCCGGCCACGCCGCCGCCGAAACCATCAAGGACCGCGGCATCCTCGGCCGCGCCCTCTGCCTCGATCAGGAAACCCCCCGGCCCGATCGCGATGCCGGCAGCCATGCGGCCCTGGTCGAGATGGGGCTGCTCCAGGAGCTGGGCTGGAAGGTGACGCTCCTGCCCCTCAACCTGGCCTGGCTGGCCAGCTACAGCGAGGAGCTCCAGCGCCGCGGCATCGAGCTGATCCATGCCCCGTTCGTGCTCTCGCTCGAGGCGTTCCTGCGGGAGCGGGGCCGGGAGTTCGAGCTCATCTATCTCACCCGCCACACCGTGGCGGCCCAGGCCCTGCCGCTCATCCATCGCTATGCCCCCCAGGCCCGGCTGATCTTCTGCAACGCCGACCTGCACCACCTGCGCCAGCTGCGCGCCGCCCGCGCCGAGGGACTCGAGGGCGACGCCGCCCGCCGCGCCCTGGAAGCGGTGGAGGAGGTGAAGCGCCAGGAGCTGGCGGTGATGCGGGAGGTGCACCTGACCTTCAGCTATTCGGAGGTGGAACGGGCGGTGATCGAGGCCGAAACCCTCGGCGAGGCCGCCACCGCCCCCTGTCCCTGGGTGGTGCAGGGCCCGGAGGCCCCCGCCCCCCTCGAGGGCCGCAGCGGCCTCGCCTTCCTGGGCAGCTACGGCCACCCCCCCAACCGGGACGCGGTCGAGGCCTTCCTGGTGCAGGTGTGGCCCCTGCTGCTCCAGCAGCGGCCCGAGTTGCGCCTGCATCTGTACGGCAGCGGCCTGGACGACACCACCGCCGCCCGCTGGGGCGCCGAACCCGGGGTGATCGTCGAGGGCTGGGTCGCCGATCCCGCCACCGTGTACGCCCGCCATCGCCTGTTCGTGGCCCCGCTGCGCTCCGGCGCCGGCCTCAAGGGCAAGGTGGTGGCCGCCGCCGCCCACGGCATTCCCCAGGTGCTCAGCCCCCTGGCCGCCGAGGCCACCGGCCTGCGCCACGGCCAGGAGGTGCTGATCGCCCGCAGTCCCGCGGACTGGCGGGAGGCCGTGCTGCATCTCATCGCCGACGACGACGCCTGGCGCGCCATGGGTGCCGCCGCCTTCGCCTATGCCCGGGACACCTGGAGCCAGGAGCGCGGCCGGGCCCTGATGGCCGACGCCCTGGCCCGCCTCGATCTGCCCCACCGGAGCCCCGCGTGATGAGCACCGCCCGCGACACCCTGCCCGAACCCCTGTCCGGCCTGCGGGAGCCGGCCGTGGTGGAGCTGCCCCCCGGCCGCCCCTGGCTGGCCCTCTCCGAACTCAACCGCCTGATCCGCCAGCAGAGCCAGGCCCGACCCCTGGCCCGCGCCTGGGTGCTCGACCAGCTCGTGCACGCCATTCCCCTGCCCATCGAGGAGGAGAAGGCCCTGATGGCGGCGTTCCTGGAGCGCCGGGGCATCACCGACGACGACCAGGTGCCCGGCTGGCTGCAGGAGCGCGGCCTGGTCTTCGACGACCTTCGCATCCTCGCCACCCAGAATCAGCGCCTGCAGCGCCTGGTGCGCAGCCGCTGGAACGAGGAGGTGGAGGTGCGCTTCCTGCAGCGCAAGCCCGAGCTCGACCAGGTGGTCTATTCCCTGCTGCGGGTCGAGGGCGAGGACCTGGCCGCCGAGCTCCATCACCAGATCGCCGAAGGGGAAGCCGACTTCGCCGATCTCGCCCCGCTCCACTCCAGCGGCCCCGAGCGCCACTGCCGCGGCCAGATCGGCCCCCTGCCCCTGGCCACCGGCCACCAGAGCCTGGTGAGCCGCCTGCGCCGCGGCCGCCCCGGCCAGCTGTTCGAACCTTTTCAAGCGGGCGAGAGCTGGGTGGTGCTGAGGCTCGAACAGTTCCTGCCCGCCGAGTTGAACGAAGCCACCAGGGAACGCATGATGGGCGAACTCTTCGAGGAATGGCTCGAGCAGCGGGTGCGGCTCCTCCTCGAAGGCCAGCCGCTGCCGCCCCTCGACGCGATGCTCGCCCTGCTGCAGGAGGACGGCACCCCATGACCTCCTCCCCCGGGGCCATCAGCGGCCTGCTGAACGACTTCAGCCCCTTCGACCGCCTGCCGCCCGCCCGCCGCGACGCGATCGATCCGCTGCTGGAGCCCCTCCGCTTCCGCATCGGCCAGACCGTGCTGCGCCCGGACGTGCAGCCCGAAGGCCTGCTGCTGCTCTGCAGCGGCCAGCTGCGCAGCCTCGGCCCCAGCCCCAACGGCCGTGGGCTGCGCACGATCGAACGCCTGGGTCCCGGTTCCCTGGCGGGCTGGGCCGGCCTGCTGCGCGGCGATCCCTGCGAACATCTGCGCGCCACCACCGACGTGGAGGCCCTGCAGCTCCCCGCCGCCGCCTTCCGCGACCTGCTTGGGGGCCATCCTGACTTCGCCGCCTGGTTCGCCAACCGGCCCAGCGCCGCCGAGCTCCACACCCTGCTGCTGGCCCTGGCGAAACGGGATCCCCTCGGTGAAGCTCTCCTCGACGACTGGCCCCTGCCCGCCGACCAGGTGCGCGTCCGCAGCCTGCGGCCCGGCGGCCCCACGGAGCTGGGCCTGCCCCCCGGTTTCCGCTGGTACGCCAGCAGTGGCCTGCCCCTGGCCGAGCCCTGGTCCGACCGACCCCTGGCGGCCCCCGGCCCCGAGGCCCCCTGGCTGCGGCTGGTGGGCCTGGCGATCCCCCACGAGGCGGAAACCCCGATCACCCTGGGCGCCGACCCCCTCCCCCCGACCCTGCTCCCCAGCGTGGAGGGGGCCGGCGCCAGCTACGCCCCGCCAGTGGAGCCCCCACCCCGTCGGGCCGCCGACCGCAGCGGCCAGCTGGTGCTGGGCCGGGCCAGCGGCCCCCGCGCCGTGCCCATCGCCCTCTGCCAGGCCCTGGCCGATTACTTCGGGGTGCCCCTGAACCGCGATGCCCTGGCCGATCAGGTCGACGCCATCCTGCAGCGCCAGGACCGGCTCAACCTGGTCAACATCGGCCAGATCATGGACACCCTCGGCCTGCGGGTGGTGCTCTCCCGGGTGCCCGCCAGCCGCCTGGGGCGGGTGCCCGCCCCGGCCCTCCTGTACCAGAACGGCCATTTCGGCCTGCTCGACGGCGTCGAAGCCGATGGCCGCGCCCGCCTGCTGGAAGCCGAACTCGGCGCCCTGCTGGTGCCGGCCGAGGAGCTGGTCACCCACGAGGGGGGCCTGGTGGAGCTGCTGCTGTTCGACCGCAAGCCCGATGCCAAGCAGCGCCGCTTCGACTGGAGCTGGTATGCCCCCTTCCTGCGCCAGCACCGCCGCGAGCTGATCGAGGTGCTGGTGGCCTCGGTGGTGATCAACGCCCTGCGGCTCGTCTTCCCCCTCGGCCTGATGGTGCTGATCCAGAGCGTGGTCGCCAGCCGCAACATCGGCGCCCTGGTGAGCATCGCCAGCGTGATGCTGCTGGCCGCCCTGGTGGAGAGCATCTTCAAGACCCTGCGCAGCTTCCTGTTCACCGACCTGGCCAACCGGATCGACCTGGACGCCAAGGCGACGATCCTCGACCACCTCGTACGCCTGCCCCAGGGCTTCTTCGATGCCCGACCCGTCGGCCGGATCACCTTCTACTTCTCCCAGCTCGACCGCCTGCGCGATTTCCTGCTCGGCCAGACCCTGCCCACCCTGGTGGATTTCGCCTTCAGCCTCATCTACATCGCAATCCTGTTCGCGATCAGTCCCCTGCTCACCCTGGTGACCCTGGCCACCCTGCCCCTGATCGCCGCCGTGGGCCTGGTCAGCAATCCCCTGGTGCGCAGCCAGATCAACCGCACCATGGCCCAGGCCGTGCGCGCCTCCAGCTTCCTCACCGAAGCCATCACCGGGATCCAGACGATCAAATCCCAGAACGCCGAACTCAAGACCCGCTGGGAATTCCAGAACCGCTACGCCGCCTACATCGGTGAGGATTTCAAGCTCAAGGTGACCCGCGAATCGATCGCCAACCTCTCCAACTTCCTCAGCAACCTGGGGCAGCTGGTGGTGATCTCCGTGGCGATCTGGCTGATCATCAAGGGCGACCTCAGCCTCGCCGCCCTGTTCGGCTTCAACATCCTCTCCGGCTACATCCGCCAGCCCCTGGTGCAGCTGGTGGGCACCTGGCAGGACTTCCAGTTCAACACCCAGGCCCTGCGGATGGTGGCCGATGTGGTCGACCGCGACACCGAGCAGACCCGCGAGCAGGCCAGCAACATCCCCCTGCCCCCGCTCCAGGGCAGGGTCCAGTTCGTGGATGTGGGCTTCCGCTTCAGCGACCAGGGCCCCCTGGTGCTCGACGGGGTGGATCTGGAGATCCCCGCCGGCTCCTTCGTGGGCCTGGTGGGCGGCTCCGGCAGCGGCAAATCCACCCTGCTCAAGCTGCTCTCCCGCTTCTACGCGCCGGAGCGGGGCAGCGTCCTCATCGATGGCCTCGACATCGGCAAGGTGGAGCTCTATTCCCTGCGCCGGCAGATCGGTGTGGTGCCCCAGGATTCGCTCCTGTTCGACGGCACCATCCGCGAGAACCTGCTGATGGTGAAGCCCGATGCCACCGCCGCCGAGATGATGCGCGCCGCCCGCATCGCCTGCGCCCACGACTTCATCATGCAGATGCCCCAGGGCTACAACTCCAGCGTCGGCGAGCGGGGCGCCGGCCTCTCCGGCGGCCAGCGCCAGCGCCTCGCCCTGGCCCGGGCCGTGCTCCAGAACCCCCGGATGCTGATCCTCGACGAGGCCACCAGCGCCCTCGATGCCACCACGGAGCGCCAGGTGTGCATCAACCTGTTCGAGGCCTTCCGGGGCCGCACCGTCTTCTTCATCACCCACCGCCTCTCCACCGTCCAGCCCGCCGACCTGATCGTGCTGATGGACCGCGGCGCCGTGATGGAGCAGGGCAGCCACCGCCAGCTGATGCAGCTGCGCGGCTGGTACTACGCCCTCTACCGCAGCCAGAACCAGGAGGGACTCAGCTGATGGCCACCCCACCCCGCTCCGCCGATCCCGCCTCCCGGCTCGTGGCCCTGATGGAGGACTGCGTCGGCTGGCTGCGCTCCCCCCGGGCCAGTCGCCGCCCGGTGATGCCGGTGCGGGTCGATCTGGTGGGCCGGAACGGCCCGCCCAGCGCGGCTTCCCCCGGGGTGGCCCCACCGGCCGCGACCACTCCTGCCACCCCCGGGGCCCCGGCCGAGGGGGTCCCCGTGGCCGCCCCGGAGCCGGACCACCCCTTCGGAGCCGGCCTGGCGGCCGCCGACGGCGATGCACCGCGGGAATGGTCGTTCCGTGAGACGGTGGTGCTGCGCAAGAGCCGCCGCAGCTCCAGCCTGCTGGTGTGGGCCGGGGTGGGGGGCGTGGTGGCCCTCGGCCTCTGGAGCGTCACCGCGCCGATCGCCGAAACCGTGGCGGTCCCGGGCAAGCTCGAGCCCTCCACCACTGTCAAGGACGTGGATTCGCCCGTCCCCGGCGTGGTGGAAGCCGTGCTGGTGAAGGAGGGCCAGTCGGTGAAGAAGGGCCAGCCCCTGATCCGCTTCGACCTGCGCGAGCCCCGCAGCAAGCTGGCGGCCGCCGAGAGCATCCGCGAGCGGCTGCTCAACGAGAACCTCGTCGCCCGCGCCACCCTCGGCGAGGACACCGCCACCGCCGGCCTCACGGCCAACCAGCGCAGCCAGCTGCAGGATCGTGCCCGCGAACTCAACAGCCGCCTCGAGGCCGCTCGCGAGGAACTGGCCAAGAGCAGCACCCGCCTGGCCGGCTACCGCGATTCCCTGCGCATCTACAGCGACATCGAGCGCCGCTACCAGTCCCTGGTGCGCGACGGCGCCGTCAGCGAGGTGCAGCTGCTCGAGGCCCGCAACCGGATGCAGGACCTCCAGACCAGCGTGGCCGAGGAGGAGCGCGAGATCGCCCGGCTGCGCTCCCAGCTGGTCAACACCGGCTCCGGCACCGACGTGGAGCTGCGCACCACGATCGAGACCAACCTGCGCCAGATCAGCGATCTCGACGCCCAGATCCGCCAGGCCCGCCTGCAGATCCAGTACGGCGTGCTCACGGCTCCCACCGATGGCCTGGTGTTCGACGTCGAGGCCAGTGCCGGCAGCGTGGTCGGCGCCACCGAGACGACGCCCCTGCTGAAGGTGGTGCCCCAGGACTCGCTGCGGGCCAAGGTCTACCTGCCCAACAAGGCCATCGGCTTCGTGCAGGTGGGCCAGAGCGCCGACCTCTCGATCGAGACCTTCCCCGCCAACAGCTTCGGCTACGTGCCGGCCACGGTGCAACGCATCGGCTCCGATGCCCTCACCCCCGAGGAGCAGACCCAGGTGCTCGGCACCCAGGCGGAGGGCCTGCACTTCCCGGTCATCCTCCAGCTCCGCCGCCAGACCATCCCCCTGCCCGACAAGGGCAGCGTGCCGCTCCAGGCCGGCATGGCCCTCACCGCCGACATCAAGCTGCGGGAACGGCGCGTGATCAGCCTGCTCACCGGCCTGTTCGAGGATCAGCGCCGCAACCTCCAGCGCCTGCGATCCAATTGAGCACCAGGCCCCAGGGCGACTGGTGGCGCTTCGTGCCACCCGAGCAGCGCCGGCGCCGGCGCTTCAAGGCCTGGCGGCTGCGCTGGAAGGAGCGGCTGCGGCAGCGCTGGCTGGCCATCACCATCGCCTTCCTGGCCTACGGGCTGGTGCTGCTCTGGCTGCTGCTGCACCTGCCACCGGTGGTGACCCTGCTCGCCCTGGCCCCGATGCTGCTGGTGCCGCTGCTCGGCTACCTCACCTACTGGCTGCTGTGGAAGGAGTTCCACGAATGAGGCCGGCCCATCGCCATGGGGCCAGCGGGCAGGGGGCCTGCCGCCCTCAGCCCTTCACATAGAGGCTGGGCAGGGCCCCCAGCAGCCACTGGGGCATGAACTGCTCACCGCCGGCGAAGCCGATCTTGCCGGGGGGGTAGAAGGGCAGCACCGCCAGCACCACCTGGGTGGCCTTGGGGCGGGTCATGTTGCGCACGTAGTGGGCCAGCTGGGAGCGCAGCTGCCGGTCCTCCTCCGCCAGGGGGGTGGCGGCATAGCCGCTGCGCAGGAACTTGCGGTAGAGGTCGCCGAAGGTGCTCTCGAACAGGGGCTGCAGCCGCTCCTCGGGCGTGTCCAGCCAGATCTGGCCCAGCTGGCGCCGGAAGCTGCCCAGTTCCTGGCGGATGGCGCCATCGTCGGGGTCGATCTCGAACAGGTTCACCAGCCCATTGAGGCGGGTGAGGAACTCCTCGCTGCCGGTGAGCTGGAGGGCCTGGGCGCCGGTGAACGACGACAGCTGGGGCAGCGGCGGCGCTGTCTCGGGCTCCGTAGCGACCGCACCGGCAGCGGCTGCCGCCGGCACCGCCCTCACCGCCCCCGCCGGTGCCAGAGCCCTGCGCTCCAGGGGGCTGGGCCGGCGCAACCGGGGCAGAAGTTCCGGCTCGAACAGGCTGGCGTAATCCTCGAGGAGCCAGGTGGGCAGATTCTGTTCGCAGTTGCGCACTTTCATCTTGCCGCGGCGGAAATAGGGCATCACCGCCAGCACGATGTTGGCCATTTCCGGGCGATCGAAGCCGCCCGACAGGCGCTCGGAGAGATGGTCCCTCCAGGCCTCCTCATCGCGCAGCAGCGGTTGGCTGGCCAGCTCAGTGCCGATCATCCGGCGGTAGCTGTCACCGACCGCGGAGCCATAGAGAAGCTCCAGGGCATCGATCGGGGCACTCAGCCAGAACTTCGACAGGCACTGGCGGGCCAGCCGGGCCTCCGCCAGCCGTGAGGGGGTGGCTTCATGGGCGTAATCCATGAAGATCGTGCCCAGCCGCGCCGCCGACCATGGCGTGATCTGGGGCCGGCGATCCATCTCCATCGGGACGGTGCCAGGATCACTCACCAGAGTATCCAGAAGACCACCATCTTTTTCAGGCTTTCTTTCACCCCAACTCACCGTATCCCGGCGTCCGAACAGACGGCTCCAGAGCGACATGACGCAGGTCAGGTACTTGCAGCGGGATTGTAATAGCGTTGTCAGATGGAACTGTTGCTGATCCATCAGAACCATCCCGGCCAGTTTCGTGATCTGACACCCGCCCTCGAACGCCGCGGCCATCGCCTGCTCGGCCTGGGCGCCACACCCAGGGCCGGGGTCCCCCGGCTCCACTACGACTGGCAGGCGCCGGTGCTCCCCGCCGGGCTGGCCGACCCGCTGCTGGAGGCCAACCTGCGCCGGGCCGCCCGGGTCCAGGAGCGCTGCCTGCAGCTGCGGGGGCAGGGCTACCGCCCCGACGCCGTGATCGGCCACAGCGGCTGGGGGGAGCTGCTCTACCTGCGCGACATCTGGCCCGAGGCGGTGCTGATCGCCTACCCCGAGCTCTATGCCAGCCCGCTGCTGCTCGGCTACGGCTTCGATGCCGACCTGGGCGAACCCTCCCACGCCCTGCGGGCCCAGTGGCGCCGGGGCAACCTGATGGGCCTGGCGGCGGTGGCCGACGCCGACGCCTGCGTCGTGCCCACCCGCTTCGCCCGCGACACCTTCCCCCCGGACCTGCGCGGCCGCTTCCAGGTGCTGCACGAAGGCATCGCCCTGCCGGCCCCCGCCACCGGAGCCATCAACCTGCGGCTGGAGGGCGGCCCGACCCTGACCAAGGGGGATCCGGTGATCACCGTCGCCAGCCGCAACCTCGAACCCCTGCGCGGCTTCCGCAGCGTCCTGCGGGCCCTCCCCGCCGTGCTCGCCGCCCGGCCGGACGCCCGGGCCGTGATCGTGGGCGGCACCGACAGCGGCTACGGAGCGCCCTCATCCCATCCCGACGGCCACAAGGGTGAACAGCTGGCCCTGCTCGGCCACCAACTGCCCCTGGATCGGGTCCATTTCCTGCCGCCCCTGCCGCACCGCGAGCTGCTGGCCCTGTTCCGCATCAGCGCCGCCCACGTCCACCTCACCTACCCCTATGCCCTGTCCTGGAGCGTGCTGGAGGCGATGGCCTGCGGCGCCCTCGTGGTGGGCTCCGACAACCCGCCGCTGGACGAGGTGATCCAGCACGGCCACAACGGGCTGCTGGTGCCCTTCAACGAACCCGACCGGCTGGCCGAGGTGTTGCTGGCGGTGCTCGCCGATCCGCCTGCTTTCGCGGCGATGGCCGAAGCCGGCCGCGCCACCGTCGCCGCCCGCTACGAGGTGAACCGGGCCGCCGAGGCCTTCGAGGCCCTGATCCTCAGCCTGCGGCTGCTGCCCTGAACGCCGCCGCCGCCTGCAGCACCGCCGCCACCACCGGGAGCCAGTCGCGATCCTCGCCCTGGCGGAACAGGCGCAGGCTCGGGTACCAGGGGCTGTCCTGGCGCTGCCGCAGCCAGCGGGGATCGGCGCTGAAGGGGAGCAGCACCCAGGCCGGATGGCCCATGGCACCGGCCAGGTGGGCCATGGCCGTGTCCACCGTGATCAGCAGATCGGTGCTGGCCAGCACCCCGGCGGTGGCCAGAAAGTCGCCGTCCTGGGGGATGGCATCGCCGAACAGGGGGGCCACGGGCTCCGCCATCTCCCGGTCTTCGCCCTGCTGCAGCAGCACCGGCTCCCACCCCTGCGCCACCAGCCCCTCCACCAGCCGCACCAGGGCGACGGCGGGCAGGGTGCGCTTGCGGTACTCCCGCCGGGTGAAGCCGTCGGCGAGCTTGCGGCCGCTGGCCCAGGTGAGACCCACCCGTGGCGGCCGGCCCCAGCCGTCGGCGGGCATGGCCGGGGCCAGCCCCCGCAGGTAAGTCCCCCGACCATCCGGCCCCGGGGGCTGGGGACAGGGGGCCCCGCCGAGGGCCGCCGGAAGCGACAACAGGCTCACCAGGTCCCTGGCAGGGGCTGGCTCCGTCCCGTCGCCGCCCGAGCCATCTCCGTCAGGATCGTCCCCGCCCGTCGCTGGCCTGGCGCGCACCTCCGGCGGCTGGGGCAGCCAGGCCAGACCCCGGCGCAGCAGCGCCACCAGCGACGGCTCCACCTCCAGCACCACCGACTGGCCCCGGGCCGTGGCCTGCTCAAGCAGCGGGGGGATCCAGCGCAGGTACTGGAGGCCATCGCCCAGGCCCTGCTCGGTGCGCACATGCAGCACCGGGGCGCTGGCCACCACCGCCGCCACGCCACCCTCCGGTCCGGGGGCCATGCCGGGCAGCTCGAAGCGGCGTTCGGCCAGGGCATAGGCCTCGTCGTAGGACTCCAGCCCGATCAGCAGGGCGGCATGGTTGCAGGCCAGGGCCGGGCCATCCCCCCGCTGGCGGCTGGCCCGGAAGGCCCGGTCGGCCGCCTCGAAGCGGTTCAGATCCCGGAGGCTGTTGCCCAGGCCCATGAACGGGGCCGGGCTGTCCGGCTGCAGCAGGGACGCCCGCCGGTAGAGCTCCAGGGCCTCCTCCGGCTGATCCGAGAGCCAGAGGGCATTGGCGGCCCGCAGCAGCAGCGGAGCCGGCGCGTCAGCGGTGCCGACCAGCTCCTGATAGATGCAGGCGGCTTCGCACCATTCCTGCCGGCGCTCCGCCGCCTCCGCTTCCTGAAGGACCTGATCCAGGTCGAAATCGCCGGGAAGGACTGACATGACAGGAATCCTGAACCGGCAACCAGGCTGCGGCAACAATGTATCTCCTGAAGGCCTTGGTGCAGACAGCATCGATGCAACAAAGTCAGAACAAAGTCGGCTTTAAGGTTTCAACCTTTCGTGGTGAATTGTTCAAGAAGTATGACGGAAAACGAAGCCTGGGATACACATAACCCCCAAACCAGCCCCCTAGGGTCTCGATCAAATAACCGGCATCTTTTGTCGAATGGCTTCCTCCGATACCCTTTCGATCTTCGTGCCGGACCCCGGCACGACGCTCACCCAGACCACGAGCAGCGGCGCCCGGGTCTTCACCAGTCAGACCGGTGACGTCACCAACTCGCGGGTCTTCCCCAACAAGGGCCGCAGCATTGAGGATGTCGGCATCAGGGAGTCCTCCTCCGGTGACACCCGCACCACGTTTTCAGGTGCTTCCAAGGACACCTCCTACCTCGGAAACGCCGATGACAACACCGTTGTCTTCACTGGTGACGCCAGAAACACGTCCATCAGCACCGGCGCTGGTGACGACACCCTGATCGCCACCGACATCAACAGAGGCACCATCTCCCTGGGCAGTGGTGACAACACCGCCATCACCGGAGCCCTGAAGAACACCACCTTCACCGCCGGCAGCGGTGCCGACAGTTTCACCATCAACGACAGGGCCGATTCCGTCCGAATCAGTGCCGGTGCCGGCGACGACACCCTGATCTTCGGCGGCAGGGTCTCCGACTCCACAGTCCTGCTCGGCCAGGGCGCCGATGTGCTGGACTTCTCCGCCCGGGTGCAGAACACCTGGATCGATCTCGGCAACGATGCCAACGTCGATCAGGTCTCCTTCTTCAGCAAGGGGGACATCGGCAGCGGCACCCAGATCTTCGGGGCCGGCGATGGCGACCTGCTCATCATCGGCGGCGAAGAATACGTCTTCGATGACAGCCAGACGGCCTTCATCTCCACCAAGGGCGACTCCATCACCTTCGGCTGATGACCCCAGCAGCCACCCGTGGTCACCTTGGAACAGGCCCGATTCGCCCGTAACTACGTCACCTGCCTGGAGAAGGGGGACCTGGCCGCCGCCAGGTCCCTGCTCCTTCTCTGGAGCAAGACCTACTTCTCGGACCTGCCCGCCTCCCCCAGCCGCCGCGATCTCACCAATCCCGACCTCTGGGGCTGCCTGGCCCAGTACGCCTCCCTCAGCGGAGACCGTTCCCCCGTCGACGACTACTGGCGGCGGCTGGATGGCATCACCCCCTACACCCCAACAACGGGCGCCATCCCGCTGCTGGGGGTGCCGATCCTCAACCGCCCCGATCTGCTGCAGCGCCTGCTGGACAGCCTCGACCACCCCGTCGAGACCCTCGCCATCGTCGACAACAGCATCGGCTCCGGGCTGGCCGACAGCGACGCGCTGCAGCGGCTGCTGGCCCGGCTGGAGCGGCAGCCCCCCGCCGGCGTCGCCCGGGTGCGGGTGGCGCGGCCCTTCGGGAACCAGGGAGTCGCCTCAAGCTGGAACGCGATCCTCACCTCTTTTCCGGAGGCCGGTTTCGCCCTGCTGGTCAACAACGACGTGGTCTTCGCCCCGGGCGTGCTGGCGGAAGTGGTTGGGCGGATTGACCCCTCCCGTGCCCAGTTCCTGCCGCTGCTGCCGGCCCCCCAGGAGTTCTCCGCCTTCGCCCTCACCCCGGCCGCCTGGAATCGGGTGGGCCTGTTCGATGCCAACTTCCACCCGGCCTACTGCGAAGACCTCGACTACGCCGAGCGCCTGCGCGGCTGCCCCACCATCGAGTGGATCGCCCCGGAGGCCCTGCAGCGGCGGCAGCAGCAGGCCAACCCCGTCGCCAGCGCCACCATCGCCAGCGACGCCCGGCTCAAGGCCTGCAATCGCACCACCTTCCTGCTCAACAGCCTCTGGCTCCACAGCCGGCGACGTCTCGACCAGCCCCACCGCGGCACCTGGATGCGCCGCTGGCTGAGCCAGTGGGACCTCGAAGCGGCCCCTGCACCGGCCCCTGAACCCGTCGGTCCTGTCGGCGCGGGGCGGCCGTGAACACCCTGCCCCGCCTGATGCGCCGCTTCCGGGACGAGGATCTCGGCCCACGGCCCCGGATCGTGGTGCTCGGCGCCGCCAAGCTGGGCAACTATGTGGTGCTCCAGCCGCTGCTGCGGGGACTGCGCCACAAGTATCCCGATGCCCTGATCACCTACGTGGGCAGCCAGCGCACCCGGGAGCTGGAGCGGCTCAATCCCTGGATCGACGCCAGCCTTCCCCTGGCGGAGCAGGGCCCGGCGGCCCTGCCGGCCCTGCGGCAGTGGCGCCGGACCCTCCCGGAGCAGGGACGGGGCGACGGGGTGGATCTGGTGATCAACGCCGACGGCCACGCCTCCCACAGCCCCGCCTGGGCCCAGGCCCTGGAGCCCCGTTTCGTGGTCGGAGCGGCGCCGATCCCCGACGGCGACCACCCCCTCCACGCCCTCGCTCTGGATCCCCACTGGGCCAGTCCCTCCCTGGTGGAGCGCTACCGCGGCTGGATCGGCAGCAACAGCATCCGCGAACTGCACTGCCGCATCGCCTGGGTCGACACGGAATTCGAGCGGCTGGAGCTGCCCGCCGAGCCCGCCCCCCCCGGGCTGCCGCCGGTGCTGATCGCCGTGAACGGCGAGCGGCCCGCCAAGCTCTGGCCCCTGGAGCACTGGCTGGTCCTGCTCGAGCGCCTGCACCGGGAGATGGGCCTGCCGGCCGGATCGATCGGCCTGATCGGCGGCCCTCCCCCCGCCGAAGCGCGCCGGCCGGGCGACCGGCTCGAGCGGGCCCTGCTGGCCCGCACCGGGGTGCGGGATCTGCGCGGGCGCCTCAGCCTGCCGGCGCTGGTNGGGGGCCCTGGCCCGCAGCCGGCTCTGCATCGCCGTGGATTCCGGCCCGCTGCACCTGGCCGCCGCCGCCGGCTGCCCCACGGTGGCCCTGTTCGGCACCGACGCCGACGGCATCGGTGCCAGCCCCCGGGATCTCTGGGCCCCCCGGGCCGACCACGTCTGGGTCAGCCGCAGCCGGCAGCGCTGCGGCGGCTGCCTCCAGGTGCGCTTCGAGAACCCCGCCTGCCCGCTGGAGCGTCACGCCTGCATGGACGGCCTGCCGCCCGATGCGGTGTGGCCCCTGGTGCAGCAGGCCTGGCAGCGGAACGGGACCCGGAACGGAGCCCCCTGCGACACGCCCGGCTGAACGCCGCCGGGACGCCCTGCACCCCTCGGCCGTCACTCAGGCTGCTTGCCCGCCATCAGGGTTTCGATCTTGCGGATCCGCTGCAGGGTGGTCTGCCACACCTCCAGCTGGAAGGCCCGCTCCCCGTCGCCCGCCGCCACCGCCCGGCGGCAGTCCTCCACCAGCGCCTCCAGGTCCTCACGGCGCTCGAAGGCTTCCCAGAGCTGGCGCTCGATCCGGGCCCGCTCGATGAAGTTCCAGCGCTGCAGCCACGACATGGGAAGGGATCGGTGTGGCCCCAGTTAAGCCAGCGGGGACGGCGGCCGGGGATGGGACACTGGGAGGCCACGAACCCGATGGGGGAGCCGCGCGTGAAGGCCATCAGCGTTCTGGGCTCCACCGGATCGATCGGCACCCAGACCCTGGAGATCGCCGAGGAGTTCCCCGACCGCTTCAAGGTGGTGGCCCTCACCGCCGGCAACAACCTGGATCTGCTGGTGGAGCAGATCCTGCGCCACGCGCCTGAGGTGGTGGCCCTGGCCGATGCCGGCCGGCTCGGCGAACTGGCGGGCCGCCTGGCGGACCTCGAACCGGCCCGGCGTCCCGCCCGTCTGCCCGAGCTGCTGGGGGGCTCCGACGGCCTCTGTGCCGCGGCGGCCTGGGCCAGCGCCGATCTGGTGGTCACAGGCATCGTCGGCTGCGCCGGGCTGCTGCCCACCCTGGCCGCGATCCGCGCCGGCAAGGACCTGGCCCTGGCCAACAAGGAAACCCTGATCGCCGCCGGCCCGGTGGTGCTGCCCGAACTGCAGCGCAGCGGCAGCCGGCTGCTGCCCGCCGACTCGGAGCATTCAGCCCTGTTCCAGTGCCTGCAGGGCACCCCCTGGGCGGACACCGCCCGCCTCTCCACCGGCGTGCCGACCCCGGGTCTGCGGCGGATCCAGCTCACCGCCTCCGGCGGCGCCTTCCGCGACTGGCCCGCCGCCGATCTGGCCAAGGCCACGGTGGCCGACGCCACCAGCCACCCCAACTGGAGCATGGGCCGCAAGATCACGGTGGATTCGGCCACCTTGATGAACAAGGGGCTGGAGGTGATCGAGGCCCACTACCTGTTCGGCCTCGACTACGACCACATCGAGATCGTCATCCACCCCCAGAGCATCATCCACTCGATGGTGGAGCTGGCCGATTCCTCGGTGCTGGCCCAGCTGGGCTGGCCCGACATGAAGCTGCCCCTGCTCTACTGCCTCAGCTGGCCGGAACGGCTGGAAACCCCCTGGCGGCGGCTCGATCTCACCGCCGTGGGCCAGCTCACCTTCCGCGCCCCCGACCGGGAGAAATACCCCTGCATGGCGCTGGCCTACGCCGCCGGCCGGGCCGGAGGCACCATGCCGGCGGTGCTCAACGCCGCCAACGAGCAGGCGGTGGCCCTGTTCCTGGAGGAGGCGATCCCCTTCCTGGCCATCCCCGAGCTGATCGAGCGGGTCTGCGACCGCCACCGCGCCGATCACCACGGCACCCCTTCCCTCGACGACGTGCTGGCGGTGGACGGCTGGGCCCGCCAGGCCACCCGCGAAGCCGCCGCCGCGCACCGCAGCCACCCGGCGCCGGCCCTGCCGGCGTGAGCGGGGTCCAGCACCACCTGCTGCTCTGCGCCACCCCCACCAAGGCGCTCTGCGGCGATCCGGCCGTCGGTGCGGCCAGCTGGAACCGCCTCAAGCAGCTGGTGCGGGACCTGGGCCTGGAGGACCCCGGCCGTCCCCAGGGGGTGGTGCTCCGCACCAAGGCCGACTGCCTGCGCGTCTGTTGCGAGGGCCCGGTGCTGCTCATATGGCCGGAAGGCCTCACCTACGGGGGTGTCACCCCCGAGCGGATCGAGCGCATCGTCCACGAGCACGTCATCGGCGGGGTGCCGATCGAGGAGTGGATCGTGCGGCGCACCCCCTTCAGCCGTCCCCTTCCGCCTGACTGAGGCGCTTCAGCCAGCTCACCGCCAGGCGATCGGCCCAGCAGGCCGGTCCGTCGCCGGGGGCATGGAAGCCGTTGTGGCCGCCATGGGGCGTGATCACCACCGTGGGAACCGGTGCTGCGCCGGCGCCGGCGCGGCCGGACAGCGCGGCCGCCAGCTGGCGCAGCGGACTGGCCGGCACCCAGGGGTCGTCGCCGGCATGGAGCAGCAGGGTGGGGGGCAGGGGCCGGCCCGCGATCAGGGGCGCCAGGGGGCTGGCGGCGTCGTAGTAGGCGGCCACCGAGCCGAAACCCCAGCGCGGGGCGGTGATGGCCGCATCGAAGGCCCGGATCGTCCGGGCCCGGCCGGGTCCCGCCAGCGCCCGGCGTTCAGCCTCCTTCAGCCCGCCCGGATCGGCCAGGGTCTGCTCCCGCAGGCGCTGCATCAGCCAGCGCTGGTACACCCGGTTGCGGCGGCGCTCGAACTGGACGGCGCAGACATGGAGCTCCAGCGGGCTGCTGACACAGACCAGGCCATCGAAGGCCAGCCCGGCCAGGCTGCCGTTGAGCAGCACCGTGCCGCCCAGGGAGATGCCGGCGCCGAACAGAGGCCGGCCGGCGGCGAGCTGCCGGGCCAGGGCCACGGCGGGGCGCAGATCCTCGTTGCAGCAGGCGCAGTAGGTGCCCCGGGCGAGCGGCCGGCCCCGCCCGGCCCCCCGCAGGTTGAGCCGCAGCACGGCGAACCCCTCGGCCACCAGGGCCAGGGCCAGCCGGCGGGGGCCGGGGCCGTCACTGGAGCCCCCCAGCCCGTGCATCACCAGCACCAGGGCGGCCGGCGCGGCGCCGGAGGGGCGGTCCAGCAGCCCCAGCAGCTGGCCGCCATCGGCCAGGGGGATGGTCAGCGGTTCGGCCCGATCGGGGGGGAAGCGCTGGGGACGCAGGGTGTCCCGCAGGGTCTGCAGATCCCCCCCGATCCAGGGGGAGCGCTGGCGGAAGGGGCTCAGGCCGAGGTGGTCCGGGAGCTGGGACACGACCGGGGCCCCACCCTCAGGCCGCCACCTTCACCTTGCCCACGCCCATGGAGCGGAGCTCGCTGAGCAGGCCGTTGAGCACCGCCTTGGCATCCCCGAACACCATGGCGGTCTGGGGCATCTCGAACAGGGCGTTGTTGATGCCCGCATAGCCCGCACCGAGGCTGCGCTTGACCACGAACACCTGGCGGGCCTGGTCCACCTCCAGCACGGGCATGCCGTACAGGGGGCTGGTGGGGTCGTTCTTGGCCTGGGGATTCACCACGTCGTTGGCCCCCAGCACGATCACCACGTCGGTGCGCGGGAACTCGGGGTTGACCAGATCCATCTCCAGCAGCTGCTCGTAGGGCACGTCGGCCTCGGCCAGCAGCACGTTCATGTGGCCGGGCATGCGTCCTGCCACCGGATGGATGGCGTAGCTCACCTCCACCCCATGGCTCTCGAGCAGCTTGGCCAGCTCCCGCAGGGAATGCTGGGCCTGGGCCACGGCCAGGCCGTAGCCCGGCACGAACACCACCCGCTCGGCCTGCTCCAGGGCCATGGCGCATTCCTCGGCGCTGCAGCTGGTGATGCGGGTGTAGCCCGCCTCGCTGCCGCCGCCGCCCACGGCCCCGGCGCTGGCCCCGAGGGCACCGCCGAAGAGCACCGACACCAGGGAGCGGTTCATGGCGGTGCACATCACCTGGGTGAGGATCAGGCCCGCCGCCCCGACCATGGCGCCGGCCACGATCAGCAGCTGGCTGCCCACCACGAAGCCGGCCGCCGCCGCCGCCACCCCGGAATAGGAGTTGAGCAGGGAGATGACCACCGGCATGTCGGCCCCGCCGATGGGCAGGGTGACGCCGATGCCCAGCAGGGTGGAGCCGCCGATCAGCAGCCACAGGGGCAGGCCGCCGGGATCGCCGGGCAGCAGCAGGGCCGACACCAGGCAGAGCACCGCCAGGGAGATGTTGACGCCGTGGCGCAGGCGGCTCTGGGTCCAGCCGGGGGTGTCCAGCCAACCCTGGAGCTTGGCCATGGCCACGATCGAGCCGCTGAAGGTGATGGCACCGACGAACACGGACACGGCGATCGACACCAGGGCGACGATGTCGGCGTCACCGGTGTCGAAGATGGCCACCCCCATGGCCACCAGCAGGGAGGCCATGCCGCCGCAGCCGTTGAACAGGGCCACCGTTTCCGGCATGGCGGTCATCGGCACCCGGCGGGCGGTGAACAGGCCGGCCAGGCCTCCGGCGGCGCTGCCGGCGGCGATCCAGAGCCAGGCGATCGGATCGGGGCGGATCTGGATCAGCAGGCCGACCACGGCCAGCCCCATGGCCAGGGCGGCCAGGCCGTTGGCCCCGCGCGCCGAGCTCACCTTCGAGAGACCCTTGATGCCGAGGGCGAGCAGGAGAACGGCCGCCAGATCGATGCCGGCGGCGAAAGCATCCATGGAGAAAGTCATCGGCTGTCGCCCTTGCGGCGGAACATGGCGAGCATGCGATCGGTGACGAGGAAGCCGCCGATCACGTTGTAGAGGGCGAAGCCCAGGGAGAGGGCTCCGATCACCAGCAGGGCCGTGTTGTCCCCGGCCTGCTGGATGAGGGTGAGGGAGGCCAGCACGGTGATGCCGCTGATGGCGTTGGCCCCCGACATCAGCGGGGTGTGCAGGGTGGGTGGCACCTTGCCGATCAGCTCCAGCCCCAGCAGGCTGCCCAGCAGGAGCACCCAGAGGGACTGCGTCAGAAGGCTCATGAACGGGCTCCGATGGGGGACAGGCCGGCGGGCTGGACGATGTCGTCCCGGCGGCAGACACCGGCGTGGGTGAAGAGGCAGCCGTCGAGGATCGGATCCTCCGGATCCAGCCGGAAGCCGTCCTCCCCGAGCACGTGCTCGATGAGGGCGGCGATGTTGCGGGCGTAGAGGGCGCTGGCGTGGTTGGGGACGGTGCTGGGCAGGCCGTCGGCCCCGATCAGCAGCACGCCCCGGCGCTCCACCGTGGCCCCTGGGATCGTGCCGAAGCAGTTACCGCCCTGGGCCACGGCCAGATCGACCACCACCGCGCCTGGCCGCATGCCGTCGAGCATCGCCTCGCTGATCAGGCGCGGCGCCGGCCGGCCGGGCACCAGGGCCGTGCAGATGACCATGTCGGCCAGGGCCAGCTGGTCGGCCAGCTGCTGGCGCTGGGCCGCCAGGAAGGCCTCGCTGGCCTGGCGGGCGTAGCCCCCCACCTCGGCCGGGGCCTCCTCCAGTTCGGGTGGGTCGATGAAGCGCCCGCCGAGAGATTCCACCTGCTCCTTCACCGCCGGCCGCACGTCCGAGACGTAGACCACGCCCCCGAGGCGGCGGGCGGTGGCCAGGGCCTGCAGGCCGGCGACGCCGGCCCCCAGGATCAGCACCCGGGAGGGCTGGATCGTGCCCGCCGCCGTCATCAGCATCGGCACGTAGCGATCGAGGGCGGCCGCCGCCAGCAGCACCGCCTTGTAGCCGGCGATGTTGGCCTGGGAGGAGAGCACATCCATCGACTGGGCCCGGGTGATCCGGGGCAGCAGCTCGAGGGCGATGGCGGAGGCCCGCCGGTCGTTGAGGGTGTCGACCAGAGCCGTGGCGCCGTAGGGGGCCAGCAGCCCCACCAGCAGGGCCCCGGCCTGGAGGCGGGCCAGCGCCTCCGGACGCGGGGGCTGGACACAGAGCACGGCGTCGGCCATCTCCCAGTCCCTGGCCTCCCCGTCCCACAGGTCGGCACCCACGGCGGCGTAGTCGGCGTCGAGGAAGCCGGCCGCCTGGCCCGCCCCCCGCTCCACCTGCAGGGTCGCCCCCTTGGCCACCAGCCGCCTGACCGTTTCGGGGGTCGCGGCGACCCTCCGCTCACCGGGAGCCGTCTCCCTGGGAATCAGCAATTTGACCAACGCGAGGCCACCCACACTTCTTCCGCGATAGACAGACCCGCCGCTGACGGCAAGCAACCGTCAGCCAATGTGCGGACACGCCCACCCGGCCCTGGACGGCCCAGCAGAATCGATGGATGGCGCCACCGTCCTTCGATCTGGGTCTGCGCCGCCAGGCCGGGGCTCCCGGCACCTCGCCGGCGGCCGGCGGCCCCGAACCGCGGGCCTGGCAGCGGCGCCTGATCCAGCTGCTCCGGGCCCGGCTGGTGGCGGCGAGCCCCGGCGGCCAGGACGTGCTGCTCCACGCCGGTCCCGGTGCCGGCAAGACCCTGGGGGCCCTGCTCGCCTTCCGGCAGCTGCAGCGGGAAGGGCGGCTGGAGCGGTTCGTGGTCTTCTGCCACCGCAGCGCCATTGGCCGCCAGTGGGTCAACGCCGCCGCCCGCCTCGGCCTGGACCTGCGGGAATGGGACGCCCCGGGGGGAGCCCCCCCGTCCCCCGCCGGCCAGGGCCTGCTGCTCAGCTACCAGGCGGCGGCCCTGCACCGCCTGCGCCTGGAGCAGGAGCTGGGCGGCCTGCTGGCGGGCCGGCCCTGGCTGGCGATCGCCGACGAGGTGCATCACCTGGGCGTCGATCCCCTGGAACCGGAGGCAACGGCCTGGGGCCATGCCTTCGGCAGCCTCAGCGGCGGCGCCCGGCTGCGGCTGGGGCTGACCGGCACCCCCTTCCGCGCCGACAACCTGGGCTTCTGTGCCGCCCGCCGGATCCGGATGCACGACCAGGACGGGCCGGCCGAGCGGATCATCCCGGACCTCTGCGTCGAGCCCCGGGCCCTGATCGCCGCCGGTGACGTGCGACCCCTGGAATTCCGCTTCCAGGACGGCTGGGTGGAACACGGGCGTCCGGAGGATGGCCGAGAGCGCGAGACCTCCCCCCTGTCGGCGGAGCAGCGGGAGAGCTGGCGGGCCCGCAACCTGCGTCGGGCCATCCGGCCGGGGGATCGGGGCGGGATCGCCCTGCGGCTGCTGCTCCAGGCCCGCCGCCGCCTGGAGCGGGTGCGGCTGGAGCATCCGGGGGCGGGCGGGCTGGTGGTGGCCCGCGACATCGGCCACGCCGGCGCCATCGCCGACCTGCTGGCCCAGGAGGGGGACCGGGTGCACCTGGTGCACTCCCAGGATCCGGAGGCCGCCCGCCACCTGGCGGCCTTCCAGGCCGGAGACGCCGACTGGCTGGTGAGCATCGACATGTGCGCCGAAGGCTTCGACGCGCCGCGGCTGCGGGTGGTGGCCTACCTCACCACCGTGGTCACCCGCAGCCGCTTCGTGCAGGCGATCACCAGGGCCGTGCGCATGGACGGGGATCGCTCCGGTCAGGAATCCATCCCACGGCGACCGTCCTACGTGTTCGCACCGGCCGATCCGCTGCTGATCGGCTACGCCCGGGGCTGGACCGTGAGCGAGCCCTACGTGATCCGCCCGCGCCCGCCGGAGACGGCCGCCGCCGGGGGCAGCTCACCGGGCAGTGGCGAGCGCCTGCCCCTGCAGGCCCTGGCGGACGACGCCGGGCGGATGATCAGCGTCAGCGGCCCCGTGCTGCCGAACATCGGGCGCCGGTCGGCCTGAAGTCGCCCATCGGCTTAATTTTTGGCTTTGATTGGCTTGTTGCAGGCGCTTTTCCTGCAACGATGTGACAACCAACACCGTCGTTGCGCCCACCAGCCGCCAACGTGGGCACCACAGGACATCCACCGAGATCACCCCGATGGACAGGCCAAGAGACGACGCCAGCGATCACGACGGTTTTTCCGATACCCCCCTCGATGCGGCCGTGCATCGACGTGTGACCGTGGCCGTCTGCTGGGCCCTGGCCCGGCGGGCCGCCCTGGACGGCCGTGAGCTGTTCGAGGACAGCTACGCCATCAACGAGGAATTCCGTGAGTGGCTCCTCACCCTTGAGGACCACCCCGAACTGCTGCAGGCCAACGTGCTGATGGTGCCCAGGGACCTGCACCTGGATCGCCGACCGGAAACCGACGGACTGCTGGAGATCTGAGGTCTCCGGAGATTGAACGTCTCCGAAGTTCTGGGGGCGGGGAGCTGGCTGGCCGGGCCGGGCTCAGCGGCGCCGGGGACCGCCCGGGCGGTTGCCGCCGGGCCGGGGGCCGGTGGCGCCGGCATTGCGTTCCCGGTAGGTGATGCGCCCCCGGGTCAGGTCGTAGGGGCTGATCTCGACCAGCACCTTGTCGCCGGCCAGAAGCTTGATGCGGAACTTGGTGAGCTTGCCCGCCGCCCGGCAGAGGCACTGGTGACCGGCAGGCTGCTCAAGGGTGACGAGGTAGAACCCGTTGCCCTGCTCCTTTTCGATCACACCGGACGTTTCGATCATGCGGGAAGGCTGGCGTAAGGACAACAACAGTCCACCAGCTTAGGCGCCTAGCGTGACCCACCTCCCGGCGCCAGCCCCGACGCCGGGTCGCCCCCCGCCACACGCAGGCCGGGTGCGGAGCGATAGGGTCGACCGGCCGCCCACCTCCAGACCCCCATGATCCTTCCCCCCATCGCGATGGATCTGGGCCTGCTGCTGATCTCGATCGGCGTGGTCAACCTCTGGCGGGCCAGGGAAAGCTCCTGACTGCGGAGGCGGTGAGCACCACCCTGCTCTTCCACAAGCCCTACGGGGTGCTCAGCCAGTTCCGGCCCGAACCCGGCAGCGCCTGGAGCACCCTGGCGGACCACATCGATCGCCCCGGCGTCTACGCCGCCGGCCGGCTGGATGCGGACAGCGAGGGACTGCTGGTACTCACCGACGATGGCCGTCTCCAGGCCAGGCTCACCGATCCGGCCTGGGGACACTGGCGCCGCTATCTGGTGCAGGTGGAGGGAATCATCACCGAAGCGGCCCTCAACAGCCTCCGCCGGGGGGTGATGGTGAAGGGACGCCGCACCCTGCCGGCCCGGGCCAGGGCGGTGGAGGACCCAACTCTGCCGGAGAGGGATCCGCCGATCCGGCACCGCCTGCGGGTGCCGACGGCCTGGCTGGAGGTGGAGCTGAGGGAGGGGCGCAACCGGCAGGTGCGGCGCATGACCGCGGCGGTGGGCCTGCCCACCCTGCGCCTGCTGCGCACGGCGATCGACCTGATGGATGGGGGCCCGCCGCTGGATCTGGCCGGGCTGGCCCCTGGGGCCTGGCGGGAGGTGAGCCCCGGGGAGCGGCAACGGCTGGTGGCGCTGCTCAGACCGTCAGGGCGTCCTTCAGCTCCCTGACGGTCTGCAGCTGGCCGTAGTAGTAGTTGGCCCGGGCACGGCGGTCGGGATCCTCGAGGGTGTCGAAGGCATCGAAGCCCAGGGAGGCCCAGAGCTCATGGCCGCAGGCGCGCGTCAGTTCGGCGATCGCCTCCTCCTCCAGGTTGGCCAGACGCCGCTGCAGGTTCTTGATCTGGGAAATCGCCATGGCCGCCGCCAAACGCTGCAATAGTACACACGAACTGGCGGGCCGGGCCGCTCAGAACGGCAGCTTCTTCTTGGCTTCCTTGTCGAGGTCCGACTCCATCTCCCGCAGGCGCCGCAGGATCGTGTCGTAGTACTCCTTGAGGTAGTCCTCCAGGCGGGTGGTCTCGGCCTCATCGAGGCCGAAGGCGGCATAGCTGGCCTCCATCGGCGCGGTGAGGGGCTCGCCTCCCCCCACCACCTCGGCGAAGGCGAGGCGCTCGGCCACGTTCAGGCTGGCTTCGAAGAATCCCGTGATCGCCTGCATCAGCTGCAGCAGAACCGGTGGTACCCGGAACACCCGGGCCTCGCGGCCGCTGTAGCGCTCGCAGAGCTGGGTGATCTCCCCGGTGGTCCAGGCCCGGGGACCGACGACGGGGAACGCCTGCCGGACCGTCTCCGGACGCTCCAGGGCGGCCACGGCGAAGCGCGCCACATCCTGGGTGTTCATGTAGGCGATCGGGGTCGGGGCCCCGCTCACCCAGACGGTCTGGCTCTCCAGCACCGGGATGGCGAACTGGCTGATCAGGCCCTGCATGAAGGCGACGCAGCGCAGGATCGTGTAGTCGAGGTCGGAGGCCTCGAGCCAGTCCTCCGTGCAGGCCTTGATGTCCATCAGCGGCACGCTGCGGTGGCGGGCCGCATCGAGCAGGGAGACGAACACCAGCCGGCGCAGACCGGCCCGGCCACAGGCCGCGAACAGGTTCTGCTTGCCGGCCCAGTCGATGTCGTAGGCACTGCCGCCGTCGGTGGCCCGGGCCGTGGCGGCGTCGATCACCGCCTCCTGGCCCTCGAGGGCGTAATCGAGGCTGTCGGGCTCCAGCAGGTCACCGCGGGTGAGGTCGCAGCCCCATTCCTGGAGAAAGGCGGCCTTGCGCGGCGATCGCACCACGCAGCGCACGACATGGCCCGCGTCAAGGGCGCGACGGGCGATCTGGCGACCGAGGGTTCCTGTTCCGCCGATGACAAGAACCTTCATGGACCCCAGCAAAGGAAGCGGGCTGAGCCTAGTGGTGCGTCCGGCGCCGGCGCGATCCGGGACTTCAGTCGTTCAGGAGCTTGAGCAGCAGGGCGCCGCCCGCCAGGCCGACGGGGATCAGCACCCAGAAGATGGCGGCGGTGCCGAAGATTTCAGAGGCCATGGCCCGGACAGGGGGGAACGGGATACCTATCTAGCAGCCGTCGCGGCCACCAGGCCCCGGGCCGCGGCCACGATCACCGGCCAGGGGGCCTCACTGCGCAGCTGGGCGGCCATCACGCCGCTGGCGGCGGTGGCGAACCCCTGCGCCGACAGGGCCGCCACCAGGTCGGCCAGCGGCGGGGGGCCCTGGCCCAGCCGGCGGGCAATGGCGTCCACGGGCCAGCAGCGGGGCGTGGAGGCCGGATCGGCCCGGAGCCGCTCCAGCAGCCGCCGGCCCGGGCGATCGAGGTGGGCACCGCCGGCCTCGGCCTCCTGGAGCATGGTCGTGAGCGTGGCGGGATCCTGGAGGGGGCCGATCCAGAGGGGGCCGCTCACCGCCAGGGGCGGGGCCTCACCGGATGGCGCCCCGGGGCAGTCGCAGGGCCGCCACCGCCCCAGCCGTCCCAGGCTCTGCACCTGCTGGTCCCCGCAGCCGTGGCAGTGGGCCACCAGGCCCAGGTGCCCCTCCTCGCCGCGGGCGGGGTGGCGTTCCAGCCGCAGGGCGGTGCGGAAGGCCCGTCCTTCACTGAAGCTGAGCAGGGGGGTGATGCCGCGGCCCATCGCCCAGGCGCTGCGGGCCAGCAGCCCCAGCTGCAGGCGCAGGGCGATCTCCCAGCTGGCGGGGTGGGCCCGGGCGGCGGCGCCGAAACGGCGCAGCGCGGCCCGGCGATCGTGGCCCGTGGCCGAACGTCCATCGGTGCTGGCCAGGTAGAGCACCCCGCCGAAGGCCACCGCCTCGAGGGCCAGGGGAACCAGGTCGGCGGGACAGCCGAAGGCGTCGAGATCCACCAGCTCGAAGCGGCGCCCCTCGACCAGGCAGCCCGCCAGCAGCTGCTGGGCCGTGGCGGCACCCACCTGCCTTTCCACCGCCGCCGGCAGGCCGGCGAGATTCCGCTCCAGCAGCGGCAGCCGGTCGGGGTCGGCGTCGTTGGCCCACACCGCCGTGGCGCCCCCTTCGAGGCCATAGCGGAGGGCCCGGATGCCGCAGCCCGCCATGCCGTCGAGCACCCGCACGGGCCCGCCCGCCGCCCCGACGGCCAGGCTCCGGACCAGCAGCACGCCGAAGTCCCTGGCCGGCCGGGAGGCGGGCCGGAAGAATCCGTCACCGGTCTCCAGCACGGCCGCCCCTTCGCAATAGTGATCAGGTCCGCTCACGTCCGGATCCTTGCCGCAGCCATCGGTGTCGTCCGCCGACCCCCAGCCTGCCTCCGGGGAGGGCCCGGCGCCGGAGGGGGCCGACTGGGGGGAGCACGCCCTCTGGCACTGGAAGGGCCACGGCTGCCACTGGCGCCGCCTTGGGGACAGCGGGCGGCCGGCCGTGGTGCTGCTGCACGGTTTCGGGGCCGGCAGCGGCCACTGGCGCCGCAATGCCGGTGCCCTGGCGGCGGCGGGGTGGTGCGTCTACGGGCTCGACCTGATCGGCTTCGGCGCCTCCAGCCAGCCGGGGACGCACCGCCATCAGGCCCTGGACAACCGCCTCTGGTCCCGCCAGGTGCAGGCGTTCCTGGCGGAGGTGGTCGGCGGGCCGGCGGTGCTGGTGGGCCACTCCCTCGGCGGCCTGGTGGCCCTCACCTGCAGCGTGTTCTCCCCCACCTGGGTGAGGGCCGTGGTGGCGGCCCCCCTCCCCGACCCCAGCCTGCTGATGGCCCAGCGGCGCCCGCCCCGGCGCCGGCCCTGGCGGCGGCGCCTGAAGCGGCGGGGGATCCAGCTGCTGCTGCGGCTGCTTCCCCTGGAGCTGGCGGTGCCCCTGCTGGCCCATTCCCCGTTGCTCGACCTGGGCATCCAGTCGGCCTACCACCACCCGGTGATCGGTGACCAGGAGCTGCGGCGGGTGATCGCCCGCCCCGCCAGGCGGCCCGGCGCGGTGCGGGCCCTGCGGGCGATGAGCATCGGCATGGCCCTGCGGCCGCATCGGGCCACGGCCGTCTCGCTGCTGCAGCGGCCGGGGCGGCCCACCCTGCTGATCTGGGGGGGCCAGGACCGGCTGGTGCCTGTGGAGGTGGCCCGGCAATGCCTCGGCCTGCGCAGCGACCTCGTCCTGCACGTGATCGCCCAGTGCGGCCACTGTCCCCACGACGAGACCCCCGACGCCTTCCACGGCGCGGTGCTGCCGTGGCTGGAACGCCTGGGGAACGGCTGACTCCAGGGCTCACCCCGGCGCGTAGTTTTGGGAGGACCATTCCGGTCGCCGTTCCGGTCCCCCGCAGCACTCCGCTCCCGACCCCGACATGAAGCACACCCTCTCGGTGCTGGTGGAAGACGAATCGGGGGCCCTCAGCCGCATCTCCGGTCTGTTCGCCCGGCGGGGCTTCAACATCGAGAGCCTGGCGGTGGGGCCGGCCGAGCACCGCGGCATGTCCCGGCTGACGATGGTGGTGGAAGGGGACGACCGCACCCTCGAGCAGATGACCAAGCAGCTCAACAAGCTGATCAACGTGCTCGGCGTCATTGACCTCTCCACCATTCCCGCCGTGGAGCGGGAGCTGATGCTGCTGAAGGTGGCGGCACCGGCCGAGAACCGCGGCGCCATCTTCGATCTGGTGCAGGTGTTCCGGGCCAAGGTGGTGGATGTGGCCGACGATGCCCTCACCCTCGAGGTGGTGGGGGATCCGGGCAAGCTGGTGGCTCTGGAGCGCCTGCTCGAGACCTACGGCATCCTCGAGATCGCCCGCACGGGCAAGGTGGCCCTGGAGCGGGCCTCGGGGGTGAACACCGAGCTGCTCAAGGCCACCGTCTCCGACAAGCGGGTCCCGGCCTGAGGGCAGGCCGGTTCCGCCGCAGGCGAGCTCAGGGCTTCTTGTTCTGGACCAGGGTGCCGCCTTCGATCACCCGGGCCCTGATCAGCTTGTCCCCCTGCTGGATCCGGTCGATCACGTCCATCCCCTTGCTGACCCGGCCGAACACCGCGTAGCGGCCGTCCAGCTCGGGCAAGGCCTGCAGGGCCACGTAGAACTGGGCGCTGGCCGAATTGGGATCGTTCGAGCGGGCCATGGCCACGGCGCCGCGCTCGTGGCTGAGGGCCAGCTGGCGGGTGACGGTCGGTGAGGTGATCTCCTCCCCGTAGCGGGGTTCCTGCTCGCCGTCGAGCTTGAGCTCCAGGGGAATGCGCCGGGACTCGCCACTGGCTGGGTCGACGAAGCCGCCCGAGCCGTAGTCGCTGGCGGGCACCTTGGGATCGGCGCTGCTGGGGTCACCGCCCTGGACCACGAACGGGACCGGCTCCTTCACCACCCGGTGGAAAACCGTGCCGTTGTAGACCCCGCGGCGGACGAGATCAACGAAGTTTCCGGCCGTGAGCGGGGCCGCCGCCCCATCGAGGGTCAGCTCCACCGGCCCCTTGCTGGTCTCCATCGCCACCACGGCCGTGCCCTTGAGGCAGGGGGTGGTGGCCGCTTCGCAGCCCATGGGTCGGTTGCCGGTGTCGGCGGCGCAGGCCGCCAGGCCGAGGGGCGTCAGGCCCAGCAGCACCAGAAGCAGCAGGCGCCAGCCGAGGCCGGCGGCTTTCGTGGCGGACCGCATCGTCAGATGCCCTCCAGGGGGACGCCCAGGAAACGGGCCAGGCGGGCACCGGCCAGCTCCAGATCCGCCAGGGGCATCGGCTCACCCACCCGGGTCAGGGGCATGTCCCTTCGGCCCTGCACCCGCAGGGCCAGCCGTCGCTGGGGACTGAGGCCGTCCCGCACCTCCACCTTCACCGCCTGGATCTCCCGCAGGGGGATCACCACCTCGATCAGCTGGCGGAAGCCGCGGCGGCTGATGCGAGCCTCGCCGGCCTTCCGATCGAAACGGTTGAGGCCAGAGCCCACATCGATGCTGATCACGAGCCACAGGTAGGTGGCCAGCAGCAGCGCCGCCACGCCGTAGAGCCCCATCACCAGCCCCTGCGGCACCCAGACCAGGGCAGCGGGGTGGCCGATGGGCAGCAGGTCACGGCCGAACCGGCTGGAGGCGCTGGTGAGCACGAAGCCGATGCCACCGATGGTCACGGCCGCAGCCACCAGCAGGTTGGAGAGACGCCGGGAGCCGAGCACCGGCTGCTCCAGCACCTGCTCGTCGGCCGAAGGGGAAGCGACGCCGGGCGAAGCCATGCGGTCAGAGGGGGCGATGGGCCGCCATCCTGCCGCGAAGCGTGCCGGAGGCGTCAGTTTCAGCCCATGTCGCCCGGCGCGGGAGGCGGATCAACGTTGTTACCATCCCCCGGTAACCCACAGCCCTGCGGGTCATCCGCACCGCTTTCACCCATGACGATCGCCCTAGGGCGTGCACCGGCCACGCGTGGATGGTTCGACGTCCTCGACGACTGGCTCAAGCGCGACCGCTTCGTTTTCGTGGGGT